>NZ_JSYM01000002.1 GCF_000812945.1 Flavobacterium sp. AED
ACATTTGCAATAGTGCCATTATTCATTTCTACTGCACCAATAAAGGGATGAATGAGCTGTTCTTTTAGGTTTGGAGATCGTCCATTAAGAAAAAGACCTCCAATATAAGTTTCATCGGTTGTATTATAGGTACGCTCTGGGGAAAATACATTGTAAGCTAAATTTGGAGAATTGATGTTCGAAAAAGTACCAGTTACAGCTCCTTCCGAAATGTCTCTGTGTAGAGGGTCACTAAAACCAGTTTCAGGCGCATGGCAAGAAGCACACGCTTGACCGATAGGATTGGAGAGGTTTTTATCAAAAAAAATTAATTTTCCGATTGCTGTTTTATTGCTAATAACAGGCACATATTCGGAATCGTCAGTACAGCTCGATAACATTATCGCAGCTATAAAGCTAATTAAAAAGTTTTTTTTGCTCATTTATTTAGAATAATTAAAAATAATGGCGCAAATATAAAATTCCATTTTCAAACCAGCAAGTTTATTTAGACTAAATATTAACAGTGTTTTTAAATTAATTTTAACAGTCTTTAATTTTAATGTATATTTTTTCAAAAAGCTCCTTTTACTATAAGTTTCTTCGTTTTAATGAATTAAATAAAATCTAAATAATTTTTCCATTTTGTTTCAATCAAACATATAGAAAACAGATAATTAGGTAAAATAGCAATAAGTAAGCATATTGAAAAATCGACTGTTATACAGCTATTACAAATCTCAATGTTTATATGACTTAATTATAAATTTGTCATTGGTACAGTTAAGTATATAGCTCTCTTCAATGTTTATAGCAATATGTTTTTAACACATTATTAGCACTCAATCAATATAATTTGATTAATTTAGATATAAATTAAAATTCTAATGAACAAATTTCACATTTTAGTAATCGTATTATTTGGTTTCTTACTGATTCCAAGTAGTTCTTTTGCGTGTGAAAACAATTCAGCAAAACATTCTTGTAAAAAAGAGACTTCCTCAAAAATGGACGAAGATGATTGTTGCAAAAATGACAATCATTCAAAAAATAAAAACCACGATGGTTGCGGAGGAAAATGTAACCATTCTAAGTGCGGTTGTGCGTCTTCTTGCAAAACCTCTATTACAATTGATGAATTGAACTTTAATAGTACTATTTTTGATTTCTCTTCAGAAAAACAAAAATTCAACAATTATGAAACCTTTATTTCTTCTGGTTTCAATTCTTTATGGCTTATACCAAAAATAGGCTGAATTTTAAATTTGACAGCCATAAGTGTGTCAAATAAAAAGTATTCTTTACTTTAAAATCCTTGTATTTCTCGACTAATGTAATTTTCAAAAGTACGGCTCTTTTATGCTGTCATTTTGCGATTGTTTAGTTAATTTAAAATGACTTAACACACAGTGGACTCTTTAATTGCAAGGACAATATAACTATTGTTGGTATCCAATACGTAACGATTTATTATCAAATATTGCCTTATATAAGGAACTCTCGGTTGAGTAAAGCAAAGAAAACAGATTAAATCCCTACTAAGGCTCAAAAAAATATTGAGTCACATTAAAACAATTAAGTAAATGAAGCTCTATATCAAAAATATGGTCTGTAATCGATGTACTATGATAGTCAAATCAGAGTTAGAAAGATTCGGCTATACCATTATTGCTATTCAACTAGGTGAAGTTGAAATTAAAGAAGAACTTTTAAAACATCAAATTGATGAAATTCAAAAGGCTTTCTCCCAATTTGAATTTACAATTATTAAAAAAGGAAATGATAAAGTAGTCGAAAAAATCAAATTATTAGTAAATACTTTTGTTAATCAACACGAAGAATTACAGCATTTGAATTTATCAACTTATATTCAGTCAAATATTAATAAAGAATATAATTATTTGAGTAATGTGTTCTCTGAAACTGAAAACAAAACCATTGAACATTTTTATATTGGCCATAAGATTGAAAAAATAAAGCAATACCTTTCTGATAATGAAATTTCTATATCAGAAATAGCATATAAAATGAACTATAGCAGTATTTCTTATCTGTCAAATCAATTCAAAAAAGAAACTGGATATACACCTTCTCAATTTAAATCATTAAATGATAATAAAAGAGTTGGATTAGAGAATCTGTAAATATTACAAATCTGTTGTAAAATATTACAGCTATTCTCTTTAGTAAATTAATGTCCTTTGTATTATTAATTTTAAATATAGAAAAAATGAAAACTCTAATTATTGCCTTAAGTTTATTTTTTGCGGCCAACACAGCTATTTTGGCTCAAAAAACAAAAGATACTTCTAAAAATGAAGTAAATACTACCGTTTATTCTTGTCCTATGCATCCTAATGAGGTGAGTTCAATGGAAGGGGACTGTAGCAAGTGTGGAATGAAAATGGTAAAAACCACGGAACGAAAATACAATCACGCTGTGAAGGGAAGTCAAGCAAGCAGTAAGGTTATTATAAAATATGTTTGCACAATGGATGGTGCAACTTCTGACAAACCAGGAAAATGCCCTAAATGCGGGATGGATATGGTACAAAAAGAAGTTCAAAAAGTAACTTATACCTGTCCGATGCATCCTGAAGAAATAAGTTTAATTGAAGGTGGATGTAGCAAATGCGGAATGAAAATGGTTAAAACTAGAGAATACAACCACGCTGTTAAAGGTAGTCAAGCCAGTAGTGAGATTGTTACAAAATATGTTTGTACAATGGATGGAGCAACTTCTGATAAGCCAGGAAATTGTCCTAAATGCGGAATGGAAATGACTAAAAAAGAGGATAATAAAAAATAATTTTATTATGTAAAATTTGAATCTCTTTTTATTTCAATTAGATACGCATTGTAAACAATTATTTGCGATGCGCTTGTTATATAATCAATACTAAAATGAAAAGTAGTATCCGTATTAAAGTGGATTTTAAAAAAAATATTCATCAGAAAATGTTGCTAACAGCAACATTATTTCTACCAATTAATAAATGAAAAAAATGAAAAATGTAATTCTTTCTGCCATTGTGATGGCATTCGTAATGGTTTCTTGTAACCAAAAAAACAAAGAAGCTGCAACAACTAATTCAGAAACAACAGAGAGCACTTCTCAAATATATGCGTGTTCTATGCATCCAGAAATTGCAGGAAAAAAGGGAGAGAAATGCTCTAAATGTGGAATGGAACTCACAGAGCCGGTAAATGAAGTTACCAAAACTACTTCCGGTACTTCAACTGAAGTCAAAACCGAAACAACTGTTGCACCAGTTACACAAACTAAATTTTCAATCAATGAAATTGTGAGTAACTATTTGAAACTGAAAAATGCACTGACTAAAGACGACACAAAAGGTGCAGCCAATGCGGGTAAAGCATTATATGTAACTTTCAATAAAATAAATTCCAATACAATACCAAATGCAAAATTGAAAAAGGAATATCTTGATATTGCCGATGATGCCAAAGAACACGCAGAACATATTGGAGATAACGCTGGTAAATTAGAGCATCAAAGAGAACATTTTGTACTTTTAAGTAAAGATGTAACTGATTTAATCAAAACTTTCGGATCTGATCAAAAAGTCTATCAAGATTTTTGCCCTATGGCAGATAATGGAAAAGGGGCTATTTGGATAAGTGAAACCAAAGATATCAAGAATCCATATTACGGTAATAAAATGCTTACATGTGGTTCAATACAAAAGGAATTGTAAGATGAAAAAAATCATCCAAAAAACACTGTTTATTGGGTTAATTATTTTTTTGCTAATGCAATTGTATCAACCTGCTCGTAATAAAAGTTATGGGCAGGATTTAATTGGAAATTTTACAAAAATCTACAATGTTCCCAAAAATGTGGAAACCATTTTACGAACATCCTGTTACGATTGTCACAGTGATAACACAAATTATCCTTGGTATTCATACGTTCAACCAGGGCGTTCTTTTATGGAAAGTCACATTAAAGACGGAAAGAAAGATTTAAATTTTTATGAATTCGGAAATTACTCCAAGCGAAAGCAAGAAAGTAAATTAGAAGCTATAGTCAAGCAAATAAAATCAGATGAAATGCCTTTGTCTTCATATACTTTCATTCATAAAAATGCTATACTAACACCTACTCAAAAACAGGAAGTAATCAATTGGATTAATAAAACAAAAGATAGCCTTTCATCAAAAAACTAAATAGTATGGTCGAAAAATTAATATCATTTTCATTAAAAAACCGATTTGTTGTACTACTAGTTTCGGCCTGTTTATTTGGCTGGGGTATTTATAGTGTACAACAAAATCCGATAGATGCCATTCCCGATTTGTCAGAGAATCAAGTCATTGTCTTTACGGAATGGATGGGGAGAAGCCCGCAGGTTATAGAAGCGCAAGTAACTTATCCTTTGGTCTCTAACCTGCAAGGCATTCCAAAAATTAAAAATATTCGTGGTGCCTCCATGTTCGGGATGAGTTTTGTCTACATCGTTTTTGAAGATGATGTCGATGTCTATTGGGCAAGAACCCGGGTTTTGGAAAGGTTAAATTATGCCCAACGGTTGTTGCCACAAAATGTTGTACCAACATTAGGTCCAGACGGTACTGGTGTGGGACATATTTTTTGGTATCATTTGCAAGCCAACGGTATGGATTTGGGAGAGCTAAGAGCATTGCAAGACTGGTATGTGAAATTCGCATTACAGACCGTACCGGGCGTGGCAGAAGTGGCCTCGTTTGGAGGTTTTGAAAAACAATATCAATTGGTGTTAGACCCCCTAAAAATGCAATACTACAATGTAAGCATGATGGAAGTGATGAATGCTGTCAAGGCAAATAATAATGATGTTGGAGGACGGAAATTTGAAATGAGTAATATGTCCTATATCGTAAGAGGTTTAGGCTACATAAAAAACATAAAAGATGTAGAAGACATTGCCATTAAAAACTATAATTCCGTTCCTGTAAAAGTAAAAGACATTGGTTCGATACAAATGGGGGGCGATTTGAGATTAGGGATTTTTGATGAAAATGGAACTGGCGAAGTGGTTGGCGGAATTGTAGTGATGCGTTATGGCGAAAATGCTGATAAAATAATCACAGCGGTTAAAGAAAAAATGAAAGAAGTCGAAAAAGGCTTACCCGAAGGCGTTACTTTTAAAACGTCTTATGACAGAAGCGAATTGATAGAAAAAGCTATTGCATCGGTTAAAGGAACTTTAATCGAAGAAATGATTGCCGTTTCTATAATAATTCTTCTTTTTCTTTTTCATTGGCGAAGTGCCTTAATCATTTTAATCCAAATACCAATATCCGTTGCGGTTGCATTTATCTTTCTACAAGCTTTTGGAATATCTTCCAATATTATGTCACTAACGGGTATTGCGCTGGCAATAGGTGTTATTGTTGATGACGGAATTGTGATGGTAGAGAATGCTTATAGGACAATTTCGGAGAAACAAGAAGAAATGGATAACAACAAATAATTTGTAGCGATGAGGAATTTTTTTAAAAAAATAGTCAAAAAACAACACGATCCATTATCATCTGATGAAAAATTGCAGCTAATTGAATCCTCTTCTAAATTAGTTGGACCAGGTGTTTTCTATTCAACCGTAATTATAATTACCTCTTTTTTACCTGTCTTTCTCCTTACAGGCATGGAGGGAAAACTCTTTAGTCCATTGGCATGGACAAAATCGTTAATACTTATTGTTGATGCATTTTTTGCTATAACACTTACCCCTGTGTTAATTAGTTTTTTACTTAAAGGCAGACTTCGAGTGGAAGAAAAAAATCCAATTAATAGAAAACTGGAAAGCATCTATACGCCTATTTTAACCCTTTGTTTAAAATGGAGAAAAACAGTATTGGGTATCAATATCATTGCACTTTTGATAGGAGTTTTAATGTTTACGCGTTTAGGTTCAGAATTTATGCCTCCATTAGATGAAGGTTCCATCTTGTTTATGCCGGTAACCTTGCCGGATGTATCCAATTCTGAAGTAAAACGAATATTACAAGTTCAGGACAAATTAATAAAATCGATACCCGAAGTGGCACACGTTTTAGGAAAAGCCGGGAGAGCAAATACAGCAACCGATAACAGCCCGATAAGTATGATTGAAACCATTGTTTTGTTAAAGCCCCAACAAGAATGGAGAGCAGGCAAAACGAAAAATGATATTGTTAACGAAATAAACAACAAACTGCAAATACCCGGAGTAACTAATGGCTTTACCCAACCCATCATCAATCGTATCAATATGCTTTCAACGGGTATCCGAACCGATGTTGGAATTAAAATTTATGGAGCAAGTTTAGATACCATAAACGCATTATCCCAAAAAATTAAAAAAGCACTCGAAGGCACAGCTGGAGTAAAAGATTTATATGCCGAACCCATAACCGGAGGGAAATATATTGACATAGAAGCAAAACGGGAGGTGATTGGTAGATATGGGCTTTCAATTGACGATATAAATACTGTTGTTGAAGCGGCTATTGGAGGGATGAAACTCACGACAACTATCGAAGGAAGGCAACGTTTTTCGGTAAATGCGAGATATGCACAGGAATATCGAAATAGTTTAGAAGCCCTAAAAAAACTGCAAGTACAAACAATGCAATTTGGACCAATTCCGTTAGAAACGGTTGCTGATGTGAAAATAAGTGATGGACCGCCCATGATAAACAGCGAAAATGCAATGCTTCGTGGTAGCGTATTGTTTAATGTTCGGGACCGTGATTTAGGAAGTACCGTAAAAGAGGCGCAGAAAAAATTGGATACTATGATGACTAAAATGCCAAAAGGATATTATGTGGAATGGAGCGGACAATGGGAAAATCAAATCAGAGCCAACAAAACATTAGGTATGATATTGCCTATTGTCGTTGTTATTATTTTTCTTGTTTTATACTTTACGTATCGTTCCATGAAAGAAGCTTTGATAACCATGATAACGGTACCGTTTGCTTTAATTGGAGGTATTTTTATGGTGTATTTTTATGGTATTAATTTATCGGTAGCCGTAGCCGTCGGTTTTATTGCATTGTTTGGTTTGGCTGTCGAAACAGCTATGCTAATAACCATTTATTTGAATGAGGCGATGAACAAAATGGTGGCAAAACATGGGAACAGTGCAGCAACAATTACAGAAGCTATTTTGAGAGAATATATTATTGATGGTTCAGCCAAAAGGTTGCGACCAAAACTAATGACTGTTTCCGTTTCCTTATTTGGATTAATACCAATTCTTTGGGCAACAGGAACAGGCGCCGATGTGATGCTTCCTATCACGGTTCCGCTCATTGGTGGTACAATCACCTCGACTATTTATGTATTATTAGTAACACCTGTTGTTTTCGAAATGTCAAAACTTCGTGAATTAAAAACAAAAGGTAAAATAGATCTTATAGATGCAAAACATTAAATATTATATCGCAATAAGTTATTTGATTTTAAGTAGTACTACTATTGTAGCACAAACACTTTCATTGGATACCATTTTGACTACTATCAAAACAAATAATCCACAGTTGAAAATGTATGATGCTGATATTCAAAGCATGGATGCAGCAGCAAAAGGCGCTAAAAGCTGGATGCCGCCACAAGTAAATTCAGGTTTCTTTATGACCCCTTACAATACCAAATTATGGAAAGCTGGTGATAATAGCCTTGGTATGGGGTTTTATACATTAGGTGTTACGCAAATGATACCTAACCCATCAAAACTAAAGGCAGATTACAACTACATGAATGCAATGTCTTCAGTTGAGAAAGAAAACAAAAACTATACGATTAATCAATTAAATGCTTTGGCAAAAACGAATTATTACCAATGGTTGGTCCTGAATAAAAAAATGCAACTTGCCAACGATAATTTATTGCTTCTTGACTATATGATTAAGAGCATGGAGATCCGCTACCAATACAATATGGATAAATTGCCCACCTATTACAAAGCAAAATCACAATATAGCACATTACAAAGCATGATAGTAATGCTTCAAAATGATATTTCTCAAAAGCGAATTATGCTTAATACCTTGATGGCAAGAGACACTAATATCCCTTTTGAAATAAATACCACCTATCAATTAAAAGTTTTTGATTTGATAAAACTGCATACAACATTCAATATACAAGGCCGAAGTGATATTAAAGCTATTGAACAAACAATGGCATTAAATCAATTAAAAATAGAAGCTGAAAAAGCAAAACTATTACCGGAATTTGGAATTAATTACGAACATATGTTTGCTTTTGGGCAACAACCACAACAATTCACTTTAATGCTTATGGTTACTATTCCCTTTGCTCCTTGGGCTTCAAAAATGAGTAAGGCAAATGTCAATAGCTTTCAAATAAAAAATGAAAGCCTTAATTGGCAAAAACAAATGGTTTTGAATGAAGCTCATGGAATGGTTTCAGGAATGAATACCGAACTTACCAATCTCAAGGCGCAATATGATATTGCTGAAAAGAGTATTATTCCAGCGCTGAGAAAAAATTATGATACGGCAATACTTGCCTGGCAAAATAACACCGGTGATTTGTTTGTTGTTCTGGATGCATGGGAGGCATTAAATATGGCTCAAATAGATACTTTAGACAAATTGCAAGCTATTTTGATTGCACAAGTGGAAATTGAAAAACATTTAGAAATCAAATAATTATGAAAAGATATTTAAAATATAGTTTGGTAGTTATGATAATTTCAATTATTGGATTGTCCATATACTTCTTTGCTTTGTCAAATAAACCAACACATAATCAGCAGCAAAAAGAACTGTACACCTGTCCTATGCATCCGCAAATTATTAGGGATAAACCCGGTAATTGCCCAATTTGCGGAATGGCATTGGTAAAAAAAACAATCCAAAATCATGTTGTGGAAAGCAACTTAATTGAAAACCTTTTAAAGCCAACCGATAATTTTATAGTGGGAAATTACCAAACCACAACCCCAAAAGATACCACCATCAGTAGTGAAATAAACTTGCCCGGTCTAATAGCATACGACCCAAATTCGTCTGTAAATATCGCGGCAAGAATAAGTGGCAGAATAGAAAAAATGTATGTAAATTATAAATACCAAAAAGTTAATAAAGGACAAAAGCTTTTTGATTTGTACAGTCCGGAATTATTGACGGAACAGCAAAATTTCATTTATTTAGTTTCCAATGATTCCGATAATGCGTCAATTATTAAAGCCACAAAGCAAAAATTACTGCTATATGGAATGACTGTTAATCAAATAAATGCATTGGTTTCAGCCAAAAGGGCAAACCCGGTAATTTCTATTTATAGCCCTGCCTACGGAATTATTCAGGGAACGGAAAATATGACCAAAAACGCAAATGTAACAATGCAAAACGCTACTGCAACTACAGAATTTTTAACTATTAAAGAAGGCGATTATATAAAAAAAGGGGAAACTGTTTTTAAATTAGTGAATACCGATAAAGTATGGGGCATTTTTAATGTCATACAAGGATACAATAACCTAATAAAAACAAATCAATCTATTGCTATCACATCAGAATTAGACGAAAATGAAATCATCAATGCACAAATAAATTTTATAGAAACACAGTTGAGTCCAACTGATAAATCCAATAGAATTAGAGTTTATTTAAACAACAATAAATTAAAATTACCTATTGGTATCCGATTACAAGGCATATTGAAAACAAATCCCATTAAGTCCACTTGGTTGCAAAAACAAGCATTAGTGAGTATTGGTAATAAAAAAATAGTTTTTATAAAAATGGACAATGGCTTTAAGGCAGTAGCAATAAAAACTGGAATTGAAATCAATGATTTCATTCAAATTATAGAGGGCATTTCTGTAAAAGATACTATTGCCAAAAATGCTGAATATTTAATCGATAGCGAAAGCTTTATAAAAACGGAATAGCCATGAAAACATTAAAAAAAACAGGGCTTCTATTTTTACTATTTACTGCTTTTATAGCTTGTAATACTAAAAATAAGGAGGATCATAGCAAACACCAAACAAAAGAAAATATTTTCTACACTTGCTCTATGGATCCACAGGTAAAGGAAGATAAACCGGGTAAATGTCCCATTTGTCATATGTCTTTAACCCCAATAAAAAGCAACGATACAGAGGCTAACGAAATAAGCTTGAGTAAACAGCAAATACAATTAGGAAACATCTTCACACAAACGATCGCAGAAACTCAAGCTAGTTTAGAGCAAAATTACACAGGGGTTTTGATTATTAATCAAGAAAAAACAAAAACTGTTTCCGCAAGAGCAATGGGACGAATTGAAAAGTTATATTTTAAAACCACAGGGGATTATATTAAGAAAAACGACCCCGTTTATTTATTATATAGTGAAGATATTGCGATAGCCAAACAAGATTATTTTACAGCTTACAAACAACTTGCCATGCCCGGTGATTTTGGTAAAAATGCAAGAAGTATGCTCAATGCAGCCAAACGAAAATTGGTGTTCTTTGGTTTGTCAAACACTCAAATTGAAGCTCTAAAAACAACTAATGAAGTTTCGCCTTACACCACTTTCTACAGCGCCTATAGTGGTTATATTTCTGAAATATTAGCCACAGAAGGCAGTTATATGATGGAAGGTTCCGCTATAATTAAATTAGCGGATTTAAATAGTCTTTGGCTTGAAACACAAGTAAATGTAAACTATGCAAAAAGCGTGCGCCTGGGCCAAAACGCAAAAGTTTCATTTTCCGATTTTCCTGATAAAACAGTAAATGCGAAAGTTTCATTTATCAATCCTGAAATAAATCCAGATACCAGACTGCTTTTAATTCGAATGGAAGTGCCCAATCAAAACTTGCTGTTAAAACCCGGAATGCAGGCAATCGTAAAATTGACACAATCCAATATAAAAGGGATATTCGTACCTAGTGATGCGGTTATCAGAGAAGAAAATGCTTCGTACATCTGGATTGAAAAAAGACCAGGCGTATTTGAAAGCTTAATGGTGGAAACGGGAGCAGAAACCAATGGAATGATTGAAATTAAATCAGAATTGAATCCAACAAAAAAAGTAGTGATAACAGGAGCCTACGCCATAAACAGTGAATATAAATTCCGAAAAGGGAGTGACCCCATGGAGGGAATGGAAATGTAATGATAAAAAAAAATATTAAATTAACAAATATGGAATTAAAACTAAACGTTGATAAATTAGGAACAATAGGTCTCTTTACAACAGCACTATTTTCACCTTGCTGTTTTCCGCTTTTTGCATTTGGAGCATCAACATTTGGCTTGGGTAGTTTTGAGCTGTTTGGCGGATGGACAATGTGGATATTTCTGGCAATGGTTTTAATTTCTATCTTAGGTTTAATCATTTCTTATCGCAAACATCATAGTATTTATCCTTTATTGATAGCGGTACCATCGGTTCTATTAATTTATTACGGATACTATTTTAACAGCAACCCTTATTTTATTTACATAGGTATGTTTGGATTATTGCTAGCAACAGGAGTAAATTATTATAGAAATAAATTGCATGGTACCTGTAACACTTGTGCAATTTATAACGGTAAGTCAGTAGAACTAAAATCAACTTTAACTTGCCCAAATTGTGGATATAAAAAAGACGAAACAATGCCTACCGATGCTTGCCAATTCTTTTATGAATGCGAGAATTGTAAGACGATATTAAAACCCAAACATGGCGATTGCTGTGTTTACTGTAGTTACGGAACTGTAAAATGCCCCCCAATTCAAGCCGGTGACAAATGTTGTTAAAAACCAAATTTAAAAAATAGAAATTAAATCAACCAGTATACTATTGTTTTTTTGTATTAATTGTAAAAGCTCAAAAAACCGTTCGATTTACAATTGTAAGTAATTGTAGTTTAAGTTTTTAACAACTATAAATAGCATCTATTTTATCGAAACCACATCACCTTTACAACTTAAAAAGCTATCTTTATACTGAGGAAATTAATTCATAATTAAAATTTATTAAGATGAATCATCAAAAACTTAAAAATTGTATCGAAGCAGTATTCAGAGTATGCAGTGAAGTGATTCTATTTCTTTTTTAGCTGATTCGTCTTATTAGCAAGAAGTAGCAAAAACAATGACAAAAACAGAAGCTATCATCCGGGGGGGATTAGTATTTTTATATGGACTTTATTCAACTTACTGCTAATTGTAATTCTTATTGGATATTTATAGATAAATCTATCCGCATTCAAAAGAATAGTAAAAATAAAAACAAACCACGATGACAACAATTATCATTTTAACACAATTATTACAGGCCCAGAATAATTATATATGGATAATATTCGCAATTATTCTAGTTGCTTGCTGCGTTTTCCCTATAATGAGGATGAGACACAAAAAAAACAATTTGCAAAATACTGGTGTCTATACCTGCCCAATGCACCCCGAAGTGCAATCAGATAAGCCAGGCAATTGCCCTAAATGCGGCATGGCTCTTGTAAAAAAATAATTAACAATAATTATTCTAATTATGAAAAATCAAAAAGAACAAAGCGCTATGAAGATACTCTTAGCTACAGATGGCTCTGTGCATAGCAAAGTAGCGGTTGAGGAGGTTGCAAACAGACCATTTCCAGTGAACACTAAAGTGCATATTGTTTCTGTTTATGAAAGAATGTCACTAATAAATGCTCTTGGACCAATGGGAGTTTCACATGAATACTCTGCAGAAATTGACCACAACGCTTTTAAAGCCGCAGAGAAAATTACGATAAATGCAGCGAAAATTCTGCATGCTAAAAACCCAACTTTAATTGTAACTACAATGGTTATTGAAGGTTCTCCAAAAAGTGCAATACTCAAAGAAGCAGAAACATTTAGTGCTGATTTGATTGTCGTTGGCTCTTCTGGTCACGGGGCTTTAGAAGGCTTTCTGCTTGGCTCGGTTTCCCAGGCAGTGGCGTTACATGCAAAATGTTCTGTGGAAATTGTACGCAAATGAAAAATTAATAATAGACAAAAATCCATTTTGGATTCAATTCGTTATGAATGTGAAATAGGGCTTTGTTTTGGATCAACTTTAAATTATTAAACACTTTATTTGGAGCGTATTTTTGTAAAAAATAACCTAAAAATAGGTTGAAAGCCCGAAACTCATTCCGTCTGTTGCAGCTGGTGGATTACCAAATGTATCTCTTTGTTCTTGAAAACGATAATTAAATCTAATCACAGTTTGTGATGTCGGTTTAAAACTGATTGCAGGCATTATACTCCAAAATATCTTCGCCAATGTTACCACCAGTTTCCTTAAATGTACCATAGAATTACTGAAATAGCGAAGTCAATTATCAAAAAATTTGTCAATCATTTTTTCACACCATCACAAATATTCTTTCAAGATATGCCTACGCGTTGGGGGAGTTGCACAATAAAAGACAAATTAATTTTTAATCCTAAATTAATTCACACACCTAAGCGTTGTATTGAGTACGTTGTTATGCATGAATTATGTCATATGATTCATAAACATCATAATGATAATTTTTTTAAACTACTTACTTTGATGACCCCTGATTGGGAAAAAAGAAAATATAAACTAAACACTTATTTATAAACCTGCTTTGCGAATTCTCCTAACTTGGGAGTTTTTTTAAATTTGGAAATACTAAGTTAAAGTGGATATGTAGTTAAGAATAAAATTTAATATTTTCGTTAGCTTTATAAAATCGATGATAGCTGGCTCAAAAGCTTTAAATCTTTTAAAAAATGGTTCGAAAATTGTCCCGACAGGGGCAGCTGTTGGGACTGTAGTTACAGTCTGATTAAAAGATGTATGTTATAAATAGAATCAGAGCGGTGTTTATAGTATTTAATCAAATGTATACAGTTTTGAAGATTTAATTTTGTTAATCCAATTGACTTCTTCAACAAACATTTTGGCTTTATCTAGCATATCTCTTCTGTCATAAATGTGTACGCTTGAAGAACTATTCTTTTTTGCCGGATGCGTAACATAGCTTATGATTTTCTCGGAGAGTCTTAGTAATGATAGATTACTAACAAAAGAACTTCGTAAGTTATGAGTGCTGAACAAATGGCTATTTTCAATTTCAACTGATTTTAGTACTTTTCTGATGTTGTTATTGAGATTGGTTAATGCAATATTGGAAAAATCAGGAAAAGTATCGTCGTTTTTTTGAATAATTTTTAATGCGGTTGAGAATAAAGGTGTATAGCATTCTGTTTCGGTTTTAGCTTGAATTGTATGTATATAATGAAAAGCGTTAGTATACTCGTTGCATATTTGAGTTGTTCGACCTTTTGCTTCTCGCATCGACTGTAGACGCATGCCAGTTTGGCTAGCTATGAGTATGTACTTTTTTGCTAATTCTAAATATTTTGAAGTAGGTACATATTCTATTATTTTAAGAATATCATTTTCTTTGAGAAATGCTTCCGTTTTTTCAGACTTATTTTTTTCTGCTACATTAATTAGATTGGTGTCTGTCAAATCCAGTGGGATTTTGATGCCTTGTTTTTTAGCAACTTTGCAAAGTTGTATAAAATATGTTTGGTATGCTTTTAAAGTATTTGTTGCAAGTACTTTTTTTGGATCTTGTTGGTAGCTATCTATTTTAATTTTACCAGTCCTAATATCATTTACTACTTCCCAAATTTCTCGATAAAGTTCTTCACTGAGTTTTTCAAATGTTAATTTAATTTTTTTGGCTTCTTGATAGCGTTTTATTATTGGAATTAGATTTCGATAGGAGTTGATGGTAGTGTCTTTAACTTCATCTTTACGACTACTACCTATAAGATTTTCCAGATGGGTAATATGACTATTTAGAAAAGTTATGACTGCAAAAGTTTCCTCTGGTTTTCTTTTTTCTCTACCGCTAATAGAAAGTAAATAGTTTTTAACTTCTTCAGATGTTGGTTCTTGATTTTTAAAATGTGTTGCAGTTGTTTCTATATTTGATTCAAAATCGGTTATTTTATTTCTAAATAATTTATTGTACTTTTCATTTGCTTTAACTGTGGTTGCATTATAAACAAAATTAAATACACCTCTTTTTTCGCGTACAATTCCGAAGTATTTTGGTAAAACTGATACCTCTAAAGAGTATTGAAATTTTTTGTATTTGACTATATCATCTACTTTATTCACAAATGCTCCGCTGATTTCTACCAATACCAATTCAGGGCTAGTGCGCTCATCCAAAGATTTACTTTTAGCTTTGAGTTTATATCTATAGGTCAGTGCTTTCATAAAAGCAAAGTTATAGATTTAAATTCAATTGGTCTCTAATTAGGTCTCTAATTTTATGATAAAAGATGAAATATACTGATAAATAATGATTGATTTATTTTTTCGTTTTTAAGCTTACGCCTTATTTTGCAGTGGTTAAGGCTGTTTTAGGGAGTTTGTAGAGTATGAGATATATTTTCTACAGATAAGTAATTCACAAGTGTAATTTTTTGCAAAAGTAAGCTATTTAAACGAAGTTGTTGCAATCACATGACTTTGAGTGCAAAATGAAATGAAATATATGGAGAATTTAGTGGTAATGATTCGATAAAAATGTTTTTAGCATTTTGAAAATGATGCTGTTTTTAATTTTTTGATTGTTTTAAGTTTTGAATCAGCACTGTAGTTATTTCTAATGTAGCACCAGCAACAGGCTTGTAGTTCACAAAATTAAATTTACAAAGATTGTGAATATTTAAGTGTTTGCCATTTGGTAATCCGTCTTGTTTAAAATCAGACCACGGAATTTTTATTGTTGTAAATTTATCTGGGGAAATAGGTAAATCAACTCTTGGATGAGAACCTCCATGCACGCAACCAGTTCCTTCTTCATTTCCTTCACGAGCTTGTAGTTTAATGAGATGTGAGGATTTATAGGTAATGCTGACAAAATTGGAATCTTCGGGTAAATTTGTTGGAGACCCGTCATTTGATTGAGATGGTGTTATCAATACATTCAATTCAATTTCACCAATAGGAGAATTAGTAGCCGTTACACGAATAATGCTATTTTTTTTACGGATGGTATTGATGACTTCTTGGTTTTCAATTGTAGGTCCTGCAACGTACCAAACGCTAGAAGTAACGAGATTGTTATCGTTGTTAGTTTTCTTTTTTACATCCGTTTTGAAACTTGAAATCAAGCATAAGGTTATAATCAAACCAATATATTGCAACCAATTGCCAAATCGTTTATTTCTCATCATGCAGTTGTTTAGATTTTGCTAAAGTAATTAAGAATTATTTCTTTAGATGTTAGTTGAGGGAAAAAATGATTGGAGTTTACGAATAAGTTTATCCGAAAATTTTTATCTTACCAAAGTTTCAATTTATATTCAATGCAACTATCCGTCATCATCCTTAATTATAATGTCCGTTTCTTTTTAGAGCAATGTCTGTTAAGCGTTCAAAATGCTTTAGAGACCATTGACAGCGAAATTATAGTAATTGATAATAATTCTTCTGATGACAGTTGTGCAATGATGAAACAGCGTTTTCCAAAGGTAAAACTCATTGAAAATAATGAAAATTTAGGTTTTCCAAAAGGTAATAATATAGGAGTGGCTCAAGCTCAAGGCGAATACGTTTGCATTCTCAATCCGGATACAGTTGTTGCCGAAGATACGTTTGTTAAAGTATTGGCTTTCGCCAGATTGCTTCATTCTTCGCCAGCAAACGATTCAATGGGAATTATAGGTTGCAAACTCATTGATGGCGCCGGAAATTTTCTGCCGGAAAGCAAACGTGGTGTTCCTACACCTTGGGTAGCTTTTGCCAAAATAACGGGTTTGTACAAATTGTTTCCCAAGTCAGAAACATTCGGGAAATACTATGCGCAGCATTTAAGGGAAAACGAAACAGGGAAAGTAGATATTCTCGTAGGTGCTTTTATGTTCATGAAACGAGATTTGTATTTTGAAGTAGGCGGATTTGATGAAGATTGTTTTATGTATTCAGATGATATTGATTTGTCTTATAGGATGTTACAAAAAGGAAAATCCAATTATTATTTCCATGAAACTACTGTTATACATTATAAAGGAGAAAGCACCGTTAAGGACGAAACCTATATGAAACGTTTTCAGGAAGCCATGAATTTCTTTTACAAAAAGCATTTTCGTATATCTGTATTATTCTCGCTTTTTATGAAAATAGGAATTGTCTTTTTTTCTTTTGTGAAAATGTTTCAAGGAAAACCCAAAATAAAAATTCCTCCAAAATCATATCTGCTTTATTCTTCGAATGAAAAATTAGCAAACAAATTGACTTTGATTTTGCAAAAAAAAGTCTCATTTCATGATTTGAAAACAGAAAAAATGGTAATTTCGTCTTCGCTTAGAAGTGGAGATGAAACCGAAATTATTTTGGATAACGAATTCGTTTCTTTCAAAGAAAGCATCGCAATTCTCGAATCTTCAAGGAATAAGCCCCGAAGCGTCGGGATTACCTTTAAAATCATACCAAAAAACGCCAATTTTTTAATTGGAAGTAATAATAGTAACGAAAGAGGTGAGATTATAAAAATAGAATGAAAAATTACATTAAATGTAATTTATATTTAAAATATTTAGTAATTTCGCAAACTGAAAATCAAAATCACCTTTTAGGTTAACAATATGGCAAGATTTGAATTAAAACTTCCAAAAATGGGAGAAAGCGTTGCAGAAGCGACCATTACAAATTGGTTGAAACAAGTTGGAGACAAAATTGAAGCCGATGAAGCGGTACTTGAAATTGCTACTGATAAAGTCGATAGCGAAGTGCCAAGTGAGGTTTCGGGTGTTTTAGTGGAACAATTGTTTGGTAAGGATGATTTGGTTCAAGTAGGGCAAACCATCGCTATTATTGAAACGGATAGCGCTACTATTACTGAAACAGTAAAAGAAGTTGCAGCTCCGGTTGAAGCAGCATTAATTGAAAAAACAGTTGATGCAGCCAAAGAAGCAGTTGCAGTTCCAACAGATTTTTCAAATTCTGAAAAATTCTTATCGCCTTTGGTGAAAAATATTGCCAAAGAAGAAGGGGTTTCTGTTGTAGAATTGGAAGCAATTTCAGGAACAGGAAAAGAAGGAAGAGTTACTAAAAATGATATTTTAGAGTACGTAAAAAATAGAACAAGCCAACCTGTAGTTTCGACTCCGGTTCCAGCAGTTCAAAAAATAGTTGCAGCCCCAGTTGCTCAAAAAGCGGCTCCAGTATCTGTAAGTGGTGGTGATGAAATTATAGAAATGGACAGAATGCGCAAGTTAATTGCGGGTTATATGGTCGCTTCGGTACAAACATCAGCTCACGTACAATCGTTTATTGAAGTCGATGTGACGAATATTGTAAAATGGAGAGAAAAACATAAAATTGCTTTCGAAAAAAGAGAAGGAGAGAAATTGACTTATACGCCAATTTTCATGGAAGCAGTTGCAAAAGCACTGAAAGATTTCCCAGGAATGAATATTTCTGTAGATGGCGATTTTATCATCAAGAAGAAAAATATCAATCTTGGAATGGCGGCTTCATTACCTAACGGAAACTTAATTGTTCCAGTTATTAAAAATGCAGATCAATTGAATTTAGTTGGAATGGCAAAAGCGGTAAACGATTTAGGAGGTCGTGCAAAAGCAGGTAAATTAAAGCCAGATGATACGCAAGGAGGAACCTATACCGTTACGAATGTGGGAACTTTTGGAAGTGTTTTTGGTACGCCAATTATTAATCAACCGCAAGTGGGAATTTTAGCTCTTGGAGCAATCCGAAAAATGCCGGCGGTAATCGAAACACCAGAAGGAGATTTTATTGGGATTCGTCAGAAAATGTTCTTGTCGCACAGTTACGACCACAGAGTTGTAGATGGAGCATTAGGAGGAAGTTTTGTAAAACGAGTGGCTGAATATCTTGAAGCTTTTGATATCGACAGAGATTTTTAAAGGTACATACATACAATTCAAACCCGACTAGTTTTTAAAAATTAGTCGGGTTTTCTTTTTTTGATATTTTCTGGAACTTTAAACAAAATTAAACCCAAATTTCTATATTTGTAGTCACACAAAATTTAAAAATGGAACTTAAACTCAATAAACCAATTTGCTTTTTCGATCTTGAAACCACAGGAATTGATATCGGAAAAGATAGGATTGTAGAAATCTCAATATTCAAAGTTTTTCCGAACGGAAATAAAGAAAGTAAAACTTGGTTAGTGAATCCAACCATTCCAATTCCACCTCAAACAACCGCTGTTCACGGAATTACCGATGAAAAAGTGGCTAATGAACCTACTTTTAATGAATTAGCGACGCAAGTTTATAATATGATTAAAGACAGCGACTTGGCTGGATTTAATTCAGATCGATTTGATATTCCATTGTTAGCCGAAGAAATGTTGAGAGCCGGAGTGGATTTTGATATGAAAGGCAGGGTTTCTGTAGATGTGCAAACCGTTTTTCATAAAATGGAAGAACGTACATTAGGTGCTGCGCACAAATTTTATTGTGGAAAAACACTCGAAAATGCACATTCTGCTGAAGCGGATACCATGGCCACTTACGAAATATTAAAAGCGCAATTGGACCGTTATCCTGAATTGGAAAATGATATGAAATCATTATCGGAATTTACTACAAGAAAGAAAATTGCTGATTTTGCCGGAATGATTGCTTTTGACAAAGACAATGAGGAAATTTTTGCTTTTGGAAAACACAAAGGAGTGAAAGTAGATAAAATTCTCGAAACTGAGCCCGGTTATTTCAGTTGGATGCAAAATGCTGATTTTCCTTTGTATACTAAGAAAGTCTTAACGGCAATTAAACTTCGAAAGCTAAATACTAAATAAGTATTGGGTGAAAGGTATTCCCAAAAACTAAAATCCAAAACCCAAAAAACAAGTTATGAAAATAATCTGCATTGGTAGAAATTATACGAACCACATAGAGGAGTTACACAATGAAAGACCTACTGAGCCAGTGGTCTTTATGAAACCGGATTCGGCTATTTTATTAAAACAACATCCATTTGTAATCCCGGAATTTTCGGAAGATATTCATCACGAAATTGAAATTATTGTCAAAATAAGTAAAGTTGGAAAATACATTGAACCTAAGTTTGCGCATAAATATTATGACGAAATTAGTGTAGGAATCGATTTTACCGCTCGTGATTTGCAAGATAAATTAAAAGCGAAAGGTTTGCCTTGGGAAAAAGCGAAAGCATTTGACGGTTCAGCGGTTATAGGAGAATTTTTACCTAAAAATCAATTTAGTTCATTAGAAAATATTACTTTTGAATTAACCAACAACAATAAAACGGTACAAATCAGTAATTCCAGTCATATGTTGTGGAAAATTGACGAACTTATTTCTTATGTTTCTCAGTATTTCACCTTAAAAATTGGGGATATTATTTTTACGGGAACTCCTGAAGGGGTAGCTGCTGTAAAACCGGATGACGTTTTGGAAGGATTTTTAGAAGGACAACAACTATTTAGAATACAAGTAAAATAATGGCTATAAATTACAACCTTTCAAAAGTGTACGCACTTTCAGACAACGATCCAGAATTTGTAAATGAAATTTTGACTTTGTTTGTTACTGAAGTTCCAGACGATTTATTGCAAATCAAAGAAGGAATAAAAAAGAAAGATCATAAGCACGCGTATTCTTATGCACATAAGATAAAGCCAACACTTGATTTAATGGGCTTAAACGTGGCTTTCGAAGAGATTCTTCAAATCGAAGCCTGGACTAAAGGCGAAGGTAAAAAGAAAGATATCAAAGAAACTTTCAAGAGCGTTAAAAATCAAGTCAATGATGCGATCAAAGAAATAAAAAAGGACTTTGATTTGTAAAATTTGGGCGTGACCTGCTAAAAGGTAGGTTGGGTTATCCGTTGCAAAAGAAGTTCGCTGAATTCTTTAAAAATAACTATTATGTAAAAATTCTCCCGATTTTTCTTCGAGAGAATTTTTACTATTATCCCTTAGGCAAAAACGGAATGTATTAATTTATTATGTTCCTCTTTTAGATTACAATCTCACAAAAAAACTTCACTTAAAAAAATGAAAGCAACCATAATTACTATAGGTGACGAAATTTTAATAGGCCAAATTGTCGATACAAATTCTGGTTTTATTGCCAAATCTTTGGATAAAATTGGAGTTGAAATCAATGAAATGATTTCGATAAGCGATGATAAAAAGCACATTTTAGATACGTTTGCAAAGCTTCAAAACACAGTAGATTTAGTTATTATTACCGGCGGTTTAGGACCAACAAAAGATGATGTTACCAAGAAAACATTTTGTGATTATTTTGAGGATGAATTAGTTGTCGATCAAAAGGTACTTGCTCATGTTACGCAACTTATTGAAGGTTTTTATAAGCGAACTATTACCCAAATTAATAAAGATCAGGCACTGGTTCCGTCAAGATGTACCGTACTTAATAATCAGGTAGGTACTGCGCCTGGAATGTGGATGAAAAAGGAAAATACAGTATTTATTTCGCTTCCTGGAGTTCCTTATGAAATGAAATATTTAGTAGAACAGGAGATAATTCCCAAAGTTGTCCGTGAATACAAACGCCCCTACATTCTTCATAAAACAATTCTTACTTACGGTCAAGGCGAAAGTATGGTTGCTGAACGTATTGAAGAATGGGAAAATAACCTTCCGGAATCTATAAAATTGGCTTATTTGCCTGCGCCGGGAAGAGTTCGTTTGCGTCTTTCAGCTCGTGGAACTGATAAAGAAAAATTAGAAGCTGCCATTGAAGAAAATGTAAAATCATTGGATGCAATAATCCATGATATTATCGTTGGTTTTGATGATGATGAAACCTTGGAGGTTGTAGTGGGGAAAATGCTGACAAAACAAAATAAAACCCTTTCCACTGCTGAAAGTTGCACAGGAGGAAAAATCGCACAGGTGTTAACATCGGTTCCTGGAGCTTCAAATTATTTTAAAGGTAGTGTGGTTTCTTATGCTACGGATGTTAAAATTGACGTTTTAGGGGTCTCAGAAAGCCTCATAAAAGAACATTCTGTTGTGAGTGGTGAAGTAGTTTTGGCTATGGCTTTGAGCATTAAAAAGATGATGAAAACAGATTATGCAATTGCAACAACAGGAAACGCAGGACCGTCAAAAGGAGATTCTAATGCGGAAGTTGGTAGTGTTTTTATCGCATTGGCTACACCAACTGAAGTAATTGTAGAAGAATTTAATTTTGGTCAACCCCGTGAAAAAGTGATAGATAGAGCGGTAATTAAAAGTTTAGAGCTGTTGCAGAAAGAAATTTTGAAAAATGTGCGATAAATATGTTGCTTAATAGGTTTATTTTTCTTTTCTTTGCACCCTGATTTTGAATAACGATAAAAGATAAGCATAATGTCAAGAGTTTGTGACCTTACAGGTAAAAGAGCGATGGTAGGAAATAACGTTTCTCACGCTATGAATAAAACTAAGAGAAAATTTTCTGTAAACTTAGTAAAAAAGCGTTTTTATCTTCCAGAAGAAGATAGATGGATTACTCTTAGAGTAGCAGCATCTACGATAAAAACAATTAACAAAAATGGAATCGCTGCAGTTTTGAAAAAAGCGCAGTCAGAAGGATTTATTAAATAATCTTTTCCAAAATAAATAAATAGCAAGATGGCAAAGAAAGGTAATAGAATCCAGGTAATTTTAGAATGTACTGAACACAAAACATCAGGTGTTGCAGGAACTTCAAGATACATAACAACAAAGAACAAAAAAAATACTCCAGACAGATTAGAGATTAAAAAATTTAATCCAATCTTGAAACGTGTAACTGTTCACAAAGAAATTAAGTAATAATTAGAGATTTTAATAAAAATCTCAAATGGTCACATTTGGAGATTTTATTAAAATACAAATAACATTTGAATCATGGCAAAGAAAACCGTAGCATCGTTACAAACATCTTCTAAGAGATTATCAAAAGCCATCAAAATGGTGAAATCTCCTAAAACAGGAGCATATACATTCGTAGAATCTATTATGACTCCAGAAGCAGTTGATGAATTCTTGAAAAAGAAATAATTCACAAGCATATTATATAGAAAAGCTACTTTCATTCGGAAGTAGCTTTTTTATTTTCTATATTTACCGATTAGAAAAACGTATGGGTTTTTAGGACTCATGCATCATTTTTTATACCACAAATACAATGAGTTTTTTTAAAAGAATATTTTCTTCAGAGAAAAAAGAAACATTAGACAAAGGTCTTGAAAAGTCAAAAACAAATTTCTTTTCAAAACTAACTAAAGCCGTTGCCGGAAAGTCAAAAGTTGATGATGAAGTTTTAGATAATTTAGAGGAAATCCTTGTTGCCTCAGATGTGGGTGTGAATACCACACTGAAAATAATCACCCGAATAGAAAACCGCGTTGCCTCAGATAAGTATCTTGGAATAGAGGAACTGAATGAAATCCTACGAGAAGAAATTGCCGCTTTGTTATCTGAAACCAATACAGGTGAAGCTACTGAATTTGTAATTCCGACTGAAACAAAACCTTATGTTTTAATGGTAGTTGGTGTAAACGGTGTTGGTAAAACTACCACAATTGGTAAGTTAGCATATCAATTCAAAAAAGCAGGTTATAAAGTAGTTCTCGGTGCTGCGGATACTTTTCGTGCAGCAGCGATTGATCAATTGCAAATATGGGCGGATAGAGTAGGAGTACCTATTGTTCGTCAAGATATGGGAAGTGATCCAGCCTCAGTAGCTTTTGATACGTTACAATCAGCGGTGGCACAAAATGCTGATGTTGTAATTATTGATACTGCGGGACGTTTGCATAATAAAATTAATTTAATGAACGAATTGACCAAAGTGAAACGGGTAATGCAAAAAGTTGTTGGTGATGCACCACACGATGTATTGTTGGTTTTAGATGGTTCTACCGGTCAAAATGCTTTTGAGCAAGCAAAACAATTTACTGCTGCTACAGAGGTTACTTGCTTAGCGGTTACTAAACTGGATGGAACGGCCAAGGGTGGTGTTGTCATAGGAATCTCGGATCAATTTCAAATTCCTGTAAAATACATTGGTGTTGGAGAAGGAATAGAAGATCTTCAGGTTTTTAATAAATACGAGTTTGTTGACAGTTTTTTTAAATAATAATTTAGGTAATGAATTTTTCTTCCATCAAAAATAGCAATCCCATTTATTTTTACTTTGTAAGTATTATTTCTTTTATATTGGCAAATCTTATCCGAGATAAAAGTATTGGTTTCTATTATTTCTTATTGGTAATTGGTTTGGTTTTCTTCGTTTTAGGTTTTATGAAACGATTGAAAACAAAATAGATTTATTGATACAAGGCATTGATTTTTTGCCATAAAACATCATCAAAATCAGATAAGGCCAGATTGACATTATCGGCTGCGTCACCCATTCTGATAACGACCATTTTCTTGCTTGGAATGACATAGATTTTTTGGTCATTTTTTCCTAAAGCCATAAACATATCGTTTGGTGCAGATGGTATAATACTTCCGGGAATCGTAAGTTGTGATTGCGGTAAATGATAACTGGCTTTACCATTCAGCCACCATAAATACCCATATGCTAAATTAATGTTTTGTGAAGTAGTTGTTGCTTCGGTAAAGTAGTTTTCATTTAGAATTACGGTGTTGTCCCATTTTCCTTTGTTATACATCAGTAATCCAAAACGCGCCATGCTTCTAGTTGTACTTCCATAAACAGAATTATTACCAGACTGAAACCAAGCACCGTCCATTCCTATTTTGTCCCTTAATTTTGTATTGAAATAAGTGCTCCAAGTTTGACCGCTTGCTTGAGCAACCACATCTTGTAATTTTACATATACATTATGATAGGCCCATCGCGTTCCTGCATCAGCTTTGTATTGCAGACTTGCCGGAGAGACATCATCACCATTAGCAATGTCTTCGATACCGGAAGTCATGGTGAGTAAGTTTTTGCAGGTAATTAAATTTTCTTTGGCTAATGTTTCACTTGTCCAACCAGTTCCAATGTATTGTGAAACTTTATTGTTGATGTTCAAAAATCCTTCTTGTTGCGCAATCCCCGTTATTGTTGATGTCAATGTTTTTCCTGCGCTTGCCCAATACCAATTTGTCGTTGCTGCATGTCCATTGAAATAATTTTCCATTACAATTCGGCCATTAACCAGAATAATGAAACCTTTGGAGTGTTTCAGTTCTAGATAATCCAAAAGTGGCTGAACAGCGGCTTGTTTCCAACCCAAACTTGCAATTGATTTTGTTTCCCAAGTTGTTCCTGTTAAAGGTGGAAAATAGAGTGTTTCTGTTGGTGTAGGTGTGGGAGTTGGGTCAGTAGATTCGGAACTGCAACTCATGCATAAAAACGCGAAAAGCAGGCTGTAGATTATTTTTGACATGTTCTGGCTATTTGTAGATAAGACCAAAAATATAGAAAATAGTTTAATGGGTTTTGAATTTTTTGTTTTTGTTTGAATTTATTAAGTTTAACTTTGTCCTTGGAAATATACTTCTTTTTAATCCGAATGGCATAGCCCTGATGGAAGTGGCATCCTTTTTCTTGAACTTCTGACGAAGGAAGAAGCTCAAGAAAAAGATATAACGGACAGCAGGAAATAGCTCCTAAAAAATAAATTAAATATGAAAAACACATTCAGCATTCTTTTTATTGCACTCTTTTTTGTGGCTTGTCAGCAAAAGATAAAGCCTGTCGATGTTGAGAAATTAAATGGATATTGGGAAATCGAGAAGGTTTCTTTTGAGAAGGAAAAAGATAAGGATTATAGCATCAATGAAAGTTATGATTATTTCAAAATTGATAAAAATAATAAAGGGATTCGGAAGAAAGTGATGCCACAATTGGACGGGACTTTTTTAGTGAATGATGCTTATGAAAACGTGACGGTACGATTCAAAGACGATAAAGCTTATATCGATTATTCGACTCCTTTTACAAAATGGAGTGAGGAATTAATTACGTTAAAGGATGATGAATTAGTATTGCTGAATGCAGAGAAAAAGGAGTATCATTACAAGAAAACGGGACCAATAAATTTACTGGGCGATGGCAAAAAGGCTAAATAATCAAAGTACGATAGGGGATGTTTTGAAACAAATTATCCAAGTAAATAAACTGCAACCCGGAATGGATCAGATTGACGTTAAAGACGCATGGAAAAATCTTATGGGGAACGGGGTGAACAGTTATACTAATAATGTGGTTTTGAAAGGTAGTACGTTGTATGTGGAGTTAACGTCGTCAGTATTAAGGGAAGAATTAAGTCATGGGAGGTCAAAAATCGTCGCCATGATTAATGAGGAACTGCGTCGTGATGTGGTTAAAGATGTTGTTTTGCGTTAGACTTCTTAGATTTTTATATTAGATTAGATTTTTATATTAGATTAGATATTTTCGATTGTTAGATATTAAGATTTTTAGAAAAACAACATTTTAAAAGAAAACAAAAATTAGATAAAAAATAAAACCCGCTTCATTGAAGCGGGTTTTATTTTTAAAGAATCTAAGAAGTCTATAATTAAAACTGCTCTCTTCCAGCAAAATGGAAAGCACCTTCGATAGCTGCATTTTCATCGCTATCAGAACCGTGAACTGCATTTTCTCCAATAGAAGTTGCATATGCTTTACGGATAGTTCCTTCAGCAGCTTCAGCAGGATTTGTAGCACCTATTAAAGTTCTGAAATCTTCAACAGCGTTGTCTTTTTCTAAAATAGCAGCAACAATTGGTCCTCTTGACATGAATTCCACTAATTCACCATAAAATGGTCTTGCAGCGTGAACTTCATAAAATGCTTGAGCATCAGCTACAGTTAATTGTGTTAATTTCAAAGAAACGATTTTGAAACCTGCAGTAGTAATCATAGCAAGTATGTTTCCGATGTGCCCGTTAGCAACAGCATCAGGCTTAATCATTGTAAAAGTTCTATTCGTAGCCATTTTTTGTGTTTTTTATATTTGGGTGCAAAAGTAGCCTTTTTTTATGTGTATATTTTAATAAATCACCAATAAAAAGGTGTTTGTTTAAGATTAACGTTTATTTTTTGAGATTTAGACCTTAAAGATTAGTTTATGTTTATAAAATGTCCATAAAATGAAAGACCAAATTGTTACATAAATTAAAGCTCCAGCCAATGATGCTGTCATTGGATTATTGAAAAAAGGAGCTATCCAAAATTCATAAAGATAGCTTTGAAGATTGATTTGCTTTGAAGGAATTTCTGGATTTTTGAATTGAATCATTTCTAATCCTTGAGGAATTATCTCCGAAAAAAAGAAGACAATCATGGGATTTACACCCCAAACAAGAAATAATTTGGTCCATTTTTTATAGTTTGTAATATCAATTACATAATAAAAAAGCGTTAAAGAAAGTATCGCTAAACCGGATGTATATAAAACAAAAGAGCTGGTCCACAATGATTTGTTAAGTGGAAATACAATTGACCATAAAAGCGCCAGAATGATAAGGCTGATACCTGCGATTCCCATTTTTTTTGCAATTTCAATCTTTGGTAAAGGACGATTTAATAATTGGCCAATCAGTAGTCCTATTATTCCTGAAGCTATTGCGGGTATAGTGCTTAGAATTCCTTCTGGGTCCCAGGTTTTTGTTACTGCCCACACATGATCTTTTAATAAAATGCCATCCATCCAAGATGCCAAATTAGTGCCTTTTTCAAGGTTTGCTAATCCAATTCCAGGAACCGGTACCAAGGTCATTATTCCCCAATATCCTAATAAAATAACTAATGCGACTATAAATTGCGTTTTTTGCGTCGTTTTTAAATACAAAAGAGTTATTACAAAATAAACAATTCCAATGCGTTGTAAAACGCCTGGAAGTCTAACGTCGTGATAGGCTTCGATACCGCTAAAAGCCAGAAATAGATACGCGCCAAGAATTGAAAGCATTAAATAGGTTTTGTTTTTTAAAGAAAAATTACCCATTAGTGCATAGCCCACTCCAATTGTAATGGCTAATCGTCCTATTAATAAAGGAATTCCTTGCAATCCATATAGTTGTATTTTTCCAAAAAAATTAAAAAATACTCCCAAACAAAACATGCGTAATGAACGAACCATTATTTTATTAAAGGTAGTGCTGTCAAAAGTTTTGGTTGGCATTGCGAACGATACCGCTACACCCATAATAAAAATAAAGAAAGGGAAAACCAAATCAGTAGGTGTACAGCCATTCCAATCCGAGTGTAATAGAGGAGGATATACGGTTGCCCAGCTTCCTGGATTGTTGACTATGGTCATTAATAAAATAGTAAATCCTCGAAATACATCCAGTGAAATTAAGCGTTCTTTGGTCATTAGTTTTTGGTTTGGTTTATGCAGTTATTGGTTTTAAGGAAGTATAATTATATCAAAATTAGATTGTAAAGGTTTTAATTTTTTTACCAATGCAGGAATTAAATTTTCACCGTTTTCCAAATAGAATTCCGAAAAATTCGCTTGGCGTTCCTGTAAACTTTGGTTGGGAAACAATTCGTTTTGTAAGTCAATAATTCGTTGTAAAATAGCACTTAAATTTCTTTTTTGCGCTTTCAGTAATCGTTTTTCGAGATTTTCCAATCCTTTAGTTTGTTTTACTTCCTGCGCTTTTACCGCTCCTATGAAAGATTCATCTGTTTTGTTTGCAATGTCATAAAGTGCTTCAAACTGTTTTTGCAATTGTTCTTTCAGATTGGTCAAATCGATTGGAAACTCCGATAATTGTTTGGTTTTGTTATTGATTAAATCGGTTTGTTTTGAAAATAAATCGTTCCAAGTCAAGTCTAATTTATCTGCTTTTTTGGCTTGTTTTTCTGTTGTCAGCAATACTGAATTTCTTAGTAAAAGCATTGGAAAAGTCACTTTTGCGGAAGCAAAAAATGATTTCAATTCCAACCAATACGCAATTTCTCCACCACCGCCAATGTAACATAAATTGGGTAAAATGACTTCCTGATACAACGGACGCATAATCACATTAGGACTAAATTTTTCAGGATGGTTTTCTAAAAGTGTCAGAATTTCAGTCTCCGAAAATTCAATTTTGGTATGATTTACTTTGTATTTCCCGTTTTCAAAAACGATACGTTCGCGTAAATTATCCTCGAGGTAAAACAAATTGATTTCACGAGGATTTACTTGAATGGTATACTCTTTTAGTTTTTCGGCAGTTTCAAGTACTAATGAATGAGAAGATTGGTGCAGTAATTCTTCTTTTACAAAAGGAATAAAATTGCGTTTTAAATCGTGATCATCAGCATCCAGAATGACTAAGCCATAGGTTCCAAAAAGTACATTAGCTAAATGTCTTGTAGCATCGGCTAGATTATCATGTTTGATGTAAGAGTCCTCAAATAATTTTTTTATGGCATTTGCATTCAAGCTGGAACCAATTTCCAGTGCAAATATTTCCAGAAAATCCTCCAAGCCTTTAGTGGATAATCTCCCAACAGGACCTGTGCTTTCTCTATTCCAATGGAATTTTTTCCCTTTAAAATTAAAATAATTTATTTCTTCAAAATCATGGTCTTCGGTTGCCATCCAATAAATAGGAACGAAGTTATACGTTGGATATTTCGCTTTTAATTCGGTTGTCAAATTAATTGTCGAAATAATTTTATACAAGAAATATAAAGGACCACTGAATAAATTTAATTGATGTCCTGTAGTAACAGTAAATGTATTTGTATTGCTTAAAGCATCAATATTTTGTTTGATCAAAGCCGAAGTTTCAACATTTAAATATTGTTTTTGTAAAACAGAAACTAATGTTTTTCGGGAAGTATCATCAAAATTTGCTTGCTTCTCCAGAATTTGTTCTTCAAAGTTTTCAAGCGTTGGGAATCTGTTATATAGGGGTTGTAAGTTTGTCTTTTGTTCTAAATAATCATTCATCAAAGGAGAGAAATATCCGGAATTCTGATAGCTGATACAGTCGGTTGGCATAATAAATTTTTATATGTTGCTAATTTACCAATAATAATTGGAACTATAATATTTGTTACTTTCGAAAAATAGTATCAATTTTATCGAAATATTTTAACATTCCTATGAAAGATAATTCAAATCCTAATAAAGAAAATTCATTAAAACATGTTCTTTTTGGCAGTTTAATTGGTACAACTATAGAATTTTTCGATTTTTACATTTATGCAAATGCTGCTGTTTTGGTTTTTCCTCAATTGTTTTTTCCTTCAACTAACAGTACTAATTCGGTTTTGCTATCCCTCGCAACGTTTTCGATAGCATTTCTTTCTCGACCTCTTGGGTCGGCCGTTTTTGGTCATTATGGAGATAAAATTGGTCGCAAGACTACCTTAGTAATCGCTTTGTTGACGATGGGAATTTCAACGGTGAGTATTGGTTTCTTACCGAGTTATGCCAGTATTGGAATTGCGGCTCCTTTATTATTAATGTTGTGTCGCTTTGGTCAAGGAGTTGGTTTAGGTGGCGAATGGGGTGGAGCCGTATTATTGGCCATCGAAAATGCTCCACCTAATAAGCGCGCCTGGTATGGTATGTTTCCTCAATTGGGAGCTCCAATAGGCTTATTGCTTTCGGGAGGGACTTTCTTGATTTTGACTGATACGATGAGTGCCGATGCTTTTCTGGATTATGGCTGGAGGATTCCGTTTATAGCGAGTTCGTTACTGGTTGGCGTAGGCTTTTATATCCGATTAAAAATCACCGAAACTCCCGCTTTTGAAAATTCTAAAAAAGAACAAGAAGAAGTGAAAATCCCATTTTTTACTTTATTGAAATTTTATAAAAACCAGTTGATTTTTGGCACATTTGCTGCTATTACTACTTTCTTAGTGTTTTATCTCATGACGGTATTTACGTTAAGTTGGGCAACTTCTGATTTGGGTTATTCCAAAAGAGATTTTCTATTAATGCAGTTGTTTTCGGTATTGTTTTTTGCACTTTTCATTCCTGTTTCGGCCCTAATTGCGGATCGTATTGGGCGTAGAAAGATGCTAGTTTATGCCACGACAGCTATTGCTATTTTTGGTTTTGCATTTTCTTTTTTCTTAAACTCAGGCAGTCCTATTCTAGTGACTTTGTTTTTATGTGTTGGAATGGCTTTGATGGGATTTACGTATGGTCCTTTGGGTACTTTCCTGTCGGAATTGTTTCCTACTACCGTTCGTTATTCGGGAACTTCCTTGGCATTTAATTTGGCAGGTATCATCGGAGCGGCTTTTGCGCCTATGATTGCGATTTGGTTGGCGACGCAATATAGTTTGACCTATGTTGGTTTTTATTTGAGTACCGCAGCCTGTATCTCTTTATTTTCGTTGTTGATGATTAGCAAAGAAGAGCATAAGTTTTGATAATGTGCTATCTCTTCAAACTAAAATGACCTCGATATTCTTTTCCATTTGTTTCTGAAACTACAAACCAATAATCTGTGGAAGGTAATTCATGTCCATTGAGGGTTCCGTCCCAAGAGGTGTTTTGGGTTAATTCTTTAATGAATTTCCCATAACGATCAAATATTTTAACGGTTTGACCAACCTCAAAATCTGAAAATTTGATTTTCCAAGTGTCATTATAACCATCTCCGTTTGGGGTAAAGAATTTGGGGTATGTTAGTAATGAATCAGCATCAATTATTGGGTGACAATTTACGTCTGCTAAAATTTGGGTGTTTATTAAAATGCGATTGCTTTCACAATCAGTTATAGTTTGTGATGCGTAATAATTAATTCCGTCTTGAAGTAAAGTTGTTTTAGGTAATACTGAACCTCCCGTTAGTGAATCATACCATTTTATATTCTCACCAATAATAATTAAATCACTTAAAGTCGCATTTTGTTGCGCACAAAATTCCTGTGGAGAATTTGCTGTTGGTAATGGTTGAACATTAATCACAACATCTACGGACTTCATATCATTACAGCCACCAGTTCCAGTGATGTTACAACTATATTGACCACTTTGTGACGTATTTGCATTTAAAATAGATGGATTTTGTTCTGAGGAAGTAAAACCATTTGGTCCAGTCCAAGCATAATTAGTCCCACCAGTTGCAGAAAGTTGTATCGTATTACCTTGACAAATTGGAGAATTACTGGTAGCAGAAAGATTTTGAGAACACAATTGGAGTTTAACCACCCAAAAGTCTTGTAATCCACTTTTGTTTTCTGTTTTATCTCCGGATATATTAGATTGTGACCAACCTAATGTAACATAACCTCCGTCTTTGGCTTGCACTATAGATTGAGTTTGGTCAAGACTATCACCGCCTACAGTTTTATCCCATTCAAATTTACCGGTTGTATCGAGTTTCACTATCCAATAATCCCGGTCTCCTCTTGATACTTCTGTTTTGTAACCCGAAATTCCTGAATAAGACATTATGCCGAGAATAAAACCGTTGTCTGAAGTCATTCGGATATCAGCAAACGTTTCAGTATCATTTGCCCCAATATCTTTTTGCCAAAGAATTTGTCCGATGTTATTTAATTTAAGAATCCAAACATCATTAGAGTTATTAAATGTTTTCTCTGTTTTTTCACCAGAAATAGTAGAAGAGGAATCTCCTCCTATAATGTAGTTTCCATCTGAGGTAGCTATTATAGACTTTGCATAATCTCCATTATCTCCACCAATAGTTTTTTGCCAGACAATAGTTCCTAAACTATCGATTTTTAAAATCCAATAATCGCCCCCGCCCCTTGAGTTTTGGCTTTTATCCCCTGAAATATTTGAATCGGAAGACCCTGCTAATAGATAACCTCCATCGGGTGTTTTTACCATAGATTGGACCCAATCAAAATTGCTTCCTCCAAATGTCTTTTGCCACAATATATTTCCGGATGGGTCAGTTTTAATAATCCACATATCAAGATTTCCCCTAGAATTCTCCGTTTTTTCCCCTGAGATATTAGAATCTGATGAACCTCCTATAAGATAACCACCATCGGTAGTTTGCATTATTGATGTCAATCGATCCACGCCAGTTCCACCATACGTTTTATCCCAAATAACATTTCTATTAGCATCTAGTTTTACTATCCAATAATCATCATTTCCTCTTGAACTTTGAGTTTTTTCCCCTGATATTCCTGAAGAGCTGTAACCGCCAAGAATGTAACCACCATCTTGTGTTTCTTTGGCTGAAATTAAATGTTCGTTACCGTTTCCGCCAATTGTTTTTTGCCATAATAAACCTCCTGATATATCATCAATTTTTAGGAGCCAATAATCATTAAGACCTCTTGAATTTTCACTTTTATCACCAGAAATATTTGAATACGAATACCCTCCCAAAATATAATTTCCATCATTTGATACTTCTATAAAATCACTCCAATCGTAATCATTACCTCCAATTGTATTTTGCCATTGAATAGTTTGCGAAACCATTTTCAAAGAAAAAAAGATTGTGATTATTAAAGAGAAATAAATGATTTTTATATTTTTTCGCATTGATTTAGTAGCTTATAATTTTGCTAATGATGTTATTATCGATACTATCTCTTTAAACTAAAATGCCCTCGATATTCTTTTCCACTTGCTCTGGTAACAACAAACCAATAATCTGTTGCAGGCAATTCATGTCCATTGAGCATTCCATCCCAAGAGGCATTTTCAAATAATTCTTTAATGAATTTGCCATAACGATCAAATATTTTCACGGTTATCCCTAACTCATAATCTGAAAATTTGATTTTCCAAGTATCATTATAACCATCTCCGTTTGGGGTAAAGAATTTGGGGTACATCAGCAAATAAACTTCATCGGTTACAGTTCCGCAACCATTTTTATCTCTTACATGAATTGTATATTGGCCGCTAATGATGTTTGAAAATTGATTGCTATCCTGAAAATGAATACCGTCTATTGAATACTCAAAATCGCCAGTACCAGATGTATAAACTGTTATCATATTTTGATTGTCTGTCCAGTCTTGGGTATCAATAGAAGTAATTGTAGCTATTGTTGATGTTTTTACTTTGAAGTTTTTTGTACTCGAACAAGAAATAGTACTGTAATTATTAGTAACAGTTACGGAAAAATCACCAGGATTAGCAACCTGTATTGATGCAGTAGTGACACCATTTGACCATAAATAAGTATCATAGCCAGAACCGGCATCAATCGTGATAATGTTGTTTTCACAAATGGGTACAATATCTTGAATTGGAATAATCGGTTTTGATAGAAGAGTTAATTTTAATTCAACAATTGCATTACACGGATTATTCGAATTGATGCGAACATAGATTTTGTTATCGCCTAAAACCAAGTTGTAATTTGAAAAGTTAACAATTTGATTGGCTGTGAATTGATTTTCTGCACCCGAAAAAGTCGAATAATAAGAAAAGTTATAAGTTGAAGCATTCGAAATTAGCTTTGAATTATAATCGGATAAATTTACTTTTTCGGATCCATCATTCAAATCATCACAAAATAATTCAGCATAATTATTTGCGGGTAAAGTACTTATTAAAGAAACGGTAACAGTCAGTTTTGTGGTACTTTCACATCCAATCACCGTTTGTGAAGCATAATAAATCGCTCCATCTTGCAAAGGTGTTGAATTAGACAAAAGTACTCCAGTGCTAGTATACCATTTTATTGCAGTTCCCGATACTACGATAGTATCTAAAGTTGGATTCTGGCTCGAGCAAAAAGTTTGACTCGCACTTCCTATTGGTTTAGGTGTATCTTGAATGTTTATCAGTATAGGATTTCTTTTGCTTTCACACCCATTTACAGTTTGTGAAGTGTAATAAGTACCTCCATTTTGTAATGAAGTTGTATTTAACAAAATTGTCCCTGCAGTTAAACTATTATACCATTTTACATTTTGTCCTGTAATTGCAATATCCTTAATTGTTGCATTTTGTTGAATGCAAAACGTTTGAGGAGATGTAGCAGTTGGCACTGGAGGAAAATCAGTAAATGGAATTATTATTACTGTTGATGCTTCAGAGATACATCCATCTGTGTTCTTAATTTTAACCAAGTAACTGCCAGAATTCAAATAACCAGAAGTTGGATTTGTGCTCCATGTTACTCCATTGTCAAAACTATATTTTGCAGCAACACTTGTTACAGTTATAATTCCTTTTGGGTTTGAACAGTCTGGTTGTAGAATGTTTGTAGCTGGTGCATTAGGATAATCTGTTGGTGCATTTATTTTTACAGTAACTGCATTTGATTCACAATTGGAACTGTTTTTTACCTTTATCTGATAAGTACCAGCTGCTAATGGACCAGAATTTGAATTTGAGGAATAAGTAATTCCATTATCAAAGCTATATTGAAAAGCAGTACTTGTTATGTCAATTGTTCCAAAAGGATTCACGCAACTTATCGGTTGTACGACATTTAGACTAGGACTTGCTGGAGCATTTGGTGGAGCATTTATTACCGTAGTTGTAGCATAAGAAACACAAGAACTGCTAAACTCTCTTGTTCTAATGAAATAAGTTCCAGGAAGCAATGGTTTGGAAGTTGGATTTGTACTCCAAGTTACCCCATCGTCAAAGCTATATTCGGCTTTTAAGGTGGTTACTGTAATTGTTCCTGTTTTGGCACTACAACTTATAGGCTGACTGACAGATATGAGTGGTGCATTTGGAACTGGTATTTGTTGAATAGTTGTTGTACAGGTAGGTTCTGATATGCATCCTGCAGCATTTTTAATCCTTAAACAATATTCCGTATTTGCTTTTAAATTAGTCATGTAAGAGGTTGTTGACCAAGTTACCCCATTATCAAAACTATATGCAGCAGCGGGAGTGTCAATATGCATTTCGATTCCAGTTGTCAACTCTCCTGCACATGATGATTGGGTAGAGCCAGATGATTGAATTTTAAAAGTAGGAATTGTTGAGATAGTTACTGATGCTGGATCAGAGATACAACCATCACTGTTTTTTATTTTTATTAAATAAATACCTGGTGATAGGTTCGAACGGGAGTTAGAACTTATAAACGTGATTCCGTTGTCAAAGCTATACTGGGATGCTGCAGTAGTTATTGTTATTGTCCCATTAATAGAGCAAGTAGGCTGTACTACTGAATAAGTTGGGGCAATCAGTAGACTATTCAGGTTGTTTAGAACTACTGTTGTTGCTTCTGATGGACATCCCGAATAGTTGTCTCTTGTTCTCACTAAATAAGTACCTGCTTCCAAAGAATTTAAAGTTGGGGTAGTTACCCATGTTGCACCATTATCAAAACTGTAATTAGCTGCATAACTTGTAATGGTTATGCTCCCACTTTTAGTGCCACAAGCGGTAGGTTTTATACTAGTTACTAAAGGAGCTGAAGGTATGATTGGAGAATAATTTATATAAACATATTGAGTATTAGATTGACAACCTAAAGCATTTTTTATTTTAATATAATAATAACCGGACAATAGGTTTATAGCTTTAGGATTACTAGTCCAAGTACTTCCATTATCAAAACTATATTGATCTGCAATTGTAGTTATCGAAATGCTTCCTGCTATTCCACATGAAGGTTGGACAACTGTGTATGTAGGATTGTCTAAATAAAATGCATTTAGATTTACATATTGATAATTTGAAACACATCCTAAATTATTTTTTATAAGAATATAATACGTTCCCACTGCTAAATTTGAAGCGACAGGATTAGTAGTCCAAGTCGTTCCATTATCAAAACTATATTGAGCAGCTACTGTTGTTATGGTAATTGTTCCGCCTGTTCCACAAGTAGGCTGAACAACCGAAAAAGTAGGATTGTCTAAATAAAATGTATTTATACTTGCATATTGATAGTTTGATACGCATCCTAAATTATTTTTTATCAGAATATAATACGTTCCAGCTGCTAAGTTTGATGCAACTGGATTAGTTGTCCAAGTTGTTCCATTATCAAAACTATACTGAGCAGCAGTTGTGGTTATTGTAATTGTTCCACCCGTTCCGCAAATAGGTTGAGTTACTGTAAAAGTAGGATTAGGTAAATAAAAAGGCTCAATGTAAGTATATTGGTAATTAGAGATACAGCCTAAGTTGTTTTTAATTAGAATATAATAATATCCAGGTTGTAAATTACTGGCTATCGGATTAGTAGTCCAAGTTGCTCCATTATCAAAACTATACAGATCTGCCGTTGTTGTTATAGAAATTTTTCCGGCAACACCGCAATTTGGCTGTATTACAGTAAAATTAGGATTAGGTAAATAAAAAGTTTCCAGATTTATACCTAAATAACTGGATACGCATCCAGAATTATTTTTTATTAAAATATAATAATACCCAGGACTAAGATTTGAAGCTATAGGATTAGTAGTCCAGGTATTTCCATTGTCAAAACTATATTGTGCAGCAACTGTTGTTATTGTAATGCTTCCATTGGTTCCGCAACCCGGTTGAATAACACTATAATTTGGATAGGCTAAATAATTTGAATCAAGATATACATAAACGTAATTAGATTCACAACCTAAAGTATTTTTTATTTTAAGATAATAGGTGCCTGGTTGTAAGTTAGTAGCAACCGGGTTTGCAGTCCATGTATTACCACCATCAAAACTGTATTGAGCAGCTGGAGTGGTTATTGTGATACTTCCTATATTTCCACAGGAAGGGTTGACAACTAGAAACGTAGGATCTGGCAAATAAAAAGGATTTAGATTTACATATTGATAATTTGAAACACAGCCTAAACTATTTTTAATCATGACATAATACGTTCCAGAAGCAAGATTTGAAGCTGTAGCATTTGATGACCAAGTGGTTCCGCCATCAAAACTGTATTGGGCAGCTGGAGTAGTTATTGTGATGCTTCCCCCCGTTCCACAAATAGGTTGAACGAACGTATATGTTGGTTGAGGTAAATAAAAATAGTCAAGAGATACATATTGTGAATATGAAATGCATCCCAAATCATTTTTATACATAATATAGTAATATCCAGGCGGAAGATTTGTTGCGACAGGATTTGTTGTCCAAGTAGAACCTCCATCAAAGCTATATTCAGCAGCGTTATTAGTAATGGTTATGGTCCCACCATCACCACAAACTGGCTGTTTTCGGGTATAAGTAGGATTTTCTGATAGATAAAAAGTTTGAATGTTTACGTATTGAGTGAAAGATTCGCAACCCAAACTATTTTTTATTTTTATTGCATAATAGCCAGGAGTTAAATTAGTTGCAATAGGATTAGTAGTCCAAGTTAGTCCATCATCAAAACTATATTGTGCTGCCAAAGTTGAAATGCTTATTGTTCCTCCAGTACCACAAACGGGTTGAACTACAGAATAAATAGGATAATCTAAATATATTCTATTTATAATTACATTTTGAGATGCAGACTGGCATCCTACAGCATCTTTTATTTTGATGAAATAAGAACCGGGTTGCAGGTTACTCATTTTAGGATTGGTTGTCCAAGTATCTCCATTGTCAAAACTGAATGAAACGGCATCAGGCGAAGTTATCGTTATAGTGCCGGTCGCATCACAGGTCGCCGGTTGCTCAACTGTATAGCCAGATGCACCCAGAAGTTGAGGTTCAACAATAGTCACTCCGGTAGCAGAAGAAATACATCCACTTGGTGTCTTTATTCGGATATAATAAGTTCCAATTTTAAGTATTCCTGATTGCGGATTAGTTTGCCATGTCGCTCCATTATCAAAACTATATTCTTGAGCAGGCGAAGTAATTTTTATAGATCCAGTAGTTACAATACAGGTGGGCTGAACAGAAGTGAATGTTGGCCCCGGAATAGTATTGTTTACAGTTACTTTGGTGCTCGTAAAACAATTACTTCCATCAGTAACTTTTATTGTATAATTCCCCAGACTGGATTCAAAAGAAGGAACATTATAGTTTATTTTAGTCTCACCAATAATAGCGATGCCATTATGATACCATTGATAAGTGGCATTTGCATTTACTGTTGTTGTCAAATTAGCTTTCAAAACTAAATTATTATCACAAAAATTACCGGTCTGTGTAATATTTACTCCAAAGGCTGCAGCAGTATTCAATAACAAATTATCATATAAAAAATAAGGATATTCGTTAGAGGAAGACATAGACGGATAGGAAGCGGGTAAAACTGGGGGCGATCCTAACATTATTGCATTTACATCTATTGTAGGTGTAAATGATATCGTGATTTCTCCCCAAGCGGAAACAGGAACATAACTGGCATGCCCAATTTCTATCCAAGTTGGGTCAGCCAAATTAGGACTACTAACGATATTCAAAGGCAAATTAGCCCCATTATTACAGCCGTATAATGTCACGTTAACAGGTTCTAATAAATCTACACTGGTTCCTGTCCAGGTTCCATTATTAAATATTTTTAATGAAGCAATATTAAAAGTTAATTGATAATCAGTCCCTGCTTTCATTGGGGATAATAAGGTAGTTCCTAAATATTCATTCCAATCTCTTAAAAAAAGAGCACCTGTCAAACCTTTTCCATCAGGAACATCCAAAAGATTCAAATCTTTCATGGCTGGCAACATAAAACCACACGTGTTAAAATAATCAGTTGTTGCTTGAGTTGCTTGGATCCAAGGTGTTGCATTGTTTAATTGAGAAAAAGAAGAAGGACAACCTAAAAGAGTTTCAAATGAAGCGTTTGGTATAATGGACGTTATTGCACTGTTATTGCAGATACAATCACTATCATTTAAATCTATTTTTCCATCTCCATCATCATCAATTCCATTATTACAAACTTCTTGAGCAGAACAAAGTATAGAGCACAATAAAAAAAGTAAAAGTAATTTTTGTTTCATTTTTTTAATTTAAACAAGCGTAAATGTAATTAAATATGTACAAATTAGAAATTATGGTTTTTTTATTTTAGTTTGAAAAGATAAAACAAACAAAATAGTTTTTATTTTATCTCTTCAAACTAAAATGACCTCGATATTCTTTTCCATTTGCTCTGGTAACAACAAACCAATAATCAGTAGCTGGAAGTTCATGACTATTGACAGTTCCATTCCAACCGATATTATTTTGTAATTCTGTAATGAATTTTCCATAACGATCAAATATTTTAATGGTTACTCCCGCTTCAAAATCGGAGAATTTGATTTTCCAAGTGTCATTATAACCATCTCCGTTTGGGGTAAAGAATTTAGGGTACATAAACAAATAGACTTCATCAGTTACAGTTCCGCAACCATTTTTGTCTCTTACAGAAACGGTATATTGTCCGCTAATGATGTTTGAAAATTGATTGCTATCCTGAAAATGAATACCGTCTATTGAATACTCAAAATCACCTGTACCGGTTACATAAACTATAATCGTATTTTGATTATCCGTCCAGTCTTGGGTATCAATAGAAGTAATTGTAGCTATAGTTGATGTTTTTACTTTGAAGTTCTTTGTACTCGAACAAGAAATAGTACTGTAATTATTAGTAACAGTTACGGAAAAATCACCAGGATTAGCAACCTGTATTGATGCAGTAGTGGCACCATTTGACCATAAATAAGTATCATAGCCAGAACCGGCATCAATCGTGATAATGTTGTTTTCACAAATGGGTACAACATCTGGAATTGGAATAATCGGTTTTGATAGAAGAGTTAATTTTAATTCAACAATTGCATTACACGGATTATTAGAATTGATGCGAACATAGATTTTGTTATCGCCTAAAACCAAGTTGTAATTTGAAAAGTTAACAATTTGATTGGCTGTGAATTGATTTTCTGCCGCTGTAAAAGTAGAATAATAAGAAAAGTTATAAGTTGAAGCATTCGAAATTAGCAGCGAATTATAATCGGATAAATTTACTTTTTCGGATGCATCATTCAAATCATCACATAATAATTCAGCATAATTATTTGCGGGTAAAGTACTTATTAAAGAAACGGTAACAGTGAGTTTTGTGGTGCTTTCACATCCACTTACCGTTTGCGAAGCATAATAAGTAGAACCATCTTGTAAAGGAGTTGAATTAGACAAAAGAGCTCCAGCACTAGTATACCATTTTATTTCATTACCTGAAATCTCGATGGTATCTAAATTTGGGTTTTGGCTCGAGCAAAAAGTTTGAGTTGCATTTCCGGTAGGACTCGGAGTGTTTATTATGTTTATTGAAACGGGGATTCTATCACTTTCACAACCGTTTATGGTTTGCGAAGCGTAATAAGTGATTCCGTTTTGGAGTGAAGTTGTGTTTGATAAAAGAGTTCCATTTGTTAAAGCATCATACCATTTTATGTTTTGACCAGTTATTGTGATATTGTTTAATTTTGCATTTTGTTCGATGCAAAACGTTTGGGGAGAAGTTACAGTTGGTAAAGGCTGATTATTAATTGTAATGGTTTGGTTTTGTGTTGATGTATTTCCGTTTCCATCATTGTATTTCCAAATAACTGTATAGGTTCCTGGTAGGCTATACGAAAGCGGACTTGAGGTAGTTGCTGTAATTGCTCCGGTACATACATCCGTTGCTGTTGGTATTATTGTAATTATAGTATGACAATCGCCATTTATTGTTGGAAGAATTGTCAGGTTAGGAATAGGCGGTTCTATATCTCCAACAATTACATTAATATCATAATTTTTTTGGCAACTACAATTATCACTAACGATTAAATTATAAGTACCTTGATTTACAATTGTTACATTATTTATTGACGGATTTTGTAAATTACTAGTAAATCCATTTGGACCGGTCCAAGAATAATTATAACCAGAATCTACGTTAAAGGTTAATTTATTTCCCAAACAAATGGGCGAATTGCTCACAGGATTTACATTAATGTTACAGTTATTCTCTTCTGAAAATTTAATTAAATAGAAATTTCTACTTCCTAAAATAGTTGGTTGATAGGAATTTGAATCTGCTATTCCATTATTTTGACTCGCAGTTCCTCCGATAATAATATTGTTATTTTCAAAACAAATTTTATTTTCTGAATATTGGTCAAATCCGCCGACATAAGTACCTAGCACTAAATTTCCTGTTTTAGAAAATTTCCCTATATAACCTTCAGCAAATCCATTTTTTTTGTATGCACAAGAAGTTGTTATTGTGGTGTCAATCCCTCCCATTCCCCCAATATAGATAAAATTATTTTTGAAAATTATAGAATATATTTTAGCTCCAGTTCCTATATAAGTACCCCAAATTCGCTTACCATTTGGGTCTAATTTTGCTAAAAAACCAGTTTCTGTCCATTGATTAAAATCATCAAAACTTCCAGAAGAAGCAATATTATCGTCATTATCAGTACCCCAAGTTTCTCCTCCAATGTAAATATTATTTTCGGTATCAATTTCAATAGCTTTTATATTATCTCCCGAGCCATAGTAAGTGCTCCAAACCCTGTTCCCATCTAATGTAAATTTATAAACACTTCCGTTGACAGTATTTTTATAATTGTTTTCCTGAAAAGTACCAGGTGTAGATATATAATTTAAACTGAAAGTCTTTCCTCCTAAAACTATATGGTCTGATGCTATTTTAATGGTTTCGAGATAATCACTATTTTCACCACCGATATAGGTACTCCAAATAATATCACCATTTGAATTAAATTTAGATAAAAAACCGTCAAAACTTGAATGAAATTGATTTCCGTCTTGGTTTAATAAAGTTTGAAAATTATTATTAATTGAAATTCCAGAATAACTCCTCGTATAACCCACAATATAAATATTATTGTTACTGTCGATATCAATATCAGATGCACCATCTCCTTCATTCCCTCCAAAATAAGTGGACCAAATTCTAGTTCCTGAAGGGGTGAATTTAGCTAAAAATACATCATCTTCATTTCCTGAAAAATTGGATTTGTAAGAACCATTAGAAGAAATGTTTGTTTTACTGGACGTTACTCCAGTAATGATAATATTATTTTGTGTATCAACTTTCAGTCCATTAATTTTGTCCCAACTTTCGCCACCATAAAATGTTCCCCAAAGGCGATTCCCTGAGGAACTAAATTTGGCAATTATTCCATCATACATTATTGTTGATGGATTACCAATGGATGTTTGATGTGTTCCTGACGTAGCATAACTGCTGGAAGGACTTGCTGTATATCCTGTGAAATAAATATTTCCAAAACTATCCGTTCCTATATCGGTAAAACTTAGATTATTAATATTCATTTCGTCTCCATAAAATGTCCCCCATAACCTCACAGGAACCGGATCAATAATTACCGTTTCATTAGAAATGGGATTTGCAGTTTCAAATCCATAAACATTCTTTTTAATTTTGGTATAACCAACAGTGATTTCCTTTTTACTCATTCCGTCTTCCGTCCAGCTGGCGGGAAGGGTTTCTTCCATTTCACCAAAACGAACATTCATTCGGATTTTATTATCAACTAAATCTGTTTTAGCACCATTAAATTTTAATTGAATATCCGATATTTTGCCTTTTGGGTGCACTACAAAATTGTATTCCACTGTTTTTAAAGTGTCTTTTGGAACAGAAAAAACTACATCAATGTTGGGGTAAATATTTTTATACGTTATTTGCTTGTATTGATGCACGTTAATAATACCTTCGGGTTTATTGGGGACATTGTAATAATTGTCGTAATCCTTAGATTCTTCGGCTGTAACTAATTCTATATTAGGATTAGCATTAACAAAATCGATATCTATTCTATGAAATACGTATTCTAACGTGTACTCAGGAGTCTTGTCTTTATTATTTTCTAAAGGAGAAGAACTAAGTCTTTCTTCTTTTGGATGTTTTATCGGATGCTTTTTGGTTTCATAAATATCATACGAAAAACCATTCTTTTTTAGCTGAACATTTAATCCTTTTGAGTTTAATAAATACTTTACCGCCGTATTCGGTTTCCCTTTTTGATCAATAATTTGACCTTTATTTTCTTTAAAACCAATTGATTGATTTTTATTTTGGGCAAATAATGGAACAATGATTAATAGTAGTAGTAAGAGTAATTTATGTTTCATGGAAATGATTTAAACAAGCGTAAATGTAATTAAATATCTACAAATTTCATAAAAATTGAAAAAGGCTATATTTTATGTTAAATCCAAAGAATAAATAAAAAAGGTCTCCTTTTACTTTTGTGGAAAGAATAGAATTATCCCTTATTTTTGCACCAAACTTATTTCTTTTGAAAACGAAACTATTCCTCATTACGCCTCCTTTTACCCAACTGAATACACCGTATCCAGCAACTGCATATATCAAAGGGTTTCTGAATACCAAAAATATTGAGTCCGTTCAAGCGGATTTGGGTATCGAAGTAATTTTGAAACTGTTTTCGAAAGAAGGTTTGCAAAGTTTGTATCAAGTTGCAGGTTTCAAATTACAAGTTGAAGAAATTTCAGATAATTCGAAACGTATTTTCGCTTTACAAGACGAATATCTAAAAACTATTGATGCCGTTATTGCTTTTTTACAAGGAAAAAATCCAACATTGGCACTTCAAATTTGTCAGGAAGATTTCTTACCTGAAGCATCACGATTTGCACAATTGGAAGAATTGGATTGGGCTTTTGGTACTATGGGGACACAGGACAAAGCGAAACATTTGGCGACTTTGTATCTGGAAGATATCTCCGATTTTATTGTGGAATGTGTCGATGCTAATTTTGGATTCAGTCGCTATGCTGAACGTTTGGGACGAAGTGCTAATTCTTTTGACGAATTGTACGAAGCCTTGCAACAAGAACCAACGTATATTGATGGAATTTTGCTTTCGATTCTAAAAGAGAGAATAGAAACCATTCAACCTACGTTATTCCTTATTTCGGTTCCGTTTCCAGGGAATTTATATTCGGCTTTTCGTTCCGCACAATGGGTGAAAACGCATTATCCTGAAATTAAAATTTCAATGGGTGGCGGTTTCCCAAATACTGAATTGCGTTCGCTTTCGGATGCTCGTGTGTTTGAGTTTTTCGATTTTATTATGTTGGATGATGGCGAAACACCAATTGAAGAATTAATTTCCAATATTGAAAATACAGATTATAATTCCTATAAACGAACTTTTCTGTTGGAAGACGGAAAAGTGGTTTATAAAAATAATTCCCTAAAACACGATTACAAACAATCGCAAGTGGGAACGCCTGATTACTCGGATTTGCTATTGGATAAATACATTTCGGTTATTGAAATTGTGAATCCAATGCATCGTATGTGGAGCGACGGACGCTGGAATAAACTCACCATGGCGCACGGTTGCTATTGGGGGAAATGCACTTTTTGCGATATTTCTTTAGATTATATCAAAGTATACGAACCCGTTGCTGCCAGTTTATTGTGCGACCGAATGGAAGAAATGATTGCCCAAACAGGCGAGAATGGATTTCATTTTGTAGATGAAGCGGCACCTCCTGCTTTGATGCGCGCACTTGCACTCGAAGTCCTTCGCAGAAAATTAGCGGTAACGTGGTGGACGAACATTCGATTCGAAAAAAGTTTTACTAAAGATTTATGTTTACTTCTAAAAGCATCTGGTTGTATAGCAGTTTCTGGCGGACTCGAAGTCGCTTCCGATAGATTATTAAAACTGATTGACAAAGGTGTAACAGTTGAACAAGTTGCTAAAGTAACCCGAAATTTCACCGAAGCCGGCGTAATGGTTCATGCCTATTTGATGTACGGTTATCCTACACAAACCATTCAGGAAACCGTCGACAGCCTAGAAATGGTACGTCAATTATTTGAAGTTGGCGTTTTGCAATCTGGATTTTGGCACCAGTTTGCCATGACGGCACACAGTCCTGTGGGTTTATATCCAGAGAAATTTGGTGTGGTAAAAGAAACCGAAATCTTGGGAACTTTTGCCAACAATGATATTAACTATACGGATTCAACAGGAATCGACCATGATAAATTCAGTTTTGGACTCAAGAAATCCTTGTTCAATTTCATGCACGGAATCTGTTTTGATTATGAGTTGCAGGATTGGTTTGAATTTAAAATTCCAAAGACTAAAATTTCACCTGATTTTATTTTTGATGCTTTACAAGAAGACAATGATTTCAATAGTAAACCCACTGCCAAAATTGTTTGGTTAGGAGGAAAGCCATTTATTGAGCATTTTACCAAATCCAAAAAAGGAAATTCTTGGGAGTTGATGACCTTGACTTTCCATGATAAAAAAGAAAGTTTCTCCATTCAAACCAATAAAAAGGAAGGAGAATGGTTAGTGGAAATACTGCAAAAAATAGCAGTTTCGAATGCTAAAATCTACACGTTTCAAGAAGTAAAATCAAATTTTGAAACACAGTTTGAAGACTTTGAATTGTTTTGGTACTCGAAACCAATTAAAACTCTTAGAGAATTTGGATTGTTAGTGTTGTAAATTTATTTTATGATAACTATATCAAATTAGCATAAAACTTTTATTTTTAGATTACGAAAACGTTTTCTTTACTTATTTTTACAACCAATTAAATAAATACACGTATGAGTATTGGTTATAAAGTAAATGTAAATGATACGTTCCATTTTGATTTGGAAAAGGAAAGTATTTCACAACTGGATGCAGTTAGTGTGGAAGCTAATAAATTTCATATACTACATCAAAATACCCCTTATAAAGCGGAAATCCTAACTTCTGATTTTATTCAAAAAAGCTATACGGTAAAGGTAAATAACAACACTTACGTTGTGGCAATTTCAAATCCATTGGATATTCTCATCAAAGAAATGGGGTTTGAAGTGGGACTTACCAAGCAAGTCAATTTTATCAAAGCACCAATACCCGGATTGATTCTGGAAATCAGTGTTGTGGTGGGGCAAACGGTAAAAGAGAATGACAACCTAATTATTTTGGGCGCCATGAAAATGGAAAACAGTTTTCTTTCCCCTCGTGACGGTGTTATCAAAACGATTTCAGTAATGATGGGAGATGCCGTAGATAAAGGACAGTTGTTAATTGAATTTGAATAAGACTATGAAAAAAATATTAGTTGCCAATAGAGGGGAAATTGCCATCAGGGTGATGAAAACCGCACAGAAAATGGGCATTAAAACCGTGGCGGTATATTCAACTGCGGATAGAAATGCACCTCATGTAAAATTTGCCGATGAAGCCGTTTGGATTGGAGAAGCACCTTCGAGTCAATCCTATTTATTAGGTAGCAAAATCATTGAAGTGGCCAAATCCTTAAACGTAGATGCGATTCATCCCGGTTACGGATTTTTGAGTGAAAATGCTGATTTTGCCGAAGAGGCCGAAAAAAATAACATCATTTTTATTGGTCCTAAGTCGAAAGCGATAAAAATCATGGGGAGTAAATTAGCGGCCAAAGATGCCGTTAAGCAATACAATATTCCAATGGTTCCCGGTTTTGATGAAGCGATTACCGATGTCGAAAAAGCAAAAGTAGTTGCCAAGGAAATTGGTTTTCCAATTTTGATTAAAGCTTCAGCAGGAGGTGGTGGAAAAGGAATGCGAGTCGTAGAAAGTGAAGCGGATTTCGAATCCCAAATGGATCGAGCCATCAGTGAAGCAATTTCCGCATTTGGAGATGGTTCCGTTTTTATAGAAAAATATGTGGGTTCGCCAAGGCATATCGAAATTCAAGTTATGGCAGACAGTCACGGCAATGTACTGTATTTATTCGAAAGAGAATGCAGCATCCAGCGTCGTCACCAAAAAGTGATAGAAGAAGCGCCTTCTTCGGTTTTAACACCGGAATTGCGTAAAAAAATGGGTGAAGCAGCCGTTTTGGTGGCCAAATCCTGTGATTATTTGGGAGCTGGAACCGTCGAATTTTTATTGGACGAAAACAATAATTTCTACTTCCTAGAAATGAATACCCGTTTGCAGGTGGAACATCCCGTTACGGAATGGATTACTGGAACTGATTTGGTAGAATTGCAAATAAGAGTGGCAAGGGGAGAAGCATTGACAATCAAACAAGACGATTTGAAAATAAAAGGACATGCAATGGAATTGCGTGTGTATGCTGAAGATCCGATGAATGATTTTCTGCCAAGTGTAGGTCATTTGGATGTATATCAATTGCCAGTTGGCGAAGGAATTCGGGTAGATAATGGTTTTGAACAAGGCATGGATATTCCTATTTATTACGATCCAATGTTGGCAAAATTAATCACCTACGGAGAAACTAGAGAAGAGGCAATTCAAATTATGCTCAAAGCCATTGAAGGGTACCAAGTGGAAGGTGTACAAACGACTTTGCCTTTCGGGAAATTTGTTTTTGAACACGAGGCGTTCCGTTCCGGGAAATTTGACACGCATTTCGTAAAAAACTATTACAATGCCGATGTATTGAAAAACCAAATGGTGCAAGAAGCCGAAATCGCTGCTTTGGTAGCGTTGAAACAGTATTTTGAAGATCAAAAAATCGTACGCTTACCAATTCAATAAAGTATGGAATCTAAAATAAAAACATTAAACGATAAAATTGCTGAAGCCCATTTAGGAGGCGGTAAAAAACGCATCGAAAAACAACATTCCAATAAAAAACTGACTGCAAGAGAACGCGTCAATTATTTGATGGATGAAGGTTCTTTTGAAGAAATCGGGATGTTGGTAACGCACCGAACTTCTGATTTTGGAATGGAAAAAGAGCTGTATTATGGTGATGGAGTCATTACAGGATACGGAACTATAAACGGACGATTGGTTTATATTTTTGCGCAGGATTTTACCATTTTTGGTGGTTCGTTATCTGAAACACATGCCGAAAAAATCTGTAAAGTAATGGATATGGCGGTCAAAATGGGAGCACCCATGATTGGACTGAATGATTCTGGTGGAGCACGTATTCAAGAAGGTGTTCGTTCTTTGGGCGGTTATGCCGATATTTTCTACAGAAACGTACAAGCCAGTGGCGTGATTCCGCAAATTTCTGCGATTATGGGACCCTGCGCCGGTGGAGCCGTGTATTCTCCTGCTATGACCGATTTTACGATGATGGTCGAAGACACCAGTTATATGTTTGTAACAGGACCTAATGTGGTAAAAACCGTGACCAATGAAACCGTGACTTCTGAGGAATTGGGAGGGGCGAGCACGCATTCTACTAAATCCGGTGTGGCACATTGCACGTCAGCAAATGATGTGGAATGTCTTGAAGATTTGAAACGCTTGTTAAGTTATTTGCCACAAAGCAATAAAGAGAAAGCGCACAATTTACCCTACGAACTCAATGATGAGGTGCGTACTAAATTAGCGACAATTATTCCCGATAATCCAAACAAACCCTACGATATGCACGAGGTGATTGGTGGGATTATTGACGAAGATTCGTTTTTTGAAATTCATAAAAATTATGCCGAAAATATCCTAGTGGGTTTTGCCAGATTGGGAGGAAAAAGCATTGGAATTATTGCGAACCAACCGATGATTTTAGCCGGTTGTCTCGATGTGAACAGTTCGAAAAAAGCGGCTCGATTTACCCGTTTTTGCGATTGCTTTAATATTCCGTTATTGGTTTTGGTGGATGTACCAGGTTTTTTACCGGGAACCGATCAAGAGTGGAGCGGGATTATCGTTCACGGTGCAAAATTGCTATACGCTTTGAGCGAAGCAACCGTGCCAAGAGTGACCGTGATTACTCGAAAAGCTTATGGTGGCGCGTATGATGTAATGAACTCAAAACACATTGGTGCCGACATGAATTTTGCTTGGCCAACTGCCGAAATTGCCGTTATGGGAGCCAAAGGTGCCTCTGAAATTATCTTCAAGAAAGAAATAAACGAGGCCGAAGACCATGAAGCCAAACTCTTGGAAAAAGAAGCAGAATATGCTGATTTGTTTGCGAATCCATACACAGCAGCGCAACGTGGTTTTGTGGATGAGGTAATCCTCCCGCAAGATACAAGACGGAAACTGATAAAGGCCTTTAGTATGCTTGAAAATAAAGTGAGTGTAACCCCAAATAGAAAACACGGGAATATTCCTTTGTAATCTTTCAGTAAGAAATAGAAATAGAAAAACCACCTGATTTGGGTGGTTTTTTTGTTTTATAGAAGAAAGAGATTTTAATTTTTGGTAACCCAATAATGAAAATCTCTTTCTAAATCATAAGTCATCCTGTTTACACTTCTTCTCATAATAAAATAGGGTATTCCAAGCATAAATGTCATATGTAATACTAAAAACGGAAAAACAAATAATGTGGCATCTCCAGCATCAGTAAATAAAAAAACACTAAAAAAGATAGCGTAAAACAAAAGGAAAAAGCCTAAAAAGAAAATCATTTTTCTTTGAAATCCGTTAACTTCAGTTTTGATAATTAATTTGTCCGTTTCCTGAGTAAATTTCCCTGTTGCTTTTGCAAAAGAATGACTAGTATCAAATAATTTTCGTCTCTTTTTTAATTCAAAACCATTGTTTTCAATAGTTCCTTTGTATTCATTTTTACTGGAAGTAAAAACTTCAAAAGGCTCAAAACCTAAATTAGACTCGTCAACATTTTCTCTGAATTTCTTTGTGAAATCAATTTTTGAAATTTGTAATTCTATGTTAATATCTTTGATTAGATTTATTTTTCTTAAAAAATTATTCATTTATTTTTGGTTTAATTATTTGTTATTAAATACTTTTTACGAGCTCAAAATTGCAATTACATCTGTCTATGCAAAATGGTTTTCATTTTCGAATAGTTTATTTTTTAAATTTAATAGACCCTTTTTTGTTAGAAAATACCCTCTGGAAAGCAGATAATTATAATCATTTATTGAAGTAAATAAGATTTGTAATTCATGCTCAATATATTTCTGATTACTAAAATAGACCCAATCTTCAGCAAGGTATTTTTCAAAGTTTTCTTTGATTCTTTCCGTTATTTCGGTGCTATAAATTTCTTGATTTAGAATATTAGAAATTTCCTTTTTTAATTCTTTTTCCAGTTTTTTTAATTCTATTAAATTAGAATTAATTTGTTCTATAGGTGTAACGATATGAAAAAAATGTGTCGAATTTAAAAGATTGGAATACAATTCAATTTGTTGATCAAACTTTTTGTCAAATTTGAAAAAGTTACTATATCTTAATTTTAATTCTTCGTTGGTACCATTATTTAAAGATATTTGATAGTAATAATTATAAATTTTTATATCATTTTCAGTGATTTTAGTTTTCAAATTTTCAATTTCTTTTTCCAGTTTTGGCAAAAGTTCATTGGCATCATTTGCTTTGTATTTTTGTCCGTCATAGTCAAATGTTTTAATTGAAAAATCTTTATTTGATATGCTTGTCAATGTGTTTTTATCATTTTCTAAACCAATATAATCGTAAACCATGTCTACTTTTTCCTTGCTGAAAAGCGTTTCAAAAGGTTCTAATTTATTTGCTGCTTCAATAGTAGCTAAGTCAAAATAATTTGGATTTTTATTATCATAATATCCATTAAAAATTTTATTAAATGTATTTTTTTTAAAGCTCTTGACGTATTCACTCTTAAATTCATCCATTTTAAAAGAGGTGATTTTATCGTTATATTCTATATTTGAAAACAATTTTGCAGTAAGGTTTATTTGTAGCTCTTCAGGATTATTAAATAACGCAATTGCCGGAAAATTACTTGGATTTTCTTTTATGATATTTGTTTTCTCAATATTTAAAACCCGCTCTTCTACACTTGGGTGTGAAGCCCATTGATTCTTTATATTAAGTTTGGACTTATTATATTTACTTGTTTCTAATTCAGTAACTAAGGGTAAATTATCCTTAAAGTTTAAAGAACTCTCTTTTCCTAAAAAATTCATTACATAGCTTTGTTCTTTGTAGATATTATCACTTTTAATATTTTCGGATATTTTATCTCCATAAAAATTTAAAACTGAATTATAGGAATGATCTGCTAAATCCATTCTTAAAAGTGAATGTTTAAGAGGTGGATATCCTGCTATATTTGCTGCAACTTCATCTGCATGAAATTCCATTTCCCTTGAAAGCGCCATATAATTTAAGTTCACATAATCATACATTTTTCTCAGAATCCATTGTATTCCTTGAATAATTTTTAGAGAAATCATGACAAAAATTGAAAAGTAGCCACTAATACTAGCCCATTTTTGAATCATTTTATCGAATGATTCATTGTCATAAAGCATATTGAAAATAACCTGATTAACATTGTAAACGTAACTTCCAACCTTCATGCTTCTTTGAGAGAAATGACCAAATTCATGAGCTAAAATTGCTTTAAATTCTTGCTCTGTAATAGTATTAACAAGTCCTAAACCAATTTGTAAATTTTTCTTAATTGGAAAAAACATGCTCCAAAAACTGGAATCATAAAATACACTTGCATTTACATCAGTTGATAAATACACTTTGTTTGGGAAATTTGTATCTATTGCCACTACAATATCTTCAATAAATTTAAACAGTTTTGGTTCTTCATCTTTTGTTATCTCGGTCAAATGGCTTCTGTCTATTTTATGTTTCTTAAATATAAATTTAAACAAAAAGACAACTACAAAAAAACCTAAACTGGCTAAGCCAATTCCTAAAGCAAGAGTTGCAAGCATTGGTTTTGCCATAATAATTGCAATCCCACCGATTACACTCAAAATAGTTAAACCAATACCTAAGATTAATAAAAGGATGTAAGAAAGTATAAATAAAGCAATTGAAACAATTGCTTTTGCTGTCATTTTTTTAAAATTGTTAGATACTTGAATGTTCATTTAATTGGTTAATTTAGTTAGTTTTTTACAATTTTTGGTAACACGAAAGAGACAATCATACCAGCGGTGAATTATATAAAAAGAAGGCTAATGAAGACTTACCACTTTTGTTATTTTCCAATTGTTATTATCATTTTGCCAAAAGATTATAAATTTACTGACATGAGATAGCGTTCCTGACTTTTCAGTATTGTTATGAAATTTATGAAGTCCCATTTCGATAGCTCCAAAATCCTTAATTGGATATACTTCAATACTTCCTTTTACTAATTCCCTTGTCACTTTACCACAAACGTATTTTTCAGTACCATCTAAAATTTCCTGTTTAGATGTCATTAGTCCACCTTTATCGTGGTAAAATTCTATTTTATCTGAATAAATAGCTGCTTGCTTGTCAAGATTACAAGTATTATAGGCTTCAAAAAACACACTGTCCATAGCGACGATAGTTTTGTATAATTCTAGATTGTCAGGAATGTATTTGTATAAAGGTGCTGCAGAATAGCTTTTTTAGAAGAACAAGCTAAAAGAAAAATTGCTAATATCAAACTAAAATAAAGGGTTGTTTTAATACTTCTCATACTATTTTTTTTAATTGTCATTGTCCAAAAATTGTCTATAAAATATATTTCTTGTCAAACTGTACCTATTAGTATTGTAAAAATAACTAAAAGAATCCTATCTTAAGAATTATCTTATTAACATGGTTTTGTCCTTTTAAAATACCGGTTGGTGTTTTTTTATTATCATTTGACATTTTAGTATCTTTCTAATAGCATTTAAAAGCATAGGTTTGCTTTCTATGTTTTATTTTAACCAACCAACCATAATGTTTAAAAAGAAATCACTTTTACTTGTATTACTATTCCTTTCCTTTATTTCCTTTGCTCAAAATGTAGCGGAGCAAAACAGTTTCTTTCTCTATTCAGGAAGAGTGGAGCATCTAGCCGATAATAAAGTGGTTTTGATAGGTTCGGCATCGTCCGTTTCGTTTAATTTTAAAGGGAATTTGTGTTCGATTTCGTTACAAAGTGTTGAAGAACACCAAAATTATGTTTCATTAGAATTAGATGGTAACTATATTGGAAGAGTTCGAATTGAAAAAGGAGCGTTGCAGTCCTTTCCCATTGTAATTTCCAAAAAGAAAAAAATGCACCGTCTCACGATTTATAAAGCTACAGAAGCTACAAATGGCGGGGTTTTATTTGGTGGAACTACAGCCAAACTAACCCAAATCACTCCTGAAAACAAAAAGAAAATTGAACTCATAGGCGATTCCATTACGTGTGGATTTGGTAACGATACGGCTGCAATTCCTTGTGGAACAGGGGAATGGTATGACCAGCATAATGCGTATTGGGCGTATGGACCTATCGTTTCTCGTAGCCTTAATGTGGATTATGTGTTGAGTTCCGTTTCTGGATTTGGGATGTATCGCAACTGGAATGATGAGCACAAAGACGAAGCAATTATTCCTGATGTTTACGAAAATTTGTATTTGAATAAAGATAATTCTAAACCGTATGATTTTGCTTTTCAGCCGGATTTGGTAAGTATTTGTTTGGGAACGAATGACCTTTCGGATGGAGACGGAAAAAAAGAGCGATTGCCTTTTAACGAAGAAAAATATGTTTCGAATTACATCAATTTTATCAAAACGGTTTATAAACATGCGCCAAATACCAGAATAGTATTGTTGAACAGTCCAATGGTTTCGGGTGACAGAAATGTGACTTTGGTGCGCTGTTTGAAAAAAGTGATTCATGCTTTTGAAAATGATACGGAACACAAAACTATAGCCTTATTCGAATTTCAATCGATGAAACCTAACGGTTGCGGTTCCCATCCAGATATAGCCGATGACAAAATCATGGCTGCCCAATTAACTCCTTTCTTTAAAAAAATACTAGATGAAAAATAATATAATTGCCATTGTTCTCTTTCTGATACTTTGTAATACTGCTGTTGCAAATGTTACGCTTCCAAATGTACTTTCGGACAATATGGTTTTACAACGCAATTCCGAAGTTACAATTTGGGGTTGGGCGAATCCACAGGAAGAGGTCGTTATAATTCCAAGTTGGAATCATCAGGAATATAAAATCAAAGCCACTAATCAGGCCAAATGGGAAATAAATATACCAACTCCAAAAGAAGGCGGACCATTTACGATTTCCATAAAAGGATACAATGAGATTGTATTGAAGAATATTTTGATTGGCGAAGTGTGGATTTGCTCGGGACAATCCAATATGGAAATGTCGGCGAGTTGGGGGATTGAAAACGGGGATGAAGTGGTGAAAAATGCCACGAATCCGAATATCCGTTTTTTTATGATTCCAAAATTAACAGCAACTACACCACAAAATAATGTGTCGGGAAACTGGACGGAATGCACGCCAGAGACAATGAAATATTTTAGTGCAACGGGTTATTTTTTTGCCAAACGTTTACAAGAACAGTTGAAAAATGTGCCTATCGGTTTGATTGGCTCGAATTGGGGTGGAACGCCAGCGGAGATTTGGATGCCGGAAGAAGTCATTCAAAAAGATTCGGTTTTAATGGAAAGTGCCAAAACCCGAAAAGAAGAATCCTATGGACCCAACCAACCGGGACGCGCTTTTAATGTAATGATTTATCCTTTGGTGGGATTTAAAATTGCAGGTGTGATTTGGTATCAAGGCGAATCGAATGTGGGTTCACCGGTTTATGACAAAACCTTTTCGGCTTTAATTACTTCTTGGAGGAAATTATGGAATTATGAATTTCCGTTTTATTACGTTCAGATTGCGCCTTATAAATATGGAGAAAATCATTTTGGAGGTGCTGAAATTAGAAATGCACAACGCAAAGTATTGCAAGAAGTTCCCAATACCGGAATGGCGATAACCAGCGATATTTCTCCTATAGATGATATTCACCCAAAAGACAAGAAATCAGTTGGAACAAGATTGGCGAATTTGGCTTTGGTGAATACGTATAAAACCAATTCGGATGTGGTTAACGGACCGCTTTACAAAGCAATAAAAATAGATAAAAATAAAGTTGTTGTTGCTTTTGATTATGCCGATGGATTGTATTTTACGATTAAAAAATCGAATCAATTTGAAATTGCCGGAACTGATAATGTGTTTTATGAGGCGGAAGCCGTGATTAAAAAAAATACAGTGATTTTAAAATCGGATAAAGTAGCGCATCCTGTCAAAGTTCGTTTTGCATGGACAAACACGGCACAATCAGAGTTGTTTAATAAAGCGAATTTACCTGCTTCGTCATTTGTGAGTGAATGATAAAATTTTAAACAAGTTAACCATATAAGGAATATAAGGGCATTTAAGTAGGAAGATATGTTTTTCGAAAGAAATGTGCCGTAGGCACTACATATTGGTAGAAATGTTAATGGGTTCCAATTTTAGCGTGCCGTAGGTACGCGACATTAATAATCTTGTTGCGTACCTACGGCACGCTAATCAAACATAAACTGTATGGCTACCAATATGTAGTGCCTACGGCACATAAGAAATAAATACCCATTTGTTACGATTATGTGTCATGATAAAGAGATTACAATTTTGAAATCAGAATGTTATTGTGATGCCGCGTGAGGGATAGAAGGCGGTATCCTCGTAGCGTAGCGGAGAGATAAAGCCGTATAGCCCGACGCTTTTCCTGATTTTTTTCAGGGAAAGGGTCACGCCCAAAAATTAAAAAACCAAACCAAATTATGAACACTAAAAAATTAATTACTGCAGGGGTTTTTACCCTGATTACCATTTCAACTATGAATGCACAGAAAAAACCACATTTAGATAAGACGAAACCGATTGAAGAGCGCATTGATTTGTTGATGAAACAAATGACACTGGAGGAAAAAGTGGGGCAGATGAACCAGTATAACGGCTTTTGGGAAGTGACCGGACCGGCGCCAAAAGAAGGGAATGCCGAATTGAAATACAAACACTTGCGTGACGGTTGGGTAGGATCGATGCTATCTGTTCGTGGGGTGAAGGAAGTAAAAGCAGTACAGAAAATTGCGGTGGAAGAAACGCGTTTGGGGATTCCTTTAATCATTGGATTTGACGTGATTCACGGATATAAAACCTTGAGTCCAATTCCGCTGGCAGAAGCGGCGAGTTGGGATATGGAAGCAATAAAGAAATCGGCTCAAGTGGCGGCAGACGAAGCTTCGGCCGTTGGAATTAACTGGACTTTTGGTCCAAATGTAGATGTTTCGCATGATGCGCGTTGGGGTCGTGTGATGGAAGGTGCGGGAGAAGATGCGTACTTGGGAAGTAAAGTGGCAATTGCCCGAGTTACTGGTTTTCAAGGCGATACAAGAGCAGATTTGGCCAAAATAAATACGATTGCGGCTTGCGCCAAACATTTTGCAGCCTATGGTTTTGCCGAAGCAGGAAGGGATTATAATACGGTAGATATCAGTAATTCAAGGTTGTATAATGAAGTTTTGCCTCCGTTTCATGCGGCTACAGAAGCGGGAGTTCGTACGTTTATGAACTCCTTTAATATCCTGAATGGAATTCCTGCAACGGGAAACAGTTTCTTGCAAAGAGACATCCTGAAAGGGAAATGGAATTTTGACGGTTTTGTGGTTTCAGACTGGGCTTCGGTTCGTGAAATGATAGCGCATGGTTACGCCAAAGATGGTGCAGAAGCGACTCAAAAAGCAGTAATTGCGGGTTCTGATATGGATATGGAATCGTATTTGTATGTGGTTGAATTAGCAAATTTGGTTAAATCTGGTAAAGTAAAAGAAGCTTTGGTTGATGATGCGGTTCGCCGAATTCTAAGAGTGAAATTTGAGTTGGGATTGTTTGATGATCCCTATAAATATTGTGACGAAAAGCGTGAAAAAGCAACTATTGGGAGCAAAGCTAATAATGATGGTGTTTTGGACATGGCCAAAAAATCTATCGTGTTGTTGAAAAACGAAAAAAACTTGCTTCCGCTACAAAAATCTGGGCAAAAAATTGCTTTAATCGGTGCTTTGGCAAATGATAAAAACAGCCCTTTGGGAAGTTGGAGAATTGCTTCAGATGATAATACCGCAGTTTCCGTTTTGGAAGGAATGCAACAATACAAAGGGAATCAATTGACTTTTGAAAAAGGAGCTGATTTGACGGTTGGGAAAACAGCTTTTGTAGATGAATTGGTTTTCAATACTAAGGATAAAAGCGGATTTGATGCTGCCAAAAAAGTAGCTGCCAGCGCTGATGTGGTGGTTATGGTCCTTGGAGAGCATGGATTTCAATCAGGAGAAGGGCGCAGCAGAACAAATCTCGATTTGCCGGGTGTGCAACAAGAATTGTTGGAAGAAATCTATAAAGTAAATCCAAATATTGTTTTGGTTTTAAACAACGGAAGACCATTGGCTTTGCCTTGGGCAGCAGCACATATTCCTGCTATTGTTGAAGCTTGGCATCTGGGAACACAAACTGGAAATGCCGTAGCGCAAGTCTTGTATGGCGATTACAACCCAAGCGGAAAATTGCCGATATCATTCCCAAGAAATGTAGGTCAATGCCCCATTTATTATAACAATTACAGTACAGGAAGACCAACTAATGGGGAGGGAAATGTGTTTTGGTCGCATTATAGTGATGTAGAAAAAACACCACAATTTCCTTTTGGTTTCGGATTAAGTTACACTACTTTTGACTATGAAAACCTGAAAATTAATAAACCTGCTTTCGCAAAAGGGGAGTCGGTTGTGGTTTCAGTAGACGTTACCAATTCCGGAAATTATGACGGAAAAGAGGTGGTGCAATTGTATATTCATGATGATGCAGCAAGTTTAGCCAGACCGGTAAAAGAACTAAAAGGATTTGAACTAATCAACTTGAAAAAAGGGGAAACGAAAACAGTTACGTTGACATTAACCGATAAGGAACTTGGTTTTTATGACAACGACGGAAATTATTTGGTTGAACCTGGAACTTTCAAAATCATGGTAGGAGGAAGCTCAGACAAAGGATTGGAAAGTGGTTTTGAGTTGAAATAAGCCCAGTTTTTTGTCATTTCGACGAAGGAGAAATCACATCAGAATCTCTCGTTATGTGATTTCTCCTTCGTCGAAATGACAACGCTAGAAGTTTTTGATAATTTTAAACCCGACTTGTTATTAAAACAGGTCGGGTTTATTTGCATTATATGCTTTCGAATGCGAACTTTACCAATTATAAAATTGAAAATCAAATCTTTAAATTGATATAATGAAATACAACAAATGTGGGAAAAGTGGTTTATTATTGCCACAAATTTCTCTTGGCTTATGGCATAACTTCGGTTCAGTGGATAATTTCGAAAATGGGGAAAACATTGTCAAAGCCGCTTTTGACAAAGGAATTACGCATTTTGATTTGGCCAACAATTATGGACCGGTCCCGGGTTCAGCAGAAACTAATTTTGGTAAAATCGTGAAGAATAATTTTCAAGGAAACCTGCGCGATGAAATCATAATTACGACCAAAGCCGGTTACACGATGTGGGACGGTCCTTATGGGGATTGGGGTTCCCGAAAATATTTATTATCGAGTTTAGACCAGAGCTTGAAGCGTATGAATTTGGAGTATGTGGATATTTTTTATTCGCATCGTTTTGATCCGGAAACGCCTTTGGAAGAAACCATGATGGCGCTTGATTATGCCGTACGAAGCGGAAAAGCATTGTATGCGGGAATTTCTAATTATAATGCGGAACAAACCAGAGAAGCTACCGAAATTCTAAAACGATTGGGAACGCCTTGCTTGATTCATCAAGTGAAATATTCGATGTTTGTTAGGGAACCTGAAGCAGGTTTATTAGACGTTCTGGAAGAAAAAGGAGTGGGCTGTATCGCTTTCTCCCCTTTGGCACAAGGACTTTTGACGGACAAATACCTAAAAGGGATTCCAGAAAATTCAAGAGCTTCCAATCCAAATGGACATTTAAGAACGGATGAAGTTTCGGAGGAAAGAATCCAGAAAATCATACAATTGAATGCCATTGCACAGCAAAGAAATCAATCGTTAGCTCAAATGGCTTTGGTTTGGTTATTAAAAGACAAGCGAATCACTTCGGTTTTGATTGGCGCGAGTTCTGTAGGACAATTAAATAACAATATAGACAGTTTGCAAAATTTGGATTTCTCCGCAGCAGAATTAGCCGAGATTGAAAGTATTTTGGGATAATAAAAAAGGGAGCAATTTTTAAATTTGCTCCCTTTTTCTTTTTAAAGTGTATTATTATTTAGGCGAAATAATTGCGGATAATCCTCCTCCGTTTGCTAAATGGAAAGTCATTTTGGTAGTAGAATCAATGGTTATTTTTTCTCTTTTGTAATCAACTGCTGCTTTATCTGCATTGATTCCATCTGTAAATAAATCAGCTTCGAATTGCTTTCCTTTTTCTAAAAAGGAGAAATCAATCGTTACTTCTCTCGAATCCCAATTGGTTATAGCGCCTAGATACCATGTATTTGCTTTTTTTCGGACTAAGACTATAAATTTCCCTACTGAACCATCTAAAGCTACTGTTTCATCAAAAGTCGTTGGAATTTTTGCAATGAAATCAGTGGATTCTTGTTCCTTTATATAAGCCGTCGGACTGTCAGCCATCATTTGTAAAGGTGCTTCAAAAATCGTGTACAAAGCCAGTTGATGACATCGTGTTCCTTGACTTTCAGGGTTAGAATGACTTGGTTTGAATTCTGTTTTTGTGGCGTTTCGCATAGCACCGGGCGTATAATCCATTGGCCCGGCCATCATTCGAATAAAAGGAATCGAGCAATCATAAGTAGGAACATCATCGTTAGGTGTCCATTTGTTATTTTCAAGACCTTTTACGCCTTCAAAATTCAAGATGTTTGGAAACGTTCGTTGTATTCCCGTTGGTTTGTACATGCCATGAAAATCTAAAAGCAATTTGTTATCGGCTGCTTTTTGGGCAATATCATAAACCGAATGGACCATTTTTGCATCATCTCTATCCAGAAAATCTACTTTGAATCCCTTAATGCCCATAGAAGAATAATTCTTGAAAACACCGTTTGTATTTTTGGTCAAAGCCATCCATGAACTCCATAATATGATACCCACATTTTTGTCTTTTCCATAACTGATTAAGGCTTTCAAGTCGACATTAGGATTGTGTTCCATAATGTTGTCTTCCTGACTCCAACCTTCATCAAGAACGATGTATTCCACTTTGTTTTTGGAAGCAAAATCAATGTAGTATTTGTAGGTTTCGGTATTGATTCCTGCTTTAAAATTGATGTTGTAAATGTTCCAGTCATTCCACCAATCCCAAGCTACTTTTCCGGGTTTAATCCAACTGATATCCTTTGTTTTAGAAGGTTCGGATAATTTTTGAACCATATCATTATTGGCTAAATCCTTGTCATTTTCTGAAACAACCACAATTCGCCAAGGAAAATTTCGAGTTCCTTTTGTTTTTACCAAATAATCGGCTCTTTGAGTAATTAATCTATTGATATTATTGAAACCACCGTTAATTTCCTGTAATGGGTATTTAGGAAATCGGGCTTCAAAACCAGATTTAGAATTGGTATTAGTCACAAACATGCCCGGATAATCCTGAAGATTAGCTTCCAGAAAAACGGCTTTTTTGCTGTTTTTAAAATCAACTAAAAAAGGTAAAAAGGCCAAGGTATCTTTAACAAATTCACTAATTTTTTTGTTCTCGTAATGTGCTTCAAAGGAAGAAATATAGGGGTCTTTAGGATTCCTTAAATCACGAACATAAGGCATGAGAGAGTTGTAATCTTTGTCAAAATTCAAAACCACTTCTTCTGATTTTACGGTAATAGCACCTTTCTTTTTAGTGCTAAATCGATAGGCAACACCATCGTCAAATGCACGATATTCAATGCTATAGTTGCTTTTGAAATTTAAAATCAATTGATTGTAATTGTTTTCAACTGATTTCTTTTTGTATAATGGCGATTCAAATTGCGTTCTTATACTTTCTTTTTTAGCATTTAAAAGTCTTGGGTTTTTTCCTAATATTTCTCCTTCACTTAATGTCATCGACATAGGTGAAGCAATTAGTATATTGTCTTTTTCGTGGACAATTGTCCAAGTAATTTTATCGGAAAGAGAAATGTTGATTTCAATTTTTCCGTTTGGTGAAACTAATTGGAAGTTTTGTTTCTTTTGTGAAAAGACTACAGTGTTAAAAAGAAATAAAGCTAGAATTAAATGGGCTATTTTTTTCATTTTAAAGTTATATGAGAACGATGCAATTATAAAATTTATAAATTTTTGAAAAGAGAAAGTTTTAGCTATTAAAATGATTTTTAATTTTTTACGTTAATCTTTTTTGCAATAATTTTTTTATCTAAAACTAAGTCGGTATTTGTACCATTTTCAAGTAAAACAGGAACAGCCATTTTATTTATTGGAGACCCGGATCCTTTAAAATTTGCAATGCGCACATCGTTGAAATTATTAATTTCGATACCATTAGTAAAGTAAGGCATTCTGGTACCTGTCCAAGTTAATTTGAAGTCTTCAATAGTTAAGTTGTCAACGTATTGTCCGTAAATACCCGGAATGTCACGTTGAAAAAGCTGTTGTTTTTCATCCAGACATCCTCTTAAATCAATATTTCCGCCGGCTACATCGTTTAGTTTGCTGTCTATAAAATCAAAAGTTACATTTTTGAAATTGATGTTTTGAAGTCGGCTTTCTTCAGAACCATACACTAAAATTCCGTTTTCGGCTTTACAGTTTACGTTGTTAAAAGTCACGTTTTTGATTACGCCTAATTTTTCTGTTTCTGTACCAGCTACTTTTACTTTTCCGCGAACTGCCGAAATATGAATCGGTTCTCCATTTCCCCACCAATCGCCGGTTCTAAGCTTGGTTTCTATATTTACATTCGATACATTTATGTTTTCTAAGGAACCTTGATCTCTCAGGAATATCCCAATTCCTCTAGTTGAATTTGTAATATTACAATTAGAAATATTGATATTTCGAACCGAATTATGATCGAAATAACCTATTCTAATAGCACTTGAAGAAGATTGAAGATTACAATTTATAATATTAATATTTTCTGAAGAATGGCGTAAATCTTTAAAACCGGGAACTTCAAAATGCGAAGCATACCCCACAACAATAATTGCATCGTCTCCTGTGCGAACATCACAATTACTAATCGTGATATTTTTTCCTGAAGTAATATCAATTCCATCTGCATTTGGCGCCAGCATATTGGTCCAAAGACGTATTCCGTCAATTAAAACACTGTCGCAATCGGCTATCAAAATAGTCCAGAATGTAGATTGTGTTATGAAAACATCTTTTATAGTGACTCTTTTGCAATTACTGAAAATGATGGTTTGATAAGGCCTTTCTTTTGGTACAATTGGCCCGTCACCAATAGTTCCATCCACCACTTTTCTGAAATTTTCTTTCTGGCGCGTGCCAGTAACGCCGCCCCATTCAATTTTTTTAGCTTTAGTTGCATCAAAAAAGACACCGCCATTTGCATCAATATTTCCACTTCCAGAAATGGTAATATTTTCTGAATTCTCAGTAAAAAACATTCCGTAATGCACTCCGTTTACAGGAAGATAGTCATTAATGTCAGCACTTCCTCTTAAAATTGCACCGCTTTCAAGATGTAGATTTACATTGCTTTTTAAGTTTACCGTCCCCATCATAAAAATACCTGCAGGCACATAAACGGTTCCTCCACCGTTTTTAAAACAAGTGTCAATTGTATTTTGAATTGCTTTGGTATTTATTGTTTTGGCATCGCCAATTGCTCCGTACTTTGTAATATCAAAAGTTTGTGCATTGGTTGAAAATGCAAAGCTGATGAATAGTAATATGATAATTTTTTTCATTTGAGTTAATTTAAAAAAGTAGTTAATTAAAGCTCCCTACAAAGTAATTCCAGTAGTTTTAATGAAATTTCTGCGGTTAATTTTAAATATGGTTTTTAGTGATGCACCATAATAGAGATGCACTGCTGTGAATCTTTACATATAGAATTAAAAAATTATTTCAATTTCAAATTATACATTTTCACCAATTCCAATGTCAATTTATCTGAAGAAAAAACAGTATTCAAACCTTGTGGTTCTTGTGGAGGATCTGCAGTAAAAGTGTCTCCAATATTCCATTTTCCTGTATTGTTAACGGCTTTTCCTTCGCCACCAAAGCCCCAAAAATTAATCCCTTGTAACGCCTCATTATTGTTATGGCTTTTTACTAATCTTTCAAAGAAAGCTTTGTAAAATGTGTTTCTATCCACTACTGAGGATTTAGGTAATAGACTTTCATTGGCTCTTGGTAATCCAAATTCTTCAATTACAATAGGTTTTCCTAATTTTTTTGCTACTGCAATATGGTCATTAATATATTGTGTAGCTTTTTCAATGGCAATAGGTAAAGTGGCTTTGGCATCATCAGCCTTGAACCAACCCCAATTTTTCGGCCAAATGTGCATCGTCAAATAATCAATTTTTGGATTGTTATGAGTGCGCTCAAAAGTTGCTAAATCATCATTAGAACCTGCTTTTCCTTCAGAACCTGTCGAAATCAAATGATTTGGATCTAAACTATCAATCAAATCAACAGTTTTGTTTAGCCAAAGTGTAAATTTCCCTTCATTTTCAATACTTTGTACGCGAGGCTCATTACCTACTTGCCAAGCCATAATCGCATTGTCCTGGGTATATTTCTTATTATTATAGGCATTTGTTCGGCCCAAAATATACTTGATATGATTCTCAAAAGCCAACATACACGGTTCACAACTGTGGTATTGCTTTATATAATCCATAAATTGAGGCCAAGTGTTGGGTTTTATATTCGGATTTGGAATTTTTCCGTAGCCATTCCATTCTAAATATTGTGACATTCCGCCAGACCATTCCCAGTTGTTGTTGAGGTACAAAACCGCATACATGTTGCGTTTTCCCATTTCAGCAATCAAGAAATCCAACCCATCCAATAAATCGGCATTGTATTTTCCCTGTTCGTATTGCAAAGCCGGACTAACGGTATAATCATACGTTCCGCCATCAGCTCCTACTAAAATTCGAAGATTGTCTATTCCGTTTTTCTTCATTAAATCCAGTTCGCGAAGCAATCGTTTACGATCACCCACTTTTTTGGAACCTAATAAACTGCCATACCAATAATTGGTGCCAACATACGAATACGGTTTATCACCTTTGTAAAATTGCGTCCCTTTTACGGTTATTGGCGCTTGTTTTTGTGCCGAACAAACAGTTGCCGAAACACAAAAAGCGAGCAGCATTATTTTTGAAACTAAATTCTTCATATTTTTTTTATTTAGGAGCTATTTCCAGCTATACGTTGCAATCTTTTATTTTTTAAAGAAAAAAATAAAAGGATTTTCACTGCTATCTGGGCTAGGGCTATTGTTATAACGGAACGATTATCTTGTCCATTTGTCTTTCTGATAAAGGAGTAATTTGACTCCAATAGGGTTCAATCTATGTGTGCTAGAATTGCAAATCTAAGGCATATTGGATTATTCCAAAACCATATAAATTATTTATTCATGCGAATCAAGGGTTGGAATGTGCCGTTAGGCACTAAATATAGGTAGAAAACATGAATTGGAACGAAATTTAGCGTGCCGTAGGTACGCAACATTTATCGTTTTGTTGCGTACCTACGGTACGCTAACGAATTTAAAACCTAATTACTACCTATATTTAGTGCCTAACGGCACAAAAAAAACTTTCAACCCTTGATTCGCATTATTCTCTATTTCTCTATTTTTTTAATTCGATTAATGATTTCAATGCAAGCACGACCATTATGATACGGACATTTCCAAAAACCGGCTTTGTCTTTTTGTATCAAAGAATAATCTGCATTTACACCCCAGTGCCATTCCCCGTTTTCTGTGTCTACAATGTATTTCTTTATAAATTCCCAATTCTTTAGGACTACATCTAAATAGCTTTTATCTCCGGTTAATTCATAGGCATTAAAAAAACCAATCATCAATTCCGCTTGTGGCCACCAATGTTTTTCGGCAATTAATTCATTGCTTTCCGGGTCCAATTCATACCATAAACCCCCATCTTCATCAATTCCTTCATTTGTGACATCCGTAAGTTGAATGGCGTGTTTTTTGTAACGTGCAATCAATGCTGCATTTTCTGAAATTTCGGCGCATTGCAATAGGAGCCAAGCCGCTTCGATGTCGTGACCATACGAAATAACATCTGGTTTTTCTATCCAGTTTTCGTCAAAAAACAGTCTTAAATGTCCCGTTTCTTCATTTATAAAATGAGTATCGATTACTTGTAGTAATTCAATGATGTCATTACGTAAGGTTTCATCTTTCCACACTTTATATAAATTGGCATAGCCTTCCACAATATGCAAATGAGTGTTCATTGTTTTCTTTTCGTTGGCGTCTTTATCGCTCAAGCGTAAATCATCAATGTTTCTCCAATCCCGTGTAAAAGCTTCCAGATATCCTTTGTTGATTGGATCATAACTGTGCTCTTGAATCTTTTTGTACAAATTAATGGCTATTTCCAGTGCTTTTTCATCTTTGGAAACAGCATAATATTCAGTCATACCATAAATCACAAATGCAATTGCATAGATTTGGTTTTTGGTGTCTTTTGGAGTTCCATCGGGTTGGAGACTCCAAAAAATTCCTCCAAATTCCGTATCATAAAAATAGGATACAATATAATCAAAAGCTCTTTTTGCTATACTTTTATGTTCTTCGTTTTTGGTCAGTTGGTATGCTGATGAAAAAGTCCATAATATTCGTGCATTTAAAACAGAACCTTTTTCTGCTTGCGAAATAATTTGATTATTGTGGTCTATTTGACCAATGAAACCTTCGTTTTTGGTGTCCATAGTAAACTTCGACCAATACTCAAGAATAGCATCGAGTTCAGTTGTAAGCTCTGATTTTAGTTGTTTTAATGGTATGGACACGCTTATGAAATTGCTTTGTTTTTATTTACTTGTTTAATGATTGTATTCACAGAACCTGCTGATGTAAAGGTGTCTTCAGGTGTGTTCATGACATAATCAACCAGTTTTTCAACGGATGAAACGGCAACATGCATTCTTGTGTCTGAAGAAGCATAATAGATAAATACAGTTCCGTCTTCGTCTTCAATCCAGCCATTTGAAAACAACACATTCGAAACATCACCCACTCTTTCTATTCCTTCTGGAGCCATAAAATGTCCGGCAGGCTTATGGATTACTTTTGAAATATCGTTTAAATCCGTCATGAACATATACAAGGTATAACGCAACCCGGCAGCAGTATTTCTAACACCATGAGCCAAGTGCAACCATCCTTTAGCAGTTTTTATAGGAGCTGGTCCTAGACCATTTTTAAGTTCGTAAACAGTATGGTATTGTTTTCCGTAGATGATGGTTTCTTCTTGTACAATTGGATTTGTCATGTCATCAATATAACCAAGTCCTACACCACCACCATTTCCGATGTCGATAAATCCATCTTGCGGACGTGTATAAACGGCGTATTTTCCGTTTACAAATTCAGGATGAAATACTACGTTTCTTTGTTGTCCTGTATTCGAAATCAAATCAGGCAAGCGTTCCCAGTTCACTAAATCTTTGGTACGAACAATTCCTGCATTGGCAATTGCGGAACTAGTATCTCCTTTAGGAGCTTTTGGGTCTTTTCTTTCGGTACAAAAAATACCGTAAATCCAACCATCTTCGTGGTTTACCAAACGCATATCGTACACATTCGTATCCGGTTCTTCCGTTTGTGGTAAGACACAAGGTTTATCCCAAAATTTAAAATTATCGACTCCATTTGGACTTTCGGCAATAGCAATAAATGATTTTCGGTCAAAACCTTCTACACGAACAGCCAGAATGTATTTATTATTCCATTTCATTGCCCCGGAATTTAAAGTGGCATTAACACCAATTCGTTCCATTAGCAAAGGATTGGTAGTTTCATTTAAATCATATCGCCATTCAATTGGAGCATGCTTGGCTGTTAAAACAGGGTTTTTATAGCGTTCGAATATACCGTTCCCAACAGAAGATTGAGGCTCATTTTTTTGCTCAATTAGTTGTTGAAATTCATTTTCAATTTCAATTTTTCTTTTTTGGAAATCGGTATTTATTGTTTTTGTATTCATGATTGAAAGTTCTAAATCAAGTATTAATTAGTTAAATTTCTTTTGTTGTTAAGGTCTTGTTCAATAGTCTGCAGTTTTTCTTCAGTAAGCGGGTAGAACAAGATAAAAAGTACTGAAATGACTGCGGCGGCCGCTGGAAGAATGCTTAGCATCAGTTGAATTCCGTTTTGGGTAACTGCAGTTTGCTCAATATTTGCCTGAAAACCGTAATATCCCAAAAGCCATCCTGTTGCGGCGCCTCCAATAGTCCATCCAAATTTTTGAGACATCGAAGAAGCGGAGAATACGAGTCCAGTAGCGCGCCTTCCTTGTTTCCATTCTGAATAGTCAGCGCTGTCAGCATACATCGACCATATTAATGGGAATACACAACCTGCACAAATACTGATTAAAACTTGGAAAACCATAATGAGCAGCACATCTTCTTTTCCGAAAAAGTAGAAAATAACGCTCAAAATAGCCGCTAAAGACATCGCTCCGAAAAAGGTGTTTTTTTTACCAATTTTATTCGCGATTGGAGTTGCCGCTATCACACCAATGATATTTGCTGCCTGACCTAAAACTAAGTACAAAGAAGTGGGTGTCATGGCAAAGGTTTCTCCAAAAAGGTTGAAACTGTAACTTACTGTATTGCTCACATAATATTTAAAGTAATACACAGCTGCACCATCACGAATTGAATTGAAGACTAACGTTCCAATTCCTGCTCCAAGTAAAATCCACCAAGGCTTGTTTTTCCAAAGGTCTTTCAAGTCTTCCTTCAAATCAGTTTTCTCATCTGAAATGGGTTGAACTCTTTCTTTGGTCAGGAAAAAACAGCCCCAGAAAAATAGAGTAGTTATAATTCCAAAAACGATTATGGTGTACAACCAACCTGTTTTTGAATTCATGTTTCCTCCAAAATGATTTACCAATGGCTCAATTAACCAAAGGGCTAATAAACTTCCGCCAAACGCAAAAACCATTCGATAGGAGGAAAGCGTAGTGCGTTCTTTTCTATCCGAAGATAGTACGCCCAAAAGAGATGCGTAAGGAACATTGATTATAGAATACACCATCATCATTAACGAATAGGTTACATAGGCGTAGATTATCTTTCCTTTTTCATCAAAATCAGGGGTGTAAAAGGTTAGTATTCCTATAATGGCAAATGGTATGGCTGTCCACAAAAGATACGGTCTGAATTTTCCCCAACGTGTTTTTGTGCGGTCAGCAATAATTCCTACCAATGGATCAAAACAAGAATCCCAGATTCTTGTAATCAGAAACATAGTTCCCACAACAGCAGGTGCCAAACCGAAAACATCGGTGTAAAAAAACATAAGATACATACTGAATATTTTCCAGAACATGGATGAGGCAGCGTCTCCCAAGCCGTAACCAACTTTTTCTTTTATACTTATTTTATTATGCATTTTTTGGGGTTTAAAGGTCTAAAGGTTAATTAATTATTTTTTATATAGGTTTTCTTTTGCAGCATCTTTTTCGAATAAAATTTTGTCAAGATTATAGAAATCTACGAAGTCTTTTTCGCTCACTTGCCCTTTGAAAGGGGCGTAATAATGCATTTTCTTTTCTTTTTCCTGCCATCCGTGGTTTCTCCAAACTAGCACATAGGAAATTTTATAATCCCCAATCGCTTTCATTAGTGTATTGGTCCACCATTTATCATAAGGAATCGCTTCATAACCGGTCTCGGCAAAAGCCATAATTTTATTTTGCTCTTTGGCAACTTCATCCATTATCTTGAATTGTCTTTGGCAATTTTCTACAAAAGAATTGTCTTTTGTAGGATCATTGTATTGGTAATTGTCAAAACTCAAAATATCCGCATAATCAGAACCTGGATAGTATTCTAAAAATTCTTCTTTCGTTTTGAAATCAGCCGTATTATAAACATAGATTAAATTATGAACGCCCTTTTTTTGCAAATAATCAATAGTGAATTTCCATAAAAGCTTGAATTCTTCAGGACTTCCATTATTTTTGCACCACCAAAACCAGTTTCCTGTAAGTTCGTGATAAGGGCGATATAGCATCGGAATTAATTTTCCGTTTTTATCTTTTAAAGTTAAAATATATTTTGCAGCTTCATCTAGCCAAGATTTAAATTTTTCATGACTTTCTCCTCCCGGTAAAGCCGAAGCCAATGATTTTGGAGTAGTATCCCACGCATTTTTTCCGGTCAAAGGATTATCAAAATGCCAGCTGAGGGTTATAATACCACCTCTTGCATGAGCCTCTTTAATAAATTGTCTCATTTTGTCGAAAGGGATACCGTCAATATTGTTTGGTGATTTTTTTTCCAATCCACCAAGATCCCATCCATAAACTGCAGGATAATCTCCAGTAACCTCTTTTACATCGCTTCTTCCAGCTTCATATTTCCAGTTTACACCGTAAGCCAAATCATCCTGATGACCAAAAAGGATTCCTTTCTGAGTCAATTGTTTTAGTTTTTTGTATAAGATTATGGTTTCTGGAGTAGATTTCTTATCAGAAAGAGACGATTTTGTATCAATGGTTTGTGCTTTAGAAGAACATGAAATACCAACATAAAAGAAGGTTATTAGGGCGAAAAGAGTTTTTTTCATTTAGTGGTAATTAATTTGAGTACCTAAATTTTAGAAGTACGTTTTATTTGAAAATTGCATTTATAATCCATTATGATATCAAAAATAAAAAAAAAGATCATTTTGGCTTTGTTATTGTCAAAACTATAAAAATAGTAAGTATTAAAAATGATTCGTATTTAATATTGATGTTGTTTTTAAAATATTGATAAATGTATTTTTCAAAGATAATTGGATGACTCGCTTTTAATTAATATTATTTTATCAATTATATATCATATTATTGCAAATAAAAAAGGTACTATGAGCAATTTGAAAAATTTTTACAGAGAGATACCACCACTTTCTTCCGGAGATAGTTTTTTAGTTTTTGATAGGGTTAAAGATAATTTTGATTTTCCAGTACACTATCATCCTGAATTTGAACTCAATTTTATTCAAAATGGCAAAGGTGTAAAGCGGGTTGTGGGAGATAATATAGAAGAAATTGATGATGTAGAATTGGTATTGGTTGGTCCTAATTTGTACCACGGTTGGGAGCTAAATAAATGCACAAATGCACAAATTCACGAAATAACAACTCAATTTCATAACGATTTATTTGATGAAGCCTTATTGTCAAGAAGATTGATGCATCCTATCAGAGATATGTTCAATCGATCTATTCATGGGATTTTATTTTCAAAAAAAATTACAGAAGAACTGGCACCACGGCTGATTAAAATTTCAAAATTGGACGGGATGGATTATTTTCTTGAGATTATTTCCATACTATATGATTTAGCTATTTCCAGAAATCAAAGGCTTTTGTCAACATTCACTGTTGATTATGATACGTTTGATGATTACGATAAAATGAAATTGGTTTATGAGTATGTGCAAAAAAACTTTGCTGAGAAAATAACATTAGAAGACGTTTCTAGTGTGGCGAGTATGACCAGTATTTCGTTTAACCGATTTATCAAAAAGAGAACTGGAAAAACCTTTGTTAATTATATAAATGATATCAGAATTGGGTATGCTGCCAGATGGTTGGTTGAAAAAGATTTGAGTATCTCGGAAATTGCCTTCAAATCCGGATTTAATAATATTGCTAATTTTAATAGAAGTTTCAAGTCTATAAAAAAATGTACCCCAAGTCAATATAGAGAAGATTTTTCTGGCTTGAAAAGAATATTGTAAACTACCTAAAGTTTATGATTCTTGTTTTTTCTTTTAAATTGATTTATAGATAATCTATTTGGATTGTTTATGGATTTTCTGCTTCTTGGAGTTGCTGTTGTTTCTTACGGATGTTTTTAGTTCTATGGTTTAAATTCCTTTCAGGAGCTTGTATTTGTATTTGTTTTATCGTAATTTTTTGTGAGAATAAATTGCGTTTTGTGTAATTTAAAGTTGTTATTTTTTATGAATTAATTGCTTATTGGGTAAAAAGTAAAAATATTATCATAAAATGACATAATACTATTAATTAGATGTTTGCATCTGGTATAGATTTGTTGATTAGTAATGATTTCAATTAATAGGGTTAAAAATCCTTGTATTTTTTATAAAAACTTTCTTGATTCGGTTGAAAATTGAAAAAGAAAGGTTTATCAATCAACATCTAGTTGCAAACCAAATAGTAGTTTAATTATGTTAAAACGAATTGTTGTTTTTTTATTATTTATTGTTTCTTTTTCCAATTGCTCAAAGTTCAACAATGATGCTTTGTTTTCTAAACAAGAATCAGACGATACAGGAATTAAGTTTGTAAATAAAGTATTGAATGGCCCAAAAATGAATCTGTTTAAATACAGAAATTTTTATAATGGGGGAGGAGTTGCAATTGGGGATATTAATAATGATGGATTGTCAGATGTCTATTTTACGTCTAATCAGGGTTCTAATAAATTATATCTCAATAAAGGAGACTTTAAATTTCAAGACATTTCTAAATCGGCTGGAATTGAAGGAACTAAATCTTGGTCAACAGGAGTTGTAATGGTTGATATTAACGCAGATGGTTTACTGGATATTTATGTTTGTAATGCTGGGAATACCGAAAGTAAAAATCAAGAAAACGAGCTTTTTATCAATAATGGGAACCTTACTTTTACTGAAAAAGCTGCAGAATATAATCTGGCAAATACAGGAATAACTACGCATGCCGCTTTTTTTGATTATGATAAGGATGGAGATTTAGATTGCTATATTTTGAATAATAGTTTCATTCCTGTAAGTAGTTTGAATTATTCGAATAAAAGAGAATTACGCGACAAAGATTGGAATGTTCCTGAAGCTTTAAAAGGAGGAGGCGATAAATTGCTCCGTAATGATAACGGTAAATTTAACGACGTAAGTGAATCAGCCGGAATATATAGCAGTCTTATAGGATTTGGTTTAGGAGTAACCGTTGGGGATGTAAATGGAGATTTATACCCGGACATTTATATATCTAATGATTTTTTTGAGAGAGATTATTTATACATTAATAATAAAAACGGGACTTTCACAGAACAAATACAAGATTGGGCAAGCCACACAAGCCAGTCTTCCATGGGTGCAGATATGGCGGATATTAATAATGATGGTAAAGCCGATATATTTGTTACAGACATGCTTCCAGAAAATGATGAACGTACTAAAAACGTAACCAGTTTTGATAACTATGATTTGTTTTCCAGAAAGTTAAATCTAGATTTCTATTATCAATACATGCAAAACACATTGCAACTCAATAACGGAAACAATCAATTTAACGAAATTGCTCATTATGCGGGTGTTGCGAAAACCGATTGGAGTTGGGGAGCGTTACTGTTTGATATGGACAATGACGGATATAAAGATATTTTTGTAAGTAACGGGATTTACAATGATCTGACCAATCAAGATTTTATGGACTTTTTTGCGAATAGTTTTTTTCAAAAATTGGCAACATCAGGTAAAAAAGATGAGATGGAAATGATTATTGCTAAAATGCCTTCCACTCCAATCCCAAATTATGCCTATAAAAATAATAAAAATATAACCTTTACAAATGAGGCGCAAAATTGGGGATTAGATACACCAAGTTTTTCAAATGGATCTGCTTATGGAGATCTTGACAATGATGGAGATTTAGATTTGATTGTCAATAATGTCAATATGGAAGCTTTTGTTTATAAAAATAATTCAGAAAAAAATCCAAAAAATCATTTTGTTAAAGTAAAATTAAAAGGAGATAATCAAAATAAATTTGCAATAGGAAGCGTGGTAGAATTATTTTCCGGGAAAGAAATAATAAGACAAGAATTAGTTCCGTCAAGAGGTTTTCAGTCGTCTGTAGATTATGCAATGACTTTTGGTATCGGTTCTAAGAAAATCGATTCTTTACGGGTAATTTGGCCAAACAGCAAATTTCAAACTATAAAAAAGGTGGTTAATAACACTACTTATAATTTAAATGTTACTGATGCAAAATTAAATTATAGCTTGAAAAAACAGGAATCAAAACCGTTTTTTTCTGAAAAGAAAGCGACCTTTTTAGCGCATAAAGAAAATGATTATATCGATTTTGATTATGAAGGTTTAATTTCTAAAGAGCTTTCACAAGAAGGACCTAGTCTTGCTGTAGCAGACATTAATGGTGATGGTAATGATGATGTTTTTATTGGTGGGGCGAAAGGGCAGGCTGGAAAGATCTATTTGAATAATGGAAATGATAATTATACAATTAGTGATCAAAAGGATATAGACAGCGATGCTAATTATGAAGATACTGCGGCTAGTTTTTTTGATGTTGACGGTGATGGAGACCAAGATTTATTCGTTGGTTCCGGTGGAAATGAAAAAGAGGACCAAGCAAATTATAAAAATCGATTGTATTTGAATAATGGGAAAGGAGTTTTTATAAAAAGTAAAACAATTATTCCAACAGCCAATTCGAATGTCTCCGTAATAGCTCCAAATGATTTTGATAATGATGGTGATATAGATGTTTTTATAGGAAGCAGAAGTGTTCCAGGTATTTACGGTGTAGATCCAAAACAATTATTATTAGAGAATGATGGTAAAGGTAATTTTAGCAATGCTACAGATAAAAAAGTTTTCAAAGGGAATGAATTAGGAATGATTGCGGATGCAGTTTGGGAAGATATTGATAATGATGGCAAAAAAGATTTAATTATTGTAGGTGATTGGATGGCACCAAAAATTTTAAAAAATACGGGGAAACGATTGGTTGAATACAAATCTAATTTAACAGAATACTCCGGTTTTTGGAATGCAGTTAGTTGTGTAGATGTCAATAATGACGGCAAGAAAGATTTAATTCTGGGGAATAAAGGGATCAATACTTCTTATAAAGCATCCAATGCAAACCCGATGCGATTGTTTATTAATGATTTTGATGATAACGGAACTATTGAGCAAGTAGCCACTCGATCGATTAATGGTAAAGATTTTCCAATCCATCTAAAAAAAGAAATAACAACTCAAATTCCAATGTTGAAAAAGAAAAATCTAAGCTATTTAGACTATTCAAAAAAGACATTTCAAGAATTATTTGCACCAGAAATCCTGAGTAAAACCATACAAAAAACCGCTACTATTCAGGAAAGTATAATTGCAATTAATGCTGGAAATGGAATGTTTAAAGTGAAAGTTTTACCAAAAGAAGTTCAGTTTTCTTGTGTTAATACGATCTGTACTTTGGATGTAAATCATGATGGAATTTTAGATATTATTCTAGGTGGCAATCAATATGAATTTAAACCACAATTTTCAAGATTAGATTCTAATTATGGAAGTATTCTTCTAGGTGCTAAAAATGGAATTTTTTCATGGTTGCCTTATAATAAATCAGGTTTCTTTGTCAAAGGAGAAGTGAAACATGTTAGGACAATAAAAAATAAAAACAATACTATTTCTTTATTGGCTGTTATAAATGATAATATTCCTAAAATATTTAAACTTAATAAATAATTTTTAGAATAGAATTTGTTTTGCAGAAACTATATTGGTTAATAATAAACTTAGCGCTTTGAGGCAATAAATTTATTTTTGAGACTACTTAAGCTTTTATTTTGCCGCTAAAAAAACTGATCCTTTTTTTTCATAAATCAGTTAAATAATTACAGTCCCATCTTTTTTGTCTTGTTTTCTAAAAAAAGTACGATTTGGAATTACTAGGATTAGTTTCTTCGATTTTATTGATATTTCAGTACAACTATTGCTATTTGAAATGAATTTCAATTTGTATGCACATGAAAATAGGAGTATTTCTAAAGCATAAAATATTTCTTTAAAACTATGTGTTTTGTTACTATTTGGTCTTTAAAAATTAAAAAAGAATAAGTTTTTTTTAAACCGTACAGGTATTTATAAAAAAGAATAGTTTTTTGAACTCTTTTTTTATTTATAAATGCCTGGTTCAATTCTGTACAGTAAATTAATAAATCTTCGGTTAGTTGTTTTTAGAGGTAATGTTATGTTTTTCAGTTGCGTAAAAAAATAACTGATGGATTATTTTAACAATGCTAAAATACTATTAACAAAAGATAATTTTGTATTAATCAAAGGTTTTCATTGTTATTACATTTGAAAATCTGTTTTTATATCTATTTAAAAATATATTATGTATAAAAAAAGAATAAATTTTTTACCAAAAGTATATTTAGAAGACTATTAACAAACTAATCAATTAACCATTTAACAAACTAAAAATTAATTATGAAAAACTATTTATTTAGAAATTTACTCCTATTTGGAGCTTTTATGATTTGCGGTTTCATTCAGGCCCAAAGTGTTTCAGGTACAGTATCGGATGTTAGCGGTAATTTACCAGGGGTAAACGTTTTGGTGAAAGGAACAACTAATGGAACTTCAACAGATTTGGATGGGAAATTCAAGTTGAATAACGTTACAAATAATGATATTTTAATCTTTTCGTATCTTGGTTATGTTTCCCAAGAAATAAAAGTTGCAGGAAAATCAATCATTAATTTAAAACTTCAATCAAGTTCAGCAAATTTAGATGAAGTTGTTGTCGTAGCTTATGGTTCAAGTAGAAAGAAAGACTTGACTGGAGCCGTTTCATCAGTAAGTGCAGAGAAATTAAATGCAATCCCAGTTTCTTCGATAGATCAAGCTTTGCAAGGAAAAGTGTCTGGAGTTCAGGTGACTAATAATTCAGGAGCTCCTGGTTCTTCGATGCAGGTTAATATCCGTGGTGTGGGTACTTTTGGTAAAACTACACCTTTGTATATTGTTGATGGTTTTCCAACTACTGATATTTCGTATCTAAATGCTAATGATGTACAATCATTAACTGTTTTGAAAGATGCCTCTGCCTCTGCATTGTATGGTATGAGAGCCAGTAATGGTGTTGTGATTATTGAAACTAAAAGTGGTAAAAAAGGCGCTATTACGGTTGATGTTAATTCATGGATGAGTTCAAATACAGTTCCTAAAAAAATCCAATTATTAAATGTTAACGAATTTGCAGCATTTGCTAAAGAAATTAAAGGTACAGCCTTAAAAGATTCTTATTTACCGGAATGGGATAATCCAAGTGCATTAACTAATGTAGATTGGCAAGATGCTACATTTAGAACTGCTATACGTTCTGGGCATAACATAAGCATCAGAGGTGGAAATGAAATGTCAAAATTAGCTTTTACAACTGGAGTATTAAATGAAGAGGGTACGGTAATTGGTTCTTCTTCAAAAAGATATAATGTTGGGATGAAAGGGGATTTTACGATTTCTGACAAATTCAGAGCTAAATCCAGTTTGAAATACGGATATCAAGAAACGTACCAACCATTAGGTCCTGGTTATTTTGGATTATCTCAAATGTATACAAACGTTCCTTATTTATCAAACACTACTGGAACTAATTTACCTGTTAGTAATGGTTTATATGGAGCATTTCCAGATGCTGATGCAACTTCAACCAGTACAAATTATATTGCACAGGCGTTAGAGCAATCAAATAACAATGGTAGAAACACATTTCAAGGAAGTTTAGGATTAGAATATGATATATTGAAAGGTCTTGTTGCTAAAACGAATCTTGGTTTTACAACTAGAAATTATGCAGGATCTTCATTTCTTCCAAAATATAAAAGATCTGTTATAAATAATGACCAACGTGACAAAGCGATATATAATGTAAGCCAAAATACTTCAAAGGAATGGTTAGCGGAAGCATTTTTAGAATATACTAAAACATTCAACAAGCACAAGTTTTCTGTGTTGACTGGTTATACTGCGCAAAAAGAGGCTGCTTCTATAGTGTCAGCTAGAGGACTTGGTTTCTTAACCAATAACATTAGAGATTTGTCACAAGCACAAACAGTAGATAGCAATCAAGGGTATTCTTCAACGCAAACTTTAGTAGGAGCATTGGCACGATTAAACTATAATTATGATAGCAAGTATTATATTACAGGTACTTGGAGAAACGATGGAATTGGAAATCGTTTTGTTATAGAAAATTCAAGAGCTAATTTCTTTTCTGCTGCCGGAGGTTGGAATATTGATGAAGAAGCATTTATGGATGGAAGTGTTTTTAATGTATTAAAATTACGCGCTTCTTGGGGACAAACTGGTAATGCATTGGGTGTTTCTCCTTTTCAATATCTTGCTAATTACAGCAATGGAACAAGCGGAACAGATGATTCAGGATATATTTTGGGTGATTCACCGTACTTGTCTTCAGGTTTGACTCCTGATAATACACAGAATAAAAGTTTAACATGGGAAAAACAAGTTCAAACGAACGTAGGTTTTGAAGGAGAATTGTTTAATAATAGCCTTTATTTTACTGTTGATTACTTCGTTAAAAAATCGTCTGATTTCTTGTTTAACAAAGTTACTCCAGCTCAAAGCGGATTTTCTACAGGAGCTGTAAATGCAGGTCAAATTTCAAATAAAGGTTTGGAGCTTTTAGTTGGATATAGAAAAACTAAAGGAGAGTTTACATGGGATGCTTCTGTGAATCTAACGACAATCAAAAATAATATCGATAAACTAGCGGATGAGAATACCAAGTTTGTTTTATTGGAAGAAAACTTTATACCAACTTGGGCAACTAACTGGAAAGATGTTACAAGATCTTATGTTGGGGGTAATGTAGGTACTTTCTATGGTTACAAAGCGGATGGAATTTTCCAAACACAAGGAGAAATTGATGCTCTTAATGCAAATGCTCCAGGTGGTGCATATCAAAATCCAAAAACATCTCCTGGAGATAGAAAATTTAAAGATTTGAATGGAGACGGTAGAATCACTGATGCAGATAGAACTGTTATTGGTAGTCCAATACCAAAAGTTTTTGGGAACTTTAACTTTAATGCTAAATATAAATCTTTTGATTTAGGGATAGATATTTATGGAACTTTTGGAAATGATATCTTGAATTATTCAAGAGTTGAACAAGAGACTGCAGGTGGTTTTAATTTAGGTCAAACCTACACAAACGTTAGTAAAGATTACTATAACAACCGTTGGACTGTTGCAAATCCTTCTAATGAATATGCAAGAGCAATTGTTGATGATGTAGATACTAAAAACAATAGAGTGTCTGACCACTTTGTTGAAGATGGTTCTTATGTAAGATTAAGAAATGTGAAATTTGGTTACACATTCCCTTCTTCAATGATTAAAACGATTGGGATGACGAATTTAAATGTTTTTGTAAGTGCTCAAAACTTACTTACCATTACAAAATATAGTGGTATTGACCCAGAAGTAGGACAACTTGGATCTAATATAGATGGAAAAACACTTGATACTGTTCAAGCAACAGGAATTGATATAGGAGCTTATCCAGTTTCTAAATCTCTAACCGTTGGAGTTAATTTACAATTTTAATAATATTATTAGTCATGAATAAAAAATCATATAAAATAAATCTTTTAAAAATTACTGCAGGATTTGCAATATTGATAGCAATTGGCTGTTCTAACGAATTTTTACAAGATAAAAATACTAAAGGGATTACTGACGAAGTTGTTTTTGGGAGTGATCTTACTGCAACTGCAGCAATAAGTGGGATTTATGATGTCTTGCAATCAGATTCTGACGGTAGAGAATACGATACAAAATCACTATTTGTACCTGCAAATTATACGACCCAAGATTATGAAGATTCTGGTGCGGATACTGAATTTAAAACCTACAATATAGGTACTGATTCCGGACGATTTAATAACCTATGGATTATAAATTACAAAGGTATTGGAAGAGCTAATATTGCTTTACAAAAATTACCAAAATCTATTGAAAGCGGTTCAATTAGTAAAGATTTAGGAAATAGACTTATTGCGGAAAGTAAATTTCTTCGTGGTTTGTTGTACACTATGTTAGCACAAAATTTTGGAGGAGTACCAGTTGTGGTAAATCCGTCTGGTGGTGATGTTGCAGTAGATGATTATGCTCCTAGAAATACACAGGATGAGACATTTGCTCAAGTAGCTGCTGATATGGAAGCTGCAATTCCAAATTTACCTTGGAGTTATGGTCCGGAAGATAAAGGTAGAGCGACTAAAGCTACAGCATACCATTATTTAGGAAATGCTTATATGTGGATGAAACAATACGATAAAGCTGCAAAAGCATTTGAAGCTCTTGATGGTCATGCACAATTAGAGGCAGATTTTTTAAACGTTCATGCTGCTGCAAATAGAAATGGGAAAGAATCCTTATTTGAAATTCAGTTTTATGATAAAGCATCGGATATGGGTTGGGGACGTAATGATAACGTTACTGCTTTGCAATCGTTCTGTATGCCAAATGAAATTAGTGGTTGGGGAGGTTATATTAACGCTACCAAAGTACTTTATGATTCTTTTGAATCTGGTGATAAAAGAAAATTTGCAACTGTAATTGGTCCTGGAGATGTACATCCAGATCCATTATGCCAAATAAAAGATTTTCCAAATAACAATATTTATACTGATGCTCCCGCAAATACAATAAAAATGAACACTGCCGGTACAGTTGCAAAACCTTGGACTGCTGTAAGTAATGCAGGTTATTTTTGTGTGAAAACATGGAGAGATCCAGCGTTAACAGGAAATGGAAATGGAAAAATATTTGGTGGTCAAAATCTTATTCTGGCTCGTTACGGAGAATCATTGATAAGTCTAGCAGAATGTTATTTGAATTTAGGTAAAACTGCGGAAGCGATTACAACTATAAACAAGATTAGAACCAGAGCTGGTTTAGCTTCTCTTACTGCTATTACAACGACAAACATATTGGATGAATACCGTCATGAAATGGCTGGAGAATTTACACTTTGGTATTTGTATAGAAGATCTGGAAAGGCCACTGAATATATCAAATTGAGACATAACATTACAATACCGGCTGGTAGAGAATTGATGCCATTGCCAAAATCACAAATTGATGCAAATCCAAATTTGGTACAAAATACTAGTTACTAAATATTTTTTAGGGATAGGCTGTTTCATAAAGACAGCCTATTTTATAAGTTGAATTAATACAGTTTATCCCCTTTTGTACAATTGAGAAAAGCAACGACAGTTTTTCATTGAATGAATTTGTGATTCAATAATTGGATTATAACATGAATTCATTCTTAAAAGCATATGTATTCGGGATACATTAGAATAAAATAATTTGTTTTTTTGAGTTTGTTTTAAAAGATTCCCTAATTGAGCAATTAGGGAATTTTTTTATTAAATTTTAATAGGGTTATAAATAGTTAAAAATGAAAAAACGAAAAAAAATTACAGTATTGTTCTTTTTACTTCATTTTGTAATGTTCTCGCAATCTAAAGCAATAGTACAGGGAAGAGAACATATCTCAATTGATCGTAATTGGAAATTTGCATTTGGTCATCCATCAGATACAAAAAAAGATTTTAATACCGGAACGGCTTATTTTTCCTATTTAGCAAAAGCAGGTTTTGGCGATGGAGCCGCTAGTGCTAATTTTGATGATCGATCTTGGCGAAATTTAAATGTTCCACATGATTGGGCTGTGGAACAGGATTTTAGTAGTAAAGCCAGTTTTAGTCATGGGTTTAAAGCGATTGGAAGAAACTTTCCAAACAAAACTATTGGCTGGTATCGCAAGAAAATAACCATCCCTGAGAGTGATTTAGGAAGGAGAATTTATATTGCTTTTGATGGGGTTTTTCGAAATTCAATTGTTTGGATAAATGGACATTATTTAGGAAATCAAGATAGTGGCTATTTAGGTTTTGAGTACGACATTACCGATTATATTAATTATGGAGGAGAAAATTCAATTGCAGTTCGCGTCGATGCAAGCATGGAAGAAGGTTGGTTTTATGAGGGTGCTGGAATTTATCGTCATGTTTGGTTGAATAAAACAAATAATCTGCATGTTCCTGTCAATGGTACTTTTGTGCAAACAAAAACTAAAGATAAGGCAACAACAATAAATGCATTAGTTTCGGTTACAAATGAAGATAAAATTCCAAAATTCTTCAAAATTCTTCAAACTGTTTTTGATGCATCAGGAAAGAAAATATCAGAAAATACGATAAACTCATGCAGTTTAAAACCTAGAGAAGTAAAAGACTTTACTTCAGATATGAAGGTTCAAGATGCTAGACTTTGGTCAATTGAAAATCCGTATTTATATAAAATGGTTACTTCAATTTATGAGGAGGATAAATTAGTAGATAACTACGAAACCACTTTTGGAATAAGAACAATTCGGTTTGATGCCAATGAAGGTTTTTTTCTTAATGGAAAACATCTTAAAATAAAAGGAACCAATAATCATCAAGATCATGCAGGAGTAGGGACAGCAATACCGGATGCTTTGCAAGAGTTTAGAATTAAAACCTTAAAGTCATTTGGCAGTAATGCTTACAGATGTTCTCATAATCCGCCAACACCTGAATTATTAGATATCTGTGACCGCTTAGGGATGCTTGTTATTGATGAAAATCGTCTCATGGGAAGTACTCAAACTCAATTAGGAGATGTGAAAAAGTTGATTGAACGAGATAGAAATCATCCTTCAATTATTAGCTGGAGTGTGGGAAATGAAGAGTGGGGAATTGAAAACAATATTGTTGGAGCCAGAATTGCAAGTACGATGCAGTCTTATGTTAAGTCAATTGATTCGACCAGATATGTAACTGCAGCATTTAGTGGAGGAATAGGTAGTGATGGAATTACGACTGTTATGGATTTGTTAGGAATCAATTATATCGTGAATAAAAGTACTGACGAACAACACAAATTATTTTCCAATCAATTTATTTGGGGAACCGAAGAAGGAAGTACTAATGCAACTCGTGGCGAGTATTATCGAGACAATAAAAAACACATTATGCCAGCTTATGATAAAGCGCCAAGCAGTAGTTTTATTAGTATAGAACAAGGCTGGAAACACTATAATTCACGGCCTTATTTAGCGGGAATGTTTATCTGGACCGGTTTTGATTATCGTGGAGAACCAACTCCTTTTGAGTATCCTTCTGTAGGATCATATTTTGGTATGGTAGACCAATGTGGTTTTTATAAAGACACTGCTTGGTATTTAAAAGCATGGTGGCAAGACGAGCCAGTTTTACATCTATTACCGCATTGGAATTGGGCTGGAAAAGAAAATCAAGATATAGAAGTTTGGGCGTACAGTAATTGTGATGAAGTAGAACTTTTTTTAAACAAAAAAAGTTTAGGTAAAAAAACAGTTGAAAAAGACGGCCATTTAGGGTGGAATGTAAAATATAATCCAGGAACTCTGGAAGCTATTGGATATAAAAACGGTAAAAAAAATCTAATCGATGTTGTAAAAACAACAGGAGTTGCTGTCAGTTTAAAATTAGAATCGGATAAAATTGTTCTTGACGCCAATAAAAATGATGTGGCTGTAATCAAGGCAAGTACACAGGACAAAAAAGGATTGCAAGTTCCTATTGCAGATGATGAAGTAACTTTTTCTATCACTGGACCTGCAGAAATAATTGGTGTTGGAAACGGAAATCCTACGTCATTAGAAGCAGATAAATTTTTAGAAACGATTACAGTTTTGAATATTGAAAATCTTAAAGAGAAAGAAGTTGAAAGTATTAGTTCATTAGAACAAATAAAAGATAACATCGCGATTGTTTCATGGGAAAATGCTTTTAGAGAGGAAAGAGATAGTGTTTTTGGAAAAAAAGTAAAAGCAATCTTGTATAGAACTGATTTTGAATTGTCCTCAAATTATAAGGAATCAATAATTACATTCTTTTATAATAGTTTGGGAAAACGGCAATCTATTTTTATTAATGGTAAACAAATAGCAAATGCAATTCCTGAAAATAAAAATGGAGACACATTTGTTTTGGACAAAACAATGCTGCGTTCAGGTAAAAATACCATTGCAATTCTTACCGAGCCATTATTAAAAGTAAAACCATGGGATGTCATAAATCAAAATGCTGGTTCTATTCAAATTCTTACTTCGGCTGAACAATATAAGCGCAAATTATTTAATGGTTTGGCTCAAGTAATTATTCAAACGACAGGAGAAGCAGGAGAAGTTAAACTTACTGCTACTTCAAAAGGATTAAAACAAGCAGTCATTTCTATTAAAACAATTAAATAACACTACTTAAGATGAAAAAAACAACAATAAATTTTCTATTATTACTTCTCCCTTTTATAGGCTTTAGCCAAGGAAATAAAGTTACTCAAATTGGTGGAAAATTCGATGGTCTTGCTATGACTCCGCCTATGGGATGGAATTCCTGGAATACTTTCGAAACCAATATTGATGAAAAACTAATCAAAGAAACGGCAGATATTATGGTGACTTCGGGTATGGAAGCGGCCGGTTACAATTACATAGTTCTTGATGATGGCTGGATGGCAAAAGAACGAGATAAAAACGGCAATCTTGTTGCTGATCCAGTAAAATTTCCAAGCGGTATAAAAGCATTAATTGATTATGTTCACTCGAAAGGATTGAAATTTGGATTGTATAATTGTGCAGGTACCAGCACTTGTGCCGGATATCCAGGAACACGAGGATACGAATACCAAGACGCTAGGTTTTATGCTAGTTTAGGGATTGATTTCCTAAAATACGATTGGTGTAATACAGCAGGAATAAATGCTCCGGAAGCTTATGCCACTATGAGTAACGCACTTAAAACTGCGGGAAGACCTATAGTTTTTAGTCTTTGCGAATGGGGAGATAACAAGCCATGGGATTGGGCGAAGCCAATTGGGAATCTCTGGCGAATTTCAGGAGATATTTATCCTTGTTTTGATTGTGAGTTCCACCACGAAGAAGGAAATTGGTCGTCATGGGGATTTATGAAAATTCTCGAAATGCGCAAAGACATTCGTAAGTTTTCCGGACCAGATCATTGGAATGATTTTGACATGCTCGAAGTGGGTGATGGAATGACAAATACAGAAGACAAAGCTCATTTTACGATGTGGTCGATGATGGCTTCACCGCTTATTGCAGGAAATGATTTCAGAAAAATGTCAAAAGAAACATTGGCTATTTTAACCAACAAGGAATTGATTGCAGTGAACCAAGATAAATTAGGGATTCAAGGGTTTAAATATTCATCAGAAGATGGACTGGAAGTTTGGGTAAAACCGCTATCTGATGATAATTGGGCAATCACTTTTGTAAACAGAAGCGATGTTACTAAAAAAGTAAATTTCGATTGGAAAAAACAACTCATAAAAGATGCCGATTTTAATTTAGAAGCAAATTTTAATACCACTTCTTATAAAATTAAAAACCTTTGGGAAAACAAAGAAGCAGGAAATACTAAAAAAGCTTTTGTTGCTAATTTAGCGTCGCACGATGTAATTACTTTGAAATTAATTAAAATATAAAGATGAATGTAAAATCTAAAATTATAATACTATTGTTTTTGTTTTGTTGCTATTTTTCTAATGCTCAATTTGTAAAACATCATGGGCAGTTGCAAGTTGTAGGAACACAATTGGTAGACAAAAACGGAGAAGCTGTCGTGCTTCGCGGTCTGAGTTTTGGCTGGCATAGTTTCTGGCCTAGATTCTATAATGAACTAGCAGTAAATTGGTTGAAAAAAGATTTCAAATGCAATGTAGTACGAGCTGCTATGGGCATTGAAGTGGGAGATAGGTCTTATATAAAAGAACCCGTTTTTTCGAAAGAAAAAATAGAAGCAGTTGTAAATGGCGCTATTAAATCTGGAATTTATGTGATTATAGATTGGCACAGTCATAATATTAATCTAAAGGAATCGAAGGAATTTTTTGCAGAAATGTCAAAGAAATACGGTAAATATCCAAATGTGATTTATGAAGTTTACAATGAACCGGATTATGAAACTTGGGAGGAAGTAAAAAGCTATTCTGAAGAAGTGATCAAAGTAATTAGGGAGAATGACCCAGATAATATTATTCTTGTGGGTTGCCCGCATTGGGATCAGGATATTCATCTTCCTGCTGCAAATCCTATAAAGGGCTATGATAATTTAATGTACACGATGCATTTTTATGCAGGCACGCATGGAAAATGGTTGCGGGACAGAACCGATGAAGCTATAAAAAGCGGATTGCCGGTCTTTGTTTCAGAATCTGCCGGAATGGAAGCTACTGGTGACGGGCCTTTGAATTACGTGTCTTGGCAAGAATATATTGATTGGATGGAAGCTAGAAAATTAAGTTGGATTACTTGGTCCGTTTCTGATAAAGAGGAGAGTTGTTCTATTCTAAAAAAATCTGCCAATTCAGAAGGTAATTGGAAAGAGGAGGACCTGAAAGAATCAGGAATAAAGGTTCGGGAACTTTTGCGAAAGTACGCTGTCAAAAAATAATTCATTAAAACTCTGAACGCAAGTTTGGAGTTTTTTTTTAAGCAATTTTTAAGCGAATATAAGATTCAAAAGTAAACGGTTTGATTAGATTTGGTAAAATTATTATTGATTTTAAATTTAAATGATTTTATATGTAATTTATGATAATTTGAAGCGTTATTAACGAAATTGAGTTTATAATTATAAAAAATAAGTAATAGTATTGAATTATAAAAATTAAATTATGAATAGAAAAGAGTTTTTTGCAAGAGTAGGATTTGGAGCTGCTGCAGTTTTATTGCCAGCTTGTGTTGCCGGATTAGCAACAAGTTGTTCCAGCGATGGAACAACGTCAGGGACAACAACTGGAGTAGATTTTACTGTGGATGTGAGTTCAGGAACTTTGGCTACGAATGGAGGATTTATGGTTTCGCAAGGAATTGTTATTGCCAGAACACTAGCAGGAGATTTTATAGCAGTTTCGGCTTCATGCACACATGAGGGAACAAGTGTGAATTATAATTCAAGCGGAAATAAATTTGTTTGTCCAAATCATGGTGCACAATTTAGTAGTACAGGAACTGTAACTTTAGGTCCGGCAACCCGTAATTTGACAAAATACAATACTTCATTAAGCGGAAGCACGCTAAGGATTTTTTCATAATAACTCTCGGTTATCGAAAATCGATCTTTTTAATTTTTGAATAAAATAATCAAGGAATTAATAACCATTTAAATAAAATGATGAGTAAAAAAGTAAAAATAATTTTTGTTTCACTGATTGTAATTGCAGTTGTTGGATTATTGGGATATAATTATGTAATGCATGGCGGCGAAAGAAATTTAACTACAGAAAAGACTGATTTCACTGTTACCTCTGCAGATATTACTGCTGAATTCACAAAAAATATAGATGCATCAAATAAAAAATACCTAGAAAAAGCGGTTGCAATAACAGGAATAATTACTAGTGTGAATGCAACTGAGGTTATAATAGACAATACTATTATTTGTAATTTAAAAAAACTGGATTCTTCCACTAAAAAAGGCCAAACTGTAACCGTAAAAGGTAGAATTGTTGGCTATGATGATTTAATGGGAGAATTAAAACTGGATCAATGTTTTATAATAATTAATAATTAAATTAAATGAGAATGAAAAACTTTTTAGGTTTTGTGTTTATGTTTTTTATGGTTGGACATGTCTTTGCACAAGATGATTTATTAAATCAGTTGGATACTGTTAAATCAAAAGAAAAGCAAATTGAAACGTCCGCTTTCAAAGGGTTACAAATAGTCAACATGCAATCGACCAAATTACCGACAAAAGGAGAGTGGTATATGGTTGTTTCACACCGTTTTGGGGATTTGACTAAAGGGCTGGATAATTTTTTTGGATTGGATAATGCCTACACAAAAATTGGTGGAATCTATGGAGCAACCGATTGGTTATCATTAGGTTTTTCAAGACAAACGTATAATAAAACCTATGAGTTAACCGCAAAATATAAATTGGCAAATCAAGAAATAAATGGTTTTCCGGTAACTATAGTTGGTTATAATACGATGGATATTAATAGTGCTTTGAAAACGTCTCAATATCCGTATTTAAAATTCAATAACAGATTAGCTTTTACAACTCAAATACTAGTTTCCAGAAAGTTTACAGATAAGTTTTCATTAGAAATGGCACCAATTTATGTTCATAAAAACTTATATGAAGGAGGATTAGAACAAAAAGATCTTTTGCTGGCAGGTGTTGGTGCGAGATATAAAATAGCCAAAAGATTAAGTGTGAATCTGGAATATGCAGCACGAGTAAATATGCCTGAAAATTTTGTGTCTCCTTATCATAATCCACTTTCAGTAGGTCTTGATATTGAAACTGGAGGTCACGTTTTTCAACTGGTTTTCTCCAATAGCCAACCTATGAATGATGTTGCGGTATTCTCTAATACAGCGGGAGATTGGAATGGTGGAAGTATTTATTTTGGATTTAATATGTACCGCGTTTTTTAAAAGTTAAAAGAATAAATTATGAAAAAGATAAAAATATTTTTAATGATTATTGGTACTGTATTTGTAGTTTCATGCGAATCGAATACGTATGATCAGATTTCAGTTCCTGTTACTAATCCAACCTATGTTGCAAATGTGCAACCAGTGATTAGAGCAAATTGTACCGGTTGCCATAACTCAGGTGGTCAATTCCCTAATTTAGGAACTTATGACCAGTTAAAGACGGCTATTGTAACCGGAAAGGTAATATGTAAAATTGATGGTTCATGCGGATCCATAATGCCTACAGGAGGTAAAATGCCACAAGGAACAATAGATATGATTAAGTTATGGACAGCTAATGGTTTTATAAATCAATAAAAATTATGAAAAAAATAGCGTTTTTTGGATTGTTGGTTTTTGTAGGGAATGTGATGTTTTCTCAAAAAGTGATGACGCGTACAGGAGAAATAAAATTTGAAGCTTCAATGCCTGCTTTTGAAGAAATAGCCGCCAAAAATAATACGGTATCGTGTATTCTTGATGAATCTACAGGAGATTTTGTTGCATTGGCTTTGGTGAAAGCATTTAAGTTTAAAGCTCCTTTAATGGAAGAGCATTTTAATGAAAATTATATCGAATCATCTAAGTTTCCCAAGTCAACTTTTAAAGGGAAAATTTTAAATTTTGATGCTTCAAAATTGTCGGCAGCAAAGACAGTATATGATTTAGAAGGAGATTTAACTTTGCATGGCGTTACTAAGAAAATCAAAACTAAAATTACTTTGGTTGGAACTGCAGATAAAGTTAATGTTACAAGTAATTTTTTAGTAAAACCGCAGGATTACAATATTGAGATTCCTAGTCTCGTGAAAAATAAGATTGCTGAAAACGTTAAAATTGCAATTAATTTTATCCTTCAGCCGAAATAGATTGTAGTGCATGAATAAAAAACTCCAAACGCAAGTTTGGAGTTTTTTTATGATATAAAATAGATGGACTAAATTACATATTCATCAGCAATACTTAATGCCTGGGAAATAATAGCTAAACCTTCATCAATTTGTTCTTCATTTATCATTAAAGGTGGAGCAATAAAAATATAACCCCAACGCACAAACGTATATAATCCTAGTTCTCTTAATTTGGCACCCACTTTATTCATCACTTCCATTTCGGCAGCATTAGCATTGAAAGGAGCCATCAATTGATACGGTTCTTTGCTTTTTACAACATCTAAACAACCTAATAATCCTTTGTTTCTAAAATCACCTATTGAAGGATGTTTTGCGCGCATTTCATTGATGCGTTTCTCCATATATGCTCCCATTTTAATTGTGTTTGCTATCAAGTTGTCGCTTTCGTAAATGTTGACAACCGCCAGTGAAGCTGCTAAAGAAACCGGATGAGAATTATATGTTAATCCCAACCATAATGGAGAATCGTCGAATTTTGCGGCAATTTTATCCGAAACCATCAAACAACCTAATGGAAGGTAAGAGGAAGTCAACCCTTTTGCCATGCAAATCATATCGGGCACAATAGTACTATGCTCAAATCCAAACCATTTTCCTGTTCTCCCAAAACCACTCATTACTTCGTCCGCAATAAATAAAATTTCATATTTTTCACATAAAGCTTTAATGCCTTTTAAATATCCTTTTGGATAATGAAGGCAACCCGAAGATCCGCTTTCTCCTTCGAAAATAAAAGCCGCAATGGTATGACCGCCTTCATAACGAATAATTCGTTCTACTGAATCCAAGCTCCATTTTAATCTCGTTTCTTCATCTTGATCGCTTAAACCATAAAAATCATAAGGATCGTCAAGATGAAAAATATTAGTCGATTGTTGTGCGTCCGTATATTGTTTTCTGGGATCACCACCCACTGACATACTTGCCGATGAATTTCCGTGAAAGCCTCTGTATCTGCCAAATATTTTATGTTTTCCAGTATATAAACGGGCTAGTTTTATAGCATTTTCAATTGATGAAGCACCACAAAGTGTAAAAAAAGCTTTGTTTAAATCTCCAGGGCAAATGGATGCTAATTTTTTAGCTAATTTGGCTCGAATTTCGGTGGTACAAGAAGGCGTCACGTAACTCACTTTTTGCATTTGTTCGACTACGGCATCCGTAACACGCTGGTCGCAATGACCTATATTCACTGACATTAATCCGCTGGAGAAATCAATAATTTTTTTACCACCAGTTTCATATAAATAAACGCCTTCGGCTCTTTCGATTGGAATAGGATTTACATTTTTTTGGGCAACCCAAGTAAACAAGCTGTATTGTTTACTATCACTTATTATTTGTTCTTTAGTCAACATGCGTTATTTATATAGTTTTAGTTTATTTTACAACAAGGTCATAGCTGTAAAGATATTCGTCTCTTATGAACCCCATTTTGTGATAGAGTCCTTGTGCAGTGATGTTGTTTTTTGCTGTTCTCAATCGAATTAAATCGGAACCTAATTCTTTTGCCAAATCAACGGTTTTTAGAATTAATTGTTCTCCAATTCCTTTTTTTCGAATAGTAGAATCAACAAATAAATCATTTAAAATCAGTATTTTATTCAATGCCAAAGAAGAGAACGTGACATAGATTAACGTAAAACCTATGGCTTTTTCGATATTATCTTCATCAAAAGCTAAAAAAATAATAGCTTCATCATTCTCTAATCGTTCTTTTAAATACGTTTTGTGTTTTTCGGTATCAGATGGTTTTTTATAGAAAACCAAATATTGATCAAACAATGGCGTCAATTGATCCAAATCTTGTAAAGTAGCTTTTCGTATCATAATTGTTTATTTTTAAATGGTTTGAACATTAAAAATACAAATTATTATTTAATTTCCATCCTCTTCTCCTTTGGGGAGTCCATATAACTTCTTGAATGAAGGATTTAACTCATCCAGTTGGTACCTGCTTCAGGATTCCATTTGGTTGTCGTTTTCTTTTCTTTTGTAAAAAATCCAATAGCACTTTTTCCTGTAATATCTCCTGAACCAAATCTTGATTCATTCCATCCACCAAAACCAAAAGGTTCTCTAGGAACAGGAACACCAATATTTACACCGCACATTCCTGCGGAGGCATTCTCTGTAACATAATTGGCTAAACCGCCACTTTGTGTAAATACGGAACAGGCGTTTCCATAAGGATTGGCGTTTTCAATTGCTAAAGCTTCGTCAATCGTATTAACGCGAACAATAGTAAGAACTGGCCCAAAGATTTCTTCTTTTGCCACACGCATATCGGCAGTAGCATAATCTATAATAGTTGGTCCAACATAAAAACCATTTTCTTTTCCGGGAACAATAGTGTTTCGACCATCCAAAATGATTTTGGCGCCTTGTTGTTCGGCTTCAGTGATATAGGCTTCAATTTTTTCTTTGGCTGCTTTCGAAATTACAGCACCCAATGTTGTGCCACATTGAATTTTATTGGCATCATCGATTAGTTTGTTTAAAATAGCATCGCAATTCCCTACTGCTATTAAAGTAGCCGCTGCCATGCATCGTTGTCCTGCGCAGCCACTCATGGAAGCCACAATATTTGAGGACGCCATATCAGGATGCGCATCTGGAAGAAGAATGATATGATTTTTTGCTCCACCAAGTGCTAAAACTTGTTTCAAATTATGAGTGGCTCTTTGATACACTATTTTTGCCACTTTCGTAGAACCTACAAAAGTGATGGCTTTGATATCTGGATGATCACACAAATTTTCAACAGTAGATTGTGTACCATTTATGATATTGAATAAACCATCAGGAAGTCCGGCTTCTTTCAATAGTTTTGCAGTGAATTGGCTACTTATGGGTACTGCTTCGGATGGTTTTAAAATAAAGGCATTCCCTAATGCAATTGCATTTACAATGGTCCAATGCGGAACCATAGTTGGAAAATTAAAAGGAACAATCGAAGCCACAATTCCTAATGGTAATTTAGTAGAAGAACAATAAACTCCTTTACTGACTTCCATATTCTCTCCATTTACAAATTGTGGTAGTGAGCAGGCAAATTCGGTCAGTTCAATTGCTTTGTCAATTTCGGCTTTGGCTTCTCCGTGTATTTTTCCGTTTTCACGGTAAATAATTTCGGTGAGTTCAGTACTGTTTTGTTCCAGTAATTGTTTGTATTTATAGAAAACTTGCACGCGTTCTTTTAAGGTAACTTTTTGCCAGGCTTTTTGTGCTTTTTGAGCAAAATCGATAATTTCATTCAAATCTTCCATAGTAGATTCATTGAAAGTAGTTAATTCCTTACCGTCTAATGGCGATATAACTGTATGAATTTTACTGGAGCTGCCAGACTTAAAAGCTCCATTTATAAAGTTTTTTACTTCATCAAATACCATGATTTTACTTTTTTAGTTTTTCAAATATACACTTTTTATCAAAAAAACAATAATATTTTTTGTGTGTATTAAAAATATTGTTAGATTTACAAAATAATAACCTAATTATTAATTTATTTACAATGTGTATTTAAATTAGTTTTAAGTGTAAGTTTAAAACTAACCAGTTTAAATTATTCTATTAACCAAAAACAAAATCAATGAAATCAATCTCAACTATTATTGGAGTCGCCTTACTATTTCTGGCAGGACTTTGTTATTTTATTAATTGGCATGCTTTAGTTCCTGCATTTACTGTATTAGGAATTGCAATAATGACAAGAAAAGCATTAGAACCTTTAATTATTGGTTGTGCTGTGGGATTTGTTTTATTAGCAATGCAAGGTGGATCCAAAGAATTTTTTCCTGAAGGAGAAGGGATGATTTTTCCTTTGAATATGTTTGACGGTATGTTTTCTTCCATTTCTAGAGATGCACATGACCAAGGATTAATATGGGTAATATTAGTATGTATATTATATGGCGCATTTGTACAATTATTAGTGGCTTCCGGTGGAATTAATGCAGTTGGAAAATATTCTGAAAATCATGTTACAAATAAAAAACAGTCGTTAATTATGACTTATTTTCTAAGTTTTTTCTTTTTCCTGGATGATTACTTAAGTGCATTGTCTATTGGTAATACGATGAGACCCATTACAGATAAATTTGGTGTTTCAAGAGAAAAATTAGCCTTGGTTTTGAGTTTTGTTTGTGTACCGTTGACTATAATATTTCCAATTTCGACTTGGACTATTTTTTATGGAACTCAAATAGCAGCTATTGAAGGAGGTGTTTTAAATAGTGCGGGAAAAGTTATAACAAGTCCTATCGAAGCATTTTTGGGAACAATTCCGTATAATTTTTCGGCTTGGATTTCTTTAATTCTTGGGGCATTAGTAGTGTTTCAGTTAATCCCGGACTCAAAAGCAATAAAGGAAGCAGAGGCAAATGTAAAAGTAATTGATGCTGATGTTGTAAAAGTTAAGAAAAAACCAGCGAAAGAAGGGAAGTTAGTCTATTTCATTTTGCCTTTGGTTATTCTAATCTGGTGTACCATTTTTCCTTATCCGTATGATTCAGAATATTGGGGTAGTGTAACTTTTTCTTCTGAATCAATTTTCAGTAGTATTGATGCACTTCGTGGAATAGCCACCGCTTGTGTTTTTACGTACTTGTTTTATTTAGTATTAGGGGTAATTAAATTCAATAAAATATCAAACAACTTCGTTAAAGGGATGGAATCAATCACTTTCGTATTAGTGGTTTTAGGAATGACCTATTTATTAAAAGATGTTCAAAACGGATTGGGATTTAATGAATTTGTAGCAGAGAAATTGCAAGGAATTAGTTGGTTGAATAGTGCGACACTTCCTTTTGTTGTTTTTGCATTAGTGGCATGGATTTGTTGGGCTACAGGCTCAAACTGGGGAATATATGCGATTTTAGTTCCAACGACTGCTATTTTATCACGTACAATAGGAGCTGATTTTTGGCTAACCCAAGGAGCGTTGGCTTCTGGAACTGTTTGGGGAGCTGCAGCTTGTTTCTTCTCAGATAATAGAGTTCTTACAGCGCAATCTTGTAAAATAGATATGATGAAACATGGTATTTCACAATTTCCATATCAGTTAGTAATATTTGGAATATCATCCATAATGTATTTGATAGCAGGGTTTATTTTATAATGTAATTTGATAGTATGATTAAAAAAGACATTTTAAACAATGAGTTTCATGTGAGAAATGCAACGGTAGAAGATGCTGTTCAGATGGAGTATGTGCAAAAACAGTGTTATCCCACTTTGCATGAATCAGAATTAATGAACAGGAATCATTTTATCAATCATATTAAAATTTTTCCTGAAGGTCAGATAGTAGTCGAAAAAGATGGAATTATTGTTGGTTCAGCAAGTACAATGAGAAGTTTTTTTCAAATTGCAGATAAAACCTATTTAGAAACTACTGATAATTTATGGATAACCAGTGCGCATGTACCTGATGGTGATTGGATGTACGGAATAGATATGGGAGTCTTACCAGAATATAGAGGTTTGGGGCTTTCAAGAGAGATGTATTTAGTAAGACAAGAAGTTTGCAAATCACTTGGATTGAAAGGTCAAATAATCGCAGGAATGACTATTGGTTATGGCAGAGTAAAAGATAAAATGACAATTGAGGAGTATTGTTATGCATTGGAGATTAAGAAATTTACTGACCCAACCGTAACACCTCAAAAGAAAGCGGGATTCAGGTGGATAAAGCCACTTTACAATCATATTAATGATCCTGAAGCTGGATATGCTAGTATACTGATGTATTTTCCAGTTGATGTTGATTATAAAATATAGGATTCTATCTGAAATTGAATTGTATTAATTAATTAGAATTAAATCGATGATAAATAGAAAAATTTTAAACGATAAATTTATAATAAGAAATGCAATTCTTGATGATGTTATTGAAATGGAATATGTTCAATCAGAATGTTATCCAACGTTGCATAAATCGGAGATATTGGACAGAAATCATTTTGCGAATCATATTAAAATATTTCCTCAAGGTCAAATTGTAGTGGAAAAAGAAGGAAAGATTGTAGCGTCAGCAAGTACTTTCAGATGCAATTTCCCGGAACACGACAGTACTTTTTTGGAAGAAACAGATAATTTATGGCTTACTAATGTTCAAATACCGGATGGCGATTGGATGTATGGTATTGATATGGGTGTGTTGCCTGAATACAGAGGTTTAGGACTTTCTAAAGAACTGTATAAAGCGCGACATGAAGTGTGTAAAATACTTGGAATCAAAGGACAAATTATTGCGGGAATGACTATTGGTTACGGAAAAGTAAAAGATAAAATGACCATTGCAGAATATTGCGAAGCATTGGAGAAAAAAGAATTTACGGATCCAACTATTACACCGCAACGAAATGCAGGGTTTAGATGGATAAGAATTTTATACAATTATATCAATGACCCAGAAGCGGGATATGCCAGTATTTTAATGTACTATCCGGTCGATGAAAATTATAGTTTATAATTTCTCTGCAAAAAGAAGAATAACAAGTTAGATTAAAATTCAGAATATAATTAAATAAAAAAAAATGGGAACTCAAATTAAAAAAGTATCAGAAATTCCTGGACCAAAGAGCAAAGAAATGTTAGCAAGAAGAGCAGCTGCTTTACCTGCCGGTTTAGGAAAATCTACCGAAGTGGTTGTTGAAAAGGCTGAAGGCGCTTTAGTGTGGGATGTAGATGGGAATCAATTGATTGATTTTGCTGGAGGAATTGGGATGGTAAATTTGGGTCACAGACCTCAAGTAGTTGTTGATGCCATAAAAGACCAAATGGATAAATACCTTCATACAGGTGCATTGGTAACTACTTTTGAACCGTATTTAGAGTTTGCAGAATTACTTAATAAAATTACTCCGGGAGATTTTCCTAAGAAAACATTATTGGCTTGTTCCGGATCTGAGGCGGTAGAAAATGCAGTGCAAATTGCAAGATATTATACGAAGAGACCTGCAGTTATTTGTTTTGAAGGAGCTTATCACGGTAGAACTTTACTAACATTGAGTTTAACCAGTAAATACGCTTTATTTAAAAAAGGGTTTGGTAGTTATGCTCAGGATATCTATCGTTTTCATTCTCCAAATGTATATCGCAAACCGGATAATTTTACGGAAGAAGAATATATTGATTTTTGTATCGAACGTTTCGACCAGAACTTAATTTCACACGTAGATCCTTCATCAGTTGCAGCAATTATTATCGAACCTGTTCAAGGTGAAGGTGGTTTTATTCCTGTTCCAAAACGTTTCTTGGAAAAAATCAGAAAAGTTTGTGATGAACATGGTATTGTTTTTATTGCCGATGAGGTTCAGGCAGGTGCAGGAAGAACTGGGAAATTCCTTTCTATCGAACACAGCGGAGTGATTCCTGATATGGTAACGATGGCAAAATCGATAGGTTCTGGATTGCCAATTAGTGCTGTAACCGGAAGAGCAGAAATGATGGATGCTCCTCATTTAGGTGGAGTTGGAGGAACATATTCTGGAAGTCCAATTGCTGTGGTTGCTGCACTTGCTACTGTGAAACAAATTAACACACCGGAATTTTTAGCAAAATCAGTTCATGTGGGAGATGCCATTAGAACACGATTAAATACAATGGCAGATAAATTTTCTTGTATTGGTGATGTGCGTGGAATAGGAGCGATGCTGGTAGTTGAATTTGTAAAAGATAAAAAAACCAAAGAGCCTGATATGGATTTTGCGATGGCAGTAATCAAAAAATCAGTCGCAAATGGATTAATTTTAATCAGAGCAGGATTGTACACCAATTGTATTCGTTTTTTACCTCCAATTGTTATCACTGACGAACAATTGCACGAAGGATTGGATGTGATTGAAAATGCAATCCAAGAAGTATTGAACGAAAGAAAATAATTTTGACGAAAGCCTAAAAGTCGAAAGTCATAAAGACTAGTTCGATATTTAGACTTTATGATATTAGACTTTATGACTTTTAAACTGATATATAATGCCAATATTATTACTATGGATTCTGCTTTTGCAAAAGCGGATTCCATGGTAATTAACCATTTGGGAAAAATTGAAGCTATAGGAACGGAAACTGAATTGCGAAATCAATTTGGTTCTTTTTCCAATGAATTTGATTTTAAAGAACAAACAGTTGTTCCAGGTTTGAATGATGCACATATCCATGTTTGGAAAATTGGACATCTTAGAACGTATATGTTAGATGTTCGGGGTGTGAAATCCATTGTGGAATTCAAAAGATTATTAAAAGAGTTTGCCGAGAAAAACCCGAATTCCGAATGGATTATGGCTCGTGGAATTAATGAGATGGTACTCGAAGAAAAACGGTTGCCAACCAAAGAAGATTTAGATGAAATTATTTCTGACAGGCCTGTTTTTGTAATTAGAACTTGTGCTCATATTGGAATTGCCAATTCAAAAGCCATAGCAATTTCAGAAGTTGATGAAGCTACTGAAGTTCCTTTTGGAGGAGAAATTCGCAAAAATAAAGATGGTAGTTTGCAAGGTATTTTTACCGAAAGAGCTTTGGGATTAATCATGAATACTATTCCTCCATTTACTTTCGAAGAATATAAAAACATGATTTTGGAAGCGCATAAGTATTTATTGAGTTTAGGAATTACAAGTGCGACTGATCCGGCTGCAAATGAAGAATTATTGGCAGCTTACATTAAATTGGAACAAGAAGGATTATTGAAAGTGCGAATGAATGTTTTCCCGCTTAGAATTCCGGACGGAAGCGATGAAATTCAGGTTTTACCGAAACAATATGAATCGGAATTTTTACAAATAAAAACCGTGAAGTTTTTCTCTGATGGTGGTTTAAGTTCGGCTACAGCAGCATTAAATGTTCCTTATAAAAATACCGATGGATATAAAGGCGTTTTGAGATTGGATTACGATAAGTTTTATCAAACAGCCAAAGAAGCTGTTGAAAAAGGATTCTCAGTTGCCACACATGCAATTGGGCATCAAGCAGTTGATTTGACTTTGAAAGTGTATCGTGATTTGTTCAAAATTGATAATACTTTAAAACACAGGATTGAGCATGTTGGATTTTTATCCAATGAAAATATAAAAGATTTTAAACACATGAATATGACTGCAGCGATGCAACCCATTTTCATTTACGAATTGGCAAACAATTTCAAAAGCACTTTGCCAGACGAATTATTAGATGTGGTTTATCCTTGCAAAACGGTTTTGGATAACGGAATAAATTTAGCCTTATCTACCGATGGTCCCGTGGTAAAAGAGATTAATCCTTGGGTTAATATGGAAACGGCAGTAACTCGAAAAGCGATGGATGGCTTTGTCATTGGCGAAAGCCAGAAAATAACTTTTGAGCAAGCATTACGCGCTTACACTGTAGGAAGTGCGATTGCGGATAATTTAGAAAATATAAAAGGAAGTCTTTCTATAGGGAAATATGCTGATTTTATTGTTTTGAATAAAAATCCATTTAAATTAGACGATGTTTCTACCGTTGAAGCCAATGAAACTTGGGTAAATGGAGAATTAAAATATAAAAAAGAATAGAAAATCATACGTTATCAGGGTTTTAAATCCTGATACCGTTTTAAAAAAAATAAAAGATGAGTGCATTAGATGATGAATTAGATTACCAAATATTGAAACTCCTTCAAAAAGACGGCAGAATGTCGTTTACTGAAATTTCTAAAGAAATTAATGTGGCTGTGAGTACCATTAGACACCGTTATATTAACTTAATTGAAGATGGGACTTTGCAAATTATTGGAAGGGTCGATCCTAATAAAATTGGTTTTAATGCTTATGCAAGTGTTTTGATTTCGGTTAAACCAAAATCATACATGAAAACCATTTTTGAGGAATTAGCAAAGTTGCCTGAAATTAGTTTCTTGGCTTCTGTTTCGGGGGATTATGATATTGAAGCCAATATTATGTGTCGGGATATGGAGCATTTGAATGAATTATTAGGAGATAAAATTCATGCGATGGAAGGTGTTTTTGACACTAAAACAAATATGTATATGAAAATTTACAAATTCGCGCAACCCGATTTAGAATTAGCAAAATTATCAAGCAAGCAAAATGAATAATACAGACAAATTATACGAAAGAAGAAAAAAAAGTGTTCCAAACGCTTTAGGAATTTTCAATCCATCCAGCATTCAATCTGCCAAAGGAGCCATCATTATTGATGCTGATGGTAGAGAGCTGATTGATTTTGCAGGAGGAATTGGGGTAAATAATGCAGGACACGGTGTGCCAGAAATTATTGAAGCAATCAAAAGTCAAGCAGATAAATTCATTCATGCTTCCTTCAATGTTTCCGTTTACGAACAATATTTAGACTTAACGGAAAAGTTGTGTGAGATTTTGCCGCATGGTGAATCTACTAAAGCAATGCTGACGTTATCTGGTGCTGAATCAGTTGAAAATGCCATTAAAATTGCTCGTGCCGTAACCGGAAAATCAGGAATTATCTGTTACGACGGTTCCTTTCACGGACGTACAATGATGGCGATGACTTTGACATCTAATGTGAAATACAAAGAAGGTGCCGGACCTTATGCTCCTGAAGTATATCGTCTTGAATTTCCGTATTACAAACCGAGTATGAGCGCCAGAATGACTGAAGCCGAATTCGATGATTTGATGATTATGAAGTTGCATAAAACTTTTTCATCAACCGTTTCAGTGAGTCAAACCGCTGCAATTATTTTGGAATTAGTACAAGGCGAAGGTGGTTTTACTGTTGCTTCCAAAAAATATGTTCAATACTTGCGTAAATTCTGTACCGAAAATAACATTTTCTTGATTTTTGATGAGGTACAGTCCGGTTTTGGTCGTACTGGAAAATGGGCCGCTTTTGAACATTATGGAGTAACTCCAGATTTGTCGACTTGGGCAAAATCTATGGGGGGCGGAATGCCTATTGGTGCTGTTATTGGAAAACAGGAAATTATGGATGCCGTTAAACCGGGACTTATCGGAGGAACGTATTTAGGAAATCCGTTGAGTTGCGTGGCTTCATTAGCAAGTATCAATTACATGCAAAAAAATAACATCAATGCTGCTGGTGAAAAAGTCGGACAAATTGTTAGAGAAAAATTCAACCAGTTGCAGGTAAAGTATCCTAAAAATATTACGGATGTCCGTGGATTGGGAGCGATGTTGGCTATAGAATTTTTTAATCCAGAAACTAAAATGCCTGATGGTGATGCCACAAAAGCCATTGTCAATAAATGTTTAGAGAAAGGATTGATTGTAATCACTTCTGGAACATACGGAAATTGCATCCGAATTTTAAGTCCATTATTTATAGAAGATGAAATTTTAGAAAAAGGCTTATCTATTTTGGAAGAAACAATAGAAGAAATACTATCATGAGAAAGCAATATATAAATGGAGCATGGTGCGACGCAATTGATGGCGCAACTTGGGATCTACAAAGTCCGGCTACCGAAGAAATAATTGATAAAGTCCCTTTTGGAAACACTGCTGATTGTACGTTAGCTATTGCAGCCGCTGATGCTTCTTTCAAAGAATGGAAAAGTACGACATCATATTTTAGAGCTGAAATATTAAAAAAAGCAGCTAATTATATTCGGACAAACGTAGAGACTTTCGCAAAGGAAACTTCATTGGAAACTGGAAAACCAATGCTGGAATCAAGAGGGGAATGGCAAGTTTCGGCTAATCTTTTCGAATGGTTTGCTGAGGAAGGAAAAAGAAATTATGGGCGAGTAGTTCCTACGAACAGAGCCGATAAAAGAGCGATGGTTATTTATCAGCCAGTAGGAGTTGTGGGAGTGATTACGGCTTGGAATTTTCCTGCTTACAATCCCTCACGTGCTGTTGCAGCTGCTTTGGCCGCCGGTTGTTCTGTAGTTATGAGAGGTTCGGAATTTACGCCTTTGTCGAGTTTTAATTTGGCTACAGCCATACACGAAGCTGGAATTCCTAAAGGAGTTTTCAATTTAATCAACACGGAACCGGTTTCTACCGGAACCGAAATGATTGATAATCCTTTATTGAAAAAAATAAGTTTTACGGGAAGCACAAGAGTTGGAAAGATTCTGATGGACGGTGCTTCAAAAACATCGACGAAATTATCACTTGAATTAGGTGGAAATGCTCCGGTAATTATCGAAAAAGATGTAGATGTAGATGTAATTGCTCATCAAGCTTTAGTTGCCAAATTGAGAAATTGCGGTCAGGTTTGTGTTTCACCGCAACGGTTTTATGTTCATGCAGACATTTTTGAGCAATTCACTGCTATTGTGAAGGATGATATTTCAAAATTGAAAACAGGAATTAACGGTGGTGATATTGATTTTCTGGGTCCGCTTATTAATAAAAAACAACAGGAACATTCCTTGGCTATGCTAGAAAAAGCGAAAAGCGAAGGTGCAACTATTCATATTGGCGGTGAACCAACTGAGAAAGGATTTTTTGTACATCCAGCTTTGGTTGAAGCAAGACAAAGCCAATCTTTTATCAAAACGGAGATGTTTGGACCATTGATGATTGTGATTCCTTTTGAATCCAAAGAACAAGTGATCGAATGGGCAAATGATACCGAATACGGCTTGGCTTCGTATGCCTTTACCAATCACATAAAAACGGCTAATTTCTATGCTGAAAATCTTGAATTTGGAATGGTAGGAATTAATGAATGGGCTCCTCAAGGAACTGAATTGCCATTTTCAGGTTGGAAAAGTAGTGGAATAGGTCATGAGTCCGGTTCTGAAGGATTAAAAGAATACATGGAATTGAAACTAATCAGTTACGGCAATATGTCATAAAATTTTAAACTAATAACCAAAAAGGAACACCCAAAAACCAACACATGAAAAAAGAAATTTTAGGTAAATATACGTTGCAAACGCCTTTACCGGAACATGCAAAACAGCAAGCGGAATTACAAGAAATTGTTTTTCCAACTTTGTCTGCGGAAGAATTAATTACGGAAGAAAAATATAAAAGACATTTGGAGATTTTTCCAGAGGGACAATTTATTGTTTTGGATGGTGATAATGTAATCGCTTCTTGTACAACTTTACTTCAAAATTACCACAAAGGACATCATACTTTTTTGGAGATTTCTGATGATTTATGGTTGGGAACTCACGATCCTAAAGCCGATTGGATTTATGGGTTGGATGTTTCTGTTCATCCGGATTACCAAGGGAAAGGTATTGGAAGAGAAATTTATAATGCCCGTCAGGACGTTGCCAAATCGCTAGGTTGCAAAGGACAAATGACGGCTGGGATGCCTATTGGTTATGACAAAGTAAAAGATCAAATGACTATTGCGGAATATTGTGATAAATTAATCAAAGGAGAAATTATTGACCCAACTGTTACGGCTCAAACCAAATGCGGATTCATTCTAGTGGAACCATTGTTTGATTATTTAGATGATCCTAGAAGCGGAAATTGTTCGGTGTTGATGTATTGGCCTTTGGATTCAAACACTAAATTAAGTGAGAACCATTAAAAAAGTGTTCAGTTCGAAGTATTCAGTCGCAGTTAACGGCTAAACAAATTTCGATTTATTATTGAACTTAATAAGGGTACTATCTTAATGGTTCAAAAGTAAAAATTTTAAACAAAAAACAAAATGATATTCAAATCAATAAATCCATTTTCAAGAGAAATTATTGCGGAACACGAAGTGTTGACGAACGCACAATTGAATCAGAAATTGGAACTGTCAGAAAGTGCTTTTAAAAATTGGCGAAATACGTCTTTTCAGGAAAGAGCTGATAAAATGAAAAAACTGGCTAATATTCTGAGAGAAAAGAAGGACGAGTTAGGTTTATTGATTACTAATGAAATGGGTAAAATTTTACCTGAAGGAATTAGTGAAGTCGAAAAATCAGCAGGGAATTGTGATTTCTATGCGGAGAATGCAGAGAAAATGCTGAAAGACGAAAAGTATGATACGCCTTTTACCAGCATGTCTGTCTATGACCCGATGGGGGCAGTTTTTGCGATTATGCCTTGGAATTATCCTTTTTGGCAAGTATTGCGTTATGCCGCGCCAGCAATTATGGCGGGGAATGTGACACTATTAAAACATGCACCAAACGTTATTGGCTGTGCCAAAGCTATCGAAAATGCATTTCTGGAAGCTGGTTTTCCAGAAGGTGTTTTCCAACAAATAACCATTGATATTGCCCAAGTCGAAAGTGTAATCGCTTCGGATATTGTGCATGGAATTACGTTGACTGGTAGTGAAATGGCAGGTTCTTCTGTGGCTTCATTGGCTGGAAAGCATATCAAAAAATCAGTTATGGAGTTGGGTGGTTCAGATGCATTTATTGTTTTGAATGATGCCGATATTGAAAAAGCAGCTACTGTTGCTACTCAATCCAGAATGCTAAATGCAGGTCAGGCTTGTATTTGTGCCAAACGTTTTATCGTTACCGAAAAAGTTGCGGATGAATTTGCTTCCCTTTTTGCCCAAAAAATAAATGCTTTACATCAAGGAAATCCTTTGCAGGACGGAATTAATATGGGACCATTAGCCCGATTGGATTTGGCCGAAAAGCTAAGCCATCAATTAGAAAAATCATTGCGACAAGGAGCAAAATTAGTACTGGGAGGAGAGCGTGAAGATTGCAATTTCCAACCGACATTAATTGATTTTGTGGATGCTAATAATATTGCTTTTCAAGAGGAAACTTTTGGACCATTGGCTACAATTATAAGAGCCAAAGATGAAAACGATGCTGTCGCTATTGCAAATAACCACAGATACGGTTTAGCATCGGCTATTTGGACAGAAGATCGTGAAAATGCATACCGATTGGCACGAAAAATTGAAGCCGGAAATGTTTTTATAAACTCATTGGTACGTTCTGATTCCAGAATTCCTTTTGGAGGGACAAAAAAATCAGGGTATGGAAGAGAATTGTCTGAAATTGGTATCAAAGAATTTATGAATATGAAATCGGTAATTATCGAATAATTATAATTAAGAATAAAAATTAAATTAAAATTAACAACCAAAACCAACCAAAAAATGAAAAAAGCAGTATTAATTTTAGCATTAATGTTAACAAGCGGTTTGGCATTTGCACAAGACACACCAGTTGCTACTCCTGTGGCTGAACCAGAAGCTCCAGAACCTAAATTCACAGCCGCTGTGGATGTTGTGTATCCTTACTTATGGAGAGGAATAAAATATTATGGAGATAAAATAGCTGTTCAGCCATATATGGCTTATGCTATTACAGATAAATTATCGGTTGGAGTATGGGCAACAACAAATTTTTCTAATGCTGCCGATGCTTACAACGAGTTTGATTGGAATATAGCCTATCAAGTATCTCCTGTTGTGAAAGTAATGTTGAGTGATTACTATTGGCCAGCTACTAAAAATAATCCAGATTGGGAAAGAAGCAGTTATTTTGATTATTCAGAAGGGTCGGCACAGAGTTTAGATCTTTCTGTATTGTTAGACTTTTCTGAAAAAGGGGTGCCGTTGGATTTTCAATGGAACACGTTTATTGGAGGGGGAGATTATAAATATGATGATAATGGTAAAAGATCAAGAGCTTTTTCTAGTTATGCTGAAATAGGATATACGTATTCTTTAGAAAGTGCAGGTTTGGATATTAGACCTTTTGTAGGAGCTGTAGTCATTAATGGAGGGTATTATGGTGTTGATGCGAGTGGCAAAGCAGGATTTACTTTCTCGAATGTAGGGGTAAATGTTGCTAAAGAATTGAAAATTACGGAGAAATTTAGTTTGCCGGTTTTTGTCAGATATACGAATAATGACTACGGAATTCAAAAATTTGATAGTAATGATAACCTGACTAAAACGGTTCGAAATTTCTTTTCTGCGGGTGTTACCTTTAACATTAAATAATTCATTTTCTATCAGATTACCTTTTTTTATTTTGATAGCCTAGTTTAATAATTTTATAAAAAAAAAATCGCCATATGGCGATTTTTTTTATTTTAGAATCTCAATTGATATACTTCATCTAAATCTTTTTCGGAGCTGATATTTACTTTTAAATCAGTTACAAAACCTGAATTTAATCCGTAAACCCAGCCGTGAAGTGTTAAATCTTGCCCGTTTTTCCATGCTGCCTGAACAATGGATGTTTTGGCTAAATCAAAAACTTGTTCTTTTACATTGATCTCAACAAAAGCATTGAAGCGTTCTGTCTCATCAGTAATTGAATTTAGGTATTGATCATGTAATCGATAAACATCTTTTATGTGTCGAATCCAATTGTCAATAATACCAATGGAATCATTTCCCATTGCAGCCTTTACACCACCACAACCATAATGTCCACAAACAAGGACATGTTTTACTTTCAAAACATTTACAGCATAATCTAATACACTTAACATATTCATATCAGTATGGACTACCATATTGGCAATATTTCTATGCACAAACACTTCACCTGGTTTAGCTCCAATTATCTCATTAGCAGGAACTCTACTGTCTGAACAACCGATCCATAATAAGGGTGGAGTTTGACCTTTGGCTAAATCTTGAAAATAATTTGGATCCTTAGCTAGAGAAGTTTCGACCCATTCTTTATTGTTATCTAATATTTTTTTATAAAAATCGCTCATTTTTTGTTTTTGTTAAATTTTAAGAATCTCTTAAACAGATTCTATTAAAGATTAATTATTTTTGAAAATCCTCAGAATTGATTTCTCTTTGTATTGTTTTTCTTTTTGCAACATCATAATAATGTTCGAAAGTAACTTTGTTTGGTGTTTCTTCACTATTTTCTAACTGATAGGCTTTTTTAAATCCTCTAAGCTTCACTTTTATATTTTCATCTTTTGCCCTAGTAGTTTTAAATTCATGTATTAAATCCAAGATATCATGGGCTATATAAACTGTGTCTTTTGCATCTATAATTACTTTTGAGTTTTCCGGAATATCATTCAGTGTAGATTTAATTGCCGCTTTATTTAAAAAAGATACTTCTTGTGCTAAATCGATATGAATGACATCACCATCCGCGTATTCTTCTTTTCTAAAATGATAAGCTCGTTTCAAGTTTCCTCTCAAAACAAATATAATACTAATGATAATTCCTAGCGCAACACCTTTTAATAAATCAGTAAATACAACTGCTAATAAAGTAGCGATGAAAGGAACAAACTGATATTTTCCTTTTTCCCAGAAATGTTTGAATGTTGATGGCTTAGCTAATTTATATCCTACTAACAGTAATATTGCTGCTAATGTTGCCAATGGAATTTTATTCAAAATGAATGGAATAGTTACAACACTTACCAATAAAAATAAACCATGAATGATGGTAGACATTTTAGATTTGGCTCCCGAATTACTATTTGCAGACGTACGTACAATTACAGATGTTAATGGTAAACCACCTAAAAGAGCGCTCACCATATTTCCAATTCCTTGAGCTTTAAGCTCTACATTGGTATCTGTATAACGTTTTTGGACATCCATTCTATCAGCTGCTTCAATGCTTAATAGCGTTTCTATCGAAGCAACAATAGCAATGGTAAAGGCAACAACCCAAACTTTAGAATTTGTAATTCCAGAAAAATTAGGGGTTACAATTATTTGTTTGAATTCTTCTAAAGACGTTGGAACTGGTAACGAAACTAAATGCTCTTTGGCTATAGCTAATGAACTTCCAGCTGATGTGAAAATCTCGTTCAAAATAACACCAACAATTACAGCTACAAGTGCACCGGGAACTAATTTTAATTTTTTCAAAAAAGGAACTTTATCCCAAGCAATTAATATTACCAATGAAAGTAATGTTATAATAATGGAACCCAATTGAATGTAATTAAAAACGGCCAGTAACGCAGAAAATGTATTGCTTCCTCCCAATTCTAAAAAGGCTTGATCCCCTTCAAAATCACTATCATAACCAAAAGCATGGGGCAGTTGCTTGAGAATAATAATAATTCCAATTCCGGCTAACATTCCTTCAATTACATTGGTTGGGAAATAATTTGAAATAGTTCCTGCCTTGATAAATCCCAATACTAATTGGATTAAACCGGCAATAAAAACTGCAGTTAAAAAAACGTCAAAAGCACCTAAATCCGTTATTGCAGTAAGAACTATAGCAGTTAATCCAGCAGCTGGACCCGAGACACTTAAATGAGATTTACTTAAATAACCTACCACGATACCACCTATAATACCTGAAATTATCCCCGAAAATAACGGTGCACCTGAAGCCATTGCAATACCTAAACACAATGGAAGCGCCACCAAAAAAACCACTAAACCTGATGCAAAATCGGATTTGAGGTTAGCAAAAAGATTGATTTTTTTTGTCATAATACCTTACTGAAAATTGAATACAAAGAATTTGTTCACATTGTTATAATGTGAGAATTAGATTTTAAAATTTTAAAATCAACGTTGTATTAAACTTGGTCAGGTGGGGGAATGAATATAGTAGAAGCAATTATATCGTGTTTAGACAAGTTCTCTGATAGAATAAGACTTGAAGTTAACTCCGATAAATTGATTATTTCATATGCCATTTCAAAATGAAAAATTGCTTTAATCTGTTTGTGTGATTGTTCTTCTTCAAAAAAACTATAGGTAATAGAAGTATCAGTACTTTTCTCTATAGCACTAACAATTGTTGGTGTCAAAAGAAAAGCAATAAAAACAAACAATAATATTCTTGCAATTAGCTTCATTGCTGCAAAAGTAGAATTTAACAAATGAAATAAATACTATTTTATGAAATTTAAAACAAAATTAACATCTGTATTGTTTTTATAGAAGGAGTAATTAGAATTGTTACAATCTTTATGTTTTGTTGATTTATGTGAGTAATTAACGAATGTGTTTAAAATAGTTATTTGTGTAAATGCTGTTTAATATTAGGGGGTTGTTGTTTGTTTTTGATTAAAATACAAGTAAAATAACTTTTTTTTATAGGTATTTTGTATATATTGTATAAAAAACAGGGGTGTTGTTAGATTTGTTGATTATGAAATTTTTAAAATATTACAGTAATAATATGGAATATCTATTATTCTCTAATGATTTTTTGTTATCAATAATTCTTCTCGAAAAGAGCCAAAAAAGTAATTATTAATTATTCAAGTAAGATAAAAGTTAATAAATTCGCCAAAAGGAAAAAGTATTTGACTCCTAAAAAACAATGATTAAGACGTTATTTCTTTTTTAGATCATATAATAAAAATGGCAAATCAAAATATTTAATACCTATTTAACCAAAGTAATACCCAACCAGATTAATAACTAAAACTAAATTAAACATGAAAAAAGCATTAACTATTTTAGTAATTTTACTAACGACAAGCATGACATTTGCACAAGATGCGCCAGCACCAGCAACTACTTTTGGAGGATCAGCTGATATGTATTATAAATATGATTTTGCTAACTTAGCAGGAAATGGAAAAACTAGTTTTACTAATTCTCATAACTCGTTTGAGTTAGGAATGGCTTCGATTGAGGCATCTCATAAAATGGGTAAAGCATCTGTTTTTGTAGATTTAGGTTTTGGAAACAGAGCAAAAGAATTTACCTATAATGACAATGCAAGCTCATTTATGATTAAACAATTGAATTTCACTTATGAAATTACAGATAAATTTAAAGTTACCGCAGGTAGCTTTGGTACTCATATAGGATATGAACTATTGGATGCTGTAGATAATAAAAACTATAGTATGTCTTATGCTTTTACAAACGGACCATTTTTTAATACAGGTGTAAAAGCGCAATATACTTCAGGTAAAGTTAGTTTTATGGCTGGAGTAACAAATCCTACAGATTTCAAAACTGCTCTTGAGGCGGGTTCTACTCAAAAAACTTTCATCGGACAAGTTGCTTATGTTGGAGATTCAGGAAGTATTTACTTTAACGTAACTTCTGGTAGCTCAAATCCTGCAACTACTGTGAATAAAACACAATTTGATGTAGTAGCGTCTAAAAAGATTTCTGATAAATTCTCTTTAGGATTTAATGGGACTTACGCTTTGATAAACGATGATGTAATTAGTGCTAATGACGAAAAATGGTTTGCTTTAGTTGGATATGCTACATATGCTCCAAAAAATAACCTTAGTTTAGCATACAGATTAGAATATTTTGATGCAACAGATGCTGCTGTTACTCTTTCTGCTTTAGGTGGATCTAGTATTGTAGGGAATACACTTTCATTAAACTACAAAGTTGGGAATTTAACGATTATTCCTGAGGTTAGAGTTGATCTTTCATCAGAAGATGTATTTATGGATAGTAATTCAAGCCCATCAAGTTCTAATGCATATCTTTTATTAGGAACAACTTATAGTTTCTAATTAAATAAGACAATATTTTTTTTTGCTGTCAAGATACTTTTTAAGTGTTTTGGCAGCTTTTTTTATGGAATCAAAATGGATTTCTTAATAAAAGTGGTTGAGTTAAGAGTAATGTTTTAATAGCCCAAAAATAGAACCTTTCAATAAAAGCTCATTTGCAGTATTTTGTTGTTGTTTAATAGTTAGATTATTAAAATATTTATTTTTATTACTGTTTATTTATAATCCTGCAAGGTTTCTAAAACCTTGTAGGTGTCATCTTTAGATTTACATACCTATTAGGTAAAAAAAAGGCTTTCAGGAAAATCAGTTATCCATAAGTTAATTGATTTGTACAGTTTATAAAATAATAACTGTATAAAAGAAATGGACTTTTTGAAAGATTCAAAAAGCCCATTTCTTTATTTCTTAAAACTGATAAATTATTGTTTCTTATATATCGAGTAGATTATATTCTTGGTGTTTTCATCTACTGTTTCATCTACTTGAGATTGGATATAATGCAATTTGAATGCTGTTATAGCAGCCGAAAGGTTTTTTGTATCATAGCCAATAATACGCAATCCTTGTTCTATATTGAAGTCAGCTGGTGCAGTTTCTAAGGGTTCATCAGACCAAATTCCAAATCCTTTCTCTGCTAAAATTTTCCAAGGGAATAAAGCACTCGGGTCTTTTTTTCTGGTAGGAGCAATGTCTGAATGACCAATAATATTTTGAGTAGGAATATTGTAATCTTTTTTTAGTTTAGTCAAAAGGGCTAGTAAGCTATTGATCTGTAATTCAGTAAAAGGTTCTATTCCGTTATTGTCTAGTTCAATTCCTATTGACGCAGAGTTGATATCCGTGTTTTTTCCCCAGGAACCAATACCTGCATGCCATGCTCTTAAATAGTCATTTAGCATCTGAACTACTTTACCATTATCTGAAATTACATAATGAGAACTTACCTGAGACTCTATTTTTGTAAATGTATTTACGGTTTGTTTCAATGAATCTTGAGCAGTATGATGTATAATTATGAAATTAGGTTTTCGTAAATTAAAATTTACGGTGCCTATCCATTCGGTGTTAATTCCATTTGTTAAAGGAGTAGAACCCATTTTTGAAATGGAATCTTTAAAAATATGTAATTGTTTTGCGTATAAAGTATCGATACTTATTGATGTCACTGGAACAGAAGGCAAAACATGTGGCTCTTTGTCTGAAATAGTTTCCTTTAATGTTTTGAGTTTCGTATCGTATACTTTCTCACTAGCTTTATAAGGGTTAGTGGAACAGGAAGTTATTAGAATAACTAAAATTAAAATCTGAAAATGTTTAGTCATACTTTTGTCTTTAGTTTTTATTCAAAAAATTATCTGTTCCTTTTTGATTTTTTCGGGTTTTTACTTTCTTCTTTAAAAACCTTGTATTTTTCCTTTTGATCGTCGTTCAATAACTCTACAACCTTTCTTTCTGTATTTTCTGAAAGTATTTGAATGTCTTTCATTTGGTCACTTTGATTGGTGTCTTGTTTTAATATGACTCCTTGCTGTTTAATGCTTTCTGTCAATATGTTTGCAATAGCAATTTCTTGAAGTTCATCAAGTACCAGTGCAGGTTTTAGTCTTTCCATGATTTTTCCTACAGTTTCTTCAACTGGGACTTCTCTTGGTTTGTCCGGTGTTCTATTTTGATCCATTCCGCTATTCATGCGGCCGCTACCATAACCATTTCTGCCATAGCCACCTCCACCATAACCACTATTTCCATATTGCGCTGAAATAGTATTAATAGACAATAACATAAATGCGGTCACAAATAAAGACGGAACTATTTTCATATTTAATGTTTTAAACAGGGTTTCAAAAACTATATTACAAATTTAAACAGGCTCACCATATAAATCAAATTCTGTAGCCTCAATAATTTTTATCATTACAAATTCACCAGTTTTTACATAATGTTTTGAAGCATCAATCAAAACTTCGTTATCTACATCTGGGCTGTCAAATTCAGTACGTCCCACAAAATGACCACCTTCTTTTCGGTCAATGATACATTTGAATGTTTGACCTACTTTTTCTTGGTTTAAATCCCAAGAAATTTGAGATTGTAATTCCATTATTTCATTAGCACGCTCTTGTTTTACGGTATCAGGAACATCATCTTCTAATAAGTAAGCATGTGTATTTTCTTCATGAGAATAAGCAAAACAACCCATTCTGTCAAATTTCATTTCTTGAACAAAATCTTTCAATATGTTGAAATCTTCTTGCGTTTCTCCTGGATAACCTACGATTAAAGTCGTACGAATTGCCATTCCGGGAACTGCTTCACGGAAATTTTTTAATAATTTTGTTGTTTTTTCTTGAGTGGTCCCGCGACGCATCGATTTCAAAATAGAATCTGAAATGTGTTGCAACGGAATATCAATATAATTACAAATCTTAGGCTCGCGTTTCATGATTTCCAAAACATCCATAGGAAATCCGGTAGGGAAGGCATAGTGCAAACGAATCCATTCGATTCCTTCCACTTTTACTAAAGCTTCTAATAATTCACCAAGATTTCTCTTTTTATAAAGATCCAGACCGTAATAAGTCAAATCTTGAGCAATTAAAATCAATTCTTTTACGCCATTTTTAGCTAAACCTTCCGCTTCTTTTACTAATTTTTCAATAGTTTGCGAAACGTTTTTTCCTCGCATTAATGGAATCGCGCAAAAACTGCATGGTCTGTCGCAACCTTCAGAAATTTTTAAATAGGCATAATTTTTAGGAGTTGTAGTTAATCGTTCGCCTAATAATTCATGTTTATAATCAGCTCCCAAAGCTTTCAATAATTGTGGCAACTCTGTAGTTCCAAAAAATTGATCCACATTTGGAATTTCTTTTTCTAAATCAGGTCGGTAACGTTCTGATAAACATCCGGTAACGAAAACTTTATCTACTAATCCTCTTTCTTTTTTATCCGCATATTGTAAAATCATGTTTACAGATTCTGCCTTAGCATTATCAATAAATCCACAAGTATTTATAACAATAATATTGCCTTCCTCAGCTTCTGGAGCTTCGTGAGTAACATCTTTTCCGCTTGCGCGAAGCTGCCCCATAAGGACTTCACTGTCATATACATTTTTCGAACACCCTAGAGTGATTACGTTGATTTTATTCTTTTTTAAAGACTTCGTTCTCATAACATTATAATCCCGATAATTTGGGAATTTTGCAAAATTACAATTTTTTATTCAAACTGAACTTATTTCAGTTTTTTTTCAATTTTTTTATGGAGCTATTCCTGCTGTACGTTGCAATCTCCCGAAAAAAAATCGGGAGGATTTACACTGCCATCAGGGCTAAAAAAAATCCGTTCCATAATAACGAAACGGATTTTCTATAGTAGTTTTAGGAATTACAATTCGAATAATAAAGTCAAAGAAACATTATTATTCATAGTATTTATTTTAGCTCCATCAGTAAAACCTTGACTAAAAAAACCTTGTTGCGAATTTCTTTTTGCTGTTGAATAGGATAAATCAACTTTGGTTGAACCAAAATTATATCCTAAACCACCTGAATAACCAGTTAAATCACCAACGGTTGTTTTGTTTTTATAAGGACTCTGTTCGTAACGGTATCCGGCTCTTAAACTTAATTGCTCAATTTTGTATTCAGCACCTACTCTCACTTCGTTGGTTTTGTCTAAAACTGAATTCATATAGCTGTTTACATCACGGAAATAAGAATCATTTTCAGGTTTGAATTTAGTATTGCTGTAATCTTTCATGGCGTAATCAATACTTATTAACCCAGATTTACCAAAAACATAAGCAAAACTTCCAGTCAGTTTACTTGGTGTTTGTAGCTTATAAGGTGCATAAACATTTGTGATTTGTGGATCAACAACATCGTTCGTATCAGGTAGGTTTGCAGCACTACTCACAGCAACTAGTTTTTGAGAAAACTCATCACTTAAGTGATACCAAGTTGATGATTCGTAAGCCAGTCCTAAGCGAACTTCATTCGTAACTTTTGCAATAGCACCTATTTGAAATGAAAATCCTGTTCCGTAAGTGTACAATTCATTATCAAAACGCAGTCTCGTTATTGTGTAATCAGTAGTCAATGGAGCACTATTGTCTTCATAAAAACTGGTAGATTGTCTGTAATCGGTAAAATGAGAGTTTAAATTCAGTCCTATGTATAGTTTGTCTTTGTATGAAGTTGCCGCATTAAATGACAATTTTCCATTATATCCATTAGTGCTGATGGTGTTTTCTTGATAATAATTTCCACCCGCAGGAACATTTGAAGTGTATTGTGTATTATTAGAATTTGTGCTTTCTGGATTTATTACATATCCTTGGTATCCTAAAAAAGCTTGTTGCGCTCCATGATTTAAACTTCCATAACTGGAATCTCTTAAGTCGCTTAATGGTACTCCATTTGCATAACTCAAAAAATAGCCGTCAACAGAGTTGGTTGGATTAGTTCCTGCAGAAAATATAGAATTATTATAATTGTTTACGTTGTCATAATTGACTCCTAAAGAAAACTTTTTCCAATTGCTATTTGAATTCTGATTTTTAAAAACAAAAACACCTCCAGCTTGGTTTAGATCAAAGGAATTGTTTTTATCAGTTGTAGTAGAGCCAAAATAATTGGAATTGTTTTTTGTATTGTAACTACTCAAAGTAGCACCTATTTGATTGTTTGAAAAAACTGCAGAACCAGCAGGATTTATATTCAAAGACGATAAATCTCCACCAAGTGCTCCAAAGGCACCTCCCATAGCTCTAAAACGTGCAGTACCATTTAAGTTGTCTTGTGCATATCGCATCGCATCTGTTATTTCTTGTGATTGTACAGCACTAAAAGTGAAGCCAGTCAATAGTAGGAATAAATATTTTTTCATTTTATTTCAGGTAAAGTTTAGTTTTTTATTCAATTATTAAGAAGGGAATTATCTTCTTCCGCCACCGCCGCCACCAGATGATCTTCCGCCACCACCATAACTGGAACCACTTGAACTAGGACTATAAGATCTTGAAGTAGATGAATTAGGGGAGTAGGATCTAGTAGGAGTGCTGCTTTCGCTTCGAGAGTAATTGTTGCTTGTATTTGCTCTTCGGCTTGGATTGTTATAAGAATTATTTTGATTCTGAAATTGATTTCTTGTAAAAGTAGGGCTTGTTCTAGTTACAGGATTTGAAGAATTTCTTCCGTAATCTGAATAACTGCCTCTTCTATTGGTATTGTTTATCTGATTTTGAGAATAATCTCTAGATGTTCTATTGCTGTTTATGATGTTAGAATAAGAGGAACCTCTTCTGCTAGGGTTGTAAGAATAATTATTATTGTTATAATATCCGGAAGAATATCCGCCACCATAATAAGGATATCCGTAATTTGAGTATCCAAATCCAAACCCATAATAAGGGAATCCCCAGCCGAAACTAGAATAGCCATAACTATTATAAGGATAACCGTAACCATAACCATAACCATAATTTGGATAGCTATAACCGTAATTTGAATATCCATATCCATAAGGTGAACCGTACCCATATCCTAATGAAAGACCCCAGTAATTAGGAGATACATTTATAATTGTTTGGTTAGAATTACTTCCCCAGCCACCATAGCTTTGATTGTTATTTGGAATACTGTCGTTATATGTGTTGTAATTATCGATATCGGTAAAAACATCAACGGGTTGGTCGTTGTCTTGTAGAGAACCGAAATAATTTTTATAATAATTATTTTGAGGGCTTTGATTCTCTCTTTCAATCACTCTTTTGCTGTTATTTCCATAAATTCCATCCCCATCATAGTAAGAACTGTTTTGATAAGAGCCACATGAGGTTAACAGAATGCTCAAAAAACCAACAATATAATAAATTGATGCGTTTTTGAGGGAAAAAGTACTAGTTTTCATATCTATGGGGTTTTTTATTGTTGGACAATACAAAAATAGTTAGTTTTGCGGAACTATTTAGTTAAAATTATTAAAACAAAATTTGTGCCAAACTATTCAATATGAGTAAGAACTTAACTACAAGATCAGAAGATTATTCAAAATGGTATAACGAGTTGGTTGTAAAAGCCGATTTAGCCGAAAATTCAGGAGTTAGAGGCTGTATGGTGATTAAACCTTACGGTTATGCAATATGGGAAAAAATGCAAGCTGAGTTGGATCGAATGTTTAAAGAAACGGGTCATCAAAATGCCTATTTTCCTTTATTTGTTCCAAAAAGCATGTTTGAAGCAGAAGAAAAAAATGCAGAAGGATTTGCAAAAGAGTGCGCTATTGTAACGCATTATAGATTGAAAAACGATCCGGATAAACCAGGTAAGCTTATGGTAGATCCTAATGCGAAACTGGAAGAAGAATTAATCGTTCGTCCAACAAGTGAAGCGATTATTTGGTCTACCTACAAAGGATGGGTACAGTCTTATCGAGATTTGCCGTTGTTGATTAACCAATGGGCAAATGTGGTGCGATGGGAAATGAGAACAAGATTGTTTTTACGTACTGCTGAATTTTTATGGCAAGAAGGACATACGGCTCATGCTACAAAAGCAGAAGCAGTTGAGGAATCAGAAAAAATGATGCATGTTTATGCTGAGTTTGCCGAGAATTTTATGGCAATTCCTGTAGTAAAAGGGGTTAAAACTGAAACAGAGCGTTTTGCCGGAGCAGAGGAAACCTATTGTATTGAGGCTTTAATGCAAGATGGAAAAGCACTGCAGGCAGGAACCTCTCACTTTTTAGGACAAAATTTTGCTAAAGCATTCGATGTTAAGTTTGCTAATGCCGAAGGGAAGCAAGAATACGTTTGGGGAACTTCATGGGGGGTTTCTACACGATTAATGGGTGCTTTAGTTATGACGCATTCTGATGATCAAGGATTGGTTCTGCCTCCTAATTTGGCGCCAATTCAAGTGGTTATTGTTCCTATATACAAGACAGACGAGCAACTAGCAGCAATTACGGACGAAGTGGATGTTTTGGTAAAGGCATTTAAGAAATTGAATATTTCTGTGAAATACGACAATAGAACAACTCAAAAACCAGGGTTTAAATTTGCTGAATGGGAATTAAAAGGAGTTCCTGTTAGAATTGCTGTAGGTCCTAAGGATTTAGAAAATGGAACTTTTGAAGTGGCGCGAAGAGATACGTTGTCGAAAGAAGTTGTTTCAAAAGATGGAATTGTAACTTATATCACCGATTTATTGACCCAAATTCAAATTGATTTGTTTGATAAAGCCTTAAATTATCGAAATACTCACATTACTGAAGTAAATAGTTTTGATGAATTTAAGCACGTTTTAGATACTAAAGGAGGCTTTGTATCAGCTCATTGGGATGGAACTGCAGCAACTGAAGAGAAGATTAAAGACTTAACTAAAGCGACTATTAGATGTATCCCTTTGGATAGAGTAGAAGAGTCGGGAAGCTGTGTTTTTACTGGGGGTGAGTCTGTAGGAAGAGTGTTGTTTGCGAAGGCATATTAAAAAAAAATAATTTTTTTTGCATCTACTATTGTACGTTTCAAAAATAGTTGTATTTTTGCATCCGCATTAGAGAAGCAGGGCCCGTTCGTCTATCGGTTAGGACGCATGGTTTTCATCCATGTAAGAGCGGTTCGATTCCGCTACGGGCTACTATTTTTTTTGCATGTTAAAGTTTTCCTGAACTTAGAAGGAAAAATGGCCCGTTCGTCTATCGGTTAGGACGCATGGTTTTCATCCATGTAAGAGCGGTTCGATTCCGCTACGGGCTACAATTTCAATTTAGATTGATAAAAACTTAGGAGGATAAGGTCCGTTCGTCTAGGGGTTAGGACGCCAAGATTTCGTCTTGGTAACAGGGGTTCGATTCCCTTACGGACTACAAAAAAATAGTAAAAGATAAAAAAGCAATAAAATGGCAAATCATAAATCAGCTCTAAAAAGAATTAGAAGTAACGAAAAGAGAAGAGTATTAAACAGATACCAACACAAAACTACTCGTAATGCAATTAAAGCATTAAGAATAGCTACTGATAAAGTAGATGCTACATCTAAATTATCAAGTGTAATTTCTATGATTGATAAATTAGCTAAGAAAAACATTATCCATGATAATAAAGCTTCTAATTTAAAGTCTAAATTAACAAAACATGTTGCTAAATTGTAATTAGTGCAATTTTAAATATATACAAAAAAGCTCTCAATTTATTGAGAGCTTTTTTTATGCTTATAATTTTTGTTATATTTTGTTTTTTAAGTATTCAAGCATTGATAGGGTTATAGGCTTTGATAAAAAATCGATGACCATAGGGTATGATTTTGCTTTTTCTAAGTCTTCAGGGTCTATTGTAGAAGAAAGAACAACTACTTTTATAGAGCTGAACTCAGAGTAATCGATGGTGTTGAAAATGTCTAAAAATTCCCATCCTCCCATCACTGGCATATTTAAATCTAAAAAAATTAATTCTGGATGTTTTTTTAATTTGCTTTCAGTATTTGTGTATTTTATTTTATTAAAGTAGAGAAGGGCTTCTTCTCCATTTTGAGCAGTGATTATTTCATTAGAAAAGGATGCTTTTATGATTACTTTTTTGCATAACATAAGTGTTATGGGGTCGTCGTCAACGCATAGAATTTGGTCCAGCATTATTGTTTGTTTTTGAATGTTAATGTGAATGTAGTTCCTTTGTTTACTTCGCTTTCAATGCTAATAGTTCCTCCCATTGTTTCGACTTGGGATTTTACCAGATATAATCCCAGTCCTTTGCTGTCAGGGTAATTATGGAATCTTTGATATAGTCCAAAAACTTTATCACGATTTCTTTCTAAATCAATTCCTATTCCATTGTCTTTGAATATTAAATAAACGGTGTCGTCAACTTCATTAGCATTAATTGTTATTTTTAGTTTTCTATTTTCAGATTTGTATTTTATAGCATTTGTTAATAGGTTTAACATAATGCTTTCTATATAGGCTTTGTTTGTATTTAATACAGAAACTTTTTCAAAATTAAGTTTAATTATGGGCTTGTACAATTCAATTTGGAAACTTAATTGATTAAAGACATTTTCAAAAATTTCTTTTAGCAGTACCGCTTCTTTTTGAATAGAAGGATTGTCTTTAATAATGATTACTTTTACTAAGTCGTTTATGGTGTCATTTAATAAATGGGTAGACTTATTAAAGCCGTTTAAAATCTCTTTTAATTCTTGATTTTCAATTGGGATGTCTTCAATTAAATTTAAGAGACCGGTTAGGTTAGATAAGGGGGCTCTAAGATTATGAGAAGTGATGTATGAGAATTGCTTTAAGTCTTTATTGTTTTGTGTTAATTCTCGAATAAGTTGTTCTTTTTCTTTTTCTTGCTTTTTTTCTGTAGTAACATCTCTTTGTATCGAGATCCAATGTGATAGTTCGTTTTCGGAGTTATATATAGGAATCATTGAAAAGCGAACCCAATACTCCTCTTTGTTTTTTTTGTAACTTATGGTTTCAATTAAGCATTCTTCTTTGTTCTTTAAAGCGGTAATGAGCTTTTTGTATTCTTGTTTGTCTGAGTTTGGACCTTTAAAGAGATTTAGGGTTTTTCCAATAATTTCATCGGGTTTATATCCGGACATTATGGAGAAAGCAGGATTAACATAAATTATTTTGGGTAGTGCGTTGTCATTAGAATTAGCTTCGGTAATAATTATCGAATCTTTGGATTGGGTAATTACAGTTTCTAGTAATTTAAGTCTTTGTTCTTCTTCTTTTTGTTTTGTAATATCTTGTATGGCACCAATCATTCTTATGGCTTTCCCATCTTCGTCTTTAAGAAGAAATCCTCTGTCAAGCACATATTTATAAGAATTGTCAGCACATCTAAATCGATACTGATCTTGCCATTTTTCTGTTTTTTGTTCAATAAACGAGTATAGTTTTATTGACATTTTTATACTGTCTTCAGGGTGAATTTTGTCAAACCACCATGTTGAGCTATCGCCTACTTGATCTTCTGTGTAGCCAAAAACACTTTCAATGCCTTTATTCCAAGATAAATTATCTTCTTGTATTTTCCAATCCCAAATTGTATCACTTGTTGCTTTTGCTACAATGTCGTATTTTTCATTCGATTCTTTAATTTCATCATTTGTATTCTTTAATTTTTCAAAAATTGCAATATTTCTATTGTCATTTTTTGATAAAATATATTTGTAAGCTATGCCTGTCAAAGAAATAAATAATAAATCTTTTATGAAATTATAATACTGATAGTTAGTGTCGTGAGTGTATTTTTGCAATAATTTATGACAGATGATTGCCATAAATATGGATATAAGTATATAGGTTAGAGTTATTTGATTGGTTTTGTTTTTCATTACTCAAATATAATTAAATAATGCTAAATTACTAAGTTCATTCAAAACTTATTTTACGAGTTTAAATTGTTGTTTTTCTAGCTCTAAAAGGTTAACAATATGTAAACTATTGCATAAATATTTTTTATATCAAAATAAAGTGTACCTTTGCACCCATTAAAAATCACAGATGGAATCTATTAGAAACATTGCAATTATTGCCCACGTCGATCACGGTAAAACAACTTTGGTTGATAAAATTATGTATCACTGTCAGTTATTTCGTGACAACGAAAACACAGGTGACTTAATCCTTGATAACAACGACTTAGAGCGTGAAAGAGGTATTACCATTACTTCAAAGAATGTTTCTGTAGTTTACAAAGGAACAAAAATCAACATTATTGATACTCCTGGTCACGCCGATTTCGGTGGTGAAGTTGAGCGTGTATTGAATATGGCGGATGGAGTTTGTTTACTAGTAGATGCTTTTGAAGGGCCAATGCCACAAACACGTTTTGTATTACAAAAAGCTATTGACTTAGGATTAAAACCTTGTGTTGTAATCAATAAAGTAGATAAAGAAAATTGTACTCCAGAAGAAGTTCATGAAAAAGTTTTCGACTTAATGTTCGAATTAGGTGCTGAAGAATGGCAATTGGATTTTCCAACTGTTTATGGTTCTGCTAAAAATAACTGGATGTCTGACCATTGGGAAAACGTAACTGATAATGTGGAAGCATTGTTGGATATGGTTATTGAAAATGTACCAGCTCCTAAAGTTTCTGAAGGAACTCCACAAATGTTGATTACTTCATTAGACTTTTCTGCATTTACAGGTCGTATCGCCATTGGTCGTCTTGAAAGAGGTGTATTGAAAGAAGGTATGCCAATATCTTTAGTAAAAAGAGATGGTACTATTTTTAAATCACGTATCAAAGAATTACACACTTTTGAAGGACTTGGTCGTAAGAAAGTTCAAGAAGTAATTGCTGGAGATATTTGTGCAATTATTGGTGTTGAAGGATTTGAAATTGGAGATACTATCGCTGATTTTGAAAACCCGGAAGCTTTAAAAACAATTGACATTGACGAGCCTACTATGAGTATGTTGTTTACAATTAATGACTCTCCTTTCTTTGGTAAAGAGGGTAAATTGGTAACTTCTCGTCATATTAGAGAACGTTTGACAAAAGAACTAGAGAAAAACTTAGCAATGAAATTGGGTGAAACTGATTCAGCTGATAAGTTCATGGTTTTTGGTCGTGGAGTACTTCACTTATCTGTTCTTATTGAAACAATGAGAAGAGAAGGGTATGAGTTGCAAATCGGTCAACCACAAGTTATCATTAAAGAAATTGATGGTAAAAAATGTGAGCCTATTGAAGAATTGACAATCGACTTACCAGAAACTCTTTCTGGAAGAGCGGTAGAGTTTGTTACTTTACGTAAAGGAGAAATGTTGAGTATGGACGCTAAAGGGGAACGTATGATTGTAAAATTTAATATTCCATCACGTGGAATTATTGGATTGCGTAACCAATTGCTTACTGCTACTGCTGGTGAGGCTATTATGGCACACCGTTTTATAGGATATGAGCCTTACAAAGGAGAAATTTCTGGTCGTAACAAAGGTTCATTGATTTCAATGGAAAAAGGAAAAGCGATTCCTTATTCTATCGATAAATTGCAAGATCGTGGTAGATTCTTCGTTAATCCTAATGATGAAATTTACGAAGGTCAAGTAATTGGAGAAAACTCTCGTAGCGATGATATGTGTGTAAACGTTACTAAAGAGAAAAAACAATCAAACGTTCGTTCATCTGGAAATGATGATAAAGCTAGAATTATTCCTCCAGTTATTTTCTCATTAGAAGAAGCTTTAGAGTACATTCAGAAAGATGAATATGTTGAGGTAACTCCAAAAAATATCCGTTTAAGAAAAATATATTTGACAGAAACAGATAGAAAAAGATTTAAATTCTAATTTTTATTTTTTTAAATATAAAAGCCATTCGTTTATTCGAATGGCTTTTTTTATGGTTTTGTTTTTGCCACAGTGACTTTTTTGTACTCATAAAAATGTACTAATAAATTCTTAAACTTATAGATTGCAAATATCTGGATTGTATAATAGTTCTTATCTTTTTAAACTAAAATGGCCTTTTGCTTCTCTACCGTCTTCTAATTTTATTGTGAACCAATAATCGTCAGCTGGTAATGGTTCTTTGTGAAATGTACCATCCCAACCAGGGCTTGAAGGAGATAATTGACGAAGTAATTTTCCGTATCGATCAAAAATGTATATAACTGCATTTTTGTAAAAAGGTGTATTTATTCCTTTTAAATTCCAGTAGTCGTTGTATCCATCATCATTTGGAGTAAAGAATTTTGGCGCATCTAATACAGTAAAACTTTTTATTTTTTGACCACATCCATCATTGTTTTCTATTATCAATTCATGAAAACCACCTGGTACATTTTCAAAAATAGTTGAACTTTGAAAAGGTGTTTCAGTGCCATTTTGAAAATGAATCATGTAGCTGTAATCATTTGGATTGACCACCTCAATTATAACTTGGCTTAAGGGCTGTAAATCTTGAATTATTATGTTGTTTATTTTTGCTAAATAGGATATCGTTACAATGCATTTTCGTGTTGTTGAGCATCCTGATTTGTTTTTTACAATAACACTATATTCGCCTTGTTTGTTTACTGATATTGTAGGAGATGTTTCACCGGTTGACCAAGAATAGGTAAAATCACTGGTAATTGAGGGTGCTAATATTCCAGCATCTAATTGTATCGAAGGATTTGTAATTCCCTCACATAGAATTCTATTTTCTAAAACATTAATTTTTGGAGTTGGTTCTACGATAATTTCAAAATGTCCAGTTCCATAACAACCTTCATTGTTCTCAGCTCGAAGAAATATTGTTTTTGAAGCTGAAGTGTAATTCTCTTCCAGTTCATTGATTCCTAATGAGGCATCATCTTCATTGGCATAAAAAAATAAGCGTACATCTGAAGGTAAATTCAATTCAGTTTTTATTAAGCTTTTTTTCTCTTTCAAATTGAACAGACCTTTTCCTTGGCCAAGATCACATTCGTGCATTGTTTCAGGTAATATTAAAATGCTTTTATTGGCATGTAAAATAACGGATCCTATGCTATAACAAGTAGAGTTGGGTTGAGTAACTTTTGCAAATATAATTTCATCAGGAATACTGTTGCGGTAATTTACTGGAATTGAGAGGGTGTTCGTATTATCATTATCGGCATCACTAACGCTTTGATAATAATATACTTCAAAATCTTTTTTTCCTAAACTAATAGGTTCATTAGCTAAAGCCAAATTGAATGTTGCTAATCCATCTGTAGATATATTATCTTGTGTGTCGCATTGAACTAATTTATAGGGTGTCGAAAGTATTTTAGGAACATCATAAATGGTAATTATCTTTTCAAGCGGTTCCCTGTCTTCTCCATTTACAGTTTTTATTAACGTTACTTTATAATCACCGGTTTTAGTGTAGGTATGATATGCATCTCTATTTGTAGATGTAGAACCATCTCCAAAATCCCAAAGGACAGCATCTATCTTTTCGACAGAATTGATATAAAAATGTGTTGATTGGCCGAAACAATTAAACTCATAACTAAATGCATATAAAAAGAGGGAAGTAATAAATGGAGGTAAGCCTAATTTTGCTTTTCCTATGCCTAAGTCTATTTCATTTTGTAAAAAATTACAACTGATACCATCTAATTCAGGATTGTTAATAACCGATAATTTATTGCTAACATTTGCTCCGAAAGGATATCCAGAGCGATATATTTTTTCATCAAGCGCTAATTGTAATGCACCTGCAACATTTGTGGATGAGTTGATTGTGGTTTTTGACCCAATAATATTTGAGCTTTTTAAGTTAAATTGAATTAATAAGCTTCCTAAAGAAACATCATCGTTACTGAATAGATTTGTAGTTACATATAACTTTTTAGATTTTGCTGAAAATTCTAATCCATATGGATTTACGCCGTTAAGAATTGAAAATCCATTGCTTACTTTTCCTGTAACGGAATCGAAATCGAATAGCCATACGTTACCGGTGTTTCTAATTATATTATTTTTTGGACCTAAATCATCATTCTGTTTTACGGAGGTATTCGCTATAGCTATTTTTTTTCCATTTGGGGATGTTTTTAAATAACCAATAGCATTTGAAAGATAACCACCAATAGGTACATTTAATGGTGTATTAGTTTGGATAGGTTTTTTATCAACGCCTTGATTGGTTATTTTGAAGGAATAAAAAGTATTTTTGAAATGAGTAATTACCCAAAAAGAAACACCATCTCCATGTTGTACTGCTGTGATTTTTTCGGAGCATTTAAATTTTACATCTTCATCATTATTTGTATCATAGGTTATGAGGTGTATGTTTTTTTCTTTAATGGAAATATCTCCTAAACCATTATTTAATCTTAAATCAACTAAGGAGTAGTTTAGTCCATTATTGGGCGGATCTTCATCATTTAGGGGATTACTGTCTACATTTGCAGGAAGTGGTTGATCGACGGTGAAAATATAATATAAATTGGGATTGTTTGGTTTTGGAACTATAATCGCTGATTGTGTGCTTGAGTTATGTCCCAGTAAACCATAACCATTTGGCATTATCTGATGTGATTTATCATATACAATTGAACCATCTGTATAAAAAAGTAAATTCCCATTTTTATCAGAAATAGTTGCACACCCTTCGGCAGTATTCAATTGACCGTTTATTAAGGCAACAGGGCTTCCGGAATTAAAATCTAAACCAGCTCCAGCACCAAAGTACCAGTTTGCAGCTTCTTTTTGTGCAAAAGTAGTAATTGAAAAAAACAGAAGAAAAAAGATAATTAGTGTACTGTATTTCATGTTTGTTTTAAACTAACAAATATAGTTAATATGTATATGAAAAATAAATTTTAACATAAAACGTGAATATTGTTTAATATTTTATCTTTTTAAACTAAAATGGCCTTTTGCTTCTCTACCGTCTTCTAATTTTAGGGTATACCAGTAATCGTCTGCGGGTAAAAGAAAACCATTAAAAGTTCCATCCCATCCTTGATTTGAAGTGTTTATTTGTTGAAGAAGTTTTCCATAACGATCAAAAATATAAATGATAGAATTTTTATTGAAACTGGCATTTACTCCTTTTATATTCCAATAATCATTTTGGCCATCGCCATTAGGTGTAAAAAATTTAGGAACTCCAATTACAGCTACTGATTGACTAACGATTCCGCAGCCATTTTTATCATTAATGTATATTTCATGAATTCCGGCTGAAACATTATTGAAGAAATTGGATTCTTGAAAAGGTCCAAATGAAGCATCCATACTATATTCGTATTGCCCTTGTCCTGTTACATTTATGGTTATAGAATTTGAATCGGATAAATCAACTATATCAATGTTAGCAATTTTAGCAACATCCGAAGCAGTAACTTTTATCGTTCGTATTCTGCTACAACCGGCAAGCGAGCTAACTTCTACGGTATAATCACCTTCTTGATTTACATTCAAAGTAGGTGCTGTTTCGTTTGGTAAAATAATTCCATCTTTCTTCCAAACATAAGTATAATCACTTGTTGGTGAGCCATCTTGAATTCCGGAACCTAGTTTTACAAAAAAAGTGGGAAGGTTGGAACATACCAATTCATTTTCTTCAAAATCTTCGTTAGTATCGATATTAGGTTTTGGATTTACTTTTAATGTAATTCGGGGACTTAAACCATAACAGGCGTTATCAGCGGTACTTTCCACACGAACCCAAATTTTTTGTTCAGTTGGATAACCATCATTTCTATAGTTTGTAGTATTTGTAATTTCATCGCTTTCAGACAAAGCATCTGCTTCATTTTTGTAATATTTTACAGAATAGGAAGAATCTGGCATAGGAAGAATTGAGAGTATATCAGTTGTTACACTACTAAAATCAAAAGTAGAAATTCCATCAGTATCGTTATTAGTAATGCCTAAGTCATCACAATTTGAAAAAGTGCGACTGAATGTGGCTGGAATTTGAGTAGTAGAAACTACTAAGGTAATTTGGACTGTATTATAGCATCCATTGCCATTTTCTACTCTAGTCCAAGCATTCATACTACCAACTGTTGTATTTTTAAAAGCGAAAGGGTTTGAAATTAAATTAGCTCTATCAGCTGTTTGAGCTCCTGAAAGTGTGGTGTAATAGGTGAAAGTTTCGGAGGCAAAATTAGATGAGATAACATTGTTTTTCACCGTTAAATTAAAATTAGAAAAGCCGTCAGTATCATCGTCACATTGAACAATTGTGGCGGTATTAATTATTGGTAAGGCATAAACGGTTAAAGTAGTCTCGGCAGAAATTAAGCCACAAGAATTACCATTTTTTTCCAGTTTTACTCTGTATTTATATCCGTTCATTGCATTTTTTACACTTTTTAAGAAAAGTATATTCGTGGTAGCACCGCTGTAAATTGCATTATTTGAAATAGTATTCCAAGTAGTTCCATCAGTTGAAAGTTGCCATTGGTATGTATTTCCACCATTATCAAGTACTGTAATTGTTGTGTTTTGTAATTCACATGCCGGCTTTGCTTGCGGTTGTGTAGTGATTTCAATTGGTGCAGCAATAATGTAATTGTTATTTGGAGTGCTATATCCTACACCGCTTGTAACTTTACCATTTGTATTGACTGTAACGGGATTACTTCCTAATATTCCATCATTATTAGGATCGTTAAAACCAGCCTCAAAAACATCAAAACAAATGTCATTATCACTGTCCAAATCGATGTAGTTAAAATTCCCATCTGAATCGGTATCAGCTATCGTATAATTTAATTTACCACTGTCCGGACTCGTTTCAAGTCCATCAAATAAACCGTTGGTACCAAAAGAAACAGGCAAACCATCTATAATTCCATCTTTATTGGCATCAATAGCATTACTTCCCGATTCAACCAAGTCATAAATGGCATCATTGTCACTGTCTAAATCAAGTAAATCATATACAACAGGAAATGTATTGAAGATATCATTATCGGTATTAATTCGAATTAGTCCTGGTTCGAAAGCATTGTCCAATCCATTTTTATTAGAATCAATTCCTGAAAAAACTTTAAACCCTTTTCCTTGAGCTTCAATAGTATCAGGAATTCCATCATTATCACTATCTAAGTCAAATAAATCAGGGATTGTATCAGAATCTGAATCAAAGGTTTCGGTATGACTAATCATGAAAATTGCTTTATTGACGCTTGTATCGGATAGATTCGTATGGGTTAATGTAACCGAATTAGTAAGATAAGATGAAAACTGGAAGCTACCTAAACCTGGAGTTAATGGTGTTGTATTTTTTAATCGAAAACGGATTTCGAAAGAAGAAAATTCAGTCACTCCACTTTCATAAATCCCATCATAATTAGTATCTATTAGTAATTGATTTTGCAGGTCTGTCAACGTAATGGTTTTATTTGCTGGAACTTGTAAAATAAAATCTCCCTCAGCATTTAAGTATTCGGAAACAGCTGTAATTTGGTTTGAATTATCCTGAGCTATATAATTAATGCTAATACTTTCAGGTTTAGTTAGGTTTAAAGTGTATGAAACTGAATTGGTTATTCCAGCTGGAACCTGTGATACAAATCCATATAATGGTTTTCCTGTAATAGTTCCACTTCCGGTTATTGTGGCATTATAGTCTGAACTTGTAATCGTATTTGACTGATTTAATAGGGAGATGTTTGCTTCAAGAGCATTTGTTATGCCATCATTATCCAAATCAATATCAATGTTATTATTAGTTCCGTCATTATCTGAATCTAATGGACAATCACTTACTGGAATTTTATCTGAAAAAATAGGAATTATGCTTGGACAGCCCAAAATACTTCCTTTTACTTGGTAATAGCCAGGTTGAGTAGGAGTGTATGAATTTGAATTTGCACCATTAATTGGATTATCATTGAAATACCATTGAAAGGTATCATAAGACGATAAAGTGCTAATTTTTAACTTTACATTTGGAATGCATGCGGAATTGGACGCTAAAATTTTATCAGTAACAATTTCTGGTTTAGTATCAAAACCGGAATAATAACCACCATAGGTTGCAGCTCCATTAGTTCCAAAATAAGAAACATAGAGTTGCCTGTTGGATTTTACTGCAATGTTTCCCACCAGATTGTTTTCAGTATATCTTACATAGTTAGGATTTCCAATAACAGCAACTGGTAGGCTAGTTATTGGGTTATTATTTATGGTTACTGTTGCTCCCGTCTCAGTAACGATATTTAAGCCGCCATTATAAAATGTATTTCCTATAGATTCAATAGATGGAATATTGTCAACAATGCTAGGTGTTGCACAGTTTAAAGGTGGTACAAAAAAAAGATTTTGATTAGCTGGAGATTCGGATCCTCCAATGCTTTGATAAGCAAAAACATTTTCAGAAGTAGATACGTATAAATTTCCATTAGTAAATTTACTTCCATCAATATCGGCATATTCTCCTTTGTTAATAGTTTTAAAAAGGGTGGTGCCGTCAATGAAAACTTTGGTATTATCTACATTCGCAATTAATAAAATACGTTCTAATTCATCAGTTCCAATTCCTTTGACAAAGATGTATTCCTTTCCAGTCTTTTCGAAAGGGACAATTTGGTCAAAACCTACATCTCTTCCGGCGGGATTTCCTTGAGCGTTTAGACTTGTACTGTTGCTACCTGCAAATGAACCAGAATTGACAACTATAGGTTTATCTGATTCTACTAAGGCGCCAATCATTTTGGAACTATTAGAAATACTATTGTTGTAATTTTCTAATGCTAAAACATAGCTTTCATTTTTGTTTAAAGTAACTATTATTGGTCCGGTAATAGTGGTACCATTTGACAGAACTGTACCAATAGGAATATTTGAAACAGTGATTTTTGTATTGTTTTCTGTCGAAAGAATGGATGCGAAATTTAATACAGTACTATCATAAAGTGGATTTAACATGGCACCTAATCGAAACGTTTTTCCTAGAGCGCTATTTCCTTTAGATACTAATCCTCCTGCATGAACGTATGCATTTGGGTTTGGGCCTGAATTGACTCTTACACTTGCATAAATTAAATCTTCAGCTTCAATTATATAGCCTTTGTTTATTAAAATTCCGATGGTTGTTTTTGGAGTGAATAGTTGCGTATTATCTCCTTGTCCAATGGTATAAATATAAGGATTATTGTTATTGACAACGCCTGTTATTATACTGCCTCCGTTTGGCATAATTTTAAAATTGACATTTGTACTGCTTGGAGTTGAAATATAGATATAATGATCACCTGCTAAATTTGTTCCACAGGTTAAGGGCGGAATGTAATGTGTTTTACTAAATTGGGCAAAGCAAGTAATAGATAAAAAAGTAAAAAAAAGGAGTATTATTCTTTTCATTTTATAAAAATAGGAAATTAAGTTTTATCTTTTTAATGAAAAATGTCCTTTTATAATTCTTCCATCTTCAAAGGTTAAGTTAAACCAGTAATCATCTGAGGGTAAGGTATATCCATTGAAAGTTCCATTCCAACCGGAACTTGTAGAACTAAGTTCTTTTAGTAATTTACCATAACGGTCGAAAATCGTTATTTTAGATTTTGGTAACAGATTTAGATTTTTAATTTCCCAAATATCATTAAATCCATCTCCGTTTGGAGTGAAAAAACGAGGATAATCTAAAACATAAATTTTAAATGGATTGGATAAACCACAACCATTTTTATCTCGGGCATAAACTAAATAATCTCCTGCAGCAACTGCGTTGAATAACGGATTATCTTGAAAAAATGATCCGTCAAGAGAAAATTCATAATTGCCTACTCCTGTATATTCAATTAAAACTGAATTTTCGTTTCCATCAAAATCATTTATTGTAGCACCGGTAATAACCGCAATTCCTGATGCAGATACATCAAAAGTCTTTGTCGCAATACAACCATTTATATTAGTAACTTTTACGGAATAGTTGCCTGAAGAAGTAACATTAATTGTATTTGTAGTTTCTCCCGTATTCCATAAATAACTGGAAAATCCATTGGCAACAGATAAGTTAATAGAACTACCGTTGCATAAAACAGCTTTCTGATCTTGAAAATTTGATGGATTAAAAGTATTAACTATAAGCGTTTCCGGAGTAATAGCATAACAATCAGAACCATTTACAATTCGGGCATAAATGATTTGTTGGTTTGCAACAGTATTATTAAAAGTATTTGGTAAAGAATTCTTTTGTGTAATTGCGTCAGTTGTATTCAAATAATATTCAACAATTAATCCTGCTGGCAGTCCATTTAAAACGTGTGGAGTTACTTGTGCATTTAAATCAAAATGATACAAACCATCTTGAACGGTATCTCCATCACAAGTCGAAATTGGATTTTGGGGAGCAATACTATTGTTTGAAATTTGAAGGGTAACTTTCGCATAATTCGCACAACCAAAAGAATTTGTAGTTCTGGCAAAGACTATTTGGTTTATTGTTTTATTTTGATAATTTGTTGGATTCACAATTGGATTAAGTTGCGTTTGCGCATCAACTAAAGATTCATAATAAACAATAGTGCTTAAGTTAGGGGTATTGTTTTTTACCAAAGCATCAACTCTAGTCAAATCAAAAACGGAAATCCCATCATTATTGTCGTCGCACTGTGAAAGTATAGTGTCATTCAAAATAATTTCGGGAGTATATTCTATTCTTATGTCATCCATTGCAATGCAAGTTGTTGGGGACAAGGTAACTTCAACTTTGTAGTTGCCAGTATCAGTAACGGTTAGGGATGGACTAGTTTCGCCTATTATTTCATTAGAATCTTTAAACCATTTGTAGCTGTAACTGGCTGGTAGATTAGTATTAATAGTATAGCTTCCGCCAAAACAAATTGGGTTATTCGTTGCTAAGAGTCGATCAGGTCCTAAATCTATTTTTGGAGAAAAACTACCGGCCTTTAGAAAAACAGCGGAGTCATAATATTCATTACTATCATCAGCAATTACTAATTTTATGTGATAAGTTGTTCCTGCTAATACATTTGTTTGAGCATTCATTACTATTGTTTGTGCACTATAATTCGTAGGACTTGTGGCTGAGCTGTATCCACCAAAATAGTTTTCATTTTTTGCAGGACAGCCTCCACCTACACCAAAAGGTAGAATTGTTGGGTGAACATTTTGTGATGAAACAGGAGTAGAAGTACTGGGAAGCACCGCTAAATTTTGATAACTACTGGCACTGCCTTTTTCTTTTATTAAAAATGCAAATCCATCAGAATAACGACAAGGAAAATCATCTTGATATTCATTAGAAGCAAATATGTAATCGAAACTTATGAAATTAGTTAAAGGCGTAAAATCGAATTCTAAGATTGTTGCGTTTACCGTTTTGATACCTAATTCTTTATCTAAGTCAGTATCACCTGGCCAAGAAGGATCTCCCCCTCCTTTATTTCTTACAAATGGTCCTATGGAATTTTGGCTGCTCCAAGTACTTAAAAGCACGCCTTCAATAAAAGGAAAACTACCCCCTTGATTATTAAAATAGCCATAACTATTTTGCCCAGCAGTAAATGTATCTCCAGTTGCAATTGGGTTTGAAATGTTAGCACAAGAACTATTTACTAAAACATTTTCAACAAGTTGTTGTGCTGTATAAGAGTCATTTACTGATATAGATTGCGCCGTTGCACTAAATATAGAGCAACGAATGAAGATATAAAATAAGATTATTTTTATACATTTCATAGCACTGTAAAGATACTACAAATCTCTATTTTTTAATAAGCGATAGGATAAGAATGTAAAAATTCCAGTCCAACATAAAACGATTATTATAGAGGAGAAATGAACACCGTAATCTTTACCGTTTTCTATTCCAATTTGGTTTCCAATAGACTTAATAATTGATAATCTGGAGAATGGTTCCACAATTAAATTAGACATGGATTCCAGTGGAAAAAATTGGGTTATATACGATGCCTTATCGCTATCAGGGAATATTTTAAAAGTTAAGATTCCCTTGGCAATACCTTCAATAATATTCCAAACTAAAAGAAAACCAAGAGCAAATGCAGAACGTTTTACTAAAATTCCTAAAAATAAGCAGAAAGAGAAAAATCCAATTAACTTTATAAAATAGGCCAAAATATATTCTAGATCAGAGAAAACAATTCCGATTTCAGTATATGAGGAAAAGCTAAATCCTAAAATTAATGACATTATAAACACAAAAACCGTTGATACTGCAGCAAATAAAATTATTGTCAAAAATTTTGACATAATAAATTCTTTTTTACTCATTCCGTCAATCAGGTTTTGTTTTAATGTACCGTAACTGTATTCATTTGCCATCATTGATACAATAACAATCGCCAAAAATAATTTTAGAATAGCAGCAATATAGGTATTAAAATGCCAAATAAAAGGAAAATTAAAAATGCCCATTTCGGCAAGATGAAGTTTGAAAATTCCAAGATCAAATTTGATAGAAGCAATTAATGCAATAAAAGTTAGTAAAATAAAATAAGTCAAAGTTAATACTCGGCTAGCTTTATTTTTCCATATTTTTTGTAGTTCTATTGAGAGAAGTCGTTTCATTAGTTTAGTTTTTGATAGTTGGTTTAGCGTTATTTGTTAATTCTAAAAATTGCTCTTCCAAGCTGTTTTTTCGTTTAACCAAATGACTTAATACAATGTTTTTTTCGAAAAGAAATTGATTCAATTCACTTGCTTCCCAATCATGTTTTAAATAAACTAAAATTTTTCCACTCTCATTTGCAATATTTTTTACAGCAGGATGCGTCTTTAAAACGAATGCCAAATTTTCATTATCATCAGCTTGTAACTCAAAGAATCCTTCATTGGTAGACATACCGCCAACTAACCCAGAATATAAAATTTCACCTTTTCTTAAAACGAGTGCATGTGTACATACTTTTTCTACTTCGTCCAATAAATGGGATGCCAGTAAAATGGTAGTTCCTTTTGCCGCAATATGTTTGATTATATCTCGAATTTGATGAATTCCTTGTGGATCTAAACCATTCGTCGGTTCATCAAGAATTAAAATCTCTGGATCATTCAGTAGGGCAGAAGCTATTGCTAAGCGTTGTTTCATCCCAAGAGAAAAAGTACTGAATTTACTGTCCTGTCGGTCTATTAAACCTACTAATTCCAGTTTTTCATTTACTTTAGTATAATTGATGCCTTTTATTTTGCAAACCAATTCTAAGTTTTCTTTTGCCGTCATGTACGGATAGAAATTAGGTCTTTCTATTATGGCTCCCACTTTTTTTAACGCTTCGTGGGTTTGCATAGTGCCGCCAAACCAGCTATATTCTCCGGAAGTTTTATTAACAACATTCAAAACAATCCCTAATGTTGTTGATTTTCCGCTACCGTTTGGACCAAGAATTCCGTAAACATTACCTTTATATATGTCAAATGAAACGTCTTTTAAGGCTTGTAAACTGCCATAACGCTTGTTAAGATTTTTAATAGAGAGTATAATTTCCAAAGTGTCTTTTTTTAAGTTTTATATAGGACGAACAAGGTTAGTATTTGTTACTATTAAACCGGAATTAGTTTGTCTTATCAATTAATATTCAGACTGAATTCAATTTTTCGCAGTTTTTTTAAATTTATCTATTGTGAATGGATTGTTATACAAAACTAATTTTTAGACACAAGCATATTCATTGATTTATCAATGCTTTTATGACTATCCATAACTTAGGTCATCTTATTTCTCATTCAGATATATTTTAAAAATAGAACCAGAACCAACTTCGCTTTCTACTTCAATTTTACCGTCCATTGCCTCAAGTTGACTTTTTGTTATAAATAATCCAATTCCTTTGGCATCTTCATTGCCATGAAAAGTTTTATACATCCCGAAAATTTTGTGGCCATTTTTCTTTAAGTCTAATCCTAATCCATTGTCTTTGAAAGTTATGACAACAAAATTTTTATTTATTTCATAGCCAATTTCTAAAATAGCGTTGCGTTGAGGAGATTTATATTTTATTGCATTGGTAAATAGATTAAGTAAAATACTATCTAAATAAGCAGGGATTACATTGACTGTTAAGTCTTCAGGGATTGAATGTGTTATTGTTATCTGACTTTCTTTGATAACTAAACTCAATGATTTTTTTGTTTTTTCGATTTCATCCTTTAAATGAATCTTTGTTTTTTCAATATTAGTTTTTTGCTGAATCGTTATAATTTCATTTAAATATTCTATCGTTTCTGATAGCTTTTCGGTTCCTTCTTTAAATAAATCAAAATAAGAAAGTTTCTCAGTAATATCGTCAGTATTTTCAATTACATCGACAACCATAGATAAATTACTTGTATGGGAACGAATATTGTGTGAAACAATATGGGTAAAATTATATAGCTTATTGTTTTGTTGGCTGGTGACATCTAGTAAATGCTTAAGTTCAATTTCTTTTTCAATTCTGAGTGTAACATCTCTGCCAACACCAACAAAATTTATAAAATTATTTTGACTATCAAAAACGGTAGTAATATTCAATTCAAACCAGTACTTTTCTTTTTTCTTATTGTAATTCAGAATAATGATTTTTATACTTTCCTTATCCCGAATTGCTTTTCGCATTATTGCTGTAGTTTGTATATCTGTTTCCGGGCCTTTGGATAAATATCCGGGTCTTTGACCTAATATTTCATTCATATCTAATCCAGTTAGATCTAAATAGGCTTGGTTTGCCCATATTGCCTCTCCCTTTGTATTCGCAATTACTATTGTATCAGTAGTTTCTGAAGCAGCTAGGGATAACAGTTTTAGTTTTTGTTCCGTATTTTTTCTTTCGCTAATATCTCTGATGAAACAAACTAAATAGGTGATTTGATTGACCTGAAATTTTTTACCAGTTGCGATTTCTACGGGTATAGATTCGCCGGATTTAGTTTTTAAATAAGTTTCATTTACTATATAATCATCCTTAGTTAAATTATAAGTTAGAAAAACGCGGACTTGTTTTTTATATTCTAAAGGGAATAATTCCGAATTATGTAAGCCTATTAATTCAGAACATTCGTAACCGGTAAGTGAAGTAGTTCGGGGGTTACAATCTGTTATAATTCCATTAGAAGTGTCAATGATAATAATTGAATCATTGGCACTTGAGAAAATAGAAGAAAATTTTTCAACGTTTAATTGAAGTTCGTTGATTAAATTTTGCTCTTTTGTGATGTCTTGAAAAGTACCTAACAATTTAGTTGTTTTTCCGTCAAGCAATTCAACTTGACAGATACATTCTATATATTTAATATTATTTTTAGCAGTGATGATTTGAAATTTATCTTCAAAAGATATTCCTTCGTTGATTGCCTTATCAATTAATAATCTAATTTTATCTCTATTTTCACCCTCCGTATAGAAATTAATTCCATTTCCATTTATTGGCTTGAAATCTTCAGGAACTTCTAGAATATCTTTTGTGACAGCATCCCAAAAGACATTATCTGTTAGTAAGTTCATCTTCCATACACCAATCTTTGCCGATTGTGCAGCTTTTAAATATAGCTCAGGCATATTTGTCATAGTAGGTATTAATTTAATCAGTTGAGGGGGAGTCAAATATATAGTAAATATGTTGGGTTAGAATTCTTTTTAACATAAAAATGGAAGTTTGATTCCCTTTTTGGAGTGTTTTTTAAATAATATTTAAAGGGAATATAAAAAATATTGATTTTAAGAAAAGTCTTTTTCAAATCATAAAACAGCTAAACTGATAACGCTTTTTTCTTGATGCAATGGTATTTATAAAATAGTTTTAGAAATTCCTTCCTAACAATAAAAACTATCATAATTAGGGAGTTGAAGAAGTTCGTAATTAGGATATTTTAAACTCTAATTTATCGTAATTTTGCATTAAATATTTTTCGAATGAGCGAGCCAATAATGCTTTTTAAAAAACCATCTTATCCCATAAATAATTCGCTTTTGGATTATTTGGAACGGTTTGACCGAATCTCAAAAGTGCCTATTTTTTATGATGATTTGTTGCGTTTTTCCGGTTCTATAAATGTGTATGATAAAAACGATCAGGATACTTTGTGGATTAGGGTGTATTATAATGAATTTGAACGAAAAGAGATTGATTTGACTTTGATGAAAATCTATTCCCTTTTACATTCTGATGGTAATTTGGGAATTATTAAATTTCTGAATGTGGATTCAATCGATTATTGCACTTTTGGAAATTCAAAGCCTTTTCGAATCAAAGTCAGAAACATTCTCAATGATAATTACACTCATTTTTATGTAAAGAAAGCCGATGCTTCTCGAGTATATGGACTGGAATTAGAACATATTTTGTCTCCGGATAAAATAAATTTTTTAGTGTACAAAGACACTTTAATCGAAGAACACATTATGGGAATTCCTGGAGATGTGTTTATGAAAACACTTCTGAATGATTGTACCGAAATCGAGAAATCACAAATAGCAAAAGAATTTGTGAAGTTCAATGAGCGCTGTATGATTCGATTGCTTGGTGATATGCGTTCTTATAATTATGTAATTGTGCCAACGCATGATTTTGACCATGTTGTTTATAAAATTCGTGCTATTGATTTTGACCAACAATGCTTTGAAGGAAATTTTAAAGTGTATCGTCCGCAGTTTTTTAAAGAAAATTATCCAATGGTAAAGTTGGTTAAAGATAAACTGCAACATAGCTCCATTGAGCAGTATAAAGATGAAGAGCGAGCCGTTTTAGCTAAAAGGATTCACTCTGCCGAAAATCGAATCAAAAGGTTGTTGCAAATCATGGGTTCTGATGTTATTTCTACCGATGAACATTTAAATCAGTTGAAATTAGAGCTGTATAGTTATACCAATGATTTGAATTTTAAAAAAGCAAAATCTATGGGGAATGTAATGAGTGCGGCTTTTGAATTTATTACCAGAAACTTTAAAAACACTAATTTATTCAATACTGGATTTTAGTCTTTTTATAAATTTATATACAATGGGTTTAAAAAACTATATTTCGGTTGTAGTTGCTTTTATTTTTTTATCCTGCCAACAGGATTTAAATTCATTAACTACGCTTTATTCTTTGCCTAAAAAGTTAAAAGAAGTTTCGGGGATTACCTATTTTCCAAGGAACAATTTGCTTTGGACATTAGAAGACAGTGGGAATGCAAATTCAATTTATGGATTAAATTCCAATGGAGAAATAGTTAAAAATATAACCATTGAAAACACTGAAAATATTGATTGGGAAGATATTTCAAAAGATAAAGAAGGGAATTTATACATTGGTGATTTTGGTAACAATGACAATTTGCGTCAGGATTTGTGTATTTATAAAATTGATAAAAATTCATTAGGTAACGAAAGTACAGCCCCAGTTTACAAAATTTCATTTGCTTATCCGGAACAAAAAGATTTTCCACCCAAAAAAACTGCAATGTTCTATGATGTTGAAGGTTTTTTTGAGTTTAAAAATAATTTCTATCTGTTTACCAAAAATCGAAGCAAAGGTTTTGATGGAACTTCCTATTTGTATAAAGTACCAAATGCAGCAGGTTTTCATCAAGCAGAATTTATGGGAGTATTCAAGACATGCGGAGATTATAATCATTGTGCAATAACGAGTGCAAGCATAAGTCCGGATGAATCGAAAGTGGTTGTTTTAAGCCATGACAAAATTTGGGTTTTCGAGAATTTTACAGGAGATAATTTCCTCAAAGGAATTAAAACAGAATTGTATTTAAACCACTTTTCTCAAAAAGAAGCCATTTGCTTTAAGGATAATGAAACTTTGATTATTGCAGATGAAAGAACAAAGAAAATAGGAGGAAAGGTCTATGAGGTTTCTCTCAAAAAACTAAAATCCAAATCCTAATCCAAAAGCAATACGAGCTTCTTCATCGGCGCTTTTAAAATAAGTGATTCTAGCCGTAATCACATTCAATCCATTGAGCCATAATCCACCACCGAAAGATTGATGCCATTTATCTGAATTTTCGCCATTGACCCAAACACGACCATAATCAAAACCGCCTAAAATCCCGTAGGACATGGGAATTACACTTCGTCTTATTTTTCCTAAATTCCATCGAATATCACTACTTTGATAAAAAGACTGTTTTCCTAGGAAGCGCTCGTTTCTATATCCTCTTAAATCATAATCACCTCCTAATGTGGCACCTTGATAAAATTCGAAATTGTTGTTTAATAGTATTTTTGATTTTAGAATTGTTGCCAAAATGACTTTTCCATTAGCGTCAATTTTATGATTAAAATTAATTTTACTTTCTAATGTAGGGAAATTTCTTTGTGCATCATTTGTATTCATTTTCCAACTTCCAGCTACCGAAAATCCAAACCCCATAGTTGGAAATGAAGGAGTGTCATAATTTTCAAAACTGTATTTAACGGTAGCTCCTGCAAATTGTTGGCTACCAAAAACATCAGGATTTACAACTCCTGGAATATTTATAAAACGATTATTGGTTTCTTCGACACTGATTTTTTCAAAAGTGGTCGAAAAACTAATTTCACTTCCATATTTTCCTATTTTCTTAATAGATGGTGTTACTTTTAGTGTTCGAAGACGAACTCGATTGTAATTCATGCCAAACGTTTCATCATTGTTTATGGTCTCATTTCCAGAACCAAAATAATTAATGGTAAAATTAGGACTTGTGAATTTTGATTCTAAATCCAAATCCCATTTGCCTACAGCTTTAGGGAAAGAGCCGTTGTAAATGAGTTCATATCCATTGGTTGCAAAAAAATAATTGGCTTTAAGAACGTGTTTTTGAGTGTATGGATTCTGATTAAATTTATTTACGGTATAATTTGCAATGAAGCCTAATTTTACTCCGTCATCAGGATTATAACCACCAAAAGGCAATCCTGAAAATGCGTTGTATTTAGGTTTTTCATAATCGTAAAGATTGGTTTCATAATCGTCCGTCAAAACAGTTTTAGTTTTAGAGTCTAAAGCATAAGTGTTCTCTTTTGATTTAAAATCATATATTTTTATTTTTCTTCCGTTTTCTATTGTATAAGAATCAATGTTTTGTCCGCCAATCAATCGAATATTTATGTTCGCTTTTGCGTTGCCTTTTACTTCAAAAAAATCATCATCATCCAAGCCATAGATCCAAATGTTTTTAGTTGTACCAGCTGTAAAATTTTTGGTGTAAACCAATTCTTCTTCATTTTTTTTGATGCGATAAACGGCAATCTCAAGATTGTTTTTTGCTTTATGGGTAATTATAAATTTGTCTTTTTTATCAGTACCAACAATCAAAACTGTTTTCTGCAGCACTTTATAATATTCAGAAGCATAGCGTTGCAATTGCGTTTTCCTAACTTTCAATTTTTGTTTAATACTTTCGATAGTTTCATCTTGGATTGTTGCAGGCAAATTATTAAAAGCGTTATCAATGTCGGCGTCAGATAGATTTTCCTGAATGAATTTAGCTTGGTTAATCCAATCGTTTTCATTGGCTGTTTTTAATAAAGCAATATCTTGTGGATACGGTTCGCGATTGAACCATTTCACGTTTCGGATTGCCTCTTTAAAAGTTTGCATGTGGCGCAATGCGGGCATATTCATTAAGAGCGAAAGCAGCGCTCCGTCGTATTTAGAAAAAGCTTGATCTCTATCTCTAGGAATGGGTTTATAGACTATTTTTTCACCGTCTTTATATTCTCCCCAACGCCATTGGTCACTATGTCTATCCCAATCACCAATGAGCATATCAAATAATCTTGCTTTGATATAAGCAGTTTCATCCACAGTATATTTCTCGTCTTTGCGCAGATTTTTTAATAAATCATCCGTTCCAATAATTGCATTTGGTTTACCAAAGGTTGTCAAGTCTTTCTGATTATCAGTAGGACGCTCCTCCACCATATACAATTCATCACCAAAATCAGTATTAAAACCTTTTAAAGCCTTGTGTTTTGGGATGTAATATAATAATGGATTGGTATGGGCTAGACCAATTTTTTCTGCTAAATTCCCCACTGCAAATGGAGTATAAGGATGTGAAGTGGTGTAGAAGTCAAACAAAAAATTCTCGGCATAGGTATCTTCAAATTCGTTTACAACAAATTGGTCCTTGAACGCTACAGCTTGCAGAAAACGGGATACACTTTTCTTTAGGGCTCGCATCACATACTCTTTTCCATTTTTATCAACTAATTGTAATGATTTAGATTGGTGCCCGCCTCCGGCTCTTTTGGGTTTTAATCCACCAAAAATGGTATCAATTGTAGTGGTTTGAACCGTTATTGGAGTACTGTATTGTTTTCTATAATGTTGTCCAAAGAGAAACTTATAAAATCCATTTTTATGGGTTTGTTTTTCAGAGTAAATTGCAGCAGTGGTCATTTTGGGAAATGAAGAAGGGAATATCTGGTTGTAATTCTCTTTCGAATTTAAAACTGAATGTTCAAAAAGTAATTTTTCGGTGTTTTTTTCATTCCCATAAAATAAGACTTTTGCAGAACCATTTTCATAAATATTTAATGCAGCGAAGCCATTTCCGCCATAAGAGAAATCAGTAGGAAAAACAGCCTTTGCTGCTTCTGATTTTGATCCGGCACCGCTAATAATCTGCTTGATATTGTCCTTGTCAATATATTGTAAATTATGATCGTGTCCAGAAACTACAATAACATTATCCTGACTTTGAATTAATGTTTTTACTCTTTTTACAAAAAGGGTATATTGTTTGTTTTGAATGTCTTGTGGGCTTATTCCCGACGTTTTTCGTATCAAATTTATTAAAGAACCAACAACTGGCAACGGAATTTTTTCTTCTAATGGGAAAAGTTGTTTTTCTAATGAAAATTGTCCGCCATGAGTTCCATTACTCATCAACGGATGATGAAGTGCCAGTACCACTGTTTTGTCCTGATTTTTATTTAAGATATTTTCTAATTCGTCAAAAAAAGCTTCCCTTGTTTTGATGTTACAATCATCATTTATAGTTGGGCTTTTATCCCAATCTTCCAAAAACCATTGGCTGTCTATAGTGATTAGTGTCAGGTTTTTATTTATTTCTAAATCATCAATTCCACATCCTTTTATGGGTAAAAATGATTTTTTATCGTTGAGATAATCCGTTACAAATTTAGCTTGTCGGTCTAATCCTTTTATACCGCTGTACCAATCATGATTCCCTGGTATGAAAATGGTTTTGCCTTTGAAATTTTTAGAGAGTTTTAGTTGATTTGTTAGCTTGTTTTCAGCAATAATTCGTTCATTTGGATGGTCAGTATTGGGTAATCCTTTGGGATAAATATTATCTCCAAGAAATAAAAGAGTAGAATTATCAGTTGCTTTTTTCAATTGATTAGACAGTAAATCAAGTGTTTGCTGTGCTTTCTCTTCATTTGCATTACCCGCATCGCCTACTAAAAAAAAAGTATGCACAATTTTTGAAGTATCAGAAGCGTTTTCAGTTACAGGATTTTTTATGTTTTTACCAAATTGCGCATGATGTGTAGCACAAGATTGTAATACCAAGAATATAAGAATAAAACCGAAATTTATTTTATTCCTATTTATAAAACGATTATCCAAAAACAATTCCATAATTTAGTAGTATAATTATTTCTTATGAATCTTATAGAACAAGCCGAAGATTTTGTTGCAAAACAACTCAAAGATAAACTTTCTAATTCATATACTTACCATAATATTCATCACACTCGTGAGATGGTTGCAGCAGTTTTAAAACTTGCTGACGGTATGAGTGTAAATCCTTCTGATAAAGAGATTTTGCTTATTGCAGCATGGTTTCACGACGTTGGGTATATTAATGGTTGTGCAAATCACGAAGATTCCAGCAGTACTATTGCTACCCAATTTTTGAAAGAGAAAGGGAAGTCTGATGAGTATATTACAAAAATTGTCAATTTAATAAAAGCTACTGCAAAGGAATATGTGCCACAGACTCTTCTTGAAAAAATAATTAAGGATGCCGATTATTACCATCTTTTTAGTGATGATTATTTGTCCAGTTGTGAAGTTTTGAGAAAAGAATGGGAAAATACAGAAGATAAAACGTATTCAGATAAAGATTGGGCTACTGAAAATTGGGATTTTTTAGTAAATAAACATCAATTTTATACTGATTTTGCTTTAGAACATTGGCAACCATTAAAAGAAAAAAATATAAAAAAAATCTTTAAAAAAATTAATTCACCTGAAAATAAAAAGAAAGAAAAATTGAAAAAAGAAGATAAAAAGAAAGAAAAAGAGGAAAAACCGGAACGCGGTATTGATACTGTTTTCAGAGTTACACTTGGTAATCATACCCGATTGAGTGGTATTGCTGATAGTAAGGCCAATATTCTACTTTCTGTAAATGCAATTATTATTTCAATTGCACTTTCTACAATTATTCCAAAACTTGATAGTCCCAAAAATGCCCATTTGGTGATTCCAACCTTTATTATGGTGATTTCTAGTGTAATTACGATCATTTTTGCCATACTTTCTACACGGCCAAAAGTAACAAGAGGCGTTTTTACTAAGCAAGACATTGAAAATAAAAAAGTGAATTTACTTTTCTTTGGTAATTTCTATAAAATGCCCTTGCAAGACTATGAATGGGCCATGAATGAAATGATGAAAGACAGAGAGTATATTTATAATTCGATGATTAAAGATTTGTATTTCTTAGGAATCGTTTTAGAAAAAAAATACAGGCTATTGAGAATAGCCTATAATCTTTTTATGATTGGAATTGTTATTTCGGTTCTTGCTTTTGTTATAGCATTCAAAATGGTTGGGGCCTAATTTAGCTCATCCAGTAAATCCTGATAGGAATAATTTTCAGTAACTTGTTCCTTATTGTCATTTATTACTTTTACTCTAATGGCTCTAAGACCTGAAACTCCCTGCAATTCCTCTACTTCAAATTGCTCGATCGTTGGTTCCAATATTTTTTTGAATTGTAAAAATTTAATGTAATTCAAATATTCCGTTTCTTCCTGATTATGGGAATATACTATCGTTATTTTTTCTTTTTGGGTAATTCTTTCTTTGGTTCCCTTAATGTTAGCTTTGTCAATACGTTTTTTTACAACTTCATAGCGGGCATTGTAGGTTCCATCAACATCAAAACGTTTTTCGTCCATTCTAAATCGAATAGTGATAGGAGAACTGAATACTAAAATTAAGGAGGTTACATCGAGTTCATAAGGCAACGAAGATTTGAGTAGATGGTGTTCTAATTCCATTTCACATAAAGTTTGCAATTGCCATAATCTTAAATTATGAAGATACATACTGTCAAAAACTTTAGTTGGAGCGATTGAAGCACCTATATAAAGATTGTGTTCTACACCGTCAGTTTTGAATCTTTCATAATAATGTGGGAAAATATTTTGAGCTTCAACTTGCTTTTTATCTAAAATGGAAGCTAATTTTTTATTAATAATTGACATTGCATTATCGAATTTCTTTCTGGAATGATAAAACATTCCTGTTTTTTCATCTAGTTTTTTAAAATAATTCTCAGCCAAAATTTGGCACTCATTATCCATTTTTGAATTATTTAAAATGGGATGGATTTCAGTTTCAATATAACGTTGAATTTGTTGTTCTGTATCTGCTTTAAGAGGAGAATTTAATTCCGTAAAAAACGATTGTAATTCAAATTTTCGTTGCTCCAATAATACAAGATTCGTATTTGATTTTAGGCTTTCAAAAATTTCAAGGAGTGTTTTCAGTTGTTTTCTCAAATCTTCTTTTACAGTCTCATTTCTATGTTCAGAAGAACCTTTAATGTCGATTTGACCATACAAAGGATATACTTCCTTAAATGCAATTTCTTTGAAAATATAATCTTTATTAGGATTGTTAGTTTGAAAATATTTCTGGGCTTCTCTTCTAAATTTCCAATAAATGCTTGGGTGAATTGTAGTATATTCCCTTTGAATGATAGCTTCTATTTGGTGTTGCATATCATTTTTGTAACGCTCCAATGTATCTACTAAATAAGGTAAAATCAAATCTAGATTGTTTGCATTTACGCTGTTAAGTTCTCTAGGTTTTGCAGAAACCAATTCTATAATACCTAAAAGTTTATCATTTTTTATTACAGGAGCTAGAATACAGCTTTGAATATTTAGTCTTAAAAAATGTTCGCCTAGTTTTTCATTCCCTGGTGTTGTAGCAAATTTTTTAACGTTTGAAATTACAAAAGGTTTATTTTGTTCTAAAATGTTTTCCAAAGAGCAACCAAAAAGGGCATTTTTACAATCGGCTTCTGGCATATCGTTAAGAATAAAACTGCCTATTTTTTTGTCATCATAAGGAGGTTTTATAAATTTTTCATCTTCTTCATTATAAATGATTAAACCAATTTTTAAATCTGATATTTTGAAAATAGAACGGAAAATGGTTTCAAAATTTTGGTTGTTATCGGCTTGCTCTGTTTCTGATTTTAAAAGGTTACTTTTTAAGTTAGAAATAGCACTTTCAATAGAAGCATCAAATAATGATACTATACCAAAACCTTTTAAAATCCAACTTTCATTGGGAAATTTTTCTTTCCATAAATCAATATTATCATAATTATCCATCAATAAATCAATGTCATCTGGAGTTAATGTTATCGCTTTATCAGTAGGGATGATTTCCATAAAATCGGCATTATATAGAATTCTGTAATGTTTCATAATGCCATTTGCATCTGGTATATCGTAAAACAAAGGTTTGTTGAAATCGAAATGCTGATTATAATATGTGTTCAAAATCAAAATACAATTCATGATGTAGAATTGATTGCCATCAAAATCCCGGATTGCCATGTCAAAAGTTGCTCCGGCATTATGAAGTATTTTTTTGAATCTTTCGGTATAATTAAAAGTAAAATTTTGGAAAGGAATGGTAACCGCTTTAATTTCATTATTTGTCAAAGCTGTAGGAAATAGGTCAGCAAGCAAATATTTTATCAGTGTTTCATTATTATGAATTAAATTAAAATCCTCAATTCCAGTTCTGAATTCTGGGAAAGGTTCTATTTCTTCCAATAAAGCTTTGGCATAATTAGAGCGATAATCCACATTGGTTGATGCAATTTCCTCTAATGTTTCAATGAGTTTATGAAACGAAATCAAGGTTTTGAATGGGCTTTCTTTGAAAAAATGATAATCCATCGGATAGTTTATTTAGAATACAAAATTACAGATAAACGAAATTGGATAGACTAATTTTAGGTTCTTTTTTTTAGTAGTTTGATTGAATTTAATGTAGTGATTTTTTGGACACTAATTTTGTATCCTTAAATAGATTTACGACAATTGTGTAATAGCAATGCTATTGTACTTTAATAATTTTTTTTGGTTATTTTTTTGTCTCAATATCATTATAGACTTTATTAATAGAAGGATTAGCATCTTTTCAAGGTTTTAGTAGGTTAGTAATATATTGTAATTTAATTCTTGAAAACTTTTATTTAATGAAATTGACTTTAATAAAAAGCTACTAATTTGCAGCTTTATAAAAAAAAATGTGTAAAACGGAAACGGATACTAAAGGGCATGAACCCTTTTTTTATAAAACCCAATCAATGTTTCGTTTATTTCTTTTAGTTCTGGGGTAAGAAATGTTTTCTGACCATTTTCATCGTTAGTTAATTCAAGATGGCAAACAGTACATTTAAATTCTTTGAAATGATTTGTGACATTCCGGGTTGTAATAATTTTATGCCCAAACAATGAACACAAAATGTTTTTCTTCAGAAATTTTTCTTTGATTTCAATTGTGTTCATAATTTGGGTATTAAGATTTGGGGATTTAAACTTAATTAATAATCGTTTAAATATCAAATAAAATCGATTAAATGCATAATATGTTAATAAAAACATAAAATTTCTTACAAGTAAGATAAATAACAACTCTTTTTTGTCTTGTAAAGTCAAAAAAAATCCCCAACTACTTTAGTAATTGAGGATTGAGTATTAATTGTATTTTTCTGAAATCTATGATTTTTCTTCTTTATTGAAATAAACTAAGTAATAGTACATTTGTTTTTCTTCATCCCAACCTTTTTCTACAAATTTCTCTGCACTTTCAGGATTGATGAAATCCATTTTTATTTGGATATGCGTATCTAAATTGATTACGTTTTTGATTGATTTTCTAGCGTCAGAAACTGCGGCATTAGCAATAGGGAAAGAAGTTACATCTTCAATGCTGTATTTTTCTCCTTTGTCGATTTTATAATTCTTGAATTCTGGAATCAAATCCGGGTTGTCTAAAACTTCATTTAAGAAATTAGTCTCTTCGAACTGATCGTTTTTGGCAAAATAATTCACGGAACGATTCATGAACATCACCTCTTCTTTTTTGTCTTCGGCAGGGAAAACAACGTCTTTGGCAAAGTTCTGACAGAATTTCAAATATTTTTTAGTAATGAAATTTTCATCCTCAAAAGCATCTACTGAAAGAAAATGTTCCAGCCAATATCTTGCATCGTAACGGTTGCTGTCCACCGTTAGGATTTTATAACCTTCTTCTTTTTTATAATTAAAGATTAAGCAGCCTTTGTCTAATTTATTTAAACTTACACCTTGTTGCAAAATCATTTCTAAGTGCGTTTCTTTTTCCTCAAATTGTAAAAAGTCAGCTTGTATCTCACTTTTAAATATCCCTATGGCATCTACTACATTATTGTCTATACTAACGTTTGTTAAATACGTAACATAAACCTCTCCATTCTTGATGTGCGGATGATTGGATTGCTCAAATAAGTGTTTCGTAATTTTTTTTGAAGTTTCATGAATAGCACTTGGATTTTCAAAAATTTCCGTAGCAAATTTGAACATATCATTATAATCCAAATCGATTTCATGGGCGAATTGAAAATAGTTTTCTTCTTTTTCTCTAAAAGGTTTAAAGAAAAATTCTTTCATCAAGGGTACAATTTCATCATTTAAATTAAACGGCTGCTCTGATAAAAAAATAGCTTCGTTTCTACTTTTATTACCAACTCTATGAATTGATAAGTTCTCGATGTGGGTGTTATATAAGTTGATCATATTTTGTGTTTTATATTTTAGATGAGAGAGCCAAGATAAATGACAATTTTTAAGTCTTTCATCTTGGCTCTTGATGCTTAATCGCTTAGTTATTTAATTCCAATTCTCCTCAAAACCATAGTCTTCAAAACTATCATCTCCTTCAAACATGTCTAAATCATCTTCGTCCAGTCCATCTTCAAATTCATCATTATAGTCATCGGCATTATCGGATTCAAAGTTTTTTTCCATAGCTTCATCAGGCATTTCACCGTGAGAAAATATCGTTTCAGGATATAAATTTCCAAGAACTTGCTCTTCAATAGCAGCTAATTCTACAAGGAAAGTCCACATGTTAATGAAATCGTACACATAGATAATCTTGGTATTTTGTTTATCTAAAATATCCGATAACTGATAATCGCTCATTACTTTTTGTTCCCCTGGAATATCTCCGGTATCAAAAAGCGAAATTTCGTCTTCCTGATTCCATGTTTCATCACAAGTATAAAAAGAAGCCACTTCCATTCCGTCAAAACCAAAGGAATTAAAGATAGCATTGTGTAAATCTTCTAAAGTATCGTCTTCAAGTATTGCAATGTCTCTAAAAACATCATCTTCTGCGTCTAGAATTACTCTAAATTTATAAACCATAATCTTTGTTTTTGTTGAAAGGTCAAAGGTAAAATTTAATTTTAGATTTTAGATTTCAGATTTCAGATTTGTTGATAAGATTTTTGCGTATGATTCTATAGGAGTGTAAGCAGATGATAGTCCTAATTTCTAAAATAGTGAAGTCTTTTAGAAATTAGGATAAGCTGTTTCTAAATTTAGTGGTAATTCGTTTTCTAATGATGTGATACTTTTTATGATTTGGATAGCTTCTGTTTGCGGTCATGTTATTGAAAATTAATGCTACAACCAAAAGAATAAGCACGCCACTTAGAACCGGATACAATACATACCAATAGCCAAGACTTGTAATTTTAGGAGAACCAATTATTGCAATCAATGCAGTTGCGCCTCCAGGAGGATGCAGTGTTTTAGTTGCTTGCATCAAAACAATTGAAAACGATACGGCTAGAGGAGCGCTTATCCATAAAATATCGGGCGCAAATTTAGCTACTGTAACTCCTACAATCGCTGATACAAGATGACCTCCAATAAGATTCCTGGGTTGGGATAATGGACTTTGGATTGCGCCATAAACCAAAACACTTGAAGCACCAAAAGAGCCAATCAAAAAAACTACATCTGAATGCAGTAGTGTTTTGGATTGCATATAAGCCATTAGACCTATACCAATAAACGATCCTAAAAAAGCCCAAAAATGTTCTTTGAAATCAACTAAAGTTTCTTTGTAAAGAATGTATTTAGTTTTGCGATAATTCCTTTTTATTTTTTCAATTGGCATAAACTATTATTTTGATAAACTGGCAGAATAGGAGTATACCGTAAACGGATAAATCATTTTTGCTGTGTATTTTGAAATCAGACAAACAACTAAAATGGGAAGAAATAAAGTATAATCATTCGTTAATCCACAAACTAAGAAAATCGCTGTAAAAGGGGCGTGAATACTGGCGCTTAAAACCGCAGCCATTCCAATAACCATAAAGTTTACAGGGATTACATTAGCATTTAAATAGGTATTTAAAAGCAAAGCAACAAGTAATCCTAAAAAGGCACCAATGAAAAGGCTTGGCGCAAAAACGCCTCCGTCACCTCCTGAAGCAAGCGTTGCCGAAGTTACTATTGGTTTTAAAAGAATGATTCCAATAAATGTCAATACCAATGAAAATGATAGTGTCACCTCATTTGAATGAACAAAAATTCCTTTGATGGCATGATATCCTTCACCATAAAGTTGGGGAAAAAAGAATAAAGAAATACTCAGGATTAGCGAACCTATCAGAATTTTATAATAATGAATTTTTATTTTTGAAAATTGAGATTTAAACAATAAAACACAACGGGTGAGATAAACGGAATTGATACCAGCTAAAATCCCTAAAAGTATAAAATATGGGATTGCTCTTAGATGCCAAGTCGTAATAGTTACGGCAAACAAAGGTTTTTCATCCAATAAAAAAACAAGGCCAAAAGCTATGGCAACCGCAATCAAATTACTTATTAAAAATGCTCGGGTTACTTTTCTGGAAATGACTTCAATCGCAAAAAGGATTCCGGCAATAGGACTACTAAATAAAGCGGTTACTCCGGCAGCAACTCCAGCGCATATCAATTCAGTTTTGTATTGTCTGAATACGTTTTGTTTTCTTTGAGCTACAGAACCAATAGTAGCAGAGGCAACAACGGTAGAAACTTCAATTCCTGTAGATCCTCCAAAAATAACAGTCAATAATCCGTTGATGAAATGGGATGGAATTTTATAATTAGGTAAGTTCTTAGATTTGGAATTGGTGCTTTCAAAAATTTCTTTAATCCCTTTATTTTCTTTTTTTCTAAAAAGATATTCTCGAAGGAAATAAATGATAGATAGACCAAAAACTGGAAAAAGAATAATGAATATAGGGTTTAATGAAGTTTGATGGAAAAAGATTTCTTCATAATATTCGGTTATTTTTTTTAATGAAATTCCTAAAAATGCCGAAAGAAAACCTATTAGAACAGAAACAATAACTAATTTTTGAAATTTGATTAATTGATAATTTTTTTTAATTCGGGCAGTATTATTCATCTAAAAATTGTTTTACAAACCTTGATTCCAGATAAAATAAAAATAATTTATTTGAAAAAATAAAGTTTTTGAGAGTATTACAAAATTAAAGAAAGAATCTTAGACTGGGGTTTGAAAATCAATATAATTGCTATTTTTTATGATTTCTTTATGAATTGTGCTTTTTTGGTAGGTTAAAACGGTCTTATTTTTCATAAAATTCAATCGGAAGATTATCGGGATCAGCAATAAAAGTAAACCGTTTATTTGTTGTTGGGTCCAATCGTATCGCTTCAGATGCAATATTTTTTGAAGATAAAAAATCAATTGTTTGATCCATGTCATTTACTTCAAATGCTAAATGGCGTAGTCCAGTTGCTTCAGGTCCTGAAGTACGCTGTGGTGGATTTATAAAGGAGAAAAGTTCAATGATGTAAACACCATTTAAAGCCAAATCAAGTTTGTAGGATTCTCTTTCCTCACGGTAAATTTCCCGAATAATTGTTAAGCCCAAAACATCGGTATAGAACGTTTTAGATTTTTGATAATCAGAGCAAATAATAGCAATATGGTGTACTTTGTTGATGGAAATCATAGTTGTTTGCGTTTATTTTAAATAAGTCATTTCAGGAAGATTTGCATTTAGATCTTGCACTAAAGCATCTGTATGGAGTTTGTGAATTAAGGCTTTTGTTTTGTCTAGGTTATCAATCTTAAAAAGGAATTGGACTTCATTTTCATCATCTGCATTTTGCCAAAGGTATTCTAAATACATTCCTTGGGATGCATGAAATGCTTTGTCTTTTTCTAAAATAGCTTTGATGGTTTCTAGAGGAACATTTTTGAGTTTTGCTAGAACGTGTGGCATAATTTTAATTTATTCGTTAAGTTTCCGAATCACTTTTGCTGGATTTCCAACTGCCAATGAATTATCAGGAATGTCTTTTGTAACTACAGAACCAGCACCTATCACACAACCATTTCCTATAGTTATACCTGGGCAAATAACAGAATTTCCGCCAATCCAACAATCGTTTCCAATCGTTATCGGTAATGCATTTTCATGGGTCTTTCTCAGTTCAGCATCAAGTGGATGTGATGCGGTATATAGTTGAACGCCTGGAGCAAATAGCACATTAGAACCAATGGTCACTTTGGCACAATCTAAAACAACACAATTCACATTGAAATAAACATTTTCGCCACAACTGATATTGTATCCATAATCACAAAAAAATGGAGGTTCAATATAAAGATTGGCTCCTGCATTAGGGATTAGCTCTTTTATTATTTCTCGTGCTTTTTTTGTTACTCTATACTCGGTAACATTTAATCTGTGAAGAAGATTTTTTGATTTTCGCCTGTCTTTTACTAAAATAGTATCACCAGCCAAATAATACGCTCCATCTATCATTTTTTCTTTTTCTGTTTTCATAAAATGGAATATAGTTTAGGTAAATATAAAAGAAATTGTGGATGATTACAACTCATCCTATAATTTCAACAGTTCGGTTAATTATTATTTTATGATTTTAATTACCGAAATATATTTGCTTCATCAAAATTAAATATTATGAAGTTTATTTATACTCTTACCATTTTACTGTTCTCTCTAACGCTATTTTCACAAGCTACTCTTTCCGGGAAAGTAGTTGATGAAAAAGGAAATCCAATAGCTGGAGCCAACATTTTTATCGAAGGAACTTATGACGGTACTTCCAGTAATGAAACGGGTGATTTCACTTTTACGACTACTACAACAGGTAATCAGACTTTGGTGGTGAGTTTCTTAGTGTATGAAACTACAAAAATGGTGATCGATGTTTCAAATTTTAAAAATAAAACTATAAAACTAAGAGATAATGTCAATGCATTAGATGCTGTTATAATTACCGCAGGAAATTTAGAAGCAGGTGATAAAGCAAGAGTTTCGGTGTTGAAACCGCTAGATATTGTTACAACTGCAGGTTCGGCAGGGAATATTATTGCGGCTTTACAAACGTTACCCGGAACGCAAAATGTAGGTGAGGACGGACGATTATTTGTTCGTGGTGGCGAGGCCAATGAAACACAAACTTTTGTAGACGGTATTCGCGTAGCACAACCTTATGGAGCTTCTGCTCAAAATTTACCTACGCGCGGTCGATTTTCGCCCTTTCTTTTTAATGGAATATCTTTCTCTACAGGCGGTTATTCGGCGGAATATGGGGAAGCTTTATCCAGTGTTTTGTTATTGAATACGCAGGATGAACCCGACCAAAACAAAACCGAAATTTCGTTAATGACTGTTGGTTTAGGAGTTGGGAATACTCAAAAATGGAAAAAAAGTTCTTTGAGTGTGAATACCGCGTATATCAATTTGGCGCCATACCAAGCTGCAATCAAGCAAAATGTAGATTGGAATAGTCCTTATCAATCTTTGTCTGGAGAAACTGTATATCGCTATAATTTCAATAACGGGATTTTGAAATTATACGCTGCTTTTGATTCTTCTAAATTCGACATCAATCAGGAAAATATCAATTCGGAACAGAAGGTCAGAGTTGATTTAAATAATACTAATTTTTATTTTAATTCTTCTTATAAAGGCGGTTTTGGAAACAATTGGCAAATTACTTCAGGTTTGAGTTATGGTTATAGTAAAAACAAAATAAAATTGGATTCAGATGCTGTTGCAAATGATGAAAATGCAGCCCATTTGAAATTAAAATTAACACAACGTTTTTCTGAAAGAGTGAAATTATCTTTTGGAGCGGATTATTTTATTACCAAATTCAATGAGGATTTCAAGGAGAATTTAGGAACTACAAATACGAATGGGTATAATTCAAATATCGGAGCCGTTTACACCGAAGCAGATGTTTTTTTCTCCAAAAAGTTTGCTGCAAAAGTAGGATTGAGAGCTTCATATAATGATTTACTCAATGAAACTGCAATTTCTCCCAGAGTTTCATTGGCTTACAAAATGGCTAAAAACAGTCAGCTTTCATTAGCTTATGGAGATTTTTCACAAACGCCAAATGTGGACTACATCAAATATTCTAAGTTTCATCAGTTTGAAAGTGAGAAAGCATCACATTATATTTTGAATTATCAATACAATAAAAATGGAAAAACCTTCAGAGCTGAAGCCTATTACAAAGACTACAGTAATTTGGTAAAATACGACACGCCATCTATACAATATAATTCGGTGTTTAATAACAATGGTTCCGGTTATGCCAAAGGATTAGATTTGTTTTGGAGAGACGGGAAATCAATTAAAAATTTAGAATATTGGGTTTCGTATTCCTACATCGATACCGAGAGAGATTATAAAAATTTTAGTGCTCAAGTCACTCCAAATTTTGTTGCCGATCATAGTTTATCGGTTGTTACTAAATATTGGATAAACGATTGGAAATCGCAAATTGGATTCACAAATTCATACAGTTCAGGGCGTCCATATAACAACCCAAATGAAACGAAATTCATGAACGGAAAAACAAAATCGTATAACAGTTTGAGCTTCAACTGGGCATATTTATTGACTTCGCAAAAGATTTTATATTTCTCCGTTTCTAATATTTTAGGAAGCCAAAATGTGTATGGTTATGAGTATGCAAAAAATCCAAATACAGCCGGAGTTTATAATAGGGCAGCAATTACACCAACTGCAGATCGGTTTTTCTTTCTGGGATTCTTTTGGACTATAAGCAATGATAAAAAAGAGAATCAATTGAAGAATTTGTAAAAACGTTGCATTCAACGTCTCTACAATTCATCCATTAAAATCAACAGTTCAGTAAGTATAAATTTAAAAAAAGGTACAACCAATGTAAATTTGGTAAACAATTAATCAACAACTAAAAATTAAATATCATGACAAAAGTTATCACCGCAATCGCATTATTTGTATGTAGTTTATTATCAGCTCAGGGACAATTTGAGCAAGGAATGGGAAAAGCATTCGGACTTTGGAAAGAAGGAAAGAACACAGAAGCTTCTGATTTATTCGAAAGAATTGCAGGAGCAGAAAAAACAAGTTGGTTACCTAATTATTATGTTGCATTAGTAAATACAACCACTGCTTTTGGAACACAGGATAAAGACAAAATGAATTTGTTACTTACCAAAGCTCAAAATGCATTGGACACTGAAATGGGTAAAAATCCAAATAATGCAGAATTATTAGTGATGCAAGCCATGATTAATACTGCTTGGATTGTTTTTGACCCAATGACAAACGGAATGAAATTATCTGGCAAAACAATGGAATTGTATGCCAAAGCGGAAGCAATTGCACCAGAAAATCCAAGAGTAGTTTTTGGCAAAGCAGAGTTTCAAATAGGAGGGGCAAAATGGACCGGAGTTGACACTAAACCTTTATGCGCACAAATTGAAAAATCAATCGGACTTTTTGCTACTTTTAAACCGGAAACTCCTTTTTCTCCAAAATGGGGATTGGATAGAGCAACTGAAGCATTGAAAAACTGTAAATAAAATTTACTAGAAAAAATATAAACTGAAAATGGAAAATCAAAGGATACATACCTACACAGAATTTAAAAAAGGAACAATTGTTTCTCTTAAAATTGCTCTGATTTTCACATTTGTATTTTCTTTAATTCAAGGTAGTTTTGATTTAGAAACAATACTGACCACGTTTTGGGTAAGTTCATTGTATTCTTTTGGAATTGGTTTTGGGAATGGTGTAATCAACTCCCTTCTGAATAAGAAATGGGATTGGCTGGAACACACTAATTTAAGAGTGTATTTTGGAATAATAGCTACAGTGTTGTATACGGTTCCCGTTGTTTTAATAATTGATTATATCACTTTCGTGGTTTTTCAAAAAATGAACCCTTCTGAGTTTTTTAATGACAGAATGATTTGGGTCCACTTATTTTATATCATACTTTCTTTAGGTGTTTCGACCTTCATGCATGCTCGAAGTTTCATGGCGAATTGGAAACAAGCATCAAGAAAAGAAGTAACGGAACAAAAAATAATTGCAGGTACCGCTTCGGCAAAGTTCGAAAGTTTAAAAAATCAAATTGATCCCCATTTTCTTTTTAATAGTTTGAATGTTTTAAGTTCTTTAATTGAAGAAAATCCAGATAATGCCCAACGGTTTACGACTTCATTATCAAAAATTTATCGGTATGTATTGGAACAAAAAGACAAAGAGTTAGTTTCGGTTGAAGAAGAATTGGCTTTCGCCAAAACCTATATGAACCTGCTCAAAATGCGTTTTGAAAACAGTTTGTTTTATGAATTACCAGCAACAAATAGTAATCCGGAAGCCAAAGTTGTTCCACTTTCTTTACAGCTTTTATTGGAGAATACCGTAAAGCACAATGTAGTTAGTGAACAAAGACCTTTGCACATTCGCATTACAATTGAAGGCGATTACCTTGCTATTCAAAATGATTATCAAAAGAAGGAAGTTTTGCAGGATCGTCAGGGTGTAGGATTACAAAATATCATCAATCGCTATGGAATTATTACTAATAGAAAAGTATTGATTGAGCAAAATGAAAAAACTTTTACGGTCAAAATACCCATTTTAACCAAACAAATTTCAGTTATGGAAACGAGTACTAATTATAGCGAAAATAGCGCGTATTACAGAGCTAAAAAACGGGTTGAAGAACTCAAAGGCTTTTATGGGAACCTGATTTCTTATTGTTGTGTCATTCCGCTTTTGATATTTATTAATCTTACGTATTCTCCTCAATTTCAATGGTTTTGGTTTTCGGCTGCAGGTTGGGGTTTTGGATTAATTATGCATGCTTTAAAGGTTTTTGGTTACAGTTCTAACTGGGAAGAACGAAAAATCAAGGAGATTTTGCAAAGAGAAGACAGTAGAAAATCTTGGAAATAGTTTTGAGTTTAAATTTTAAACTTGAAAAAAAATATTAGAAAAATAGTATGGAAAATAAATATGAAAATGAAGAGCGTTACTACAGAGCAAAAAAGCAAGTAGAAGAAATAAAAGGTTTTTATGGCAACTTGATTTCCTACATTATAGTAAACATAGGATTAGTGATTCTGAATTTAAAAACATCACCCGATCATTTATGGTTTTATTGGCCGTTGTTGTGGTGGGGAATTGGCGTTGTTTTTCATGGTCTCAAGGTTTTTAAATACATGCCTTTTATAACAAAAGACTGGGAAGAGAAAAAGATTAAGGAGTTTATGGAAAAAGAAAACAAGGAAACTTGGGAATAATTTAATATTTATAGAGATGGGAAGATTTAGAGATAGAAGGCTAAATGATTATAATACTGAAGCATATAATCCTGACGAACGCTACAATTTAGCTTACAAAAGAGTAAAAAGAATCAAAGGTTTTTATGTTCATCTATTGGTTTATATAGGTGTAAATGTATTCCTTATTATTGGGAGTAACAACGAGAGTATATCTAGTAATCATCTTTTTTGGAGTTGGGAGACTTTTTCAACGGCATTGTTTTGGGGAATTGGATTGATTGCTCATGGATTGTCTGTTTTTGGAAGAAATATATTTTTTGGTGCAAACTGGGAAGAGAAAAAAATTCAAGAATTAATGGAAAAAGAAAAAAGCGAAAAATGGGAGTAAAAACTGCTCCCGAAGCTTCGGGAGCAGTTTTTAGTAATAATTTTTTAGATTTTTAAATCTTAAACAAGAACTCAACCTTGAAAAAATATTTACCAGTCATAACGATTTTAGCGCTTATTAAGCTTACTATTCATTTGATAGGAAACCAAAATTATGGATTTCATCGGGATGAATTATTACACTTATCAGTAAGTGAGCATTTAGATTGGGGTTATTTCGAATTTCCGCCTTTCATTGCCTTTGTTGGTAAAATAGCCCATTTCATGTTTGGATATTCACTATCTGGGGTTCGTTTTTTTTCTACGTTAGCAGGAGTTGGGATTCTTATAATTTGTTGTTTGATTGCTAAAGAATTAGGAGGGAAGATAAAAGCAATTTTGTTAGCAGGAGTTTCAGTACTGGCTTTCGTCCCTTTTTATCGGAATCATATGTTATTCCAACCGGTAGCTTTCGATCAGTTATTTTGGACACTTGGATTTTATTTTTTGGTCAAATATTTCAACACTGGAAATGTAAAATTCCTTGTTTTTCTTGGTGTTTCGTCGGGTTTTGGTTTAATGAATAAGTACACTGCATTCGTTTGGGGATTAGGAGTTGTAGCGGGTTTGTTATTTTATGAAAAAGGAAAAATATTCAAGAATAAATGGTTCTATCTTTCAGGATTAGTAACTTTTTTAATTGTTTTACCAAATTTGATTTGGCAATTGAACCATCATTTTCCAGTAGTATTGCATTTGCAAAAGTTGAAAGAAAGCCAGTTGGATGAGAATGGTCCTTTTGATTTTGCAATAGAACAGTTGAAGCATCCTTTTACTTTAATGATAAGCTTAATTGGGCTTTTTGCTTACTTTTTTGACAAAGATTTAAAAAAGTATAAAACGTTTGGAATTGCCGCTTTGGTGATCTTTGGCACCATGTGGATCATGCAATCTAAAGCCTATTATTTCTTTGCGATTTACCCTATATTATTTGCGGCTGGAGCTGTTAAAATTGAAAAATTGCTGGAAAAGAAACCAAAATGGAATTACGTAGTTGCTTCTGTTCTATTTCTTCCAATAATTCCTTTTTTGCCTCAGGCAATTGCCATTCTTCCAATTGAAACCTATGTTAATTACTCTGATTTAGAGTTACAAAAAAACGGACGCATTAAACTCACAGATGATTATGCCGATATGTTTGGTTGGGAAGAACAAGTGAAATTAGTAGATAGCGTATACCAATCATTACCGGCTAAAGACAAACATAACTGTGTTATTTTAGCTAAAAATTATGGAGAAGCCGGAGCAATAGAAATCCTTGGGAAAAAGTATCGATTGCCTAATCCAATTTGTAGTAATGGCAGTTTTTGGCTTTGGGGAACCGGAACTACAAATGGGCAAGTTTGTATCAGTATTGGTAATGAAAAGGATGTTGTCGAGCGAGTTTTTAAAGATTGTAAATTGCTGAAAATTATAAAACATAAATATGCTATCGAAGAAGAAAATAATATCCCAATATATCTTTGTCGAAATCCAAAAATAAATATTCAACAAAAATGGAAATCATTAGAAAAACAGGTGTTTGATTAGTAAACAGCAAAATAAAACGATTCCTTTTTTTGAAACCTTAAACTTAAATAATGACTACAATAATAATAGAAGACGAAAAACCAGCTGCCAGATTACTGCAAAGAAAACTCGAAAAACTAAATATTCAAGTAGGAGTGATGTTGCATTCAGTAGAGGAATCTATTGATTGGTTTTCTAAAAATGAGCACCCGGATTTGATCTTTTTGGACATCCAATTGTCGGATGGATTGTCTTTTGAAATCTTTGAAAAAGTAGCCATCAAAAGTGCGATAATTTTCACAACGGCTTATGATGAATATGCATTGCGCGCCTTCAAGTTAAATAGTATTGATTATCTTTTAAAACCCATCGATGAAGATGATTTGGAAGTGGCAGTTTCTAAATTTAAAACTCGCTTACCAAAACAAGAAATGGTACAATTGGATTTTGAGCAAATCAAAAAAATGCTAACCAATCCATTTGAAAAAAATTACAAAAAACGTTTTACGGTAAAAATTGGACAACATTTGAAAGTATTCGTTATTGATGAAGTCGAATGTTTTTTTAGTGAAAATAAAGGAACGTACATCCATACATTCGACAATAGAAATTACTTAATTGAAAATACATTGGAGTTTTTAGAACAAGAATTAGATCCTCTGGATTTCTTTCGAATCAATAGAAAATTCATTATTCCGCTTAAAGCAATTAAAGAAATCGTGTTGTACAGTAACTCTCGTTTGAAGGTTATTTTGCCTTCTTATAATGCCGATGAGGTAATTGTAAGCAGAGAAAAAGTTTCCGAATTTAAAACTTGGATTGGGTAATTAAAGCATAAAAAAAACTGTTTCAAAAACGGCAAACAAAATCCATAAATGAAAAATATTTAACGAGGCTTTTGAAACAGTTTTAGTGATTTTTAAATCTTAAGATTATTCAAATAAGGATCTGATTTCTTTCTCAGTTTTGCCTAATTTTTGTTGCAATTTTCCCCAAGTCTCATCTTCTTTTCCTTCTTCAAACAACAAATCGTCGTCTGTCAATTCTGCAAATTTTTGCTTAAGATTTCCTTTTAGTTCATTCCAGTTTCCTTTAATCTCTTTTGAATTCGGCATAATGTATAGTTTTAAATTGCTATTATTTCTTTTACAAATCTGGTGATTGAAAGAGGGAAAACTATTACAGAATTAAGACGGTTTGTTGTTTAATTTTTGGTAAATTGTTCAGGAGCTTGAATACTGTTTTAAGTATTTGAATAATAAAATTATTTAAATTAAAGAGTAAAGTAATTGTCTTTAAGTTAATGGTGTTGAATGAAATAAAATTTACATATAGATTATATCTATGGTGGTTTTATGCCTTGAAAACTGTTTTTCTAATTCCGATTAATGCGAAAATAAACAATGAGTAAACAATAAAAAAGGGAATGATGTATTCGATTAAATTTAAGGGTAACATAACTGCAATAATCAACAATTGAAACCCTAATCCGTAAATTGAAAGTAACGTCATAAACCAATGTGGAAATGTTTTTACCTTGTACGCCTCTTTGTCAAGTGTGTGAATTATTTTGTCAAAAGTGCCGTAAACAATCGTGTAAATTTGGAACAGGATATCAACTGATTTTTGGCTTTCTCCAGGTAAAGCTCTGGGTGATTTGTATTCGAAAATTTTACTGGTTGAGTCTCCTCCAACAGATTTATTTCTTAAAATTACATAGTAATAATTGTATAAAGTTCCTTGTAATTGTATGCCGATAAATGCTAAAATAGTAAACCAAATTGTAGTTTTTGAAACATAACAAATGGTCATAAAAAGCAAGAAGTTTAAGATGATATCAAAAACACTATCAAGGTATCTTCCAGTGTAAGAAGGCGTGTTTTTTATCCTTGCCAGTTCTCCATCGGCAGCATCAATTCCTGATTTTAGAATGATGAAAAAACTGGCTAAAAAGTAATGATTTTGTAAAATGCAGTAAATTGCTATAAGACCTGAAAGTCCAAAAAGCAGCGTAACATGAATGGGCGTAAATCGGGTATTCTTTAATTGATGGGCTAAAAATTTTCCGAATGGTCTTCCGTAATCGGATAAATCTAAAAATTTATCTTGAGCAGCAAGTTTAGACATTTAAGTTTATGAACAAAGAAATGCGACAATATAGTCAGGTATAAATAGTGGAGAAATTATTTTGATAATCGATGTAACGTAAAAGTCATTGCCGTCAATAAGAAAAATGCACTAACTTGGTGTAAGAGTCCTAACCACAAAGGAACACCATATAATAGCGTTAGAACACCTAAACCAAACTGAACAAAAACCAATAATAAAAGCAATTTAATTCCTTTGGTTTGTGCTTTGTCTAAAGTAAAATTAATACTTTTGAAGTACAATAAAACAATCATGCCTACTACAAAATAAGCTAATGTTCTATGTACAAATTGAACCCCGCTTTTACCTTCTGTGAAACTCAAAAATAGGTTTTTTTGTTCCAGAAAAACACTGTCATGGATAAACTGTCCATCACTCATTAAAGGCCAGTGATTGTGAATTAAACCGGCATTTAAACCCGCAACAAAGCCACCATATATAATTTGCAATAATAAAAAAGCCAGAGCTACACGGGCAATAGTTCGTAATGATTTTTCAATTTCTTTCTTTTCAGGATATAGTAAATCCAAAGCAACCCAAAGCGTATAAGCAAATGTGATAAAAGCAAAAGTTAAATGCAATGAAAGTCTAAAATGACTTACGTCCGGATTGTTTACCAGACCGCTTTTTACCATAAACCAACCCAAAAATCCTTGAAAACCTCCCATTCCTAAAAGAATGTAACATTTTTTTAAGGTATCGCGATCAATTTTTTTCTTAATTAAAAAATAAACAAAAGGGATGATGAAAACAAAACCAAGAATTCGTCCAATAAAACGGTGAAACCATTCCCAGAAATAGATAAACTTATAATCCGAAAGAGTAAAATCGTTATGGATATTGATTTTTTGATATTCTGGAAATTGTTTGTATTTTTCAAAAGCTTCCTGCCATTTTACTTCCGAAAGCGGAGGTAAAGTATCGGTAACTAAATGCCAGTCAGTCATGGAAAGTCCTGAATTAGTCAAACGTGTAATTCCGCCTACAACAACCATTAAAAATATTAAAAAGCATCCTGAAAGCAACCAAATTATAACTGATTTATTTTCCTTTTTCATTTTTGAAACTAATTTTTGCAAAGATATTTTAAAAACAATTAATCCTTAATTCAACAAGCGTTAATCTTTAATCCAATTTTTTCGGCCCTTTTTAACATAAATCCATAAGCAGCTTGATATTCGTTTGGGATTTCTCCTTCTAATATGGCTTCTTTGATAGCTTCTTTGAGCATTCCAATTTCTTTGGATGGTTTTAAATTGAAGATTTCCATGATCTCTTCTCCTGATATCGGAGGTTGAAAATTACGTACATGATCGCGTTCTTCTACTTCCACAATTTTCTTTCGAACAATTTCAAAATTATTGTGGTATTTCTTGAATTTGCCAGGGTTTTTGGTAGTGATATCCGCTTCACACAATGTCATTAGATTCTCTACATCTTCACCCGCATCAAAAACCAAACGACGTACAGCAGAATCTGTAACGGTATCTTGTGATAAAACAATCGGCCGCGAACTCATCATTACCATTTTTTGTACGAACTTCATTTTTTGGTTCAAAGGCATATGCAAACGTTCAAAGATTTTCTTTGCCATTTTTCCGCCTAAAAACTCATGACCATGAAACGTCCACCCTTGTTTTTTATTGAAACGTTTAGTTGGTGCCTTGCCAATATCATGCAATAATGCAGCCCAACGCAACCATACATCATCTGTATGTGGACAAATGTTGTCAACTACCTCTAAGGTGTGATAGAAATTATTTTTGTGTGTATGACCTTCAATTTCTTCTACTTGATTCAAGGCAGTCAATTCCGGAAGAATAATATCCAAAAGTCCTGTTTTGAACAATAGCAAAAATCCAATGGAAGGTTTGTCTGTCGAAAGTATTTTATTCAATTCGTCAACAATGCGCTCTCCGGATATAATTTTAATACGCTCCGCATTTTTTGTAATAGAGTTCAAAGAATGTTCTTCTATTTCAAAACCCAATTGGTTTGCAAAACGAATTCCTCTCAACATCCTCAAAGGATCATCAGAAAAAGTAATATCTGGATCCAAAGGCGTTTTGATTATTTTGTTTTTTAAATCTTCAAGTCCATTAAATGGGTCGGATAATTCGCCAAAGTTTGAAGTGTTTAATGATAAGGCCAAAGCGTTTATCGTAAAATCACGACGGTTTTGATCGTCTTCAAGCGTCCCGTTCTCTACAACAGGATTGCGACTGTCTAGATTATAGGATTCTTTTCGGGCGCCAACAAATTCGATTTCGGTATCTTCAAAACGCAACATCGCTGTTCCATATGTTTTAAAAACCTGAACTTTTGGTTTTTTAGGGAGTAATTGAGATACTTTCAAAGCCAATTCTATCCCGCTACCAACTGCAACAATATCAATGTCTTTTTTGAAATCTCTATTCAAAAGCAAATCTCTCACAAAACCACCAATTACATAACTATCTATGTTAAGTTCTTGGGAAGCTTGAGAAATGACTTCGAAAATTTTATTATTTAAGGCTTCTTTATAGGAAGTTTTGATGCTCATTTTAAAAATGTTTAAAGTCTATAGTCCAAAGTTGCTAAACTGAATACTGAAAACTGAATACTACAAACTATTTACGTATCACTTTTACCTGTGAATCATTCGTAAGTTTAATTATTGTTGACGGTTTTCCGCCAATTTTTTCACGGCTCAAATTTACAACATAGTCAACACCTTTTATAATTTCCGGACTAATATCTTTAAAGGCTATTGGAGTGGGTTTTCCGGAGATATTTGCGGATGTAGAAACCAATGGTTTTTTCATCTTTTCCAATAATTTAAAACAGAACGGTTCTTTTACGATTCGAATTCCTAAAGTGTTATCTGAAGCAATTATATTAGGGGCCACATTTCTTGGTTTGTCCAGAATTAATGTAGTTGGGTTTTCAGATAAATCAATGATTTGCCACGCCACTTCGGGAATGTCTTTAAAAACATTGTACATCATTTTTTCGCCATTCATCAAAACAATCATGCTTTGGGTTTCGGCTCTTTGTTTCAGCATATATATTTTGGCGACAGCTTCAGGATTTGTGGCATCACAACCAATTCCCCAAACCGTGTCAGTAGGATAGAGGATTATTCCACCTTCTTTTATTACTTCGTAGGCTTTGTGTACTTCTTCGTTGATGTTTTCCATATTTTTATGTTTGAGAGCTTACTAAGTATTTATATAAAAATACTCTTCTCGCTTCCAAGGTGCAAAAATACTTCATTTGTGGTTTGCAATCCAAATATTTTTCAACGTTACTTTTTGAATGTAAATGAAGTAGATTTTGCTTTTTTGTGAAATAAAGTTTTTAGAAAAGACACTTCTCATAGACTTTTAAATAATCAGCTGCTGCAACTTTCCAATTAAAAATTGCGGCTCTTTCTTTCATAAATGATTCCATCATATTTTGATTGTTGTAGAAATGATTTAAACCTTCAAATAGTATGGTTTTCATGTATTCAGGGTCAAAATTATCCCAATAATAAGAATGTTCTCCGCCTATTTCCGGTAAGGAAGTTTTATTGGATAAGAAAATAGGTTTGCCAAAATGCATCGCTTCTATTGGTGGAAGCCCAAAACCTTCGCGAATTGAAGGAAAAAGAAAAGCATGACATTTTGATAAATAATATTGTTTTGCAATATCGTCCACTTTTCCAGTAAGAAAAACGCGATTTTGTAGGTTGTTTTCCGTGATAAATTTTGCTATTTCGATTCCATATGATTTATGGTTGTTTCCGGATATAATCAAATTGAAATCAGGAATATGAATCATCATTTTTACTATAGACAAGAAATTTTTTCGTTCTAAAAAATCACCAATAGAGTATAAAAAAGGCTTGTCCAAAGGGATTTCAGAAATAAACTCAGAAGTGTCTAAAATGGTCGTAATAGGATTTCCATTGTAAATTACATATTCAGGAACATTGGGAACATTAAAATATTGATGTGTTTGTTTTTTTGCAAATTCGGATATGTAAGTAATCGCTGTAGCTTTTTCTAATTTTGCGAGAAAGAGTTTGTTTGCTTTATGATTCATGTCAGATGAGATTTCCTCCACAAAATTTACATCATGTACGGTAAGTAAATATTTATTGATGTGAAATGGCTCCACTTTTGTGTTTTGATTGACAGAATGCCATAAGTCATACTTTTTCCGTGTTCTAAAAAGTCTGTGACGTGACAAATTGGTGTATTTATGATAGCTAAATTTATTACCAAATTCTTTCTCAAGAATTTCTGGGTTTTTAGCATTTAGAGTTAACTCTAAGTCATTAAAATCTAATTGGTATAAACCTTTAATTAGCTCATAATTAAAAGTTCCTAATCCAGTTGCCTTATTCTTAAGGTTATGCGTTTCTAAAAATACAGTTTTTGACATAAATAGCATTGTAATGAAGTAAATGTAAACCTTAAATTGGATAAATAAAATGCAATAACTACTTTTGTTTACACTTATAATGTATTGATGCAAATAAATATTCACTCTCATTTTCTAAAAAGCAAGTCAAATTTATTGGCAATGATTGAAAATTTTAATTCAAATGGAGTTCTTTTTGGCGATGGAAACCGAAATAAAATAAAACTATTTGATTTAGAAGAAAAAACGATTAACATCAAATCGTTCAAAATTCCTCATGTCATTAATAAAATCGCGTATAAATATTTTAGAAAATCTAAAGCCAGACGTTCATATGAATTTGCCAATAGATTACTTGAAAATGGAATTGGAACGCCGCAACCTATTGCTTATGCTGAAAATTTCAAATTATCGGGATTAGAAAAGAGTTATTATATCAGTGAGCACCTTGACGCTGAATTGACTTTTAGAGAATTGGTGTTAGACCAAGATTATCCAGATCATGAGAATATATTGAGACAGTTTACTCAGTTTACTTTCGATTTGCATGAAAAAGGAATTGAATTTCTGGATCATTCCCCAGGCAATACTTTGATTAAAAAAAAATCTCAAGATCAGTATGAATTTTTCTTGGTTGATTTAAACAGGATGAATTTTCATGAGGTCATGGATTTTGATGCTCGCATGAAAAATTTTCATAGGCTTACTCCAAAAATAGAAATGTTAGCAGTAATGAGTAAAGAGTACGCAAAACTTTACAATAAGGATTATGAAGAAGTTTTTAGTAAAATGTGTTTTTATACCAATGATTTTCAGATGAAATTTCATAGAAAAATCGCCCGGAAAAAGAAATTGTTATTTTGGAGATAGCTGTTGTTTTTTGTTCCAAAGTTGATTTAGTTCGTCATACCTAATATGAATGCAATACGCGTTCAGGTAACAAATAATCACTCCTTTTTTTCCATCCAAAAAACCCAAACGGACAAAATAATTGTATAAGAAATTATAGATTGGATGAAGAAGGTGAAGTAAATAGTGCGATTTTTGTTTTTTGATAAACTTCTCTTGAGCCTTAAACTTTCCGTAACGAATTATTTTTAATTTATAGGAATCATAATTAGCATAGGAATAATGAATGAGTTTGTTTTTTAGGATGCCAATTTTTCCGTCTACTTTTAATTTTTCATGAATCAGTCTTTCAGATGTATATTCTGCATGATTTTTATGGAAAAGCCTAAATATTTTATCATTTTGATTTCCACTAAAATACAATACTTTATTCTCAAACATAAAAGTTCTCGGAAATAAAAAAGCAGCGTATGTTATGTTATTTTTTACGGTAACTAAAATTTCATTTTTTAATGCTGGAGTCAATCGTTCATCAGCATCTAAAAATAAAACCCAATCATTTTTGGCCTGTGAAATCGCAAAGTTTCTTTGAGCAGAATAATTTTCAAATCTATTCTGAATGAATTTTACGTTCCTGAATGACTTACAAATAACCTCAGTATTATCGGTACTGAATGAATCTACAACAATAATTTCGTCAGCAAAATCCAAATCAGCCAAAAGGGCTTTCATTTGATTTTCTTCGTTTAATGTGATTATTAAAACTGAAATTTTAGTGTTGTGATTGTATTTCATTAATTTTTAGCTCTTTTACAAAAATATAGCATTATTTCAAATGTGTTTCTAAAAAAGCATTTAATACAGGGAAAATCAACTCAGGAGTAAATTCCTTGTAGAATAAAACGGTTTCTTTTTTTATTATTTTAGCCGTTTTACCTTCAAATAAATTTGGTTTGAACTCTCTTAAATGTAGCGAAACATGATTAATTCCATCTTCAAAAGTAGCCCATCCTTTTTTATCAATCCAAGGTGAAAAAATAATGAATGATGGTTTTTCTAATGCTTTTGCCATATTTATTGCTCCGCCATCGTTGCCAATTATCATATCACAATGATTCATTATGGCAATAAACTCTCGGATGTTTTTTCCTAAAATGGAGAAATAAATCTTCTGTTTGGTGCTTTCTTTACAACCATTGTAGATTTTTTTGGCATCTTCAATTTGCTTTGGAAAATAATTAAAAAGAATATTCACATCACCTTTATCTGCGATGAAATCTACTAATTGCGACATGTATTCCAGCGGATAGGTTTTGTCATCACTGCTTCCAATTATGCTGAGCATAATCGTTTTTTTGGATTGGTCTATTCCGTGAGATTCAAAAAGAGATGTAGCAAAATCATTCTCTTCTTTTGTGACATAAATTCTGGGAAATGTTTCTAATTCAATATCCAGGTGTAAAGGATTTAGTAATGCTAATCGTTGTTCGATTATTAAACCTAAATTGGTATTAGATTTTTTTTGTCTTTTTACAGTATCTGTATAAAGAAAGTCTCTTCCTTTTTTCCAATACGAAATTTTTTGTTTTGCACCCGAAAATAATACGACAAGCCAGCTTTCTAATTTGGAATACGCATCTATAACAATATCATATTTTTCAGTTCGAATGGATTTCAATAATTTAAAATATTCCCATTTGCTTTTTTGATGTTTTTCGGTAAAAAGAATGAGATTATCGAAACTTGTATTTCCTTGTAAAACAGCGATTGTAGATTCGTAAACCATATAATCAATTTGCGTTTTTGGATAGGCTTTACGCAAATTGTCGCATAATATGGAGCTTACTAAAACGTCTCCAATCATTTTTTGTTGAATTACAAGTATTTTCATTCGGAATAAATTTGAAAAAATTATGCTTTTGTTTTCAAGTAATTCATCGCACGAGGACTAATCCAGGTTTGTTTTTGTATTGCATTAAAATAATAAACGAATAGATTTTTAAGCATCAATCGATTTACTTTTAATTTTGGAATAAAAAATAAAAAAAGACTTAAAAGCGACAAAATTATTTTCTCACTAAGTACTCCTAAAATCAATAAACTATGCAAATAGAGTTGTATTCCTGTTGAAAATTGATTGCTGATATAAATGTGCTTAGAAATAATCACTTCGGTTTTTGTAAGTGCTTTTGTCTTGATATTTAATCGGGATGCACCACCGTGTTGATGAAAAATAGTAGCTTTTCGCGTAACGGCAATTTTTCCTCCAGTATCAAAAATCTTTTTGCAAAGATCAACATCCTCAAAATACAACCAGTAATCTTCGTTCCAACCTTTAATTTTGCTAAACCATTCCCGGCTTATAAAAATGACTGCTCCAGTAACCCAATCTGGGTAAAACAAATCAGCAGCGTTGTTGAAACGTTTTTCCAGTTTTGTTTTGTTCCGTTTTCTAAAAAGAGATCTTGAGATTCCGAAAAAGCGCCCAAAAGCCGGAAATAAATTATTTTGTTTGTAAAAAACATCATTTTCATTTATTTGCAAACAAGACAAAATTCCAATTTCAGGATGTGAAACAGTTGTTTGTAATAGGGTTTCCAGGGCTTCAAGAGTAAGTTTTGTATCTGGATTTAAAAAAAGGAAATGGTTTCCCGTAGCAATGCTCGCACCAAAGTTGCAACCATTTGAGAAACCATTATTACCAGAATTTTCTATAAATGTAAACTTGGAATATTTTTGTTTAAAAACGGGAAATTGTCCGTCATTAGAAAAATTATCAACAATGATAACTTCGAATGAGAATGTTTTTGAACTAATTGCAGCAATAGATTCTAAACATTCGTCTAAGGCTTTCCAACCACGGTAATTGACAATAATTATTGAAATATCCAATAGGTCTTTTATAAAGATTTTTAAACGAAAACGGATTATACCGCTACGTCATATTCGCGTAAAGCATTGTTCAATGATGTTTTTAAATCAGTTGAAGGTTTACGGGTTCCAATAATTAAAGCGCAAGGCACTTGGAACTCACCAGCAGCGAATTTTTTAGTATAACTTCCAGGAATTACAACAGAACGAGCAGGAACGTATCCTTTCATTTCAACTGGAGTATCTCCTGTAACATCAATAATTTTTGTAGAGGCTGTCAAACAAACATTGGCACCGAGAACTGCTTCTTTACCAACATGAACGCCTTCAACAACTATACAACGAGAGCCAACAAAAGCACCGTCTTCAATAATTACCGGTGCTGCTTGTAATGGTTCAAGAACACCACCAATTCCTACACCACCACTTAAATGTACGTTTTTACCAATTTGTGCACAGCTTCCTACGGTTGCCCACGTGTCCACCATAGTTCCTTCGTCTACATAAGCACCAATGTTTACATAACTTGGCATCAAGATAACACCGCTAGAAATGTATGCACCGTAACGGGCCACAGCATTAGGAACTACACGAATCCCTTTTTCTGCATAGCCTCTTTTCAATAACATTTTGTCATGGTATTCGAAAATTCCAGATTCCCATGTTTCCATTTTTTGAATAGGGAAGTACATCACTACCGCTTTCTTAACCCATTCGTTTACTTGCCATCCTTCACCAACTGGTTCGGCAACACGTAATTTTCCGGTGTCTAATAATTCAATAACAGCTCTGATAGCATCAGTTGTTGTTGTTTCTTGTAACAAAGCACGGTTTTCCCAAGCTTGTTCTATAATAGTTTGTAATGGATTCATTTTAATTAGATTTTTGACAAAGATATGTTTTTTACCGAAAAAGCAAAAAGGTAAATTGATTTGAAAATGTTACAGATTTAACTTGCTCTGTGTTTAATGTTTTTTAAATGTTGTAAATTTGGATGATAAATGAAAATCATGGGAATATGAAAGATAATTTCTCTAAACAAGCTTTGGAATATTCAAAATTTAGACCGCAATATCCGGATGAAATGATTGATTATTTGGTTTCATTTGTCAAAAATAAATCGATTGCACTTGATATAGCAACAGGAAATGGGCAAGTGGCTCACAAACTTTCTCGCTTTTTTAAAACGGTTTATGGAATTGACATTAGCCAGAACCAATTGGATAATGCTATTTCAGCGCAGAATATCATTTATAAAATAGCTGCCGCTGAAAATACCTTTTTTAAAAATAGTGAATTTGACTTAATAACCGTGGCACAAGCGATTCATTGGTTTGATTTTGATTTGTTTTATAAAGAAATCTACAGAATATTAAAACCAGAAGGAATCTTTGCCGTATTAGGTTATGGGTTATTTGCTACCAATGCGGATTCAGATAAAATAATACAAAATTTTTATTATAATATAGTAGGTCCGTATTGGGATGCGGAGCGAAAATACTTGGATGAAAATTATAAAACGATTCCATTTCCATTTGATGAAATTGTAGCAAAACCTTTCGAAAATCATTTTATATGGACTTTTGAAGAACTCATCGGGTATCTGGAAACATGGTCGGCGACACAACATTATATTTCGAAAAAGAATAAAAATCCTTTGGACTTGATTTATGATGAGTTGAAAATTTCTTGGCAAAAAAGTGATAAGAAAGTGACTTTTCCATTGTTGCTAAGAATCGGAAAATTAAAATAGTTACCTTTGAAAAAAATAAGCAAATGCCAAGAATACTATCCATAGACTACGGTCAAAAACGTACAGGAATCGCTGTTACTGATGAGATGCAAATCATAGCTTCGGGTTTAACTACAATTCCATCTGCAACAGCCATTGCTTTTTTGAAGGATTATTTTGCCAAAGAAAAAGTGGAAGCAGTACTTATTGGTGACCCCAAACAAATGAATGGCGAACCTTCAGAAAGCGCTTCTATCATTAAAGGTTTTGTAACGCATTTTACAAATCATTTTCCGGATATGAAAGTCATCCGTGTAGATGAACGGTTTACATCGAAAATGGCATTTCAAACGATGATTGATAGTGGACTCAATAAAAAACAACGTCAAAATAAAGCGCTTATTGATGAGATTTCGGCAACGATAATGCTTCAGGATTATTTGACCCGAAAAATATTTTAAAAGCGTTGTTTTTAAGGCAATAAAATGACTATAATGTTTTCGTAATTTCCTACTTTTTAACAATTATTTGTTATAATTTTTATGGTTTTATGAAGTATCTTTGCGCTTTAAAATTTTGTTATGCCTGATACAACCATTCGTTCAAATAGTGATGTAGTTCTTATAGGAGCTGGAATAATGAGCGCCACACTTGGCTTAATCCTAAAAGAATTACAACCGGATATAAAAATTGAAATTTACGAAAGATTAGATATTGCAGCTTCCGAAAGTTCCGATGCATGGAATAATGCCGGTACGGGACATTCTGCTTTTTGTGAGCTTAATTATACTCCTGAAAGTGAAGATGGCAGTATCAGTCCTAAAAAAGCAATCAGTATTGCGGAATCTTTCGAAGTATCCCGTCAATTTTGGGCTTATTTAGTCCAACAGAAAAAAGTTTCATCCCCTGAAAATTTTATAAAAAGTATTCCACACATGAGTTTTGTTTGGGGTGAGAAAAATGTAGCGTATCTTAAAAAAAGATATGAAGCATTACATGCCAATCCACTTTTTAAAGAAATGCTTTTTAGTACTGATTTTTCTCAGTTAAAGGAATGGATGCCTTTGGTTATGGAAGGAAGAAAGGATACAGATCAAGTTGCTGCAACTTCAATGGCAATTGGGACGGATGTAAATTTTGGAGAATTAACCAGAAATATGTTCAACTATTTAACACAATTAGATGGTGTTACCATGCATTTTCATCACGAAGTTAAAAAATTGAAACAGCGCGAGGATAAATCGTGGAGAATAAAAATTACAGATTTGGCTACAGGTCAAAAGCGAAAAGCATATACTAAATTTGTTTTTATAGGAGCTGGTGGTGGTTCATTACCATTGTTAGAAAAAGCAGATATTCCTGAAGGAAAAGGTTTTGGAGGTTTCCCGGTAAGTGGGCAATGGCTGAAATGTACCAATCCAGAAGTGATTGCTAAACATCAGGCTAAAGTATATGGTAAAGCCAGTGTTGGTGCGCCACCTATGTCTGTGCCACATATTGATTCCCGAATGATAAATGGAGAAAAAGCATTGCTTTTTGGACCTTTCGCAGGTTTTTCTACTCGATTTTTAAAAAATGGATCGTATTCTGATTTACCATTATCTATAAAACCAGATAATATCATTCCTATGATTGCTGCTGGGATTAAAAATATTCCACTTACGAAATATTTGATTGAGCAAGTGCGTCAATCACCAAAAGATAGAATTAATGCGTTAAGAGAATATGTTCCGGGTGCAAGATCTAAAGACTGGAAATTAGAACGAGCAGGACAACGCGTACAAGTTATTAAAAAAGACGAAAAAGAAGGTGGAATATTAGAATTTGGTACTGAAGTAATCACAACAGCTGATGGTTCATTATCCGTTTTACTGGGGGCTTCTCCTGGAGCTTCGACTGCAGTTTCGATTATGATAGATTTGATAGGAAGATGTTTTAAAGAAGAAATTGAAACACCGGAATGGCAGGAAAAATTAAAAAAAATGATTCCGTCTTATGGTCAGGCTTTGAACGATAATCCAACTTTATTAACCGAAATTAGAAAAGATACTGCTGAAATTCTAAAATTGAATAATTAGATATTTTACAATAAAATAAAAGCGCTGGTTTTTAGATATTTAATCTAATTCCAGCGCTTTTTATTGGTCTCAAATTATAGTTTAAAACTATGCACTTTAGTGCATTTCGCTTTAGCTTCTAAAAATTTTTCGCCACGAATTTCACGAATTTCCACTAATTAATTTGTGCTAATTGGTGAAATTCGTGGCTAATATTTGGTTTGCAACTGTGTAGACTTTCAGTTTGCTTACCAAATCTATGGACTTTCAGTTCATAGTGGTTTAGTTTTAAGATTGCATTAATTCTTTTGTAGTCTTTACTATGTTTTCGGATAAATTAGTCAACCAGATTAATTGTTCTATAACCAATTGTGCTTCCTGCATTTTCAATTGAAATGCTTCTTCATCAATGGGAATTCCTGCTTTTAATTCTTTTTCTCTAATGTTTTTTAACTCCGTAAAACGCATGGCTAAATCTTCTTTTGGAAGGCTTTCTTTTATATCTGAATCATTTTTCAAAAGAGAAATAGCGTTATCCAGGTTTTTAATTACGGTATCAACCACAACATTAAATGCCTCAGAAGCTGATGTCGTTTTGTGCGATTGAATATAAGTTCCCAAGGAAGCTGAAGAGGAAAGTAGGGAATGGTTGAGTATGGCCAGTTTATATACTTGTGGCAGTTGTTTTTGTTTAGATTTTGGTTCTTGAATCATTCTTTGAAAAGAAGCCATTAAATTACCTATTTCGATAAAAGCATTCTTTCTGGCTAATCGGTATGAAGTGGAAATAGTCCCCTTCTTGTTATATAAAATAGAGATTTCCTTCAGGTAATTTTCATTTGCTTTTATGGATTTTTCCAAATAAATGGGAATATTTAAAAACTCCCATGAAGGCCATAAAAAGTGATTGGCAAAAAAAGCTAATGCTGCCCCAACAATAGTATCCAGAATTCTATATTGAATCACATCACTAATATTTGGAGTTAGTATTCCATAAATAAAAACAATATACATCGTCACAAACGTTGCACTGACTTTATAATTTGTTTGTGTAAAGGAAAATCCCAAAAGCATGCAAAGAATAGAAAATATACTGATTACAATACTGTTATGGATGAATGTAAGAACTCCAAATGCAATTAATCCGCCTAAAATGGTACCGAAAATTCGATGGAAAGAACGCTGTTTGGTTAAACCATATCCAGGTCGCATGATTACGATGATAGTCAACAAAATCCAATATACGTTGTGAAAAGGCAGTACATTACCAATGATAAAACCAATCAAAATAGTTATGGTTAATCGCAGTGAATGCCTAAAAATCGTTGAGGAGAAACTAAGATTTTCAATCAGAGTGCTCAAAGGATAATACTGCGGTGTTAGAAATTTTTCTAAGTCTTTGTCCTTTCCTTTAAAATCCAATGAATTGATAGCTAAGGTGAATGCGCGTTCTACAATTTTTATTTTTTCAACTTGTTTTTCGCCGTATTGAAGCATAGTTGTGAGCATAAAAACACCTTCGGAAGCGGCAATTTTTCCTAAATCATTTTCGTATTCTGTGATTGCAATTTGTAAAGCATTTAAATCTCCAAGTAAATTATGTTTAGAAACATATTTAGTTCGGTTTTGTACACTTTTATATACTTGTTTTAAACTTGCTGCAAGATTGTATGCTAAGCTTTGATAGGTTAATAATACCTTTGGATGATCGTCAAATTTTTGATGTAGCTTATCATGGTCGAAAGAAGTGGATAAGGCAAGTTCTAAAATTTCTATCAATGAAATAAAAACAATAAGCATCTTGCGGTTTTGATTAGAAGAACCGGAGGTAGTATGACTACTGATTAGCACTTCTCTAATGTTTTGTCGAATGGTATTTAGTTCTACCTGAAGGTGTAATTGTTTTTCAATAATTGCTTTTTTATCAGCATTAATGGTCCATAAATCCCCTCTTAGTTTTAAATACTTAGCCGTTAGTTTGATGCATTCAGCAATTTCTAATTCGATATAACGATGAGGGCTCAAATAATGGAAAATAAGTGAAATTAGAAGGTAAAATAAACCACCTACGAGAATTAATCCTGAATATTCAATCATTTCCAAACCGGTATGCAAATGTGCAAACGCCAATGAAACGGCAAGTAACGCGGAGAAAGAAACTGCCGTAGCTCTTTTTTCATATACAGAAAGCATGGATATCAAGAAAATCAATAGCGCTAAAAATGGATAAAAAACCCAAGAATAGGGATGCATAATATTCACTAACAAATTGAGACCGGCAACTAGAAAAGCAGTAACCAGAACACCATTGATTTTATGTTTTAAACTACTTGGAATATCACTTGGATAGGTAAAAAAAGCTCCCAGTGCAATAGTAAATCCCATTTCAAAATTACCAAGAAAAGAAAACAATAAAACAGGAATGACTGCCGCTATTGTTACCTTTAAGGCATTATTGAAATAAGTGCTGTCTGTAAATTTTCGGATTCTGTAAATCATATAATTGGATTACTAACAAAGGTAAGAATTGTACGAATTATTCAAAGGATAAAGAGATGTGTTTTGAACTTAATTGTAAAAAAACACTAATTATCAATGGAGGATTATTCATTGTCTATTTTTTTACTATTTTTGCAGACTGAATTAAATGGAGACATATTCAGATTTACAGTAGATAATACTTAATACAACAATAATGATTTTACCAATTATAGGATATGGTGATCCTGTTTTAAGAAAAGTAGGAGAAGTTCTTACACCGGAACATCCAAACTTGAAAGAAACGATTGCCAATATGTACGAGACGATGTATAACGCCTATGGTGTGGGACTTGCTGCACCGCAAGTAGGATTGGCAGTTCGCTTATTTGTAATCGATACGACTCCTTTTAGTGATGATGAAGATTTAGAAGATGCTAAACAACAGGAATTGAAAGGATTCAAAAAAACTTTTATCAATGCAAAAATGATAAAAGAAGAAGGTACAGAATGGAGCTTTAATGAAGGATGTTTAAGTATTCCTGATGTTCGTGAAGATGTGTATCGTAATCCAACTATAACTATTGAGTATTGTGAAGAGGATTTTGTAATGAAAACAGAAGTTTTCGACGGATTAATCGCCAGAGTAATCCAACATGAATACGATCACATTGAAGGGATTTTGTTTACAGATAAAATTTCATCTTTGAAAAAACGTTTGATCCAGAAGAAGCTTAAAAACATCTTAGAAGGTAAAACTTTCCAAGAGTATCGAATGAAATTTTTTGGTAAAAAAGGAAGGTAAATTCCCATTTATAGCCTTATCTTGGTATGATTTTTGGTTTTAAATGAAAAAAAATAAGTCAAATTCTTAATAAATAATTACAAAAAAAACATGAATTTAGAAAAAATATTAGCCATTTCTGGGAAACCGGGCTTATACGTATTAAGAGTACAAACGCGTACTGGGTTTGTTGCGGAATCATTATTGGACGGAAAAAAAATTACAGTTAATTTAAAAAGTAATGTGAGTTTATTGTCTGAGATTTCTATTTATACGTATGAAGGCGAAAAACCGTTAGCTGAAATCATGCAAAAAATTGCTGATAAAGAGAACAAAGGCCAAGCAATTTCACATAAAGAAGATAATGCGGTTTTATTAGCTTATTTTAAAGAAATTTTGCCAGATTATGATGAAGAAAGAGTATATCCTTCTGATGTAAAGAAAATCTTGAATTGGTATAATATGCTTCAAGCAAAAGGGTTAGTTACTGACGAAACATCGGCTGCTGCAGTTGCAGAAGAAGTTGAGGTTACAGAAGAAACACCAGCAGTTGAAGCTCCTGCAAAAAAAGCAAAAGCTAAAAAAGAGTAATTTCAATTTTAAATAATATTTAATCCTGTTCAGTCATTTTCTGGACAGGATTTTTTTATTTTTACAAAAAACCATTTCAATATGAATTCAAGAAAAGACCAGTTGCAAGCTTTCGAAAGATTATTAGATATTATGGATGATTTGCGAGAAAAATGTCCTTGGGACAAAAAGCAAACTATGCAAACTTTACGTCATCTTACTATTGAAGAGACTTACGAATTAGGAGATGCTATTTTAGATAATGATTTAAACGAAGTCAAAAAGGAGTTAGGTGATTTGTTATTGCATATTGTTTTTTATGCCAAAATAGGAAGCGAAACAAACGATTTTGACATGGCCGATGTTTGCAATGAAATTTGCGAAAAGTTAATTCATCGTCATCCTCATATTTATAGTGATGTAGTGGTGAAGGATGAAGAAGAAGTAAAGCAAAACTGGGAAAAACTAAAACTGAAAGAAGGTAAAAAGTCCGTTCTTGAAGGTGTTCCAAAAAGTTTACCTGCATTAGTAAAAGCAAGTCGAATTCAAGATAAAGTTAAAGGAGTAGGGTTTGATTGGGAAGAATCCCATCAGGTTTGGGACAAAGTTCAAGAGGAATTGGAGGAATTGCAAGTTGAGGTTGAAGCTGGAGATCAGGATAAAATTGAAGCCGAATTTGGAGATGTTTTATTTTCGATGATCAATTATGCCCGATTTCTTAACGTAAATCCCGAAGATGCTTTGGAACGCACCAATAAAAAATTCATTAAACGCTTTCAATATTTAGAAAGTAAAGCGGGAGAATTGGGGAAACCATTAATGGATATGACCCTTGCTGAAATGGATGTTTTTTGGGAAGAAGCGAAGCGTCTTCCTAATAAATAGGAATTGGAAATCTATGATTTCCAAATAACTCAATTTTGGGAAGAAGCGAAGCGTCTTCCTAATAAATAGGAATTGGAAATCTATGATTTCCAAATAACTCAATTTTGGGAAGAAGTGAAGCGTCTTCCTAATAAATAGGAATTGGAAATCTATGATTTCCAAATAACTCAATTTTGGGAAGAAGCAAAAAAATTATAACGTTCAGTATTAAATAATTAAAATTACCCAATGCCAGAAAATAAAACCGAGTTAAAACGTTCTTTAGGATTAATAGATGCCACCAGTTTAGTTGCCGGTTCCATGATAGGCTCAGGGATTTTTATTGTTACATCGGCAATGGCAAGAGATATTGGTTCTGCTGCTTGGTTATTAGTTATATGGTTAGTTACTGGTATTATAACAGTTGCTGCAGCATTGAGTTATGGTGAATTAGCAGGAATGATGCCTAATGCGGGCGGACAATTTGTTTATATTCAACGCGCCTATGGAAGATTAGTTTCCTTTCTCTATGGCTGGACAGTTTTTACGGTAATTCAAACGGGAGTTATTGCAGCCATTGCAGTTACTTTTGCTAATTATGCGGCTATTTTTTTTCCTGTTTTAGACCATACACTTTTTAAAATAGGCGCTAGTTTTATTTTTTCGTACCAAAAAGTATTGGCGATTTCGAGTATACTATTGCTTACGTATATTAATACGAAAGGAGTAGAAAGTGGAAAAACGGTTCAATTGGTTCTTACTTCGGCTAAATTAATAGCGCTATTTGCATTGATTATTTTGGGATTGTATGTTGGTTTACAAACAGATGTTTTATCCAATAATTTCACAAACATGTGGGAAGCCAGCAAAACAGTTGTGAATCCTGACGGAACAATTACGGTCACAAAATTAGCGGGAATGGCACTTTTAGGCGCTGCAGGAGCCACAATAATCAATTCGTTATTTTCTAGTGATGCTTGGAATAATGTGACTTTTATTGCAGGAGAAATCAAAGAACCCAAAAAGAATATTCCACGAAGTTTGTTTCTTGGGACCTTGATTGTTACCGTTATTTATGTTTTGGCAAATCTGGCTTATTTAGCTTTGTTACCGATGCACGGAACACCAAATGCAACTGATATTGCCAGTAACGGAATCATGTTTGCCAGTAATGATAGAGTTGGGGCAGCTGCAGCAAGTATGATTATGGGAAATGTTAGTGTTTTTGTGATGGCTGCGTTAATCATGGTATCTACTTTTGGGTGTAATAGCGGCTTGATTCTTTCGGGAGGAAGATTGTTTTTTGCAATGGCAAAAGACGGATTATTTTTTAAGCAAGCAACGGAATTAAATAAAAACCAAGTTCCTGCCAAAGCATTATGGGTACAATGTATTTGGGCTTGTGTGCTTTGTATTTCGGGAAAATTTGGGGACTTATTAACGTATGCGACTTTTGCGTCGTTATTGTTTTATATATTGACAATTTTAGGTGTTTTTATCCTTAGAAAAAAAGAACCAAATGCAGATAGACCTTATAAAGCGTTTGGTTATCCATTTGTACCGGCACTTTATATTGTGGTCACTATGGCGATTTGTCTTACCTTATTGATTTATGATACGTTCAATACGGGATTGGGATTGTGTATTGTGGCTTTGGGAATTCCAGTTTATTATTTTGTAATGAACAAAAAGGATTAAGTTATTCAGCCAGTTTTTTTAGTTTGTTGATTTCTTTCAAAACTATCTTTTTACCAGTCAATTCAATCAGTCCTAGTTTATTAAAATCAGATAATAATCGAATACAGCTTTCTGTGGCAGTACCAATCATACTGGCTAATTCATCTCTTGAAAGTTGGATTTTTAAAGAATTATCTTCATTTTTCCCAAAGGTGTCATGTAAATAAAGAAGCGTTTCCGCTAATCTTTCTTTGACAGTTTTTTGGGCTAAATTGACCATGTGATCATCTGCTTCTTTTAAATCTCCACAAATGGTTTTCATTACATTCATTGAAAACTGATTGTTCTTATCAAAGTATCCCATTACTTCCGACTTTGGAATAAAACAAACCTCCATGTCTTCAAGAGCAACAGCACTTAGATTTACAGGTTCGTCACTAATCATGGAACGTTGACCTAATAATTCTCCTTTAGTTACCAATTTTACAATATGATCCTTACCATTTGGACTCAGTTTTGTGAGCTTGCAAATACCATCCTTAACACAATAGATACCATTGACGTTTTCACCTTCTTCAAAAATCACTTCCCCTTTTTTAATAGTGTGAGATGTTTTGCAGTCAGAAAGTTGTAGTAATTCGTTTTTAGTAAGTGCTTTTAAAGAGCTAAATTCTCTAACGATACATTGTTCGCATTTGCTCATAATTGGAAGGTATTTTAAATCTATTACAAATTTAGACATTTATATGACATATATCATATTTTTAACTCATTCAATTTGTCACCTTTGTTTCAGGTAAAATGAGCAAATTTATGGACACACAAAACTGTTTCCATTGTGGATTAGATATTATAAAAGAAGATGAAATTATTTTTGATGCCAAAAATTTTTGTTGCAACGGATGCAAAACCGTGTACGAGATTTTTAGCCTCAATGATTTGACATGTTATTATGATTTTGAAAAATCCCCTGGAGCAACCCCGCAAGAAATTAATGGTAAATATGATTTTTTAGATAATGAGAGTATTGTATCCAAACTTTTGGAATTTGAAGAAAATTCAACCGCTATTATTTCACTTAGTATTCCTCATATACATTGTAGCTCGTGTATTTGGATTTTGGAAAATCTACAGCGTCTTCAAAAAGGAATAAACACTTCTCAAGTTAATTTTCCTGAAAAAAGAGTCCGAATCACTTTCAATCCCGAAGTTGTTTCTATTAAAGCTATTGTTTATTTATTGAGTTCTATTGGTTATGAACCTTACATAAGTCTTGAAAACTATGAAACGGGAACTAATAATGTCGATAGAAGTTTAACGTATAAATTAGGTGTTGCCTTCTTTTGTTTTGGAAATATAATGTTGCTTTCATTTCCAGAATATTTTGAAGTTAAAGAATTTTGGCTAGACCAATACCGAGATTTTTTTAGAGGAGCCATTTTTATATTATCATTACCCAGTTTTTTCTATTCAGCCAGTGGCTATTATGTTTCGGCGTATAAAAGTATTAAATCTAAAATGCTCAATATCGATATTCCTATTGCTTTGGGAATTATTGTGATGTTTGTGCGAAGTACGTTTGACATCTTTATGAATTACGGATCTGGATTCTTCGATAGCTTAACAGGATTGATTTTCTTTATGCTTTTGGGTAAAATGTTCCAAATCAAAACCTATAGTTTTTTGAGTTTCGAAAGAGATTTTAAATCTTATTTTCCAATAGCAATTACCAAGATTAATACCGATACTACTGAAGAAAGTGTAGCGATTTATGAAGTTCAAAAAGGCGACCGATTACTCATTAGAAACCAAGAATTAATTCCTGTTGATGGGATTTTAATTTCTGAAAAAGCAGAAATCGATTATAGCTTTGTTACTGGAGAAGCGGTTCCTATTACCAAACAATCAGGTGATAAAGTATTTGCAGGAGGAAAACAAATAGGTAAAGTAATAGAAATGGAGGTTTTACATTCGGTTTCACAAAGCTATTTGACACAGTTGTGGAGTAATGATGTGTTCCAAAAAAATGTAGAACAAAAACACAAAACCATTACGGATCGAATTAGCCGCTATTTTACGCCCATACTTTTATTAATTGCGTTTGTTGGATTTGGATATTGGATTTCTATTGACGCTAATGTTGCTTTTAATGTGTTTACAGCGGTATTGATTGTTGCTTGCCCATGTGCATTGGCATTGACGGCCCCATTTACTTTTGGAAACGTATTGCGAATTTTAGGAAAACAGAAATTCTACCTCAAAAACGCTTTAGTTATTGAACAATTAGCTAAAGTTGACACTATAGTTTTTGATAAAACGGGAACTATTACAACTAATAAAAAATCGAATATTTCCTATGAATCCTCCCCCAACCCCTCCGAAGGAGGGGAGCAAAAAAAAGTAGAGACAGATACAAATTTAATATTGATAAAAAACGCACTTCGTGGATCAAACCATCCATTGAGTAGAATGCTGTATGACTTTTTACCTGAAATGAAAAGATTAAAAATAGATGATTTTGAAGAGATTACAGGGAAAGGAATTAAAGTAAAAATAGAAGGGAATATAATTCAAATTGGTTCGGCAGAATTTTGCGTACCTCCTTTATCTGTCTCGTCTCCCTCCCCTTCGGGGAGGGTTGGGGAGGGGAATACCTCTGTCCATATAAAAATTAACGGTATTTATTATGGAAAATTTATTTTCAACAATCAATATAGAGAAGGGTTAGAAGAACTTTTCAAAAATCTAAGCAGTAAGTATCAAATTAAGGTTTTATCTGGCGATAATGAAGGGGAAAGAGCAACATTAGAAAACCTTTTGCCCAAAGGCACGGAATTAATCTTCAATCAAAAACCGGAAGAAAAATTAGATTTCATTAAAAAATTACAAGAAGAAGGCAAAAATGTGATGATGGTGGGTGATGGATTGAATGATGCCGGAGCTTTGGCGCAAAGCAATGTAGGAATTTCAATTTCTGAAAATGTGAATGTTTTTTCACCGGCTTGTGATGCTATTCTGGATGCTAGTCAATTTCAAAAATTAAGCTATTTCTTGAGGCTTTCTAAAAATGCGATAACAACCATAAAGATGAGTTTTACGCTTTCACTTTTATACAATGTGGTTGGATTGTCATTTGCGATTACAGGAAATTTATTGCCTTTGGTAGCGGCTATCATTATGCCTTTGAGCACAATAACTATTGTAAGTTTTGTGACTGTGATGAGCAGCTATTACGCAAATAAAAAATAGAATTATATAAGTTTTTGAACTGCGCTTTCACATGTTTTTAACATAAAACAAGAAGTATGACAAATGTCATATTTTACTACAAAACGTAAAAGTAACTTTGTTAACACAAATTAAGGTATGAGTGTCATTTATTTATTAATCTCCATCAGTATAATAGTCGCGATAGGGTTTTTTATTGCTTTTATAAGAGCGGTAAAAACCGGTCAATATGATGATGATTATACACCGTCAGTCAGAATGCTTTTTGACGATGAGCTTTTGAAATCAACCCAAAAAGAAGAGCGACCCGAAAAACAAGATGAGAAGTAATTGAATCTGAAAACTCAATAACTTTTAGCCTTAAATAGTAAACTTTTAAATTAAAACAGATTTAATTATGGAAATGCAGCAGTTTTATTATGACAACAAAATTGTAAAAAAATTCATTTACGCAACCATCGTCTTTGGAGTCGTAGGGATGTTAGTGGGGCTTACATTAGCCTTTATGTTCCTTTTTCCAAATGTAACCGATGGAATTTCGTGGTTGAGTTACGGTCGATTAAGACCTTTACACACGAATGCAGTTATCTTTGCTTTTGTGGGAAATGCAATGTTTGCAGGGATTTATTACTCTTTGCAACGATTGTTGAAAGCCAGGATGTTCAATGATTTTTTGAGTAATCTTCATTTTTGGGGATGGCAATTGATTATTGTTGCTGCTGCCATATCATTGCCTCTTGGGTATAGTTCTTCAAAAGAATATGCCGAATTAGAATGGCCAATTGATATAGCAATTGCAGTGATTTGGGTTGTTTTTGGTATCAATATGATTGGAACCATTTTAAAACGTAGAGAGCGCCATTTGTATGTTGCGATTTGGTTTTACTTGGCAACTTTTGTTACTGTAGCTGTTTTACATATTTTCAATAGTTTAGAATTGCCGGTTTCACCCATGAAAAGTTATTCTGTTTATGCAGGAGTTCAAGATGCATTAGTGCAATGGTGGTACGGACATAATGCGGTTGCGTTTTTCTTGACAACACCTTTCTTAGGATTAATGTATTATTACGTTCCAAAAGCGGCGAATCGTCCCGTGTATTCTTATAGACTATCTATTGTTCACTTCTGGTCATTGATTTTTATTTATATCTGGGCTGGTCCTCACCACTTGTTATATTCAGCGTTGCCTAACTGGGCACAAAATTTAGGAGTAGCTTTTTCTATCATGTTGATTGCACCATCTTGGGGTGGAATGATAAACGGGCTTTTAACTTTGAGAGGTGTTTGGGATAAAGTGCGAGTAGATCCAGTTTTAAAATTCTTTGTTGTGGCCATCACTGGTTACGGAATGGCAACTTTTGAAGGGCCAATGTTATCGTTGAAAAATGTAAATGCGATTGCGCATTACACGGATTGGATTATTGCTCACGTTCATGTAGGGGCGTTAGCCTGGAATGGATTTATGGCTTTTGGTATGATATATTGGTTGATTCCCAGAATGACTAAAAGCACTTTGTATTCTCTTAAATTAGCTAATTTTCACTTTTGGATAGGTACTTTAGGGATCATTTTATATACAATTCCAATGTATGTTGCTGGGTTTTTACAAGCTTCTATGTGGAAACAGTTTAATCCAGATGGAACGTTAACTTATGGTAACTTCCTTGAAACTGTAACTCAAATTATGCCAATGTATTGGATGAGAGCTATTGGTGGAACTCTTTATTTAATTGGGATGTTTTCTTTAGTGTATAATATTATCCAAACCGTTAGATTAGGTTCTAAAATAGAAGACGAATTAGCTGAAGCACCTGAATTAATAAAAATAAGTTCTGGAAGAGTTAAAGGAGAGAAATTTCATCCTTGGTTAGAAAGAAAACCTATTCAATTGACAATCTTAGCAACTATTGCTATTTTAATTGGTGGTGTTATTCAAATTGTACCTACGATTATGGTGAAATCAAATATCCCAACGATTGCCAGTGTAAAACCCTATTCACCTTTAGAATTGGAAGGGCGTGATTTATACATTCGTGAAGGTTGTGTAGGGTGTCACTCTCAATCTGTTCGTCCTTTCCGTAGTGAAGTGGAACGTTATGGACCACAATCTAAAGCAGGGGAATTTGTATACGATCATCCATTCCTTTGGGGGTCAAAACGTACAGGTCCTGATTTATTGAGAGTAGGTGGAAAATACAATGATAACTGGCATTTCAACCACTTTTGGAGTCCTCAAAGTATATCTGCAGGTTCAATTATGCCAGGTTATAAATGGCTTTTTGATAATAAACCGATGGATATTTCTCTAACTCAAAGCAAGATGAAAGCCATGGTTACACTTGGTGTTCCTTATACTGATGCTCAAGTTGCAAATGGGTTGAATGATTTAAGAGCGCAAGCCATTAAAATTGAAGAAAGCTTGAAAAACGATCCTGACTTTGTAAAAAGCTATAATGATAGCAAGAAAAAAGCAGAAGCAAGAGGAGAAAAATTTATTCCAATGAATGAAAGAGAAATCGTAGCAATGATTGCTTACATACAAAGACTTGGAACGGATATTAAAGTAAAAGATATAGCTAAAAAATAAAAGTCATGTTCGAACAAATTAAACACAATATGGAAACTATCGAGGGAGTTGCGATATATCCAATCTTATCGTTATTAATCTTCTTCGTCTTTTTCATTGGACTTGGAATTTGGGTTTTCTCTTATAAAAAAGACAAGATTACTGAATTAAGCCAAATCCCTTTGAACGACAATTAAATAGTATAATTTTTTAAAATTTAGAAAATGAAAAAATTAATTCCAGCATATGTAAGAGTACCGGTTGTTTTCTTTGCTGTATTTGGAGCAATGGAGTATTTTATTGATTCAGGTGACAGACCAGCTTTTATAAAATTCCCAATGGTTGCTGTCTTTTTATTTGTGTTTCTATTCCTTTTGATAGCGATAGAAATTACAATGAGCGCAGTCGATAATATTACCTATCAATTGATGACAGAAGAACAGAAACAAAAATTGGAAAATGTTACTTCTATTAGTTTTAAAGAAAAAGCATGGTTCAAAAACCTGATGAAAAGTTTAACTAAATCAGTACCATTAGAAAATGAAAATCAATTGTTACTGGAGCATGATTACGATGGCATAAAGGAATTAGATAACAATTTGCCGCCTTGGTGGGTTTATTTATTCTACGCTTGTATTCTTTTTGGGGTTGTTTACATGGTTCGATATGAAGTTTTAGGAGCCGATAATCAAGAAATGGAGCTTAAAAAAGAAGTAGCCCAAGCCAAAATTGATATTGCTGAATACATGAAAACTGCTCCAGATTTGATGGATGAAAAAACAGTTGTTTTATTGACGGAGCCTGCGGATTTAGCGGCTGGTAAAACAATTTTTTCTGCAAATTGTATTCCTTGTCACAGAGCTGATGCTGGAGGACAAATTGGGCCAAACTTAACGGATAACCGTTGGATTTTGGGTGGAGGAATCAAGAATTTGTTTCACACTATTACAAATGGAGGCCGCGATGGAAAAGGGATGATTGCCTGGAAAGGTACTTTGAAACCAAAAGATATTCAGCATGTTGCCAGTTATGTATTGTCTTTACAAGGAAGCAATCCAAAAGATCCAAAAGCACCGGATGGTGAAATTTGGGTTGATGAGAATGCTCCCAAAATCGATGCTACTGTTACTTTAAAAACAGATAGTACTCCAATTAAAAAATAAAAAAATGTCAAAATTACCAGACGAAGCTTTTAGAGATACCATCGGAACGATTGATGAAGAAGGAAATCGAAAATTTATTTTCCCTAAAAAACCTTCCGGTAAATTTTATGATTATAGAAAGTGGGTCAGTTACTTTTTACTGATTGTTCTAGTTGCCAATCCCTTTATAAAGATTAATGGCAATCAGTTCATGATGTTTAATGTGTTGGAAAGAAGATTCAATATTTTTGGATTTCCATTTTGGCCACAAGATTTTTATCTTTTCGTTCTTTTTATGATTGTTGGAGTCGTATTCGTGATTCTTTTTACGGTGATTTTTGGACGAATATTTTGCGGATGGATTTGTCCGCAGACTATTTTTTTAGAAATGGTTTTCCGCAGAATTGAATATTGGATTGAAGGGGATCGTGGTGCCCAAATTCGTTTGAAAAAACAAGAGTGGAACGCAGAAAAAATCAGAAAAAAAGGACTTAAATGGACTCTGTTTTTAATCATCTCCTTTTTTATTGCCAATGTCTTTCTGGCGTATCTTATCAGTAGTGATACCTTGTTTTTAATGATTGAAGAAGGTCCTGAAAATCATGTAAGTACTTTGGTTTCACTGTTGATTTTTACTGGTGTATTCTACTTTGTTTTTGCTTGGTTTAGAGAACAAGTTTGTATTATAGCCTGTCCTTACGGAAGATTACAAGGTGTTTTGTTAGATGATAAATCGATAAATGTAGCGTATGATTTTGTTCGTGGTGAAAAAGAATTAGGAAGAGCTAAGTTCAACAAACAAGAAGATAGAGCAGTCACTGGAAAAGGGGATTGTATTGATTGCAAACAATGTGTGAATGTTTGTCCAACCGGAATTGATATCCGAAATGGGGTTCAATTGGAATGTATCAATTGCACTGCTTGTATTGATGAATGCGATACTATTATGGAAAGTGTTGGATTGCCAAAAGGCTTAATTCGTTATGCATCAGAAGATGAAATTGAGAAAAAAATCAAGTTCAAATTCACTCCAAGAATGAAAGGCTATTCTGCTGTATTGTTTATTTTGACAGGAATTTTAATAGGATTATTGTTTTTACGGACAGATGTCGAGGCTAGTATTTTGAGATTGCCTGGACAATTGTTTCAGCATAAAGGAGATAATATCAGTAACATCTATACTTTTAAGATCATCAATAAAACCAACAATGATTTTAATGATATTCATTTCAAATTAGTTGGAATAAGGGGAACCTTAAAAGTAGTAGGAAAACAAGATTTCAAAATTCCTAAACAGGGTATGAATGGGGGAACTCTATTTGTGGAAATCAATCAAAATTTATTAGACAGCGATAAAACAAAATTAAAAATTGATGTCTATAACGGAACTGAAAAAATTGAAACAAGCACAACTAGTTTTTTAAGTCCGCGAAGTTTTGATTAGGGAATTAGTTTAGGATTAAAATATATAAATAAAATATCATGAAATTTAATTGGGGAACAGGAATCGTCATTGCATTTGGTCTGTTTATGACCTTCATTTTATATTTTGTTTTCAAAGTACAATCGGATTCAAAATATGATAATGAGTTGGTTGTAGAAGAATATTATAAACATGATGTTCATTTTGGGGATGAGATGATACGAATTCAAAACGCACATGATTTGGCTCAAAGACCAATAATAACTACTACTTCAGATGGGGTTACAATAGTATTCCCGGATGTATTTGTTCCAAAAAACATTAAAGGAAAAGTGTCCCTTTACAGACCGTCTACTAAAAAATTAGATTTTGAAATTCCAATTTCGCTATCTAATCCTACTTTGCTCATACCTAAAAAAAGTTTGGCAGGCGGTCGTTGGGACATTAATATGGAATGGCAATATGAAGGTAAATCCTATTTGACCAAAGAAACGATATACATCAATTAGACTTAAACAATGCTTTACACGGCTTTCATTTTCGGTTTAATAAGTAGTTTTCACTGCATAGGAATGTGTGGGCCAATTGCTATGATGTTACCCGTAGATAGAGCGAATCAGGCTAAAAAAGTCATCCAAATTATTACATATCATTTAGGAAGATTGACGGCGTATGCCACCATTGGGTTTATTTTTGGTTTGGTTGGAAAAGGTTTTTTTATGGCTGGTTTACAACAGAAATTATCGATATTCATCGGTGTTTCCATGATTGTTATCGTTTTAACTCCTGATAAATTATTTGCTAGATATAATTTTTCAAAACCAGTTTTCAAAATAATCTCTAAAATTAAAACGGCTTTAGGAAGTCAGTTTAAAAACAAGAGTTACAAATCACTATTTACTATTGGTTTACTCAACGGGTTTTTACCTTGTGGAATGGTTTATGTTGCTTTATTTGGTGCCATTGCCATGCAAAGTGAAAGTCTTGGAGTTTTGTATATGATCCTATTTGGATTAGGAACTGTTCCTATGATGAGTAGTGTAGTCTATATTAATTCATTTTTGACCGTTCCTATTCGAAACAGCATCCAAAAAGCAATTCCTTATGTTGCCGTAATCATTGGCGTATTGTTTATCTTGAGAGGATTGGGATTGGGAATTCCTTATGTTTCGCCATCTAATATGAGCTTGTTTGTACAGGCCAACCCTAATTGTCATTAATTTTTAATTCATAGCATATAAATAAAAGCACGCCATTAAGCGTGCTTTTATATTTTTAAACAGTAACAATCACTAAATTGTCATCGAAAATAATTCGGTTTCAGGAGCTTTCCTTTTTAAACGCAAGTCAAATGCCATACAAATATTGCGAACATAAGGTTTTCCTTTTTCGGTAACCTGAATGGTATTTTCATTTATAATTACTAATCCATCTTGTTCCATTTCCTTTAACTGAACTAAGACTTCAGGAATTTCATCAAAATAACCTTCGTTTTTTTGCCAGGAAGTTTCAAATTGACACATTAAATTCAAGATGTGTTTTCGGATGATGAGGTCTTCATCAGTCAATAAATGGCCTCTGAAAACAGGTAATTTGTCCCATTCTAATATTTGATAATAATCTTCCAGATTCTTTACATTTTGAGCAAAACTATACCAACTGTCACTAATAGAGGAAACACCCAATCCAATCATTAATTGGGTTTTTGAGGAGCTATATCCCATGAAATTGCGATGCAATTTCCCGTTTTGGAAAGCGTCATGTAAACTGTCCGTTTTCAAAGCAAAATGATCCATTCCTATTTCATGATATCCATTTGCGTACAATAATTTTTTGCCTGTTTCGTACAACATTCTTTTTTTATCATCTTTTGGAATATCTTCATCATTGAAACCGCGTTGTCCATTTCCCTTAATCCAGGGAACATGAGCATAACTATAAAAAGCCAATCGATCGGGTTGTAATGATTTTGTTTTCTCAATAGTATCGATAACATCTTCAATTTCCTGAAATGGCAATCCAAAAATGATATCATGACCTATGGAGGTATAACCAATTTCTCTTGCCCAAAAAGTAACTTTTGCTACATTGTGAAAAGGTTGTTCTCTATGAATTGCTTTTTGAACTTTTTCAGAATAATCCTGAACACCAAAACTTACTCTACGAAAACCTAAATCGTAAAGTTTTTGTAAATGTTCATGTGAAGTATTGTTTGGGTGTCCTTCAAAGCTAAATTCATAGCCTATTGCTTTGTTAGCATGCGAGAAGATTCCGTTTATTAAATCCTCCAGATTTTTTGTTGAGAAAAAGGTAGGAGTTCCTCCACCTAAATGAATTTCTTTTATAGTTGGTTTTTCTCCAAGAATTTTACAATATAAAGTCCATTCTTTCAAAACGGCATCTATATATGGATTTTCAACCGCATGATTTTTTGTAATACGCTTATTGCAGCCACAAAAAGTACATAAGCTTTCGCAAAAAGGCAAATGGATATACAAACTGATTCCCTCAGAAGAATTACTCGATATAAATGATTTTTTTAAAGTTTTTACCCAAATTTCATCCGAAAAATCAGTTTCATCCCAGTAAGGAACCGTTGGATAACTAGTATATCTGGGACCAGGAACATTGTATTTTTGAATTAGAGAATTTTTCATTGTAAAGGCATTTTGCATAACCAAAAGTAGCATTACTCTTAAAAATTTAAAATGATAATTATCATATTAAAAATAGCATTTATAAAAAAAGAGACTGTCTTTTTGGAACAATCTCTTTTAGTGAATTAATAGTTTAGGAAATACAATCTGCAATAATTTTTGTCCATTTTTGTGCCAATACATGGTCTTCGTACAAACATTCCTGGTCAATTATTTCGTTTTCAATAGTGTAAAATTGAACTAATTCTTTTTTATGGGCTTCTTTGTATCCAAATTCAAATTCGATTTTTATGATTTTAGCCGAATTGTTCTCCGTTGTAGCAACCAGTTTGCAAGAAGCAATATCATTTAAATTAACAAAAGTGACTACTTCTTCCGGAGCGTTAAAATCCATTAAAAGGAAGCCTTTGTTTTTTTCGTCCAACGCCAATACTTTTTTGTTTTGGGTTTCAGTTAATTCAAAATCGGAATGATTATTTTGACTGTATTTCTTCTTTATCTCCTTGATTTTATTTTTGTTAATGACATTAGAGCGAAATACAAAGAATAGCGGAATGCCTATTAAAATTGTTATTATAAGGCCTATTATAGTTACGGATGTATCCATTTTTTTATTTTTGAGTTATTTGTAAAGCATGTTAAATTCGATTGAAAACCAATTGGAATTCATTCGAAAAAGAAAGATAAGTGTATCTTCTAATTACGGAATCAGGGCTTAAATCACCAAAAATAATGGAAAGGAAAGAGTAGCAGCGAAACCATTTCACATCGATTGATGTCTTGTTTTGCATGACGAGAAAAGAATTTTAGGACTTTAAAATCCGGAATTGCAACTTGAAAATTTTCAAGATGTTTTGCAATTGTATAATCGGTAGTTTTATAATGGAATCCAATTATATTGTTCGCGTGTGGTTGAATAAAAACCGATGTATGAATGCTGTCAGGAGAAAAGGAAGAACTGGTTTTTTCTGTTTTAATTTTTTCAATAGGAGATTGATTTGCACTAAAAGCAAATAATAAAACTATTGAAAGTCCAATAAAAACAACTGTTTTCTTAATCCAATTCATTTTGCAAATTTAAAATTAACAGCTGACAGTAGGTAGTTTTTTCTGATAAATGAAAGTTAAAATTTTAAATCAGAAACTCTTTTGCATAAAAAAACCTCGCACTATTTAAGAACGAGGTTTGTGATTTTAAAAATTGCTGAAAATTATTCTATTTTCAAATTTCTCAATTGTTTTAGTTTTTCTTTCCAAACATCAAGGCTTTCTTTGTGAATGGCGATATTTTTACGAACTTCTAATACAATGGAATTTTCTTTTTTTGCATTTCTGGTATTGGTGAAAAACTGAATGTTATTCTCCAGTTGGAAAATTTCATTCTGAACTTCCTCAATTTTACGCATCAGGAATATCTTTTCGTTATCCAGTTTGCGCGTATCGTTACTTTCTGATAAATTGTCCATTCTATTGGAAAAACGGATCATATCAGTGTCTTTTTTACTCAAACTCAATTTTTCAAAAAGTGCATCCAAAATTTTATTAAATTTTCCTTCAATATGTCTTCTTGGGAAAGGCACTTTTCCAAAGTTTTTCCAAGTTTCAATGTGTAATTTTATAGCATCTAAATCAGTTTTGTGATCACCAGTCAATTGGTATTCTCTTAACGTTTCTAAATAGGCTTTTTTATTATCAAAAGCTTCTACTTCTTCGCCGTTTTCTTCATTTTTTTGCTCTTTTAATTTGTCAAAATAATGATTACAGGCATCTTTAAACTCTTTCCAGATTTTATCCGAATATTTTCTTGGTACGTGACCTATTTGTTTCCACTCATCCTGAATTTGCTTCATGATAGGGGTAGTCGCAGCAAAATCAGTACTTTCTTGTAGTTCTTTGGCTTTAGCAACAAGCGCTGTTTTCTTGCTTAAATTATCGTTTTGATCTTTCTTAATGTCTTTGTAAAATGAATTTTTGAAAGAATTAAAATTTCTAACAGCAGTTTTAAAACTGGCCCAAGTTTCCTCATTTACATCTGATGGTACTTTTCCTGCTGAAAAGAAAGCAGCTCTTAAAGCTTCTACTTTTTCTATTTGTGCCAGCCATTGTGAATGCGCATTTACTTTCTCAGTAGCTAAGACTTCAATTTTAGCGATAATTTCTTTTTTCTTTTCTAAATTTTCAAGTTCCGTTCCTCTTTGATTTTCAAACAAAACTTCGCGTTTATCATGCATTTGCTTAGTCAAATCACTAAACTTGTTCCAGATTTCATCACGATGTTCTCTAGAAACGGGTCCAATATCTTCTTTCCAGATTCTATGTAAATCCTGTAATTCTCGGAACGCTTTATTGACATCGGCTTCTTTTACCAATTCTTCAACACGCGCTACAATTTTTTGTTTTTGCTCTAAATTATGTTTGAAATCCAAGTCTCTCGCCTCTCTGTCAAGATGCAAATAGTCATAGAAATTCTCCACATGAAAATGGAAATTATTCCAAACATGATTGTATTTATCTTTCGGAATTGGTCCCGCATTTTTCCATCGCTCTCTTAAATCATTAAAATGCTTTAAGGTGTCTTTGATGTTTTCCTGTGGATTGATTAATTCTTTCAATTCCTCAACAATAGCCAAACGATTTTCTAAATTGGTTTTTAGATTCGTTTGTAAACTCTTGAAATGTGTATTTTTAGTATCTCTGAAAAGAGAATAATATTTGTCAAATTGGGTTTTTAATGGAGAATGGTATTGAAATTCTTCATTTGGATCTTGATTTTCAGCAAGAAATTCTTCTTTTTTCTCTTCAAGAAGATGGTTGTATTTAGCTAAGAATGCTTTTTTAATTTCTTCGATATGATCCTTTACAGACATCACTTTTTCATTGGTAACTAAATTTTTCAGTTCTTCTACCAATTCTTCAAGAGATAATGTATCGTAATCCTGCATCGGAATATCATGACGTTCTTTCAACGTGTCATCTTCGCTTTCTTCAGCATTTGCCTCCGTAATTGCGTTTAATACCGATTGGTTTTCAGTTTCTATGGTAGGTTCATCATGTGCTAACTCATCCCCTGTTAGGGTTACAACATTTTCGTCAATAGAATGAACAGCTACGCTATCGTTACTTTCGTCGATTGTTTCAGTTTCCATAATAGTATCTGATTGATTTAATTCAAGTGAATTATTCTCTAAACTTCCATCTGCTTCCAGCAGGTTATCATTCTTTTCTTCTAACATTTTTTCAATGTGTAAGGTTTTTATTTTTTGTATCGAACACGAAAGATAGTGAAGGAGCATGAAATTACAAAATAAATCCTTTATTTAGAGTCGTTTTATGTTAAAAAAATGTTTTTTTTGAAGCAATTTCCTGCTATTCGCTGTATCTTTTTTATCCGCCGAAAAAGCGGATAAAAAAGGATGCCGCTGCCATCAGGGCTAGGGTTTTGGGAATTAATCAGGATTTTTTTATTTACTATTGTTCAATATTTTAAACAAAAAGCCACTTTTTTTAAGTGGCTTTTTTACTTACATAAGTGTGTGTACGAAAAATGAGGTTTTTCTATTATTTATTCCAAATTTTCCATGCTTTCTCTGCTTGAAAAATAAGCATGTCTAAACCATTTTTTATTTGAGCTCCTTTTGCTGCGGCTCTTTTAAGGAATTGAGTTTCAGCGGGATTGTAAATCAAATCATAAGCAATATGCTTATCCGTGAAAAACTCATACGGAATCAATGGAAATGCATCTACATTAGGGCTCGTTCCTACCGGAGTAGAGTTAATTATGATTTGGTAATTATCGAATGTCGTTGCGTTGATTAGGTCATAATCAATAGTGTCTTCCTTGGCTTCTCTGGAAACAAAAGTATATAGAATGCCTAGTTCATCCAAAGCAAAAGCCACTCCTTTAGAAGCGCCTCCTGTTCCTAAAATCAATGCTTTTTTATGGTGTGGTTGCAATAAAGGCTCTAATGATTTTTTGAAACCATAATAGTCTGTATTGTAGCCTTTCAATTTTCCTTTTTTGGTGATTTTAATGGTATTTACCGCACCAATTTGTGCTGCGTTTTTTGATAATTTATCAAGAAATGGAATAACCGTTTCCTTGTACGGAATCGTTACATTCAATCCTTTTAAATCCGAAGTGTTTTTAATTATCTCCGGAAAAGAGGATATTTCTGGAATGTCAAAATTTTCATAGGTACAACCTGTGAAGTTTTCGTTATTAAATTTATCGGTAAAATATCCTTTTGAAAATGAATAATTAATGTTACGTCCTAATAGACCAAAGCGTTTTCTAACTATGTCAACCATTATTTTTTATGTTTTGCTATGTAATTTTGTACCATTTTCTTTGTCCAAACAACAGGAAATAAATCTTCTAAAAGAATATAGTTGTCAAAATTTAATCGCAAAGCATTGCTCAAATGAAATTTTGCTTTAGTGTTTTGTTCAATCATAAAATACAATCCTGCTAAGCGATATTCTACTTCGTTTTCTTCCGGGAAATATTCAGAAGCTTGTAATAAAGTTTGAATAGCGCTTTCAAATTCGCCTAAAAATTGTAGAATATCTACCCAGAATAACCAGGTGTCTAATCCGTAATCACCAAATTCTACTGCTTTTCTATATCCAAACTCAGCTTCTTCAAAGAAGTTCATTTGTTTGTTAATAGTTGCATATCGTTTCCAGTACAAACGATTTTGATTGTCAATGGCTAATGCTTTGTTGACAAAAAATAACGCTTTTTGATAATTTTTTTGACGTACGTAAAAGTCAGTTATGGCAATCCATCCTTTGTCTAAAAGAGGATCTTCATGCACGGTTTGATTGAAATATTTTAATGCTAAAACTTTGTTTCCTAGTTTTTCATAACATTTTCCCATACGGAGTAAAGCATACGAAGTGGCGTCATCTAATTCGATAGTTCTGCTGTAGCTTTCTATGGCTTCAGCATATTTTTTTAAACGTTCGTAAGCTTTGGCTTTCTCCATGAAAGCACCAAGGAATTCATCATCGATTAAAGTCGCATAATCAAAGGCGCGAATCGCACTTTCATATTCTTTTACCCCATAATGCAAACGTCCTAGCTGATGCCAAGCGATTTCGCTGTACGGGTTTTTGTCAATGTATTTATTCAAATAGGCGATAGCCTCTTGATTTTGATCTAAAAATTCAAAACAATACACAACGTTGTATAACGCTGATTGGTCTTCTAGATCTTCTTCCAGACACTTGATAAAGCTTTCTTTGGCCATTTCCAGATTGTCCATAAAAAGATACTCCATGCCTATTAAATTATAGACATCGGCATAATCATCAGTATATTGTAGTGCTATTTTCAGCATTTCTACGGCCTTCTCATGCTGGTCTCTTTTAGAGCAGATATTGGCTTTTTGAATGTAAATTTCTTCATTGGTTGGTTCAATGGCGTACAACTCATTTAATAGCTTTTCGGCTAATTCGAGTTTATCATCATACACAAGCATTTCCACTTGAACTAATTTTAGTCCGGTAGATTTTGGATGTTGTTCCAATGCCAGTTTGAGTGCTTTTTTTGCCAAAGCGGCCTTACCCATATCGAGATAATGAAGAATAATTTCTTCAAATTCTTCGGAGTCAAAAAAGAGAACTTTGTTGGTTTTCAACATGGACTCAAATTTAGACAATGATAAGTTATAGTCTTCTTCTTCGTTGCTTAATTGCATACTGTGTGTTTTTAATTTGGCCTAAATAAATTTAGGGAATCGTGCTTGTACTGTGAGAGGAAGTTAGAATTGTTGTGAACAATTTAATTAACAAAAAAAGTTTTGGTTTAAACGGATGCCATAGCCCTGATAGAAGTGGAAATCCTTTCCTGACCTGAACTTGTTTTCAGGTTCCTGAAACTCGTTCAGGTCAGGAAAGATTGCAACGGATAGCAGGAAATAGCTCCCAATTGCGATATTTTTAATATTATTTATTGTTCAAAATTTCATCCATTACTTCAAGTATGATGCTGCAACCTTCTCGTATTTCTTCTTCAGAAATGGTTAGAGGAGGTGTTATTCTAATGGCGCATCCTTCAAATAATAACCAAAATAAAATGAGCCCTTTGTCTTGACATTTAAGAATCACTTCGTTTGTTATATCGGCACTTTCTGTCATTGCGGCCAGCATTAATCCTTTTCCTCTTATTTCTACTATCAAAGGATGTACCAAAAGTGTTCTGAATAGCTTTTCTTTCTCCATTGCTTCGGCCATGAGATTGGTCTCAGTAATTTCCTGCAAAGTCGCTAAACAGGCTGACGCAATGACAGGGTGGCCTCCAAAAGTCGTGATGTGACCCAGTTTAGGATTATCGCTCAACAAATCCATCATGGCAGATGAAGCCGTAAAAGCGCCCACTGGCATACCGCCACCCATTCCTTTTCCCATAACAACAATATCAGGAACGACATCGTAATTTTGGAACCCGAAAAGTTTTCCCGTTCTTCCAAAACCAGGTTGGATTTCGTCGAGAATCATAATGGCACCCACTTCAGTACAGCGTTGGCGCACTTTTTTAAGGAAATCATTGTGTGGCTGAATAAATCCGGCGCCACCTTGAATGGTTTCCAGAATTATTCCTGCAGTTTTGGTCGTTATTTTTTGTAAATCTTCTTCGTTATTGAACGTTATAAAATCAACATCTGGAATCAACGGGCGAAAAATTCTTTTGCGTTCTTCAAATCCCATTACGCTCATAGAACCCATAGTATTTCCGTGATAGGCATTGTGGCACGAAATCAATTGGCTTCTTCCTGTAGTTCTTCTGGCGAGTTTTAAGGCGCCTTCAATGGCTTCTGTTCCTGAATTCACCAAATAGGTTTTGTCTAAAGGAGCGGGCAGGAGCGAAGCTAATAGTTTGCAATACTGAACTGCCGGACTTTGGGAATATTCCCCATAGACCATCACGTGCGAATATTTGTCTAACTGATCTTTGATGGCTTGATTGACTCTTGGGTGTTGATGCCCCAATGGGCAAGCGGAAACTCCGGCCACAAAATCCAAGTATTTTTTAGTATTGGAATCGTAAATGTATGAACCTACTGCATGCGATACTTCCATACCCAATGGATAAGGGGAAGTTTGTGCTTGGTATTTTAGGAAATCGGTATTCACTGGATTTTGTTTAATCGTTTAATTGTTTATTCGAGAGAACTGTAATCTAAAAACGGACCACTGATTACTTACTTTTCCCTTTCTTTTTATCATAGTTCAATGTTTCCTTTCGGATTTTCATTGGAACATTTTTCTTTTCCTCTTCGGTTTTAGTTGCTTTGGCTATTTTAGCGTTATCTTCATTTTCTTCAGGTGGAAAAATATCGTCTTTGGATTTTATTCTTTCATCGCCACGCCAGATTAAACCCCGAAGTTTTCGTGCGTTTTCAGGCAAATCTTTTTCGGGATAAATATCGCCATCCACTTGCTTAAAAAAGGTGATAGTTTCTATCGTTTTTTTATCAAAAATGATATTGATTTTGCTACTCACATTTTTGTTAATTCCAATGAGTTTTTTGGCGTCGTTCCGCATGTAATAAATGACTTCGGTATTTTTTATGATATCCACATCATGCAATTTTCCTTCCTCAAATTTCCCAAAGAGATTTTGTCCTTTTACCTGATTATAGCCTGTTCCCAGCGTATCTTTCGAGACCAGAAAAGTATTATTGAGGACTTTGAGTGAATCGAGCGCTTTGGTGTTATTATTTCCAATAAGATGCATGATATCACCTGTAATCTGGTTTTCACCATTCCAAAGTATAGGATTCCCTATCAGTTTTGTCAAGGCAGTTTTTGAACTCGAATGTATCGAATCACATTTACCACTCATATCCGTTTTATAAAAGCGAACATTGTTGAAAGCTCTAATAATTCGGTTCCCTTCTTTACCGGTAACCATTAGTCTTTTTCCATGAATGTAAACGGAGTCATTTTCGACAAAGTTTACGGCCACGGCTCTTTTGGTGACAAACATAGAATCCTGATTTTTATATATTTCGGCGTAATTTCCTTTAACAATTCCGCGATTGATGGAATCCGTTATTTTGACATTACGTGTTGCCGATGCAAATTCCCTGTTTCGGTCATAATACAAACTGTCTCCTTTTATAACCCGATCATCGTATCTTATATAGGATTTATTGAGAAAATGAGCTAGATTTTTTTTGGTGTCATAAAATCCTTTTTCGGTATAAATATAATTGGCTTTACTGGTAATTGTGGAAGGTCCTAAAAGATAGGAATGCCCTGAATTGCTGAAATAATCCAAATGATTTGTTTTTATCACATACTTTGGATTGGTGATGGTTACTGCCGTTAGAAATTGGAATTTTTTTTCAGCGACATAGTATTTTCCTGATTTGCTTTTTAAAGTATTATCCTTATTTACTATTGTTCCCGGGGAATTGTAAAAAACTTCCTGTGTGTTTCTGTCAAAGTTGATGGTGTCTGTAGCCAATGTCGCATCCGGAGAACTCATCACTGCACTTCCAGTGGCAAATGCTTTTTTTACATTTCCATTGTATTCAGCATATTTACTGTTTAAAAATAATGTGTCTCCTTGAACTAATTGTACATTTCCAAAAGCTTTAATGTAATTTTCATTTTGAAAGTAATAGGCTTTATTACAGGTTAAAACTACTCCATCATGGTTTACACGAACATTTCCGGTTAGTAAAACAGCATCAGGTATTTCAACTTGATTAACATCAAAATAATCAGAATGTTCTACAACAATTTTTTTGGGTGCTTGTGCCAAAACCAAATTAGTACAAAGTAAGAGTAAACAACAACGAATGAAAAATAGCGGTTTCTTCAATGGATTTATTTTTTGTCAAATTTATGAAAAAGGAGACAATCCTAATCCATATTAGGATTTATTTATAATTACATAAAATCAGGCATAAAACTATTGCTGCTTATTTTTAAAGTTATCAACAAATAGTGGTACTCTTTCGTTGTAGTATCCGTTTTCAAAAACGATTTTTTTTAATTTCAAACGATAGCGGCTTCTTTACTCTAAAATATATTAAATTTAAAAATTGATTTATAAATTGTAAAAAAAGAATGAAATCAGCATAAATAATTTTGTATGATGAAAAAAATAACTATTGTTGCAGGAATAAGTTTAGTGTTTTTGACAACGGCTTGTAAAACGAAAGATTTAAACATGAACACAGTACAGAAAGAGACCGTCTCAGATAAAAAAGAAGTTGTATATCAAGTTTTTACACGATTGTTTGGTAACAAAAATACCAATAATAAACCTTGGGGAACTATTGAAGAAAATGGAGTAGGAAAGTTTAACGATTTTACAGATACCGCATTACAGGAGATAAAAGATTTAGGAGTTACATATATTTGGTACACCGGAGTCCCGCATCATGCCTTGATACACGATTACACTGCAATCGGAATTTCTAATGATGATCCTGAAGTTGTAAAAGGAAGAGCAGGTTCTCCTTATGCGGTAAAAGATTATTACAATGTAAATCCAGATTTGGCAGTTAATCCAGCTAATCGATTACAAGAATTTGAGGCTTTGATTGCAAGAACCCACAAAGCGGGATTAAAAGTGATTATTGATATAGTTCCCAATCATATTGCGAGAAAATACGAAGGGAGGAACAATCCTAAAGGGGTGAGAGATTTTGGTGCTGATGATGATGTAACAGTCGAATATAAAAGAGATAATAACTTTTATTATATTCCAAATAAACACTTTGAAGTACCCGATACAGATAAACCATTAAACGGTGAAAAGAATCCTCTTATTGACGGTAAATTTGAAGAATATCCTGCAAAATGGACTGGAAATGGATCTCGTCTCGCAAAACCAGATCGTAATGATTGGTATGAAACGGTAAAAGTAAATTACGGAATTCGTCCTGACGGTTCGAAAGATTTTCCAGAACTTCCTGCTGGTTTTGATACAAAATCATACAAAGAGCATTTTGATTTTTGGAAAGGAAAGGATGTTCCGGATTCTTGGAAAAAATTCAGGGATATTGCCTTGTATTGGACTGCGAAAGGGGTTGATGGTTTTCGATACGATATGGCTGAAATGGTGCCTTATGAGTTCTGGAGCTATATGAATTCAGCGATAAAGACAAAAAATCCAGATGCTTTTTTATTGGCAGAAGTCTATAATCCGAATGAGTACAGAAACTACATTCGTTTGGGTAAAATGGACTATTTATACGACAAGGTAGAAATATATGATAAATTAAAAGATGTAATTCGAGGCAAGTCATTGCCAGATGGATTATCGGACATACAAAACGGTATGGCTGATATTGAGCATCATATGTTGCATTTTCTAGATAATCATGATGAACAACGTTTAGCAAGTCCAGAATTTGCGGGAACGCCAGAAAAAGGAAAACCCTTAATGGTAGTTTCAACCACAATAAGTACTTCACCAACTATGATTTATTTTGGTCAGGAAGTAGGAGAGGCCGGAAATGAAAACGGGGGGTTTGGTACGCATTCCAGAACTTCAATCTTTGATTATGTAGGTGTTCCAAATCATCAGCGCTGGATGAACGCAGGGAAATTTGACGGAGGTCAATTATCACAAAGCGAAAAAGACTTGCGTGATTTTTACAAAAGATTGCTGAATTTTTCTCATAAAAGTACTGCTCTGATGGGGAAATACCAAGAAATTCAAACAGTTAATCGCCATGAAACCCAGGGGTACGATTCAGGGATTTATGCTTTTGCCCGTTGGTCAGACACTCAAAAATTAATAGTAATCACTAATTTTTCTTGGCTTACCACAAGTAATTTCGAATTAAAAATTCCTTCGGATATTATTCAAAAATGGAATTTGAAAGACGGAAATTATACGGTAACGGATCAGTTGTATAATAAAAGTGCCATTCAATTGCAGGTTATAAATGGGGAAGGAAAAGCTCATATTACAATCGCTCCATCCGAGTCGTTTATTTATCAATTATAAATAGACATGAAAAAGGGTAAAATAAATTAATATTTTACCCTTTTTTTATTCTTATTTTTTTAGAATTTTTTTGTTTCTAAGATGACTTCTGACCCAGGATATTGGGCATCTGCATTATCCTCTGCAGTAATAAATATTTTTGAAGGCTTAAATGCGGTAACGGTTTCAAATGATGCTTTCAGTTTTGATGACATAAACTTAGTGTCGCTTTTTATTTGCCCAACATTTTTTACAATTGATTCATCAGTTTCAATCCAAACGACATAAGCATTTTTTGAAGACTCCAGTCTTTTTACCTCGGCTAAATTATCTATTTTAACCTTAATTAGATAATTCTTGTTGTTATCTTTTTTAATGCTAACCTGTCCACGCGCCGCAGGAACTATAGATGAGCTTTGAAAAGTAATTTTTTTGGCGCATGAGGTAAATGAAAGGGATAGAAAAACTAAAAAAATACTTAATAATATTTTTTTTGAAAAGAAATTGGATTGTATTGTTTTCATTTTATTTGAAATTTGTTTGTTAAAACTATTCGTACAAAGTTGATTCTTTTATGACGGTAGTTCTTATACAAATTCATAAATAAGTTATGAAATTCACAGGTGTTTTTTTTAAACTAAATTATTGGTTACAGATTCAAAACTTTTTTATAAAAAATGATGAGATAAAAGGGATAGATTTATTATGTCTAACAATAAAAAAGTTATAGTTTGTTACTTCTTATTTATCGCTGAATCATAATTTTCAGCCACTTTTTTCCAATTGATTACATTAAAAAAAGCATCAATATAATTTTTTCTTTTGTATTGGTAATCCAAATAATAAGCGTGTTCCCAAACATCTAAAGCTAAAATCGGTGTTCCTGGAATAAGTGCATTTTTCATCAAAGGATTGTCTTGATTTTGAGTACTGGTCACTTGGAGCTTTCCGGATCTGTCAACCACAAGCCATACCCAACCGGAACCAAATTGTTTTGTAGCTTCATCTTTGAATAAAGTTACAAAATTTTCAAATGAACCAAAATCGGTTGTAATTGCTTCGGCTAAAACATCTGATGGTTTTCCACCAGCCTTAGGAGCCATAATTTGCCAATATAAAGTATGATTGTAATAACCACCAGCATTGTTTCTGGTATTAGCATCATTCAAGTCTAACTTTGCTAATACCTCTTCAATTGTTAGGTTTTCTAATGGTGTTCCAGCTACCGCTTTGTTTAAATTATTGGTATACGTAAGATAATGCTTTGAATAATGCATTTCTAGCGCTACTGCCGAAATATTTGGTGCTAATGCATCGTAGGAATACGGTAATTTTTCTAATTGAAAAGAGCCTTCAATTGCCTTAACATCATCAGGAACTCCAACAGTAATTTTTTCTTGGGCAGTTGGTAAAGGAACTTCTACAACTTCAGTGAGTTTTTTGTTATTACAGGAAAATAATAATGTAAGAAACAAAGAACTAGAAATTAAAAAGAGATTTTTTTTCATGAGTAACATTATTTTTTCAAAATTGAATTTATGATTTCGATATACTGTTCTTTAGCTTCATCAGCAGTTATGTTACTGATTTGCATCCAGGCGTTTGTTTTGAAAGCATCCCTTAAATGGTAATTTGATGTTTGCTTTAAATCCAAAGTTCCTATTGTAGCCTGCTTATAATAAGCATATAGCCTTAACTGGACATCTTGCGGTAAAGATGCTTGAGTCATTTCAGACGCTATTTCAACGGCTTCTTTAAATCGTGTATCTAAATCTTTTTCAATCATTATCCTTTTGTAGCAATAATTGTTTTCCCTCCAATTGCTTTTTGATTAAGAACTACATTGATAGGTGTTCCTAAAGGTAAAAATATATCCACTCTTGAACCAAATTTGATAAAACCTGCATCAGTCCCCTGAACAACCTGCATTCCTTCTTCGGCATAATTTACAATTCGTCGGGCTAATGCACCTGCAATTTGACGGTATAAAATGGCACCGAATGTTTTATTTTCGATTACTACAGTAGTTCTTTCGTTTTCTTCGCTTGCTTTTGGATGCCAAGCTACTAAAAATTTTCCAGGATGGTATTTGCTGAATTTTACAATTCCACTTAGTCCATAGCGCGTAACATGTACGTTTATTGGTGACATGAAAATTGAAATTTGTAAACGTTTGTCTTTGAAATATTCTCCTTCATAGACTTCTTCAATAACAACCACTTTTCCATCAACTGGAGCCAGTATTACATTTTCATTGAGTATTGCGGTTCTTTTTGGATTTCTGAAGAACTGTAAAATGATAATTAAAAGCAAAAGAGCACTTAATTGAATTAGCATTTTAAGCCAATTGGTGTCAATAAATTTATCGGACAATAAAACGACAACGGCTGTAAAAAACGTGCCTAATAAAATTGACGGGGTTCCTTCTTTATGAAACATAGTTTAAGATTTGGTAAAATAAAAATATAATTGGTGCTACAAATATAACACTATCTAGTCGATCTAGTATGCCTCCATGACCAGGCATGATACTTCCGCTATCTTTTACGCCAGCGATGCGTTTGAATTTAGATTCAATTAAATCTCCTATAGTACCAACAATTCCAACAATAACAGCAATTGAAGTCCAGATTAAGATGGATCTTTCACTAAATTGAGGATTGGCCTTGATGTAGTATTTTGATATTAAATAACCCGCTAAAACTGCAAAAACGATTCCGCCTAAGAATCCTTCTATAGTTTTTTTAGGGGATATTTTTTCGAATAATTTGGTTCGGCCTATAGATTTTCCAACAATATAGGCAAAGGTATCGTTAGTCCATATTAAAATAAATAATCCAATTATAATTTTAGGATTATAGTCATTTATTCCAAATGAAATTTTAGTAATAAATACAAATGGCAGTATAATATACCCTAATAAATACAAGTATTTTGATGAAGTGCTTATTTTTTGAATATTGTCATAAAATAAGAAAAGGATGCATTTTATGGATACAACCAATGCTATAACCAATAAAACAATATCTAATTGTTGTATGTTTATTGAAATTTCTAAACCAGTATTGAATACCTGATTGATAGTATCTGTAGTAGTTTTATTGTAATGACTTACTAAAGTTACTGTAGTGTATAAAAGGGTTCCGAAAAGAATTGGAAATACTTTATTTATTTGAATTAAATTGCAAAATTCATAAATTGCAATTATAAGAAAGATTCCAAATAGAATGAAAAAGCTTTCCGTTGAATATAAAATAGAAGCGAGTAATAATATAATATAAATAGCTCCTGATATACCTCGTTTTAGAGTTTCATTCATTTTAAAGGTCTTCTAAAAGCAATAAATATAGATTTTTTGCAGAACTTCCGTATTGTGTAAAATCTTCCTCTTTTGCTTTTTCGAAATATTTTATGGTCGTTATATTGGTAGGATAGTCTCTTTCGTATTTCTTCTTTATGGCGCTAAGCCCATCACTTTTTGCAGCAAGAATCTGACTTGTGTTTGCTAAAATAATAATATTAGCAGGCAATTCGTTAGGCTTATTTTGTTTAATTTGTTTCGATGAGAATAAAACAGATCCTTCTTCGGCAATTAAATTTTCGCAAGTTGCGAGAAGAAATTTAGGGTTTTTAGGTTTGTCATAAGTAAGTTTATTGTCATCTAATATCCCAAAAAGATTAGGCTCATAGCATAAAACTTCACTTTCAAACCAGTCATTTTCTTCCAGTATGTTTTCAAATTGTTCTTTTACTTCTTCGGAGTTTTCGCAGTATAAAAATTTACCACCATTTTTTTTGAAATTATAGATAAATTTTTCATCTATAGAGGTAGCATTATCAGCAAAGGATTTATTAAATTCACTTTCTTTATCTTCCTCAGAAGCCGGATTGTTAGCACCAAAAAATTTTCTAAAAAGACTCATATTCTTTTAATCTACTTTTATTTATTATTTGAAAACGTCCAAAGATAAAAAAATCTTAATTCAAAAGAGGCTTTTGAATTAAGATTTTAAAAATAATTAAATAATATGTGTTTTTTATGATACTACTTCATCAAGATTCTTGTCAAAAGTTCTTTTTCCAAAAATAGCTTCTAAATCATCTTTGAATATTACTTCTTTTTCAATTAGAATATCTGCAAGCTGATTCAATTTATCTTTATTTTCTTCTAGTATTTCTATCGCTCTTTGGTATTGGCTTTCAATTAGTAATGAAATTTCTTCATCAATAACTCTAGCCGTTTCCTCAGAATACGGTTTTGAAAAACTATACTCACTTTGTCCAGTTGAATCATAATAGGTAACATTACCAATTTTTTCATTCAAGCCATAAATAGTGACCATGGCACGAGCTTGTTTAGTTACTTTTTCTAAATCGCTTAATGCACCAGTAGAAATTCTGTTAAAAGTTACTTTTTCAGCTGCTCTACCACCCATAGTTGCGCACATTTCGTCAAGCATTTGGTCTGGACGAACAATTAGTCGCTCTTCTGGTAAATACCATGCCGCACCTAAACTTTGTCCTCTAGGTACAATAGTTACTTTAATTAACGGTGCTGCGTGTTCCAGCATCCAACTTACTGTAGCGTGACCTGCTTCATGAATAGCAATTGCTTTCTTTTCTTCTGGAGTTACAATCTTATTTTTCTTCTCAAGACCACCTACAATTCTATCAACGGCATCTAGAAAATCTTGCTTGTCAACTGCAGTTTTGTTATTTCTTGCAGCAATTAATGCAGCTTCATTACAAACATTAGCAATATCTGCACCTGAAAAACCAGGAGTTTGTTTTGCTAAAAAGTCAGTATCTAATCCTTCTATCTTTTTTAAAGGGGCTAAGTGTACTTTGAAAATCTCAGCACGCTCACGAATATCTGGTAAGTCTACAAAAATTTGTCTGTCAAAACGGCCTGCACGCATCAATGCTTTGTCTAGAACATCAGCTCTATTTGTTGCAGCCAATACAATTACATTCGAATTGGTTCCAAAACCATCCATTTCAGTTAGTAATTGATTCAGCGTGTTTTCACGTTCGTCATTACCACCGGACATATTGCTTTTTCCTCTTGCTCTACCTACAGCATCAATCTCATCAATAAAAATGATTGCCGGAGATTTTTCTTTGGCTTGTTTGAATAAATCACGTACACGTGAAGCACCTACACCTACAAACATTTCCACAAAATCAGAACCTGATAAAGAGAAAAATGGAACTTGAGCTTCACCTGCAACGGCTTTTGCTAACAATGTTTTTCCTGTTCCGGGAGGCCCTACCAGTAAAGCTCCTTTAGGGATTTTACCTCCAAGATTGGTGTACTTTTCAGGGTTTTTCAAGAATTCTACAATTTCTTGTATTTCTTCTTTTGCTCCTTCAAGACCAGCAACATCCTTGAATGTCGTTTTTATATCTGTTTTTTCGTCAAAAAGTTTTGCTTTTGATTTTCCAATATTGAAAATTTGTCCACCGCCGCCACCGCCGCCACCTGACATTTTTCTCATGATAAAAATCCAAACCCCTATAATGATGATGATTGGCAATAAACTGATTAAAATATCCGACCAATTGTTTTTTGGCAAGAAATTAAAATCTTTCAATTTTCCTTCAACAACCGCTTTTTCAAGTTTAGTTTGAAATATTTGATCATTACCAATATCGAATGAATAATGAGGACCTTTGTTAGGTCTGTCAAAAACATCTTTGGCAACTTTTTTATTTGCAGGATCTTTCAAAGCTGCTGCGTTAAGATATACTTCAGCCTCCGTTTTATTGTAAACGATAACTTTTTCAATTTGACCTTTCTCTAAATAATTATTAAATTTAGAAGAAGTTAATTGTGCTGGTTCATTAAGACTTGAACCTCCGGTTATGAAACTTATAAACAAGAAAATTAAAAGGATTGCTGTGTAAATTAACCAAGGACTTATTTTAAATTTATTCGAATTTGGATTATTATCTTTAGCCATTAGAAGTGTGTTTCTTTAGTATTTGTTTTCAATTGTAGTGATTTTTGCATCACCCCAAAGACTCTCAATGTTGTAATATTCTCGGATGTGTTTTTGGAAAACATGCACAACAATATTTACATAATCCATAAGAACCCATTCTGCATTATCAGTTCCTTCAACATGCCAAGGCTTGTCTTTTAATTCTTTTGAAACTGTTTTTTGGATTGAGTTGACTATGGCGTTAACTTGTGTGTTTGAATTTCCATTGCAGATGATAAAATAGTCACAAACTGCAGTGTCTATTTCTCTTAAATCAAGAATATCGATATCATTTCCTTTTACTTCTTCTATTCCTTTAATGATGTTCGCTAATAGCACGTCATTATTTATAGTCTTTTTCGCCATGAATTATTTTTATATATAAGTTTGTAAAGTTACCATTTTTTGTGATTATTTTTGAACCTTAACATAATATTAAATTCTGTTTCACAAAAAAACGTATATGAAAGTAATCAAACTCGATGCCATAGATTCTACAAATGAATTCCTCAAAGGGTTATCGAACAAACAGGAACAGGAAAACTTTACCGTTGTTACTGCTGAAAGCCAAACCAAAGGTAAGGGGCAAATGGGAGCTGTTTGGACTTCTGAGCCTAGTAAAAACTTAATAATGAGTGTTTTAGTTAAGGGTTTTTTATCGGATATTTGTCAGATATACAACCTAAATATTGCAGTTTCTCTTGCTGTTATTTCCGTTTTAGAATCCTATAAGATTCCCGATCTTAGTATAAAATGGCCAAACGACATAATGTCATACAATAAAAAAATAGGTGGCATTTTGATAGAAAACAGCATCAAAAGTGACGGAACGATTATTTCTATAATAGGTTTAGGTTTAAATGTAAATCAAACTGATTTTGAAACTTTGCCTAAAGCATCATCATTAGCGGTTATTTGTAATAAACAATTTGATAAGGAGGAATTGCTTTTTTCTATTATGGATAAAATAGAATATAATGTAAAATCATGGGAACAACACTCTGAAATATTATGGTCAGATTATACCAATAAATTATTTAAAAAAGGCGTTCCTATGCCTTTTTCAGATCAGAATAATCAAAATTTCATGGGGATTATTCAAGGAGTTTCTTCTTTTGGAAAACTTGAGGTTCTTTTGGAAGATGACCGTATTTCAGAATTTGACATCAAAGAAATTCAAATGCTGTATTAATTTTTGACAGCACTAAATACGATAGATCTTGAAGAATTAAACAAAAAAACCTTTCAGTTTGCACTAAAAGGTTCTTGTATATTTTGAAATTAGGTTTTTATAATTTTGCCATATTGGTAGCTAATGTTTCGATAAATTTTCCAATAGGACCTTTTATCATCATAGCCATCATGGGATTAAAATCTCCTTCAAAATCAAGTTGTACATCACTTGAATTATCAGAAACAGAACCAATATTAGCTATTAAAGTAAATGGAAGTTTATCACTGGCAGCACCCAATACAATTTTATTTGGTGCTACTTTTTCTTTCATTTTCAATTTTATTTCCGGCATCCCTTTCAATCCAAAAATGAATGCATCGTCACCAATAACTTCAAATTTAGCAATAGTTTCCGGCATTAATTTTTCGAAATTTTTTACATCGCTCAATAAATCAAATAATTCTTGAGCAGATTTAGGAACAGTAACTTTTGGACTTTGTAAGTTCATAGTTTAGCGGATTGTGTTTTTTAAATTTTTTAAACTTCAATATTCCAAGTTGATGGACTCACGTTCCACTCTCTCAAGGTTTGCTCTTCTTCCTCGGTAATATATTTTTTGGCAACAGCCAAATTTAATAAATTCGTATAATTACTAAGGGTAAACAAATCAATATTTGCATCTTTGAAATTCTGGTCAGCAACATCAAAACCATAGGTGAAAATGGCTGCCATACCTTTTATGTTAGCTCCTGCTGCACGCAAAGCTTCAACGGCAAGTAAACTACTGTTTCCAGTACTGATCAAATCTTCTACAACGACAACATTTTGTCCTTTTTGTAAAAAACCTTCCACTTGGTTTAATCTTCCGTGTTTTTTTGCTTCTGGGCGAACATATACAAATGGTAACCCTAAACTTTCGGCAACGAGCATTCCAATTCCTATAGCTCCTGTGGCAACTCCGGCAATAACATCTGGTTTGCCAAATTGTTTTTCAATATTTTTGGCAAACTCATCCCGAACATAATTTCTTATGGCTGGAAATGAGAGTATTAATCGGTTATCACAGTAAATAGGAGATTTCCATCCGGAAGCCCATGTAAAAGGATTTCCTGGATTCAATTTAATTGCATTTATTTGCAAAAGCAATTCGGCTGTTTTTTCGGCTGTATCTTTATTAAAAATCATAGTACAAATGTATAAAGTTTTTGTTAACGACAAACCACTTTTTTTGACAAATCACATCTCTAAGGAGACTGATTTTCAACTTTTTTTATTAGAAAGTATTGACATAGAGCAACTTATAGTAAAAATATTTCAAAATAAAATTCAAAAAGCCTACTTATATCATCCTGATGAAAAGGAGATTATGAAGACTTTGAAAGCAAAAATCCCTGTAAATAAAGCGGGAGGAGGCTTAGTATACAATAAAAAAGGCGAAGTTTTATTCATTTTCAGAAACGGAAAATGGGATTTACCTAAAGGGGGAATCGAAAAAGGAGAAGAAATTGAAGCCACAGCCATGCGAGAAGTAGAGGAGGAGACTGGCGTAAACGGTCTAACAATATCTCACAAACTTCAAAAAACCTACCACGTTTTTAAAAGAAATGGAAAGTATAAATTGAAAATCACGCATTGGTTCGAAATGCAATCTGATTTTGAAGGCACTCCTCAAGGACAATTAGAAGAAGGAATCGAAAAAGTGGCTTGGATGAATCCAGAACAAATTAAGGAGGCTTTAAAAAATTCCTATGAGAATATTAAGTTATTGTTTGAAGAAGAAAAAAGTCTTCATTCATAAATTAATGCCATTTTGGGCGTGCCACCAGTAATAAAAAGGGGCTAATCATCGTAATGCTGATTAGCCCCTTTTTTTACTGCTGCCAGGCTATCCGCAGCACATGGTGCTTAGCTGCTATCCTTCACGCGGGAGCAGTGTTCTGATGACAGTTTTCAGTCCCGACGCTTCGGGATCAGTTTGTAGCTGTAATCTACAAAGTACTTTATGTTATAAATTTTGTTTTTTTGTTTTACTTCTTTATCAAATTAGTTCATAAAACCGCTTCTGAAACTCTGGGATTCTCTTCTGCCAAACTGTTCACAAACAACTGAATACTAAAAACTAAATATTTTTTACTTTAGTATGGACAGTTCGCGAACTGTCCCTTCATTTTTTAATTACCTTTGCAAAATGAATAAGAAACACCATTCCAACAATATACTTTTGAATTTAGGCATCGAAAGCCTGAATGAAATGCAGGAAGTAGCGCAAGATGCTATCCTGAATGATAATAATGTTTTATTGCTTTCTCCAACAGGTTCTGGTAAAACCCTGGCTTTTTTGTTGCCTGTTTTAGAAATGTTACAACCCGAAATTCAATCGGTTCAATGTTTAATTCTGGTTCCATCTCGTGAATTAGGTTTGCAAATTGAACAAGTTTGGAAAAAAATGGGAACTGATTATAAAGTAAATGTGTGCTACGGCGGACATTCCATTGATACCGAAATTAAGAATTTAAGCAATCCACCAGCAGTTTTAATAGGAACGCCAGGAAGAATTGCTGACCATATCGACAGAGGAACTTTTCGTGTGGATAAAATCCAAACGTTGATTCTGGATGAATTTGACAAATCATTGCAATTGGGTTTCCATGAGCAAATGTCATTTATCATAGGAAAACTAACCAAATTGAATAAACGTGTTTTGGTTTCTGCAACTTCAGATATTGAGATTCCAAGATATACAAGAGTTGTAAACCCAACAATTTTGGACTTTATTCCAGAAAACGTAGAAGAAACGAATCTTTCCATGAAAATGGTTATTTCTAAAGAAAAAGACAAAATAGGCAGTTTGTTTAATTTGATTTGTTCGTTGAAATCCCAATCGGCAATTGTTTTTTGTAACCATCGTGATGCTGCAGAACGCATTAGCGATACGTTGAACGAAAAAGGAATCTACGCCACGTATTATCATGGCGGAATGGATCAGGATGAAAGAGAACGCGCTTTAATCCAGTTTAGAAACGGAAGTGTAAGCTATTTAATCACAACTGATTTAGCCGCTCGTGGACTTGATATCCCCGAAATGAATCACGTAATTCATTATCATTTGCCATCCAAAGAAGATGAATTCACCCATAGAAACGGTCGTACAGCACGTATGTTGGCTTCTGGAACGGCGTATATCATTGCTCATGAAAGTGAGAAAAAAATGGATTACATCGATTATGGTATGGAAGCTTTGAAAATCGAAAATTCGACTTCATTGCCAAAACCACCAGAATTCCAAACTATTTACATCAGTGGCGGAAAGAAAAATAAATTAAATAAAATTGACATCGTAGGTTTCTTTTCTCAAAAAGGGAAATTAGAAAAAGGCGATTTAGGATTGATTGAAGTGAAAGATTTTATCTCTTTTGCGGCTGTGAAATTCAATAAAGTAAAAGATTTACTGCACGCCATTAAAGACGAAAAAATGAAAGGCAAGAAATTTAAAATTGAAGTTGCCAGAAAAGTGATTAAGAAAGAAGAGGAGTAGATTTCAGATTAAGAATGTTAAACATCTCCCTAAATTATAAAACAAAAACGTCTTGATTTCTCAGGACGTTTTTGTTTTTCTGCAAACTGCAAACTATATCTTCTTCACGTATTGTGTAATGATTACAATCTGCTGACCATCCACTTTTCCTTCAATATATTCTGCATTTTCGTGGTCCAGTCTAATGTTGCGAACTGCTGTTCCTTGTTTAGCAACCATGCTTGAACCTTTTACTTTCAAATCTTTGATTAAAACTACTGAATCTCCATGTTCCAGGATTACTCCATTACTATCACGGTGAATCACTTTATTTTCATCATCTTCACCTTCACCTGTTGCTTGAGCCCAAGCTAAAGTATCCTCGTCTAAATACATTTGGTCCAATAATTCTTGAGGCCAACCTGCCGAACGAAGACGACTTAACATTCTCCATGCTACAACTTGTACTGGAATATGCTCACTCCACATACTGTCATTTAAGCATCTCCAATGGTTTAAATCTACATTATCTGGATTTTCAATTTGATCAATACAGGTACTACAAGCTAAAATACTTTCATCAATTCCACCTTTTTTGGTAGGTAATACTTGATATACTTTTAGGTTTTCTGTTGCACCACAAAGTTCACATTTCGATCCGCTGCGTTTATTTAATTCTCTTTCTATACTCATGTCTAATGGCTTTTATTTTTGGCAAAAATACGGCTAAATAGCGCTTTTCACAAATTTATATTTTTTACTTCAGTACCTAACTATTTAACTCGAACTGCATCAGGTACAAGCATTTCATATTGACCTCCATTGCGGATTACATCTCTCACAATACTGGAACTGATGTACGAAGTTCGTGCTGCAGTTAATAAAAATACGGTTTCTATTTTTGATAAGCGGCGATTGGTGTGAGCAATAGCTTTTTCAAATTCGAAATCAGCGGGATTACGCAAGCCACGAAGTATAAAGTCGGCTTTTATTTTATGACACAAATCAATCGTTAAACCTTCATAGGTAATCACCGAAACTTTAGGTTCGTTTTTGAATGTTTCTTCGATAAATCGTTTTCTTTCTTCGAGTGAAAACATGTACTTCTTTTCGGCATTGACGCCAATAGCAATTACGATTTCATCAAATAAAGAAATGCTTCTTTTGATGATGTCTTCATGACCTAATGTGATGGGATCGAATGAACCCGGGAATATAGCTTTTCTCATTTATTTTCTTATTATTGAGAAGATTTCATCTTTTTGATGAAGATCTAACAAATTTTTTTTTGAATAATTTACTTTTCTTGCGGTGTAATTTTCAGGTTTGTCGATTTCATCAACTTCGTATGGCATATAAGTATCGTAATCATTGTGAGTAGTATATATGCTATCACTAGTTACTTTGTCTATTCTCATAGTTGAATAATAACCGTTTGACAATTTTAAATTATAGATATCTCCTTCAATCGGACTTTTTATTAAAACACTAGTTTCATCTTTTTTATCAAAATAATTATTTATTATCAAAATAATAAATAATGCTAAAATAATTGAACCTAAAAACATCCAAATTGAACGGTCTAATTTTACATTTCTTAGTTTTAGTTGAATGTTTTCAGGTAAATCTTCATAGTTAAAGTTTTCTTTGCAATGACTACATTTGATATAAACAGATTTTCCAATTGGAAATAGGGGAATTAAAGTAATATGGGTATATCTTCTATAAATGCTAAAATATAAAGTGCTTTCGGTTTCACATTTAGGACATTTTTCATTTAAAATTGTTCCATTTTTTATATTTGAATCCCGAGTTCCAACTAAAACCATCATAAATTATTGCTTATTTTCTAAAGCCAATTCTATCGCATTAGTAAACAAATCTTCCAATGAAATTCCGGCGGCTTTGGCTTGTTGTGGAATCAAACTTTCGGTGGTTAGACCTGGAATCGTGTTCATTTCCAGCATGTGTGGTTCTCCGTTTACAATAATAAATTCACTACGGGAGAAGCCTTTCATTTTTAAGACTTCGTAAGCACGCTTGGCTATTTCGTTTACTTTTTGAGTCATTTCGTCTGAGATTCTTGCCGGCGTAATTTCTTGGGATTTACCCAAATATTTGGCTTCATAATCGAAGAAATCATTATCAGAAACGATTTCAGTTATTGGTAAAACAATTACTTTCCCTTTGTAATTGATGACTCCTACAGAAACTTCAGTTCCATCAAGGAAACTTTCTATGATGATTTCGTTGTCTTCTTTGTACGCCATTTCGATTGCGATTGGCAATTCGGCGGCAGTTTTTACTTTGGAAATTCCAAAACTGGAACCCGCTTTATTGGGTTTTACAAAACAAGGCAAACCTACTTTAGTTACAATTTCTTCGGTATTTATAATATCCCCTTTGTTTAAGTAATAGGAAATGGCCGTTTTTATTCCGTATGGTTTTAAAACCGACAATAAATCACGTTTGTTGAACGTTAAAGCTGCTTGGTAATAATCACAAGATGTTTGTGGAATTTGCAACAATTCAAAATAGGCTTGCATTAATCCATCTTCGCCCGGAGTTCCATGAATGGCATTGAAAACACAATCGAAAGTGATTTTGGTTCTGTTTACTGTTACTGAAAAATCATTTTTATCGATGGGAAATTCGGCATCATTAGCATCAACATAAACCCATTTTTCTTTGAAAATATGGATTCGGAATCCGTTGAATTTAGTTTTATCAAGAAATTGATATACGACGTTTCCGCTGATAAGTGAGATCTTGTATTCGCTGGAATATCCGCCCATGATGATGGCAATGTTTTTCATTTTATCCTATTTTGGTCTTAGTTGTTCAAATTAATAAAGTTGTTTTTAGTACTAATCTCTAGCCCCGATAGCAGTGGAAATCCTTTTTATTTTTTCTTTAAAAATAAAAAGATTGCAACGAATAGCGGGAAATAGCTCCTGAAATTCATCAGGATTAATCCTAAAAACGATTAAACAAAATTATCATTTTTTTTGAAACGAAATAGCTTTATCTTTGCCACATATAAAAATAAATTTATGAGTTTACGTAAGTATCTTACTAGCCGTGTCTTTTTTCTACAAGTATTATCTGCTCTTGCCATTATTGCCGTTTTGGGCTATTTATTTATGCATTGGTTGACCTTTACAACTGACCATGGTCATGAAATTTCAGTGCCGGACTTGCGCAAGCTGACAGAGGAGCAGGTGGAAGATAAACTGGATGAGTTGGATTTAGATTATGTGCTTTTGGACAGTGTAGATTTTAGAGGGGATTATCCAAAATTTAGTGTGGTGGAGCAAGATCCATTGCCTGGTACGAAAGTAAAAGTAGGTAGAAAAGTATATATTAAAATTAATGCCTCGGGGTTTTCATCCGTAAAAATTCCTGATTTAATTGAAAAAACATATCGTGAAGCGGTACCTACATTGAAAGCTTTAGGACTTGAAGAAGGAACGGTTACTTATATTCCTAATCTTGGAAAAGATATGGTTCTGGAAATGCGTTACAAAGGAAGAAACCTGAAAGTAGGGGACAGAGTATTGAAATCATCCAAAATTGATTTGGTTCTGGGAGACGGAAAAGCGAGTTATGTAGATGAGAGCACAGTAGTAGATAGTTTAGCGACACCAGAAGCAGCAACACCAGCAAATGAACAATAATATAGATACAATAGATTTAGAAGAAGAGTTATTCGAACATTTTAGATTTGAAGTTCCTAAAGGGCAAGCGCCTTTGCGAATTGATAAATATTTGATGGGCTTAATTCAAAATGCAACTCGGAATAAAATACAAACTGCCGCAACCGAAGGGAATATTTTTGTAAACGACGCCACAGTGAAGTCGAATTACAAAGTGAAAGCCAATGATGTTGTTCGCGTTATGCTTACGCATCCGCCTTATGAAAACCATATTATTGCGGAGAATATTCCGCTTGATATTGTTTACGAAGATGATGCTTTGTTATTGATAAACAAATTGCCAGGAATGGTGGTACATCCCGGTCATGGGAATTACACGGGAACTTTGGTGCATGCATTGGCGTATCATTTTGATAATTTGCCAATGAACAGCAGCGAACGTCCAGGATTGGTGCATAGAATTGACAAAGACACTTCGGGTTTATTGGTTATTGCCAAAACCGAAGCGGCTATGACACATCTAGCCAAACAATTTGAAGCCAAAACTTCTGAAAGAGAATATATTGCTTTAGTTTGGGGAAATGTAGTTGAAGAGCAAGGAACAATTGAAGGAAACTTAGCGCGTCACTTGAAAGATCGCATGCAAATGGCGGTTTTTGCTGATCCAGAAATAGGGAAACCTGCTGTGACACATTATAAAGTGTTGGAGCGTTTTGGTTATGTAACGTTGATTTCGTGCCAACTGGAAACAGGAAGAACACACCAAATTAGAGCGCATTTAAAACACATAGGACATCCACTTTTTAATGATGAGCGTTATGGCGGTCATTTGATTCTAAAAGGAACTACGTTTACCAAATACAAGCAATTTATAGAAAACTGTTTCAAAGCGTTGCCAAGACAGGCTTTACATGCCAAAACTTTGGGCTTTGTGCATCCTGTAACTGGAGTGATGATGCGTTTTGATACGGAACTCCCACAGGATTTTCAGGATTGTATTGAAAAATGGAGAGGTTATTCAAAATCCCATAGCACGGAAGAAGAAGAAAACTAAAAACAAAAAAAGCCCCAGATTTGGGGCTTTTTTTGTGGGTTTATGTTTGTTACTTATTGTTGTGTGTGCAAAGTCAGAGATATTTAACAGTGTATGAAAGAAATATTTTTTGGAGTTGGTCGGTTAATGTTTAAAAAATGAAATCAATGTTGAATCTTTTTTTAATAGTTGGTTCATTTCTTGAACTCCTTTTTTATTTAGATGAGAAGGGCTGTAAAAATATTTTATATTGTTTCTAAGCGTTTCTTTGTTAATATCAATAAAAGGAATATTAAGAGTTTTGCAAATTATTGCTGTGTTTTTAAAAGCTAAGTCATCGTAAATTGATTTATAAACGGGAGTTTGAACACAAAGTAATTTTATATTGTTTTTTTTACACAAATTATTTAGTTCGTCTAATGCATTAACTGTTGTAATTTGAAATTTATTCGAGTAACTTTTTTTTAATGTATTAGTTATTGGATTATGAATAGTGTCCCACTCTTTATCCACAATGTGATTACAATTCATATTGTATTTTTGGGTTATAGATAAGCAATCGTCTAACATTTTGTATTTAAAAATTGAATATAAAGGGATGTATTTTTCAGATAAATTGAATTTAAAATAATTGACAAAATTTAAGTTTTTCCTACTTGGAAAAAAAGAATATCTAGCATAGATATCTTTATCACAAAAGTTAGAATTATCTATTTCACTACCCGCATTTACCAAAGGATCGAAGCTTAAAATGGCAAATTTGGGTGGGTTATTTTTAGACAAATAATTTTTTAACCGTAAAATTGTAATTGCTATTTCAGTATGACCATTTACTCCAATATTGACACTTCTGATTTTAAAAGTTTTATCAAAAAATATGGGGTCGAAATGTACCCAGCATCTTGAACTTCCTAAAAAAATTAAATCTGCATTTAGATTAGATGTTTGATCGAGATTATCAATTGAATTTAAGCTTTCATTCCTTATTTTTAAAGAAATTATAATTTGTAATAAAACTGCAATGAAGGCTACAAAAAGGGTAAATGCGATTGTGTTTTTTATAAATGTCTTCATCTTTTAAAATTGAAAGTATATGAATTGTTGATTAGTATCTGAAGAAATAAAGAAATAAAAAATCACTAAAATTAAACTACCATAAAAAGCCCATCTATAGGTTTTTGTCCATTTGTATCCTAGTGATTGTATTGCATATTGCTGTTCCCTGCCAATCCATTCAACAATTAGAAATAATGAAAGAAACACAAAAGTTGGTACAGATATTCCAATTCCTGGAAAATAAGGCATTTTTATTATTGATTTTGAAAATATGCCAGAAATATAATTAAAAGCCTCTGCTATACTTTTCGACCTAAAGAAAATCCAGGCAAAAACGGTTAAACTAAAAGTAATTCCCATTGAAAATAAATCTTTCAATGAAGGTAAAGTTTTTCCTTTAGCCACAATGTCAAGATTATTTCTATTTGTTTTAAAAATTATGGAGGGCATGATATATAGCGCATTGAGAAATCCCCAAATAATGAATGTCCAATTCGCTCCATGCCAAAAACCACTTACAAGAAAAATTATAAATGTATTTCTAATTTTCATCCAAGTTCCACCTTTACTACCTCCTAATGGAATGTATAGATAATCTCTAAACCAAGTAGAAAGTGAAATATGCCAGCGTCTCCAAAACTCGGCAATATCTCTTGAGAAATAAGGAAACGCAAAATTCCGCAATAAATCTATTCCAAATATTCGTGCCGTTCCTATCGCTATATCTGAGTATCCTGAGAAGTCACCATAAATCTGAAAAGCAAAAAAGATTGCGCCCAATACAAGTGTACTTCCTGAATAATCGGCAGAATGGTCGAAAATAGTATTTGCAAATTGTGCGCAGTTATCTGCAATGACAATTTTCTTAAACAAACCCCATAATATTTGGCGTAGACCATCTATGGCATTTGCATAATTAAATTCTCTTTTTTTTTGGATTTGAGGTAATAGGTGTGTAGCACGTTCAATCGGTCCAGCTACTAACAAAGGGAAGAAACTAACAAAAACGGCATAGTCAATAAATTTTTTTTCCGCTTTTATTCTGTCTTTATAGATGTCAATTACATACGACAATCCGTGGAAAGTGTAAAATGAAATACCTACAGGTAAAATTACTTTCAATGTCCATGGATTTACCTGTAAACCAATATGTGAGATTGCTTCCGCAAAAGATTCCGTAAAAAAATTATAGTATTTAAAAACACCTAGAAATCCAAGATTAACGGATATACTAAGCCAAAACCAAAATTTTTTAATATTTTGATTCTTTGCGTCTAACATTTTAATTCCAGTATAATAATCTAATAATGTGGAGAAAATAAGTAGAAACAAAAACCTCCAATCCCAACAAGCATAGAAGAAGTAGCTTGAAGCTAAAAGTAAGATGTTTTGTAACTTTAGATTTTTATTCGTGACGAACCAATAGAGTATAAAAACTATTGGTAAAAATATCGCAAAATTTAAGGAATTAAAAAGCATTCTGTATTTCTATTTGTTGTGTAATATTAGGTTTTTATTTGAGTTACACAAAACTAATGAAGTCAAATAATTATTCTAAACAAAAACTATAGCCATTATAGTAATTTGGAAAATCATTCGTATTCCTAAATATAGCCAAATTTATGTTTTGGAAATTTATTTATATTTTGGAAACTCAAAAACATAGCTTTTCCCAATTAGGAACAGTAATCCATGAATAATAGGCTCCGGAAGAAATTTTAATGTGTCTAAACAAGAGTCATACGTTTTGTTGCAATAATTAGTGATTACAAAAGGAGAAGAATCTGAAGTTAAATATAAGGCAGTTATTCTTTTACAGTCAAGCGTATTTTTTGCATTAAAACTCGAAAAATAGATTTCCTTATTTTCCTTTTTTGATTGAATTAAATCAAAAACAGATAATGGAACTGTTGGATTTATAGGATGAAAAAGTATAGATTTAGCGACATCTATTAAGATCCATTTTTGAAATTCTTTGGAATAAATTTCATTAAAGGCATGTCCACCTTTGATGCAAGGGTCATTTGATTGTATCTTCAATCCCCACTCTTTAACTTTTAAATCGTTTATGACACAAAAATTATTGAATACTTGCGAAAAATCACTGCAAACACCCCCTTCGCCACCAATCATTTTTCTTAACACCAATGTGGATGATTTTCCTAATCCTGGTCCGCCTTTACAATTATTTCTAAGCCAAATAGCTATTTGTTTTGCTTTATCAAGATCACTTAATGCGACTTTTGTTTTTTCAAAAATAAATGGGTTTAACTCAAAATAGATTTGAGGAATATCGGCAAATTTATTGATATGATTGTAACAAAAATTTTCAATCCGATTCATAGAGGCGTTTTTAGATAGCAATCTAAATCGGATTTTATATAGTATAGGGTGTCTCCTTAAATACCAAATTAAAGATTTATTCATGTGCAATAATTTATCCTGTTAATAAACAATTTAAATCAAGAAATGCTAATGTATAAATGATTTTTAAGGGCGTAACTATATAGTAATTAGGTAGGTAGTATCAAATATATTAAAATTAAAAATTAGAAGTTTTATTATTTTTGAAAAACCGTTAAACTGCAATAAAAAAGCCCCAAGTGGGGCTTTTTTATTAATTTATTTTAAAAAATATTTTGAACGTGTTCGAATAGTTATTTTTTTAGAGGATAATTTGCTTCGAAAGTTTTGAATCGAGAATCTAGATTTTTAAGCAATTGTTTTTTTACGGAAGTGTCTTTTATAAAACTATAATTGATACTGTTGTAAACAAACTGTTTAATATCAGCATAAGTTATGTCTTTGTATCTTTTGGCTAAAAGGACATATTGCTCTGTCATATTGGTTCTTAATATTCCTGCATCGTCCGTACTGATGACAATTGGGACACCAAATTCCTTATACAATGGCAACGGATGGCGGTTTTCTTTGACTTTCAAGATGAATTCGTTACTAGCTAAATTTATTTCGATAGGAATTGTTTTTTTAGCCATATAGCGCAATAAATCATAAGAATTTTGCTCATAGGCCATGTCCACTCCATGACCAATACGATTTGCTCCTGCAATATATACAGCAGCATTAATATGCCAAGTCAGGTCTTCGGGTTGCACTAATCCTAGAGTAAGTTCACCGGCATGTAGCGTGTATTTTACATTTGGATAACGGGAATGGCAATATTTAAACATGACCATGTGTAACCAATAATCTTTCATGGATGTTTCGCCATCTTCAGGAGAAACAATGTTTACGCCAGCCATAAGTGGACTGCTATCAGCTGAGATAAAAGCAATTACCAGATTTTTGAATAAATCAACGGGTTCCATGAAGCGCAATACAAAATTTTGATAGCGCATTGTGAAACGGGCATCATCAATTTTAAGGTCATTATGAAGTTTGGCTACAAAATTTGTATTGAAATCAGTGGCGTAAGATGTAGCATCTTTTTGCAGTAAAGTATTGTAAACAGAATCCAACGATTTTATAATTGCTTTTTCATCTTTTACTTTTGCTAATTGTCTCAATCGAGTATTGAATTGGGTCAAATCATCCGTGTTCATAGTACAAGGAATCGTAGATAATTGCGTTTCAATATAACTGACATTCTCAGTAATGGCTCTGTTTTTTAGTTCCAATATTCCTTGTCCAAAATTACCTCTGATTGCTGGTTCAAACTTCATAAACGATTCAAAAAACAACTTGTCCGATGGATAATCAACATGATTATAATCTTTTACGGACCATTTTTGCATGATTTTTTGCTTGTATACATCTAATTCTCCACGGTTTTTTAACGTTGAAAATTGTTCCCAGTTCCCAGTAGAAGGTTTTTCTTTCTGCACTTGCATGGTTTCTGTATTCAGATAAAAATCTTCGGAAATAGCATGTTCCAATAAAGGTTCCGCGTAAATTGATCCAGAATAGTGGTGGTGTAAATCACCTCCTTTTGGCATTTGAGAAAAAAAAGCGGTTAATTCAGCTTCATTATTTCTAATTTTTTCTAAATATTCATTGGTTGATTGCGAGTAACCAACATTCAATAGTATTGAAAAAAGAAAAGTAAAGAATAATTTCATAGTGTAATTTTTTATCGAAATAAAAACAGGTTTTAAGTGTTTTTTTGCCAAATTTAAGCAATTCCATTTTCTGTTTTGTGCAACGCCTAAAAAGTTTTACTTTTACTGCTCTTATTAAAAAGGGTATTATTGCCTCTTTTTCTATTATTTTTAAATTTTAATTTTTCCAATTGAGTATTGTTTTATTGACTTCTTTTCGAAATTTTACTCTTTCGAGTCGATGTTATTTTTCAAATAGCTACATAAAAAAAATGAAACAGTATTTTAATTTTTTCGATTTCACACAAAAAGTCAATTATAAAACAGAAATTTTAGCAGGATTAACCGTGGCCATGACCATGATTCCTGAATCACTTTCTTTTGCTATATTGGCCGGTTTTCCGCCTTTGACAGGTTTGTATGCTGCTTTTATTATGGGTTTGATTACTGCGGTATTTGGAGGAAGACCTGGAATGGTTTCTGGAGGAGCAGGTGCAACGGTGATTGTTTTAATTGCCTTGATGAAATCAAATGGCTTAGAATACGTTTTTGCAGCAGTTGCTTTGGCAGGGATTTTACAAATTTTAGTTGGTGTTTTTAAACTGGGTAAATTTATCCGTTTGGTGCCACAACCAGTTATGTTTGGTTTTGTCAATGGATTGGCGGTAGTCATTTTTATGTCACAAATGGAACAATTCAAAACCATTGTCAATGGACAAAGTGTTTGGCTTTCTGGTAGTCCCATGTTTATTATGCTGGGTTTGGTTGCTTTGACAATTGCAATTGTAATGTTTTTTCCTAAAGTTACTAAAGCTGTTCCTGCTTCATTAATAGCGATTATAGTTGTTTTTGCTTTGGTTTTTTTCTTTGGTATCGAAACTAAAACAGTTAAAGATATTGCTTCAGTAAGTGGCGGTTTTCCACCATTTCACATTCCAAAAATCCCAGTGAATTTAGAAACGTTGCAAATTATATTTCCGTATGCTTTAATTATGGCTTCCGTTGGATTAACAGAAGGTTTATTGACGTTGAATTTAGTTGATGAAATCACGGAAACAAAAGGAAACGGAAATCGGGAATGCATCGCACAAGGAAGTGCCAATATCTTAAATGGTTTTTTCTTTGGAATGGGTGGTTGTCCTATGATTGCGCAAACGTTAGTGAACCTTTCGGCAGGTTCCAGAGCCCGTTTATCTGGTATCATTGCGGCGTTGACAATACTGATGATTATTTTATTTGGAGCTCCAATAATTGAGCAATTGCCCATGGCAGCTTTGGTTGGTGTCATGATTATGGTCGCTATTGGAACGTTTGAATGGGCTAGTTTCCGAATTATTAATAAAATGCCAAAACATGATATTTTTGTTGGTGTGGTAGTTGCGTTAATTACCATTTTACTACACAATTTGGCTTTGGCCGTTTTAATTGGAGTCATTATTTCTGCTTTGGTTTTTGCTTGGGAAAGTGCCAAAAGAATTCGTGCCAAGAAATATATTGACGAAAAAGGAGTGAAGCATTATGAAATATATGGGCCTTTATTTTTTGGATCAACAACAGCATTTGCTGAAAAATTCGATATTTCAAATGACCCAAAAGAAATAATCATTGATTTTAAAGAAAGCAAAATTACGGATATGAGTGCAATTGATGCCGTAAATAAAATCACTGAACGGTATGCCAAACTCAATAAAACTGTTCATTTACAACATTTAAGTGCTGATTGTAGAACATTGCTAAAAAATGCGGATAAGGTTATAGATGTCAATATTCTGGAAGATCCAACGTATAAAGTAGCAATTGACTAAGAGTTTTTGGATTTGCTCAAATTGTCATTCATTCGGGCTTCAATAATTTTCTTTAAAAGAGCTTCAGGTATTGGTTTTTCAGGGGTAAAACGGATGGTTCCTTTTGATAGACTAAAATCTTTTAATTCTTCTTTGAATTGTTCAACCGTTTTTGAGTTCCAAGGAAAAAAACTGCAATGATTTTTAAAAGCGGCAAAACCCACTAACATTCCGTGGTATTTGTATGCAGGCATTTGGTAACTAATTACTTCTTGGGCTTCTGGAACAATTTCTTTTATGGTTTGCCTTAGTTTTTCAAGCGCAATTCTCTGCTGCTCGGGAAGTGATTCCAGGTATTTGTCAATAGCAATGCTGTTAGAATCAGTAGATTTACTCATACGATTTTTATCATTAAATTAAAGAAAAAATCACTTGGCGTGAAAATTAGTATGTGCTGTTTTAATTGGGTTCTGAATGAAATTTTATTTTGCCAATAGATCCTGTTGCCGTTGGGATTAATTCGAAAATAGAGGTAGGAGCAAGCATCGGTTCTATTCGATGGGAAACATATATAATAGTCATTTTAGTTTCTTGCATTAAGACATTGATGAGTTGTATTACCAAAGCTACATTTTCATCATCTAAACCTTCCACAGGTTCATCTAGAATGACTAATGGCGGGTGTTTGAGAACAGCACGAACAATCATTGCTACTCTTTGCTGACCAATAGAAAGTTGGTGGAACGTTTTCTTTTTTAGATGACTCATCTGTATTACTTCAAGCCATTGGGCTACAATTTGTTTTTGTAATGTAGTTGGTTCAGTATACAATCCGATAGAATCAAAAAATCCCGATAGAATCATTTGCTCTAAACTATGATTCTTTTTGAATAAATTTGTCATTGCCGTTGAGAAAATACCAATTTGTTTCTTGATTTCCCAAATACTTTCGCCACTTCCTTTTTTTCTTCCAAAAAGGTATAATTCTTGTCCGTATCCTTTTGGATTATCTCCTGTAATCATGGATAAGAGCGTACTTTTTCCAGAACCGTTTGGACCAATAAGTTGCCAAAATTCGCCTTGTTTGATGGTCCATGAAATAGTGTCTACAATTTTTCTTTCGTCATAACTTACGGAAACCCCATTCATTTTTATCAAGACACTTTCTTTGTAATCAAAAGATTCTAAAGGTTTTGGAATTAAAGTAGTTGCGGCTTTTTTTTGATCGGCTTCAGTGGTGTTAATGTTGTTTAAAACAAAAGAATTATCAATTATCTGAGCTTTATTTTGAATAAAAGGAAGCAAATCAGCAGTACGATTAACCAATTGTATGATGCGAACCGAAGCTGATAATTTTTCGAGTGAATCGAGTAAGGTTACTCGTGAGGATTGGTCTAAATGATCAAAGGGATTATCAAAAATGATATAATCTGGATTTTGATTGATGCAATAGCGTAAAAATTCCTTTTTTTGTTCGCCAGATGAAAAAGTACGTAATTTTCGGTTTGATTCTGGAGCTGCTTCAACAGTATCGTATTGGTATTCTTTTTCGATGAATTTTTCAATAGCAATATCAGAAAAAAGCATTCCTTTCAGTTCATTAAAAGCAGTTAATTCTCCCTTGGCTTCTCCTGAAATCAAGGTTTCAATAAAGTCTTTTTTGTTTACCTGATTGGATAAAAGAATATCCCAATGTGTGTTTTTAAGCATTTTAAAATATGTAAATTGATGTGCTAATGTGCATTGGCAAAATTAAACGTATACTTTTTTAAACACAAGTTTTACAGCTTTTATATAACACGAGTTTAGCATAATTCAAATCTATATAGAAGGTTTCTTTTAATTTTCCAAGAACTAAAAACGAAATTACGGCTCATTACTATTCTTTAATTTATTACAAATTGCATCAATAAGTCGGTTTGTTTTTCATTTCCTAATGTGAAAACATGTTTGTCAAATTCAACAAACCCATTTTTAGTATAGAATCTAAGCGCTCTGTGATTTTCTTCCCAGACTCCAAGCCAAATGTAATCTACATCCGTTTGTTGTGCAATTTCTTTTACTTTGTCAATCAATAATTGGCCTACATTTTTTCCGTGAAAAGCTTGTGAAACATAAATGCGATGCACTTCCAAAGCATTTTTATTTATCGTTTCAGTTTGGGCATCGCCAAAATTTATTTTCAAATAACCAAGGATTTCGTTGTCTGAACTTGCCAGATAAAACTGGGAATTTGCATTGTTTAATTCAGCAGTTAATTGTTCAGAATTAAAACTATCCTTTATATAATTAGCAATGTTTTCAGGAGTGTTTAGAGCGGCAAAAGTTTCTATAAAAGTTTGAGTACTTATGTTTTGTATTGCTTCAAGATCGGATAGTGTGGCCTTTCTAATTTTTATTGTATTCATAATAGTAAATGGTCTTTTGTGTTCTTTTAAAACTCAAAAATAACAAATAATTTTGGTAACAATTTTCATTTTCTATTATACTATTCAAGAAATCAATTCATAGATTCTTACTTTGTTGTTTTCAATTTGTACTTTTGAAACAATTAATAAAAGAACTTGAAAGAGTATAGTGTATGAAAATTGTTATATCGCCTGCTAAATCCTTAAATTTTGAAAAAGAGTTGCCCACTCCACTTCACACGGAATCCCATTTTTTAAAAGAATCGCGACAAGTTCATAAAGTTTTAAAAGAAAAAAAGCCAGCCCAGTTGTCTGATTTAATGAGTATTTCGGATAAACTTGCTGATTTAAATTGGAAACGGAATCAAGAATGGAGAACACCTTTCACCACAGAAAATGCTCGCCAAGCAGTTTTTACTTTTGACGGAGATGTATATACTGGATTAGATGCCTATTCGATTCCAATAGAAAAATTAGAGACATTACAAGATCGTTTGAGAATATTATCCGGTTTGTATGGCTTGTTGAAACCATTGGATTTGATGCAAGCCTATCGATTAGAAATGGGAACAAAATTACCCATTGGCGAAAGCAAAAACCTATATGAATTTTGGAAAACAACGGTTACAAAAGCATTAAATAAAGAACTTAAAAAAGGAGAATTGTTTATCAATTTAGCCAGTACTGAATATTTTTCAGTGATCGATGTCAAAGCCTTGAAAGTTCCTGTAATTACTCCGGAATTCAAAGATTATAAAAATGGTAAACTAAAAATCATCAGTTTTTTTGCCAAGAAGGCGAGGGGGATGATGGTGCGTTATATCATTGATACCAATGCAAAAACAATTGATGATTTAAAAGGATTCAATTATGAAGGGTATCAATTTGATGCTAATTTATCAAAAGGAAATCATTTGGTATTTACCCGATAAATTACCTCGATAAAATAAAAAATGCCTATTTCATTAATGAAATAGGCATTTTTTATTATTTACTATTAATGCATTGCATCTGCAGGATTAATTTTGTTCTTCCCTTTTTTAATTAGAAAGATTATCGGAATACAGCATAAAAACATGATTCCGAGGTAAAGAAAAATATCCATGTATGACAGCACAGTACTTTGTTTCATAACTGAATAATCAATGACTTGATACGCTTTTTTCAAAGATTCGTTAGCAGTAAATCCTTTTGACATAAAACCTTTCTGCAACATCATTACGCGTTGTTGTACTTCTAATCTGCTTCCGTCTAAATGTGAAACCAAATTCACCCGATGTTCTTGACTGAATCTAGTGATAAAAGTAGTGATTATAGCTATACCAAAAGAACCTCCTAATTGTCGCATCATTCCGGTAAAAGCAGCTCCTTCACCAATATTTTTCCCTTTTAAAGTTGAAAGCGATAAAGTGGTTATAGGTACAAAAAGCAATCCTAATCCAATTCCTCTTAAAATTAAAGACCAATATAAATGCTCAACACCTGTATTAGGAGTCATATTATTGTGCATCATCAGTGTAAAGAAAAAGAAAATCAAAAAACCAATACCTACCATATAACCTTGGGGAACTCCTCTTTGAATTAATTTACCAATAATTGGCATCATAATAGCGGTTGTGATGGAACCCGGAATAAGTAATAAACCAGCATCAGTAGCAGTCCATCCTAAAATGGATTGTGTATAAATGGGGATGATTAGAGTAGAACCATAAAGTCCAAATCCTAGTATAAAACACATTAAGGTTCCAATTCGTAGGTTTCCGTCTTTTAAAACACTCAGGTTTACTATTGGATGCTTATAGGTTAACTCTCTCCATATAAACAAAATCAAGCCAAAAACGGATACAACACTCAAAAATGTAATTACCTTATCATTGAACCAGTCATCTTGTTGTCCATGTTCTAAAACAAATTGTAATGAACCAATGAAAGCAGTCAAAAGGAAAATTCCCAACCAATCGACCTGTTTGGCTTTTAATTTTTCACCAAATTTAGGGCTTCTTACAAAGCTCAATGCTAGAATAGTAGCAATTATACCAAGTGGAATATTGATGTAAAATATATAAGGCCAAGAAAAATTATCAACAAGATAACCTCCTAATGGCGGCCCCAAAGTAGGACCTACAATTACGCCCATTCCATAAATTGCCTGAGCCATTCCACGTTTTGCAACTGGATAACTCTCGGTTATAATAGTTTGTGCTGTAACTAATAATGCACCACCACCAAGTCCTTGAATAAACCTAAAAATGATAAGTTCCCATATATTATTGGCATTACCACACAAAAAGGAGGAAACTGTAAAAATAATAATAGAAACCACAAAGTAATTTCGTCTTCCAAATTGCTGGGAAAGCCAGCTCGTCATTGGTATTACAATAACATTTGCGATAGCATAAGCAGTAATTACCCAAGCAACATCATTTAATGTTGCTCCAAGACTACCTCTCATGTTCGTTAATGCTACATTGACAATTGTGGTGTCTACAATTTCAAGCAGTGCACATAGTACTGCTGTAATCGTAATCAGAACTCGCCTGTAACCATATTCTACTAAATCATCTTCTACTCTTGCTTGTGCCATTTTAGTTTACATGTACGTCAACATCAACATTCATTCCTGGTCGTAATAATTTTATTTTTTCAACATCATTAGAGGTGTTCAAACTGATTTTAACAGGTAATCTTTGAATGGTTTTTACAAAGTTACCAGTAGCATTATCCGGAGGGAGTATAGAAAAACGAGAACCGGTTGCAGGAGAAAATGAAGTTAATGTACCTTCAAAATCATAATCGGGATACGCATCTACTTTGATAGTTACTTTTTGTCCAATAATCATTTTGTTCAATTGTGTTTCTTTGAAATTAGCAATTACCCAAGCATTAGAATTATTGATAATATAAAACAAGGATTGTCCCGGTTGAACCAATTGTCCCGGTTGAATATCAATTTTTGAAACCTGACCATCTATAGCAGCAGTTATTACTGTATAAGATAAATTCAGATTTGCAGCATCTAGCATCGCTTTTGCTCTTTTGATATTGGCAGCAGCCACTTCAGTTTGTTTATCGGAAACTTTTGATTTAGCTACAATAACTGATTTTTGATACGAACTCGCTTTTTCCTGCTGTTGCAAAATACGAATTTGACTTTCCGCTTCTTGTTTTGCTGCTAAAGCTTGCTCATATTGTTGTTTAGTAATCGAATGGTTTTTATATAAATTTTCATAACGATTGTAATCACTAGTGATTCTGCCTAATCTAATTTTTGCAGTTTCAATATTTCCTCCTGCTGATTGTACATTAGCATCAGAAACAGAAATGTTTGCCAAAGCACTTCCAATATCTGCTTTTGAAACTTCAAAATTTCCTTCTGCAGCCAGTAATGCAGCACTTGCTTCGTCAATTTTCAATTGATAATCTCTCTTGTCGATCGTAAAAAGTGTATCTCCTTTTTTTACAAAATCATTGTCTTTAATGTATACTTTATCTACATATCCAGAAACTTTAGGGATAATTGGATTCATGTTTTTCTCGATTTGAGCATCATCAGTTTGCTCATGTGATAACGAGTGCATGTATTTATAAGTTCCATAAGTTCCGCCTAATACGATCAAAGCCACTAGGATAATAATAAATTTTTTATTTGTTTTTTTCTTTTCCATGTGATTGCTGATTATATTTTTGAAAGATTGAAAGATTGAGATAATTGTCCGGTAACAGAAAGTAATTCGTAGTATTTCTGTATAATATTTGCTTTAGCTAATGCTTTATTAATTTTTGATCCTAATTGTTCAACATCGGCCTCAAGTAAATCATTAGTATCCGAAAGTCCGTTGTCGTACTTGTCTTTTATGATTCTGTAATTTTCTGTAGATTGTTCTACAGCTTGAACATAAACTTCATTTTGTTTTAATGCCAATTCGTAGTCTTCTATCGCTTTTTGAACTTGCATTTTGATATAATCAGTAAGTACGGCTTGCGAATTTTGTACTTCTAATGATTTGCTCTCGGCTAGTTTTACCATAGTTCCGTTTTTAAGGATAGAGCTGATATCATAGGAAATTCCAACACCAAAATTCATTGCGTTTTGAACTGTCACTACATTTTTTAAGTCTAATGCCGTATAACCGCCAATAAGGGAAATAGCAGGATAATAGGCGCTTTTCGCCATTTTTATATTAGCCTTGCTTGCTTTTTCCTGAAACCGAATAGCTTCTAAATCTTTACGATTTTGTAATGCGGGCTCATCATTAGTAGGGATATTGTCCATTTGAAAATTAGCAAAATCACTCTCTCTAATTTCTAATTTAGTTTCAACCGGTAATTTTAGAAGTGTAACCAAATAAAAATTTACAATATTCAAATTGTTATTTTCTTCGTCTATTGACAATTGAATTTTTGAAACTTGTAATTGTGATTTTAGTAAATCATTTCTTGGAATTACGCCGTTTTTTTCCAAATCGCTAAAATCAACGACACGTTGTTGTGCACTTTTTTGATTTTCTTTGAGCAGTTCAATGGTTTTTTGCGATTTGTATAGATTAGCGTAGCTATTGATTACTTTCATAGCAATTTCTTCCTTTGTTTGCGAAGCCGTTGCATTTTCAGCCTGATACAAATTCTCAGAAACCTTTATACTGTTTTGGATTTTAAAACCTGCAAAAACCGGTACGTTGGCATTTACCTGACCAATCATCAATTGATCTACAACTGGCATCGGCTCAGCGCTGCTACTTTTATTAACTTTTAGGTTTATAGAAGCTTTTGCCAATCTTTGATATTGTCCTGAAACTTTTAAATCAGGATATTGACTGTTCTTTACCGATTGTAATTCGTATTTTTTAGTAGCCACTTTGGTATTGGCTAAACTAATTTCATTACTTTTTAACCAAGCCATATGAATGGCTTCATCGAGGGTAAAACTCGTTTTTTCTTGAGCTTCTACTGAAGAAATTCCTATAAAGAAAATCCCAAAGAGCATTAATTGACTAACTTTCATATATTAGAAGGGCTTTTATAGTTTGTTGGATGTGCTTTGTCAAATTGGTTTTTATGTAATTATTGTATAAGTCTTCGGTTTTCAAATTTAGTAAATTTTCAAAGAACGGTTTGTTCATGTGAAAATGAAAAAAAGTACCAAGAATTGTTGGAGTTATCAGCGGAATGATAATGTCTTTTCTAAAAACGCCTTTCGTTTGACCTTCTACGATTATAGCTTCAAGGGATTTTAGATTTCCTTTTTTTAATTCAGTAAAAGATTGAAAATTCAAATCTCGTTTATTAGTGGCAAATTCAAAATGTAATATTCTATAAATTCCTTTATTGCAATTGATTCTATTAATATACAGCTCGATTAACTTATTGATTTTCTCAATAGGCTCAAGTTTTTCTTGTATTAGGGTATCTAATTGGGTTTTTAAATCGGAAGTTCTATATAAAATTAAGGATTCCAGTAAACGCTCTTTGGATCCAAAATAATAGGAAACCATCGCTATATTTATTTTTGCTTCTTTTGAGATGTTCCTGATTGACGTACCATCAAAACCTTTTTCAGCAAATAGTATTTCCGCTACCTGAAGAATTTTGATTTGTTTCTCGTTAAAATCAGTATTTGATCCCATTACATTTTAATTATTGTACAAAATTAAACAAGTGTTTAATTTAAACAGTTGTTTAATTTTATTTTAACATAATTTTAACATAATAAAATTGATTTTTTTATGTTAAAAAATGCGTCGAAAAAGAAATTTTAGTGAAATATGAACCTAAAAAAAATTAAAAAATATGAATATTGCTCTTCTTCCAAAATTGTGAATATCTATTTTAGGAATGATGATTTTTTGTACCTCTAAAATCTATCTTTGACATCCTTAAAAAAAAAGAGATGAGCACAATTTGGTATGAATGCAAAGTAAAATATAGAAAAACAGATGAAACTGGAGGACAAAAGATTACGACAGAACCGTACTTGGTAGATGCGTTATCCTATACAGAAGCGGAAAGCAGAATTAATGAAGAAATGTCGGCTTATATCAGTGAAGAATTTAAAATCACGAATATAAAAGTAGCTAATTATGCTGAGATTCATCCTTTTGAAAATGCAGATCGTTGGTTTAGATCCAAAGTTTCATTATTGGCGTATGATGAAGAAAGTGGCAAAGAACGCAAGTCAAATATGTATTTATTAGTGCAAGCTAACGATGTAAAAGAAGCTTATGATAATACCACCAGTGTAATGAAAGGCACCATGGGTGACTATACCATACCAGCAATTTCGGAATCTCCTATTATGGATGTTTTTCCTTATTTCAGTGGGGAAGAAGGGGAACTGGAACAATTAGAACGATTCAATGCGCTTAAAGGTTCTAAACCGGAAGCAGCAGTAGAAATAGTTGATCACATGGAATTTGAAACGGCTCCTGAAGAAGAAGCTGCAGTTTAAGATAAGTTATTTTTAAAAAAACTCACTGCAAATTCGCAAAGTATCGAAACAGTTGCTAACTGTTTTTATTTGTGAATTTGCGGTTTTTTAATTTTAACCCTAAGATTTTCATAATTTCAATTAGTCCTGTTTAGCTAAGACTTTTTCATATGCTTTTCTGGAACTTCCTCTGAAAAATACCTCTCCACAGTACGTGTAACCAGAATTTTCAAAAATTTTCATCATGGCGATGTTGTCAAAATTGGTGTCTGCTTTTATGCTGTAGATGTTGTTGCTTAGCGCAAAATCTTCTATGTATTTGAGTATCATTTTAGCCAAGCCTTTACCCAAATATTTTTCAGAAATGGCTACTCGGTGCAATACTACAAAATCACCATTCGTCAGCCAGTTTCCTTCAATTTTTTCGTAAGCAGGTTCGTCATTGATTAGTACCGCACTATAACCGATGATAGTTTCTCCTGCAACCAAAACAAATCCTTCCCCTTTTTCAATATCTTTTTGTACGACTTCTGGATTTGGATAACCGTCCTGCCATTGGGTACTGCCGTCTTCTTTTCTTCGTAGGATAGCTTGTTGTAAAATTTCCCATATTGGAGCTATTTCAGATAGTTCCGCTTTTCTAAAGTGATAATTCATTATTGTAATTTAAGTTTTTTCGGTTAATGAGCGTGCTTTAAAAGTACAAAACAAACTTTAAATTTTGGACAATCCGTATTATAGGGTGTATTTATTTTTTAGAAGAGCATGTTTTTGGGCAGAAGTGTTTGTTGCGTACTCTGCGCAAATGTCCTTGCTTTCCGAAGTGTTTATTGTGAATGCTGCGCAAATGTCTCTGACTTTGCGCAATTTTTAGTAGCTGATTTAAATTATTTGCGTCATAAAAGTCTTTGACTTTTGAATACTATTTCAATACTGATTATACTTTGTAAAAACGTTAAGATTTAAAACATCAACAATTGGATTATCTGCTTTTTCTATTTGTAGTAATCCAGTATCATTTATGTAATTGTTTGCGCTGGAATAAATATATTGTGAAGCCTTTTCAACTAAACCAGCTCTTACGGGATTTAAATGGATGTAATCTAATTTAGACCACATAAATTTATTGGTATAAATCTCTTCTGCATGATTTCCGTATTGCCAAAATTGATAGTTTTTGTTTCTTGTATGTTTTTCTGCTGCTAATTTGAAGCGTTCCAGCATCCATTCTTTACGGCTTTCTGGTACGACTTGGATTTTATCTAAAATATTTTTTGCGGTAAATTTTTTAAAATCTCTTATCAAATCTGATAATTTACCATCATGAGATTGAATGATTAAATGAATGTGATTGCTCATGATGACATAGCCATACAAAATCATTCCTTTGTTTTTTATGCAGTAATCCAAAGACTCTATTATACTGTCTCTATAAGTTTGTCTAGTGAAAATATCTATCCAATCTACAACTGTTGCCGTTATATAATGTGGTAAAGTCTGGTCCCTAATTACATAGCCTTCTTTCATTTTAACGTGTTTTTAATATAAAAATAACGATTTTAATTACTTGTTTATGTATTTAAATTTAAGATGATGAAAGTCAGAGACTTTATGACGTTATGTTTTAATAACAGGTTCAGAAAATTGCGCAAAGTCAGAGACATTTGCGCAGCCTTTGCTAGAAATTTATTTATTTTCAGGGACACTTTGCGGAGCGGGTGTATTTATTATTAAAAAAATATACTTGTATTCTTATATTTTTATCATAAAATGCCCAGCATTGACGAGAAATTTATTTTTAGACGAACACTTTGCGGAGCTGACAGGTTTTACCAATTAAAAGTAAATTCGGGTTGTTTGATAATTTGATAAATAGGTTCTTTATCTGCACTAATTACTGTCATAAAATCAATAGTTCCGTTGCCGATTTCGTCAATTATTTTTTGCTCAAATTCAGGAAAATTTTTCTTAATAATTAATCTTTTTGATTTATCTAATATTTGTGTCAAACTCAATTCCTTTCCTAACATTTCTTTATTGACTTTATTTTGAACTAATTTGATAAATTCATCATACGTTTCTATCATCATGTCAATTTTACCTTTAATCATCTTGTCATTAATTAATAAATTTGTCAATAGATGATTAACAATATCCAGCAAAATATAAAGATGCTCTTTTTTTGGTTTTTCCATTTCATGTAACGCATCGTTACCTAAAAATCTGACTGAATGTAATCTTTGCGACTCACTTAAAGTTAGGTGCCCTTTTTTATGAAGTAAATCAATGCGCTCTTCTAAGTTATCTTTTCTAATTTTCAAGTGATTGCATAATGCTTCAATAATAGCTCGCAAACCTCCAGCTGTAAGTATAAGTAAATCTGCTTTTAGCGCCGAGATTGTTTCGCTATATATACTTCGAATGCTTAATGGAAGATATCTTTTATAACCAATTTCGTAACTCTTTTCCAAATATGGCGGATAAATAATATTCTCATAAAAATAATCTGGATTGCCGTGAATATCAGATTCAATCATAGATGTATCACCATACATTTTGAGAAAAGATACAGTTTCACATCCCATGCATTTAATTATGGAGTAATCTTCAACCCATTGAAAAGATCCATAACCTTCATCACCTTTTGTTTTTAGTTTGAATATTTCTTGGTGATTTCTTAATCCTTTGCAATTCCTACAGAAATATTTTTCTTCCATAATCTATAGTCGTCAAAATTTTAGTCAATTAGTATAAAGGTTTGAAGTTAATTCGACTTATCATCCCAAATTTGGGTAGATAAATCGAATTAACTTCAGTATTATTGGTCACGCTAATATATAAAAATAATCTTATAAAATGACTAGATGTACAATTGTTTAAACCACAAAAAAAACGGCGTTTAAAGTTCATTTAAACACCGTTTAATATTATATAAAAGAAGTTGTTTATCGAATCGCTTTCACAAACTCTTCAATTTTTCCAATTCCGTTTTCGGTTAAATGCGTAATAAAAGCACTTCCTATAATTGCTCCTTTGGCAAATTGAGTGGCTTGATTAAAGGTTTCGGCATTGTTGATTCCAAATCCAATTACTTGAGGATTTTTTAGATTCATTCCTGCAATGCGTTTGAAATAATCTTCTTGAACGCTTCCAAAACCAGTTTGTGATCCTGTAACACTTGCCGAACTTACCATATAAATAAATCCATCGGACACGCTGTCAATAAAACGGATACGCTCGTCAGAAGTTTGTGGCGTAATCAAGAATATATTTTTCAATCCGTATTTTTCGAAAGTAGCTTTGTATTCATCAGCATAGACATCAACTGGAAGATCTGGAATAATTAATCCATCGATACCAATCTCCGCACATTTCTGGCAGAAATTCTCTATTCCGTATTGCAACATCGGGTTGAAATACCCCATAATCACTAAAGGAATAGAAACCGTTTTACGGATATCCTTTAACTGGTCAAACAAAACTTGTGTTGTCATTCCGTTGTGCAACGCTTGTGTGGAACTGGCTTGAATTGTAGGTCCGTCAGCCAATGGATCGCTGAACGGCAACCCTATTTCAATCATATCAATACCGCTTTTTTCTAAATCCTGAATGATTTGTACGGTATCATTTAAGTTAGGATATCCCGCGGAGAAATAAATGGAAAGTATCTTTTTGTCTTCTTGTAATTTTTGATTTATTCTGTTCATTGTTTTATTTTTTGTCCTAATAGGTTTTCAAAACCTTGTAGGTACATGTTTTTATATTTACAATTATTAATTTTGCAGATAAATCCATGCAACTATTCCGGATTTCAATGTTATTTGAACTCTTTTATATGCATTAGATTCGAATTGATCTGCTTTAGTCAGATCTTCACTGGAAACAGTAAAAACAATACCATTTATTTCATCCGAAGGATTTTCGCTTGGTGTTGCTACAAAATAATCGGCCATTCCAAATTCTTCTTCTATTTTTAGATCTTTTAGTTTATAGCCTTTGAGTTGGTCTGGTGTTCCAGTCAATAGCTTGTTAAAAACCTGCATTTGAATTTCTTTAGACTGTAATGTTCCGTAAGAGAATATATGTTCCATAATACTATTTTTTCTCGTTATTTATTTGCGTTAGGGATGGGAACGGCATCCTTTTTTGTGGTTTTTTCTACCACAAAAAAGATATAGTGTACAGCCCGACCCGACTTTTTTTGGGAGGGTAACGCCCAAATTATTCTTCTGTTATAATTTAAAATAATCGATATAGGTATTCAAATCTTTGTCACCGCGACCGGAAAGATTGATGACTACGATATCTTCTGGTTTGAATTTCATTTCGTCCAGAACAGCAAAGGCGTGCGCACTTTCGATAGCAGGAATAAGTCCTTCCATTTTGGATAATTTCAATCCCCATTGCATGGCTTGATCATCCGTAATGGAGATGAATTGCGCTCTGCCGGTTGCGAATAAATTAGCGTGCATAGGACCTACGCCCGGATAATCCAGTCCTGCCGAAATAGAATATGGCTCGGTGATTTGTCCATCAGGAGTTTGCATCAACAGGGTTTTACTGCCGTGAATAACGCCTACTTTCCCTAATGCTGATGTAGCGGCACTTTCGCCTGAATCGACTCCTAATCCTGCTGCTTCGACCGCAATAATATTCACGTCTTCGTTATCCAGAAAATGATAATAGGCTCCGGCCGCATTGCTACCACCACCTACGCAAGCAATTACATAATCAGGGTTTTCACGACCTTCTTTTTCTAATAATTGTTCTTTGATTTCCTTAGAAATAACGCTTTGGAAACGCGCCACCATATCAGGATAAGGATGTGGACCAACTACGGAACCGATGATATAATAGGTGTCAACGGGATTGTTAATCCAGTCGCGAATGGCTTCGTTAGTGGCATCTTTTAAGGTTCTTGAACCCGAAAGTGCCGGACGAACTTCGGCACCCAACATTTTCATACGAGCTACATTTGGTGCCTGGCGTTTGATGTCGATTTCTCCCATATAAACGATGCATTCCAGTCCCATTAGCGCACAAACAGTTGCTGTTGCAACGCCGTGTTGACCGGCACCGGTTTCAGCAATGATTCGTTTTTTACCCAAACGTTTGGCTAATAAAATTTGTCCAATCGTATTGTTCACTTTATGCGCGCCAGTGTGACATAAATCTTCTCTTTTTAGGTAGATTTTAGTGTTGTATTGTTCTGATAGCCGTTTTGCAAAATAAAGAGGCGTAGGGCGGCCTACATAATCTTTAAGTAAGGCATCAAATTCAGCCTGAAATTCTGGTTCAGCTGTGATTTTTAAATAATTTTGACGTAATTCTTCCACATTTGGATATAACATTTCAGGAATGAAGGCACCTCCAAATTCTCCGTAATAGCCTTTTTCGTTAACGTTGTATGACATAATTTTATTTTTTTTATTTTTTTTGGTAGAGACATTGCAATGCAACGTTTCTACATAATTGTATGTTTTTTAATCCGGGTTCTATTTCAAATTTACTGTTTACATCAATGGCATAAATGGGTAAATTGGTTTTCGAAATTTCATTTACGGCGTCCATTTCATTAATTCCGATTCCGCCACTCAAGAAAAATGGTTTGCTTGACGGATACTTTTCTAATACTTTCCAATCGAATGTGGTTCCGTTTCCGCCGGGTAATTTTCCTTTGGTATCAAAAAGAAAATAATCACAAACGGCCTCAAAGGGTTTAAGTACCTCAAAATCAAAAGAATCATCAACAGAGAATACTTTTATAATTTCTATTGAATTATCCATTTTATTTTTCAAATCTAAACAAAATTCAACCGATTCCTGTCCGTGTAATTGAACGGCTTGCAAATTGTATTTTGCTATTTTTTCAAGAATTTCATCTTGTGTGGCATTTACAAAAACGCCCACTTTTTTAATCGATTTTGGTAAATCTGGAATACTATCCTCAAAATACCGAGCTGATTTCTCCCAGAATATAAAGCCCATATAATCGGGTAGGAGCGAACCTACTTCGAGTATGTTTTCGGGATATTTCATGCCGCAGATTTTGAGTTTCATATTGTTTTTTATTTATACCTGTTAGGCTTTAAAATCCTAACAAGGTTGTTTTATAGTTGGTTAATAAATTCCGTTGCAGCTTTACCGGCATTATCGGTTTTCATAAAGTTTTCTCCAATTAAAAATCCTTTATATCCGTATGGCTTTAATTCATTAATCGCTTCAACAGATGAAATCCCGCTTTCGGAAACTTTTACAAAATCATTTGGAATTTGTGCTGCCAATTGCTTGCTGAAATCCAAACTTACTTCGAATGTTTTTAGGTTTCTATTGTTCACACCAATCATATCCAATGTTGGCATTATTGATTTTTCCAGTTCTTCCTGATTATGAACTTCCAGTAAAACTTCCAATCCTAAACTTTTGGCAAATTCAGATAATGATTTGATTTCGTCTCTCGTTAAAACCGCTGCGATAAGTAGAATTAAATCGGCTCCATGTGCTTTAGCTTCCAAGATTTGGTATTCATCAACAATGAATTCTTTTCTCAATAATGGAATGTTGACTGTGGCTCTTGCCAAAAGTAAATCGTCTAATGAACCACCGAAATATTTTCCATCCGTCAATACTGAAATTCCACAAGCACCAGCATTTTCATATCCTTTTGTCACTTCTTCAACAGTAAAGCTATAATTTATTTCTGCTTTGGAAGGCGAACGACGTTTGTGTTCAGCAATAATTCCTGATGTACTGTTTCTTAAATTATCGCTCAATGAAATAGTCTTTTTCTCAAAGAAAACCGAAGCTTCCAATTGCGAAACGGGAATGATGGATTTCTTAAGAATGACTTCTCTTTTTTTATCAACTATAATTTTATCGAGTATGTTCATTTATTGTTTATTTGGTTAATCGTTTAATCGGTAATTTGGTTAAAAGATTATATTTTTTATTTGCTTAATTCTTGCAATATTTTCAAAGCTACAAGTCCTTTTCCTGTAAACAAACTTTCTTTTGCTATTTGAAATCCTTCTAAAGGAGTACATTTTGTAACGGTTGCAATTGCCATGGCAGCATTGGCACAAACCACATTATTTTGAGCTTCACTTCCTTTTCCAGAAATGATATCAGTAAACATTTGAGCGGATTCTTCGATGGTTTTTCCACCTTCAATTTCGCTTTGCAATAAAAGACGAACACCAAAATCTTCTGGATTTAACATTCCTTCCATTGAATTGGTGATTGTTTTTGTTGGTCCTGTCAATGAAACTTCGTCATAACCGTCCAGCGAATGTAAGATTGTAAAATTCACATCCGTATTTTGATACAAATACGCGTACATTCTGGCCATTTCTAAATTGAAAACACCGACCAATTGATTTTTTGGAAAGGATGGATTAACCATTGGTCCCAACATATTGAAAAAAGTTTTTACAGCTAATTCTTTTCGAATTGGTCCCACATTTTTCATAGCGGGGTGAAATAAAGGTGCGTGTAAAACACAAATCCCTGCTTTATCGATACATTTCTCCAGAAAATCAGTGTCATTACTGAACTTGATTCCCATTTTTTCCATCACATTACTAGAACCAGAAATAGAAGAAACACCGTAATTTCCGTGTTTTGCCACTTTTATTCCTGCTCCAGCAGCGACAAATGAAGCTAAGGTTGAAATATTGAAAGTGTCTTTTCCATCACCACCTGTTCCACATAAATCGATGGTATTGTAGGCTGATAAATCCACACGGATACACAGTTCCAATAGCGCTTCACGAAAACCGGCAAGTTCTTCTATGCTAATGCTTCGCATCATATAAACGGTAAGAAAAGAAGCAATCTGACTAGTGTTATAACTTCCGTTGGAGATATTTACCAATACGTTTTTTGCTTCTTCTTGGGAAAGGATTTCGTGATTGATTAATCTGTTTAATATGTTTTTCATTTTATATTTTTTTTGCCGCTAGGCGCAAAGATTTTATTTTTCTAAATTGATAATGAAGCCCTAAAATTAATGTTCGTTTCCTTTATAAATCCACATCGGTTCTGTTTGTCCAGCGCGTTCAAAACCATTTTTTTTATAGAAATCGATCGCTTTTCCATCTGCGGTCAGCATTTGCATGTGAAAGCTACTATATTTCTCTTGCATTTTATCAAAAATCATCTTGCCAATTCCTTTTCCTTGATAGTCTGGATGAACTAACAGATGTGGGTAATAAACCACTAAATATCCATCAGAAATAGCATTTCCCAGTCCAACTAATTTTTTATTTTCCCAAGCTGTAATTAAAGTATCTGAATTTAAAAGACCATTAAACAATTGTTCTGGTTTATCAGCTGAACTCCATTCGTTTGCTTTATAAAGCGCTATTACATCTTCAATTTTTAAATCTTTTGTTTCGGAAATTATAATTGTCATTTTGTTTTTTTTATTGAAAAATACAACTGTGTAATGATGTCGCACTGTGTACTGACGTTGCTGTGCAACGTCTCTACGATTTTATCCAATTTTCTAATATCTTTTTCCCGTTTGGAGTCAACACACTTTCCGGATGAAATTGTACACCACGCACATCGTACGTTTTGTGACGCAACGACATCACTTGTCCATTTTCGTCAAATGAAGTCGCTTCCAGAACATCTGGCAAATTGGTGTCCACTACCCAAGAATGATAACGTCCTACTTCAAATTCGTTTCCTAATCCTTCGAATAAAAGTTCGTCATCTACTACTGTTTTTACCATTGTTGCTACGCCATGATATACTTTATCTAAATTCGAAAGCGTTCCTCCGTAAACTTCGCCTATCGCTTGTTGCCCTAAGCATACACCAAAGATACTTTTTGTTGGTCCGTATTTTTTAATGACTTCTTTCAATAGTCCCGCTTCATCTGGAATTCCAGGTCCGGGAGAAAGAAGAATTTTATCAAAAACTGCAATTTCATCAATATCAAATTCATCGTTTCTGTAAACGGTTACTTCGCAATCTAAATCTTCGAGATAATGCACCAAATTATAAGTGAAACTATCGTAATTGTCTATGACCAGTATTTTTTTCATTTTCCTCCCCCAACCCCTCCGAAGGAGGGGAGTACCTATTGGGGTAAATAGGGTTTTTAATTGTTATTTTTAGTTGCAACTTAATAAGTTACTAATTTTTTTAGATTTGGCTCCCTTCCCTTTGGGGAGGGTCGGGGAGGGGATTTATATTGTTTCCGCTAGATCCAAAGCGGCATTTAAGGCTCTCAATTTATTATATACTTCCTCCATTTCACTTTCTTCATCGGAGCTGGCAATAATTCCTGCTCCGGCCTGGGAATGCAATTGATGATTTTTACTCAAGAAAGTACGAATCATAATGGCATGATTAAAATTACCTTCAAAATCCATAAAACCGATAGCGCCGCCATAAAAAGTCCTATTCGTTTTCTCGTAATCTTCTATGAGTTGCATCGCTCTGTGTTTTGGCGCTCCGCTTAATGTTCCTGCCGGAAAAGTATCGGCTACGACTTGCATCGTAGTTGCGCTTGGGTGTAAATGTCCCGTTACTTTAGAAACTAAGTGAATAACATGCGAGAAAAACTGTACTTCTCTATATTTTTCAACATTGACATTATGACCATTTCTGCTTAAATCATTTCTGGCTAAATCCACCAACATTACGTGCTCACTGTTTTCTTTTTTATCTACTGATAATTCTTTGGCAAGGATAGCATCTTTTTCGTCATCACCAGTTCTTTTGAAAGTTCCTGCGATAGGATGAATTTCAGCTTTACGGTTTTTTACAATAATTTGGGCTTCTGGTGAAGAACCAAATATTTTGAAATCACCATAATCAAAAAAGAATAAATAGGGTGAAGGATTGATGCTTCGCAATGCTCTGTATACATTGAATTCATCACCTTTAAAGCCTTGGGTAAATCTTCTGGATAAAACCAATTGGAATACATCCCCACGGAAACAATGCTTTTTGGCCAAAGCCACATTATGCTTAAATTCGTCGTCTGTCAAATTAGAAAAACCATCTCCTTCTTTAGAGAATTTATAAGATGCAATATTTCGGGATTGTAATAATTGTTCGATTTCTGAAATGTTGTTTCTTCCGTCTAAACTGTGACAGAAAATGTAAGCTTCATTTTTAAAATGATTAATAGCAATAATGTTTTGATAGACTGCATAATAAACATCAGGAATAGAAATGCTATTGTCTTTTTTGGCAATCGTTACTTTTTCGAAATAACGAACAGCATCGTATGAAATGTACCCAAACAAACCATTATTGATGAATTTGAAATCATTTTTCTCCGATTTGAACTGACCAGAAAATTCTTGAATTACCTGAGGAATATCGGTAGTTTTGTCAATGTTAATTTTCTCAAAACTCCCATCAGGAAAGGTCTTGTAGATAATTTCATTTTCTATTTTTATGGAAGCAATCGGATTGCAACAGATATAAGAAAAACTGTTGTCATTTCCGTGATAATCACTACTTTCCAGTAGCAAACTATTTGGGAATTTATCACGAATTTTGAGATACACACTTACCGGAGTAATAGTGTCTGCAAGGATTTGCTTGTAATTTGTATTTAGTATAAAAGGTTTCAATTTGTATAATTTTTAGAGTTGTGTGATAGTGATAAAATGAGCACAAAAAAAAAGGCCTGTCGTGATGACAAGCCTTTCATATTTATAGTTTAATAATACTATAGGAAGCTTAGTTCACGACGATTGACGTAAATTGTTCCACCACCAAGTATTGTTTATTGTTGTTTTCATCATTTTTTTGTTGTGACAAATATATAAATGAATTTCGATTATTCAAAAATAAAAAACCAAAAAAAATATTAAATTTCATTCTTTTTTGTTAAATAAATTTTGCCTAAAACACTAAATCAACATTTAATTCAAATTCATCGTAAATTGTTTTGTCTCCCAAATCATCAAAATAACTGCCGGAGCCGTATTTTATGTCATATTTTGTTCGGTCTATTTTCAAAGCGGCAGTTGCTGTATTTCCTTTTACAATTAAATCAAATTTTACAGGATTAGTAACTCCTTTTATGGTTAAATCTGCAGTGACTGCATAAACGTTATTGCCTTTATCTCCAATAGTTTTGAAAACTAAATTTGAAGTGGTATAATTGTCGATTCCAAAAAAATCATCTGATTTTAAATGGCCTTCCAGTTTTATTTTTGATTTCCCAGTTTGATCTGTATTTGATAGTGATTTCATATCTGCATTAAAATCGCCTCCAACCACTTTATTATTTTTGAAAATAATATACCCATCTTTTAGTTTTATTGTACCTTCATGCTGACCAGTTATTTTCTTTCCTACCCAATTAATGATGCTTTTAGAAACATCAATTTTATTCGTTTGTCCTTCTGCTTTTATTACGGTAAAAAGGACTAGTAAAATGAGACCAATTTTTTTTAGATTTTTCATAATGATTTATTTAAGTTAAAACCCAATGTAGAGTAAATAAATTGTTTTAAAATTTAGTTACTTTCAAAGTTACAAAAATCATTTTCAATTTTAGAGTACTGATGGGCAATATATTAGTTGCGTATTCTGTTAATTTTAGTGTTTAAAATTATTAATAAATGAATTCACACATTCCAATATTTTTTGAAGTTTAACTGTTGATTATCATGAAAAATTCATTTAATTGCAAAAAGAAACCCCAACAATTACTTGTTGGGGTTTGTTATATTATTTTGAAAAAATATTAGAATTTCAAAGCAACAGTTAATTCAAATTCGTCAGAAATAGCTTTGTCTCCTAAATTGTCAAAGAAACTACCTGAACCATATTTAATATCATATTTTGTTCTGTCAATTTTCAATGCAGTTGTAGCTGAATTAGCAGTTGTAGCTAGATCAAAAGTAATAGAATTAGTTTTTCCTTTGATAGTTAAATCACCTGTTACAGTATATACATTTGCAGATTTAGCAACTACTTTTTTGAAAACTAAAGTTGAAGTTGGGAATTTTTCAGTTCCAAAGAAATCTTCTGATTTCAAGTGACCGTTTAATTTTCCAAGGTATTCTCCAGTAAGATCAGTTGAAGTTAATGATGTCATATCAACATTAAAAAGACCACCAGCTAATTTTTTTCCTTTGAAGATTAATTTACCATCTTTAAGGTTTACTGTTCCTTCATGTTGTCCAGTTACTTTTTTACCAACCCAGTGGATTGTACTTTTTGTAGCATCAACTTTTTTAGTTTGTGCTGAAATTGATACTGTAGATAAAACTACTACTAATGCTAATGCAATTGATTTTAAATTTTTCATTTTTTTAATTTGATTTTGGATTAATATTTAATTTTGAATTAGTAATTATAATGTGATGAATAAGTCTTCTTGTGATTTTCTAACTTTTTTGTAATGCTGTGTAGCATCTTCTTCGTGTCTATAACCAAGTGTTGCAATCAATGTAGCATTCAGGCCTAATTTATCTAAACCTAATATTTCGTTTACTTGAGCTGGAACAAAACCTTCCATAGGAGTAGCATCAATTTTTAGTTCAGCTGCTGCATTCAATAAATTCCCTAAGGCTAAATAGGTTTGTTTTGCAGTCCAAATGTTTTTAAGTTCAGTTTCTAATGTAGAAATTTTAGATTTCATAAAATCACCATAACCAGACAAAGCTTCAATTGGAGTGCTTCTTGTCTCACTAATATTTTTCAAATAACTATCAATAGTTGTATCGTCAACGTTAGTATCATTTGCAAAAATGATTAAGTGAGAAGCTTCAACAATTTGAGATTGTCCCCAAGCGGCTGGTTGAATTTTAGCTCTTAATTCTGGATTTTCAACGATTATTACTTTGTATGGTTGTAATCCATAAGAAGATGAACTCAAACGAATGGCTTCTTTTAAAGTATTTAAATCTTCTGTTGTTATTTTTTTGGAAGCATCAAATTTCTTTGTTGCATATCTCCAATTTTGATTTTCTAAAAAAGTATTCATAATTTTAATGTATTTAATTTCTGTATTTTTCTAATAAATAATTTAATTGTTCTAATTCTTCGGAATTTAATTTTTTCGAAAATAATTGCTCGTGTTCTATTACTTTAGGATCTAATTCAGTTAAAATGTTTAATCCTGTTTGAGTAATTTGAACTTCAATTTTTCTTCTGTTTTCAGGGCAAACATTTCGAGTGACAAAATTTTTCAATAATAATTTATCGACTAATCGAGTAGTGTTACTCGTTCTGGCTAACATTCGTTCCTGTATTAAACACATATTTGCCGGATTCCCTTTTTGACCTCTTAATATTCGTAGGACATTATATTGTTCTCCCGATATTTCATACGGTTTCAATATCTCATTGAAATTATCTGTGATAACATTTTGAGTATATAAAATATTCAGAGTAATTTTTTTTGAAATGTCCAATGCTACTGTACTTTTTATTTCATCTTCAATTTTCATGCCTTTTCGTATCTCATTTGTCGGTACAAATGTAACACTTTTTATATTTGTATATACAAGTGTTAGTTATTTTTTTGTTAAAATAATTTTAAGTTATTGTAAAGTGTTAATATTCAAATAATTAAAATTATTAAATATTGTAAACCAATAGCTTATCATTGTTGTTTTAATGCAATAAGGTTATCATAAGTAGTTTATAATTGTTTTTTTGTCTACATTTTTAAGTACTTGTTATGATCAATGCCGTTTAATATTTTTTTCTTTACCATTTCCATGTAGTATTTGGATTGATTGTCCTCAAACATCAAATCGATTCCGCAATATCCGAAACGATAATTTGGTTCATAAATCCCGGCAAGCAAATTAGAAAAAAGGTTGATTTTAATTATTTTTATAAAAAGAGACCTACTATATATTGTTGTTAAATAATATATTAATTTGTTAGGGTATTTTTATTACATTTAAGAGTTGTAATAGTATTGATTAATATTTGAATTTTAGGGGTATGAAAGAAGAGAAAGATGCATATAACGATCTGCTCAATAAGTTGAAAGAAAAGGAGATAGAGATAGATCGATTACAAAAAAAAGCAGAATCATTAGCTACTTTTAAGTTTTTTATTGAAGAGTCTACTGATTTAGTCTGCATTGTTGGAGTTGATGCTTTTTTCAAAGAGATAAATCCTGCTTTTGTTGCAATTTTGGGATATTCAAAAGAAGAATTACTTAGTAATTCTTTAATCCATCTTTTACACCCTGATGATCTGGAAAGATCATTAAAAGAGATTGAAAAACTTTCTACAGGCATACCTTCAATAAATTATGAGAATAGATTCCTAAAAAAGAATGGTGAATTTGTTACTATTCAATGGACTGCAAATAGTATTTCTTCTGAAAATATTTATGCAATAGGAAAAGATATCTCAGAGATAAGAAATACCCAAGAAAAATTAATTAAAAGTGAAAACTTACTAAACGATGCTCAAAAAAATGCTAAAATGGGCACTTGGGAATTCAATTTTAAAACTAAAGAAATACTCTGGTCTAATGAATTGTATGCTATTTTTGAAATTAAAAAAAAGAAAAATCAAGATTTATTCCAAGAATATCTAAATAATTTCTCTAAAGAAGATAAAGCGTTATTTCAAGAAAAAATAGCACAATTAAGAATCGACAAAAAACATTTTGAAATAGAACAAAAGGCTACTTTTTTTGACAAAAAAGTAAAATGGTTTGACCAAACTATTTTTCCGTTATTAGACGATAATGGGAATGTATTTGGAATCAGGGTTAATACTCAAGACGTTAGTTTGAAAAAATTAATTGAGGTCGAGAGTAAGGCTAAAGAAAAAGCAGAAATTGATTACAAACTAAAAGTAATTGAAGAAGAAAGCAATGCTAAGTTTAAGAATTATATTGATAATGCTCCAGATGGAGTTTTTGTCTTGGATGAAAAAGGAAATTACTTAGATGTAAATCCAGCAGCAACACTATTGACCGGTTACTCAAAGGAGGAATTATTAACAATGAAGTTTGGTGATTTATCTTCTTTAGAATCTGTAAAGGAATACTTTGAGGAATTCCGAAATCTTTTGAATAATGGAATAGCAAAAAAAGAAATTAAAGCAATTCATAAAAAGGGAGAGATTAGATGGTGGTCAGTGGAAGCTGTAAAACTTTCAGAAAATAGGTTTTTAGGTTTTGCAAAAGACATCACTGAAAGTAAAAAGGCAATAGACAAAATTGCCCAAAATGAAAAGCGTTTTCGCGCCATGTTAGAAAACAATGATGCGGTTGTTTCTTTAATAGATGAAAATTTAAATACTATTTTCCGCAGTTCTTCGGCAGCACGAATTACTGGATGGACTCATGAAGAATTTGAGAAAATTTCTGCCAAAGAATACATTCATCCAGATGAAGTAGAAAATATCCAACAAATAATGAAAAAAGCTTTGGCTAATCCTGGATTCCCTTTTCCTGTTTCGCTGAGGGTAAGGCATAAAGGAGGATATTATATCTCGATGGAAGGCGTTATCAATAATATGTTTCATGATCCTGAAATAAGAGGTGTTATAACTAATTTAAGAGATGTTACTGAAACTAAAAAAGCATCAGAATTACTGAGAGTAGAAAGAGATAAGTTTATTAAAATTGCTGCAACTTCCCCGGGTCTAATTTATTCGATGCGTCAAAATAAAGATGGGTCTTTATGCTACCCTTATGCCAGTAATGCTGTTGAAAAAATTTACGGATTTACTTATGAAGAAATTGAATATGATGCCAATACCATTTTTTCATTGATTCATCCGGATGATTTAGATTTTGTAATGCAGAGCATCATTGAAACGAAGTCTAAGTTAGTACCTCTCAAAGGTAAATACCGTTACAAGCACCCAATAAAAGGATTGGTATGGCACGAAATGAACTCTTTGCCAGTTGTTGAACCAGAAGGAACTGTGATTTGTCATGGAATAATTACTGATATCACCGAAAGGGTTCTGGCAGAACAAAAACTTATTAAAGCGAATCGACTTTATTTATTCATCAGTCAGATAAACCAGATGATTGTTCGTACAACTGATGAACAAACTCTTTTTAAAGAGGCCTGTACTATAGCTGTTGACTTAGGAAAGTTTAGAATGGCATGGATTGGAATGATCAATGAAGATACTAAGAATATTATTCCAGTAATGATAGCCGGTGAAGATAGAGCGTATCTTTCAACTACTAAAACGATTTCAATTAATAATAATATACCAGAAGGAAGAGGGCCTGGTGGCACAGCGATTAGAGAAGACAGATATGTAGTTTGTAATGATATTGAAAACGATTTAATGATGTTGCCATGGCGAGAAGAAGCATTAGATAGAGAATATTTGTCTTTAATGGCATTACCAATAAGAAAATTTGGAAAAGTAATTGGTGTTTTTTCTTTTTATGCCGGTGAGAAAAACTTTTTTGATGCAGAGGAAATTGCGCTATTAGAAGAAGCAACAGGTGATGTAGCTTTTGCGTTAGAGATTTTTGAGAAAGAAGCTTTGCGTAAAAGAGCTGAAGAGGCCGTTTTTGAAAGTCAAGAGCGCTATCATACACTTACTGAAGTATCCCCAGTAGGGATTTTTCGTACTGATGTAAATGGATTTACAACTTATGTTAATCCCCGTTGGTGTCAAATTTCAGGTTTATCTTTTGAACAAGCTTTAGGAAACGGTTGGCTTGCAGCTGTTCATAATGATGATAAAAAATTATTATTTAATGGATGGGAAAATGCAACTTATAATCAAGAAATCTCCTTGTCAGAATATCGTTTTGTTCGCCCAGACGGATCAATTTCTTGGGTGATGGGACAGGCTATTCCAGAGAGAAATGCTAAAAATGAAATTGTGGGTTATATAGGCACAATTACTGATATTACGGAACGTAAAATTGCGGGAGATATAATTTTAAAAGAAAAACAGCTTTCAGAAACAATAATCAATAATCTTCCGGGTGTTTTTTATCTCTATGATGAATCTGGTAAGTTTGTGAAATGGAACAAAAATTTTGAAGATGTAACGGGTTACAATAAAGCGGAGATAGCCCAAATGACTCCACTTGATTTTTTTGATAAAGAGGAAAAAGAAAAGGTTAGAATAAGAATAAAGACTGTATTAGAAAATAAATCAAAACGGATTGAAAATAAATTACCGGGAATTGAAATTGAATTTTACACTAAAATAAAAAATAAAATTCCTTACTATATTAATTCACTTGCCATAGAATATGAAGGTGAAAAATGCATATTAGGAATGGGCTTAGATTTAACTGACGTTAAAAAAGCGGAGGAACAAATTAAAAGAGCCAATGAACGATTTGAGAGAATTTCGATTGCGACAAATGATGCTATAGCTGAAGTAGACTTATTGACTGGACACAGTTGGAATAATAAAGCATTTATAGAGCTTTTTAATTTTGGTAATAATAGTGAATCAAACACAATCGATAATAAACAAATATGGCGCTCTAGACTCCACCCTGATGACAGGGAAAGAGTTATTAATAAGCTTGAAGAAGCCTATGCGGGTACTACTGAAGTATGGTCTGATGAATTCCGTTTTCAAAAAGGGGATGGTACTTATGGATACTTTTATGACCGTGCTGTTATCATAAGAGATCAATCTGGAATAGCAAAACGTTTTGTTAGCTCTATGACTGAAATTACCGAATTGAGAAATATTAAAGAGCAGCTTGTTAATAGTGAAGAGAAATACCGCAGCCTTATAGAACAAGCTTCGGATGCTATTTTTATTAATGATGTTTCAGGAAATTTACTAGAAGTGAATGAAAGCGCCTGTATGATGCTTGGTTATACGAAAGAGGAACTTTGTACAAAAAAATTAACAGATTTATATACCGTTGATGAGCTTGTATTGAGACCCATAATGATCAAAGAATTGCTTGGTGGTCAGCAAACTCTTATTGAGCGTAATATGCTACATCGAGATCAATCGTTGATTTCTGTGGAAATTACTGCTAAAATGCTTGTTGATAAACGTATTGTAGCAATAGTGCGAAATGTAAGTAAACGTAAACAAAGTGAAGAAGAGTTTAAGAAAATGCACAAAAAATTGGAGGCTGTATTAGAAGCAATTCCTGATTTACTGTTTGAAGTTGATATAGAAGGCAAAATTTATAACTATCATTCCCGTAGAGATGATTTATTAGCATTGCCTGCAGAGCTTTTTCTTGGTAAAACATTTTCAGAAGTATTGCCGCCAGATGCTTCAAATTTGGGATTGTCAGCAATACGCGAAGCTGCCGAAAAAGGATTTTCTACAGGGAGACAGTATTCTTTACAATTACCGGATGGCTTACATTGGTTTGAACTTTCAATAGCACCTATGCAGGAAAGTGAAGATCATGAGATACATTTTATTTGTTTATCACGTGATATTACCGGTGCCAAACAATCAGATTATGCACTCCTAAAAAGTGAAGAAAGATACCGTGGTTTAATGTACAATCTTGATGCTGGAATAGTGGTTCATGCTCCGGATACATCCATTATTGTAAATAATCAAAAAGCATCAGAATTATTAGGATTAACTGATAGTCAAATGAAAGGGAAAACGGTTGTTGATTCAGCTTGGAAATTTTTGAATGAAGACAATTCTGTTATGCCAATTGAAAATTATCCGGTAAACCAAATTATAACTAGTAAACAAGCAATTAAAAATTTAAGAGTGGGAGTGAATCGACCAGAAACAAATGATATCGTTTGGCTTTTAATTAACGGTTTTCCTGAAATTGATTCCAATGGTGAAATATTTGAAATTGTGATTAGTTTCATTGACGTTACTGAACAAAAAATGATGGAAATGGAGTTAGTTAAAGCTAAAGAACAGGCCGAGGCTGCTAATAAAGCCAAGACTGATTTTCTTGCTAATATGAGTCACGAGATTAGGACTCCATTAAATGGAATAATTGGGTTTACACATTTGTTAATGAAATCTGATCTAAAAAAAAATCAGGCAGAGTATATGACTACAGTTAATGAATCAGCAACTTCATTAATGGAAATTGTCAATGATGTATTAGATTTTTCTAAAATAGAATCTGGAAAATTAGAGTTGGATATAGAAGAAATTAATCTTTTCAAATTAACAAATCAGGTTATTGATTTGTTTAAATATCAAGCCAATCAAAAAAAGATAGATCTTACACTTCATATAGATGAAAAAGTCCCGCAATATATTCTAGCTGATTCAGTACGATTAAAACAAATAATAGTAAATCTATTGAGTAATGCTATAAAGTTTACCAATTTTGGAGAAATACGTTTGGACATAGATGAAGTTTCTTCTCCAGAAAAAAAATGGTCAACTATAAAATTTTCAGTAAAAGATACCGGAATAGGCATAAGAGGAGACAATAATAAAAAAATATTTAATTCTTTTGTACAAGAAGATAATTCTACAAATCGAAAATTTGGAGGTACGGGATTAGGTTTGGCTATTTCAAATCAACTTTTGGCACTGATGGATAGCAAATTGCAATTAATCAGTAAATATGGAGATGGAAGTGATTTTTTCTTTGTAATTAAATTTGAAAAGGCAATTCATAAAAAAAATATAGATTCCGTTCTTGCAAATACAATTAATAATGATGCTATTATTCGCACAGATATTTTAAGCGATAAAAAGATTTTAATAGTTGAGGATAATAAAATTAATATGCTTTTGGCAAAAACCCTAGTGAAAAGGATAGTCTCTAATTGTACTATTTTTGAGGCTAAGGATGGGAATGAGGCTATAGAACAATATATAAAAGAACAGCCGGATGTTATTTTAATGGACATTCAAATGCCTAATAAAAATGGATATGAGGCAACTGAGGAAATCAGAAAATTAAAAAATTCTGAACACATTCCAATAATTGCTATAACTGCAGGAATAATGGTAGGTGATAAAGAAAAATGCTTGGAGGCAGGGATGAATGATTATTTGCCAAAGCCAATTATTCAAGCTGATTTGGAAAAAATATTACACAAATGGTTGCATAAAAAATAATTTTATTTTTTTTAAATTTAAAAAAGTGGTTATTAATTTAATCACTTTTTTTGTTTGTAGGCTCAGTTTGTTTAATGATTTTGAATTTAATTTATTTGTAAAAAAAGTTTATTTTCACTAAATTTAACATTAATTACGTCTAAGTTTAGTTAAATGTCTAATTAATAGTGTTGAAAAATCCAGTTTAATGTAGATAAAATATTTTACTCAGTGTTAGATTGATATCTGTTTTTTGAAAAAGGTTAGTCAATTGTTAAATAATACTGATTTATTTGATTGAGGCTACTAATATTTTAATCATTTTGCTTTTGCAAAAAGCTATAAAATCAGCAATAACATATTAATTTAGCCACACAAATATTTCTGAAATAAAGAGATAATTGAGGATGAAAGAAATCCGACCCAATAAATTAAAGCTATAGAAAATTCTAATTTCGTGATGATAAACAAAAATCAAATCAGTCTGAGGGAAGACAAAGTTTTAGATTTGAAATCAAATTCAATCTTGCCTGAGGCAGATAATAATGATTTTCCAATTATTGGTATTGGAGCTTCTGCCGGAGGTCTTGAAGCATTAGAATTATTTTTTGAAAAAATGCCAAATAACAGTGGTATGGCATTTGTGGTCATTCAACATCTCGATCCTACACATGTTGGGATAATGCCTGAGTTGCTTCAAAGAATGACACAAATGAAGGTTTTACAAGCAACTGATACACTCAAAGTAAAACCAAATTCAGTTTATGTAATTCCACCTAATAAAAGTTTGTCAATTCTAAAAGGGAAACTGCATTTGTTTGAACCACTTGAATCTAGAGGTTTACGATTACCGATTGATGTTTTTTTCCGCTCTTTGGCTCTGGACCGAAAGGAAAAAAGTATTGGAATCATTTTTTCTGGAATGGGATCTGATGGCAGCGATGGATTAAAAGTGATTAAAGAAAATAATGGATTTGTACTTGTTCAAGAACCTGCTTCGGCAAAATTTGATAGTATGCCACGAAACGCAATTGAAGCTGTAATTCCTGATATTGTTGCTCCTGCGGAAGAATTACCTGCTAAACTGATTGCGTTATTAAAATATTTTCCAAAGATAAATACAGATTCTGAGGTATATGTTAAAAGCAAAAGTAGCATCGATAAAATTATCATTTTGCTACGTGAACAATCCGGACATGATTTTTCGATGTATAAAAAAAATACATTGATGCGTCGTATAGAAAGAAGAAAAGCAATTCATCAGATCGATACTATTCAAACGTATGTCCGTTTTTTGCAAGAAAATCCAAAAGAGGTTGAATTACTTTTTAAAGAATTATTAATTGGTGTAACCAGTTTTTTTAGAGATACGGCTGTTTGGGAAAAACTCAAAGAGGAAATTATTCCTAATTTGTTGAAAGAAATACCGAATGGTTATACTATTCGAGCTTGGGTTCCAGCTTGCTCAACAGGAGAGGAAGCCTATTCTTTGGCAATAATTTTTGAAGAAGTTATAGAAAAAATAGGAAGGCATAAAAATATTAAACTCCAGATTTTTGCCACTGACTTAGATATAGTTGCTATAGAAAAAGCTAGAAAAGGGTTCTTTTTATCTGATATAGAAAAAGAGGTGTCTCCAGAGCGAATTAATAATTTTTTTTATATTGAAAAATCAGGTTATCGTGTGAATACTTCCATTCGAGAAATGATTGTATTTGCCCCTCATGATGTAATAAAAGATCCTCCTTTTACTAAATTAGACCTATTGACTTGCCGAAATATGTTGATATATATGGAGCCACAATTGCAAAATAAATTAATAATGTTGTTTAATTATAGTCTGAATCCAGGAGGGATTATGGTACTGGGAACAGCAGAGACTATAGGAAGCAGTATTAAAGGATTTGATATAATTGATTCTAAATTAAAAATTTTTAAGCGAACTTCGAAATCGGTAATTCCTGAATTTACTAATTTTCCAAGTTCTTTTTCCCAAATTAAAAGATTAACTACTGATATAATGAAAGAAACTAAGGTTGTTGAAAACATACAAATCCTTGCAGATCAAATTTTGCTTCAGCGTTTTTCACCTGCAAGCATATTAGTTAATGATAAAGGAGATATTATTTATATTACGGGTAGAACGGGAAAATATTTAGAGCCTGTAGCTGGTAAAGCAAATTGGAATATACATGCAATGGCTCGTGAAGGATTGAGAAATGAGCTACCTGCTGCTTTTCGTAAAGCATTGCAAAGCTTTGATCCTGTAAAAATCGAAAATGTAAAAATAGTTGAAAACGGGAGTAAATATTTTGTAAATTTAACGCTCCAACAAATTGAAAGTCCGGATGCTTTAAAAGGGATGATTATGTTGGTATTCAGTGATGTGCCTGAAATTTTGGAGTCAGATGTAAATGCTTTAAAAGAAAAAAAACAAAGTGTTTCCGGTAAACAAAAAGAATTAGAAGCTGAGCTTATACGTTGTAAAGAAGATTTGAACAGTACTCGCGAAGAGATGCAAACCTCACAAGAAGAACTGAAATCGACTAATGAAGAATTACAATCGACAAATGAGGAACTACAATCAACTAATGAAGAACTAACAACATCCAAAGAAGAGTTACAAAGTTTAAATGAAGAATTGCAAACAGTTAATGCAGAACTTCAAAGTAAATTAGTTGATTTTGAACAGGCAAACAATGACATGAAAAACCTGCTCAATAGCACTGAAATAGCTACTCTTTTTTTGGATAAGGAATTAAATATACGCAGATTTACGGATCCGGTAACTAAAATATTTAAATTAAGAGCAACGGACACGGGAAGACCTTTCACAGATTTAGTTTGTGATTTGAATTACCCGGATATGGGAAGTAACGCATTAGGAGTAATTAGGACATTATCTTCTATTCAAAAAGAAGTTGCAACTAATGATGGCCGTTATTATTACGTAAGGATAATGCCTTATCGTACTTTGGATGACCGAATTGACGGGCTTGTGATTACTTTCACAGATATTACAATAGCAAAACAAGCCGAAGAATCACTAAAAATAGAAAATCGGTACCGTCGTCTCTTTGAATCAGCAAAAGATGGAATTCTGATTCTTAATTCAGAAACGGGGATGATTATGGATGTTAATCCTTATTTAGTTGAAATGTTAGGTTATACACATGATCAATTTATTGAAAAATCTATTTGGGAAATAGGTTCTTTGAAAGATATAGTGGCCAATAAAGATAAATTTTTAGAATTACAGAAGAAGGAATTTGTCCGGTATGAAAACTTACCGCTTGAAACGGCTAAGGGGAAAAAAATAAATGTTGAGTTTGTAAGTAATGTATTCTTAGTAAATAATATAAAAGTGATACAATGTATTATTCGTGATATTTCTGATCGTGTGATAGTTCAAGACGCATTAGTCACTTTAGAAAATAGGTTTAGGCATCTTTTTGAATCTGTAAAAGAAGGGATTTTATTTCTGGATTCTGAAACCGGAAGGATAGCGGATATAAACCCATATTCTACTGATTTGTTAGGTTTATCAAAAGAAAAATGTATTGGAAAAGAAATTTGGCAAATTGAATCTTTGAAAAATATTATTCCGAATATGGAAAAATTCAAAGAATTAAATAAAAAGGAATTTATTCATTATCATGCTATTGAAATTGAAATAGGGGATGCAAGAAAAATAAAAATTGATTTTACCAGTACAGTTTATCGTGTAGGAAGTAAAAAGGTAATTCAATGTTTTATTCACGAAATTCCAAGTTTAAACTAAAAGAGAGAAATAAAAAAGTTTACGATTAATAGTTTTCTAATTCTATATAGTACAAAAGGCAATATTTAACAATGTTGGGAATTATGAGAAAAACAGAAAATACATCAGAAGCCATGGTAATTCTTCGAGAAAAAGCGGAGGAATTGCAAAAAAAGAAAGACTTAAAGTTAGATTCAAATCTTTCTGAGGCTGATACGTTAAAACTCATTCATGAATTTGAAGTGCATCAGATTGAACTTGAAATGCAGAATGAAGAATTGATACTTGCTAAAGAACAGGCAGAAGTTGCTATTGAAAAATATACAGATTTATACGATTTTGCACCATCGGGCTATTTTACATTAACAAAAACAGGGAAAATAACAACACTTAACCTAACGGGATCCCAAATGTTAGGCAAAGATAGGTCTCGATTAATAGGCAGCCAGTTTGGATTTTTTGTTTCTAATGATACAAAACCTGTTTTTAATCTTTTTTTAGAGAATGTATTTAATAGTACTGTTAAAGAATGCTGTGAAATTAAATTATTATTAGGAAGTACTTGTATTACGGATGTTTATTTAACTGGTATAGTGACCGAAGACAGGGAACTTGCACTTATTTCTGTTGCCGATATTACGCAACTTAAATTAGCGGAATCAGCACTTAAGGACAGTGAAGAGAGGTATCGTGGATTATTAAATAATATTGATGTTGGTATTATTGTTCATGCTCCAGATACTTCTATTATTTTATCTAATCCTAAGGCATCTGAATTGATAGGTTTGAGTACCAATCAAATGAAGGGAAAAGTGGCAATTAATCCGGTATGGAGATTTATTGATGAAAATTATAATCCTTTACCAATTGAAAATTATCCTGTAAGCCAGATTATTAGCCAGAAAAAAGCAATCAAAAATTTTATCATGGGGATTAAAAGACCTGATAATACCAGAACAATATGGCTTTTATTAAATGGATTTCCCGTTTTTGATTTTCATGGTGAAATAACGGAAGTGGTTACCAGTTTTATTGAGATTACGGAAATGAAAATATTGGAAATTGAGTTGACAAAAGCAAAAGATCAAGCTGAAGCAGCCAATAAAGCAAAGTCAAATTTTCTCATGAATATGAGCCATGAAATTAGAACACCATTGAACGGAATAATAGGTTTTACTGATTTGTTAATGAAGTCAAACCTTGACGAAAATCAGTTAGAATACATGAATACGGTAAAAGAGTCGGCAACAATATTAGCTGATATAGTAAACAATATTTTAGATTTTTCGAAAATTGAATCAGGAAAGTTAGAATTAAATATAGAAGAAATTGATCTCTTTGAACTGACTCATCAAGTTATAGATCTTTTTAAATATCAAGCAACTTTGAAAAATATTGATTTAGCTTTAAATATTGATGAAAATGTACCTCACTATGTATTTGCTGATTCCGTACGATTGAAACAGATATTAGTAAATTTAATTGGCAATGCATTAAAATTCACAAAAGCAGGCCAAATTCACTTAAATATTTATAATAAATCCAATACCATAAAAAATAAAGCAGCGATAAATTTTTCTGTAAAAGATACAGGAATTGGGATAAAACATCAAAATCAAGAAAAAATATTCCAGTCTTTTGTGCAGGAGGATAATTCAATAACACGTCAATTTGGGGGAACTGGTCTTGGATTAACAATCTCAAATCAACTTTTAGGTCTAATGAACAGTAAATTAGAATTAATTAGTAATTATGGTCATGGAAGTGATTTTTTCTTTACCATTGAGCTTGAAAAGTCAAAACACGAAATAGAATTAAGCGATATTGAAAATAATTTAAAAGCAGAAAATGAAATTTCTTCCAGTGAAATTTTAAAGACTACTAAAATATTGATTGTTGAGGATAATAATATTAATTTACTTTTGATAAAAACCCTTCTAAAAAAAATAGTTCCTAATTGTATAATATTTGAAGCTTCTAATGGAATTGAAGGAATAAAATTATTTAAAAAAGAGGAACTGGATCTTATTTTAATGGACATACAAATGCCAATAAAAAATGGATATGAAACAACTGCTGAAATCAGAAAATTAAAAAAAGCAAAAAATATTCCGATAATTGCCTTAACAGCTGGAATGTTATTAGGAGAAAAAGAAAAATGTTTAGAATCAGGAATGAATGATTATATTTCTAAACCAATAGTTAAATCAAATTTAGAATTAATTCTGCACAAATGGTTGGATAAATAATTATTGACTAGTGAATGAAATAGAGTAGACTTTTAGTGTAAATTTAAATTAAGAGTTTTTATCATTTTCTTCTTTCTCCAAACCACCATTTGGATTTATAAGGTTGTTTCTTTAAACCAAATTGTTTGATTGCATGTTTTTTTATGTGCGCTATTAATTCTTCAACAGAATCAGTTACAAATAAAAGTTTCATATCTTCAGGGCTAATACTTTCGTTTTCGGACATTATTTGGATATGATGAATCAGCTCTTCATGGTATTTTTTATCATAAATTACTATCGGGAAATTATTGATTATTTTATTCTGAATTAACGTTAGCGCTTCAAATAATTCATCCAAAGTACCAATTCCTCCAGGCATTACAACAAACGCATAAGAGTATTTTATTAGGATTACTTTCCTAACAAAAAAGTAGGGGATGTAAATCCATTTGTGGAGATAAGGATTGGGTTTTTGCTCTACAGAAAGAACAATATTACAACCTACAGAGTAGCCACCGGCTTCATAAGCGCCTTTATTTGCCGCTTCCATTATTCCGGGACCTCCGCCAGTCATTACGGTAAATCCTAGTTTGGCAAGTTTAGCACCAATTTTCACTGCATCTTTATAATGGTTTGTTTCCGGACCAAAACGGGCAGAACCAAACACAGTTACACAAGGTCCTATAAAATGCATTTTTCGAAATGCATTAATGAAGTTATAAAGGACTTTAAATAAGAAAACTAAGTTTTTAAATCGGGATAATGGTTCCCTTACAAATAAAGATTCGGATTTTGAAAGCCTGTAATATTGAGGGAATTTCTTCATATGCTAAAGTTATATAAAGGAATCGAATTTATTTATTCTTTACAAACATATTCAATAGTAATCCACCCATTAACCCACCGTATAAAGTACTATTTAATGGCTTTGAAGTTATAGCGCATGTTCCGGAAGCACAACCTATATGGTAATAATACAGATAACCGGCGATGGCTCCTATAACTATCCCAATTCCTGTAATTAGAATTGCTTTTCTAGTCATGCATTACTTTTTTCTATAATAGTTTTAATTATTTCTTCTTTAGTTAATACACCGGATTGTCTCCATAATTGTTTTCCGTTTTGAAATAAAATCATTGTAGGAACACCTCGTACTTGATATTGAGACGCTATTTGTTGGTTTTTGTCTACATCAATTTTGATGATCGAAACACGGTCTCCCAAACTGTCTTTTACTTCTCTCAAAATGGGACTAAGCATTTTGCATGGTCCGCACCATGTTGCAAAAAAGTCTATTAAAACTGGCTTTTCTGATTGGATAATACTGTTGAAATTACTCATTTTTACTGTATTTATTGTTTGAAATAGTACAACCATTAGAACTGCAACCTAAATTAAATAGCACTTGAATGAAGAAAAATAACCCAAAGGCGATAAACATCCATTCTTGCAATATATAGGCTTGAGCAAATAAAAATAAGGCAAACGCCAGACGAACTAAGCGCATAATATGCCAATTTGTAAATAATAATTCTTTCATTTTTTTGAAAAAAGCTAATTTGTAATACTAGCTTATTTTTTTAACTTGGTACTTTTCATCATAAGAAATTGCATTTTGTAATGCTGTGACTGGAATTTCATTTTTACTTACAATTAGTACTTCTGCAAAATCACTGCTCATACTTACATTCACTATTCCGTCTATTGCGGCAAACTTTTTTGTTACAGATTTCATGCAACCAATGCAAGTAATCCCTTCAAATTCATATAGATTAACGCTGACTTTATTGTTCTTTTTTAATTCGAAAAATAATTCCGAATTCGCTCTTGGAGCAATTGAATTGAGACATACATCCATTTTCAAAAAGTCAAAAGCGGCTGCAAAAAGTGTTTCGTATTCTTCTTTGCTTCCACCAAAAGGAGGGCTTATTTCAAATGTTCTATTAAATAATAATCCTGCCAATTTTCCTTCATCAGCCAAAAGTTGATGCATTTTCCCAACATATTTTTGACGCATAGTAGGAGGCAAAGCACAGAAAAAAGTCTGTTCAATGATCAAATCGTATTTCCCCTGATGTTCAAAAAAATCACCTAATATGATTTGGATATTAGGATTATTTTTAAACTTCTCTTTTAAAACATTGACCAATGTTGGCGCAATATCTATAACGCTAATATTAGTAAAACCCTGTTCCAAAAGGTATTCGGCTTCATAGCTATTACCGCAGCCGGGAATCAAAATAGCGATGTTTTTATTTTCTATTGTATCTATATAGGTTTGTAAAGGAGGGGATATTTTACCTAAATCCCAACCGGTGGCTTTGGTTTCGTACTGGGCTTCCCAATACGCTGCGTCAAGCGGTTTTTCGCATGAAGTTACACAACATTTTATATCTTCCATAATTTGTTTTTTTATAGCATTGCTTTTATTTCAAAACTTTGCTTTGGCAAACGAAATCTGTTTTTGGCAAATTTGTTTTTGCAATAGCATTGAAGCCGCCTTCAATTTCAGTGAAATTTCTAAACCCGCGTGCTTCTAATATAGAAGCGGCAATCATGCTGCGATAACCGCCGGCACAATGCAAATAAAAATGTTCTTTTGGATTAATATCTTTAATCCAATCATTGATAGATGCTAATGGCTTGCTAAAGGCTTCCTCAACATGTTCGGCACAATATTCACTTTCTTTACGGATATCTATTATTTTGCTTTCGCCAATTTTTACTTCTTTGGAAAATTGTTCGGCTGTAATTCTATTTACGGTGTCAATTTCTTTTCCCGCTTTTGCCCAAGCCTTATAACCACCATCCAAATGACCGATTAAGTTATCAAAACCCACGCGACTCAAGCGAGTAACGGTTTCTTCTTCTTGTCCTTCTTCGGAAACAATTAGAATTGGTTGTTTCACATCGGCAACTAAAGCACCAACCCAGGGAGCAAAATCCCCATCAATTCCAATATTTATAGATTGAGGAATGAATCCTTTGGCAAAATCAGTGTTTTTTCGGGTATCTAAAATTAACGCCCCGGTTTCTTCGGCAGCGGCTTCAAATTCAATTACCGATAAAGCGCGCATTCCCAAGTGTAATACATTCTCGAAACTTTCATATCCTTTTTTATTCATGGCTACATTCATCCCAAAATAAGCTGGAGGTGGCAATAAACCTTCGGTTACTTCTTGTACAAATTCGGCTTCAGTCATATCCGCTCTTAAAGCATAATTAGTTGTTTTTTGGTTGCCAATAGTTGATACCGTTTCTTTACTCATATTTTTACCGCAAGCACTTCCTGCACCGTGGGCCGGATATACAATAACATCGTCAGCCAAAGTCATCACTTTGTCTCTTAATGAATGAAATAAAATAGCAGCTAATTGTTCCTGAGTCATGTGCGCTGCTTTTTGGGCTAAATCCGGTCTTCCTACATCACCAATAAATAAGGTGTCTCCAGAGAAAATAGCATAATCTTTACCGTTTTCATCAATCAATAAAAAGGTTGTGCTTTCCATGGTATGTCCGGGCGTATGTAATGCTTTTATTTTGATTTTTCCAATGGTGAATTCCTGACCGTCTGTAGCAGAAACACATTCAAATTCACATTTTGCATTTGGACCATAAACAATTGGGGCACCTGTTTCTCTGCTTAAATCAACATGTCCGGAGACAAAATCAGCATGAAAATGGGTTTCAAAAATGTATTTCAGTTTTACCTGATCGCGTTCCAGTCGGTCTAAGTAAGGTTGAATTTCACGAAGTGGATCAATTATAGCCGCTTCACCATTTGAAGTAATGTAGTAAGCGCCTTGTGCTAAACAACCCGTATATATTTGTTCAATTTGCATGATTACAATTTTTTATTTTACAGTACAAAGGTACTTCTGTTTTTAAGAAAAATTGGTGACTAAAGTTACACAAGTTTTTTTAATTTTAGGAAAAAGTCGTTAATAGAAATTTGGTGTCTTTACTATTTAAAATCTAACAAAAACAAGAGAATAAAGTTGGTTTCTGTAAAAGAAATGTTACTTATAATGGGTAAATTTGCAAAACCTCTGATAAAATATATTTGAATGGAAGAAATGCTTTTTTACGACCGAATGCAATTTGCATTTACGATTACCTTTCACTACTTGTTTCCGCAATTGACAATGGGACTTTCCTTAATTATTATTTATTTCAAATGGAAGTTTTTACGGACCCAAAACGAACAGTACAATCAGGCAACCCATTTTTGGATGAAAATCTTTGCACTCAATTTTGCTATGGGCGTGGTAACAGGAATTCCGATGGAGTTTCAATTTGGGACGAATTGGGCCAAGTTTTCTGAATTAACGGGAGGAATCATTGGACAAACTTTGGCTATGGAAGGGATGTTTTCTTTCTTTTTGGAATCGTCTTTTTTAGGTTTGTTTTTATTTGGAGAAAAATTACTAGGGCATAAATGGCACTTTGTGACCGGATTACTGATTTTTATAGGTTCCTGGGCCAGCGGATTTTTAATCATTGCCACGCATTCCTGGATGCAATATCCAGTAGGGTATGAAATTTTAGCCAATGGTAAATTTGTCCTGAATAACTTTGCTGCACTGTTTACAAACCCTTGGTTATGGCCTTCCTATTTTCACAATCAGGCCGCTTCAATGGTAACCAGTTCTTTTGTTGTTGCAGGGATTGGTGCTTTTTATATTTTGAGTAAAAAGAATGTGGCTTTCGGGAAATTATTTTTGAAAACGGGAGTGATTTTTGGATTGGCTTCAAGTCTTATCGTTGCAGTTCCCACCGGAGATTTATTAGCCAAAAATGTTGTAAAATACCAACCCGTTACTTTTGCCGCTATGGAAGGAATTTTTCACAGTGAAAAAAAGGGGTCCGAAATTGTTTTGATTGGTCAACCTGACGTAAAAGATAAAAAACTGGACAATAAAATTGCTGTACCTAATATTCTGAGTTTTTTGACTTACGGAAACTGGCATAGCGAAATTAAAGGGTTAGATCAATTTAAAGAAGAAAATCATCCTACTAATATTTCAGGATTGTATTACGCGTATCATATTATGGTTGGGCTCGGAACCGTTTTCATCGGATTGATGGGTTTTGCGGTTTTTCAGCTCATTCGAAAAAAATTATTCGAAACCAAATGGATTTTGTGGTCATTGCTTTTTATGCTCCCATTTCCATACATCGCGAATACAACAGGATGGTACACTGCCGAATTAGGAAGACAGCCATGGTTAGTATATAATTTGTTGCGCACTGCTGAAGGGGCTTCTCCGACAGTTTCCTCGGGAAATACGTTGTTTACCTTGCTTGGATTTATAGGGTTGTATCTCTTATTAGGCATGTTGTTTTTACTCTTGGTTGGTAAAATTATAAATAAAGGACCTCAAACAGAAAATAAATAAATTATGGAATTCTTTTGGTATGTAGTTTTAATGGGAATTTTGGCCGTTTACATTGTACTGGATGGTTATGATTTTGGAGCGGGAATTATTCATTTGTTTTTTGCGAAAACAGAGAAAGATAAAAAAGCAATAACCAGCGCAATTGGTCCTTTTTGGGATGCCAATGAAGTATGGTTAATTGCCGCGGGTGGAGTTTTGTTTTTTGCTTTTCCTACGTTGTATGCTTCTTCATTCAGTGGGTTTTATTTGCCTTTGATGATGATTTTATGGTTGCTTATCTTCAGAGCTGTAGGTTTGGAATTGCGTGGTCAAATTCATCATCCCATGTGGGAAGTCATTTGGGATAAAGCCTTTGGGATTGCGAGTTTATTATTAGCCATATTTTTTGGCGTGGCTTTGGGGAATATTGTTCGCGGTGTAAATCTGGGAATGGTAGAAAATGGTGTTTCAACTCAGGAAGCTCATTTTTTCTTTTTGCCTTTGTGGAATCCAACTTTTAGTCCAAAAGCAGATCAACTGGGAATTATAGATTGGTTTACCTTATTTTTAGGTGTGGTTAGTGCGGTTACGCTGACGATTCATGGAGCCAATTGGATTATTTATAAAACGAATTCTTCTTTGAATGCCAAATTAAAAGAGGTAGTATATAAACTCAATTTTGTGTTATTAGGATTAGTAATTATTTCATTATTAATTTGGCACAGAATCGAACCAAAACCTTTTCACAATTTTGTTGAAAACCCATTTCTTTGGATATTTCCATTGATTGCATTTATAGGTATTTTTGGATTGTTTAAAGTAAAAACATTTAAAAAAGACGGACATGGATTCGTGTTCTCCAGTATGTTTCTCGTGGGAGGATTTGCCGCAACAACGGCTTCCATTTTTCCGAATGTCTTGCCTTCAACTAATACAGTAAATCCTTCATTAACCATTTATAATACTGCTGCTGGTGAATATGGATTGTCAGTAGGCGTGTATTGGTTTGTTATCGCTTTAGCATTAGTTATTGTGTACTTCATAATTCAGTATAAAGTTTTTAGCGGTAAAATGGACGACATCGGGTATGGGGAGCATTAGTTTTATATTCAATTAAAAAATAAAAAGTATTTCAATTTGGGATACTTTTTTGTTTTTAATGAAAGAAAATTTCTTTAGTAATGATGTAAATTCCCATGACTAATACAAACCAACCAAAGATTGGTTTTAGTTTAGCGCCATCAATTTTTTTCGAAAGTTTGGTTCCTATGATCATTCCTAAAAACGCTACGCCGGTAATCCCTAGTAAAAAAGGATAATTTATAGGTGTGCCAATATATAAATCGCCACCAAAACCAATGGAAGAATTGATAAAAATAATGAGTAGGGAGGTGCCAACGGCTTGTTTCATTGGCAAATTAGCAAAAAACAATAAGGCTGGTATGATTAAAAATCCGCCGCCAGCGCCTAGAAAACCAGTTACAATTCCAACTATAAATCCAATGATTCCCAGTTGTGTGTAGTTTGTTTTTGGAACGTTAGTTACCGGTTTTGTTTTGCGTATCATGGATATAGCGGCGGCCATCATCAATACTGAAAAAACAATCATAATCAGAAAACTTTTTGATACTTGGTAGGAAGCAATGGAGAATAATGTAGCTGCTATTTTTGGAAAAATAACTTCCCGGATTATCAGTATTGAAAAAACCGACGGAATGGCGAAGTATAGTGCGGATTTAATTTTAAGATTCCCCATTTTATAATGGCTAATACATCCAAATAAAGCGGTAATTCCCACTATAAATAACGAATAACTGGTAGCTAATTCAGGATCTATCTTGAATAAGTAGACCAAAATGGGAATGGTTAGAATTGATCCACCGCCGCCTATTAAACCCAATGAAAGTCCTATGATAATTGATGCGAAATAACCTAAATACTCCATTTTAAAATTTTTTGTTGCAAAGGTTGTCTGTAAATTTTAGACAAACAGTAACATTTATCACATTGAGAAGATTTATTTCAAAAGTTCAATGTTATTGCGCTGCAAATTGACCAATCCTCGTTGTTCCATTTTTTTTAGTAAACGGGAAATAACTTCTCTTGATGTATTCAATTCGGATGCGATTTCTTGATGGGATAGTTTCAAATCCTTACAGCCACAAGCATCGGCATGGCGTTTTAGATAAAATTCCAAGCGCTCATCCATTGCTCTAAAAGCGATACTGTCAACAACTTCCAGCACTTCCTCAAATCGGCTGCGATAGGTATCAATTACAAATTCGTACCAACTGCGGTGTTGCATCATCCATTTGTCCATAAGGGGTAAAGGAATCAGTATCAATTCAACATCTTCAACAACTTTGGCCATGATTTGGCTTTTTGCATTTTTGGTGGCACAAATCATAGAAATAGCGCACGCTTGACCGGGTTGTAAATAATACATGAAAAATTCACTGCCATTTTCATCTTCTCGGTAAATCTTAATCTTGCCACTGATAACTAAAACGGTGTTTTTTATGTATTGTCCAGTTCGCATGATGACATCGCCCGCTTTGAAGGATTGAACAGTAGCATTGGCATCAACATCTTTGACTAATTCAGTAGAAAATGAAGGAAATAGTTTCTTTATAGGATCAAGCATTTTGCTGTTATTTTAATTTTTTTATATGAGCTATACTGTAAAAGTAGTCTAAAAAGGGAAAAGATTATTGCAATTATAGTATTCAAAAAACAGATTGAGGCAGGAATTATTAAATGTTTTACCTTATACATTTCCGATGGATTTAATAGACTATTTTTCGCAAAAATAAAGGGCTAATTTATAGTTTCTTGATAGTTAATGTTTTGCGAAAACGTTTTCTTATGAATATTATCGAATTAACAAATGGAGGGTTTATTGTTCGGTAAAATCTTTGTATTTTTACAAAAAAAGATACTATGAATTTAACACAAGAAGATTGGGTTGCTCAATTCGAAGCTGATGAAAATGCAGTAATATTAGACGTGAGAACCGAAGACGAAACGAATGATGGAATTATAGCTAATGCCATACTTATTGATATTCACAAGGGACAGGGTTTTATAGATGAAATAGAGGCTTTGGACAAAAGCAAAAACTATTATGTGTATTGCCGTTCCGGAATGAGAAGCGCTAAAGCTTGCGAAATCATGAACGAGCTGGGTTTTGAAAATACCTACAACTTACTGGGAGGGATTATAGAATGGAATGGCGATATCGTTTAACCATAAAACTATAAACACGACGGCCTCTTTTATTAAATTTTAAATATAACCAACCTATAATGAGTTTTATACCAGAAGAATTTCAAATTAATACGTTACTGAATCAAGATACTTATTTAATTAATGGTGAGCTAAAAAAATGGACTGGTCAAACAACTCCCGTTTTTTCTACGATTTCATCTACTGAAAAATACGAACCTACTATATTGGGTTCGATTCCATGTATGGGAGAAGTGGAGGCTTTAGAAGCTGTTGAAGCGGCATCTGCGGCTTACAATAATGGACAAGGTTTATGGCCTACAATGAAAGTTGTGGATCGTATTAAATGCATGGAAAATTTTGTTGCTCAAATGAAAACGACTCGAACAGAAGTTGTTAAACTTTTGATGTGGGAAATTGGAAAATCATTGGGTGATTCTGAAAAAGAATTTGACAGAACCGTAGAGTACATTTATGATACTATTGACAGCTTAAAAGAATTAAACAGTCGCAGTGCTCATTTTTCTAAAGTTCAAGGAATAAATGCCATGGTTCGTAGAGGACCGCTAGGTGTTGTATTGTGTCTAGGACCATACAATTATCCATTGAATGAAACTTTTTCGCTGCTTATTCCGGCATTAATTATGGGGAATCCTGTAATTTTTAAACCGGCTAAACATGGTGTTTTATTACTATCTCCATTGTTAGAAGCTTTCAAAAGTAGTTTCCCAAAAGGAGCTATTAATATTGTGTATGGTAGAGGGCGTGAAGTGGCTTCACCTATCATGAAATCTGGAAAAGTTGATATTTTGGCTTTGATAGGAAACAGTAAATCAGCGATTGCTTTGCAAGACCAACATCCAAATAAAAACAGATTGCGTTTGGTATTAGGTTTAGAAGCAAAAAATCCTGCGATAATCCTTCCGGATGCCGATTTAGATTTGACTATCCAAGAATGTATAGCGGGATCTTTATCTTTCAACGGACAACGTTGCACCGCTTTGAAAGTATTATATGTGCATGAATCTATTGCTGACGAATTCAATAAACGATTTGCAGCCAAAGTAGATGCATTGACATTTGGAAATCCATGGGACAAATCAGTATTTCTTACTCCTTTACCAGAAAAAGAAAAACCGGCTTATATCCAGGAATTAATAGATGATGCTACAGCTAAAGGAGCAAAAGTTATTAATGCAAAAGGAGGAGAGCAAACCGATAATTTTATATTTCCAGCAGTTTTGTTTCCTATAAATAAGGAAATGCGAGTGTATCATGAAGAGCAGTTTGGTCCAGTTGTGCCTATTATTTCTTTCAAAGACATTCAAGAACCATTGAATGATATGGCCGAGTCTAATTACGGACAACAAGTAAGTTTGTTTGGAAAAGACATCAAAACCATTGCACCGCTTATCGATACTTTGGTAAATCTTGTTTGTAGAGTAAATTTGAATAGTTCTTGCCAAAGAGGACCGGATGTTTTCCCATTTACCGGAAGAAAAGATTCAGCAGTGGGTACTTTGAGTATTCACGATGCGTTGCGTTCGTTCTCTATCAGAACCTTTGTTGCTTCTAAAGACAATGACTATAACAATGCTATTTTGCAAGAGTTATTAAACAGCAAAGAATCAAATTTCATTAATACGGACTATATTTTGTAAGTATTAAATAGTTATAATTGAAGCCGTTTCGTTTTTGCGAGGCGGCTTTTTTTATGGAATTCTGTTTTTATCTGTCACTCAATTTAAACAATGTGTTATGTTTTTTTTATTAACCGCAAAAATAACACAGCTTTACGTAAAACCGTAATACAATGGAAAAGCATTATGCTATATTTGTGAAAATTACCTTTTTACACTTTGCAATGATAGTGATCGTTGGTTAATTTAAGACGCAATTATGAAAAACCTTTACAAGATTATTTTTCTTTTTATCTTAATAATTTCAGTTAATAATTTAAATGCCAAAAGTAATTACCCACATTTTGGTGTAGATAAAATAATCATAGAGAGAGAGGTTAATAATTTAGTATTGCTAACTGCAACTATTTCTGGTTCAACAACTGTGTGTCAAAATGCAACATCGCCTCAAATAACGTTTACAGGTTCGGGAGGAACTGCTCCTTATACTTTTACTTATACTGTAACTGGTGTTATTGGAAATCAAGTCATTACAACAACTTCTGGAAATAGTGTTTCCATTTCTGCTCCAACTGGTACAGTTGGTACGTTCAATTATAATTTAATTAGTGTTCACGACGCTGCAAATTCTACTTCTGAACAATCTAGTCCTGGTACTGCAACGGTTACTGTAAGTTCTCCTCCTGTTGTGGATTTCACATTTACCAATGACAATTCTTGTTCGGGAACAGTACTTCAATTTTCTTCTTCCACAACAGGTACAGCAACTTATACTTATGCGTGGGATTTTGGAGATGGCACAACCTCAACGCAACAAAATCCTAATCATTTTTTTACTTCATTAGGATGTGGTACTGCAACATTCAATGTTACTTTAACCGTAACTGGTGGTGGCTGTGCCGTTACCAAAACAAAAATTATAAACGTAAAACAAAAACCAGATATTAATTTTGAAGATGTGAATAATCCATTTGACCCACTCAATCCATTTAATAACTGTGCCAATGCATCCTCCAATTCCGTGTACTCGATTAAGGTTGGAAACTCTTCAACTTCCACTTGTATTTCTTCCTTTTCCATAGATTGGGGGGATGGAAGCACACAAGCTAATATTTCATTTCCTATTTCCCATACTTATTCTACTATTGGAGCATATTCCATGACCATTACTGCCAATGGAACCAATGGTTGCGTTAATTCTAAAACCTATATTGTCAAAAATGTTTCCAATCCACTTGGAGGTTTAAATAGTCCCGGATCGACTCAAAATTTATGTGCTCCAACAGCCAATCTACAATTTTCCATCTCGAATTGGGGAGCTAATTCACTTGACACAACCTATAAAATAAATTATAATGATGGTTCTCCAATAGTCATTTTAACCCAAAATCAATTAAACAGCTCTACTTATTATAATTCATCGAGTCCCTTAAATTCTGCCAACTATCCTATTCCACATACTTACACCACAAGTAGTTGTCCAGCACCCAGTTTTGAAGTAAAATTAGAAATAACCAATGCCTGTGGAATGACACCATTATCATTAGGAAACATATCCATATTAACAAAACCAACGACAAATTTCACGGTGCCTGCCAATGAATGCGTAAATAACAGTATTCTATTTACCAACACAACAGTTTCAGGCTATGGTCAAAATTGTGTTCAAGGTTCGATTTACACCTGGGATTTCGGAGATGGCTCGCCTATTGTCACAACTCCGCTATCAGCTCCCCAAAACATTAATCATATCTATTCTAACGCAGGAACATATACAGTTACTCTAAATGCCCAAAACGGATGTGGAACTGCAACAAAAACCCAACAAATCTGCATTGAACTTCCTCTAGTTCCGCAATTTACGCTTAATACTGCTTCGGGTTGTACTCCTCTTCCTGTGACTACAAACAATACCACTAATCTTGTTGGTTCCTGTGCCCCGCCAACTTATCAATGGAATGTTACTTATGCTGCAGAAAATTGTGGTATAACTTCATCTTATGCATACACCGGTGGAACAACCGCAACGTCTGCAAGTCCTTCTTTCAATTTTGTAACTCCGGGAACGTATAGTATCAGTGTAACTATCACAAATTCTTGCGGCTCTGTAGTTTCTCCTATTCAAACAATAACTGTAAAAAAGCCTCCAACAGCCATTATAAATACTATTCCAAATGCTTGTGGGACAGCAACTATTTCACCAACAGCTGCAGTACAAGGATGCGCACCTGCTACCAGTGTATTAACCTATGCTTGGAGTTTTCCTGGCGGTACTCCAGCAACTGCAACCACGGCAATACCGGGAACCATTACTTATGCTACAGCAGGAAATTATACGGTTTCATTAACAGTAACCAATGAATGTGGTGTTTCTGCAACTGCCACCAAAACATTTTCTGTAAGTGCTACACCAACTTTAACGAATACTGCCTTAACCGAAACCATTTGTTCCGGTTCACAAACGACTTTAGTAAACCTAACGGCTGATGCTGTTGGAACTACTTTTTCTTGGACGGCAACTGCAACTTCAGGAATCACCGGTTTTATGGCTTCTGGGACAACGAATACAATTCCTGTGCAAACTATTTCAACAACAAATACTGCAGTAGGTACTGTTACTTATGCCATTACTCCCATATTAAATGGATGTTCAGGAGCAGTAGTAAATTATGTTGTTACAGTAAACCCAGCACCAAATATCACAACCCAGCCCGCTTCAAATACAATTTGCCAAAATGGAATACTTAATGTATTATCTGTTATTTTAAATACTTCATCGGGAACACCAACTTATCAATGGTATTCAAATACCAGTAATACAACTACTGGAACGCCATTATCTGGAGAAACAAATGCTACTTATGTGCCATTAAGTACAACAATTGGAACAATTTATTATTATTGTATTATTACATTGGGTGGTTCTGGAGGCTGCTCCAGTATAACTTCTGCTATTGCAAATATTACAATTACTGCAGGTGCAACAATTACGTTACAGCCAACAGCATCGCAAAATCTTTGTGTTGGAAGCACTATAGGCTCACCATTAACAGTAAGTTATTCCGGTGGAACAGGAATTCCGAGTTACCAATGGTTTTCAAACACAACCAATACAAATAGTGGTGGAGCTCTAATTTCTGGAGCTACTAATTCAAGTTACACGCCACCAGCTTTCCGATTAACAGGAGTAAATTATTTCTATGCAGTCATAACATTATCAGGAAGCGGATGCGGTCCAATAGCAAGTAATCCTGCAGAAGTTAAAGTTGTTGCCGACCCAATTGTTACTTCACAACCATTGCCAACCCAAACTTTATGTCAAAATGTTGCTCCAACAGATTTATCTGTGACTGCCTCTGGAGATGTTAGTGTTGGAGCATTATCTTACCAATGGTTTTCCAATGGGACAAATTCAAATAGCGGAGGAACTTTATTAATTGGAGCAACAAATGCTACTTTTACGCCACCTACAACAGCAATAGGAACAATTTATTATTACTGTGAAATTTCACAAAGTGGCTTGGGCTGTAATGTCAAAAGTAATGTAGCTGCTGTAATTATAAATCTTGCACCCACAATTACTTTGCAACCCTCCTCAAGTGCGTTATGTTTAGGAGGAACACCAACACTTTTAAAAGTAGCTTACAGTAATGGAGTTGGTACGCCACAATACCAATGGTATTCTAATCCAACTAATTCTACAATAGGAAGTACTTCAATTTCAGGAGCAACAACTGATAGTTTCAATCCGCCCGCTATAACAGTTGGAACAACGTATTATTATTGCATTATTACGTTGTCTACTGGAGGATGTTCTGTTTTAACATCCGCAATTGCAGCGGTCAAAATCAATCAAAATCCTGTAATTGCAAATAAAAGTGCAGTATTATGCAGCGGTACCCCTTTTACGGTTGCACCTGACAATTTAAGCGGTGATATTGTGCCAGTTGGAACCACGTATACTTGGGCAACGCCTGTAATTAATCCTTCGAATGCTGTTAATGGTGCTCTTGCGGGAACGATTCCTCAAAATAATATTAGCCAAACGTTGATTAATACAACAACTAATCCGGCAACTGTGACTTATACTGTTATTCCAATTTCAGGAACTTGCGTTGGAACTAATTTTACAATTGTTGTAACTGTCAATCCATCAATAAGTCCCAATAGTATCATCACAAATAGTACTTGTTTTGGCGTTAATAATGGTTCAATACAAACTAATTTAACAGGAGGAATTCCTTTTACCACTGGCGCACCATACGTAGTTTCATGGGTGGGACCAAACGGATTTACTTCGAGTGTACCAAGTATTTCTAATCTGTCAGCGGGAGATTATACACTTTCGGTTTTAGATAATGGAGGTTGTCCATTTTCAAAAAGTTATAAAATAACGGAACCTGATGCCCTTGTTATTATTACCGATTTAGAAAAGGATATTACCTGTTTTAATGATGCCAACGGAGCGATTGCAATTACTATAACTGGTGGCACTTTAAATTATAATTATACTTGGACTAAAGATAATTTACCATTTGTAAATACCGAAGACTTATCGAATCTAAGCCCGGGAGTATATGCTGTTTCTGTTTCGGATAGTAATAATTGTGGGCCTGTAACAGCTACTTTCACAATTACTGAACCGCCCATTTTAGTTTTAAATTTAATTAGTCAGACCAATATTTTATGTTTTGGAACTGCAACCGGAGCTATCGATATTAATGTAGTAGGAGGAACACCAATCCAAATTTCTCCTGGCGTTTTTGATTATAATTATGCTTGGACAGGACCAAACGGATTTACAAGTTCCAATAAAAAGCTAAGTGCTATTTTCGCAGGGGCATATAATTTAACCGTAACAGATAATTCGGGTTGTACCAAAAAGCTATCGGTTCTTGTAACACAATCTTCAGAAATCGTAATAAAGGCAACAACAACCCCAATTATTTGTTATGGAGGAAATGATGCCTCGATAACCCTTTCTATAACTGGTGGAATTGCACCTTATAAAATTGTATGGAGTACTTTAGCAAGCGGATTATTTCAAGACAACCTTTCGGCTGGAGATTATTTGGTTACTGTTACCGATGCTAATAATTGTGTTAATACACTAAATGTAAACATACCCGAAGCGCCAATTTTTACTATTAATCCAGTAGTGAAACAAATTTCTTGTTTTGGAATGAATGATGGTAGTATCAATCTAAATTTAGTAGGAGGAATTGCTCAACTAACACTCGTATGGAGCGATGGAAGTACGGCCGGTTTGACTAGAAATAATCTGGGTCCAGGTTCTTATGCGGTTACTATTGTTGATAGTAAGCCCTGTACGATTATAAGAACATTTATAATACAAGAGCCTCAAATACTAATACTTTCGGCAAATGTTACCCATGCATTCGACTGTGATGATGCGAATAGTGGTGCAATCAATTTGATGGTTGCCGGAGGAACACCACCATTTGCTTACACTTGGTCAAATGGAGCAACAACAGAAGGTTTAAACAACATTCCAGCAGGAAATTATTTGGTTACAGTCGCTGACAGTAGAGGCTGTTCAAAAACGGCTCAATATGTTGTCAACAGACAGCTACCAATAGTAATTGGAGTGGAAACAAAAACCGATTTTAACTGTGAAACTAAATATGTGAAACAAACTTTTGTGGCGCAAGTTTCGGGCGGAATGCCTCCTTATCAATTGACGTGGTCCAGCGGAACGGTAAGCGGAGTCAATAATGAAATGATGAATACCAATCAAAACGGAACTGTAGTTCTAGGCGTTACAGATAATTTGGGTTGTACTGCAAATTATACTTTCAATGTGGCTATCCCAAAATTAGGAACGCCTTCCTTTTCAACAAGTTCATATGCTTACTCAACATTTGGGACTTTTTCAATTAGTGATCCCATACAATTTGCGAATACGGCTACGGCAGATTATATAAGTATTGCTTGGGATTTTGGTGATGGAAGTGTTTCTACTGAAGAAAGCCCACTTCATTCCTATGTCAAAGAAGGAAGTTATGTAGTGACGCAAACGGTTACTTATGCTTTCGGCTGTATTTATATTCATACGATGACTTTATTGGTTGATAAAGGATATAAATTAATGGTTCCAAATGGTTTTACCCCCAATGGAGACGGAATTAATGAAACTTTCAAACCAGTTTTCTTAGGATTGAAATCACTTCAACTGGATGTGTATGATACTTGGGGAGAATTGATATTTACTGAAACGGGTGAGACGTTACACGGATGGGATGGAAGAGTAAAAGAGAAGGAATCGGAAAATGGGAATTATTATTACAAAGTAAAGGCGACTACTTTTTACGGGACAATAGTAAATGAAAACGGTCCTTTTACATTAATCAAATAAGAATAGCAAAATGAAAATAAAAATAGTAGCATTAATAATTTTGTTCAGTTTTTCTTTAACGGTTAAGGCACAAGATCCCATTTTTACACAATATTTTATGGTTCCTGAAACGTTGAATCCCGGATTTACAGGTTTTCTGGAAACGACCAATGCTGGAATATTACACAGAACGCAATGGCCCGATTTGAATTTTAGAGTTGATTCAGATTTTGGGTTTATCAATACATGGTTAGAAAATGCCAACAGCGGAATAGGGGTAAGTGTTTTGAATCACAGAGAAAAATTTACGAATTATAATTTCACCCAAGTGAATTTTAATTATGCATATCGGGTTCAATTAAATGACGATTGGTTTTTTAGACCTGCAATCGAAATGGGTTTTGGAAACAAATCCTATGGTTTTCAGAATATTGTTTTAGAAGACCAAATCAATATCGGGCAAGGAACCATTAATACCTCAAGTGTGGATCCCCTTTTGCTGAATGATAAAGTAACCTTCTTTGATTTTTCAGCAGGAATGTTACTTAATAATGAAAATGCTTGGTTCGGACTTTCTCTAAAACACATCAATAAACCTAATATTTCATTTTCAAACACTGGAAATGTGCCGTTAGGAATGTTTTTCTCTGCCAATGCAGGCTATGAATTCCTACTGGGCGATTATATAGATATTACCTATTTTCCTTATGAAACCAAAATGCTTTTAACGTCTAATTATATGCATCAAGGGGAATACAGCCGATTTGATTTAGGAACCGGACTTGTTTTCAAAAAGTTTTTCTTCGGGGTCAGTGCAGCTACAAATCCTGGTAAGAAAGCTAATAATAGTCATTTCCTGACTTCGGTAAATGCCTTTGGGGGATTGCAATATGAACATTTTAAATTTGGATATTCTCATGATTTTAGTACCTCAAGAATAGGTCAGACAGGTGGAATATATGAACTTTCCGTTACCTATCAATTTGATTTGAAAGTGAAATGTTTTGGTTGTCCCAATTACTATTGATAAATTATTAATTTTTTTATTTCTAAAAGGTTTTTGTTACAAAAAGGAATCTATTGCTACTAATGTTTCATTAGTATTTATATTATTTCTAAAAACGCCTTCATGAAAAAAAAATCACTTTTACTAGTATTGTTTGTCGTCGCATTTTTTGCGCAGCATAGTTTCGCACAGGAACTTTATACACCCCGAAATATAAAAGAAGCCTATTCAAAAGGCAGTCGTTCCAAAGACGGAAAGCCAGGAAAAAAGTATTGGCAAAACCACGGAAAATATGACATGGAAATTACCGTAAATCCAGACACAAAAATGGTAAGCGGAACCGAAAGTATCGTTTACGAAAACAATAGCAAGGACACCTTGAAAACAATCGTTATTCGTTTTGTAAACAACCTCCATAAACCAACTTCTCCAAGAGGAGGTGAGGTAAGTGCTGATTTTTTATCAGAAGGGTTGATGATAACTTCTTTCAAAATTAATGGCGAAGTGTACAATGAAAATGCTAAAAATTGGGGAACAGTTGGCACCATTAAATTGAAAAACCCATTACTACCGAACACAAAAGCTACTTTAGATATTGACTGGAATTATCCTTTATCTAAGGAAAGTGGCCGTGAAGGTCAAATTGATAATACTACTTTTTTTGTAGCCTATAGTTATCCTCGTGTTTCTGTTTATGATGATTATAACGGCTGGGACAAATTGCCTCATACGGACCGTCAGGAATTCTATAATGATTTTAACGACTATACTTTTTCGATAAAAGCGCCCAAAAATTATGTGGTTTATGCCACGGGAGATTTACGTAATCCGGATGATGTTTTGCAAGCTGAATTCTCGGCGCGATTAAAAAAATCGTACACTTCAGATGCGGTGATGCATATTGCGAATGAGCTGGAAATGAAAGAAGGAAAAGTAACGCTACAGAACGATTGGAATACTTGGAAATTTGAAGCCAATGCAATTTCGGATGTGTGTTTTGGTTTAAGCAATCATTATGTATGGGATGCCGGAAGTGTCGTTGTAGACAATAAAACCAATCGTCGGGTGAGTACACAAGCGGCTTATGATGTAAAAGGCACTGATTTTATCAACTCGGTAAAAAACAATAATTATGCTTTGGCTTGGTTTTCCAATAATTGGCCGGGAGTTCCGTATCCTTTTTCTAAAATGACTGCTTTTCAAGGTTTTGCTGATATGGAATTTCCTATGATGGTGAACGATTCCCAAACAGGGGATGATGTTTTTGCGCAATTGGTACAAGACCATGAAATTGCTCATACCTATTTTCCTTTTTACATGGGAATTAATGAAACCCGTTATGCTTTTATGGACGAAGGTTGGGCTACAACACTCGAATATTTAATAGGAATTGCAGAACATGGCAAGGAAGCTGCCGATAAGTTCTACAAACAATTTAGGGTAAAAAAATATATTTATGATAATTCGACAGAAGAAGATCAGCCTATAATTTCCATGTCATCCCAATTGTCAGGAGCGGGTTACGGCAATAATTCATACGGAAAAGCATCTCTTTCTTATTTGGCTTTAAAAGATTTACTTGGGGATGATTTGTTCAAAAAAGCTTTGCACACATATATGGAAAATTGGAATGGCAAACATCCAATTCCTTGGGATTATTTTAATTCGGTGAACAGCAGTACCGGTAAAAACCTGAATTGGTTTTTCAATAACTGGTTTTTTAGTAATAATTACATTGATCTTGCTGTTGCAAAAGTAAATTCGATAGCGTCTAAAAATTCTATTTCCATTAAGAATGAAGGTGGTTTTGCGATTCCTTTTGATGTGAATGTTGTTTATGCTGACGGAACTAAAGAAACGTTGCATAAAACACCGACTGTTTGGGCAACCAACCAAAAAATGACAACGGTTAATTTGAAAGGGACCAAAAAAATAAAATCAGTAACACTCGATGGAGGACTTTTTATGGATGCTACACCATTAGATAATAGTTGGACCAACAAATAAGGGATAGTATTTGATAAAATTAAAACCGTTTCGTTTTCAATAAACGAAGCGGTTTTTTTATAGATTCAATTTTGGGATAGTACCGTTTCTTAAATAAACTTATATGAATGTCCGCCAAGCGGACTATAGTTTTTTCGCCACGAATTCCACAAATTTGCCACGAATTTTCATATTGAAATAAAAAATCAAACACTAATTCGTGGCGAAATTTTTCTTTAGTATTATTTACGGATAGTCATATAAAGGTATATTCTTTTTATGTTTTGCATTTCTTACCATAGGGTGGATATAAGTTCATTTAAGCTTTAAAATGGATTTCAGTAAATTCGATTTGATTAGGATACAGTTCTTTTTATAGTATTTTGAATAACAAAAACAGAGTGTTAAAATAGTTTTATATTGCCTCATTTTTTTTAACAAATAAAAACGTAATCATCTCATTATCAGTATTTATTATTATATTTACGTTGTAAAAATAACTTAAAAAATAATAGTATGAAAAACATTAAAATTTTTTTGACACCAGTTTTGATATTAGTTTTTACCGTTGCATTTTTATCTTGTAAAAACAATAAAACTGAGAAAGCCGAACCTGAAAAAGCAATGCCAAAAGACACGACTACCGCTGTTGCCGTATTTGAACCCTTTAAAGTGATGGTGGTCAAGCACAAAGTGGCTGATTATGATAAATGGAGAAAAGAATACGACGCTCATGATTCGATACGAACTGCTTATACTATTTCACATTATATGGTAGGAAGAGGAGCAGATGATGCCAATATAATTGTGACTGCAACTAAATTTCTCGATTTGCAAAAAGCAAAAGATTTCAGCCAACTTCCATACCTAAAAGAAGCAATGAAAAAAGCAGGGGTGATTGGTAAACCTGAATTTTCGTATTATGAGGTGATACGAAATGATGATACACCAATTGAGCAGAAAGATAGATTAATGATTACCCATAAAGTAAAAGATTTTGATGCCTGGCTCAAAGTGTATGATGCCGAGGGAACCGCCAAAAGAATGGAAGAAGGATTCATTGACAGGGGTTTGGCTCGAAGCATAGATGATCCAAATATGGTTGCTATCGTATTTGCTATTACTGATATGAAAAAAGCGAAAGAAAACATAAACTCCGAAGCAAAGAAAAAACTAATGAAGGATGCCGGCGTGGTAGGCGCTCCGGAAATGTTTTTTTATAAAATAGTGGAGTAGCCTATACGTTTAAAACATATAAAGAAACCGTCTTGTTCATTGGAATAAGACGGTTTTTTTATGGGGTTGAGGTTTTGATTTATTATTGTTAGATATAAAATTTGTATAGTCCCTGCGGGTCGTTGTATAATGTCGGAATGTAAAATAATTGTTGTTAGATATAAAATTTGTATAGTCCCTACGGGGCAATTTTTGGTTTTGTAATTGTCGTCTACCAATATTTAGCTCCTAACGGAGCATACCCCATAGGGGTTATATGTTGGTAGAAAATAATTATAATCTACACATAGAAATGTCCCGTAGGGACTATACTATTTATTAGATACTAGTTTGTTAATTAGATTTTATTTTAATAAAAACAGTTGGTTTACGAGAAACCGTAAAGCAATGAATACGTTAAGGTTTAGATTTGTAGGAATAAAATGGTTTGTAATAAATAGTTTATATATTAGCTAATAAATACTAGAGTGATTTATGGCATAAAGCTAACCTAAATAGGATGGATTTTAGCCATTTTATGGTTGGTATAAATAAGTTAGGGGATATTTTAGAACACCGAAATATGAAAAGAAACATAATTTTTACAATTGGAATTTTACTTTTAACAATGAAATTTTTTGGACAAAATAAGTCTGAAAACATAGTTTATATTGTGGACAAAATAACAATACTTGAAGATCCCGAAAAAGGAAACGAAGTTGTTGAAAGTGAAATTGCGGATATGAACGTAATCAAAAACAAAGACAGTTTAAAAACTCTTGGTTTTGAAAAATTTGACGGTGCAATTTATATTTACACAAAGGAATATAGAAAAAGACCCGAAGAAATAAAACAAATCCCTTCTTCAAAACAAATGGAAAGAAAAACCGGAATTTGGTACTATAACAATGAAATTTATAACGGAAAATTTATTGATTATTATTACAGCGGAAGAATTCAAGGAGAAGGAATTCTGAAAAATGGAAAACTTGATGGTTTACGCAAAATGTATTATCAAAATGGTAATTTATCTGTTGAAAGATATTATACAAATTCCATTTCAGATGGACTTGAAAAAGAATATTATGAAGATGGAACTTTAAAACAAAAAGGCATATTAATTAATGGCAAAGAAGATGGAATTTGGGAAACTTATTTCCCAAATGGACAAGTTAAACAAAAAACCAATTTAAAAAATGGAATAGTTGACGGAGAAAGCACAATTTACTATTCAACAGGAAAAATTTCATCAGTTGAATTAGGACAAAATGGTAAAATAATTCCTGACAAAAGACTTGAAAAAATTACTCAATTAATGAAAAAGAGTAATGAAAGCAACCAAAATGACGATAGAAAATCAGCAATTAAATATTGTAACAAAGTGATTGAATTGGATAGCGAATATGCTGAAGCATATTTTTCGAGAGGAACTTTAAAACTTAATGAAATGCAATTTGACGAAGCGATTGCCGACTTTGATAAAGCATTAACAATCGAACCATTTATGACTTTTGCGATTGCTAACAGAGCATTTGCAAGAATAAGAAAATATGAATTTGGAGGCGACAGGGAATTGTTAAAGAATAGTGAAATTACAGTATTGGCTTCAAAAAAGAAAGGAGAAATTTCTGCAACCGAAAAAGAAAAAATTTGTAATGATCTAAAACAAGCAATTTTTTTAGGAGACAAAGTGGAAATGATAATGGATGCAGAAACCAAATATTGTAAATAAAAAGAAAAACAGCTACTAACAGCTAAGGTTTCGTTGCGTGCGCAGCATAAACAATGAAACCTGTGTTGAACGGAACCAATTACACTTTCAATACAAATTTTACTAGACTTAGGCACTATTTTTAATTTAAAATTGTTCTTCTAAATCACAGTTTCACTACCCATCAAATGATAATTTATTCCCAAAGCGGAGCAATGTGTTATAAGGTTCGCAGTAACTTTAGCCAAAAAAATAAATATGAGTCTATCTGATAAAGTTGAAGAAAAAAATAACACTGCCTTAAATCCCGTAACTTCAGAGCTTGAAGCTTGGGTTGGAATTTTATATTCTTGCATTTCTGCGGACAATCAAATTAAGGATTCTGAAACCGCATCATTATCCAAATTGTTATATTCGAAAGAGAAATTTGAAGGAGTCGATATTGCACCTCTTTATGCAAAATCATATCATTTAAAAATGGATTTTGGACAAATAAAATACATTGCGGCTTGTTGCGAACTAATTAAAGAAGAAGATAAAGAAACGGTATTTGCAATTGCTTTGGAAATATTGCTTTCGGACGGTTTACTTGGTGAAGAAGAAAAAAACGTAATTGAAGTGCTATCCAAAGAACTTAAAATAGATTCTGGAATGACCAGCAAAATTATAGAAGTTATCTTCTTGAAAAATAAAGGGAATAGTAAAGAACTATAAATAACTGCTAACAAGATTAAGTCTTTGCTTAAAAATAGATGAAATCCAAAATCACTATTTTTTTTAATCAATCACAGCCCAAAAGAGGATTTCCGCGAGGTCATTCTCTTTTTTAATTTATAAGATCTTTATATTAAATTAATTGCTTAATTTAGAGTGTTCTAAGTAGGAATCAACGAGCAATTCTAGCGGTTTAATCTATTGTTATCTTTAAAATCACTGTATTATCAAAAAGAAAATCAAAATAGTAAAGAATCATGTTCATGAAAGACTCCATAGGGAACCTTACTTTACGCATCCCAGATTGAAGTTCATTCCTAATATTATTGTAAATCTGGTTAGTTTTATTTTATCCTTTGCCATAGTGGCTACTTTGCTTTATTTCGTTTTGAATTATTTGATTAAAAAGTTTTACCATTTAGATTGATAAAGTTTCTCGATTTTCTTTTTTCTAAAAGTCTTTAAATCATCAATTATAAGAAGCTTCCTATGGATTGCGACGCAAAGAGTGTTTTCGCTCTCTTTTATGCAAAATAGACAGTTGATAATTTTATTTTGAGAACTTTTATATATATTTGAGCACATTATAATTACATCGATTTCGTTTTATTCCTTTTTCTGTATCAAAGACAAGAACTTCCAAATAATTAGGAGAATCTTAAAAAACGAAAACAATCGATTCAATAGTATCAGCACGGTAGTATTGATTTCAGTATATCCAAAAACTCCAAAAACATTTATTCAATTGAAAATTAAAATTTTATTTATTGGTTTTATTTTTATGGGACTTGTCGCTTGTAACAATAAAGAAAAGACAGGGGCTTTAGATACACTGGAAACGCGAAGTTTCCAAGCAACTGCGAAAGGTGGTGTCCATATGGATAATGATAAACCACTTTTAGATTCATCCAAAACTGTTGATTTAAAATATTCATTGGAGCAATTAGATAACACGAAAGGATTATCTAATAGTTCCGTAAATACTATTTTTCAGGATTCCGAAAATTTGCTGTGGATAGGCACTTGGGATGGTCTAAATCGATATGATGGAAATAATTTCAAAATTTTCCGACCTGAATTAGACAATGAAAATAGCCTGAGCAATCAGGTAATCCTTAAAATAGATGAGGATAATACAGGACGAATTTGGATATTGACTATACATGGAATTAATCGGTATGATAAGAAAACCGGTATATTTCAGCAGTATTATTTTTCCAGAAAAAACAAGCCACCATTATCAGAATCAGAGTTTAATATGGCGCTGGATGCTTCAAAAAAAGTATTTTGTGCGGTTAAAGATTGGGGAATTGGTTACTTTGATGGAACTGAATTTCAAGTGTTGGAAACTAAAAATCTTTTGACAAAAGCAGTTAAAAAAATGGAATTCTCACCAACCGGAGAATTATTGGTCTTGTTTGAGAACAATGATCTTTATGCTTTGTCACTTAAAACTACAAATAATGGCAAAAAAATAATTTCAAAAGTAGCCTTGATTTCGAATAATATTCGAACATTTGGAATCGTATCAAATCAAAAAGTGTGTTTGATTTCGACAACAGGAAATGCTGTTTTACACTCTTTGGCAGATAAAAAAAATCAACTGCTTGCTGAGGATAAAATTAAAAATATCATAGGACACACTCCTGAAGGGCTTGTAATTTCAGGAAAATCAGGCTATTTTATTATTGATAATGCTGGAAATAGTGCCACTAAACCTTGGTTGAAATACTTGAACAACCAAAAAATAACAACATTAATACAAGGAAGTGAGAACGTACTTTGGACCGGTACTGATGGTGATGGATTGTTTAAAATGTACCCGCTAAAAAGGTCGTTTAATTTAATTTCTAAAGCACAAATTCCAGAATTGGATGGCGGTATTGTTCGGGCATTTTTGGAAGTGGAGGGGAATTCGTTTTGGGTTGGTACAAAAGGAAAAGGATTATTCCGTTTTCCTTCTAATTTTTATTTAAACCCAGAGAAACCGTTGCAATACACAACTTTTAATGAAAGTAACAGCCTTATCAATAACGCCGTATTTGCTTTAAGCAAAGGACAGGATGATTTGGTTTTTATAGGAACTGATGGCGATGGCATTACTGTTTTTGATTTAAAAAAAGCAAAATTAATCAATTGGTCAGCAATTGAAGGGAGTGAAAAATGGGATTATTTTAAGTCAATATATACTATTTATCAAGATAAAAAAGGATTTATTTGGCTTGGAACTAATGGTTATGGGATGATTCGTTGCAAAATAACCCGTTCCGGAGAAAAATTAAAAGTAACGGAATTCAAGAAATATTTGGCTGCCGATAACGAAAAGAATGCGTTAAGCAGTAATATTATTTTTTCAATACTTCCAAAGAATGAAAATCAGCTTTGGATTGGAACTCGTTTGGGGGGGCTGAGTTTATTTGACAAAGAATCGGGACAATTTCGTACTTATAAAAATATAAAGAATGACCCTAAAAGTCTATCCAATAATGATATATTGTGTTTGCAGACGGATGACCTAAATCGACTTTGGATAGGGACAAGCTTTGGTTTGAATTTACTGGAAAATATTAAAAATGACGGAAGCGCTGTATTTAAGAGTTTTACAGTCAAAGACGGACTTCCTAATAATACCATACATGGAATTGTTTCGGATAAAAAATCCAATTTATGGATTAGCACGAATTTTGGTTTATCAAATTTCAATCTTAATAAATCCAAATTTATCAATTACACCAAAAATGAAGGTCTTCAAAATAATGAATTTGCGGATGGGGCTTTCTATCAAGATTTGAAATCGGATTTTATTTTTATGGGCGGGATAAAAGGATTTAATTATTTTTTACCTCAAAAAATAAAAGAATCATCCGTTGTTCCAGATATTCTTATTGATAAAATTAGTGGACAAAATCAAGCGATCCCGTATTATCAAGGGTTAGTAATAGCGCCAAATGCGACTACGCATCCTTCTATAGTTTTAAATTACAATCAAAACTTTTTTGATATTGAATTAGCGGCTTTGACCTATGTCAATAGTGAAAAATGCAAGTATGCGTACCAATTGATGAATTTTGATAAAAATTGGAATTTCATCAGTAATCGAAGAACTATTTCCTTTACTAACGTACCCAAAGGGAATTACTCTTTGTGGATAAAATGGTCTAATAGTGATGGCGTTTGGAGCAAACCGGTTCATGCTATTGACATCCGGATTAAACCCATATTTTGGCAGTCTAATCTTGCCATTATCATCTATTCCGTACTATTTCTACTTTTTATATTGTTTGTGCTCAGTTATTACAAAAAACGTCAATCGTTAAGCCAAAATATACTTTTTCGAAAAAGAGAAGAAGAACTTCACGAAAATCGACTTACCTTTTTTACGAATGTTGCCCACGAATTTCAAACTCCTTTGACGTTGATTGTTGGACCTATTCAAAAGCTTTCGGAAACAACTAATCTCAGTGAAAGAAACCAAAAGTTCATACACATGATTCAAAGGAATTCGTCAAGGCTATTATTTCTAACACAGCAATTACTCGAATTCAGAAAAGCAGAATATGATTATTTAGAAGTAACGGCAAGGGAATTTGATCTGGTTAACTTGGTGGAGCAAATCGCCGAATTGTTTGACGAATGGGCGTTAGATAAAAACATCGATTATAATCTTGACATTCCATCAACATTGCCAGGATGGTTTGATAAAGATAAAATCGAGAAAATAGTATTTAACCTGATGTCTAATGCTTTCAAATATACTCCTGTAAATGGGAAAATTGAGCTTAAATTTCAGATTCAGGATTCAAAAACATTAAACATTACAATTGTAAACACAGGAAAAGGAATTCCAAAAGAGAAATTAGATTCCTTGTTTGATCGCTTTTTTCTTTCGGATACCAATGCAATAACGGAAAACGATATGTTTAGAACGGGTATCGGGCTGGCTTACATTAAAAAACTAGTTACTGTATTAAGAGGTGAAATCTTGGTTTCCAGTATTGCTGATGAAGAAACAACTTTTACTATTCTGGTGCCTTGCAGTAAAGAAGGATTTAGCGAAAAAGAATTGGATATTGAAATGAGTCCAGTTTTGATTTCGCATCATCTTAAAAATATTTTGGAAGAAATTCCGAGCAAGTCTGATGATACTCCCAATAAAATTTCATCACTTGAAGTGCTGGAAGACCATCGTAAAACGGTATTAATAGTCGAGGATGAGAAAGAGATTCACCTGTTCCTAAATGATTTATTAGGCGAGAAATATAAAATCATAGCTACTTATAATGGTGTAGAAGCCATAGAAGTTCTTGAAAATGTAATTCCGGATATTATTATCAGCGATGTCATGATGCCTTTGATGGATGGAGTGGAACTTTGTAAAAAAATCAAGACTGATATTAAAACTTGTCATATTCCGTTTATTATGCTTACCGCAAAAGATTCGGTTATCCATAGAATTGAAGGTTTAGAGAGTGGTGCGAATTCTTATATTCCGAAACCTTTTTATCCCGATCACTTATTAGTAAGGATTCAAAAATTGCTGGAAGAAAAAGAGCTGCTATTAAAACACTTTACACAAGATACACTAGTCGAAAATCTTTCTACGCTTCCCATAAATAATGAGGAAAAAGATTTTGTAAAAAGAGTGATAGAACTGATTCGTAAAAATATTGATGATGAAAATCTTCAAAGCTTATTTATTGAGAAAGAATTAGGTATCAGTAATTCGCAATTGTATCGAAAAGTCAAACAAATTTTTGGCTTTACTCCGGGGGATTTAATTAGAACCATACGATTGAAATTTGCCGCAGAACTTTTACGTAAGAATGTATTGACGGTTTCTGAGGTGTGTTACCAATCGGGGTTTAATAACCGTTCTTATTTCTACCGTGAGTTTAAAAAAATGTATAATACCACTCCAAAAAATTATCAGCTTAAATATAAAACTAAGGGATAGTTATTTTTTAAATAGCTACTAATCAGCATCTTTAATAGAGGTGTACACTTTTGAAGAAATAGTGTACACCTTTTTTTGTGCGCTCCAATTACTTTTATCAAATGATTTTTAAATCAGCTAAAAAAAACCATTAATGCATTTAATTAACCTAATTTTTATGAACATGAAAAAATTAACTCGAATTATTAATCAATTTAACACATCCCTATGATGAGAAAAAATATCATTTATAATATAGTTCTATTGTGGGCAATATTGTCAGGGAGCGCACTATGTGCTCAAACCGTTAAAGGTGTTGTTTCGGATAACAGTGGTCCTTTGCCACAAGTAAATATTACAGTAAAAGGAACAGCTATAAATACTGTTTCTGATTTTGATGGAAATTTCACCATTAATAAAGTAGATTCTAATGCCGTTTTAATTTTTAGTTATATAGGATATTTAACCAAAGAAATTCCGGTAAAAGGAAACAGTATTATCAATGCAATATTAACTAGTGATTCACAAAAACTAGATGAGGTTGTTGTTGTAGGGTACACCAGTCAAAAGAAAGCTTCTATAACAGGTGCAGTAAGCTCGGTTAATATGGATGATTTATCAAAAACCAGAGTTGCGGATGTTGGTCAAGCTTTGCAAGGACAAGTAGCAGGTGTTTTTGTTTCAGCCAATACAGGAGCTCCTGGTGATGGAATCAAAATTCGTATTCGTGGAGAAGGTACACTTGGAAATAATGACGTATTGTATGTGGTTGATGGAGTTCCTACGCGTGATATCTCTTTTCTTAATCAATCGGATGTGAAATCAATGTCCGTATTAAAGGATGCTGCGGCTGGAGCTATTTATGGTTCAAGAGCAGCAGGTGGTGTCGTTTTAATTACAACCAAAGGTGGTGTATCGGGGAAATCAAGTTTTGATGTTGATTATTACTCTGGAATTCACTTTGCCACTAATCTTCCTAAAATGTTGAATACAGATCAATATTTAACGGTAAAAGATCAAGCTTGGCATAATACAGCGGGAAATGCAGCATCGGCAATTAGTCCTTATGCAGCTGACAGAAGCAGAACTGATTTGGCAAACACCAATTGGCAAGATGAATTATTTACTACAGGAATATCTAAAAACTTCCAAGCTTCAGCAAGTGGTGGTTCTGACAAAGTACAATATTTAATTTCAGGAGGTTATTTTGGACAAGATGGTATTGTTGTGGAGAATAATGATAAATACCAACGCTTTAACTTTAGAACAAATGTAAACGCAAATCTTTCTGATCGTTTTAAAGTGGGGACTAATTTACAACTTAGCTATGCTAAACAAGATAAATTATCTTCCAGTGGTGATGCGCCGGGTATCATTCGTCATGCATTAATTCGTCCTCCGGTTTTGGGCGTTTACAAAGATGTAAATGATCCAACCTATTCTGCAAGTAATCCTTATACTGATTTGCCTTTTTACACAGGACCTAATGATGGTTGGAGTAAAAATTACGAGTATAGTTCAAACCCAATTGCAATTGTCCACTTTACAGATGACAAAAGAAATACATTTCAAACTTTTGGAAATTTATATGGCGAGTATGCATTCTTGGGTGATAAATCGTTAAAATTCAGAAGTAATTTAGGTGTTGATATTCAATTTTCGCATAACAAGAATTTTGGGGAAAATTTTGGAGACGCTAATATTAGCGATACTTCAAATCCATATTACGGTATGGGAAGAAATAACAGACCCAACAGTCTGAACGAAAATAGAGGTGAAGCAATGACTTTCACTTTCAGTAATACGTTGAATTACTTAAAAACGATTAATGAAAAACACACTATTAATTTATTGTTAGGAACAGAGAATATTACTAGTAAATCTTCAGCAATTGGAGGTAGTAGACAAAGTTTTGATAATACTACAGATCCTTTCAGATACCTTGATTATGGAAGTACAACGAACATTTATAGTTCAGGATCTGCCAGCAACTGGAGTTTATTATCCTTCTTTGCTTCGGGTACTTATGGTTATGCCAATAAATATTTTGTTACAAGCACCATGAGAGCTGATGCTTCTTCCAGATTTGGAGCGAATAATAAATGGGGTTATTTTCCATCTGTTTCCGGAGGTTGGGTAGTTTCTAAAGAGAGCTTTATGGAAAAAGTGGACTGGATATCCAATTTAAAATTGAGAGCAAGTTGGGGACAAAATGGAAATCAAGAAATACCTAATAATGCGTATCAAACAATTGTTGATGTAACTTCTGACCCACCTGGTGTAAAAAGATACGGAAATGAAGATATAAAATGGGAAACGACTACGCAAACTAACTTTGGGGTAGATTTAGGAATTTTGAAAAATAAATTATCCTTTACTGCCGATTATTTTACCAAAAAAACTTCAGATATATTATTGACTGTAGGTTTACCGGCAGTAGCAGTAGGGGTTATAGACAGAACTTTTGTAAATGCAGGAGAAGTAAGCAACAAAGGATTTGAATTTGGGTTGAATCTTCAAAACAATGACCATGCATTTAAATACAATGTAAATGCGAACATTGCTACTTTGACCAATAGAGTAAATAAACTTCAAACATTTGTAAAAAACATTACTGATGATGCTACACATACAAAAACGGAAGTAGGGCAGCCAATAAGTTCTTATTATGGTTTCCAATTTGATGGTATTTATCAAAATGCTGCGGAAGTAAGCAGTACTTTATTTGCAAATGCTAATGGAACGCAACCTGGAGACATCAAGTTTAAAGATTTAAATGGCGATGGTCAGATTAATGCTGATGACAGAACTTTTATTGGTAACCCAATTCCAAAAGTAACCTATGGTTTTGCTTTTTCCAGTTCGTATAAAAACTTTGATTTCTCCTTTTTATTACAAGGGGTACAAGGAGTGGATCGCTATAATGATTTGAAACAAATCTTGGACTACGATAGCCGTCCTTTCAATTCAACAACGGCGGTATTGAATAGCTGGCATGGAGAAGGAACAAGTAACACAACGCCTAGACTAACTTTTAACAATAATGGTGGTGGAAATGTATCAAGTGTTTTTGTTGAAGATGCTTCTTACCTGAGATTAAAAAATCTTGAAATTGGATACACTTTTAATACTGAAATAGCTGGGATTAAATACCTGCGTTTGTACGCATCAGGTCAAAACTTATTTACAGTAACTAAATACACAGGCTTAGATCCAGAATCTACTTCATTGATTGACAAAGGAACCTATCCTCAGTCTAAATCATTTATTTTAGGAATAAAAGTTAAACTTTAAATAAAAAATTAAAAAATATAAATTATGAAAAATTTATTTAAAACGGGTATTCTATTGGGCTTGTTGTCATTGGCGAGTTGTCAAGACGAACTTACGCAAGACCCAATTGGATTAACAACGTTGGAGCAGGCAAATACGACTCCAACATTAAACACATTGGAAAAATCGGTGAGTTCATCGTACCAATTGCTTTCCAACAGATTGAATATTTTGGCCGAATGGGATTGGGGTGGAGGTCTAGTTTTTCAAAATGATTACATCATGCAAGACATCGCATCGGATGATATGGAGAAAAAATGGTCTTCTGATGGGGATCAACCTTGGATAGACGAAATTAATAATTTCACATTTACGTCTACTAATGGAGGACCAAACGGTTTGTGGAAATATGATTACGAAGGAATTAAAAGAATTAATGCCGCAATAGAATTATTGACAAAAGCGGATATTGAAACGGTTACCGGAATCACTGCTGCAAGAAAAAACCAATTGTTGGGTGAAGCTTATTTCTTAAGATCATACTACTATTTTTCTTTGGTAACTAATTTTGGTGATGTGCCTTTAATTCTGGCACCGGTAAAAACATATCAGGAAGCTTTTGATGTTGCAGTGAGAGCTGATAAAGGATTGGTTTGGGATAAAATAAAATCAGATTTGGTTTTAGCAAAAGCATTGTTACCAAATTCTAAATATTCTTCTCCAACAGAAAAATGGAGAGTTTCTAAAGGTGCTGTTATTGCACTTCAGGCAAAAGCGGCTTTGTATACGGAAAAATGGACTGAGGTTCCTACTTTAGTTGATGAGTTAGCTGGACTTGGGTTCAGTTTGAATGCTAATTATTTCGATAGTTTCAGTACCTCTAAAGAATATACTGATAATGAAGTTATTTTTTCTTACGATCATCAATCCAATGCAACGCCAAGAAAAGGTAATGGAATTTGTGCTCCTTTGGGATGGGGATTCTTTGCTCCAAGTACTAATTTCTTAAATTCATTTGAACCAAATGATCCAAGAAAATTATACACAGTAGATGCAGCCAATCAGAATGTGAATAAAATGTTAGGTAGTTTAGATGGTGCCAATAAAGGGAATGATGATGCGCCTACAAATAAAGTATATATGCGCTATGCAGATGCCCTGCTTTGGAAAGCTGAAGCACTTAATGAAACAGGAAATTATTCAGGAGCGATTGCTATTATCAATCAAATTAGAGCCAGAGCAAGAACTACTGTAACGGCATTAGGAACAATTCCTCCAGTAGGAACTTTGCCAGACAGAGTAGCTTCTACAGATAAAGCGACTATAAAAGGTTGGTTAATTTCAGAAAGAAGAGCGGAACTTGGTTTCGAAAATCAAAGAATGTTGGATTTAAAAAGATGGGGAATTGCTAAAGCAGTTATGACAGCTCATGGAAAAAGTTTCCAAGACAAACACATGTTGTATCCAATCCCTCAATCAGAAATTGATGCTTCAGCAGGTACTTTGACACAAAATCCAGGGTATTAATGTTTTAATTAAAGTGGTTTGGTTTAATTAATATCCCCCTGAGAAGTAGCAGTTGAATTTAAAAAAGATTGCTACTTCTCTATTTTTATATTTTGAATTAATTTCTGATAATTAAAAGTAAAATCTAAACTCATAACGCATACACACGAATTTCATAAATCTGTACCATTTTTTTAAGTCTAATGGAAATTGATTTTCATTATATATATCTGTAAATAAATAGAATAGTTGTAAATTTTATGAATAAATTTACTGTTAAACTACTCCTTTCCGTATGTAGAAATGGATTTGGACTTAAAAAAAAAACTAAAAAACTAAAAATAGAATAGCATGAAAGATATTGCAAAACGTTTTATACAAAATCCATTATTATCTCCAGCAGATTTACCAGCCAGTAGAGAAGGTTTACAAATTACCTGTCTTCTTAATCCGGGTGTATTTCAATTTAAAGGGAAAACATGGTTGATTGTTCGCGTAGCCGAAAGACCGGAACAAAAAGAGAATATCATTTCTTTTCCTATTTTAACGGAAACAGGAGCTATTAAAATCATCGAAATTTCTACGGATGACCCGGAATTAGACGCAAGTGATGCCAGAGTCATTAATTATAAAGGAGTTGATTATTTAACTACTTTATCTCACCTGCGATTATTGTGTAGCGATGATGGGCACCATTTCTATGAACCGGAGAATTATCCGTCTTTAGTTGGTGAAGGAATGTTGGAAACATTTGGAGTTGAAGATTGTAGGGTAACTTTTCTTGAAAATAAATATTACCTTACCTATACCGCAGTTTCCGATAATGGAGTAGGAGTAGGTTTACGCACCACAACGGATTGGAAAAATTTTGAATCACACGGAATGATGCTGCCTCCTCACAATAAGGATTGTGCCATTTTTGACGAAAAAATTAATGGTCTGTATTACGCTTTACACCGCCCGAGTAGTGTTGATATTGGAGGAAATTATATTTGGATCACTTCCTCTCCAGATGGACTTCACTGGGGAAATCATCATTGTATTATTAAAACAAGGGCCGGTTTATGGGATAGTAAAAGAGTGGGTGCAGGAGCTGCTCCCATAAAAACAGAAAAAGGCTGGTTGTCTATTTATCATGGAGCGAATGCAGCACATCAATATTGCTTAGGGGCTTTTTTAATGGATTTAGAAAATCCAACAAAAGTAATTGCTCGAACAGAAGACCCTATTATGGTACCTACCGCAACCTATGAGTTGACTGGATTTTTTGGAAATGTAGTATTTACTAACGGGCATGTAATACATCCTGATGGCGATACTGTTACCATTTATTACGGTGCTTCGGATGAGTTTGTTTGTGGTGCGGAGTTTTCTATCAAAGACATTTATTCACTTTTAAAATTTAACTAATGTTCAAGAAACTAAAAACAGAAATTGGTCATTTTAAAAGTCAGACCCACAATTTTCAAATACTGGTGCTTACAAATCTGGTCTATGCCATCGTTTTGCCTGTTATAGATATTTTTGTGGCTGCTTATGTGATGAGAAGTTCCAATGATCCCGTAAAAGTGGTGATTTATCAGCTTACTATTTACACAGGAATTCCGCTTACTTTTTTATTGAATGGCTATTTGTTGAAGCATTTTAACATTAGAAAATTATATTCGGCGGGAATGATGCTCAGCGGAGTTTCCATGATGATTATGATGTCGTTGAAAACACTCGATTTAGTAGGGATTGGATTTGCTGGAATTACTATGGGACTGTCTTTTGGTTTTTATTGGTCTAACCGAGATTATTTGGCATTAGCCATTACCAATGATACGAATCGAAATTATTATTATGGTTTAGAAACTTTTTTCTATACCATTATAGCAGTTATCATTCCTATTACTATTGGTTGGTTTATTGAATCAAGTGGAGACGAAGCACAGATACATACAGCCTATTTAATCATTACGGGAATCGTGTTTTTAGTGACTGTTGCGGCATCTATAGTTTGTTTTAGAGGAACATTTAAAAACCCGGAACAGAAACAATATGTGTTTTTTAAATTTCATCAGTTATGGTATAAACTGCTGTCCTTATCTTTGTTGAAAGGATTGGTACAAGGTTTTTTGGTAACAGCGCCAGCAATGCTTATTATGTTGTTGTTAGGTAAAGAAGGAGCATTAGGAACGGCACAGTCTATTGGAGCAATAATTGCAGCGGTAATTATGTATGTTTTAGGAAGGCTTTCTAAACCATCAGATCGTATAAAAATATTTACTGCCGGTTTGTCTTTATTTGCTTTAGGAGCTGTAATCAATGCTTTTTTATTCAATCAAACAGGCGTAATTTTATTTATCTTATTGTTACTGATTGCAAAACCATTAATGGATTTGGCGTATTTTCCAATCCAATTTAAAGTAATTGATATTGTTTCAAAAATAGAAAAGAGAGGTGAGTTTGCTTATATTCTAAATCATGAAGCGGGTTTGTTTGTAGGTCGATTTTTGGGTGCTGGAACATTTCTTGTTTTGGCTTATGCCATCTCTACTGAAATTGCGTTGCGATACGCTATTGTAATTGTTGCCGTATTGCAGTTAAGTTCTATTTATGTTGCCAAAAAAATTATTGCAGAAGGAAAATTGCTTTCACCGGAGGAAACAGAAATTGATGTCAAAGTACTGAATGAAGTAGCAGAAAAATTGGTGTAATAAAACGGTTATTATTTAAAATATAGTGACAACTAAATAAAAATAAGAAATGAATACTATTTTCAAAATCACTTTCGCAGGCCTGTTTTTTATCCTTTTCGGAATAAATGGAACAGCCCAAGTTAAACAACAAAAAATAGCTCGTGTGGATCAAATGCCCAACTTGCCAAAACCATTGCAAATCATCGATTATAAAAAACTGGCGCTCCGTTTTGATAGTACCGTATTTGATTTCAATGCCAAAGGAAAATTTTGGCCTATGGTATGGATAGACAGTAGTAAAAAGAATTTTCCTCAAGATGTTGTAGGAATGTACACTGCAGTTGGAGATGTAAGACAAGGAAAAAATAATAAAGGGATGTTTCATGAAGCTTTGGCAACTATGGGAGCCACATTAGGAGCTAGTTTGGTGGGAATAGACAAAAGCAAACAACAAAATCTGGACTATGTTGGAATGCTTAAAAACTATTATAATAAAGAAGCGGGTTGGGATATTATGATGAATAATACGTGTCCGGAAGTTGCTTTATTAGGCGGTGGTTATGGACGTGACTGGTGGTACGATGTATATCCGAATCTCTTGTTTTATGCCGTTTATGACAAATATCCTAAAGAACCGGGTTTTAAGGAAATCGCTAAAAGTATCGCAGAAAAATTTTTCAAGGCGGATTCTATATTGAATGGGAATTATGATTATTCCTATTTTGATTATGGCAAAATGAAACCCATGAAAAATAACATCTGTGCGCAGCCGGATGCAGCAGCCGGTCATGCCTGGGTTTTGTATGCAGCGTATAAAAAGTTTGGTGATCCAAGATATTTAAAAGGAGCGATGAGTGCATTAACTGCACTAGAATCGCAACCCATAAATCCTACCTACGAATTATTAATGCCTTTTGGAGCTTATTTATCGGCAAGAATAAATGCGGAGCAAGGGAAGCAGTATGACACTAATAAAATGTTGGGTTGGAGCTTTGACGGAACCGCTGTATGTCGAGAAGGATGGGGCGTATTAGTAGGGAACTGGAATGGAATTGATATTTCAGGAATTGTGGGCAGCACGGTAGATCATGGTGGTTACGGATTTTTAATGAACACTTATGATGCGGCATGGCCATTAGTTCCTATGGTTCGATACGATCAATCGTATGCCACGGCAATTGGTAAATGGATGTTGAATGCAGCAAATGCCTCCCGTTTTTTTTACCCGCAATACATGCCGGATGAGCATGAAACGAATCCTGAACTGGCTGAAGTTTCAAAAGGAGTAATCGGTTACGAAGGCATGATTCGTCAATCCAGTTATAAAGAGCATGAACATTTAAAAGGTCCCGTGGCACAAGGTGACGGACCACTTTGGGTACTTGGAGAAAATCCAAAGGAATCTCAATTCAGTGTTTATGGAAGCGGACACGCAGGTATTTTTGGAAGTATTATCCGTGCAACTGATGTTACAGGAATATTACAATTGAATTTATTGGCGACTGATTTTTATCATGATAAAGCCTACCCGTCTTTTTTATACTATAATCCGTATACCACTGATAAAACAGTTTCTATAACTGTCGAAAAAGGAAAAAAAGTAGATTTGTATAATACGGTATCGGGACGTTTTGTAGCCCGAAATGTTGCTGCTGCTGCTAAAATAAAGATTGCACCAGAAAGTGCAGCAGTAATTGTTTGTGTCCCATCAGGCGGTAAAATCACGCAGCAAGGCACTAAAATGTTGGTGAATGGTATTGTGGTGGATTATAAGTTTCAACAGAAAAAATAAAAGGATTTGCTTATGAAATCGAGCATAATGATTATTGCGCTACTTTCTTTTTTTATGTTGAATAGTAGCTCAATGGCCGCACAAAATACCCAGAACTCACAAAAATGGTGGAAAGAATCGGTCTTTTATCAAATCTATATGCCCAGTTATGCGGATAGCAATGGGGATGGATATGGCGATTTTAAAGGAATGACTGATAAGTTGGATTATTTGAAATCATTGGGAATAAAAGGAGTCTGGCTCACGCCATTTCTTACTTCTCCAAAAGTAGATAACGGTTATGATATTGCTAATTATTACGAGGTAGATCCCACTTACGGCAGTAAAGAGGATTTTGATACTTTTTTGAAGGAAGCCCATAAAAGAGGAATCAAAGTAATTATGGATATGGTGCTGAATCATACTTCTACGGAATGCAAATGGTTTCAGGAATCCCGGAAATCAATTGACAATCCGTATCGGGATTATTACATCTGGAAAGATAAACCCAACAATTGGGAATCTTTCTTTGGCGGAACAGCCTGGCAAAAAGACACTGTAACCAACCAATACTACTATCATAAGTTTGATAAAAAAATGGCTGATCTCAACTGGTCCAATCCTAAAGTGGTTGCTGAGGTTCAAAAAGTGCTTCGATTTTGGTTGGATACAGGTGTGGATGGATTTCGATTGGATGTGATTAATTTTTTAAACACCAACGGGATTACAGCTGATAATCCTGTCAAAGACGGACTGCAAGTACATAGCAATGACATTGATCAAGAAGGTGTGAAAAATGCCATGCGAATTATAAAATCGACCGTAAACGAGTATGATAATCGTTTCATTGTTGGCGAAATAGGAAGTGACAAAATTGAAGTCTTGAAGCAATACCAATCGCAAGATTTATTGGATGTTGTTTTTAATTTCAACTTTGGAAGCATCAAAACATTTTCTTCGCAGCGTATTTTTGAGGAATTGCAAAGTATGGAAAAAAACATGAGCAATTATCCCACTTTGTTTTTTGGAAGTCATGATATGCCCAGAATGATGGACCGATTAGCCAATGGGAATCCTGATAAAGGGTTGGCATTAGCGGCCTTGATGCTTACCGCAAAAGGAGTTCCGTTTGTGTATTACGGAGAAGAAATTGGTATGCATAATAGTATTGCCAAGAACTGGAAAGAAATAGTAGATATCCAAGGAAGAACCCATTATGATTTGGCTTTAGCCAAAGGTAAAAATCCTGATGAAGCACTTGTTGAAGGGAATGAGCACAACCGTGATAAATCTCGAAGTCCAATGCAATGGAATGGCAATGCTTTTGCAGGATTTTCAACTGAAAAAACTTGGATAAAAATTAATCCGGATTATAGTCAAGTCAATGTTCATGATTTAATGAACAAAGAAAATTCTATTCTAAACAACTACAAAAAATTGATTGCGTTACGGAATAATGAAAAAGTGTTACAATATGGAAAATATGACCTATTAGAGCATCATGATAATCAAATTTTGTTTACCCGATCTTTTGAAGGAGACAAAATCACTGTAATCATTAACTTTGGCTTAGCAAAAGAAATCAGGCTTCCAAAAGGAGCAAAAATCCTGATGGGAAATCCAAAATTGAAATCCAATGATTTTATTATATATAGAAACCTGCAGTAGCATCAATTAGATCAACCGAATAATTACTTTTTAAAACAATAAAAATGAATCTGAACATACCTGATACTTTAGAAAAAAGTGCTGTTTTTGAACAAATTGCAGCAGCTCTAAAACAAGAAAATTTTACCGTTATAAAACAAGATGAAACGCGTCCTTGGGGAGGTTTTTTTGTGATTGACGAAAGTCAGGCGCCAGCCTTTGCCGCTAAATTTTTTCCACAACTTGAAATGGAAACAATTAAAATTACCAATAAGCTAAGTCCGAAAATTTTGGTAGTTGCCCCAAATAAACGGTTGTCATGGCAATTTCACCATCGCAGAGCAGAAATATGGAAAATACTCTCTGGAATTGTTGGGGTAAAAACTAGTTTGACAGATGAAGAAGGTGAACTTAAAAAACTGGCTCCGGGTACTTTTATCCAAATGGACAAAGGAGAACGTCATCGCTTGATAGGTCTAGATTCGTGGGGAATAGTAGCCGAGATTTGGCAACATACTGACCCTGAAAATCCTTCTGATGAAGAGGATATTGTTCGTTTGCAAGATGACTTCGGCAGATAAAAAAAATGTTTTGAAAGATTGTGCCAAATTCTCATTTACCTTTTCACAATTCATTTACGGCATTAAATTTCAATTAAATAATTCAAATTTTAAGAATATTAGAAAACTTCATGTAGAACAAATTCTACATGAAGTTTTCTAATGTTCTACAGTATGTTATTTTTAAGCTAGTTATTTTTGTAGTCAATTATTTTGTATAAAGGAAAAAATAAATACAAATTTCAGCGTAAAATGAATGGTATTGAAATATGTTTTTTGTGTTTTTATTAATTAAAAATATTATATTTATGTAATCTCTATCTTAAAAACACTAAATATAATTTCTGAGTTGGGATTTTATCTTAACTCATTTTTTTATTTAAATAAACAATAAATTTTGATTAGAAAATACTTTATATCGAATACCTTTTTATCGAAAAGATTAAAATTTGAACATAGGAAAGTTGCTCATTACACCTTGTTGACATGCGTTATTTTTTTGCAGGTTATAGTCGTTATAATTTGGTATAATGAAACAGCAAATGAAACTAAAGTTTCAAAAGCTTTTGATGATATATCGTCTTCAAATAAAATAGCAAAATTTACAAATAAGGTAAATAATTCTCTTCTTAACTCTCAAGAACACTTCAATAATTACATTAATTATAAAGATGAGGTTTCGTTAAAAAAATATTTGGTTTCATTGCATGAAATGAGTTCCTTGATTGACAGCCTTAATATGGTTGCTAAAGATAATAAGGACTTTAAAAAGATATTGATTAAAAAAAATAATGCTGAGACAGATATTTTTGCTTTAAAAATGTCAATTGATTCCATTATTGACAAACAAATTAGCCCAAATCACGACGATGTTTCCAAGCTTTTTAAATTTAATAAGTTCGGATTCAAAAAAATATTGGATAGTATTAAAACGGACACTTACATGAAGGTGGATAGTGTTTCTCGAAAAGGATTGATTTCAAGATTAGGAGATGCGTTTACGGGAAGATATAGGGTGCAAAAAGAGCAGTTAAATACGGTTGTCACTATGCAATATAAGGATAAAGTTTTATCTGGTAGTATAGAAGAGCAAATAGCAAATGCATTTTTGACAACCAACAAATATTACGAAAATGAATTTAATAACTTGAAAAAGTCGTTTTTAAGTCTAAGAAATAAAGACTTGAATTTAATTGCACTTAATAATGAATTATTAAATTTAGGTCAAAATGTATTGCCAAATTACAGTAATTCTGCAAATTTACTTCAAACAGATGGCCAAAAGGATTTATTAAATCAATATCAATCAAATAAAACAGTTAGAAATTATACCATAATAATACTGATAGTATTAATGTTTATTATCTCAATTATACTTTTGAGTTTTACACGCTTGGCGTTTGAGTATGAAAAAAGATTAACCATTGCCCAAAATCAAATACGTCAAAGTTTGAATTTTAAAAATAGGATTATGGGTATGATAAGCCATGAAATTAGGTCACCGTTAAATATAATATCTATTTATAGCAAAAAAGTAAGTGCTTCAGTTAAAGATATTGAGATAAAAGATACTTTTAAATCAATTCAGTTTACTACAAATTCATTACTTCTTTTGGCGAATCAAATCTTAGAATATTCTAAAGATGAAAATCATAAACCTAAATTAAAAAATAAAAATTTTCATTTAAAAACAGAAATAGATCAAATAATCTCCGCTATGACTTCATTAGTGAAGACTAAAGAAAATAAAATAAAAGTAAATTCTAATTTAAATTCAGATTCGGAAGTATATTCAGATGCGACAAAAATTCATCAACTCTTTTACAATATAATCGGGAATGCTAATAAGTTTACCACAAAGGGATTAATAGCGATTACTATTGATTTAGAGCCTATTTCGGATTACGAAATGAATTTAAAAGTTGAAGTTCAGGATAATGGAATTGGTATTGCAGAAAATGATTTGAAAAATATATTCGAATCCTATTATCAAGGAACAGTCTCTGAAAAAGTTAATGATTTAGGTGTTGGTTTAGGACTAAATCTTTGCAAAGAAATAGTTGAATTATTTGATGGGGATATTAGTGTTGAAAGTCAAGAAGGTAAAGGTACTAAGATCACATTTAATTTGATATTAAGTCACATTTAAAATAGAAACACGAAAATTTTATTTTTTATTTTAAGTAGTAATGGTAAACTATTTGATAATTTATTACCGCACTTATGCATAACGATTTTAATTTATTTAATAAAAAATGAAATTATCAAATAACTATTCTTTTTTAATTGCGGATGACCATAGTGTTGTTAGGCAAGGTGTTGCATTGCTAATTAAAGAGTTGTTTTTAAATGCTAAAATTAGTCAGTCCGGGACTTTTAAAGATACTTTTGAAGTATTAAAAGATACTAAGATTGATTTACTGGTTTTAGATATCAATTTTCCGGACGGTAATAGTTTGAATATTATTACTGAGATTAAAAATATTCAACCGGATATTAAAATTTTAATATTTTCGGCCTACGATGAAGACATTTATGCCATGCGATACTTGAATGCAGGTGCTTCGGGATATTTAAATAAAGGCAGCTCAGAAGAAGAGATGAAGCAAGCATTAACCAGCATGATTTTATCAGGAAAATATATAACGCAAAATATTAAAGATAGAATTCTAGACTCTTATATTTCAAAAACACCCATTAATCCATTAGAACAATTGTCTAATAGAGAAGTAGAGGTTGCCAGATTATTGATTAAAGGATATGGAAATTTAGAAATATCAGAGCTATTGAAAATTAAAAAGACCACCGTTAGTACGTTTAAAAACAGAGTTTTTGAAAAGCTGGAAATTGATAATTTACCTGCTTTAATAGAACTTTTTCACTTATACTTTGAGGATAGTAAATAGTTTATAGTTGCTGTTTTTCAAAATCTGCTTTTTTTATTACCATAATTCAATAACTACTTATTTTATCCAATAGTAGTTATTGAATTTTTTATTTACTACATAAAATTATTCTTACTACCAGGTATTTTTTTTGTAGAAATAATTCTACACGGCATTGTTAGATATTCTACGAACTATTGATTTTGTTGGGGTTACATTTGCAATATCAGAAGTGGTAGTTGCAGTAACCTCTGATTTTATTGAGGTGTTTTGAAATAATAATTAGCAAGTTTATTAGCAGATTTTAATTCATACAATTACAGAAAGCATGAAGTGGTGGTAATTTATAAAGTCTAAAAAAATACAAAAAAATGAATGAAAAAACTATTGGAAGTTATATTCTAATAATCCGTTGGTTAGTGTCTTTTGTTTTGGATAATTATAATTTACGTTGTTTAATTCAAAATAATAAATGTATCAAAAAGTAATTTTTGGATTGTTTTTTTGCCTAGTTGGAATACTTTGTATTGATTTTGTTTCTGATTTATTTGTAATGGGTTTTACGTATTATTTACTGTCTCTATTTTTTTTGGGATTAGGAATTGTAGTTTATCCGTTGGATTTTAAGTTTAGGTTCAAAACCGATTTTATGTTTCTTCCGCTGATAGGGTTAGCTATGGCCAACTTTATAAATTTGTTTTTTTTTGCTGATTTTTCATTGAAAATAAATTGCGTTAATATACTAGCAGGGATAGGTGGGGTTTTATTGGGTGTCTTTCGGAAAAAGATTAAGTAGAGGAGAAAATTTTTCCATTTAATCGGAGCTATTAAAATATTTCATTTTAAAAAGATTGATTGTAATTTTTTTGTGGTGATTGGAACTTTTTAAAACTAAAAAAATATGAAATCTGATTTTTATAATACAGATGATTCTATGCATACAAGTGATTTTTATAAAAAATTATTTAAAGAATTATCTGAAAAAATTTTCGTGTTTACGGTTTCTTCAGACAATCATTTTCATAGTCCATTAGTGAGTGAATCGATATGTGAGATGTTCGAATTGTCAAATAATATTATTTCAGATACTATTATGTCTTTTTTTTATAATAGTATCTATAAGGACGATAAAATTAAAGTACTGCGTTTTCTTATCGGTTCCAGAAAGATTGAAAAAAAAGGAGATTTAGAATTTAGAAGTGTATTACCTAAAAGAGGATTGTGTTGGTTTAAGGTGTTTTTTAAAACAGAATTGCATTCAGATGGGAGTATTGTTTTTTTGGGGAATGTTTTAGATATAACAGATTTTAAAGTGCAACAGTTGCAACTTGAAATCTCGGATAGACGTTTTCGTTTTGCAATGGAAGCTTCAACATCAGGTGTTTGGGATTGGGACTTGCAAACAAATAGCGTTTTTTATTCCTCACAATCTTTAAAAATATTAGAACAAGAATCTACAGATATTTTTGATAATCCGGAACGATGGGATCAGATTGTACATCCGGATGATTTAAAAAAATATTATGCTACGATTCAAAATCATTTTGAAAATAAAACTCCATTTTATGAAAATTTGCATCGTGTTTTAACGTCAAGTGGAAAATACAAATGGATTCTTGACAGAGGAAAAGTCATAGAAAGAAGCCCTGATGGGAAGCCCTTAAGAGTAATAGGGACCCATACAGATATTTCTTCGCAGAAGGAAAAAGAATTAGAATTAATCAGCGCAATGGAATTATACAGCGAACACAATAGTCGGTTATTGAATTTTTCCCATACCGTTTCCCATAATTTAAATTCACATGCTGGAAATATTAAATTGCTGCTGGACATGATTGATTTAGAAGAAAATTCTCTTGAGAATACAGAAACTTTAGGGTATTTAAGAACTGTTTCTGATGATTTGAATGAAACAATAGCTAATTTATCCCAAATAGTGAATATTCAGAATAATTTGAATGTCATAAAAGAGCCTTTGGATTTGAATCTGTATTTGAAAAAAAACAGCAACATAATTAGTGGTTATAACCATGAAAATAAAGCGAGAATTATAAATAATGTTGCTAAGGGAGCTATTGTCACTTTTAATCCTGCTTATCTGGAAAGTGTTTTGTTGAATTTTAGTACAAATGCAATAAAATATGCACATCCCGATAGATTTCCGATAATTGAGTTTAATTTTTTTGTAGAAAATGAAAAGAAAGTATTAACCATAACGGATAACGGTTTAGGGATTGATTTAGAAAAATATGGGGATTTATTATTTGGGATGTACAAAACATTTCATACCCATGAAAAGGCCCATGGAATAGGTTTATATATTGCAAAAAACCAAATTGAATCTATGAATGGCAAAGTAAGTGTAGAGAGTAAAGTAGGAGTAGGAACTACTTTTAAAATTATTTTTAGTGACTGAATAATAATTAAATCAGAAATAAATAACATAAAAACGATTAATGTTAAAATGGAAAAATTTGTAATTAGCAAAAAAGCAACTGGCGAGTTTCAATTTGATTTTATAGATAAGAAAGGAAATATACTTCTTAGGAGTGGAAGTTACACAAGAAAAACGATGTGTATAAACGGTATCGAATCCGTAAAACGCAACTCACAGGATAACTCAAAGTTTAATCGCAAAAGATCTCCAAATGACGAACCTTATTTTAACCTGAAATCCTTCAACGGAAAAATTCTAGGAATAAGTCAAATCTTTGAAGATAAATCTTCGCGAGATAACAGTATTGAATCCCTAAAAAGTAAAGCGCTAGATGCACCCATTGAAGATCAATCAAAGTGATCATTATCCAATGAAATTTATTATAATGAAACGGAGTATAAATTGATTTTAATCAAATTATTCGGGGATAATTGTAAAAAGAGGTTAAGGTAGAATTTATACCAAATTAAATAAATTCGATCATGATAAATAGGACGTTAGAGCAAATTTTGGTTTATGATAAACAACATTATTTTGCCAGATTTTTAAAATATGAATTTAATAAAAATTTTGATTTTCAAAAGTTTAAAAAGAATGAGAACTTAAATGACATAGAAAAGAAGTTTTCAATCGTTGTTTTTGTGGTGTATTCAGAAGCAGATTTATTTGATTTTGTTGAAGTGTATAAAATGGGAGTTCAAATCTTAGTATGTACTTATAATAAAGAAATATTGAACAAAATGAAAAATGTAAGTAATATAATTTTATTTGATATCTCAATAACAAAATTAGAAATGGTAAAGGAATTGCGTCATTTTTTTTACCGAACCACATCTCCACATAAACAAATTCAAAATAGTAAAAACATAAAAAACTTAAAACAATCAATTTAAAAATGGGAAAATTTGTAATTACCAAAAGAACAAACGGGGAGTTTCAGTTCAATTTAACAGCCAATAATGGTCAAACAATTCTTAGCAGTGAAGGTTACACGACAAAACCTAATTGTGAAAAAGGAATTGAATCTGTGAAGCGTAATTCACAGGATGATTCAAAGTTTGATTGCAAAATAGCTTCAAATGGTAAGCCTTATTTTAATCTGAAAGCTACCAATGGTCAAATAATCGGCACAAGTCAGCTATATGAGAGCGAAGCTTCACGTGATAATGGAATTGCATCCGTAAAAACGAATGCTCCTGAAGCAATTATTGATGACAGGACAAATTAATCAAATAATGAAAAAGCACATTTCAATTCTTGATTTGTGTACTAACATATCTATTTTCAATAAAGCAATGCTATGTTTTGTTGAATTTTAATTTATTAAATTTTAAATGCATGAAGAAAATCATTTTATTATGTGCTGTCTCTTTTTTGATAGTTGCATGTAAGTCAACCTCAGTTACAAATGCAAAATTAGACAGACCTTCTCAAGTTGCAATGAAAGGGAATTGGGAAATCACTAATGTTATTTATCCCGGCTCAGACTATATTAAAGTTAATTCGTTTGATCTTGCTGATTCAAAATGCTTTGAAGGAAGCCAATGGAAATTTATTTCGAATAACAACAAAGGGAATATGACATTGAATAGCCCTAATTGTACCGCTTATAGTTCAGCTATAACTTGGTTTGTAAATAAAGAAGGACAGTTTGTTATGAAGATTTTAGATGAAGGTTTAAAATCAAAAAAAGTGAGAACTGGATTTGTTTTAGGTATTGCTAATCAGTCTGAAAACTCTTTTCAGTTAATTGATAAAATAGCTGTTGGAGAAAAACTCACTGATGTTGTTTATCAATTTAAAAAAATTAACTAATAAAAAAACATACGTATTATGAAAAAAATAGCCATTCTAAGTTTAAGTGTCTTGTTTGTTGTAAGCAGCCTTTTTACAAGTTGCGATGCGGTTAAAAATGCTAATAATACTCAAAAAGGTACTGGAATTGGTGTTGCAGCAGGAGCATTAATCGGTGGGATTCTAGGTAATAATTTAGGAAAAGGTGGTAATGCTGCTTTGGGAGCGGCTATTGGTGCTGCAGTTGGTGGAGGAACAGGCGCTCTTATTGGAAATAAAATGGATAAGCAAGCCAGAGAAATTGATCAAGCTTTGCCAGGTGCCGATGTAGAAAGAGTAGGTGAAGGAATTCACTTGACTTTGAAAGAGGATGCTGTTCGCTTTGATACTAATAAAACGACTTTAACCATTCAAGCTAAAGCTAATTTAGATAAATTGATTCCTGTATTTAATAGTTATGCGGATACAAATATTGAGATTTTTGGTTATACTGATAATACAGGTAAACCAGAATATAATTTGACACTTTCTCAAAAAAGAGCAGTATCAGTTAAGGATTATTTGGTTTTAAAAGGGTTAAAAACAAGTAGATTCAAAACGTCTGGTTTTGGAATTGCGGATCCAATTGCTACTAATGATACACCGGAAGGCAGAAGTCAAAACCGCCGTGTAGAATTTGCAATTACCGCAAATGATAAAATGGTTCAGGATTCTAAAAAAGAAACGGGCAATTAAAACGATACTGATTTTAAAAATTAAAAAAGCCTGTAAATCTTAGAATTTACAGGCTTTTTGTTTAAGTGAAGTCCGTATTAATTTTCTTGTCTTCTGGAAGTAATTGTTGATCCAGCAGAAGCTATTACCACAAAAAGTACTGCTAAAACTTCATTAAAAGTAAGGTATTCTTGTAAAAATATAAGCCCACAAATTGATGCAGCAGCAGGTTCTAAACTCATTAAAATACTGAATGTACGGGCAGGAAGCTGACCGAGTGCTTTCATTTCCAGTGTAAAAGGAATCGCACTTGACAAAAGAGCGAGTGCTATACCTAAGGAGAAAAGTTTTGGAGTAAGGCTGTTTAACCCATTTCCTAGAATTCCAAAGGGTACAATTAGTATTGCAGCAAAGAGCATTCCTGTTGCTACAGCCTCTCCGCCTTTCATTATTTTAGAAATTTTTCCTCCTAATACGATATAAGCGGCCCATAGTGCACCCGCTAAAAGCGCAAATACTACCCCTAAGAGGTCTATACCATTACTTGACCATGGAGCGATCAAAACAATTCCTGCGGCTGCCAGCAAGACCCAGAAAAAATCAATCATCCGTTTTGAACCCAAAACGGCTACCAATAACGGACCTATGAATTCTAGTGTAACAGCAAGTCCAATTGGAATTCTTTCTATTGCAAGGTAAAAAACCAAATTCATCGCACCCAAAGACAAACCGTAAGGAATTACTAATTTCCATTGGTTGGCAGTAATTTTTTTTAGGTTTGGCCTGTAAACAGCCAGTAATAGCAATGCTGAAATACCAATTCTCAAAGAAGCAGTTCCAGCAGCACCTATAACAGGAAAAAGACCTTTAGCAATAGCCGCTCCTGATTGCACACTTATTATTGCGAAGAGTACTGCAGGTATAGGAGGAATGTTAATTAATTTATTTTTCATGTAAAGATTCAAATATAGGGAGTAAAACTACAAAATTTATAATTTAAATAGATGTAGAGTAAAAATAGAAAAAACTCAGTTTAGAACCCATTTATCATGGTTCTCAAACTGAGTTTTGTTATTTGAATTTACGGTTGTTTTTTAATAATCAAAACGTTTAAAAGCTTCAATAGCCTCATATTCAGCAAGACCTAAATCGTCGTAAATCTTTGCGGTATTTTTGTTGCGATCTTCGGCTCTAACCCAAAATTCTCTAGAGTCGTTTCCTTGAAACATTACCCTGTCTTTTTGGGATTGATGATACAAAATAGCATGTCTTTTTAGCAAAACTTCATCAGGACTTAAGGGAACGGCCATGTCTATTTCATGGATATCCCATTCATGCCAAGCACCTCTGTACAACCATAACCAACAATCACTCATGTAAGGTTTTGATTTGAGTTGTTTCATGGCGGAAAATATGGCATTCAAGCAAACTTCATGAGTACCGTGTGGATCTGCCAAATCACCAGCAGCAAAAACCTGATGCGGTTTTATTTTTGCAATAATCGCTGCAACTATGGCAACATCTTCAGGACCCAATGGGTTTTTCTTCACTCGGCCGGTTTCATAAAAAGGAAGGTCTAAAAAGTGTGTGTTTTCATCTTTTAACCCAATGTATCTTGTTGCGGCATACGATTCACGACGTCTGATTAAGCCTTTTAATTTTCGAACTTCAAGAGAATCAATTTGATTTTCGGTTTTGTTATTAATGAAATTGATTACCGCAGGAAAATCAATATTACAATCGGTTTCTCCAATAAAATCATTGCAAACTTCAGCAAATTTCAATGCTTCATCATCTGTAACAGCAATATTTCCAGAAGTTTGATACACTACATGAACATCATGACCTTGTTTTATCAATTTAGAAAAAGTTCCTCCCATAGAAATCACGTCATCATCCGGATGCGGACTAAAAAGAATGATTCTTTTTTTGGCAGGATTGGCTCTTTCGGGTCTGTGGGAATCATCCGTATTGGGTTTTCCTCCCGGCCATCCTGTTATGGTATGCTGCAATACATTGAACATATTAATATTCAAATCATACGCAGAACCTTCTTGCGCCAAAAGATCCGACATTCCGTTATTGTTGTAATCCCTATCGGTCAGTTTTAATATCGATTGTTTTGTTTCTTGGCAGAGCCAAACAATGGCTTTGTTTTTTAATTCTGTTGTCCAAATGCATTCTCCTACCAACCACGGTGTTTCAAATCGAGTTAATTCGGAAGCTGCCGATTGGTCTAAAACGAAAGTGGTATTGGTATGATTTTGCAAAAATGTAGCAGGAACCTCAGAGCTTATTTCTCCTTGAATGGTTCTCTTTATGATGGACGCTTTATTTTGGCCCCAAGCCATTAATACAATTCTTTTGGATCTCAAAATAGTAGAAACTCCCATGGTAATGGCTCTTTTTGGAACGTTATCAATACCATTAAAATCTGACGATGCATCTATTCTAGTGATATGATCCAAAGTAATGATTCGGGTTCCTGAATTGATGTGGGATCCCGGTTCATTGAAACCTACGTGTCCCGTACGACCAATTCCCAATAATTGGAAATCAAGTCCTCCGGCATCTTTTATTTTTATTTCATAATCAACGCAATATTGATTCAGTTCATCAATCGCTACCGTTCCGTCAGGAACATTTACATTTTCCGGTTTAATATCGATATGATTAAAAAGATGCTGATGCATGAAATAATGATAGCTTTGGTTGTTTTCTTTCGTCATTGGATAGTATTCATCCAAATTGAAAGTCACTACATTACTAAAGCTTAGTCCTTCTTCTTTATGCATTCGCACTAATTCTTCATAAACCTTTATAGGAGAAGAGCCAGTAGCTAAACCAAGTACGCAAGATTTGTTTACGGCTTGCTTGGATCTAATTAATGCTGCTATTTCTTGTGCAACAATTTTTGAAGCTTCAACCGAATTTTTAAAAATGGCATTGTGAATTTTTTCAAATCTCGTTTCTTCAAATTTACCGGCACTTTTATAGCTGATGTCAGGTTTAATTTCTAAAACACTTTTCATTTTATTTTCTATTTGAGTTAATTACTTACGTTTTTATTATTTATTTTTTAAAGACATACTGATATATAATCCGCTTATTACAAAGGCAACACCCAAAAAAGTATATAAACTAATAGGTTCATTCATCATGAAATGAGCAATTATAAAACCAAATATTGGACATAAAAAAAGCCAATAGGAAGCTTTGATTGGATTGTTTTTCAACAGGTATAACCAAAATTGAACTGCTCCTATAGATACCGGAATTGCTAACCAAGAAACGGAAGCCCAAAATTTAGCATCAAAAATATTTTGATCGGGTTGGTAGGTTGCCGCTAAAACAGGCAACAAAAAAATACCGCCAATAATAGTCTGCCAGCCATTAATAGTTAAAATATGCAATCCTTTCCAATTGGCACGGGAATAGTAAATGGTTCCTAACGAATAAGCAATCATGCTTGCCAATAAAATAAGTATTCCGTTAAGAGTTGCAAAACTGTTTTGCAAAAGGGGATAGGCTGCTAAAATTACGCCGACAAAACAAAGTATCAAACTAAGAATATTTTGGAACCTGATTTTGTGGGATAACCAAACTGCTGACATCAATGCAATAAAAACTGGATTGGTGGCTACAGCCAAACTTCCCAAACCCGCCGATACTTGTTGCATGGCGATTACGTACAAACCAAGGTAAAATGAAATATTCAATACTCCATAAATACTAATCTGTACCCATTCTTTTTTTGAAGGCATTCGATTACGCATCACTAGGTGCGTTACAAACAACATGATTGTCCCGGCAATTAGAAATCTAAAAATAGAAATCACAAAGGGTTGCGCAGAATCCAGCCCTATTTTAGTGGCAGTTGATGCTGATGCCCATAAAAAAGCAAACACTATTCCAATAAAAATGAGTTTCCATTCTTTGGATTTAGTTGTACCTGAAATTGCTATAGTTTTAGTTGCAGTATTCAAAATATAGTGTTTAAATCGGATTATAGTTTCTGGTTTCTATTCTTGACAGATTATCATTGAAAGTGACAAAACTTGCCGGGAATCCCGGTTTTATTTTACCCAATTGATGTTCCATGTTAATAGCGGCTGCTACTCGGCAAGTCGCCATTTTAATCGCTTCATCAGCTGATACGTTCAAATGATTGAATGCATTCTGAACGGCTTCTTTCATCGAAATACTGGCCCCGGCTAGATTACCTTCATCATTTCTGTAAAAGCCATTATCGAGATGGGCATCAAAATTTTCCCATTTAAAACTGGAAACTTTACGTCCTAAAAAAGCAGCATCACTGATTAAAAAGAATTTGTCTTTCTTTAGTTTATATGCTAATCTAGCAGCGGCATAATCACAATGCGCACCATCTAAAATAACAGGTGCATAAACAGATTCATTTTCGAATGTTGCACCAACTAAACCGGGTTCCCGATGCCCAAATTGAGTCATCGCATTAAACAAATGGGTAACCAATTTAATCCCTTTAGAAAAGTAATATTGCGCTTCTTTGTAGGTCATGGTAGAATGCCCCGCCGAAATGACGATGTCGCTTTCTAATAGCATATCCAATTGCTCGTCTGTAAAACATTCCGGAGCAATTGTGATTACTTTTATCACATCTTTACCGTGACGGATAATTTCTTCTAATTCGGAATTGGTAGGTTTACGAACCTGATTAATACTATGTGCACCACGTTTTAAAGGATTCAAAAAAGGACCTTCCAGATGCATTCCTAGTACTCCGTTATTGTATTTAGCTTTATAACTGCGAATGGCTTCAATTCCTTCAAGAATGGTTTCTTTGGAAGACGATATCAGGCATGGAAGTACATGAGTGGTACCATATTTCAAACTGGTTTCATAAATATCTTGAATGGTTTCTTCTGTTGGAGTTTGGCTAAAATAAAGTTGCTCTCCACCATTTATTTGGATGTCTATGAAACCAGCAGAAATGTGTTCTCCTTTCAAATCAATTAGGGGAATAGTATTGGGAATTTCTTTTTGAACAGAAATAATTATTCCATTTTCTATTATAATGACATCATTATTTATTTCATCGCCAGTATGTACAATTCCGTTAACAATGGCTTGTTTCATTTTTTATAATTTAAATGTGTTACATCTAGTTTACTACTGGCAACATTCTTATTGTCTTTTAAATACTCATTAAGTAGTTGCAAACAATACCATTCCTGTCTTGGCAAATGAAACGGTCCTTTAAACATATTTCCTTTTGCCGTTTGGGCAATAGTTCCGTCTTTATGTAAATAGCCAAACCATTCTCCATTTGCTGCATCATGGAATTTGCTGTACGCATAATCATGTACCATTTTGTGCCAAGTTGCATATTTTTCATCGCCTGTCATGGTGTAGGCCAGTAGCGTTGCAATAATCACTTCGTTATGAGGCCACCAAAACTTCATATCCTGCCAGTATTCCTGAACAGGTTTGTCATATACATCACGGTAATATAGAATACCTCCATGTTCTTTATCCCATCCGCGTTCCCACATATAATCGAGCATTTTGCAGCCCAATTCAATTAAATGAGGATCATTGTTGCGATATTTAGCTTCATGCAAGATGAACCAAGCTCCTTCAATAGCGTGACCGGGATTCAACGTGCGCCCATCAATGTGGTCTATAATAGAACCATCTGGCGCTACTTGTTCCATCACACATTTAATATCATCTTTTACAAAATCGGTTTCAATTTCAGTAATCCAAGTATCAATCCATTCATCACAACGTGGGTCGCCTATATTTTCCCGTAATTGTTGGGCCGTGTTTATCATAATCATAGGAGTGCCAATTCCTTTTGACGGTCGAGTAGCAGTGAATTTAGGTTCTAATAAATTAGATGTAGTTGAATATTCGATGCATTTTCCAAATAAAAAACGTGCTTTTTCGGCAGCAGCCTCATCACCGCTTGCTTTTGCGTAAGCTGACATCGCAATAACCGCAAAGGTTTCCGAAAAATAATAACGGCGTTTGCGTATGGGTTGTCCGTCGCGTGTTACGTGAAAAAACATTCGTCCATCGGTATCAAAGCAGTGGTTGTTTAAAAAATCGATGCCTGTTTTAGAACCTTCTAACCATTCTTGTTTTGGTTCGACTGTATTGTAAAGCGTAGCCAATAACCAAGCGGCGCGCCCTTGTATCCATACTGCTTTGTCATCATCAATCAAACTTCCATCTTGATCACGCATTAATAAATAACCTCCAAACTCGGTATCGATTGAACGTGGAAACCAAAAGGGCACAGTATCATTTAATAATTGATTCTGATAAAAATCTTTTAAGCTGAGAAGATCTGTTTTTGAATAGCTCATTTTTTAATATATGTTTTGTAACTAGTATTTTTTATGTGTACTAGATGTTATTTTTTTGTCTCGTTTAGTCAGTAAATAAAGGATTTGACTTTTTTTAGTTTTCAGTAGCAGGATTTAATTCTAGTTTGAAAGTGGAACATGGAAGTCCTGCTTCATTCACTAAATTGGCTGTAGTAAACGGTTTCCATGCATATAAAACGGTTTTTATTTTTTCTCTTTTTGGGACCGTAATTAATACTTGATTTTTCACGATAGTTGCATTGCTTTGAATGTGGATTCCCTTGTCATTTACCAATTCAAAACCAATTAATTCTTTTTTGTCCGAAGTAGTTAATTGTTTTGCAAATGCAAATGAAACTAGAATGTTGTCGCCTTTTTTTATGGCTTTCAAAGCGTAAGGACCATTCGCAATTACAGCTTTTCCATAGGTATACCGCAAGGCCAAAAGCGCCAAACGATCAGCCACTTCTTTTTTCTTAATGGGATGTACATTGAGAGCATCTCCATAATCCATACTAATAGCCATCCCGCTGTTAGGTATTTTATTTTGCAATCTATTTTGCATATCTCTGAATGCTGGCCAAGATGGTCGATCAATACTTGATAATTGTACATAATAGAAGGGTAGGCTAGCCCCCCAGGCGTTGCGCCAACTTTCTACTAATGTAGGCATGAGATGTTCATACAATTCAACATTATGTGCATTGCTTTCGCCTTGGTACCAAATCACACCTTTTATCGGGAATTTTGTAAAGGCTTCAACTCCAGCTTCAAAATTGTAACAAGGATCATATGGATGACGTTGTTTTACATTTGTAGCATTTTTCAAATTTACATTGGCACGTTCTCTGACCCATGGCATGATGAAATCTGATTTACGCCAGTTGGTTAATACATCAACTACTTTATCGTCGTGTTCCAAGGTGTATCTGTCAATCCAGGATTCTATCGGTGATCCGCCAACGGCAACTTGAATTAAACCCACAGGTACATTTTCTTCGTGGGCGATGTTTTTACCAAAGTAATAGGCAATGGCAGAGAAATCTTTGGCACTTATCGAATCACATACTGACCAACTTCCGGAAAAGAATTGCAGCTGATTGGTTTTAACTAATGTTATAGAATCCCAAGCCGTTTCATCAGTATCACGGATTGCTTTGGCATTGAATAACCGAATAGTAGTATTTGCGATTGCTTTTTTTACTTCTGCCGAACCATTTTCTGAGTTTTGAAGTTGAAATGCCATATTTGACTGTCCGGAACAAAACCAAACATCTCCAACCAGAATGTTCTTTAAAACAATTTTTGTATCCTTAGATTGAATAGTCATTTCATAAGGTCCACCTTGTGTCATAGCGGGAAAAGTAATTTTCCATTTTCCATATTCGTCGGCAATGACGTTCTTTTTTTGTTGTTTAAAAGTCACTTCTATTGTATCACCTCCATTAGCGGTTCCATAAACCGGAACGGGTTTATTGCGTTGCAAAACCATATTGTCAGTGAAAACAGCAGCTAATTTTAATCCACCAAAATCTTGAGTGATGTTTTCATAAACGGTTTTGGCCAGAATAGTCGCTCCTTCTTTCGTTGGATGTAAAGCATCAGGAAAAAGATCGGGACGATGGTATAACTTTCCATGTAAATCAATTAAACCCACTTGATTTGCTTTTGCAATGTTGGGTATATGAGATTGAATTTGCCAAAACCAATCTCTGGTTCCCGATTTAAAACGGGGATGCTCATTAAATATGGGTGTCAATCGACAGATGTAAATTTTTACAGCCGGATTTTGTTTTTTTAAGGTGTCTATTAACCAACTGTAATCTGCATCAAATTCCGTATTATAATTCGGCCAATTTCTAGGATCTGTATCATTTAAACCCAAATGAATAATGGCTATATCAGGTCTGTATACAATGGCATCGGCACATTCCTTTGTATTAAAATAGGGTGTGCTTCCTTTTTTCAAAAGTGTTGCTCCGCTATGCCCGAAATTCTTTACCTCATATTGTCCACCCATCAAGATTTGAAGCTGCGAAGGATAGGATTCATTTGCAGCATCAGATAAGAGATAACCCGCTGTAACGGAATCTCCAATACAAGCCACTTTGAGAGTTGATTTTTGCGCAACTGATTCAAAATGAAAGGCTATTGAAATGAAAAAGACTACTAAAAATAGATTCTTTTTTATCGTATTCATGTTTTTATTTTTTCAGAAATTATTACAAATAGGCGTAAATTATCCCCAAGGCGGAACACAAGGCTCCGCCTTAAAAGATAAAAAACAAACCCAACTTAAAACAATTATTTGAACTTAGTAAACGATACTAATGGATTTTAAGCATCGACAAAATCATTCACTTTTGGACGCAGAAAACTGATTTGGACTACTAATGCAATTATAACAACCCCTGCCATCAAAGCGAATCCAGAGCCTAAAGTTCCGCTATCCGAGGATTTGCCTAAAAGGGAAGTTACTAATGCACCACAACCAACTCCAGTCATATTGAGGACACCATAGGCCGTCGCCCGGTGTTTTGAAGAAACAAATTGACATATAATTGGCATGTTATTGGCATCAAACATTCCGTAACCGATACCGAAACAAAGCGCGGCACCTACAACATTGAATAATGAATGTCCAAAACCGATTAACAACAAAGCAGGAATTGTTAAACTCAGACCAATCGCACTGGTGTAAACCCTGCCTTTTATATTTTTTTGTACCCATTTATCAGATAGAATACCACCAAAAATTACGCCCAATAAGGATGAAAATGAAATGGCAATGGTTGCTAGCGGACCTGCTTCTTCCATAGGGATTCCTAAGTTTTCTGAAAATAGGGTAGGCAACCAGTTTTTTGTAGCCCAGCCCGGTAAGCTGATTATGGCAAAATAAAATAAGATAACCCAAAAAGAGATGTTCGTGAATAACAAAGCCATGCCTTTGAAGAGCGAACTTTTTTCTTTTATTGGCATCAAATCAGAATCAATAGTTTTTACTTCAACAACTTTTTTCTCTCTTAAAAAGAAAACCAAAACGAAAGCATAAAAAACACCAACTATTCCAAAATAATGAAAAGTAGTATGCCAAGAGTAGGCAGCGGCAATAGTAGCTCCAAAACCTCCTAATGCTGAACCCACATAAAGCCCCGTCATATGAATACCAATCGCAAGTGATCTTGTTTTTTGCTGATGGTAATCGGCTATTAGTGATAAACCGGCAGGAATATATAAAGCTTCACTTACTCCCATCAGGGCTCTTAACCAATACACCTGATTGTAAGTTGTTGCATATCCCATAGCATACGTTACTGCTGACCAAACAAATAAGCTCCCTACAATAAGCCATTTCCTGTTTAGTTTGTCTGCTATAATTCCGGATATAGGACTCATTAAAGCATAAATCCAAAGAAAAATAGCCATCAAACGTCCAAAGTTCTCACCGGATACTAATTCAGGAATATCTGTTTCCATTGAAGGACGCATCGTTGCCAGCATTTGTCTGTCCATATAGTTTAGCAAGGCTACAAGCCATAACAAGCCTACTACTACCCAAGGATAATACTTTGTATTTTTCATATTTTGATATGCTTTAAAATTTCATTTGTGATTTTATCTTCATTTTTCGACATGAAAAAATGGGGGTTAAAACCTATTTTGAGTGTAATTACTTTATAGTTCCTAACATGACATCAGGGCTACGAATACCTGGTTTTATTTCCCCATTAGACAAAACAATTTTATCATTCCACATCGTAGCAGTAGTCGTCACATGAGCAAGAAAGGGCAGTTCGCCAATGGTAGACCAGGAGTTGGTACCGGTATCGTATAATAAGATTCCTTTATAAAAACCGTCATGATTAGTGTTTAATAGATTCTTCTCAGCAGCTAGTTTAGCCTTTTCCTCAGGAGAATTGGTTTGTGCAATTTGGGATAAATACGTTTCTATTTTATGAAAAACGATACCATTATCACCACCAACGATTAAAATGGAATGATTTCCCACAGCCACACCTGCACCCGCTGAAAAGTTAGTTGTGTTTTCTCCATCGGAAATGGTAGCACGACTTTCCCAGATTTGTTTTTTTATATTAAAAGCAAAAGTAGTATTGTGCAAATCACTTATTCCTGAAGGAGTTTTGGTTCTCCCACCAATCACATAAATACTGGTTTCATCCTTGTCTTTCTGAACCACCACCACCGAATTAGCCAAAGCGATGGGTAATTTTGGTAATGTTTTCCACTCCGGATTAGAACTGTTTAAATCAAGACTTAAAAATAAATCAGAAGATTTAGTAGTTTCATCACCGCCAATGGCATAAACTACATTTTTAATATGTGTTAGTGCTATATTGGTAATATGTACTGGAAAAACAGGTAGGGAAGTGGCTTCAACCTCAGTTGCAGCAGCATTCCATTTTAGAATAAAAGCTTTATTTGAAAGTCCATTTTCATTTTCACCACCCACATATACCACTCCTAAATCAGTTGAAGTAGCACCACAATAGGCGATAGGTTCCGGTAATGTGCTTTGTACTTTTTTATTCCAGCTATAGGTATCGTTACACTTCTGCAATACATGAATTTCTTTTGAATAGTGTTTTTTTCCACCTTCCCAAGGCATTTTATCTTGGAAATTGGCACCTCCAGTAACTATTAAAACATCGTTACTAATACCATTAATAGCACCCGCAAAACCTAATGATATACTTCCATCTGTATTTTGTAGTTGCGCTGCCATTTTCCATTCGACATGGTTTACAGCTTTTTTTTGAGAAAGGGCGTCAGTTGTCGGCATAATAAGTAAGGAAAGAATTAGAGGAAAAATATATTTATTCATAGTGCTTGTTTTAAAATAAAACGAACGAAACTATTTTGATTTGAAATCTTCAAAATTTAGACTTGCTACATCTTTTTTAAATAATTCAAATTGGTCAGCACTCATGTTTTTGACCGGCAATCTAAATTCACCTAAATCCAATCCTACGACTTTCATGTAGGCTTTACCTACTGAAATTCCGCCGTATTTACCCAATAAACGAATCATGTTGATTGATTTTTGCTGTAAAGCACGCGCTGTAACTAAATCATTGGCATTAAAAGCCGCAATCAAATCGTAATACAATGGAGCAGCATAATTGAAAGTACTTCCTACAGCGCCTTTGGCACCTAATACTAATGCGGATAACATATTCTCGTCACGTCCCCAAAGCATATCGAATTTCCCATTTTCATAACTCATACAACTTTGGAAATCCATGAAATCTTCATGCGTATATTTCACTCCTGCAAAATTAGGAAGCTTTCCGTCTAAGGCTTGTACTAAATCAAACATTGGTAAGTTAACGCCTGTCAATACAGGGATGTGGTAATAATAGAAAGGCATGTTAGGAACATTTTTACCAACATCGATACAGGATTGAGCCAACATATCAACATTAGCAGGCTTGAAATAAAATGGAGCAGTCATAGAAACAGCATACAATCCTATTTCATAAGCATGTTTTGCTAAGTCAATGCAATCGGTGAGGCAAGTTCCTCCTAAGAATACCATTACTTTAAAATCAGCATCGTGATTGGAACAATCTGCCCAAGCTTGAGCAACCGCTTTTTTCTCTTCTAATGTTATAGAAACACCTTCTCCGGTTGAGCCGTTAATAAAAGCACCAGTTATTCCGTTTTGTTTTAGAAAAGTATAGTAAGCCGGAATTAGACTAACATCTAATTTTCCATTGCTGTTAAAGGGTGTAAATGGAGCTGAGATAAGCCCTTGTAAATGTTCAATTTTCATGAGGTATTTTTTTAAATTGTCTTTTATTTATGTTGTTTAAATAGACCGGGAACTTAAATATTCCCGGCTTATTATTTAAACTATACTTCTTAAATCCAGTTTTTTACTATGGATTCTGAGTGATTTTAGGATTAAAGTTAATGGTATTTTGAGATATTGGAAACAATATCTTTTTACCGGCCATAGAAGGCACAAGATTCGTTTTGTTGAAACGAACTAAATCCCACCATGCTTTCCCTTCAAAAGCTAATTCTTTCAAACGTTCATTCAAAATAACATCGTCATTAGCTGCTTGAGAACCATTTGTAAATGAGGAAGAAGCATCAGCTCTTTGCATTACCAGATTCATTTCTGAAGATGGATCTTGACCTAAAGCATTTTTAATTTCGGCTTTCATTAACAAGATGTCAGCCCAACGGTAAATAATGATATCGCTTACAAATCTTCTGGTAGCACCATCGACTGTCCCATTGTATTTTACTAAACCTGTTACTACCGGAGTCGATCCATTGTATAAAGTTAGATAAGTAGCTGTTTTTCTGGTATCAGTACTGCTAAAGTTGAAATGTGTAATATCTGGTTGTACTCTTGAAATACCTGCATTTCCTGTACCAACTCCCAAGGTTCCAAAAGTTGCTGTTGCTGTCGCTGCTGTTAGCGGTGCAAAATCACTTGGTCCAACAAACATAAAAGAATTCCAATTATCAGATAAAGCGGAAGGCACATCTGCTAAAGAATAACGAACTGCAAAAAGCACTTCAGTATTTCCTTTATTGGTGTAACCAAATACGTCTTTGAAATTTGGTAATAAAGATGGTGCTGTAGGAATAGCGTTAATTGCAGTCAAAGCTGTGTTTAAATCAGTACTTCCACCACCTAATTGTTTTGCTGTCCACAAATTCACATCAGCTTTTAAAGCATAAGTTGATGACAAGGATAATTGCGTTTTATTGTTTGTTGCATCTGGATAATTAGCTATAGCTGATTCAATATCAGACTTAATGAATGCAAAAGTTTCTTCAATCGTATTACGCGGAATAATATATTCGGATTGATTGGTGTTTTCTGTTGGTGTTGTTACTATTGGCACACCACCCCAAGAACGAGCCATGATAAAATAAGCCAAAGCACGCATCGAATACGCTTGCGCAATATATCTCTTTTGCTCATTTACAGTTGTTGGACTAAATTGAATAGTCGGAACATATTTTAAAACCAAATTCGCTTGATGAATTACGGTATACAAACCAGCCCAATCCACATCAATATTCTGTGCAGTCAGGTTGTTATTATAATAATTAGCCAAGCTTAGCGGAGATTGAACTCCATTTGTAATTTCTGCACTTCTTGCTCCTCCCAATAAATAGTAATTTTGTTGGGTTTGGGTTCTAAAATTGAAGTACATACCATTTACACCTGCTTTTGCATCGTCTTCTGTTTTCCAAAAACTGGCAGAAGTAATTACGCTTTCAGATTTAAGGTTTAAGTCATCCTGACACGAGTTCAATAATGAAAAACCGGTAAAAAGTATAGAATATAAAAGAATTTTCTTTTTCATGATATTTAGTATTAAAATTTACAAACCAATGTTTAAACCAAGGATAAAGTTTTTTGGAACAGGATAAGTACCTGTAGATCCAGCTGAATTTAACCCTAAACTGGAACCACCATCAATCCCTTGAACTTCGGGGCTTAAACCACTGTATTTAGTGAAATAGTATAAGTTACTTCCTGTTACATAGACACGTACTGATGCCAATCTAGCTTTCTCAACTATCGATTTTGGAACGGTATAACTAAATGTAACTTCTCTTATACATAAGTAATCTCCACTTTCGTAGTAGCGACTATTTCCTTGGAACATATTGGTATTATAAGCTGCACCACTTGCTTCAGAACGGAATAAGTTATTTTGGTTCGTTTGATCTGCCCAACGGTAACGTGGTACATCCGTAATGTCACCTTCTTTTTGCCAAGACTGTAAACTTTCGGCTAACAATCCGTAATTTCCTTGAAATTGACCTACAAAACGCGCTCTGGCTTCATTGTAAATAGTAGCTCCTAAAGAGTAATCTGTTCTTACGGTTAATGAGAATCCTTTATAGTCCGCATTAAAATTGAAACCTCCCACAAATTTTGGGAACATATTACCCATAAAAGTTCTGTCTTTGCTATCAATAATGCCGTTTGCATCTGTATCTTCAAATACTGCATCTCCAGCAAATTTCTTACCAGTTGGATTACCACCGGCTGCAGCTGTTTTAGTTACATAAGTATCATGTGTAGTTGCGTTATAAGCATCTGCTTGTGCTTGTGTAGAAAGGATATATAATTGTTTGTGAGCATAAAAATCACCAATTTTTTGACCTTCCTGTAAACCACCTACATATTTGTAAGAACCGCTTGCTTTATCCCAAATTTCAGTTCCACCAATTCTATTGTTTGCATTTCCATTGAAAGGAAGTTTCTCAATTACGTTAGTATTGTGTGAAACATTAGCACCTACACTAATTTTCCAATCATTTTGATTGTACACATTAGCATTCAATTCTAATTCAAAACCTTTGCTTCTTAATCCTCCTAAGTTTGTCAGAACAGTAGAGAAACCACTATTAGAAGGAAGCGTTAAATTCGTTAATAAATCAGAAGTTAATTTGTTATAAAAGTCTCCAATTACTCTAATTTTATCATGATTAAAACCTAAATCAAAACCTCCATTTATAGTTTGTGATTGTTCCCATTTCAAACCTGGGTTTGCAATTTGTGAATTTACAATTGCAGATTGACCGTTGTAGCTATTAGCAAATCCGTTTGTTGTACCTGAATATAATCCACCGGATTGAAAATCCCCCAAAGTACCTAAATTACCGTTTACTCCATAACTTCCACGTAGTTTGAAAGAAGAAACAACTTCTGGCATTACTTTCCAAAACTTCTCTTCATGTGCATTCCAACCTACAGATAATCCTGGAAAAAAACCATATTTATTATCCGGACCTAAACTGGAAGAGCCATCATAACGGAAAGAAGCTGTTGCAAAATACCTGCTTTTGTAATCGTAATTCACACGACCAAAAACACTGTTCAACACTAATCTTGTATTGTTGCTGTATACAGAAACCGGTATTGGTGATGAATCCAGCGTTTGAGCAAGATCAGAAGGACTTCCTTTCCCTGAAGCATTAAATGCTTTTATGGTTCTGTCGAATTTAGACGCTCCCAATTTTGCTTGAAAATCACCTACATTATCCAAAGATTTAGCATAAGTAAAAACCCCTTCGTATTGTAATTGAGCGATTTGATTGCTTAATCTGGTAGCAGTACGCGTATTATCAACTAAACCATTGCTACCACTTAAAAATGCCTGTTGAAAAGTATTATCATTTTCACTTTCGTTATAAAGTGATAATGAAGGTGTAAAAGTTAAGTCTTTAGTAAGTTTTAAATCACCATCAACACCCATCTGCAATTTATTGTTCTCATTAATTCCTTTCACTTTACCCATTTGGTATAATGGATTTCCGTTGATGTTATTTTGGCCTGGAGCCAAAGTACCATCTTCTAAATATAATTTTGTAGTAGGGGAGTTTCCTAAATATCTGTTGAAAACAACACTATTGGCTACTACTTGATTGTTACTTGATTTTGAGTATAATACTCTACCATTTATAGTAAAGTTATCCGCTAATTTCAAAGAAGCATTTAATTTACTTGTAAAACGTTGGTATCCAGTAAATATAGTAACACCATCTCCTTTTAGATAACCTAAGCTTAAATCAAAAGTACCGGCATCACCACCACCGCTAAAACCTAAAGTATGATTTTGTGTGATTGCATTTTGAAATAAAATGTCATTCCAATTCGTGCTTTTATACATAATAGTATTGTTAGCATTTAGAGGATCTGCCATTTCTTGCCAACCTTTAGCTTGTAAACCTTGAATAGTGGGTGCGTCCAAATTTGATTTCAATAAGGTAGCAAAAGGCGTGTTATTCAATAAATTATTTCCAGTACCGGCAGGAGTAGCTCCTGTTAATTGTCCTAATCTTGCAATACCGGTTGTTGTTGAAAGTCCGGCGATTTCGGCAGCATTATACAAACCTAAACGTTGCAGTCTAATGTAGTCTCCTCCGTCTAAGAAATCATATTTCTTGCCTACTCGGCTATTTTGAGTAGATACATTATAAGTGATTTTAGTTTTACCTGCTTTACCGGTTGATGTTGTAATAATAATTACACCATTAGAAGCACGGGCTCCATAGATTGATGTTGCTGCAGCATCTTTTAATACTTGTAATGAAGCAATGTCAGCAGAGTTAATATCATCAATTTGAGTACGAATAACTCCGTCAACAATATACATAGGAGTTGCACCTGCCGGATTATCAATTGATGTACCTCCACGCACTAAAATATTAGATGCTTTACCAGGTTGTCCTGATGCGGTACGTACCACTAAACCAGTTACGTTTCCTTGTAATGCTTGAGTTACGTTTGAGTAAGGAACATTTTCTAACACTTTTTTGTCTAATTTAGAAACTGAAGTACTTAAGGTTCTTCTATTTTGCGAACCATAACCTACTACAATAACTTCATTCATTTGTTGTCCCACCTCTTTTAAAACTATAGTAAGTGGTGCATTTCCAATCGTTACTTCTTGCTCTTGAAGACCTATGTAAGAAACAACTAATGTTGTAATATTGTCTGGTACTTCAAATGTAAAATTTCCGTCAAAATCGGTCTGTGTTGAAATAGTAGTGCCTTTGGCAATAATATTTACTCCAGGTAAAGATTCTCCTTTTTCATTGGTTACCTTTCCTGTAATTTTCTTTTGGATTAGGCCTAATTTGATCGTTTCTTTTGCAACGGGAATATTTTTTTCTAAAAAAATAACCGTCGGTGTCGATACTGAAGCTGATGCTTGTACGGTAAAAGCTACTAGAAATAAGGATGTTAATTTCATAGCTTTCCCGAAGTTAGGGGTCAGCCAATAATTTTTCGGCTTGCTTTTTGGTAATAAATACATACTTTTGTAATGGTTAGGTTAATAATAATTCTTCCTTCTTGGTTTATTTATTTGTTTTCCAACCACAGTTCTTTTATAAAGAACCAGCCAGCAATGTTTCCAGCATGTGCTGGCTTTTTTTATGGATAACAAATGAATATTTTATAAAAAAGGGCATTCCCAATTTTGTTGTTTTTATATGTTAGCAATCTTAAAATCTTTCTTTGTATTTTAAGAATATGAACTTTTTCTTTATTTTTTAGGAGGCAATCTTTACCATTAGAAAAAATCATTTCAATGGAAAACTTCACAGTCAAAATATGTGTAGCGATTAGTAATCTTAAAAGATTGAATCTCCTTTTTGTAATAGTAATTTTGTGCGGAGTTTTGTTTCGAACTAAAGCTTTTTCTTGATTCCTTGTAAAAGAGAAAGTAGAAAATTAGTGTAAAAAAACAATTTTAAAATAGAATTATTTCCGCGTTATTTATTATCACGGTGTAAATATATAAATAAATTTAATAAATACAATGTAGTTATTAAATTATTTTAATAATTAAAATTTAGAAGTAATTTTAGTTATTTATTAATGGGGATAACATCTTTTCTTTTATAACGCAACAAGCCCCAATAACACCAGCGCGACGACCTAAAGTCGATTTTTTAAGTTTCATATCCCGGTTCACTAAACCTAAAGAGTATTTTTTTAATGCGGATTGAATAGGTAATAGGGTGTAATCCCCTAGTTGAGCAAAATCCCCACCAATTACCAGTAAATCAGGATTAAAGATATTGAGTAGAATAGACAAATAGCGTCCCATTTTCTCGCTCTGTTTTGTCACTAAATCGACACACAAACTATCTTCTAATTTAAAAGCTCCAGAAATAATAGCATGGTGTTGCAAAGCAGGAGAACTCTCATCAAGAACTACTTTTGATTGTTTTCCCTCTTTTAGGGCTGCCTTGAATTGGTTTACTAAGGACCAACCTGAAATTTCAGTCTCCAGACATCCAAGTTTACCACACTGACACATAATTCCGTTATCAAAGATGGTACTATGACCAAATTCCCCTGAGTAACCGGATTTTCCATAATACAGTTTACCGTCAGTAATCATTCCTATGGCTACACCCCAACTGTAATTAAGAAATATTATATTCTGTTCGTCATCAACAACACCTTCACAATATTCACCAAATGTCATTGCTCTGGTATCATTTTCCAAATGAACCGGCATGTCCAATTGTTCTGAAATAATTTCTGTTAAAGGTCTGTTTTCGCTAAAGAAATAATTATAGCTAAATCCTTCCATCGAATTAATACGACCTGAAAAGTTGATGCAAACACCCACAATCATCTTTTTTTCGACAGAGCTGTCTTCTATAAATGAATTGATCAGATTACAAAATTTCAAAAGTGACTCTTGTGTGTTTTCTAAAATAAAGGAAGTTCCTAATTCAATACTGACAAATTCGTTTTTAATGTTTTGTAAGCCTATAGACATATTGGCTATACTCACTTCGACCCCTAAAAAGTAAGCACAAGTTGGATTGATACTATAGAGTGAAGGTCGTCTTCCGCCACTATTGGTGATTTTCCCCAGATCTACCACATAGCCTTCTGGCAATAATTCGTTAACGGCTTTAGTTACCGTTGGAACACTAGATTGTAGCTCAGAACTTAATTCTGCTATTGTAGCATTACCGGCAGACAATAATCGTTTTACGATAGCTTGTCTTAGCATATGCCACTTTTGTCCAGAAAGGCTTTTGTCTTTACTACTGTCTAATAAATCTTTTAAACTCATTATTGTTATTTTTTAAAAAAATTCAATGGGATTCATTTACAAACTTACTATAATTTTTTTTACACAATGATTTAAATCTTATCTCAGTATTAAATAGGTAATCATTTTACAATAATTAGTATCTCATAAGTTGGGTTTAATTTGGATTTTCCTAAAAACCTGAGTTCGATTATTATTTTATCCCGTAGGGATTTTATATTGGTAGTAAAATCAATGTGTTGTAGTCATTTGTCCCGGAGGGACTAAACGGATTTAGAGAAAAATGTATAGTCCCTAACGGGACAAAATCAATAAACTTTATTTTTTCTACCAATATAAAATCCCTACGGGATAATAGGTATTAAAAATCAAGCAGTTAATAATCGAACTCAGGTTAAAGGTAAAAATGGGATTAGTAAAAACTAAAAACCCTGTAAATAATACGATTTACAGGGTTTTATTTTCAATTGAAAAGAATTATGTAGTCACTGGGACAGCAATCGAATACCTTTCCTTAAAAGTCATCCTTACTGTTTGTAACTATTGTATTCTTCATCGGTTACTCTTTCCAACCAGTCTACAGCTCCTTTTGGAGTAACAGCGGTAATAGCGATATGAGTTAATGCACTATCAGTTGCAGCACCATGCCAATGTTTAACATCGGCTGGTATTTTAATAACATCACCTCTTTGAATCAATTGTATCGGTTTGCCTTTTTCCTGATAATAACCAGTTCCATCGGTTACTATGAGAATTTGACCTCCCGGATGAGTGTGCCAATTGTTTCTGGCTCCCGCATCAAAAGTTACGTTACCAATTACGCTATTAAACTCATTTTCATTTACTAATAATTTAACCCAGGCATTTCCCGTAAAATAATCAGGATTTGCTTTATCACCTTGAGCGAAAATTGGTTTTTGTTCGTTATCATCTGTTGTGTTCATATTTTTTAGCTTTTAAGCGACGCCATATCAATTACAAAACGGTACCGAACATCACTTTTTAGCATTCTTTCATACGCTTCATTAATATCCTGCATTTTAATTATTTCAATTTCGGATACAATATTGTGCTCCCCACAAAAATCTAACATTTCCTGTGTTTCGGCAATTCCACCAATTAAAGAGCCTGCAACTGATTTCCTTCCCATTATCATCGGTACCGTATTTAAAATAGGTTCCAAACCACCCAAATAACCTACCAAAACTAAAGTTCCGTTAGTATTTAAAGTTCCTACATAAGGATTTACATCATGAACATATGGAACAGTGTCAATAATTAAATCAAATTTTCCGTTTACAGCACTCATTTGAGTTTCGTCAGTTGAGATAATTACGGCATCTGCACCCAATTCCAAAGCGTCTTTTTCTTTATCAAGTGATCTGGAGAAAAGGGTAACTTCAGCACCCAAACCTTTAGCTAGTTTTATGGCCATGTGTCCCAATCCGCCTAAACCAATAACGGCAACTTTACTCCCTTTCCCAACTTTCCAGTGGCGAAGTGGTGACCAAGTGGTAATTCCTGCACATAGCAAAGGTGCTGTAGCAGCCAAATCAAGATTAGCAGGTACTTTTAAAACGAAGTGTTCATCTACCACAATTTTTTCCGAATAACCTCCAAGAGTCATTCCACCCAAATGCTTGTCAGGGCTGCCGTAGGTCCCAATCCACCCGGTTGTACAATATTGTTCCAAGTCTTTTTTGCAGTTATCGCAGGTGTGGCAAGAATCTACCAAACAGCCTACTGCAGCAAAATCTCCCACTTTCAGTTTGGTAACGTCACTTCCTACTTGGGTTACTTTCCCCACAATTTCGTGGCCAGGAACAGCAGGATAAGTCGTAAATCCCCAATCATTTCTGGCAGTGTGTAAGTCAGAGTGACAAACACCGCAATACAAAATTTCGATTTCAATATCTTTTGCCGTAATGTTTCTGCGTTGGATATCCATTTGTTTTAAAGGAACATCAGCTGCTACTGTACCGTAAGCTTTTACATTTGTTGTTGTATTTGTATTCATTTTATAGCTGTTTTAATTAAAATATGTTTAATTTTTTGTTTGACTCGATTATGGAATAAATGTATTAAATAATTGGTTATTAATGTGTTAATTGTGAAATTTAGTTGCTAAAAATCAAACATTTCTAAATTTTATGGGGCTTGCTTGAACGTGTTTTTTAAAAAAATTATTGAAGTGGGTTACTTCATTGAAACCTAAGGCAAAAGCAACTTCGGTTACTGTCCATGAAGTTTGTTTCAAAAGAATTTTGGCTTCCTGCAATAGACGTTCGGCAATAATTCGCGAAGTAGTTTTGTCGGTAGTTTCTTTTATGGCACGGTTCAAATGATTAACGTGTACATTCAGTTTTTCTGCAAAATCAGAAGCCGAACGCAGGTTTACACTTTGATGGGTTTCATCGATAGGAAATTGTCGTTCCAAGAGTTCCAAAAACAATGTCAAAATCCTTTGCGAAGCATTAAAGGACTGTTTATTGAGTGGTGAAGCAGGCTGCATTTTCATTGCAAAATGAATGATTTCGCTTATAACCGTACGAAGTACATCATACTTATGAATATAATCAGAATCGATTTCATCAAACATACGAAGATATACTTCGTTCAATAGTTTTACCTGTTCATCGTTGAGTTCAAAAACATGATTGCCATCGGGCTGAAAAATGGAATACTGGTTCAGATTGCCGTATTGATGAAAAAATGCCTGATCGAACACACAAAAGAAACCACTACGAATGCCTTCAGTATGTTCCCAACGGTAAGGAATTTGCGGATTGGAAAATACCAAAGCCTGTTTTTTTAGTTCAATTGCTTTATCGGCATACTCAATTTTACTTTCACCAATGAGCAACGTTATTTTAAAATAGTCTCTGCGTTTATAAGGTACGGGCTTTGCCTGTTTGCCTAGATAGTTTTCTAACTTAAATACATTGAAATGCCCTATTTCATTGCTGATATTTTCGGGCAACCAATCGTATTTTCGCTTATAAAAATCGGCTATGGTTTCTACGTCGTTCATCTTTTTAATAGTGCTAATTTCAAACAAATTATTTGCCTACTCTTTTTTGCAAGTGTTCCGGATAGCGCGCTCCTTCTATTTGTATTTGGCTAGCTGCTGCTTCTATTTTTTGTAAATCAGAAGAGGTAAGCACTACATTTGCCGCTCCGATATTTTCTGTCAATCGGTGTAGTTTTGTAGTACCAGGAATTGGAACAATCCATGGCTTTTGTGCTAACAACCAAGCCAATGCTATTTGGGCAGGTGTTGCATTTTTTTGTGTCGCTATAGTGTTTAGTAAATCAACCATTATCTGATTGGCTTTACGGGCATCTGGAGAAAAACGAGGTACGATATTTCTAAAATCAGTACTGTCGAATGTAGTGTTTTCGTCGATTTTTCCAGTCAAGAAACCTTTTCCTAACGGACTAAACGGAACAAAACCAATACCTAATTCTTCAAGAGTCGGAATGATTTCTAGTTCCGGTTCTCTCCACCATAAAGAGTATTCACTTTGCAGTGCCGCAACTGGCTGAACGGCATGTGCTTTACGAATAGTCGCTGCACCCGCTTCCGAAAGTCCCCAATGCTTAATTTTACCTTCTTTGATTAAATCTTGTATGGTGCCTGCAACCTCTTCGATAGGTACATTTGTATCAACACGGTGTTGGTAAAACAAGTCGATTACATCAGTTTTTAAGTATTGTAATGATTTTTCAGCTACGGCTCTAATTCGTTCTGGTCTACTGTCTTGACCTTTACTGGAATCACCTTCTCTAAATCCGAATTTAGTCGCTATAACTACTTCTTTACGAAAGGGAGCTAAGGCTTCTCCCAGCAATTTTTCGTTATCAGCACCATAGGCTTCTGCGGTATCAAAAAAAGTAACCCCTTGCTCATACGCTGCTCTAATTAATTGTATTGCTTCTTCTTTATTAGTTGCCGGACCATATCCAAAACTGAGTCCCATACAACCTAATCCAAGTGCGGAAACTTCTAATCCGTCATTTCCTAGTTTTCTTTTTTGCATGATTTCTTTTATTTTAAATTAAAAATTCCCTGATGTAGTGTGGAGATTAACTAATTTCCACTTTTCGTTTTTCTTGGTGTACACTTCGGTATAAACCAGTTTATATAAGCTGCCACCATTGACCGTGAAGTAGGCTTTTCCCACCAAAACTGCAGTATCTCCATACACTTTGACAGCGGCTTCTTTTTGTTCAATTTTGTTATAAACAAAACTTCCTGATTTCAATTGTTTGATCCATTCGGCTTTGGTCGTGATATGTCCTGTGATGTGAATGAAAACCAAGTCATCATCAAACAAATCTTTGACTAAGTCTATTCTTCCTTCTGTTTTCCAACGAAATTTGTCCAGAGATAAATAGAGGATTTCAGTTTCAACTTTAGATTGTGCCAATGCGTTCATTTATGTAAAAATTGAGATTAGAATAAATAATTTGATGAGGAGTTTCATATTTCTCCAAGGGTATATAGGATGAATTAATTAGGTAGTACGCTAGCGTGCATTGCCATTATTTTCCATGATTTTTTAGGATTAGGTCTTGTAAACACTTCCATGTAGGAAAGATGTAGGGTGACAACTTTTCCAGAAATGGTAACTGTAAAACTCACTTTCCCTACAACTGTGGCTGTATTGTTTATAACTGTTGCAGTATTTTCTTCTACATCAATACGGTTATGTATAAAATCTCCGCTTTTTAAGGTGTTTATGTATTGTTCTTTAGTTTTAAACTCACCATTACTGCTAACAACCATAAATTTATCATCAAACAGGTTTTCAAGAGAATCTATTTTATTTTCAACTTCCCATTTAAATATTTGGTTAGACAATTTGAGAATCTCGGCTTCTGTCTGGGATTGTGCAAATACATTACTTGCGAGCAAAAAAAAGGCAATCGTTAGTATATTTTTCATAATAATTTGAATGTCTGGTTAATTTTTATTTAGGTTTAATTCTCGGAGTTTTGTTATTTAATGTGAAATTCTAAAAAGGCTTATCCTGATTTTTAGGGAAGCCTTTTTACTTTTTAATCTTCCGACATAGAAAGCAGACCTTCGCTAAGTCTTGCACCCTGCACATTGATTTTTGACATTTCAGTATCAATTTCCAGAAGATCTTCTTTGGTTAATTCAACGTTTACAGATTTTAAGTTGTCCTCGATGTATTCCACTTTGTCCATTCCTGGAATGGGAACAATCCAAGGTTTTTGTGCCAGTAACCAAGCCAAAGCAATCTGAACAGGTGTCGCATCTTTTTTGCTCGCTATATTTCGCAACAATTCAACAACAGGCATATTGGCTTTTATGGCTTCTGATGTAAAGCGTGGAAAACTGGCACGTAAGTCGGTGGCACTGTCAAATTTGGTTTCGGTTGTTATATTGCCTGCAAGAAATCCTGTTCCAAGTGGCCCCCAAGGCACGATGCCAATACCAAGTTCTTCGCAGACTGGCAATACTAATGTTTCCGGTTCTCTCGTCCAGATAGAATACTGATTTTGAACAGCCGCTACTGGATGTATAGCGTGTGCACGACGAATGGTCTCAGCACCCACTTCCGAAAGTCCGTAATGTCTGATTTTGCCCTCCTGTATTAAATCTTTTAGCGTACCTGCAACATCTTCAATAGGCACGTTAGGATCAACACGGTGTTGGTAAAATAAATCAATATAATCTGTTTTCAGTCTTTTCAAAGATTCATCAGCTACTTTGCGGATATGTTCCGGGCGGCTATTGATTCCTGTGTCTGAAATCATCCCAAATTTAGTAGCGATGATTACTTGTTTTCTAATGGGTTCCAAAGCTTGTCCAACCAAAAGTTCATTACTCAGTGGACCATAGGCTTCGGCAGTGTCAAAAAAGGTGATGCCTTTTTCAAACGCTGTACGGATGATACGAATACCATCATTGATGTCAACTGCTTTACCAGTACCGAAACTTAGATTCATACAGCCCATTCCTAAAGCAGAGACTTCTAAACCACTGTTTCCAAGTTTTCTTTTTTGCATTTCCATATTCTTAATAATTAAATTAATAAATTACATTACAAAGGTAGAATAGGGTTAGGGCATAGAATAACGAAAAAGAAACGATAAATTACGAAAATCAAATATTCCTGAACTTCATAGGACTTAGCTGAATATGCTTTTTAAAAAAATTATTAAAGTGGGTTACTTCGGTAAAACCTAATGCATAAGCGATTTCGGATACTGACCATGCAGTTTCTCTCAATAGGATTTTTGCTTCCTGTACGATACGTTCCCCAATAATCTGTGAAGTTGTTTTATCGGTGGTTTCTTTTATAGCCCTATTTAAATGATTAACGTGTACGTTCAACTTTTCGGCATAATCTGAAGCAGAGCGAAGGGATATTATTTGGTGCGGATCATCAATAGGGAATTGACGTTCTAACAATTCTAAAAATAATGTAGAAATGCGTTGGGCAGCATTGAGTGGATGTTTAGTTAAATTATCTGAAGGAGCCATTTTCAAAGCAAAGTGAACTATTTCAAAAACAATGGTTCTAAGTACATCATATTTATGGATGTAATCAGAATTAATTTCCTCAAACATACGTTCATAGGTTGCGCTTAACGTTTTTAATTGCTCATCTGTTATTTCAAAAACGTGGTTGCCATCCGGCTGAAAAAGGGAATACTGATTGAGGTTTCCATAGTGATGAAAAAAGGCTTGATCAAAAATGCAAAAGTATCCACCGATTATTCGATCTCTTTGTTCCCAACTATATGGTATTTGAGGATTAGAAAATACGATTGCACTCTTTTGTACTTCAACAACTTTATCGGCATAATGAAATTTTCCATTTCCTTTAACAAGTGTTATTTTAAAATAATCTCTTCGTTTGTAAGGTGCGGGTTTGGCTCCCTTTCCTACATAAGGTTCTAGTTTAAACACATTGAAATGACCAATTTCCTTACGCAGATTATCGGGCATAAAATCGTATTTATTCTCGTAAAATTCTTGTATTGATTCCCCTTTACTCATAAAACAAATTTACAAAATTCAAACCAAAAAGTACAATTAAACTGCTAATGGAACTGAATATTTTTTAAATTTGTAATGAATGGAAAATAAGGGTATAGTACCTATAAAAAAATCCACTTTACAGGATGCAAAATGGATTTTTTTATAAGTGAGGAGCAGAAGAGGCAGGAATCTAACAGTGCACCAAATATCAGTGGCTATTCATTTATAACATCACCTTCTTTAGTCTCTTCACTAGCAATTTTAACCAGTTTGTCTTTTAGGTTTAAATCACCAAAAATTTCAATTTTATCATCAATTTCTCTTCCTTTTTTAATGGTAATTCTTGATGCTTTATGGTTTATTACTTTAATAACAAAAGTACCTTCGGCAGCATTAATCACAGCCGATTTTGGTACTACAAAAGTGCTGTCTTTTGCATTCAGCGGCAATAAAACTTCAGCAACCATTCCAGGTAATAAATTACCATGAGTGTTGTTTACGTCCATTTCAACACGTTCGGAACGCAGTTTTAAATCTAAAGCACCAGACATTCTTTGAATCGTGGCTTTAAAGGTATCCGGTAACGATTTTACACTAAAACTCATTTCATCACCTTGGTGCAAATAACCCGTGTACAGTTCTGGAATAGAAACTGCTAAACGCAATTTATTTTGTTGTTGAATCGTCAACAAAGGCAAATCTGAGCCTTTTCCTGATGGGCCTACATAAGTTCCTAAATTGACGTTTCTGGCAGTTACAATTCCATCAAAAGGAGCGCGAATTTCAAGATAACCTCTCATAATCGCAACTTCTTTATGTCCTGCAATTGCAGCTTGGTATTGGGCATAATCCGAATTTTTCTTTCCGTTAGCCAATTCTAAATCATTTTTAGAAATCGTTCCTTCTACTTTACTCGTTTCATACAAACGGTTGTAGGTACTTTTACTCGTTGCATAAATAGCTTCCATCGATTTTAATTTCGATTCGGCTGCAGCCAATTGAGAGCTAATTTCAGGAGCTTCTAAAACAATCAAAAGTTGTCCTTTGGTTACTTTTGATCCAATGTCTACTTTTAAAATTTTAACAAAACTACTCACTTTAGCGTACAAATCTACTTGTTGAAAACCAGACAATTCAGCTGGTAAACGCAACTCGGTGCTTAGTTTTTCTTTTTCTAAAAGAAAGGTTTCCGTTTTAGGTTCTATTTCCACAACTGGTTCTTCTTTTTTATTCGAATTACAACTGTTTAAAAAAAATAGTGCTACAAAAAATAGCGTGGTCGATTGTAGTATTTTACTTTTCATTTTCTGATTTTAATGAGGATATATAATGTACACTTTCTTCATCTTCAGGATCTAAAGAAATAGATTGTGTGGTTGTTTTTTCTTGTGCCCAGGCAAAAATTAAAGGCAATATTAGTAAAACGGCAAAGGTCGAAAATAATAACCCTCCAATAACGGCTCTTCCTAATGGCGAAACTTGACCGCCACCTTCACCTTCACCAATAGCCATAGGTAACATTCCTGCAATCATAGCCACACTGGTCATAATAATTGGTCGAAGTCGTAAAGCGGCTGCTTCTCGTGCCGATTCTAAAGCGTTACCATTTATTTTACGCAATTGCTCGGCATTGGTAACCAGTAAAACGGCATTGGCTATCGAAACCCCAACGGACATGATGATTCCCATATACGATTGTAAATTTAGGGTAGAACCTGTAATCGATAACATTAATAACGAGCCTAAAACTACTGCAGGAACCGTTGTTAAAATTACCAAAGAAACTTTGAACGATTGAAAATTAGCAGCTAGCATTAAGAAGATTACAAATATGGCAATCAATAATCCGACTTGTAAACTGCTTAATGTTTCGCTCAATACTTTACTCATACCAATAGGTTCGATGAATAAACCACGAGGCAACTCGCCAAATGAGTTTATTGTTGCAGCCACATCTTTTGTTGCCGTCCCTAAATCAGTTTGGTAAATGTTTGCTGTAACGGTAATGTAGGGCATAGCTCCTAAATTGTCATTTTCACCACTTACAAATGAAGGTGTAATGGAGGCTACATCGCTTAAAACAGGACGTAACGAATTTTTTAATACTGGAATTTCACCAATATCTGTTTTGCTTTTCATTTTATTTAAAGGCACTTGCACTTGAACATTATAGGATAATCCCGCTTTTTCATCCACCCAAGTATTTTTCTCCGTATACCTCGAAGAGGATGTCGAAGCAATTAACGAGCGCGAAATGTCGTTCATATCCACACCTAATTCAGCGGCGCGTGTTCTATCGATAGTAATATTCATTGCAGGATAATGAATCGGTTGCCCAATTTGTACATCTCTTAAATAAGCAATGTGCTGTAGCTTTTCGACGATTTTATTGGCGTAAGCTTCATTTCGTTTTTTGTCTTTTCCGGCAATTCTAACTTCAATTGGAGTAGGGGAACCTTGACTCAAAACTTTATCGGTAAGCTCGATGGGTTCAAACGAAATTTTTACATCAGGAAGAATCTTTTTAATTCGAGCTCTGAAATCATCTTTAAAATCATCCATATCTGCATTGTAATCTTTCAAACTAACTTGAAAAACGGCCTCGTGCGAGCCAGCCATAAATAAATAAATGGGATTAATAGAGAACAACGATGGGTGTTGTCCCACATATACGGATGAAATTCCGATATGTTCTTGGCCTACCATTTTCTTTAATTCTTTGAGGACTAAAACTGCTTTTTCTTCGGTGCGTTCTAAGCGTGTTCCTGTAGGAGCTCTCATTCTAAGCTGAAACTGACTCGAATTTACCTTTGGGAAAACATCTTTTCCAATATAAGTAAGGAACACAACAGCTAGAAGTGTAATTCCGAAAAGATATACCAGACTGGTTGCCTTTTTGTGTGGAAAAAGACGATCTAAGGTTTTCATAAATCGGGTTCTGAATCTTTCAAAACGACTTATTTTTCCATCTTTATCAAAATCCTCTCTTTCAACCATTACTTTTTTCTGACCGATAAGATCCCTTTCAGATTCAGGTGTTAATCCACAAGCATTAAACTCGGCTTCATCATCAGTAATATTCGGGGCATGTTCTGTTTTTGGATGTTCTTTCATCAACCAATTCGCCATAACGGGCACAAAAGTTTGGGACAGTAAAAACGAAATAATCATTGAAAACCCAATCGCTAATGCTAAAGGTAAAAACAAAGCGCCAGGAATTCCAACCATGGTAAAAGCAGGAGCAAAAACGGCTAAAATACAAAGTAGAATCAGCAATTTTGGCAATGCAATTTCTTTACAAGCATCCCAAATGGCGAGTGCCTTGGGTTTTCCCATATCGAGATGTTGGTGAATGTTTTCAATGGTTACCGTACTTTCATCCACTAAAATTCCTATAGCCAAAGCCAGTCCGCTCAAGGACATCAAGTTGATGGTTTGTCCGAATAATTTCAAAAATAAAACACCAGCAATAATGGATATTGGAATCGTTAAAATTACGATTAATGCGGCGCGTCTGTCTCCCAAGAATAATAAAACCATTAATCCAGTCAAGACAGCTCCTATAATTCCCTCAGTAACTAAACTTTTAACCGAATTGATAACATAAACCGATTGGTCAAATTCGTACGATAATTTTACATCTTCAGGTAATGTACTTTGAATTTTTGGCAATTCAGATTTTAATTTTTGAACTACATCCCAAGTCGAAGCATCTCCCGCTTTGGCAATACTAATGTAAACCGAACGTTTTCCGTTTACTAAAGCATATCCTGCCGTAATATCAGCTCCATCTTTTACGGTCGCGACATCGCCTAATGTCAAGTTTTGAACGCTACCTTTAAACAACGGAATTTTCTCAAAATCCTTAACTTCTTTAATCGTATTATTAGTAGGGGTAATGTAGTTTTTATCACCAATTCTTACGTTTCCGGAAGGAGCTGTTTGGTTGTTCAATTTTATAGCTTCCACAATTTGATCTGGTGTCATATTATGCGAACGCAATAAATCTGGATCTACGTTGACCTCAATTGTTCTTGGGCTTCCGCCAAAGGGAGCCGGAGATAATAAACCTGGAATTGAAGTAAAGGAAGCACGCACATACACATTGGCCAAATCCTGTAATTCGTTGTTAGACCTAATTTTACTGCTTAAAACCAATTGTCCGATTGGCAAAGAAGAAGCATCAAAACGAATGATGAAAGGCGGTTGTGTACCCGGAGGAAATGCCGCTTGAATTCTATTGGATAGTGCACTCAATTCGGCAGCTGCTTGCGCCATATTGGTGTTTTCATAATAGGTCAATTTCATGATCATCAAACCCTGAATATTCTTGGTTTCGACTGATTTTACGCCATTGGCAAAAGGAAGGATGTTGACATAATTTTTAGCAAAATAAGCCTCCATTTGGTCTGGAGTGTATCCACCAAATGGATGTGCAATATAAATTACTGGCAAATTCATTTTAGGAAGAATATCTACCTTAATGTCTTTGATGGCGCCAATTCCGAAGAAAAATAAACCTGCAACCAATACCAGTATCGAAATGGGTTTGCGGAGTGCAAAACGTATTAAATTCATTAGGATCTTTAATTAAAATTCATTTATAAATAAGTCAAAATTGCCTGTGGCTGCTGCTTTAAGCAAAAAGGATTGCCAAACATTATTATTGACGATATCACGATCAATTTCGGCACGGTTCAAAGTGTATATAGTTTGCGTCAAATCGGTCAAAGTGGTTAATCCGTTTTTATATAAAGTCGATTTTTGCAAATAAGCTTGTGCGGCAGCATTGACTTGAACTGGTGCTTCTGCATAATTGTCTAACGTAATTTTTATTTTATCATCGGCTAAACTCAATTGTGATTTTAGTTCTCGATCAATCTGGTTGTACTCTTCTTGCAAACCTTGCGAAACAAACTTTTGGGCGCTAACTTGTTTGCTCATTCGGAGCGGAGTAGTTAAATTCCAGCTAATCCCGACTCCAACTAAATAATTAGTACGATCTGGACTTACACCATCTAAATAATTTCTGTTAAAAGACGCTTGATTAGTTCCGTAATCCGAATTAAATCCAGAAGCTCTTGTTTGTAAAACGCCAAACATACTCATGGTTGGGTAGTAAAAACGTTTGTACAATTTAACTTGTTGGTTGCTGTAATCAATCTTCGTTTTATAATATTGAAGTAGCGGATGCAAGCTATCAGAAGCAATTCCAGTTAATAATTCTTTCGGAATTTGATTTACAAAAAGAGTATCCACAACAAAATCTTGCGGGGCAACTCCCATCAAATCAACTAATTTATTGTTTTGTTCCTTTACAAAATTTTTAGCCAGATTCAAAGCAATTTTGGCTTTCGAAACTTCGGCAGTTGCTAAAGTAGAATCCACTCCGGCGAGTAAACCGTTTTTCACCCTTGCAGCAGCTGTTCTTTTGAAAACGTTAGCACGATCTAAATTCTTTCGCTGTGAAATCAATAATCTTTGACTCGCTAATAAATTCAGATAAGCCGCTGAGATTTTGATTTCTTGTTGAAATTTTTCCTGTTGCAAATCGTTTTCACGACTCTGAACATCAATTTTGGCCAGATTAATTTTTTGCTGTGTTCTTCCAAAAGTAAAAAAGTCCCAGTTCATGTTGACCAAATATAGAGCGCCAAAGGCAGCATTCCAGTTTTGTTCCGGTAATGCAGGTCCGGAAGAAGCGGTTCCTAATCCATTAAATCCGTATAAAGCACCATTTTGCCCATTAATTGTTCCGTAATCTTGTTGTGCGGACAGATTAAGATTGGGCAAGTAATCACGCTGTGATTGTTTGAGAGTCTCTCGCGAAGCATTGGCGTAGTTGCTTTTTGCTTTTATTGAACCATAGTTTTCTAAACCTGTTTTTATTGCTTCTTTTAAAGACAAGGTTTGTGCAAAACTAATGTTGGCAAAAATCAATAAAAATAATAATGTAATTTTTTTCAAATGCATAAATTTTAAAGTATAAAATTATTAACAAAATTATTTCTCTTGAGTCGATATATGTCTTGTTAAATGATGTAATGCAATAATAAATGACCAATTCAATTGGTCATTTATTGCAAATATAAATTAAATATTTGTGCTTAATTTGCATACTATTTAAGTATTAAAAATGAGTAAAAAAATTGATAACATAATGGATAACCAATGGTGGCAAGAAATTGCTGTTGTTGCCTTTTCATTTACACTTTTTACCTTAAAAAATGATTGGATGTTATTCAGCTCGTTGAGCTCTATTTCTTTGGGTGTTTTTTACTATTTCATCTTATATTTTCACGCGCAATTCAACCGTTTTTTTCTTCTGCCAATATTATTTAAGGCGCAACGTCCTTTAGCATATTTACTGGTATCGGCCCTAACAGTGTTTGTTTTTTCAGTCCTTTTATATGAATTTTCCACTTTCGAGATATTTAATAATTCGTATTTGTATCAAACCTCGCATCAAAGAAGTTATGTCTACCAATTGGCCAGTATTTTAGGAACATTAGTTTGTATTTTGAGTCCGATTATTGTTTTTAAATTCTATAGAATTCATAAAAAACAAACTGACGAAACTTTGCTGTTTAATCAAATGCAATTGAATGCCCTTAAAGGGCAATTGAATCCTCATTTTTTGTTTAATACATTCAATACACTCTACGGAATTAGCTTAGAATTTCCTGAAAGAACGCCTGATTTGATTATGAAAGTGTCACAATTAATGCGGTATCAACTCGAAAGTAATAGCAAACAATGTGTCTCTCTTGAAGACGAACTTGATTTTATCAACAGTTACATACAACTTGAAAAAGAACGAGTTGGTTACCGTTGCGACATTACGTATGATTGTAAGATAGATAATGAAAATGCTTACAAAGTATCTCCAATGTTATTGATTGCCTTTATTGAAAATGCATTCAAACACGGAACTTGTGCTATAGAGAAATGTTTCGTTCGGATTATTATTACTGTCGAAAATGGGTTGTTACACTTACATGTAGTCAATTCAATTCCAAAGAAAAAAACTGGGGTTGTTTCGACTAAAATTGGCTTAAAAAATACTATTGAGCGGTTGAACCTAATTTATGGAAAAGACTATAAACTAGATATTCAAGATGATAAAAATACGTATATTGTAGATTTGAAATTGCAGCTGAAAAAGTTTGTATAATGAAAGAAACCAAAAAATGCATTATTGTTGATGATGAGCCAGCAGCACATTATGTTTTGGTGAATTATATCAAACAGAATCCACAATTAGAATTGGTTTTCCAAGGGTATAATGGTATTGAAGCCATGGATTATCTTCGAGAGAATAAAGTCGATTTGATGTTTTTAGATATTAATATGCCTGAAATTACCGGAATGGAATTGCTAAAGATTATTCCAACACATCCTAAAACGATTTTAACGACAGCTTATTCTGAATTTGCTCTTGAAAGTTATGATTATGGCGTTATTGATTATTTGTTGAAACCCATTTATTTCCCTCGTTTTTTAAAAGCTGTTGAACGTTTTTTTACTACAGAAAACAATAAAATCAAAACAGAGGAAGTAATAGTCAATTCGGTAAACGTGAAAATAGATGGTTATTTTATGGAAATCGAATTAGACCAGCTTTTATTTGCACAAAGTTTTGGTAATTATGTGAAATTGCACACCTTAAAAAAGACCTATTTAGCTTCGATTACTACCACCGAATTCGAGAAATGCCTTCCCGAAAAGAATTTCATGCGTATTCATAAATCGTATATCGTGGCATTGGACAAAATTGAATCTACCGAAAAAGATTTTGTCATCATTAAAAAAGAAAGATTGCCTATTGGCATTACGTATAAAAGAGAATTGTCTGATCGATTGAAAAATTAAATAATTTTATAAAAAAAGAGAGAAATTTTAGGAATTTCTCTCTTTTTGGTTTGACTATTATAAGATAACTTTTTTATAAACTGATTTGTATTTTTAAATGTTTATTCCAATACTAATTCACCCAAAGCTTCTTTGCTAAAGCCTTTTAATTGGTCATTTTTTCCTTCTTTTATTTTGGCAACCCAATTCGGATCTGATAAAAGTGGTCTTCCAACCGCTACGAGGTCAAAATCTCCTCTGTCGAAACGTCTGTTTAATTCTTCTAACGAAGTAGGCTGTGAACTTTCTCCTGCAAAAGCACCAAAGAAATCTCCGGAAAGCCCAACAGAACCTACAGTAATAGTTGGAGCTCCAGTTACTTTTTTCGCCCATCCGGCAAAATTCAAATCAGAATTTTCGAATTCAGGTTCCCAGAAACGACGTTGTGAACAATGCAAAAGATCAACTCCGGCATCAACAAGAGGCGTAAGCCAAGCTTCTAATTCTTGAGGATTTTTTGCCAATTTATAATTGTAATCAGAAGGTTTAAATTGAGAAAATCTCATAATCACAGCAAAATCGTTTCCTACTTGTTTTCTTATTTCTTTCACGACTTCAATAGCAAAACGATTACGTTCCGATACTGTTTTTCCACCATAAATATCAGTACGCAAATTAGTTTCAGCTCTAAAGAACTGGTCAATTAAGTAACCGTGAGCACCGTGAATTTCTATAGTATCAAAACCTAATCTTTTGGCATCAGCAGCTGCTTTTCCGAAAGCAATAATGGTATCTTCAATATCTTTTTCAGACATAGTATTACCGTTATTAAAATCAGGTCTGTTTAATCCAGATGGCCCTTCAAAAGGGACTGGAGGAACCCAACCGGAATGATGATTATCCATGATGCCCATGTGCCATATCTGCGGTCCCATCTGTCCACCTGCTGAATGAACGCTATCAATTACTTGTTTCCATCCTGCCAAGGATTTATCACCATAAAAGTGAGGCACATTAGCATCGTTTGATGAAGAAGGTCTATTGATAACCGTTCCTTCAGATAATATCAAACCTACTTCGCCTTCAGCTCTTTTTTGATAATAAGCTGCGACTTCATTTGTAGGTACTCCATTTGGAGAAAAAGAGCGCGTCATAGGCGCCATTACAATTCTATTTTTAAGATTTAGCGTCTTCAAATGGAAGGGCTTAAACAAACTATTTGTATTCATAATTATTTATAGATTAGATTCGATTATTTTGCTGAGTGCTGTGAATGCTTTCTCGTTGCGTTTGTAATATGTCCATTGCCCAACACGAGTAGACTCGATGAACCCGGCACGTTGTAGTATTGCTAAATATTCTGAAACCGTCGATTGGGTTAGTCCTGCTTTGGCCTGAATTTGTCCTACGCAAACACCATGCTCAAAACCTGCAGCCAGTTGTTCCGGAAAATTTATTTCAGGTTCTTTTAGCCATTCCAGCATTTGTAATCTGGACTTGTTTGATAAGGCTTTAAATATTTCTATGTGATCCATGTTGCAAATATATCGACTTTTCCCGATATATCTATTTAAAGAAGTTTATTTAGGATATTTTTAAGAGATAGCACCAATGAACATTTTCGCCAACTAATCGTTTAGTCTAGAAAAACTATTTTGAAAATCATGATTTTAGAGTTTTATTTTGGTGTTTTTCAAACCATTTTAAGTAAGATTTGAATAAACTAGCCCATTTTTAAAATATTGATATACAAAGTATTTTAAAAATCCAGAAAAGGAGTTTAATGTTCTGAAGAGTTTAATAGGTTTAAATTTATTAATTGTTTTGTGCTCAATTATTTATTTCAGAGAAAATGTATTTCAGATTAATTACTGAAAACGTTTTCGTTACTTTTACTTGTTAAATCCAACACAATTTCTTCCTTTCCTTTCAATTTTTTCAATTCTTTTATTACTTTTGGCTCCCAAATGAGAGTAGTTGTATTTTTTGTATATCTGTGTTTCCATCTGCTAGGCGGAGGGAGTTATCTTCATGCAGATACAAATCATAGCCATATCAGCCATTTTTCAACTCCGAATCTTGTACAAAATCAGCAAGCAAAACTTACAAATAAAAATCAAGGTAGTCTCGTAATTGAGTATACTGATTTAGATTTAGATGAGGAATACTCCAGCGGTAATGATATTAAAGACGGAGTTGCGAATAAATTTTTTGCTGAAAAAGACAGTTTGCTTCATAGCTGGTATTTGCCGGTCTCTCAATGTTTTATTTCAAATTATTACTTCAAGCGTTTTAAAATCTTCATGCCTTTTTGCGGCAATTCATCTGCTATTTATATTATAAACAGCGTTTTAAGAATTTGATATATCATACATCGGTTACAAAAGGTATGTTTATGAATACCTAAATGTGGATGTATAGTAACCAAATTACCTTTTGCACGACAGTTTAGGTCTCGCCCTGACAACTGATGCCTTTTTCCATCCAAATAAATTTCCGAATTCACTGCGTTAAATCGCACCAATTTTATTTAAAACCATGAAGAAAAATGCCCTTTTTACAGGCTTTATCGCCCTGTTGTGCTTAATAAGCTGTACAACTAAAAAAGAAGAAAAAGAAGAAACAGTTAAATTCACGGTAACCAATCCTGCCGTAATCGACACTTCGTTTACCAAAGAATATGTTTCGCAGATAAAATCTGTACGAAATATTGAAATCCGAACACAAGAAAAAGGGTTTCTGCAAAACATTTATGTTGACGAAGGGCAAGCTGTAAAAGCAGGGCAGTTATTGTTCCGAATTATGCCCAAAATGTATGAGGCCGAATTACTAAAAGCACAAGCCGAGGCAAAAAGTGCCGAAATAGAACTTTTAAATGCTAAAACACTTGCCGACAAAAATGTAATTTCCAAAAATGAACAAGCTATTGCACAAGCTAAGCTCGCACAAGCGAGAGCCGAAGTAGCCATGGCAAAGCTCCATTTATCATTTACCGAAATCAGGGCACCATTTGCAGGAATTATCGATAGACTCCCAAAAAAAATAGGAAGTTTAGTTGAAGAAGGAGAATTATTGACTAGCCTTTCTGACAATAGCAAGATGTTTGCTTATTTCAACGTTTCTGAACCCGAGTATTTAGAATATCAAGACAATATAAAAGGTCGTGGCGATAGTCATGTAAGCTTGCTTTTGGCAAACGGAAAACCTTTGAAATACAAAGGAAAAGTAGAACTTATAGAAAGCGAGTTCGATAGCGAAACTGGTAATGTTGCTTTTAGATCCAGCTTCCCAAATCCTGATAAATTATTGAAAAACGGAGAAACTGGTAAAGTTTTGATGACCGTTCCTGTTAAGAATGCTTTGGTAATTCCTCAAAAAACAACTTACGAAATTCAAGATAAAAAATACGTTTTTGTGGTGGATAAAAAGAATGTTGTGAGATCAAGAGAAATTACCATTACTGGCGAAATGCCCGATTTATATGTAGTAAAAAGTGGTCTTGCAGCAACTGATAAGATATTACTTGAAGGCGTTCAGAAAGTGAAGGATGATGACAAAATCAAATACGATTTTGAGAAACCAGAAGAAGTGCTGAATCATTTGAAATTAAAAGCAGAATAGACGTAATCTTAAATCATAAAAAATGTTTAATAAATTTATAGAAAGACCCGTACTGTCGATAGTAATATCGCTGATGATTGTCTTGCTTGGTATTTTGGCAATGACCCATTTGCCCGTTACCCAATTGCCTTCTATTTCGCCCCCAAAAGTAAATGTAACAGCAGAATATCCTGGAGCAAATAATGAGTTATTGATTAAATCTGTTGTGATTCCTTTAGAAAGAGCCATTAATGGTGTTCCTGGAATGAAATATATTGCATCGGATGCTGGTAATGACGGAGAGGCATCTATACAAGTAGTATTTAATTTAGGAACAGATCCTAATCAAGCCTCTATAAACATTCAGAATAGAGTTGCATCTGTTGTAAATAAACTGCCACCGCTTGTAGTTCGAGAAGGGGTGAAAATTACTAGAGAAGAATCGAATAATTTAATGTATGTTAACTTGTATAGCAAAGATCCAAAGATGGATCAAAAGTTCTTATACAACTTTGCAGATATCAACATTCTTTCGGAACTTAAAAGAGTCGATGGCGTTGGTGATGCAGATATTGTAGGTAATAGAGATTATGCGATGCGAGTTTGGTTGAAACCAGACAGAATGCTGGCTTACAAAATTTCTGCTGATGAGGTCATGAAGGCTTTAGAAGAACAAAGTTTGGAAGCATCGCCAGGAAAAACAGGAGAAAGTTCTGGAAAACGCTCACAAGCCTTTGAATATGTGCTGAAATATTCAGGACGTTTTACTACTCAGGAACAGTACGGAAATATTATTCTAAAATCGAATCCAAACGGAGAAATACTTCGTCTGAAAGATGTTGCCAATATAGAATTTGGAAGTTCGATGTACGATATTTATTCGAACCTGAATGGAAGTCCATCAGCGGCAATTACAATAAAACAATCGTACGGAAGTAATGCAAGTCAGGTTATTAAAGATGTAAAAGCAAAATTAGCCGAAATCAAGAAATCATCATTTCCTAAAGGAGTTGATTATGAAATAAGTTATGACGCTTCTAAATTTCTTGATGCTTCTATCGAAAAAGTAATTCATACCTTGGTGGAAGCCTTTATTCTGGTAGGATTGGTAGTTTTCTTATTTTTAGGAGATTGGCGTTCTACAATTATTCCTGCCATTGCAGTACCTGTTTCGCTTATTGGAACATTTGCTTTCATGCAGTTTTTTGGGATCACCATCAATTTAGTTACGTTATTCGCCCTTGTTTTGGCTATTGGTGTCGTTGTCGATGATGCTATTGTGGTCATCGAGGCAGTACACGCCAAGATGGAAGAAGATCATATAGGCCCACTGAAGGCTACAAAAAAAGCAATGCACGAAATTAGTGGTGCCATTATAGCCATTACGTTTTTGATGGCAGCAGTGTTTATTCCAGTTGCTTTTATGTCGGGACCAGTAGGTATTTTTTACCGTCAGTTTTCTATCACAATGGCAACAGGTATTATATTGTCTGGTGTTGTGGCACTTACACTGACACCTGCACTTTGTGCTATGATGCTCAAAAACGCTCACGGTGTACCTAGAAAGAAAACGCCTTTGAACAATTTCTTGGACGGTTTTAATAACAAATTCAACCAACTTACAGGGAAATATCAAGGAATACTTGGGAAAATCGTTAACAAAAGGTCTATCACCTTTATTGCCTTCATCTCCTTTTGTATCGGAATCTTTTTCTTGAACAACAGTCTTCCAACAGGATTTATTCCAAACGAAGACCAAGGAATGTTCTATGCCATTATACAAACTCCTCCGGGCTCTTCATTAGAAAGAACCAATGATGTGGCTTTAAAATTGCAAAAAATTGCAGAAAAAATCGAAGGAGTGCAATCGGTATCGGCTTTGGCTGGATTTGAAATCTTGACAGAAGGAACAGGTTCTAATTCTGGAACTTGTTTGGTTAACCTAAAAAGTTGGGAAGATCGTGAGCATTCAGCTAATGAGATTATGAAAGAGCTCGAGGAAAAATCCAAAGATATTACGGGAGCTACAATTGAGTTTTTCCAACCGCCAGCCGTGCCCGGTTATGGTGCAGCAGGTGGATTTGAATTGCGTTTGCTGGACAAAGCAGGTTCTGGTGATTATAAAAAAATGGAAACCGTAAATAACGATTTTGTAAAAGAATTGAATAAACGACCAGAATTATCATCAGTATTTAGTTTTTATAGTGCCAGTTTTCCGCAGTATATGATGAAAATTGACAATGATATTGCCCAACAAAAAGGAGTTTCGATTGATAATGCCATGAATACACTTTCGACATTGGTAGGTAGTAATTATGAAATTAGTTTTATCAAATACGACCGACAATACAAGGTAATCGTTCAAACATCGCCAGAATACAGAGCTTTGCCAGAAGATATTATGAAATTGTATGTCAAAAACGATCGTGACGAAATGGTGCCTTTTTCGGCTTTTATGAAAATGGAAAAAGTATATGGATTGTCTGAAATCACAAGACATAATATGTACAATGCCTCTGAGATCAGTGGACAATCAGCAGCAGGATTTAGTAGTGGAGAATCTATCAAAGCCATTCAAGAAGTTGCCGAAAAAACTTTACCAAGAGGATTTGGTATAGACTGGGCTGGTATTTCCAAAGATGAAGTGGGTCGTGGTAACGAGGCGATTTACATCTTTTTAATCTGTTTGCTCTTTGTTTATTTGGTTTTAGCCGCTCAATACGAAAGTTTTGTGTTGCCTTTTGCTGTGATTTTATCACTTCCGGCAGGGATTTTTGGATCGTTTTTATTGCTTTCAATATGCGGTTTAGAAAACAACATTTATGCTCAGGTTGCCTTTGTTATGCTTATAGGTTTGCTAGGTAAAAATGCGGTTTTGATTGTCGAGTTTGCTGTTCAAAAACACGAAGCTGGAGCCACCATTTTAGAAGCCGCCATGGAAGGTGCCAAAGTAAGATTTCGTCCTATTTTGATGACTTCATTTGCTTTTATTGCGGGATTAGTTCCATTGGTATTTGCAAGTGGTCCAGGTAAAATTGGTAATAGAACTATTGGTTCTGCTGCACTTGGAGGAATGCTTTTAGGAACTGTTATTGGAGTATTGCTTATTCCGGGATTGTATTATATCTTCGGAAGTATAGCTGCAAAAATCAAGATGGTAAAAAAACAAAATAACAATCCATTAACCGAAGAAATTGATAATAACCATGTATAAAATCAAGTTGCATAAATATATTATCCCGCTGGGCATTTGCCTGGCGGTGGTAAGTTGTACTCCGGCTATCGCACCGTTGACAGCAAGTAAACCTGTTCCTGAATCATTCGATAAAAGTACTGATACGACCAATATTTCAGCGACTCCTTGGCGTACCTATTTTAAGGATCAGAATCTGGTAAATTTGATCGATGTAGCCTTAAAAAACAATCAGGAATTGATGATTACTTTGCAGGAAATTGAGATTGCAAAGAATGAGATTCGTGTAAAAAAGGGATTGCTCTTACCATCAGTTGGTATAGGAGCGGGTGCAGGAGTTGAAAAAGTAGGAAAGTATACCAGTCAAGGAGCTGGGGATGCATCTGCGGAGATTACATCAGGTCTTATTGTTCCAGAAGTATTACAAGATTATAAACTGGCAGCCTATGCCCATTGGGAAGTTGATATTTGGAAAAAACTGCGCAATTCTAAGAAAGCAGCAGTGAGCCGGTATTTATCGACTGTTGAGGGTAAAAACTTCGTGATTACGAACCTTATTGCTGAAGTTGCCGATTCTTATTATGAATTGCGGGCTTTAGATAGCCAATTGGATATTGTAAGACAGAACATCACATTGCAATCCAACGCTTTAGAAATCGTAAAAATTCAGAAAGAAGCTGCTAGAGCAACAGAATTGGCCGTTCAAAAGTTTCAGGCAGAGGTAATGGCTTCCAAAAGTATGGAGTTTGATATTCTTCAAAATATAAAAGAAACGGAGAATAAAATCAACTTTTTACTCGGGCGTTATCCGCAGGAAATAGCGAGGGATAAAAGTAATTTTTTAAGTTTACTTCCTTCTGCTGTCAATTCCGGAATTCCTTCGCAATTATTGTCGAATCGTCCCGATATCAAACAAGCAGAATTAGAACTGGCTGCTGCAAAGCTGGATGTAAAAGTGGCTAGAGCCGAGTTTTATCCTTCATTAGATATTTCAGCAGCAATAGGATTAAATGCTTTTAAACCATCCTACTTGTTTACGCTTCCAGAATCGATAATGTATTCGCTGGCTGGAGATATTGCTGGGCCACTGATTAACAGAAATGCAATCAAAGCTGAGTATAGTTCTGCCAATGCACGACAACTTCAGGCTTTGTATAACTATGAACGTACCATTTTAAATGCCTATCTCGAAGTTTCTAACCAGCTTTCTAAGATCACTAATATTGGAAAAAGCTATGACTTGAAATCGCAACAAGTAGCTGCATTGAACCGTTCGATAGATGTTTCTAATGACTTGTTTAAGTCTGCCAGAGTTGACTATTTTGAAGTTCTGATGACGCAACGAGATGCATTGGAATCCAACCTCGAACTGATTGAAACCAAAAAAGAACAACTCAATGCCGTAGTCCATGTTTACAGGGATTTAGGAGGAGGTTGGAAATAAGAAATATTTCAAATTTAGAGAGCCAGTCAATTTTGACTGGCTCTTTTTTATTGGGGTCTTGTCACATCCTAAGATAGCGATGCATGTTAGTCTTTAAATATTATTCCACCTTTAATACTGTATCTTACGCTACAATCTTTGTATTTATAAAGAGGCATAAATACTCCACTTGCTTTCAATTTGTAATGGTATTCCTTTTGCTGCCACAATCATGGGAAACTGGTTTAGATTATACTTATAAGTCTGATTTACAAATTCCTATTTTTTGCATTCTACCTTTTCGTTATTGGTAAAAAAAGGATTTAAATATTCTTTTTTCATCTTCAATTTCTTTTAAACATTTGATTTGTCCTGTTTTTGATTTAAAAGAACAATTTTTCACCTTGAATAATTTCAATATTTGCATATCAATATAAAAATCAACTAATAATTGTGTTTTATTTAATTTAAATTGATTTTAATCACTAATAAGTCAATAATTGTGTAAATGTATTACATAATAGATTATAGTGATTGACCACTATATTCTTAAATGAATACCAATTAAATTGTGCTTACAATGAGAAACGGCATCTATAAATGATTGCATCACCTATAAGGAATGGACCAAAATAAACCTTGGTATAAATCCTATTAAACATACAAATTTTTATATGGAGAAATTTGTTAAAACGGGCTCAACCATATAACAGCCTGTAATACCTATTAACCAATAACCATTAAATTTTTAACTAAAAAACAAAAAATTATGCGAAAAATAGATATTCATAATTTGATAGACAACGCAAAGCTGAACCGATTTCATTGGACGGTGATATTCTGGTGTGCACTAATCATCATTTTTGATGGTTACGACTTGGTTATTTATGGGGTAGTTTTGCCTTTATTGATGGATAAATGGCATTTAACTCCATTAGAAGCGGGCACATTGGGGAGTTACGCACTTTTTGGGATGATGTTTGGAGCACTGATATTTGGAACACTTTCGGATCGTATTGGACGAAAAAAAGCAATTATTTTTTGTATTTTCTTATTCAGCGGATTCACTTTTATCAATGGATTTGCACAAACACCGTTACAATTTGGAATTTTGCGTTTTCTTGCAGGACTTGGAATTGGTGGGGTAATGCCAAATGCAGTGGCTTTAATGACTGAATATGCTCCAAAAAAAGTCAGAAGTACTTTAGTAACATTGATGTTTAGCGGCTATTCTGTAGGAGGGATGCTTTCTGCCGGATTGGGAATATTTTTGATCCCTAATTTTGGATGGCAATCCGTATTTTATGTCGGATTAGTGCCCATACTTTTATTGCCTTTGATTATTAAATTTTTACCGGATTCTGTTGGGTTTTTAGCGAAGCAAAAAAGAACAGATGAGGCTAAAAAAATACTTTCGCTTATTGAGCCAACTTACGTTCCTAAACAAGGCGATATTTTAGACTCTGGAGAAGCAAAAGCTGCCGGAGCGAGTGTCAACCAACTATTTAAACAGAACAGAACCGTAAGTACAATTATGTTTTGGGTTGCTTTTTTCACCTGTCTTTTGATGGTTTATGGATTAAATTCTTGGTTGCCTAAATTAATGACTAAAGCAGGTTACGAATTAGGTTCTAGCCTTACTTTTTTATTGGTTTTAAATGTTGGTGCCATGGCAGGGGCTATTGGCGGAGGCTGGCTTGGTGATAAATTTAATTTGAAAACAGTGTTGATTTCATTTTTTGCCGTCGCTGCAATCTCTTTAAGCTTGCTTGGTTTCAAAAATTCTACTCTGGTATTGTATGTTTTAATCGCTATTGCAGGAGCAACTACTATTGGTACACAAATATTGTGTTACACGTATGTCGCACAGTTTTATCCTATAAACATTAGATCTTCCGGTATTGGCTGGGCATCCGGAATAGGGAGATTGGGTGCTATACTTGGGCCTATTTTAGGTGGGGCTTTAATGGGTTTAGAATTGCCTTTCCAATTCAATTTTGTAGCATTTGCTATTCCGGGAGCTATAGGCGCTTTGGCTGTTTGTTTTATTAATGTAAAGCACAGTCAAGAGAAAAAAGCACAAGTACAGCAACAGGAAACGGCTGCACTAAATACTATTGTTGCCGAAGAATAGACAAGTAAAATCAAGATTATTCCTAAATAGTTAGGATTTATAGAACAGAAAAAATAACGAAATGAAGTTAAAAAAAATAGTTGCAATAACTGGTTTATTACTTACGACAGTATTACTTAATGCTCAAGAAACCATTAAAAAAAAGGATAGTATTGTTGTTATGAAACCAGAGAAAAAAGAACCGCTTTTTGATGTTAAGTTTTTTGGATTTATTCGACATGATGCGGTGTTTGATTCCCGCCAGACTGTTGATGTAAGAGAAGCGGCAGTGGTACTTTGGGGAAAAGATGCTGATTTTGATTCCAAGGGGAAAGATAGAAACTCTGCTTCCAAGTTTCAAATGCTGGATGTATTATCCAGAGCCGGAGTCAAAGTAAATGCACCGGATGTTTTGGGTGCAAAAACTTTCGGATTCCTTGAAGGTGATTTTTTTGGTAATGCCGAAGGAGGAATCAATGAATTTCGTTTGAGACATGCTTGGATTACATTAGACTGGAGAAAAAGCCAGTTGGGAATAGGTCAATTTTGGCATCCGCTAACCATTCCGGAAATGTTTCCCGGAGTAGTTAATTTTAGTGGAGGCGCGCCTTATATGCCGTACAACAGAAATCCCCAGATTCGGTTTACCCAAAAGTTGAATACTCATTTTAATCTTATGATAGCAGCTGTTTCACAAAGGGATTTTACTTCGAATACGGCTCCGTACAGAAACAGTTCAATTCCTTCCGGACATGTTCAGGTAAATTATAAAAACAAAGATGTTCTTGTAGGTTTGGCGGGTCATTTTGAGCAAATTCGTCCTAAAACAGGTTCTGGATTGACCAATGATTTTTCAAATGAAAGACTCAATAGTGTTTCCGTTATGGCATATGGCCGTTTTGAAACGAAACCTATGACTATAAAAGCTGAAGCAATGTATGGTGAAAACGCCACTTCATTCATAATGCTCGGAGGATATGTAGGATATACACCAACTACTGGTTCAGGTTTAGAAACCTATTCGACAATGGCGACACAATCTTTTTGGATTGACTTAACCGGAAAAACTAAAAAAATAATTCCTGGATTTTTTGCAGGCTTTAGCCAAAACGATGGCGCTACTAATCCAATTTCTGGAAAAGCAGTAGCTTATGGATTTTCAAACATGGTAGGAGGTATAGCGGCTTCAGGAAATGCAACGACCAGAACTATTAATTATATTTATCGATTGGCACCACGAATTGAAGTGCCTATTAAAAATTTAAAATTTGGTTTGGAAGCGGAATATTCAGCTGCCGAATGGGGGAATGCGGATAACAGCGGAAGAGCAGTAAGTAATCTGAATTTGATAGGAACTTGGAGAGTTGTATTTGCTACAGTGCTAAAATTTTAATTTTTTTAATGGATTGGGTGTGATTATCGAAAGATAGCTACACCCAATTTTTTTGTGAATAGGAAGGAAACCATCAGTTCTTATCTTTTGGGATTTTGTGTCTTTTAAGTCACAGGGGAAGTGTTTTAGAATAGTATAAAAACTTTTTCTTTTATCTAAAAAATGCAAATAGTACTCAAACGATATAGTTGTATTTGTAGTATCTTTGATAGGTTTCAAAATAGTTTTTGAGCTAAATAATACATGAGAAGTAAATTATTTTTTAAGGGGATTTATGGTGATAACTCTATTGATATGGTTAGGGATATTATTCATATTACTCCAATGGAAATGACCGGTAAACGCCACGAATGGTATATTAAACCTCATGCACATAGTGATCTTTTTCAAATTTTTGTCGTAGAAAGCGGATATCTTGAATTGATAATTAATGGCGAAAGTCAAGTTGTGGATAGTGTCTCTTTTTTTTCTATTCCAAAAAATATGAGTCATGGTCTGCGCATGAATCCGGATACTAAAGGATGGGTAATCTCGCTTTATGACAAATCCTTGGAGAATATGTTGAAGCTTGATACCGACATCATCAATAAGATAGACGAAATACACATTTCAAAATTATCCGAAGATGATAAATTAATCAATGATGCTTTGACAACGATTCGTAAATGCATAGATGAATATTACTCTGAATTACCGGGTAAACAGCATGCTTTACAGTACCTAGTGGGAATGATGTTGTTGCGTTTATACAGGGTATTTGTAACTTCTGCTGCTGTTCCTTTTTCCGATAATAAGAATAAAATGTATTACAGGCGTTTTATTCAATTAATTAAGGAACAAAAATCTTTTAAAGTAAGCGTTGAAGATTATGCGGCCCGTTTAGCTATTTCTAGCGGACATCTCAACCGAATTTGTAAAGATGTTTCCGGCTTGTCGCCAAAAGATGTTGTGATTAATTTTTTTATTGACGAAGCTAAAATTTACTTGCGCAATTTTGATATGTCAATTGCCGAAATATCCTATGAATTAGATATTGAAGATCCCGCTTATTTTACGCGTTTGTTTAAGAAAAAAACCGGACTCACTCCCAAAGAATTCAGAAGTCAATTAGGACGTAAGTAATCACTCCATTCGTCTTTTACCATTCCAATTATAAAAATGCGATAGCCGTCAACCTTATTAAATAGGCGTTTATTACTCCCTTATTTCCAATTTTACTGCAGAAAGTATGGTTTGTCCTGCTTTTTAGAGGAAATTAAAGATTTTTCTATCTGTTATTCCATTTAAAGGTATTACAAACAAATGGTTATGTTTTTATCGATTTGTTTGATTTGTCTCATTAATAGCAAATTAATCCAATTTTAGACCCTGCTTTTAGCTATAAATTTGTGATAAGCAAACAGTAAGTGAGCACTCAATTATTTGTGAGTGAGTACTCACTCCTGTCGAAATCAAATAAATTTAGATACTAAGAAATGAATAATCCTATTATTGAAAAAATTGAAGCTATTCTGGTTGATTTGCCAACAATTCGCCCGCATCATCTCTCAATGACCGTAATGAAAAAACAAACTATGGTTATCATTCGTTTGTTTTGCAGTGATGGAATTGAAGGAATCGGAGAAGCGACAACAATCGGTGGATTGAGTTATGGGGAGGAATCTCCGGAAAGTATGAAACTCAATATTGACACTTATTTTGCTCCTTTGTTAGTGGGTCAGGATGCGACCAATATTCACAAAGCCATGTTTTGGATAGAAAAAAACATCAAAGGCAACCGAATTGCAAAATCAGGAATTGAAACAGCACTTCTAGATGCGCATGGAAAAAGATTAGGTGTTTCTGTCGCTACTTTATTTGGAGGAGCGATAACTGAAACTTTGCCTGTTTTATGGACCTTGGCAAGCGGAAATACACAACAAGATATTGAAGAAGCGGAGCATCTTTTAGCTATTGGAAGACACAATACTTTTAAATTAAAAATTGGATGGCAAGCGCCGGAAATTTCAATCGCTCACGTTGCCGCTATTAAAAAAGCAATGGGAGACAGAGCAAAAATAACGGTGGATGTGAATCAGGCTTGGGATGAAAGTACCGCAAAAATAAGTATTGCAAAACTTCAGGATGCAGGAATTGATTTGATTGAGCAACCGATAGTTAAAGAAAATTTTGAAGGTTTGGCTCGTTTAACCAAAATGTTTACCGTACCAATTATGGCAGATGAAGCATTGAACGATAGTACAGATGCTTTCAAATTAGCGAAAATAAGAGGTGGTGATGTTTTTGCTTTAAAAATCGGAAAATCAGGCGGATTGTATAATGTTTTAAAAGTAGCTGCGATTGCAGAAGCTGCTGATATCAGTTTGTATGGAGGTACCTTATTGGAAGGAACAATTGGTTCAGTGGCTTCGGCTCATGCTTTTAGTACGCTGAAAACAATGTCATGGGGAACGGAACTTTTCGGACCATTATTATTAACGGATGATATTGTTAAAACCAAAGTAGCATTTTCGAATGCTTCGATGAAAATCCCACAAGGTCCGGGTTTAGGCTTGGAATTAGATTTAGATAAATTCAACCATTATAAACGTAAATAAAAATTAGCATTATGTTATTCCACGTAGAAATGACCGTAAAAATTCCACATGATTCCGATGTGAATTTTGTAAACGAATTAAAAGCAAAAGAAAAAGCAATGTCCCAAGATTTGCAACGCAGCGGAAAATGGGTTGACATTTGGAGAATCGTCGGGAAGTATTCGAACATCAGTATTTTCAATGTAGAAAGTCCAGCTGAACTTCATGACATCCTGAGCAATTTACCCCTTTTTCCTTTTATGGAAATCGAAGTAAAATCATTATGCAAACATTATTCTTCCATTAAAGAAGGAGAATTGTAACTCTTTTAAATAATCAAAAAAAAACTATAATTAATCAAAAAAATCAATATCATGACAAGAGCACAAATAGACGGATTACTTCAAAAAATTGAAAGTACTGAAAAAATAGAAGCTGGAAGCGAAAGAGCAAAAGCAATTGTAAACAGAATCCTTCGCGATTTGTTTTACACGATCGAAGATTTAGATATCCAACCGGATGAAGTTTGGACGGCAGTAAATTACTTGACACAAGCAGGTCAAAATGAAGAATACGGTTTGATTGCTGCAGGTTTAGGAATAGAACATTTCTTAGACTTGCGTATGGATGAAGAAGAAGAAAAAGCAGGAATGACTGGTGGGACACCAAGAACTATTGAAGGACCACTTTATGTTACAGGAGCACCAAAATCAAAAGGATTTGCGCGTATTGACGACGGAACTGAAGTAGAACAAGGAGAGATTTTTTTCATGCAGGGAAAAGTTTTGGATGATAAAAACAATCCAATTCCAAATGCAATTGTTGAAGTTTGGCATGCTAATTTAAAAGGGAATTATTCTTATTTTGATCAATCACAAAGTGATTTCAATTTACGCGGAACGATAGAAACGGATGAAAACGGAAACTATCAATTCCGCAGTATCCTTCCTTCTGGCTACGGAGTTCCTCCAGGTGGATCAACAGAAGAACTTTTAAATGCCGTTGGTCGTCACGGAAATCGTCCATCTCACGTTCATTTCTTTGTTTCAACGCCAGGCTGCAGAAAATTAACGACACAAATTAACTTTGCTGGTGATCCATACTTATGGGATGATTTTGCTTTCGCAACACGTGAAGGTTTGATTCCGGATCTTACTGTAATTACTGATGTGGAAAAAATCAAAGAAAAAGGATTAGACAAGCCTTTTTCCTCAATCGATTTCGACTTCACTTTGCACAAAGAAGTGGAAGGAATTCACGATGCAGATGTAGAACGATTGAGAGCTGAATCTATAGCATAATATAAAAAAGAACGGTCTATTACTATTTTCCGAAATCTTTTGGACATGTATAATCTCTGTGAGAAGGAACAAATCGAATCGATTTTCTTAACTATTCTCATGATGGTTTTACCCAAAAATAACTCCGGAGCGGGTGGATTATGACTACTAAACAACAACACTAATGGAAAAATTAAATAAAGAATATGTAGAAAGCCTACTTCAGCATGATGTTGCAGAAGGTTTGTATCGTCATAAAAGAGAATCCTTTACCAATCCGGAGTTGTTCGAATTGGAAATGAAATATATTTTCGAAAAGAATTGGATTTATTTGGCACATGAAAGTCAAATAACAGAATTGAACGATTATTTCACCACCTACATTGGTAGACAATCTATCTTTATTTCACGTAATAAAGAAGGCGAACTGAATGCTTTTATCAATGCATGCAGTCATAGAGGAGCGCAGCTTTGTCGTTATAAAAAAGGAAATAAATCTACTTATACATGTCCGTTTCACGGTTGGACTTTTAATAATTCGGGAAAATTATTAAAAGTAAAAGACGGAAAAGGGGCAGGATATCCAGAGCAGTTCAATACTAATGGTTCGCATGATTTGAAAAAAGTGGCACGATTTGAATCTTATAAGGGATTCTTATTCGGTAGCTTAAATCCAGATTCTTCTTCGTTGGAAGAATATCTTGGTGACACCGTTAAGATTATAGATCAGATGGTAGACCAGTCTGAATTTGGATTGGAAGTACTCAATGGAAGTTCTACGTATACTTACGACGCCAACTGGAAATTGCAAATGGAAAACGGTGCCGATGGATACCACGTAAGCTCCGTGCACTGGAACTATGTGGCTACAATGGGGAACCGTAAAGAAGAGGGAGTACAAGCTGTAGATCCAAACGGATGGTCAAAAAGTGTAGGCGGTGTTTATGGTTTTGAAAACGGTCACATGTTACTTTGGACCAAAATGCTGAATCCGGAAGTGCGCCCTCTTTACAGTCAGTTGGATCGATTGAATACTACACTTGGTGAAGAAAAAACAAATTTTATTATAAACGAAACCCGCAATTTGGCTATTTATCCAAATGTGTATTTGATGGATCAGTTCTCGACTCAAATTCGTGTACTTCGTCCTATTGCTGTCGATAAAACAGAAGTAACTATTTATTGTTTTGCACCCAAAAACGAACCTGCGGCAGATCGAGCTTTACGTCTTCGTCAATATGAAGACTTCTTCAATGTGACCGGAATGGGAACCCCTGATGATTTGGAAGAATTCAGATCGTGTCAGGAAAGTTATTTGTCAAAAGGAATGGCTTGGAACGATGTTAGCCGTGGTGCAGAGCATTGGGTTTATGGTCCAGATGAACATGCTACGGCCATGGGAATCAATCCAAAATTAAGTGGAAATAGAAGTGAAGATGAAGGATTATTCCTGATGCAACATGAATATTGGGCGGATGAGATGAAAAAAGCCTTGAATAGTGAGGAATTGATTAACCTAGAAAACAATTTGTAAGATGACTAATTTCGATAAAATACAAGCATTTGTTTATCAGGAAGCGAGATACTTAGATGACAAACAATGGGATGAATGGCTTCAGTTATATGATGAAAAAGTAGAATTTTGGATGCCATGTTGGGATGATGAGGATAAGTTAACGACCAATCACGAAACGGAAGTTTCACTGATTTACTACCCGAATCGTTATGGTCTGGAAGACCGTATTTTTAGAATTAGAACCGAACGTTCCAGTGCTACTTTACCAGATACCAGAACAGGTCACATGATTTCAAATATTGAAATTCTGGAAGAAAATGATGATGAAGTTAAAATACGTTTTAACTGGAATACATTAAGCTTTCGATACAATAAATTGGATCAGTTTTTTGGCGTTTCCTTCTACACTTTGAAAAAAACAGCAGACTCATTTTTAATCACTAATAAAAAAGTCATACTGAAGAACGATTACATTCGTCAGATTCTTGACATTTATCATATTTAATACAAAAAGTTATGGCAAAAATAGCATTAAACTTTGAGGATGGAGTTACCCGATTTATAGATAGTTTACCCAATGAAACTGTAGCAGAAACTGCATATCGTGTTGGGATAAACATTCCGTTAGATTGCGCTGATGGCGCTTGTGGTACTTGTAAATGTAAAATGAGATCAGGAAATTTCGATGCAGGAGACTATATCGAAGAAGCCTTATCAGATGAAGAAGCCGCGGCAGGTTTTGCGCTTGCTTGTCAAGTGAGGCCAAAAACTGACCTTGTGGTTGATATTTTGGCGAGTTCTGCTGCCTGTAAAGTTAAATCTACGGCTATCACTACTGAAATTAAGGAATTGAATCGCTTGTCTTCAGAAATCTATCAATTAAAATTGCGTGCTGCTGACGGGAGTTCTTTTCAATTTCTTCCGGGACAATATGTAAATATTGAGGTTCCGGGAACTTCACAAACCAGATCGTATTCGTTTAGTTCACAACCTGATGCTTCAGAAGGAGAGTTTTTAATCAAATTAGTGCCAGGAGGATTGATGAGTAGTTATCTGAAAGATTTGGCAACCGAGGGAACTGAACTAAATATTGTAACTCCTTTGGGAAGTTTTTATCTGAGAGATGTACAACGCGAATTAATTTTTATTGCAGGCGGTACTGGGATTGCTCCTTTTATGGCCATGCTAGAAAAACTAAAAGCAGAAAATAATACCACACCGATTCATTTGTTTTACGGAGCAACTACTGGTGAGAATGTAGTGGAATTGGAACGTTTGAAAGCGTTTAGTGAAATTATGCCATTGAACATATTCACCTGTACGTCTGACGAACAAGCCGAAGGGCATGATAAAGGATTTGTTACCCAATGGATTAACAAAGGACTTCTTGGCGATAAAGCCTATGATATTTATATCTGCGGACCAAATGCGATGGTGGAAGCGGTAAAAACGACGCTTGACAAAGAGGCGATTCAACATGTTAATTTTTACATGGAAAAATTTGTTCCAACGGGTCAGGAAAATGTACAATTATAATTTTTAAACAGTAAAAATGCTTCACCCCAATAGATTTTTAGGAAAAGTGGTCCTTGTTACTGGTGCCGCTCAAGGAATAGGAAAAACGGTTGCATTGCAGCTTTTAGCCGAAGGCGGTTCGGTTGTATTAATTGATCGTTCTCCAATAGTAAACGAAATAGCTTCACAATTGAGTGAAGACCAAAAAAATAAAGCACTCGCAGTTATTGCCGATTTGGAACAGTTTTCAGGCTTTCAGTCGGTAGTAGAACAAGCTGTTGCAAAGTTTGGCAGAATAGACATTTTGATTAACAACGTGGGAGGAACCATCTGGATGAAACCTTTTGCAACCTATGAAGAAGATCAAATAGAAAAAGAAATCCGTCGTTCACTTTTTCCAACTTTATGGGGCTGTCGTGCAGTTCTTCCGGTGATGTTGGATCAAAAAGGAGGTGTAATCGTGAATGTTTCCTCGGTTGCAACCAGAGGAATTAATCGTGTTCCTTATGCTGCTGCAAAAGGGGGAGTAAATGCCCTTACAGCCGCCATGGCTTTCGAATATGCTGAAAAAAATATTCGGGTGAATGCGGTTGCACCAGGCGGAACCGAAGCTCCCGAACGTTTGATTCCCCGTAATGAAACTCCAGATTCGGAACAGGAAAAAAAATGGAGACAAGAAGTGGCAGATCAAACCACCGAATCGAGTTTAATGAAACGCTACGGAACCATTGAAGAGCAAGCCTCGGCCATACTTTTTCTGGCATCCGATGAAGCTTCCTATATCACAGGAGTTACCATTCCGGTAGCCGGTGGCGATTTGGGTTAATAAAAAAATGAAATAATGTCAAAAATAAAAATGCAGCATACAACATTAAATTATGTGTTTGATGATTTCAAGAAAGAACAAACATTGGTTTTTTCTAATTCATTAGGAACTGATTTGACGATGTGGGATAAACAAATAGAGTTGCTTGGACAGGAATTTAATATCCTGCGGTACGACACTCGTGGTCATGGAAAAAGCGAAGTTGCCGAAGGGGAATATTCCATTGAAATGTTAGGGAACGATGTATTGGATTTATTGGATTATCTGAAAATCGAAAAAGTAAATTTCTGTGGATTATCTATTGGTGGATTGACCGGACAATGGCTGGGAATACATGCGCCGGAACGGTTGATTAAACTAATACTTTGTAATACTGCCGTAAAAATTGGAAACGCTGAAGGCTGGAATAGCCGTATTGAAACCGTTCAAAAGAATGGTTTGAACAGTATCGTTTCAGGAACGCAAGAACGCTGGTTTACTCCTGAATTTGTCAGAGAAAATAAAGTGAAGGTTGATTCGGTTTTAGCAAAGTTTGTACAAACCCCATTAGCAGGATATATTTCTTGTTGTGCTGCCGTTCGGGATGCTGATTTTACAGATGAAGTTTCCAAAATTTTAGCGCCAACCTTAATTATTTCCGGCACAGAGGATTTGGTGACAACCATAAAAGACGGTGATTTTCTAATGGAAAAAATCCCAAATTCGATTTTGGCGGCCTTAAAAACGGCTCATATTTCAAATATTGAAAAGGCTGATGATTTTACAAAACTACTTATTGAATTTATTAAAAATTAAACTATGAAAACAGTTCCACAAATAACAACCGAACAAGCCGCAGCATTCGTAAAAGATGGTGATACCTTATTGCAAGGAGGTTTTGGGATGACGGGAAATCCAGTTCATTTAATGGATGCTTTATCGAAAACGGAAACTAAAAACATCACTTTTATTGGAAATAATGTTGGCGAAGCGGGAATTGGGGGCGGACGTTTGTTGCGAAACGGACAATTGAAAAAAATGATTGGTTCTTTTTTTACCAGTAATCCCGAAGCGGTGAAAGCTGCTCAAGATGGAATTGTAGCATATGAATTAGTACCACAAGGAACTTTGGCGGAAGCCTTAAGAGCCGGAGGGGCAGGAATAGGAGGTTTTTACACGCCAACTGCCGCTGGAACGCCTATTGCAGAAGGAAAAGAGACTAAAATAATTGATGGTGTTGAACAGGTTTTTGTGAAAGGAATTCGTGGAAACGTAGCTTTTATCAGAGCGTGGAAAGCGGATACGGCAGGAAATTTAATCTATCGTATGACAGAGCAAAATTTTAATCGCGCTATGGCAACAGCAGCTGATTTGGTTATTGCTGAAGTAGAAGAAATAGTACCGGAAGGCAGTTTAGATCCTAATTACATTCACACACCGGGATGTTACGTTGATTACTTAGTTCAAGCGACACTTACTCTGGAAGACTTAGGTTCATCGGCATCAGTTAGCAAAGGGAAAAAAGTGAGTGAAGACCGCATGAATATGGCCAAACGCGCGTTACAGGAATTAAAAAAAGGAGATGTAGTCAATTTAGGAATCGGAATTCCAACCTTAGTTGCAGATTTAATTACACCCAAACACGGTGTTATTTTACACACTGAAAACGGAATGTTAGGCGTTGGTCCAGAACCTGTAGATGGAGGAGGAGCAATGAATTACCCGGTTAACGCTGGAAAAATTCCAGTTACGGCAGTACCGGGAAGCAGTTATTTTGACAGTGCAGATTCTTTTGCCATGATTCGTGGAAAACATGTTGATATTGCTGTAATGGGCGGTTTAGAAGTGGATGAACATGCAAATCTGGCGAATTGGGCTGTGCCGGGTCAACCTTTATTAGGAGTTGGCGGAGCAATGGATTTAGCTTCGGGTGCCAAAACGCTGATTATTACAATGAATCATAATAATAGAGACGGAAGTTCTAAAATTGTACCTACTTGCACATTGCCTTTAACAACTTTAGGGTCTGTTGATATGGTGATTACGGAATTGGCTGTTTTCAAATATATTGATGGCAAATTGACTTTAATAGAATTAATGCCGGGAGCGACATTAGAAGAAGTTCGAGAAAAAACGGAAGCAAAATTCGTAGAACAATTATCATAAAAAGACAGTTAGAATAGGATTATCTTAGTCTTTTAATTTTAATACTAATCGAATGGTAAACAAATTAATACGATACAGTATCGGATCTGATTTAATTATTTATGGGTTCAAATGCATCATTGGGTTTTTAATCGGCTATCAATTGTATCTGAGCTTTCCCGAATATGAACTGTATTGGACACTGCTTTCTATTATTTTGGTTATTTCGCCCGAAGCAAAAGATGCGCGTCGTTTGTCTATTGAACGGTTTAAATCAAATTTAATTGGTTCTGGAATAGGATTGCTTTGTTTTTTTATTCATGCGCCAAATGTTTATATGTTAGTATCAGGTATTATACTTTCAATAGCCACTTGTTATTTGTTTAATCTGATGAATGTGGCGCGAACCGCAATTGTAGCACTCATCATTGTATTGATTCATGAACAGACGCAAATGTCATGGATAGGAGCTGTGGAACGGTTTATATCAGTGACTACCGGATGTTTCATTGGATTATCTATTACCATTATCACATCGGCAGTAATTAATTATTGGAGAAAAAAAGCAAACCTTCCACAGGAAGAATTATAATTTAAAAGGAATAAAAATGAATACAGAAGCATATATAATTGATGGAATCAGAACGCCAATAGGAAGCTTTGGAGGAACACTTTCTGCTGTTAGAGCAGATGATTTGGCGGCAATTGTCATTGCAGCATTAGTAAATAGAAATCCAAATATTCCACCCGCTGCAATTGATGATGTCATCTTAGGGTGTCACAATCAAGCTGGAGAAGACAATCGCAACGTGGCTCGAATGGCGTCGTTGCTGGCGGGATTGCCGGTTATAGTTCCCGGAGAAACGGTTAATAGATTGTGTGCATCAGGAATGTCTGCAATTATAGGAGCATCACGTGCAATTAAAGCTGGGGATGGCGATATTTTTATTGCCGGTGGAGTAGAGCATATGACTCACGGTCCATTGGTGATTTCGAAAGCATCAAAAGCATTTGGAACCGATTCTAAAATGGAAGATTCCAGTTTTGGATGGCGTTTTGTAAATCCAAAAATGAAGCAAATGTATGGCGTAGATCCTATGGGAATCACAGCTGAAAATTTAGTGGATTTGTACGATATCAGTCGGGAAGACCAAGATTTTTTCGCTTATAATTCACAAATGAAAGCGGCAAAAGCACAAGAAAATGGAGTGTTGGCGCAAGAAATTATTCCCGTTAGCATTCCACAGCGAAAAGGCGAACCAATTGTTTTTTCCGAAGATGAATTCGTCAGAGCCAGTACAACATTGGAAACTTTGGCCAAATTAAAACCGGCTTTCAAAGCAGATGGAACGGTTACTGCAGGAAATGCTTCGGGATTGAATGATGGTGCAGCGGCCACTTTTATTGCTTCTGCGAAGGCAGTAAAAAAGTACAATTTAAAACCGTTAGCCCGAATCGTGAGTTCAGCGGTTGTAGGTGTTGAACCTCGAATTATGGGAATTGGTCCTGTTACGGCAACGCAAAAAGCATTGGCGAAAGCCGGATTAACATTGAATGATATTGATATTATTGAATTGAACGAAGCCTTTGCAGCGCAAAGTTTGGCCTGTACCAGAGCTATGGGACTTCAAGACAATGATTCCAGAGTTAATGTCAATGGAGGCGCAATTGCCTTGGGACATCCATTGGGAATGTCAGGAACCAGAATCGTTTACAGTGCTGCTTTATCGTTGCAACGTTTACAAAAACGATATGCTTTGGCGACCATGTGCATTGGTGTTGGACAAGGGTATGCGGTAATCATTGAACGGGTTTAAATTATAAAACGCTCGCAATCTAAATAATTTCCAGATGAGCAAAAAAAAGGATATACTTGACGCTGCTCTCAAACTGTTCACAGAAAATGGGGAGCGAGCCACATCTACAAAATCGATAGCTTCTGAGGCGGAAACTTCAGAAGCATTGATTTTTAGACATTTTGGTACGAAAGAAAAATTATTGGAGGATATAATCAAGCATGGCTATCAAGAGGCAGCAAAAATAATTTCCAATTATTTGAATAGCGAAAACGGATTGCAATATATTTTAAAAATCGTTGAGGTTCCAAGAATTTTGGTAGATTCGCATCCCGATTTTTGGAAAATGCAACATAAAATCATTGCATTAAATTCTCTTTCTCAAAGATACCACGACATTTTTATGAAGCCTTGTTACGAAAAATTAACAGTAGCTTTTTCGAAATTGAAGTATGAAAATCCAACTTTAGAAGCTGAATTGCTACTGATTTATATCGATGGAATGTGGAAACATTTTGCTTCACAACAATTGGATTCCAAAACCGAAACTGCTTTGACAAAACTACTACAACAGAAATATAAGAATCTCAATTAAGTAATGGAAGTTTCCTAAATGAAATCTTGTACAAACACCTACTATGTCAAATATGTTTTATTCTAATTACTTGTAAATAAAGGGTAAATGACATCTGATTTATAAAAAAAAAAGGATGATTTGCTAATCATCCTTTTTGTAGAGTTACTGGGACTATAGTAGAACTCCATGACATTGGTTTTAAAATAATCTTATTTCCAACCACCACCTAATGCGCGATATAATTCGGTATTGGCTGATAATTGTTCTCTTTTAATGTTGGCTAGTTCCAACTCACTTTGTAACATATTAGCTTGCGCTGTAATTACTTCGAGATAATCTGCCATTCCGTTTTTAAACAACATATTCGAATTTTTTATCGCTTGTTGTAACGTTTTTACACGTTCTTTAATAAAAAAATGTTGTCTTTCCAGCTTTTCGATTTTTATCAAAGCATCTGATACTTCACTAACGGCAACCAGAACCGATTGTCGGAAGTTTAATACTGCTTTTTCTCTTTCGGCTTTAGCAATATTGTATTGTGTTCTTATCTTTTTGCTGTTTAGCAACGGTTGTGTTAATCCGCCAAGTGCAGTTCCAAATAACGAAGCAGGAATATTAAACCAGTTGCTTGTTGCAAAAGAATTTAAACCTCCGCTTGCCGTAATTTTAAGGGAAGGATATAAGCTAGCTTTTGTAATTCCTACGTTTGCATTAGCTTTAAGCAAAGACAATTCTGCATTTTTTACATCAGGTCTTTGTCTTACTAATGAAGATGGAATTCCTGTTGTTATATTCTCTTTCAGCTGAATTGAATTTAGTGTAATTGTTCTTTCTTTTGAACTTGGAAACGAACCGGTCAATACACTTAGCGCATTTTCTTGAATAGCAATATTTTGTTCCAATAACGGAATTAATTGTGCCGCAGTTAGTTTTTGTGCTTCCGATTGCTGAATGGCCAATGATGAAACCTGACCAGCATCGTATTTTAATTTGATGATATTGGTTGTACTATCATTTAGTTGCAGGTTCTTTTTTGCTATTTCTAATTGAGAGTCCAGCATCAAAAGATTGTAATATCCTTTGGAAACATTTGAAACAATAGTAGTTTGTAACGCTTTTTTTACCTCTTCTGATTGAAGATATCCTGCATAAGCACCTTTTTTCTGACTGCGAATTTTACCCCAGATATCTGCTTCCCACGAAAGCCCTATTCCAGCCGAATAATCTTCAATATGCTTTTCATTTAAAGCCTGATTTAAGTTAATTCCGTTAAAACTATTTTCAGAAGGACGATTGGAACTTACATTCACAAAAAGATTTGCTTCTGGAATATTTCCCCATTTTGCCTGCGTTAATTGATAGTGTGCAATTTCAATATTTTTGCTTGCAATCTGCAAATCGTTATTTTTTGTAATAGCACTGTCTATCAGTTTTACGATGTCTTTCTCAGTAAAGAAATTTTTCCATTCTATATTGGCAATACTTGTGGTATCGCCGGAAGCGGATGCACTCCTGAAATTATCAGGAAATGCATCTTTTGGAACTTCAATATCCTTCGAAACTTTACAGGATAGGAATGTTGTGATAAAAATTACTATCGCAACAATTTTGGTTGTATGATTTTTCATTTTACTTTTTTGGCATTAAATTTCTGAACAAGCATCTTTTCTAGTTTCAAGATCTTTCGAAACTCTATAGGATATGTATGCGATAATAACAAAAACCGTTATCAGAATTGTGGTTATATAATTTTCCATTTTTTATTTTTCTTCGTTATGAATTACGGCTAGTGGTTTTCCAGTAACCTTTTCTTGTAAATGCTGGAATACGATGAATAAAACGGGGATGATTAACAACCCAAGGATTACTCCTGAAACCATTCCTCCGGCAGCACCAATACTAATTGAGTGATTTCCTTGAGCTGATGGTCCTGTGGCACTCATCATTGGGATTAACCCCACGACAAAGGCTAGAGATGTCATAATAATTGGACGAAGTCTCAATTTTGCAGCTTCGATTGATGCTGCTACTAATGATTTTCCTGCTTTTCTTCTCTGCGAAGCAAACTCGACAATCAAGATGGCATTTTTGGCCAGCAATCCGATTAGCATGACAAGAGCAACTTGTACGTAAATGTTGTTTTCGATTCCGGTCAAGCCAATGGCTACAAACACTCCAAATATTCCGGCAGGGATAGATAAAATTACCGCTAAAGGCAAAATGTAACTCTCATATTGTGCGGCAAGCAAAAAATAAATGAATATCAGACACAGAAGGAAAATTGTTGCTGATTGACCTCCGGAAGAAATCTCCTCACGTGTTTGTCCTGAAAATTCGTAACTATAACCTGCTGGCAATTGTTGAGCAGCCACTTCCTCGATTGCTTTGATGGCGTCACCGGAACTAAAACCAGGTTTCGGAATCGCATTAATCGAAATTGAATTAAATAAATTGTATCTCGAAGCTGTTTCAGAACCATAAATACGAGTCAGTTTTACCAAAGTATTTAACGGAACCATTTCGCCATTTTTGTTTTTTACAAAAACACGATCTATTGATGACGGATCAGCTCTATCAGCAATATCTGCCTGAACAACCACTCTGTAGTATTTACCAAATCGATTAAAGTCTGATGCTTGTGCACTACCAAAATAAGCCTGCATGGTTTGCAAAATGTCTTTTACTTTCACACCCAATTGATCGGCTTTTGCGTCATCAATATCCAATTGTAATTGAGGATAATCAGCTTTGAAACTGGTAAAGGCTACCGCAATTTCAGGTCGTTTCATCAATTCTCCGATGAAGTTTTGAGAAATGCCACTAAACTTATCCAGTTTACCGCCAGTTTTATCCTGAAGTACCAAATCTAATGCTTCCACGTTACTGAAACCAGGAACAGTCGGGAAACTAAATACGAAGAAACTACCGCCAGAAATAGCGCCTAATTTACCACGAACCTCGTTCATTATTTCATCGATATTTTTTATTTTTCCGCGCTCTTCATTTGGTTTAAGCAAAACAAAAACAACTGCCGAAGATGGACTTGTCGAATTCGTTAATAGGTTGAAACCTGAAATCGCAGTTACAAATCGGGATGCATCTAAACCTCGCAACGTATTTTCTGCCTGAGTCATTATTTTTTGAGTTCCGTCTAAAGAGGTTCCCGATGGGGTATTCACTGCAATAGCAATAAAACCTTGATCTTCAGTTGGGATAAATCCTGAAGGCGTAGTTTTTACCATTATAATCGTAGCAAAAGTAATTACCGCTAAACCTCCTAAACTAACCCATTTATGGCGAACCAAAAATCTCAAACTGCCCACGTAACGGTTTGTTAAAGAATTGAAACTATTATTGAATCCGTTAAAGAATTTCTCCTTGAATCCTTTTTTCTCATATGGAGTATCGCCGTTTGCAGCATGATTGTCTTTTAAGAACAAAGCAGCTAGCGCAGGGCTTAAGGTTAAAGCATTAACTGCTGAAATTACAATTGCAATTGCCATTGTGAAAGCAAACTGACGATAGAAAACTCCAGTAGAACCTTCCATGAAACCAACTGGCAAGAATACCGCGGCCATTACTAACGTGATGGAAATAATAGCACCTGTGATTTCGTGCATCGCTTCGTGCGTAGCAACTTTAGGAGACAAATGTTTGTGTTCCATTTTTGCATGCACGGCCTCGACGACGACGATCGCATCATCGACAACAATACCAATTGCCAGAATTAAGGCAAACAATGTTAACAGATTTATCGAAAATCCGAATAACTGCATGAAGAAAAACGTACCCAAAATAGCTACTGGAACTGCAATGGCCGGAATCAAAGTTGATCTAAAATCCTGTAAGAAGATAAATACTACAATGAAAACCAATATAAAAGCTTCTATTAAAGTATGTTCAACCTGTTCTATCGATTGGTCCAAAGAAACTTTGGTACTATAAAAAATATTGTGTTTTATGCCTGCGGGAAAATCTTTAGCTGATTTTACCATCAGTTTGTTAATCGCAACCTGAATGTCATTGGAATTTGAACCCGCCAACTGAATGATACCGATTACGACTCCTTTTTTACCGTTCAAACGCGTTAAACTGTTATAGGAGTAAGCCCCAAGTTCGATTCTGGCAACATCTTTTAAGCGAAGTATAGAACCATCGGCATTAGAACGTATCGCAATATTTTGATATTCTTCGGGTTTGGTTAGTTTTCCTTTGTACTTGATAACGTATTCAAAAACCTCTTTACTTCGCTCTCCAAATTTCCCTGGAGCAGCTTCCAAACTTTTATCTTGAATAGCTGACATTACCTCATTTGGCGTAATTTTATAGGTCGCCATTTGAGATGGATTTAACCAAACACGCATCGAATAATCTTTGACACCTCCAAAAATACTTGCTGAACCTACACCTGGAATACGTTTGATTTCAGGGATGATATTGATTTGGGCGTAATTAGCAATAAAAGTCTGATCGTATTTCGATTCATCCTCGGTGTACATACCAATCGCCATGATGAAACTATTTTGTTGCTTCGCGGTGGTTACACCTTGTTGAACAACTTCTGCAGGCAATTGACTTGTAGCTTGCGCCACTCTATTTTGCACGTTTACTGCAGCCTGATCGGCATTCGTTCCTAATTTAAAGAAAACTGTAATCGCTAAAGTACCGTCGTTACTGGCTGTTGAGCTCATGTATGTCATGTTCTCCACACCGTTTATAGATTCTTCCAGTGATGGTGCAACGGAACGTAAAACCGTTTCTGCGTTGGCTCCCGGATAAACTGCCGTTACTAAAACCGATGGCGGTGCAATATCAGGGAACTGTTGTAAAGGCAATTTCGTAAGCCCAAGTATACCCAATATCACCAATAATATGGAGATAACAGTTGCCAGTACGGGTCTTTGTATAAATATTTTGAACATTTTCGTAAAATTATTTTTTGTTAATTACTAGGGCAACTTTAGCGGTTGATTTCTCTGGCTGAATAACTTGTCCCTCTTGAAGTTTGTCGATACCGCTTAATACGATTTGGTCACCTGATTTTACACCGTCTTTGATAAGATAGTCAGTCCCGCTTTTCCCGATAACCGTAATTGGCATTTTGTTAACCTTGTTTCCTTTGTTTAGGGTGAAAACGAAAACTTTATCCTGCATTTCTATCGTAGCTGATTGAGGAACCAAAATGGCATCATTATGTTGAATACCTAAACGAATTTTCCCTGTATTTCCAGAGCGTAAAGTACCGCTCGCATTAGGGAAAGTTGCTCTAAGCGTTATTGCACCGGTATTTTTATCGAATTGTCCGTCGACCATATCGATTTTTCCTAATTGAGAATAGACATTACCATCGGCTAATAGTAAAGAAACAGGAGGTAATTGTTTGATTTTATCTCCAATTGTATTCCCTGAATATTGACTTTTGAAGTTGATAAAATCCGTTTCTCCTAATGAGAAATAAGCATATACTTCGTGAACATCAGAAAGGTTGGTTAATGGTTCAATATCGCTTGCAGATACTAAACTTCCTTGTTTTTTTGGCAGTCTTCCGATGTAACCGCTTACTGGAGCTTTTATTGTCGTGTAACTCAAATTAATTCTTGCAGATTCTACCATTGCTTTGGCTTGCTCTATATTCGAAGCTGCAATTCTGTGAGAGGCTTTAGCCGTTTTTAATTGATAGTCAGAAACTACTTTGTTTTGTACAAGTGGAGTCAATTTATCAATTTCTAATTGCGCGTTTATTAATGCCGCTTCGGCACCGTGAAGGTTTGCCAATGCATTGTTAAGCTGTTCACGGAAAGGACGTTCGTTTATTTTGAATAAAGATTGTCCTTTTGAAACGTAAGCACCTTCATCGATAAAAACGCGGTCTAGATTACCGCTTACTTGTGGGCGGATTTCTACATCAACCGTTCCTTGTATGGAAGCAGGATATTCGGCATCAGTAATAGCATTTGAATTTTTAATTGCCATAACGGGCAGGAGCGGAGCTGGCGCAGCGGCAGGTGCTTGCGATTTATCTGCACAGCTGATTAAAAACACAGCCATTATACTTAAAATTGTAATTTTTTTCATGATTGAAATTGGATTTAAATTGGTCTTAGATATTGCAGTTGTTTTTGGAATAAACGTTTCAGAATTCATGCTGTTTTTTATTTAAAGGTTAATAATTTATTGCAGCGATAATTCTGGAATAATCGTTTCAGAATCAATGCTATAATTTAAAAATGTGTATGCTTATTGTATATTATTTTCTGAAATAAACGTTCCAGAATTTAGATAAAAAAAAAGATTTTATTTAAAGATATTTTTAATCAGGAATTCTGACATTTTTTTTATTTTGATTGGATTTCTATGGAGAATATAGGATTGTTTCCAACCAGTAAATGATGTCATAATATACTCTGCCATTAAAGCAGCATCTTCGGTGTCATCCATTTCCTTATTATCCATTGCTTTTTGAACCGTTTCAGCTAAAAAATCAATAAAAATATCATTGTTTTTACTCATTAAGTTGCGAACTACAAGGTCTTCAGGTGCTAATTCAAAAATAGTTTTAATACCAAGACAACCTTTTTCACAATCTACTATCCAAGATGCTTTATCATTAATAATGTTGATAAGAGCTTGCTTGGCAGATTTTTCATTGGCCACTTTTTGCTTTACTTCGCACATTGCTGTTTCAAAATAATTGCTGATGCATTTCATGAATAATTGGTGTTTGTCGCCAATTGTATTATATAAACTACTTCTATTGATCTGCATTGCATCCACGAGGTCTTGCATTGAAGTAGCATTATATCCTTTTTCCCAAAAGACATTCATTGCTTTTTCAATTTTTTCAACTTCGTTAAATTCTATACAGCGAGCCATAAGATTAAATTTTACTGTGCAAATGTAAAACTATTTTTGAAACAAGCGTTTCAGAATCGATATTTTTTTCATTTTTTTTCAAAAGAGTCCTTTTTGAACATGTCATAATCCAAATTATTACAAATTCCAATGTCGTTGATCATTTAATTCCAATTTGAAGTGACCAATGAATTCTATTACGTTTTATAGGTAAAATTAAGTAGTTATGTATTGATTTTAAATGTGATGGAGTATGATTAAAATGATAAGTAATCGAAAGGAATAATAATCTTTATGTTTTTGAAAATCAATGCTATTATAATATAAAATTTCTTTAAAAGACAAACCCTTAAAAACGATGACTTTAAGGGTTTATTGAAATTTTGAGGCTTTATAGATTATTAAAATTGATTTTTTTAAATAGTTTCATGGCTCTTGGAAAAATTTTCCTTTATAATTATTTCCAAAGGCATATAATAAGTATTTTCAACATTTTCTTTGAGTATAATTTTTTTATATAAATATTCAACACCCAAATAACCTTGTTGTTCTGGTTTTTGATTTATTAAAAAATCAATAACTCCATCTTTTAGGTATTTTACATTTTCCTGCAATAAATCATAACCAACTAATTTAATGTGATTTAGTTTGTTTTTACTCAAAAATTCAGCAACAATATAAGATCTTGAATTTGGAATAAAAATGGTATCAATTCCTTCAAACATTTTTAGGTTTAGTTGTTTTTGACCGGAGTCTTTCAATCTAATTTCTGAAAACTTAAAGTTTGCAAATTCTTTATGATCTTCAAAAAATGAATAGAATCCCTTAATTCGTTGCAGATATACGGAGGTACTTTCTATTTCGCGAGTAACTTTTATTATCAAAACATTATTTTCCAAAGTCGCATTATAACACACGAGTCTTCCTGCTAGATACCCACTTTGAAAAGCATCTTGACCTATATAGGCAAAACTGTCAACTTCTTTTATATTAGAGTCAATCATGACTACCGGAATATTTTTCTTTTTACATTGATTTAAAAATAGAATTGATTCCTCATGAAAGATAGGAGCTAATAAAATACCATCATATTTTTGCTCTAATAATTTCGAAGCTATTTTTTTGAATGAATTTGAGTTGTATTTGTAATAATAATAATCTAGAGTAACTCCAAATTTTTCAAATTCATTTTCTGCTCTTTCAATACCATTAATTGGGATTTCCCAATATTCAAGTCCTTCATTTTTAGGCAAGAAAACTGCAAATTTGAATTTTTTGTTAAAAGCGAGACTGCTGGCAAATATATTTTTTTTATAGCCGTATTCTTTTATAATGGCATTAACTTTATCAATGTTCTCTTGTGTAACTTGTCCTCGATTATGTATAATCCTATCTACTGTTCCCTCAGAAACAGCAGCAAGTTGAGCAATTTTTTTAATTGTAATAATAATCGTTTAGTTTAAGGTTATGATAAAATTTCACTTTTCATAAGTGAAATCAAAAATAATGTTTTTTTTGTAATTTACAAAAGTCTTAATTGTATCATTGGTTAGCAAAAAAATCTATACTTATCAATGCATAAATATTTTTTATTTCTTTAACATAATATAATATTTTTTTGCATGATTGAAATTTTATTATATATTTGCCATGTTCCGTGTCCGTACACGAATTAATTTTACCTTCTTGATGATTAATTTAAAAGAGAATACTTTTATTTTTCTCTTTTAAAAGTAGACAAATATATTAAAAATACGTGTACGGACACGTATTTAATTATTTCTATAGTTTTTTAGTCATAATAGGTTTAAATGTAATTTAAAATAATCGCTTTACAGATCAAATAAAAAATTAAATAAGATGATTAAGAAAGTTGTAACTCTAGGTGAAATTATGTTGAGATTGTCAACACAAGATCATAAACGTTTTGTTCAATCGGAAACATTTGATGCCACTTATGGTGGAGCAGAAGCTAATGTTGCAGCTGCTATGTGTAATTATGGGCTGCAAGGGACTTTTATTACAAAAGTGCCTGATAACGCTATTGGTCAATCGGCAATTAATCATTTACGACGTTTTGGTGTAGACACTCAATTTATAGTTAAAGGAGGAAATCGTTTGGGAATTTATTTTTTGGAACCAGGCGCTTCTTTGCGAGCCTCCCAGGTTATTTATGATCGTGCTGGATCTTCCATTACTGATTTTAATATAGAAGAGTTTGACATTGATGCTGTTTTAGAAGGTGCCGAATGGTTTCATACCAGTGGGATTACTCCCGCCTTGAGTGATAAGACTGCAGCATTAACCGAAGCTGTTTTGAAAGCTGCAAAAGCAAAGGGAATTACGACTAGCATCGATATTAATTATAGAAAAAAAATATGGAGTAAAGAAAAAGCTGCTGAGGTATTGGGAAGAATTTGCCAATATGTGGATGTTTGCATTGGAGCTGATACAACTTTGGGTTTAGAACCAAAAGAAAGCGATATCATAGAGGGTAGAATAACCATTGCCGGTTTTAAGGATATTTTCAAACAAATGAAAGAAAAGTTTGGATTCAAATTTATAGCCACTTCATTGAGAGAAAGCCATAGCGCGAGTGATAATAGTTTTAGTGCTTTGGTTTATGATGGTACGGAGTTTTACGAGACCAAGAAATATGATGTCAGAATTGTAGATCGCGTGGGTACAGGAGACTCTTTTGCAAGCGGTTTAATTTATGGTCTGGTAACGGGTATGTCAACGCAGGATACTGCTGAGTTTGCAGTTGCTGCTAGCGTAATTAAACATACTATTCCCGGGGATTTTAATCACGCATCTTTAAATGAAGTGTTAGATTTAATGAGAGGAGAAGGAAGTGTTAGGGTTCAACGATAAAAAATACATTTTATGATTATAGATACTTTAGAAAATGCTTCAAAATATTTTAATGTACATCCTTGTTTTAGGGAAGCATTTGAATTTATCATGGGCCAAAGTAATCTTGAAAAAGCAGAAGATGGTACAGTTGGTGATTTTGAAAACCTAAAAGCATTTGTGGCAACATTCCAAGGAGTGTCTAAAGAAACTGCTTTGTCAAAGGTTGAATGTCATGATAAGAATATTGATATTCAGTATTGTATCAAAGGAAAAGAAACTTTTGGCTGGAAGCCCAGACAGAAATGTGTACTGCCTAATGGCGATTATAATCCGGAAAAAGATGTACGATTTTTTAGTGATGCACCTGATCTGTTTTTCGAACTAACTGAGGGTCAATTTGTCGTTTTTTTTCCAGAGGATGTTCACGCTCCCATGATTGGAGAAGGAGAAATTAAAAAATTAGTACTAAAAATTAAGATATAAACAGAAGGAAATGAAAACTATCCAACAAGTAACAGATACTATTATTCAACAGGGAGTACTGCCTTTGTATTTTAATGCAGATGAAACAGTAAGTATAGAAGTGCTTAAAGCAATCTATAGAGCAGGAATAAAAGCAGTCGAATATACGCACAGAGGAGATACAGCCTTAAATAACTTTAAAGCACTTGTTCAATTAAGAAATTTAGAAATGCCTGATTTGTTACTTGGTATTGGTACAATCAAAAATTTAAACCAAGCTAAAGAATATCTTCAAGCAGGAGCTGATTTTATAATAAGCCCAGGTTTTGTTTATGAAATTGCAAGCTATACACTAAGTAATGATATTTTTTATGGGCCAGGTTGTATGACACCTTCGGATATAATTGCCGCTGAAAATGCAGGAATACGATTCGTTAAATTATTTCCTGGCAACATACTAGGAATAGAGTTTTTGAATAGTGTCAAAGATGTTTTTCCAAATCTTTTATTCATGCCTACAGGAGGAGTTGATGCAACTAGAGAAAGTATTGGAGCTTGGTATGAGGCAGGAGTTTGTGCGGTGGGCATGGGTAGTAAACTAATCAGTAAAACATTAATGGATAGAAAGGATTATCAATCTATTGAAAATAATACCATTGTAGTTTTGAATTTAATTCAAACAATAAAAAACAAATAAATAATATAAGCATGAATGATTTATTTAATCTAAAAGGAAAAGTGGCACTTATCACCGGTGGTGGTGGTGTTCTAGGAAGTAATATGGCTATTGTATTAGCTAAACAAGGGGTTATAACAGGGATCATGGGGCTCACATTAGAAGAAGCTGAAGCTACCGTTGCTAGAGTAGTTGCACTAGGAGGTGAAGCCTTTGCAGTAAAATCTAATGTGCTGAACAAAGAAGACCTGGAAGCAACAAGAGATTTTGTTATGAAAAAATACGGTCGTTTGGATATTTTAATTAATGCAGCAGGGGGAAATATGCCTGGAGCAACGATTGGTCCAGATCAAGCGATTTATGATATGCAATTGGCTCATTTGCAAAAGGTATTGGATTTGAATATCATTGGAACCATGCTGCCTTCTCAAGTGTTTTCAGAAATTTTTGCTAAACAAAAATCAGGAATTATCATCAATATTTCATCTGCATCTGCTCAAAGACCTTTGTCTAGAGTGGTGGGTTATTCGGCTTCAAAAGCAGCCATTGATAACTTTACTAAATGGATGTCAGTTGAATTAGCAGGAAAATACGGCGAAGGACTTCGTGTAAATGCCATTGCGCCAGGATTTTTTATTGGTGAACAAAACAGGGCATTATTACTTTCTCCAGAGGGTGATTTGACACCAAGAGGAGAAAAAATAATAGAACACACTCCAATGGGAAGATTTGGTGTTCCAGAAGATTTAGATGGAGTTCTATTGTTTTTATGTAGTGACATGTCCAAATTCGTAACTGGAATCGTTGTTCATGTTGATGGTGGTTTTGCAGCTACAAGTATTTAATAAAATTAAAACGTTATAAGTTATGGAACAAACATGGAGATGGTACGGACCAAATGATCCTGTGAAATTATCTGACGCTAGACAAGCCGGTGCAACCGGAATTGTTACTGCCTTACACCATATTAAAAATGGACAAGTGTGGGAAGTGGATGAAATCATGAAAAGAAAAAATGAAGTGGAAGCTGCAGGATTAACTTTTTCAGTGGTAGAAAGTATTCCAGTTCACGAGGATATCAAAAAACAATCGGGTGATTATTTGAAATATATAGAAAACTACAAGCAAAGTATTAAAAACTTAGCGGTATGTGGAATTAATATAGTTTGTTATAATTTTATGCCCGTTTTAGATTGGTCTAGAACCGATTTATCTTATGAAATGCCAGACGGCTCTAAAGCCTTGCGTTTTGACATTAATGAATTTGCTGCTTTTGAGTTGTTTATTTTAAAAAGACCTGGAGCAGAAACTACTTATTCTGAAGCACAGCAAGTAAAAGCGAAAGCTACTTTCGAAAAGTTAACCGATGCTGATAAAGTAAAATTACAACAAAACATTATTGCGGGTTTGCCAGGTGCAGAAGAATCCTATACTGTTGAAGATTTCTTAAAAGTACTACAAGGGTATGATGGTATTGATGCCAATAAATTGAAAGAAAATTTATATTATTTCTTGCGTGAAATCATTCCAGTAGCAGAGAGTGTTGGCGTTTTAATGGCTATTCATCCGGATGATCCTCCTTATCCAATTTTAGGTTTGCCTCGAGTAGTAAGTACCGAAGCAGATTTGATACAATTACTAAATTCAATTGATTCACCATCAAATGGATTTTGTATGTGTACGGGTTCTTACGGAGTTATTGCTAAAAATGATTTGCCGGGTATTATAGATCGTCATGGAGATAAAATGAATTTTATTCATCTTAGAAGTACCCAACGTGATGCAGAAGGAAATTTCTATGAAGCCAATCATTTAGAAGGTGATGTAGATATGTACGAAGTGGTAAAATCTATTCTAAAAAAACAAAAAGAAACAAAAAGAGTAATTCCAATGCGTCCTGACCATGGACATCAAATGTTGGATGATTTAAATAAAAAAACAAATCCGGGCTATTCAGGAATTGGTCGTTTGAGAGGTCTTGCCGAGTTGCGAGGTCTAGAAATGGGAATTGAAAAAAGTCTATTTAATTAAAATAATTATGTCTAAAAAACCATTTATTTCAGACGATTTTTTGTTAAATAGTCCGACAGCAATTACGCTTTATAAAGAGTATGCTAAAACGCAACCTATTTTAGACTTTCATAATCATTTGTCTCCAAAAGACATAGCAGAAGACCGCCAGTTTGAAAATATCACCCAGATGTGGATTGAAGGGGATCATTACAAATGGAGAGCCATGCGGGCAAACGGAATTGATGAAAAATACATTACAGGAGATGCTACTGATTTGGAGAAATTTAAAAAGTGGGCAGAAACAGTTCCATATACTTTAAGAAATCCTTTGTACCATTGGACACATATGGAGTTAAAAATTTATTTTGGAATTGAGGAACTTTTAAATGGTGAAAATGCCGAAACTATTTTTAATACCTGTTCAGCCTTATTGCAGACTCCAAATTTTAGCGTCAAAAACTTATTGCGTAAAATGAATGTAAAAGTAGTAGGAACAACTGATGATCCCACAGATGATTTACGCTATCATAAAAAAATTCAGGACGATAAATTTGAGATAACGGTTGTTCCTACTTTTAGACCTGATAAAGCTGTTAATATTGAAAATAGAACAGAATTTTTGGGATGGATTGCTAAACTTGAAAAAAGCGTAGGCTATGTTATCAATAATTTTGAATCTTTTGTGAATGCTATCCAGCTTCGTCATGATTTCTTTCACGAAATGGGAGGTCGTATATCTGATCACGGACATGGAACTTATTATGCCGAAGATTTTACAGCAGATGAGGTTGCAGTAATTTTTGATAAAGCAAGGGAAGGGAAAAAGCTTAATGATTTAGAAATAGACAAATACAAATCAGCTATGCTTTTGAAACTGGCATTAATGAATAATGAAAAATCCTGGACACAACAGTTTCACGTAGGTGCTATTCGAAATAATAATAGTAGGATGAATCAGGAATTAGGTCCTGATAACGGTTTTGATTCTGTTGGATCTCCAAATACTGCCGAAAAAATGTCTCGATTTTTCGATACACTTAATCTGGCTAATGGATTAACAAAAACTATTGTTTACAATCTCAATTCGAGTGAAAGCGAGATGGTGGCCGCAATGGTGGCTAACTTCAATGAGGGACCAATTCCCGGAAAAATGCAATATGGAGCTGCTTGGTGGTTTTTAGATCAAAAGCAAGGAATGGAAAATCAGTTAAATGTGTTATCTAATTTTGGGTTACTGAGCCGATTTGTCGGAATGGTTACTGATTCAAGAAGTTTTATGTCCTTTTCTCGTCATGATTATTTCCGTCGCATTGTATGTAATATGCTTGGGGATGAAATGGAAAAAGGATTGCTTCCGGATGACGCTGTTTTTATTGGTAAAATGGTTGAAAATATTTGTTTTAATAATGCTTTAAACTATTTAAAAATAACCACAAATGAACACTAAAATTAAAAATTATCGTTGGACAATTTGTGGACTCTTATTTTTTGCTACGACAGTCAATTATTTAGACAGGCAAGTACTTAGTTTATTGGCTCCAGCCTTATCGAAAGAATTCAATTGGTCTAATACTGATTATGCTAATATTACCGCAGTATTTCAATTTGTTTATGCCATATCCATGCTTTTTGCAGGTAGGATTATCGATAAATTAGGAACAAAATGGGGTTATATTTTGGCAATTTCTATTTGGTCAATCGGAGCTATAATGCATGCGTATTCAATCGCTATTGGAGGTGTTTTTACCAATGTTTTGGCTTGGGTTGGACTAAGCGCAGTTCCTATATCGATTGCGGGATTTATGGTTTCCAGAGCGGTTTTAGGTTTTGGTGAATCGGGAAATTTTCCTGCGGCAATTAAAGTAACAGCTGAATATTTTCCAAAAAAAGAACGTGCTTTGGCAACAGGTATATTCAATTCAGGTTCAAATGTTGGTGCTATATTAGCACCACTAACGGTTCCGTGGATTGCGGTGCATTGGGGTTGGCAAAGTGCCTTTATGGCAGTTGGCGCAATAGGTTTTATGTGGATTTTATTTTGGAATGCTTTGTATGAAAAACCTGAAAATCAAAAGAAGTTGTCCAAAGAAGAATATGATTATATAACTAGTGAAAATGACGCTACTATCATTCAGATAGTCGAAACAGAGGAAAAGGTTGCTTGGATTAAATTATTAGGGTACCGTCAAACTTGGGCTTTTGTAGCTGGAAAATTTTTGACAGATGGTGTTTGGTGGTTCTTTTTATTTTGGTTACCTAAATATCTTCAAGCTGAGTTTAATATGGAGGGTACTGCTATCGTTTTGCCTTTAGCGGTTCTATACAGTATGACAATGGTTGGTAGCATTGGTGGAGGTTGGTTTCCTGTTTATTTTATAAAAAAAGGTTTTACGCCTTATGATGGAAGAATGAAAGCGATGTTAATCATTGCCTTAATGCCGCTGGTGGTATTATTGGCACAGCCGTTAGGTTATATTAGTTATTGGATCCCAGTAATTCTGATAGGTTTTGGAGCTTCGGCTCATCAGGCTTGGTCAGCAAATGTTTATACTACAGTATCTGACATGTTTCCTAAAAAAACGATAGGTTCTGTAGTTGGAATTGGAGGAATGGCTGGTGGAATCGGAGGGGTTCTAGTTACCAAAACGGCAGGTGCATTAATTGATCATTATGAGGTTTTAGGAGAAATTAAAACAGGTTATACCCTTGTGTTTGTTTTTTGTGCAATAGCTTATCTGTTGGCTTGGTCAATAATGAAGATGTTGGTTCCTAAATATGCTCCTATACAGAATTTATAATTTTATAATTATTGATTTTAATAAAAAAAGAAGCCCTTAAAAGGCTATCGTCTGGATATAATATTCAGACGAAATTTTAGCCACGAATTTCACTAATTTACTCGAATTGTTTCGTGAAAATTAATGAAATTCGTGGCTGTCTTTTTATATTAGATGACTGTCTGTAACTAATACCAATCAATTATTCCAGCCACGAATTACACGAATTACCCCGAATTTCTATTTTAATTTTTAAAAAATTAGTGAAAATTAGTGAAAATTAGTGTAATTCGTGGCTAACTTTTTTAGAAATATTTCTCTTTTATAAATTTAGTCCGCTTAGCGGACAGTCCTATTATATTATCATCAAATCTTTTCAATCGTTGTTCTATTTTCAGATATATATCTAGATGGTAGTTTTAAGGTTTTCTTTTTAGAAATAACAACAATATTATGTTTGTTTATTCCTTAATATTAGATTTTAGGGGAAGATATTTGACCCTCTTTCTTTTTGAATTTGGAGTTAAAATGCCTCCTTTTTATTGAGTCGTAATTGTTTAGTAGAAAATAAAGTTTGAATATTAATTTTCAATGTAAAAAATATAAGTTTATGACTATAAAATTATCATTTTAAGAATTAATTCTTAAAAATTAACACTTTTTAAGAAAGTAAAAAAGTGTTTTTTGTTGTGATATTGGTACTAAATATCTTTTTTAAGATATAAAAATGACTTATATCTATATAATTGTACGTAAAATTAAATATAATTAATTTTTTGTTTTTATTTTTTGAATAATTAATGTTTTTATTTTTTATATCAAAAAATTAGACTTATGTTTGCGCACACGGTTTTGATTTTACTTTTTTTTAAAAAATTTCGTGTGCCCACACGAAAAGTTAAAAAAATAAATTTAATTCCACAAAAAACCAAAAAAAATATTAAACCCAAAAAATTATGAAAAAAACAATTTTAATGTTGTTCCTAGTTTTCTCGTCTATTATTTATGGACAATCTGAAAAAATAAAAATTTCAGGGAAATTAGTAGATGAGAATAATCAACCACTGCCTGGGGCCTCTGTACTTGTAAAAGGTACAAATAGTGGAGCCGTTACCGACTTTGAGGGGTCATATTCTATACTTGTGGGTAATGCAAGTTCCACGCTGACTTTTACCTATATTGGTTACGACCAAAAAGAAATTGCAGTGGGTAATCAAACTACTGTTAATGTAAAACTAACTCCTACTAATAACACTTTAAATGAAGTAGTTGTTGTAGGGTATGGTACACAGAAAAAATCGGATGTGACAGGGTCTGTTACTTCTTTATCAAAAGAGCGACTTTCTCAACTTCCCGTTACTAATGTGCTACAATCTGTACAAGGGGCAGTTGCCGGAGTAACTGTAACACAGAGTTCATCTGCTCCTGGAAGTGGAACTTCTGCTCAAATTCGTGGGGCGAGTTCAATTAGTGCTTCTACAGGGCCTTTTATCGTTTTGGATGGTATGCCATTTAGTACTACAGGTGGATCTTTAAATGATATTAATCCTAATGATATTGAATCATTGGAAATATTGAAAGATGCTTCGGCAGTAGCAATTTATGGAACCAGAGGTGCAAATGGTGTTATTTTGATTACTACTAAAAAAGGAAAATCAGGAAAACCAGTAATAAAATTCAACACTTATACAGGTATTGAACAGTTCTCTAATCGAATAAATCCTATGGGGCCTGCTGAATATGTGCAAAAATATGCAGACTGGAAGACACAGTCAGGATCTAGGGATACGAATGTTTTACCGAATCTTTTTGAGCAACAAAACTATGCAAATGGTGTAGTTACTGATTGGATTGATCAGGTGGATCAACTAGGGAAAATCCAAAATTATAATGTAAGTATCTCTGGAGGTAGCGAAAGTGTTAAGTACTATATTTCAGGGGATTTATTGGAGCAAAAAGGAGTTTTGAAAGGGTATAATTTTCAACGTGGAAGTCTTCGATCAAATATTAATGCAAAAATAACCCCTTATTTAGATGGAGGAGTAAATTTATTTTTGACAAATAATAATTATGATGGAGGTCATACTAATTTAACGTTGGCAGGCAGAATGAGTCCTTATGGTAGTCTTTATGATGCAAATGGAGATTATGAAGTGTATCCAATGTTTGGAGAATTGGTATTCAGAAGCCCAATGGCTAGGTTGAATAGCCCACGTAACGACAGAAATCAAAATATTACAGCGAATGCTTTTTTTGATTTAACTCCGGATTTTTTACCGGGTTTTAAATACAAATTAAATGTAGGTTATACTTTGGTTCCGTCTCAGTTTCAAAGTTATTTAGGCAGAGATACAGGAGATTTATTAGGTACTGCTCTTGTAGCAAATAGCGAAACCAGAAGTATGACTGTTGAGAATATATTTAATTACAACAAAAGCTGGAAAAATCATACTGTAGGGGTAACTGGACTTTATAGTGCACAACAAACTGATTTCTTTTCGTCTACTACATCTGCGTCAGGATTTATTAATGACCAGTTGTCTTTCAATAACCTTTCGACAGCTTCTTCTACGTCTGCAAGTTCTCAGGGATATAAGTCAAATCTATTGTCACAAATGTTACGATTAAATTACTCCTATGCCAGTAAGTATCTTTTTACGGCTACAGCAAGGAGAGATGGTTACTCCGCTTTTGGATCTAATTCTTCAAAATATGGTTTGTTCCCTTCGGTAGCATTGGGTTGGAATATCTCGAAAGAAAAGTTTTTAGAAAATTCGGATTTCGTTAGTAATTTGAAATTAAGAGCTTCTTATGGACTTTCAGGAAATCAGGCAATTAATCCAAACGTGACTTCATCAACTGCCAGTACTGTGAGATTGCCTTTCAATGGTGTTAGTACTGTAGGTGTTGTGGCTAATGTATTGGGTAATAAAGATCTTACTTGGGAAAGTACCCTTGGGACTAATGTTGGGGTAGATTTTGAATTGTTCAACAAAAGGATTTCCGGTACTATTGATGCCTACAGTACAGATACCAAAGATTTATTGTTGTTACGTGCTATACCAGTTATAACAGGTTATAGTCAGGTATTACAAAATTTGGGAGAGGTATCTAATAAAGGGTTGGAGATTTCGCTAAAAACTACGGTTCTTAATAAAGGAAATTTTAGATGGGAAGCCAGCGCCAATTTTGCGACTAATAAAAACAAAATTGTTGATTTATACGGCGATAAAAAAGATGACATTGGTAATAGATGGTTCATAGGTAAACCAATAGGTGTGGTGTATGATTACAAACAAGTAGGAGTATGGCAGGTAGGAGAAGACCCATCAGGAGTAGATCCTTCAGCTAAACCGGGAGATTTAAAATTTGCGGATACAGATAAAAGCGGAACGATTACTCCGGCGGATAGAGTTGTTTTAGGCCAGACTGCTCCAAAATGGACAGGAGGGATTACCAATACGTTCCATTATAAAGATTTCCATTTAAATGTTTTCATACAAACAGCACAAGGAATGACTAAAAGCAATAACGTGTTGGATTACAGAGATTATGGAGGCAGACAAAATTTACCTGCGGGAGTTGGATATTGGACAGCAGCAAATCAAAATAATACAAGACCTTCACTTGCTTATACCAATTCAAGAGACTATAATTATCCAAAAGATGCCAGTTATACCAGGCTAAAAGATGTAACGCTAAGTTATGTAGCCAATGCCAAAGTACTTGATAAATTACATTTAGGAGGGTTAACGATATATATGAGTGGCAGAAACTTGGTAACCTGGACCAAATGGTTTGGATGGGATCCAGAGGCTGATTTTGATAAAGGTCAAGCATTAGACACGAATAGTTATCCTTTGACTTCTGTGTTTACAATTGGTACTAATATCACTCTAAAATAAGTAATAACTTTTAATAACTTTTAAAATGAAAAATAAAATATATATGGTTAGTCTTCTGATTGTAATGGGAGTTAGCTCTTGTCAGAATGATTATTTAGATGAAAAATTATATTCAAGTTATAATCCTGCAGAACTCAATGATGAGTTGGGATTAAATGCGGCTCTGGTTGGTTTGCAAAACCAATATTCTGCCTGGCACACATTTATATCTCTACCTAATGCAACCGGTCAAGGCTGGTTAGCCTGCTGGCAAATAGGTACTGATGTTGCTTATAATAAAGCTCCTGCTGATATGGACCCATGGGCTGTTCCTTTTACTAATTATGCGAATCTTACTTCTACAGATCCGGCAGTATTGTATGCATGGAAATGGGCTTATAAAATTATTAATAATTCAAATTCAATTATTGCAGCTGTTGATAATCCTAAAACTATTTTGGCCCAGCCTACTAAAGATAAAATAGCAGCAGAGGCTAAGTTTTACAGAGGATTGGCTTATAATACGCTGGTAACTCTTTTTGGGAAAGTACCGTTGATTACCGTTCCGGTTAGTGGACCAAAGACTGATTTTGTACGAGCAGAGCTAACTGATTTGAACAAACTCATTGTAGATGATTTAGTATTTGCAAAAACAAATTTACCTACTGTCAATAATGTTAGCAGTAATGTAAAAGGAAAAATGTATTCAAGAGCTCATTCAGCAATGGCTTCCCAAGTATTAGCAGAAGCTTATCTTAGGATGGGAAAAAATGATCTTGCTGAGGCAGCCTGTGATGCGATTATAAATAGTGGTGATTTTAGTTTGATAAACCAAAGATATGGTAGCAAAGCAAATCAGCCTGGAGATGCATTTGCCGATATGTTTATCTATGGTAACCAAAGAAGATCTCAAGGAAACAAAGAAGCAATCTGGGTATTAGAGATTGAAAACCCATCGTCAGTAGTAGGGGGTACAGGATCAAATTTGCCTGTAGGAGCAGTCGATGAAATAGGATCTCCACAACACCGAAGAGTTTGGGGATCTCGTTACCACCAACAAAAAGGGATGTTGCTTTGTGATTCTTTAGGAGGAAGAGGAATCAGCAGGATTGCCTTGACGGATTGGGTATTGAACAGTCTTTATGCACCTGGTGATATGAGAAATTCAAAATACAATCTAAGAAGAGATTATTATTATAACGACCCGACATTTGCAAAGTTTGGACAAAAAGTAGATATCAATGATCCATCAGTGAATACAGAGCGATTAATTGTGCCTCAAACAAATAAGTGGAATCAATTTGATCCTAAGGATCCTTTTGGATCAGCTATGATAAAAGATATCATTATCATGCGATTGGGAGAGACTTACTTGCTAAAAGCAGAAGCTCAGTTTAAACAAGGAAAACTTCCTGAAGCAGCCACAACAATCAATATTTTGAGAAGCCGTGCGAATGCCGCTCCAGTTACTGCTGCCGATATTACGATAGATTTTATTCTTGATGAAAGAGCACGAGAACTTCTGGCTGAAGAAAATCGTAGAATGACTTTGATGCGTACCGGTCAACTTGTAAATAGAGTAAGTGGGAGAGGTCAAAAAATTACGGGAATTAGTGCCACTAATTTATTATTGCCGATTCCTCAAACGGAAATTGATTTGAATAAAGATGCCGTTTTAGATCAAAATTCTGGATACTAAAAGTTATTTAATTAAAACGAAACAGTTTATAGCTGTTTCGTTTTAATTATCAAAAATCTAATAAAATGATTAAAAAAAATATTTTTTCGCTTGACAATAAAGTGATTGTTGTTACAGGAGGTACGGGAGTTTTGGGAGGGCACTTTGTAAATGCAATTGTTCAAGCCGGAGGTATAGTAATTATATTGGGATTAAATGAAGAAAGAGGAAATGCTCAAGCTGAAGAAATAAAGCTAAATGGTGGAGAAGCTATATTTTTAAAGGTTAATGTGTTAGACGAATGGCAACTAGTGAGAGCAAAAGAAAGAATAATTCAAAAATACGGTAAGATTGACGGTCTAGTTAACGCAGCAGGAGGTAATGTCCCGGAAGGGATCCTAAATCCAGACGATGATGTTTTCAATTTGAATATTGATGGGATGAAGGAAGCTATGGAACTTAATTTGTGGGGCACTATTATACCGAATCAAGTTTTTGGACCTGCTCTGGCTAAGACTGGAAATGGCGCTATTGTCAATATATCCTCAGTAGGTTCTAAAAGAGCTTTAACTAGGGTTTTGGGATATAGTATGGGTAAGGCATCTATAGATTACTATACGAAATGGTTTGCGGTTGAGATGGCTAATAGATATGGAGATACTATCAGGATAAATTCCATAGCGCCGGGATTCTTTTTGTCGGAACAAAATCGTTCCTTACTAACTAATCCTGATGGGTCTTATACCAGTAGAGCGGATTCAATTTTAAGGCAAACACCATTTAAGCGTTTTGGGAAACCGGAAGAATTATCTGGAGCTTTGGTATGGTTGTTAAGTGATGCCTCTAAATTCGTAACCGGAATGGATATTGGTGTTGACGGAGGATTTACAATTAATAGCGGTGTGTAAAACAATAAAATGAACAATTATTAAATTAATAAAAATTAAATTATTTATGAAAAATAAAATTTTGATAGCAGCGATTCTGTTTGTCTCGTTCATTAAGGCGGTAGGCCAGGATTTTAAAACAGCAGAAACTAAAGATATTGCTTTATTTCCGCAACAAAATGAGTTCAGAAATAAAGAGAATCTTTCCGGTATTTGGAAATTTCAGAAAGATTCACTCGATGTTGGTGAAGCTCAAAATTGGAAGAATGGTTTGCCTAATACCCGTTCGATAGCGGTTCCGGGAAGCTGGAATGATCAGTTTACGGATAGTAGAGATTATCTAGGGACTGCTTGGTACGAAAAAGAAATATTTATACCTAGTTCTTGGAAAGGTCAAAAAATTTATGTTAGAATTGGTTCTGCTAATTATGCTTCTAAAGTGTATCTCAATGGAAAACCGGTAGGCGCACATGAAGGAGGAAATTTGCCCTTTGCTTTTGACATATCTGCACTTATAAATTGGAATGTAGCCAACAGAATAACAATTCAATTGGAAAACATACTAAAACCAACGCGTGTTCCCACTGGTGGGGGTGTAGCTGGAGGAATGTTCTCGAGTAATCCAAAAGCTAATTTTGACTTCTTCCCGTATGCAGGTTTACAGCGTGATGTATTGTTATATAGCGTTCAGTCTGCTGCTAATATTAAAGATTTAACGGTAGTAACTGGATTTGAAAACACTACTGGTTCCGTTAATCTAAAAGTAGAGACTGAAGGAAAAGCGACCAAAGGAAAAGTTACTATTTCTGGAAATAACAAAGTATACGAATCAGAATTTGATTTAAAAGGCAACACTGCAAATGTGCTTGTTAAAATTCCTGAGGTGAGACTATGGTCAATAGAAGATCCATTTCTTTATAAAGTCTCCGTTAGTATCAGTGATGCCAGTCGTATAATAGATACTTATGAATTGGAAACAGGGGTAAGAACTATTTCGACGAATGATAAACAAATACTTTTAAATGGAAAACCAGTATTCCTAAAAGGATTTGGAAAACATGAAGATTTTCCTGTTTTTGGAAGAGCTACGGCAAACCCAGTAATTATAAAAGATTATTCTTTGTTGAAATGGGTAGGCGCTAACTCTTACAGAACATCACATTATCCATACGATGAAGAATATATGAATATGGCCGATAGAGAAGGGATATTAATCATCAATGAAATTCCAGCAGTTGGTTTATATTTCCATGGGGACAAGGAAGAATTAAAATTGAGACAAATTGCCTGTAAAAAGTATATTGAGGAATTGATTACCAGAGACAAAAATCATCCGTCAGTAGTGATGTGGAGTGTTGCTAATGAACCTTTTCCAGAAGGTATTAATTTATCTCCTAACGATGTAAAAAAAGCAGATCCACAATCAGTAGTTTTGTTTAAAGAATTGTTTGACCTTGTAAAAAAATTAGATCCTACGAGACTAAAAACACTTGTTGGAGTAATGGGTGGACCAGTAGAATGGTTGGCATTATCAGATGTAGTATGTATTAATCGCTATTGGGGCTGGTATACGAATCAAGGTGATATTAAAACCGGAGCTAAAATGCTTAGCGACGAGTTAGATGATTTATACAGTAAATTGAAAAAACCAATCGTTATTACTGAGTTTGGAGCAGACACCTTTCCAGGAATGCATGCAGATCAGGCAGAGATGTTTACCGAGGAATATCAAGTACAATTTATTAAGGCTTATCTTGATGTAGCCGATACAAAAGATTTTGTGGCAGGTATGCATGTATGGGCTTTTGCTGATTTTAAAACAGGACAATCGGTTATACGATTTGGAGGGATGAATTATAAAGGAGTGTTCACAAGAGACAGAAAACCCAAAATGGCAGCTCATTATTTAAGAGAAAGATGGACTAAAAAGCCGGAAGATAAAAAATAACAGGGATGTAAATTTAATATGCTTATCCGCAATGTTACCTAGCAATAAAAAATAGCACACAGATTATACAGATTAAACGAATTAGCACAAATTTTTTTGATTATTTTTATTTAAAATTGGTGATAATTCGTGGCTAAAAAAAAATAGGTGTTATTGCGGACAAGCAATAAATTTAAAAACGATCTTATAAAATATGCCCTGTAACCCTTAATATTATATTGGTTCTTCTGGTTTTTTTGTGAAAATAAAATCATTTTTATGCTTTAATAACACATGCCTATAAATTCCTAACATGTTAAAAAAAAGATACTACACTAAAAATGTTTCACATCATTTCCGGTAGAACCATTATATTAAAAGATTGAAATTAAAACAGTATTTCAATTTTGTTAAAGACATTAATTTCATAAAATACGATTATGACTAATTATCACACAAACATTACGAGAATTTTATCCTTTACTTTGGTTTCTTTTGTCACTTTTGCTCAAAGTCCTGTGCAACCAAAATTAGGAAACCAAGGGGTTCAAATCATTAAATCACAAGGGTATGAATTTAAAGATTTGAATAAAAACGGGAAACTGGATAAATATGAAGATTGGCGTTTACCAAATGAAACCAGAGTTAAAGATTTGATTTCTCAAATGACTTTGGAAGAAAAAATTGGTTTTATGCTAATCAGTACCACAAGAATGGAAGGTGATTACGCATTTCAACAAGATGCTCCAAAAGCAGAAATAAAAAGTGGATTTAATGAAGAGGACTTGGTTCAAAACATTAATATGTTTTCCAAAAAACCATTACCAGTGCCAGTAATGTCAGCTGTAGGGACTACCAAGGCAGTAACGCAATATAACCTTAGGCATTTTATTCTTAGAGCTAATACTAGCGCAAAAAACATGGCGGAATGGAGTAATAATCTGCAACGACTATGTGAATCTTCAAGATTGGGAATTCCGGCTATAGTTGCTTCAAATCCAAGAAACAACATTACTGTGGATGCCTCTGTAGGTCTAAGTGTAGGAACCACAATTTTTTCAAAATGGCCTGGAGAATTGGGACTTGCTGCCATGCGGGATTTAGAATTGACAAGAGAGTTTGCAGATATTGCGAGACAAGAATGGGCTGCGGTTGGTCTTCGTAAAGGATATATGTATATGGCTGATCTTGCTACTGAGCCACGCTGGCAAAGAGTAGAAGGAACCTTTGGTGAAAATGCTGATTTGGCAGCTTCAATGATACGAGAAATAACGTTAGGTTTTCAAAAGAATAAATTAGAAACAGGTTCTGTAGCCTTGACGATAAAGCATTTTCCAGGAGGAGGCCCACAAGTAGACGGCCAAGACCCTCATTTTGTTTGGGGGCAAGATCAACATTATCCGGGGAATATGTTTGAATATCATTTAAAACCTTTTCAGGCGGCTATTGATGCGGGTACTTCCGCGATTATGCCTTATTATGCAAAGCCTATCAATACAAAATATGAAGCGGTTGCTTTTGCTTATAATAAAGCTATTATTAGTAATCTTTTAAGAGTTAAAATGGGCTTCAAAGGGATTATCAATTCGGATACTGGACCTATAGAAATGATGCCTTGGGGTGTGGAGAATTTAAGTGTTTTAGAGCGTTATCAAAAAGCAATTGATTGTGGTGTAGATCTATTTTCAGGTACGGGAGATCCTACTTTATTGTTAGAGACTGTTAAAAAGGGTATGGTTACTGAATCAAGAATCAATCAATCAATAGAAAGGCTTTTAACTGAAAAATTTGAATTGGGTTTATTTGAAAATCCGTATGTTGATGTTTCTTATGCCGAAAAAACCGTTGGAAACAGTGAATTTCAGAAGAAAGGAGATCTTGCCTTTAGAAAGTCTATTGTATTATTAAGAAATAATGCAAAATTACTGCCAATTAAAAAAGACACTAAAGTATATTTAGAATCACTATATAATAATAGTAAAACAAACATTCCTGTTTTAGCTAGTCTGGCTAATGAATTGGGTATTGAATTTGTCAAAGATAAAAAAGATGCTGATTTGGTTGTCCTATGGCTTACACCTACTGCTGGCAGTCTTTTTAGTAGTACTGGTGGTGAAATAAAATTACAATTATCAGATAATAAAATTGATGTCCCGTATATCAATGAAGTTTCTTCCAGCAAACCTACAGTAGTCGTTATAAATTATTCGAATCCATGGGTGATTGATGAAATCGACACTAAAAATTTACAAACTGTATTGGCTACTTTTGGAACTTCTTCAGATGCCTTATTGGATGTTTTAACGGGGAAATATAATCCAACCGGAAAAATGCCTTTTACTACTCCAATATCGCGTCAGGCTGTATTGGATAATCAATCTGATGTCCCAGGATATTTAAAACCAAATGGTTACGCATTATTTAAGTTTAATGAAGGGTTAGGGTATTAATCTTTGTATTATTAGAAAATGAAAATTTATACCCGTCATTAAATAGGTTTGAGAATAAGAATAAGGTTTGTATAAATAGGTTAAACTAATAGAAAGGTTAAAATTGATGTTTGGTTTGGTTTTATGTTTTGTTAGTATAAAAGCGGTTTTTTAAGCCGCTTTTATTTTTTACGGTTAGACCTAATATAGAAAAGCCAGACTACTAATTGTTAATAAAAAAGGTCATAAAGACTTATAAAATGAACGAAAGCAACAAAACTTTAGGAGAATTTATTATTGAAAATCAAAATGATTTTAAATATTCGTCGGGTGAATTATCGCGAATTTTTAATTCTATTCGACTGGCCGCAAAAGTGGTTAGTTATAAAGTTAATAAAGCGGGGCTGGTAGATATCGTTGGAGCTGTAGGGGAGAAAAACATACAAGGTGAAGACCAGCAGAAATTAGACGTTTATGCTAATGAGACTTTTATTCAAACGCTAATAAACAGAGAGATTGTTTGCGGGATTGCTTCTGAAGAAAACGATGATTTCATTACTGTTGGAGGTGTAGATAATGATCACAACAATAAATATATCGTATTAATAGATCCGCTTGACGGTTCATCAAATATTGATGTTAATGTTTCTGTAGGTACCATTTTTTCTGTTTATAGGAGAATAACACCAAATGGAACACCAGTAACCTTAGAAGATTTTTTGCAACCTGGAATCAATCAGGTTGCAGCCGGTTATGTGATTTACGGGACTTCAACTATGCTTGTATATACTACGGGTCATGGCGTAAACGGATTTACATTAAATCCTGCTATTGGTACTTTTTATCTTTCTCATCCCAATATGAAATTCCCGGTTGATGGTACTATTTATTCGGTAAATGAGGGTAATTATATTCATTTCCCACAAGGTGTTAAGGACTATATTAAATATTGCCAATCAGAAGAAGAGGATCGGCCTTACACTTCGAGATATATCGGCAGTCTTGTTTCTGATATCCATAGGAATATGATCAAAGGAGGAATTTATCTGTACCCAACGAGTTTTAAGGCATCCAAAGGTAAATTACGATTGTTATATGAATGTAACCCTATGGCATTTATTGTAGAACAGGCAGGAGGAAAAGCTTCTGATGGATTTTCTAGAGTAATGGAAATTTTGCCAACTGCCTTACATGAGAGGACTCCTTTCTTTTGTGGTAGCTATAACATGGTTGAGAAAGTAGAAGAGTTTATGCATAAAGCAAAATAGAGTAAATATTAGTTTACAGAAGCTATTTTGGTTTTCCTAAAAGCAGGAGGTACAAGGTAGTGGAGTGAATTTTGTTGTGAAATTGAGAAGAAATTCTACCGAAATAAAAAATGTTTTTCTAGTGATTTAATGATGATTTTTGAAATTAATAAAAACGAGAAAGCCTGTAAATCTTATGATTTACAGGCTTTTGGTTTCAATTGAAAATGAATTAGTGGAGTCGCCGGGAATCGAACCCGGGTCCAAACAAGCAACTAAAAGGCTTTCTACACGCTTATTTCCTGATTAGATTTTCGATCTTGTGTTTGACCAGAAACAGTCGCACAAGACTTATCTTCTTAATTTCGAAATCCACCCGAAGCTCATGGAAATCTAGGTTTAAATTTACGATTCACCTTTATCGACCGCTATAAACCAAAGCTTTCGAGGTAAATCCTGCTTTCCTATCTGATAGGAACGAGGCTAATCTTACTATGATTCAGATTATGCAGCAAGAGCGTAGTTTCCTTCGCCGTGTATGTGTTTTGAAACCTTTTATTAACGAGAATTGTCCCAGTTCTCGACGTGCTTACTTTTCAATTCGACTTGCTGTCAAAACCAGTCGACCCCTTTTATTTTGAGTTTGCAAAGATACAATTTAAAACCTGAATTACTATTGCAAAACTTTTAACTCTATTACAAAAATCATTCCTCTTTTTCACCTTTGTCTAGATGAAATGGATAATCCCCAAATAGCATAGCCAATTTTCTGACTTTGTAGGTTCTTGTTGTAAATTTATTAGACAAAGCAATTATAGTGACCTTTTCTTTTTGCAAAGTGACATAGGATGAAGTATTACCATGCCACCAACCATTGTGGAAATAGAAATTTTGTCCGGTTTCCCAATTGATCATTCGAATACCAAGTCCATAATTTTTTTCTCCTTTGCGTTCATTGCTATACCCTGTAAATACTTGTTTAAACAGTTTTGGGGATAAGAAAGCAGGAGAATTTCTAGCTCGGTCAAATTTTAATAAATCTCGCGGTGTAGAATAAATATTTTTGTCACCATAAACGGCATCCAAATAATCTTTACCTATTTCAACACCATTCCCTTTATAAGATGGAGCAATAGAATCTTTATCTTCTTCATAGTCAAAAACAAAAGTATTTTTCATTCCAAGTGGCTTGAAAATAATTTGTTTCATTGCTTCTTTATAGGAAAGCTTAGTTATTTTTTCAATTATCAATGCCAACATGGCATAATTAGTATTGCAATAGCTAAATCGGGTGTCCGTTTTAGATTCTAATCCAATATTCTTAGTAGCCATAATGGTTAAAATATCTTGATTGGTTAACCTGTTATGCCTGTCCCACACCGTTTTGTCACGATCTGTAAAATAAGCATAATTACGCATGCCACTTCTATGGTTTAGCAATGTTTTTATAGTAACATCAGGAAAAGGGAATTCTTTTAGAATGGTATTAACCTTTTGGTCCAAATCTATTCTTTTGGCATTTATTAACTTCAAGACTGCAGTTGCAGTTAATACTTTGCTCACTGAGGCTAAATGAAGTGGAGTAGTGCTTGTTATTAATCGTTTCTCTCTAAAATTGGCATAACCTTCATAATTCTCATAAATGATTTGTCCATTTTGAGCTACAAGAAAACTTCCGTTTGCACTATGATTAGGCCAAGTTCTATTATAAAAAGCCTCGATTGATCTTTTTTTAGACTCAATATAGGCAGCAGTTAGTTTAGGGCTTTCATTCGTTAAAGGTTTCATTTTAGGCAATGTACTCTTTGGGAGTTGAGCATCACTTAATTCTATTTTCTTTTTCTCTTTGGTACAAGAACTCAAAACGAATAGTAGGAAGAGTAATTGTAGTATATTTGCTTTTTTTATAAATATCATTTTCATTGTACTAGAACGACAAATATATAGAATCAATCCCTTTTGATTCTTCTTTTTTTCGAAACCTTAACACTATTTTATCAACGTTTTGAAGTTGCAGTTTTGTATCATTTTGGACATCAGCTTTTAATTGGTTTTAGGCTTGTAAATTTATTTTAAAAATTAAGTCAGTTTGTTTAAAATTGTTATATTTGTAACAAATAATACATAAAAAGTTATATTAAATAGGTATAAAAATATAGAAAATGAAGTTCGGAATTATAAAAGAAAGAAAAAACCCGCCAGATAGAAGAGTTGTTTTTTCTCCAGATGAATTAGCAAGAGTAAAACAATTGTATCAAGATGCTTCTATTAAAGTAGAAAGCTCCGATATTCGAATTTTTACTGATGAACAATATAAAAATTCAGGAATCGAAGTTACAAATGACATTAGCGATTGTGATGTTTTATTTGGTGTGAAAGAAGTTCCTGCAGAAGATTTAATTCCTAATAAAGCGTATTTCTTTTTTTCGCACACGATTAAAAAACAGCCTTATAATAGAAAATTATTACAAGCAATTTTAGAAAAAAATATTGATTTATACGATCATGAAACTATTGTAGATTCTCATAATCGCAGGTTAATTGGTTTTGGGAAATATGCGGGAATTGTAGGGACTTATAATAGTATCCGTGCTTTTGGAATAAAATTCGAATTATTCAAATTACCAAAAGCAGAAACACTTTCAGGAAAAGAGGCCTTGATTGCGCATCTAAAAAGATTGGTATTACCTCCTTTAAAATTTGTAATTACCGGTACCGGTAAAGTGGGTAATGGTGCTAAAGAAATTTTGGATGCTATTAAAGTAAAGGAAGTTTCTGTCGAAAATTATTTGACGAAGAACTATGCACAACCCGTTTATACTCAAATCGATGTTTTGGAATACAATAAACGCAAAGACGGACAAGTACTGGATTTTACTGATTTTTATAAAAATCCACAAGATTATGTATCTAATTTTGAACGATTTACTAAATTTTCAGACATCTATGTCACAGGACATTTTCATGCCAATGAAGCTCCGGTAATTCTTACGTCCGAAATGCTTCAGTCGAAAGATTGTAAAATAAAAGTTGTTGCAGATATTTCTTGTGATGTCAATGGTCCAATAGCATGTACTTTGAAATCATCAACAATTGCGGAGCCTTTATACGGATACTGGCCAAATGAAAATAAAGAAGTAGATGTTTTTCATCCTGCAGCAATTGTAGTTATGGCTGTGGATAATTTACCTTGTGAATTGCCAAAGGATGCCAGCGAAGGTTTTGGCGAAATGTTTATGGAACATGTAATTCCTGCATTTTTCAACGGAGACAAAGATGGGATTTTACAAAGAGCCAAAATTACCGAAAAAGGAAAATTGACTCCAAGATTCAGTTATTTACAGGATTATGTTGATGGTAAATAAAAAATATAATTTTTAAATTAATAAACCGAGTTAGTGATAGCTCGGTTTTTTTGTGGAATTTTATAAATGAAACATGATTAATCTCATAATAAGGATTATTATTTCGGCTTATCTTTGTTTTTTCAAAATAATAAATAAAAAAGAGAGTTTTATTTTTAGAAATATCAAAAGCAAGGAGAACCCATTTTTTTGTGAAAGTTTTTCGTAATATTACTATATAAATGAGTTGGAATGAGAAAAATTAAATACAAGAAAGGCAGGAAACTGCAACCTTATAATCTTGAATATACAGGGATTCATAGAAGTCATGAGTCAGAAATGCAGTTGTTCGTTTATGATAATTTTGATTTGATAGAGTTTGAAGATTTTAAAGTTTCGGATCTGGATAAATACATCAATACTCAAAAAACGAATTGGCTGAATATTCATGGTTTAAATAATATTGAATTAATAAAATCAATTGGCAATTATTTTGAAATAGACAATTTCATGCTTGCCGATATTTTAAATACTACTAGGAGAACAAAACTGGAGGAACTATCGGATATTTTATTCTTTAATATAAAATCACTTTTGCCAGCTGGAGATTCAGATAATATTAGTGTGGAGCAAATTAGTTTTCTGATAAAAGATGGTATTTTGATTTCATTTCAGGAGAAACGTAGTGATTTCTTCACCCATATTCGGGAGCGTATTCGTACACATTCAGGAATTGTTAGAACAAAAAAAGTAGATTATTTGTTGTACATACTTTTGGACGCTATCATGGAAAATTTTTATGTTACCATTGAAAATGAAGAAGATAAAGTAGAAGAATTAATTAATCTTTCGAAGAAAAGTGCCGATCCCATAATTTTAGAAAGAATTGAAAAGCATCGCGATAATTTCAATTTTCTGAAACGATCTATTATTCCGCTACGGGATTCTTTGTATGATATAAAAAGCATCAAAGACGATAATGTATTTAATGCAATGGAAATGGAGAATTTTAGTTTTTTTACTCGATTACATCAAAAGAGTTTGGAACTTTTAGAACAAATTGAATCCGATATGGGTTCACTGGAAAGTGCTTCTAATTTCTTTTTTTCGGCACAAACGCACAAGATGAATGAGATTATGAAAACCCTGACCATCGTATCAGCCATATTTATTCCACTTACATTTATTGTTGGAGTTTACGGAATGAATTTTGAGTTTATGCCTGAATTGCATTATCGTAATGGGTATTATTCAATCATCGGAATTATGATTTTAATTGTAATTGGAATGATTTTTTATTTTAAAAAACGCCGTTGGTTTTAAGAATTAAGATGCTGTAAATCCAATTAATATTGGAATTAAATATAAAAATAAAAAGATGAACAAGGCCATATATATAGCAACAAGCGAACAAAATAGCGGCAAGTCTATTATAACTTTAGGGTTGATGAGTATGCTTATTGGTAAAACTGCCAAAGTTGGCTATTTTAGACCCATTGTAGAAGATTTTGAAGAAGGTGGATTTGACAATCACATTGAAACGGTGATTGGTCATTTTGGAATGGATATTCAATTTGAGGATGCTTTTGCCATTACAAAAAGTAAATTAATCAAAAAGAAGAACAAAGGAAAAATAGGGGAGGTCCTCGATTTAATCATTGAAAAATACAAGAAATTAGAAGAACGTTTCGATTTTGTTTTAGTTGAAGGAACCAGTTTTACGGGAGAAGGAACTGTTATCGAATTAGATATGAATGTTTTGATTGCCAAAAATCTAGGGATTCCAACTATTATTGTGGGTTCCGGTGTAGGGAAAACATTAGAAGAATTAATTGATAGCCTTTATCTTGCCTATGATTCATTCAAAGTAAAAGAAGTGGAAGTTTTGGCTGTAATCGCCAATAAAGTGCAACCTCAAAACATTGAATTAGTAACTACCGGTTTGAAAAAAAGTCTGCCTGACAGTATATTAGTGAATTCAATTCCTTTAATCTCTAATTTGAACAATCCCACAATTCAGGAAATTGTAAACAAATTAGATGCTAAAGTGTTATTTGGAGCCGCCTATTTAAACAATCAAACGGGTAATTTTAGCGTGGGCGCGATGCAACTCTGTAATTATCTTTTGCATTTGAAAGAAAATAGTCTGGTGATAACTCCAGGAGATAGAGCTGATATTATTCTTGGCGCTCTTCAGGCGAATGAATCGGTGAATTATCCAACAATTTCAGGAATACTGCTTACAGGAAATATATTGCCTGAACAGAGTATTCTAAAATTAATTGAAGGACTTTCTCCTGTTGTTCCCATTTTTGCAGTAGAGGAAGGGACGTATTATATTACCAATAAAATAGGTTCTATTAAATCCAAAATTTACGCCAATAACAAACAGAAGATTGAAACTTCTATAAACACTTTCGAAAAGTATGTCGACTTGGATAATTTGGCTGAAAAGCTAATTACTTTTGAAGCGGAAGGAATGACGCCAAAAATGTTCCAATACAATTTGGTAAAAAGAGCTAAAAAACATAGAAAACACATTGTTTTACCAGAAGGAAATGATGAAAGAATTATTATTGCAGCTTCGCGATTATTAGCGATGGATGTGGTTGATATTTCGATTATTGGAAACAAAAAGCAAATAGAAAGTAAAGTTTCGGAATTGGGATTAGATTTTGATTTTTCTAAAATAAAAATTATCAATCCAATAGAATCGGAGCATTATGAAGATTATGTAAATACCTATTATGAGTTACGAAAAGCTAAAAACGTAACTTTAGGAATGGCCAAAGATTTAATGGAAGATGTTTCATATTTTGGAACAATGATGGTCTATAAAGGCGATGCTGACGGAATGGTTTCAGGAGCGGCACACACGACACAACACACTATTTTACCGGCTTTGCAATTCATTAAAACGAAACCCAATTCATCAGTAGTTTCCTCAATATTTTTCATGTGTTTGGAAGATAGGGTTTCTGTTTTTGGGGATTGTGCCATCAATCCAAATCCAACAGCGGAACAACTGGCAGAAATAGCCATTTCCTCTGCTGATTCCAGTTTAGCTTTTGGAATAGAACCAAAAATTGCCATGCTTTCCTATTCGTCCGGTTCTTCCGGAAAAGGAGATGAAGTAGATAAAGTGAGAACTGCAACCGAGATAGTTAGGAAAAAACGTCCTGATTTAAAAATTGAAGGACCCATTCAATATGATGCAGCAGTCGATATGGCTGTTGGAAAAAGTAAAATGCCAAATTCAGAAGTGGCAGGACAAGCCAGTGTTCTGATTTTCCCAGATTTAAACACGGGAAATAACACCTATAAAGCAGTGCAAAGAGAAACTGGAGCACTGGCAATTGGTCCGATGTTACAAGGATTAAACAAACCCGTAAATGATTTAAGCCGAGGTTGTACAGTAGATGATATTATAAATACAGTCGTGATTACGGCTATTCAAGCTCAAGGATTATAAAATGAAAATAGTAATTATAAACTCGGGGAGTTCATCCATAAAATACCAATTAATCAATATGCCGACTAATGAAGTCATTTGTTCGGGGATGATTGACAGAATAGGATTGGAAACTTCAAATTTAAGCTACGTAACCAATAACACTAAATTAGAAGAAACGTTGCCTATTGCAAACCATAAAATTGGTTTGGAAAAAATTGCCAAATTACTGATGGACGAGACAGTTGGAGTGATTAAAAGTACAGATGAGATTGAAGCTGTCGGGCATCGCGTGGTGCATGGCGGCAGTGCTTTTTCGAATACGGTAATTATTACCAGTGAGGTAAAAGATAAAATCAGGCAGCTTTTTGATTTGGCACCTTTGCATAATCCTGCGAATTTAGAAGGAATAAATGTTGCCGAGGAAATTTTCAATTTGGCAAAACAAGTGGCTGTTTTTGATACGGCTTTTCATCAAACGATTCCTGTCGTGGCGCACAAATATGCGTTGCCAAATTACCTTTTGACAGAAAATAAAATACGCGTATATGGTTTTCATGGAACGAGTCACAAATACGTTTCGGAAAATGCGATTCATTATTTGAAACAGAATTCTATAAATAAAGCCTCGAAAATTATTACGATACATTTAGGGAATGGGTGTAGTATGACTGCTATAAAAGATGGAAAAAGTATCGATCATACGTTAGGTTTCGGTCCAATGAATGGCTTGATTATGGGAACCCGAAGCGGAGATGTAGATCAATCTGTGATTTTTTATCTGGTTAATTCATTAGGCTATTCGCTTGAGGCGGTGAATACGATGTTGCAAAAGCAAAGCGGAATGCTAGGTCTTACCGGTTACAGCGATTTGAGGGATATTGAAGCGAATGCGGAGAACGGAAATGTTGATTGTCAGCTGGCTTTAGATATGAATGCGTATCGAATTAAAAAATATATTGGTTCTTATACAGCAGTTTTAAATGGACTTGATGCGATAGTTTTTACGGCAGGAATCGGGGAGAATTCCTCTTATATTCGAAAATTAGTCTGTACGGATATGGATTATTTCGGAATTGAATTAGATGATTCCAAAAATGAAATCCGTTCGAAGGAAATTCGAGAAATTAGCACTCCTGATTCGAAAACTAAAATATTGGTTATTCCAACTAATGAAGAAATTGAAATTGCAAATCAGGTATTTGAATTACTTACCAATTAAAAAATGTCCTTTTCTAAAAAAGCTTCTCATCAGGGAAGCTTTTTTTATACTTTTTATTTAAGAAATCTGTTTATATTTGGGCATAAAACGCCACATTTTGAAAGCAAGAATTACAGTAATAATCCTATTATATTTTTTTTCGTTCCAACTTTATTCTCAAGAGTTACTTCCTTTTGTCGAAAATTACAGCAAGTCTAATTATCAGGGCGATAACCAGATTTGGAACGTAGCACAAGGAAATGATGATGCCATGTATTTTGCAAATAATTATTATTTGTTGCGATATGATGGCGTAAAATGGGAGAAATATACGTTGCCTAACAAAACAATCATTCGTTCCATAATGGTCGATGGAGACAAGATTTATTCGGGTTCGTATAAAGAATTTGGGTATTGGTTTCGAAAAGATGGAAAGATGCATTATGTTTCTATTTCCAAAGGCAATAAGGTTTTTGATGAAAACAACAATGAAGAAATTTGGAAGATATTTAAGTTTAATAACAAAATTTACTTTCAGTCCTTTAATGGGCTTTTTCTGTATGATGGAAAACTAATTAAGGAATTCAAATTTGATTTTCTCATCTCTTACTGTTTCCCTGTTGGCAATGAATTGCTAGTTGCTTCAGTTGAGAAAGGAATTTATAAAATAAAGAATTCAAATATCGAAAAAGTAAAGGAATGGGCGGTTTTAGAAAACAATGTTATTCATGCCATTCAAAAATACCAAGATAAAACGTATTTTTTTACTAAAAAAAATGGGGTTTATGTTTTGGAAAACGGCACTTTGATTCCTTGGGGAAATCCATTAAATGACATTTTGAAAGCTGCAAACATCAATGTTGCCCAGTTTATAAAAAGCAATAAACTAGTAATAGGAACTGCAAATAAAGGAGTTTATATCCTAGATTTGAATGACGGTTCTTATAAAAACATCAATAGAAATAATGTCTTGATGAACAATTCTATTTTAAGTATCGGTCAGGACAAAGAGAATGATTTATGGTTGGGACTCGATAATGGAATTGCTCATATTGAAGTCAATTCTCCTACTTCAATTTTTTATGACAGTTCCGGTATTTTAGGTTCTGTTTATTCTGTTGCCAGCACTCCAAAAGGTTATTTAATGGCTTCAAATCATGGTGTTTTTAAATATGAAGACAAACAACTTTCATTGATTCCAAATACACAAGGACAAGCCTGGAATATCAGTAAAATAAATAACAAATATCTTATAGGTCATAACGAAGGAACTTTTGTTTATGATGATGGATTATTTTATAAATTAAGTACGGTAAATGGAGGTTGGAATTTAGCAAAAAGCAGTATTAATAATTCCTATTTGCAAGCAACATACAGCGGTGTAATTATCTATAATAATGCTAATGACTTAAAGCAAAATATTGTTTTAAAAAAGATTTTGAAACCTATAAAATATGTTGCTCAAAACAGGAAAAATGAAATTTGGGCAGCGGATAATAATAGGGGTTTGTATCGAATTCTTTATAATGATGCCTATGAAACAGTACGTGTTGATAATATTACCCAGCGCAGTAAAATAAGTAATGATTTTGGTGTAAAAATATTTGAGTTCAGAAATGAAATTCTTTTTTTGATTAATAAATCGTGGTATACCTACAATTCAATAACGAATCAATTAGAAGGAAATGAATTGTTTAACAGCAATTTCAAAAACGTCTCAGATATTGTTACCATTGATGAAAATAACTTTATGGTGCTTCAAGGAGGACTTTTGTACCATGTTTATGCTAATGATAATCAATTTATTAAAAATAGTATTCAGGAGAAATATTATAAAGGAAAAATCATCAATGATAATTTAAAAGTATTTAAAAATAATGACAGTTATCTGTTAAATCTAGATGATGGTTTTATTTCACTTCAATTAAAATCCAAAAATAAGCAAACAACTAATATAAAGATTGAAGCTTTTAATGATGGTGTTTTAGTAGAAAATACATCAAAAATCAAGCATAATTCAGAGCTTAGAATACATGTGATATCTGGAATTTATGGAGCCACAAAACCGGATTTATTTTATAAAATTAATGGTACCAAAGAATTCATTCCTATAAATGAAGGATTGATTATTTTGAATAACCTCATTAGTGGTTCTCATGAGTTGACTATTTATGGTAACGATGGATTGCATTATAATAAAGTTTCCAGTTTTCAATTTATCGTTGCAAAGGCATGGTATTTTTCTTTTTGGATGATTTTGGTGTACCTGATTGTTATTGGTTTGATATTATACCTTTATTATAAATGGAATAAGATGAAATATATTCAGAAACTGAAATTACAGGAAGAAGAATTAAAGCATCAAAAGAAAATTCTGGAAATGGAATTAAAAGCCGAAAATGAGTTGAACATTCAGGAATATGAAAAACACATTCTTGAATTGGAATTGCAATCTAAATCATCAGAAGTTGCGGGTAAATCACTTTCTATTGCCAAGCAAAGTGAAATGATAGAGAATATCCAAGGAATTTTAGATTCTGAAACCGATTTCAATAAACTAAAAAGTGAGATAAAAAAAGCTATAAAAATCAATGCAGTTAACAAGCATGAATGGGAAACATTTGAAACAAATTTGAATCAAATTCATAATGAATTCATAATTAATCTTTCTAAAAAATATCCAAACCTTACTTCAAAGGATATTAAGCTTTGCATTTACTTAAAAATGAATCTTTCTTCCAAAGAAATTGCACCAATGATGAATATTTCATTCAGAGGTGTTGAACTGCATCGCTATCGATTAAGAAAGAAATTGAACCTAGTTCAGGACGAAAACCTTTCTAAATTTTTATTAACGATATAAAATAAGTTCTATTTTTATAGATACTATATTATTTCAATCAATTTTTTACGAAATTACAATACATCATTACTACATCATACCGATGTAGTAAGGTACTCGTGTACCTCTCATAGCCGCTTTAAAACATAGATTTCTTGTTGTGTTTTAATATTTTGATGTATTTATGTAGTAACTCCATTATGGATACTATAACGTTGTAATTATCTAATTTGGTCCCACTAACTTTAACAAATTATTAATATATGAGAAATTTTATTTTTAGCTTTTTAGCACTCATTCTACTTCCGGCATATATGTCTGGTCAAGTAATTAAAGGAAAAGTATCGGATAAGAATGGAATTGGAATTCCTGCTGCAATGATTGTTGCTGCCGATTCTAAAACTTCAGCAGATACTGATTTTGACGGTAATTTTAATATCAATGCCAAAATAGGAGAGGTATTAAAAATAAGTATGGTAGGTTTTGATGCTTTATCAGTAAAAGTAACTTCTGGAACTATGAGCATCACTTTAAATGAATCTAAAGACACTGAACTGAAAGAAGTAGTTGTCATAGGTTATGGATCGAGAAAAAAGATTGATAATACCACTTCAATTACTTCATTGAAAGCGGAGGAAATATCTAAAACTAAAGTTTTAAATGCTTCTCAAGCTATCCAAGGTAAAGCAGCGGGGGTTCAAGTAATTTCTTCTGATTTACCAGGAAGTTCACCTTCTGTAGTTATTAGAGGTTTAGGTACTGCTATTGGTGGTAGATCTCCTTTGTATATTGTTGATGGTATGCCTACTGAGAATATCAATAACATTAATACTAATGATATTACCTCTTACGAGATTTTGAAGGATGCTTCTGCATTAGCTATTTACGGTACTAGAGCTGCCAATGGGGTAATTATCGTTACTACTAAAAAAGGGAAAGGCGATAGAGTGACTGTTGAAGTAGAGAGTTTTGCTGGTTTTAGAAAGCCATTACGAACAGTTAAAATGGCGGGAAGTGATGCGTATGCACGTTATTCTAATGCTGCTTTAGGGACTTCGACTTTTTCTGAAAATCAACCAGTGAATACGAACTGGCTTGATGCAATTACAAGAACAGGATCTTATACTCAAAATAATGTTTCTATTTCTGGGGCAACGGAGAATATAAAATACTTTTTTAGTGTAGGTAACTATGAAGAAAAAGCAATTTTGAATGGTCTTGATTATAGTCGTTTTACTTTTAGAAATAACAATGAATATAAAATTTCTAAAAAATTAACATTAAATCAAAACCTTAGTTTTACATCAGCTAATTCATCCCCAAAACCATTAGGTGCTTTTACAAATGCGTACAAGCAGTCTCCAATTGTTCCAGTTCGTTTTGCATCAGGACAATATGGTGTTCCTTTTGTTGATGCTAATGGAGTTGCAAGTACAAGCGGTTCTTCATTTAATAACGTTGGGAATCCTGTAGCTCAATTGGATTTTTACAATGAGCAACAACGCAGTGTAACTTTGCAAGGTGGTTTGAAATTAGATTATGAAATTCTGAAAGGATTAAAATTTACTTCACAGTTTAATGGTGAATTTTATTCTTGGAAACAATATAATTTTGAAGATACAAGAGCGATTGATATCGCTGGAGATCCAAGCCCAGGAAATACTTTACCAACAAATATCAATTTATTGACTAGAGGTAGAGAGCAATATTTCAATTGGAATTTATCAAACTATTTTACTTACAACAAAATATTTGGTGAAATTCATGATATTGAGTTAACTGCTGGTATGGAAACATCTGTAAAAGGACCAAGAGAAAAACTTACCATTGTTAGAAAAAATGTTAATGCAAGTTCTAATTATTGGTCACTTGAAGGTGTTGATTATGTAGGAAACATTACTAGTTTGTTAGATGTAACTTATGATCAAACGAAATTAGCTTCCTATTTTGGTCGTTTCCAATATAAATTAATGGACAAATACTTATTTACAGGAACAATTAGACGTGATGGTTCATCTAATTTTGCTAAAGATTATCGTTGGGGTACTTTTCCTGCTTTTGGTTTAGGTTGGGTTATTACCAAAGAGGATTTTATGGCTAATGTTAAAACAATCAACGTATTGAAATTAAGAGGTGGTTGGGGTAAATTAGGAAATCAAAATGTACCTCTTAATAATCAAGCATATGCATCTGGACTTAACAGTTATTTAGGTGGTTCTATCTTGAATGAAGGAACGACTATTAATTCACAAATTGATCCAAGTTTATCTTGGGAAGTTACAGAGGAAACTTCTTTAGGTCTTGATTTTGAATTATTGGACAACAAATTAAAAGGATCTTTTGATGTATATAATAAAAAAACAGATAATGTTATTTTATATGTAAGACCTTATTCAACATCAGGTATCAGTGTAGCTACACCAGCGCATGTAGGTGAAGTTTCAAATAAAGGATATGAAATTTCTATACGTTGGGATGATAAAATATCGGATAATTTAAGTTACTGGGTAGGTGGAAATTTCTCTAATAATAAAAATGAACTTTCACGCTTAAAAGGTGTAAATCTTTCTCCAGAAGTAGGTGGAAACTTAGGGAATGGTCAAGATACTAAATTACTTGATAATTCTTCTATAGGTCAACCGTTAGGTAGTTTTTATTTATATCAATATGCTGGAATAGATCCTTCAAACGGCAAAATGCTATATTATAATGCCAGTGGTGCCAAAGTGACTCAAGATGCTTTGTCTGCTACAGCTGATAAAAAATATGTTGGTTCTATTTTACCTACATCTAATTATGGTGTAAGCTTAGGGTTAAACTATAAAAACTTTGATTTTTCTGTTGATGGCTACGGTACTAGTGGTGCAAAAGTGTACAATGGTAAAAAAGCACAACGTTTTACAGGGGAGAATATTGAGCAATCAGTAGCGACTAATTTCTGGTCACCTACAAATACAACAGCTTCAAATCCAGCTCCATTTAATCAAGTTCCTGTAGCTTCTACTTATTATATGGAATCTGGAGATTTCTTCAGAGTTAATAATATTAGTTTAGGATACAAACTTCCTTTAGCAGAAAAAGGTTTCTTGAACTATTGCCGAGTATATGTAAATGCAATTAATCCATTTATAACTCAAAAATTCTCTGGTTTTTCTCCTGAACTTAACGGTGATGGTAATCCTTACCGTAGTCAAGGTGTTGAACTGGATGCTTATCCTACACTACGATCTTTAGTAATTGGTGCTAATTTAAAATTTTAATAGTATGAAAAAGATATATATATCAATGTTTGCCGTATCGGCGCTCTTTTTTGCGGGATGTGCAAATGATTATTTAGATGTAAATCAAACAGAGTCTATCTCTACGAAAGATATCGAATTGTTTAATAATGATGCTGGTGCAGCCACTTTTGTAACTGCTATTTACAGTAAGTTTTTAAACTGGGATATGAGTTCATTTGGTTGGATTGGTTTAGCAAGTATTACTTCTGATGATGCTGACAAAGGATCATCTCCAGGAGATACGGGTAGTGATAAAGATGTTTTGGATGCACTAACATATAACTCGTCAAACCCATCTGCTGAGAGTACTTTTAATGCTAATTATGACGGAATTAACAGATGCAATCAAGCCTTAGATATTTTGCCTAAGCTTGATAAAGCAGATGCTAATTTAAGAACAAGATTAATGGGTGAAGCTAAGTTTTTAAGAGCTTTTATGTATTTTACTTTGGTGAAATGTTATGGTGGAGTTCCAATCGTGGATCACTTACCAAATCCAGTTTCTGATGACGATCAAAAAATGTTGCTTACTCGTAAAACTGCTGCTGAAGTGTATGCTTTTATCGAAAGTGATTTGGCTGATGCTATTGCGGCATTACCAAATAAAGCTGCTTATGCTGCCGATGAGAAAGCAAGAGCTTCAAAAGGCGCCGCTTATGCTTTATTAGCAAAAGTGAATTTGTATCAAAAAAATTGGCAAAAAGTGGTAGACAACTGTAATCTTGTTACAGGATATTCTATTTCAGCTGATTATGCTAAAATGTTCCAATTAGAAGGGGAAAATGATGCTGAATCTATATTTGAAATTAATGGTGTTGGTTCAGTTCCTGCAAAAGGAATTGAAGGATATTCTGCCTCTCAAGGTGCTCGTGGTGCTGGAGGATGGGGTTGGGGATTCAATACTCCATCACAAAGTTTATTAAATGCTTATGAGGCAGGTGATGTTAGAAAAAATGCAACTATTATTTTTAGAGGAACTACTTTATATGATGGTAGAGTGGTGCCAAATACTGTTGAAAATCCAATGTATAATTTTAAAGCCTATTCTTCTCAATATACCGATGGATGGGAAACAGATGCTAATATCAAATACTTGAGATATGCTGAAGTATTGTTGATGAAAGCCGAAGCATTGAATGAATTAGGTCAAACACCACAAGCTATTCCGTTGTTAAACCAAATTAGAAATAGAGCCGGATTAGGAGTTACTACTGCAGTGTCTCAAGTTGATGTAAGAACTGCTATTTGGAAAGAAAGAAGAGTAGAGTTGGCTTTTGAATTTGACAGATTCTTTGATTTAGTTCGTACTGGTCAGGCTAAAACAGCTTTTGCAATTGATGGTAAAACGTTTACTGAGGGTAAAAATGAATTATTCCCTATTCCAGATTCGTTTATAAGACAATCTAAAGGGATGTCATCTCAAAATCTAGGTTATTAATTAAAAAACACTCCTTATTTCTTATTTTTTTTAGAGAAGTAAGGAGTGTTTATTTTATAAATATTATAAAATTTACCAATGATTAAATTTACAGTTTCATTCCTGCTTTTTACTTTTCTAGGCTGTGCTTCCTCTGCAGATAAGCCAAATGCAAGTATAGTTGTAAGCCCACCTTCTGCGGCATTAACAGATACTGAAGCTATGGATCAAGTCCAAAAAGATGCCATTAAATATTTTTGGGATTATGCTGAAACTAATTCAAAATTAGCAAGAGAACGTTATCTAACTGATGATCCAAGTTTTGAAGCTAATATAGTTACTACTGGAGGTTCCGGTTTTGGGTTAATGTCAATAGTCGTTGGTGTAGAGCGAGGATTTGTTAATAGAAGCGAAGCTGTTTCTAGACTTACAACTGCTTTGACTTTTCTCGAAAATGCAGATCGGTTTCATGGTGCGTGGTCACATTGGATAAATGGAACAACAGGCAAAGTAATTCCTTTTGGAACTAAAGATAATGGAGGAGATTTAGTAGAAACTTCTTTTTTATGTCAGGGTTTGTTAACTGTTAGAGAATATTTTAAAAATGGAACTACTGCTGAACAAGCTTTAGCCACTAAAGCAGATAATTTGTGGAAAGGCGTAGAATGGGATTGGTATACCAAAGGAGAAAATGCATTATACTGGCATTGGTCACCTACTTACGGTTGGGAAATGAATTTTAAACTAGAAGGATACAACGAATGTTTGATTACCTATATAATGGGTGCTGCGTCTCCTACACATCCTATTCCCGCTGCAGCTTATCATCAAGCTTGGGCAAGAAACGGAGCAATTGTAAATAGTAGTTCACAATACGGAATTCCAGTGATATTCAATTATAATGGAGCTACAGGAAATGTAGGACCTATGTTTTGGGCGCATTATTCCTATTTAGGTTTAGATCCTACTAACTTGACGGATCAATATGCAGATTATTGGGCACTGACCCAAAACCATGCTAAAATCATGAACAAATATTGTATTGCTAATCCACATCAATGGAATGGGTATTCGGATAAATGTTGGGGATTAACGGCAAGTTATTCTCGTAATAGTGACGGGTCTACAGGATATTCAGCACATCAGCCTAATAATGATTTAGGAGTGATTTCACCTACAGCTGCCTTATCTTCTTTTCCTTATACGCCAACGGAATCAATGAAATTTCTCCATTATTTATATGATGAGAAAAAGAGTTCTTTAGTTGGAATTGCGGGACCTTATGACGCTTTTTCTCCGCATTATAATTGGATAACGCCACGATATTTAGCGATCGATCAAGGTACAATAGCCCCAATGATTGAAAATTATCGTACCGGTTTATTATGGAAATTATTTATGAATTCACCAGAGGTAAAACAAGGTTTAGTAAAACTTGGTTTTCATTCCGGGAAATATAATTTTTAAGGAATTATGAAGTATAAAATTATAATAATCGTCTTTTTATTCTCATGGAATGCCTTTTCACAATCGGAGGTAAATGGAAAAATGAAAACTGAAATCGTGCAAAAACACGAAATGGGTTTTGCATTGCACATTCCAGCGAATACAAAAGATAAAAAACCGTTAATCATTTTTCTTCATGGTTCAGGTGAAAAAGGAACGGATATCGAAAAAGTAAAAATTCATGGACCTTTTAAATACATTAAAAACCACGAACTCGACGCATATATTTTGGCACCGCAATGCCCTGAAAACGAAGAATGGAATAATGAAGTATTGTATCGTTTGATTTTAAAAATCCAAAAAGAAAACAATATAGATCCAAACCGAATTTACCTTACCGGATTGAGTTTAGGTGGTTGGGGAACTTGGAATCTGGCTTTTGCGCATCCTGATATGTTTGCTGCAATTGTTCCAATTTCTGGATTTGTTGATCTGATTCAATTAGAAGAAGCGTGTAAAATTGCGGCAATTCCAACTCGGGTTTTTCACGGTTTGATGGATGATGTTGTGAATCCAGATTATGCAATCGCCATTTATAAAGAACTAAAAAAGTGTAATGGTAATGTCGAACTAACCATTTTTGATGATGCAGGTCATGACAGTTGGTCAAGAGTATATGACAACCAAGAAATTTATGATTGGATGTTTAAACAAATAAAAAAATAAAAAATGAAAATTAAACTAATTATACTTCTCTTAGGCTTTTCACTTTTTGGCTACAGCCAAAAAAAGACAGCTAAAAAGACGGTTAAAATTAAACCCAAAACAGAATTTGTATCCGACTTAATGTCGAAAATGACTTTGGACGAAAAAATAGGGCAATTGAATTTGCCTACTTCGGGTGATATTACCACTGGAGCTGCCAATAGTTCTAATGTAGCTAAAAATATTGAAGAAGGTAAAGTAGGTGGTTTATTCAATATAAAATCGGTTCAGAAAATTAAAGAAGTACAAAAGATTGCAGTCGAAAAAAGCCGATTGAAAATCCCATTACTTTTTGGAATGGATGTCATTCATGGCTATGAAACGACTTTTCCTATTCCGCTTGGTTTGTCTTGTACATGGGACATGAAACTGATTGAAAGGAGTGCTCAAATTGCAGCTCAGGAAGCCAGTGCCGATGGAATCAACTGGACATTTTCTCCTATGGTTGATATTTCACGCGAACCGCGTTGGGGTAGAGTTTCTGAAGGTTCTGGTGAAGATCCATTTTTGGGAAGCCAAATTGCCAAAGCTATGGTTCATGGATACCAACAGGATGATTTGTCAAAAAACAATACCATTTTATCCTGTGTGAAACATTTTGCTTTGTACGGTGCGCCGGAAGCAGGACGCGATTATAACACGGTTGATATGAGCAGAATAAAAATGTATAATGATTATTTTCCTCCATACAAAGCGGCTGTTGATGCCGGTGTTGGATCGGTTATGGCATCTTTCAACGAAATTGACGGAATTCCGGCAACTGGAAACAAATGGTTGATGACTGATGTGTTGAGAAAACAATGGGGTTTTAAAGGTTTTGTGGTTACTGATTTTACAGGAATTCCCGAAATGATAGAACACGGTATGGGAGATTTACAAACGGTATCTGCGTTGGCTCTAAATGCCGGAGTTGAAATGGATATGGTAGGCGAAGGTTTTCTTACTACTTTGAAAAAATCATTGGATGAAAAAAAGGTAAGCATAGAACAAATCGACAATGCTGTTCGACTTATTTTGAATGCCAAATATGATTTAGGATTGTTTCAAGATCCTTATAAATATTGTGATGAAAAACGAGCAAAAACAGAAATTTTTACAAGCAGTAATAGAGCTGAAGCTAGAAAAATTGCTGCTCAATCTTTGGTTTTACTTAAAAACCAAAACCAGTTGCTTCCTTTGAAAAAAACCGGAACTGTTGCCGTGATTGGACCATTGGCTGAGGCCAAAGAAAATATGGCAGGTACTTGGAGTGTTGCGACAAATATGCAAACGTCGATTTCATTAGCAACTGGAATTAAAGAAGTGGTTGGGAATACTACAAAAGTGCTTTACGCTAAAGGAAGTAATCTGGATTATGATGCGGCTTTCGAAGAAAAAGCAACCATGTTTGGTAAAACCTTGCACCGAGATAATAGAACTAAGGAAGAATTATTGGCAGAAGCGTTGAAAATTGCCAATCAATCCGATGTGATTATTGCAGCTCTTGGTGAATCTGCAGAAATGAGTGGAGAAAGCAGTAGCCGAACCAATTTAGAAATTCCACAGGCTCAAAAAGATTTATTACAGGAATTATTAAAAACAGGAAAACCAGTGGTTTTGGTTTTATTTACAGGGCGGCCATTAGTTTTAGTTCAGGAAAATGCAACTGTTCCAGCGATATTGAATACATGGTTTGCAGGAAGTGAAGCAGGAAGTGCTATTGCGGATGTTTTGTTTGGAAATGAAAATCCTTCGGGAAAATTGACTGCTACTTTCCCTAGAAGTGTAGGGCAAGTGCCTATTTATTACAACCAAAAAAATACTGGAAGACCATTAGGGAACAAAGAAGGAAAGTTTGAAAAATTCAGATCTAATTACATCGACGAAAGAAATGAGCCTTTATTTCCTTTTGGTTTTGGATTGAGTTATACCACATTCGACTATTCGAACTTTAAAATTTCATCGGATAAAATGTATTTCAACGAAAAAGTAAACGTTACCGTTGATGTTACAAATACCGGAAATTATGATGGTAAGGAAGTAGTTCAATTGTACATAAGAGATTTAGTGGGGTCTGTTACAAGACCTATAAAAGAGTTGAAAGGATTTCAAAAAATCGCTGTTAAAAAAGGAGAAAAACAAACGGTAACTTTTGAAATTTCCGTTGAAGAGTTGAAATTTTATAATTCTGATTTACAGTTTATTGCTGAGCCAGGTGCGTTTCAAATTTTTGTTGGCACTGATTCTAATGCAGAGAAGAAAGTTAGTTTGGAGTTGATTAAATAAATTTGGTTTGTTTATTTAGTGACGACCCTTCGGTATTTATATCGAAGGGTTTTTTTATAAAAAAAGTGCGCATATTAAAAGCAACACGATGAGGAACGGATATTTTATTGGTCTCAAATTTATGCACTTTAGCTTCTAAAAAATATTAGCCACGAATTTCACGAATTTCCACTAATTAATTTGTGCTAATTGGTGAAATTCGTAGCTAATATTTGGTTTGTAACCGTGAATACTTTAAGTCTGCCTACCAAATCTATAGACTTTTAGTCATAATGGTTTATTTAATTTTATGACTGTCCTTAATTCGTACCAAGTCTTTTTTTTAGCCACAGATTTCACTGATTCACACAGATTTTATAAGCATTATTAAAGGAATCTGTGAAAATCTTTTTAATCTGTGGCTTATTTTATCGCTTTGGTACTAGTCACGGACAGTCATATTTAATTTTATCAATTTTTTTTAAAAAATAGGGAGGTTTTTTTTTGAATGTAGCATCAAATATTCGTTAAGAATTACGAAATTGCCATTAATATTAGAACCTAAATTATTAAGTACTATTTCAAACAATCACCATATTAAATTATGAAAAAATCAATTTTATCTGTTATACTATTCCTTAGCGGAATTGTTCTTTTTGCACAAACTAAAGATGAACAAACGCTAAAAGAAATTTACAAATCATCATTAACCAACTCAAAATGTTATTCTTGGCTGGACTATTTATCCAATAAAATAGGTTCTCGTTTATCAGGTTCAGCCAGCGCTGAAAAAGCGGTTCAGTATACCAAAGCACAATTAGAAACACTAGGGTTGGATCGTGTTTATCTTCAAGAAGTGATGGTGCCAAAATGGGTTCGTGGCGAAAAAGAAACTGCTTACATTCAAGACAATAAAACTAAAATAAATGTGCCTATTTGTGCTTTAGGAGGTTCTGTTGCTACCTCCAAAAATGGACTTACTGCTGAAGTAATTGAAGTGCATAGCATCAAAGAATTAGAAGCCTTAGGAAATAAAATTAAAGGGAAAATAGTTTTTTTCAACCGACCGATGGAGGATGCACAAATAGAAGCTTTCAATGCTTATAGTGGTTGTGTAGATCAAAGATATGCGGGAGCTATGGAGGCTTCAAAATTTGGTGCCTTGGGTACGATTGTACGATCTATGAATCTTCGATTGGATGATTTTCCTCATACAGGAGCACAAAGTTATGGTGATATTTCAAAATCACAATACATTCCATCAGCTGCTATTAGTACAAACGGTGCGGAATTATTGAGCAAAAAATTGAAAAATAACCCAAAATTAAAATTCTATTTTAAACAATCTTGTAAGCAAATGGATGATGTTTTATCCTACAATGTCATAGGAGAAATAAAAGGAAGTGAGCATCCTGAAAACATTATGGTTGTTGGCGGACATCTTGATTCTTGGGATTTAGCCGATGGTTCCCATGATGATGGTGCAGGGGTGGTTCAAAGTATGGAAGTGGTAAATATCTTTAAAAACTTGGGTTATAAACCAAAAAACACCATTCGTGTTGTACTTTTTATGAATGAAGAAAACGGTGGTAAAGGTGGAAAAAAATATGAAGAATTGGCTCAAGCAAATAATGAAAATCACATTTTTGCTTTGGAAAGCGACTCAGGCGGATTCAGTCCTAGAGGTTTTTCTTTAGAAAGTGATGATGCTAATTTTAATAAAATTCTAGGATGGAAAAACCTTTTTGAGCCGTATTTGATCCATAGTTTTGTAAAAGGACATGCTGGTTCAGATATTGGACCATTGACTTCTAAAACGCTTGTAAAAGCAGGTTTAAAACCAGATTCACAACGTTACTTTGATTATCACCATGCATTAAATGACACATTTGATGCTGTCAATAAAAGAGAACTAGAATTAGGAGCTGCAACAATGGCTTCATTAATGTATTTGATAGATCAGAATGGGACTCAAGCAAGTAAGGAAGTGCAATAGATTTTAAAAAAAATGTTTCCTGACTTTAATAAAAACATAAAAAAAACTACAAGTTATACGCTTGTAGTTTTTTTGTTTTGAATGCAAAGTCAAATTATTTTAATTCTAACTATTATTAATCATTTTTTTTAGTTCAGGGTTTTTATTTCTTAAATCAAGTCCTCCTTCATACACAGATTTTAGGTTTACCAGAAAAAATGACCAACCGGAGTCACATCCAAGCCTGATATTCACCTTTGAACTATCATCCGTCGGAATGTTTTTCTGGGTTAGTTCAACTATAATGTAATTGTCTTGAGTTGAAAGCTTAATATCAACCAAACAGTCTCCCGCAAATGAAAATTGAATAAAATCGAGTCCATTTGAGTCCGTTATAATTCCTTTTTCGACTACATCATATAAATACCAACTCCATTCATAGGAACCTTTTTCAATACTTGTGTTTCTGTCCATGAGGTTTTTGCCGGCATCGAAATAAGTAGCATTTCTTAAAAACCATTTTTCGATTTCTACAGCTTTAGTCCAAGCAGCATACATCTCTGCAAGAGTTGATTTTACCGCAATTCGTCTAGTAAATGTTGTCCAGTCAAAGTTGTTCATGTCTTTCAGGAGTTTAGTTAATTATGCTTTCATGATTACCTATATTTGAGTATAAAGATGGCTGTTAAATTCAATCTTTAAAAAAAATCGTGAATTTTACACCTTCATTAATTTTACTTTCTACTTCAATACGACCTCCTAAATTAGTGATGTGATTATAAATTAGGTAAAGTCCGATGCCATTACTATCAATATGATCGTGGAATTTTTGATGCAGTCCAAAAATTTTATCTTTAACTTTTTCCATATCAAAACCCAATCCGTTATCAGAATAAATTAATTGACTGATACCGTTTACTTTTTTAGAAACAATAGAAATAGAAGGTAAGGTGTCCGGTTTCGAGTATTTTATTGAATTGGTAATTAAGTTTAAAAATATACTTTTCAGGTATTCTTTATTAAAATTAATTTCAGCAAGATCTGAAAAGTCAATGTTAATTATGATTTTTGAATTTTCTATTAAAGATTTTATAGAAAGTAGCACTTCATTTAAATTTTTATTCAAACCTAATTCTTCAATGGGAGCATTTAACTCATCTTTATGAATTAATTCATCTACTGATTTTTTTAAAGTTTGCCTTAAACTCTCAGTTGCAGTTTTTAAAATAGTTATAAATTCAAGTGTTTCCTCGTCATTAATCTTTGAAAGGTCAATGAGATCAAATACGGACAGCAAATTATTTACAGGTGACTTTAAGTCATGCGAAGTTGTATACGATAAATGCTTAAGGTCTTTGTTAATTTTTGTCAGATTTGCAAGAAGTAAGTTTCGTTCTTCTTCAATTCTTTTTTTATGAGTAATGTTTTTTGCAATAGCATAAACTAGTTTTTCCTCTTCAACGGGCATTGATGTCCAAGATAACCAAACAACTTCTCCGCATTTAGTTAAATACCGATTTTCAAAATTTAAAAGAGGCTTGTTTTTATATACTTGTTCTCTTGTTTCTATAGTAATTTTAAGGTCTGGTGCATAAACAAAACTACTTATGGGGTTAGCATACAATTCCTCATCTGAATAGCCTAATAATTTTGAAACAGCGGGATTTATTCGCTTGAAATAGCCATCAAATCCTGCAATACAAATAAAATCAGCTGAGATATTAAAAAAATTATCAAAGTGATAGATTCCACCTGAATCAGGATTTCTTTTTTTTATAGTCATGGAGTGTAAAAGTTGTTTTTATTCAGGGTTTAGATAAATACAAATTTTATGAATTGTTTAATTCTGTTATTTTAGAAGAAAACATAATATCCAAATTTAGCTAATAATTATTTATAATAAAAGCAATGGTATGAACAAATTTGTAATTAAAATAAAACGTATTACCTTAATTAAAATAAAAAAAGTGTCAAACAAAACGAGGCTGTCATTTTACTGACAGCCTCGTTTATTATTATTTATGCACTATTTATATTTTGAATATTCCTCCAAAAGCAATTATTCTTTGGAAAAAGAAAAAATCTTGAAAAGCACTATCTTCCGTACTTTGAGTAGTCCTGATATCCTGCATATTAATATAACCTCCTTTTAATTCCCCTTGAACATAAAAATGTTTTAGGAAAGTGACATTTAAACCTGCTTTCAAAGAAGTTCCATAACCAGATACGTGAAAGTCATCATGACGCGGTTTACCTAAAAGAGTCGTATTTGTTTTTGGATATAATAATCCAACTCCAACACCTTCAGTTAAGTTGATTTGAATTTTATCAGTATTCCCAATTTTGAATAAAGAAGAAATATCATCATGTCTTGAAAACTCGGTGTTTACATAGTTTAATCCATCAGTATGCTCATACATCAGAAATTTTTCTGTCATAACACTCGGAGTATTGTTGTAAGTCCCATTGTAATCTGATCCAGAATCTGTCAAAGGAAGGTTGATTGTCCCTGTCATATTAACTGTTTGATCCTGCGTCATAACATACTTCATGTGATCCCATCCTACAGCAATACTGTAATGGTCGTTTATGAAATACCCCATTCTGAAATTAGTTTGAGGGATAGTCATTCTCGCAGGGTTTATATAATCAACATGCCAGCCTTTTGGTTTGTCATGAGCGACCATATTATCAAGAGTAAAATTATAATCTTTTCCTCTAAATGTAACATCAGATTTGGTGTAACTATCTCTGTTTCCACCCCAAGAAATAAAAAACTTGCCTTTGTTGTGGGCTGTATATTTATCTTGTATTTTAATTTGTTCTTGCGCAAAAGTGTTTTTTGAAAAACACATAATTAAGAATGCGGAATATAAAATTATATTTTTCAATGAATTTGAATTGAAATTAAAACTGATTTATTGTTTTTCTGATTGCGACTAATTTAGTCATCAGACCTTCAAAATAATCTAAATGCAACATGTTGGCTCCATCGCTTTTAGCATTAGCAGGGTCAAAATGAGTTTCTATGAAAATTCCATCTACACCTACAGCAATTCCTGCTTTGGCAACAGTTTCAATCATATCAGGTCTTCCGCCTGTTACTCCAGCCGTTTGGTTGGGTTGTTGTAGCGAATGCGTAACATCAAGAACTGTGGTTGCATAGTTTTGCATTGTAGGAATTCCTCTAAAATCCACAATCATGTCTTGATAGCCAAACATAGTTCCACGATCCGTAACCATTACGTTTTGATTGTTGCAATCCAAAACCTTTTGCACAGCATGTTTCATGCTTTCAGGACTCATAAATTGTCCTTTTTTCAAGTTTACAACCTTTCCGGTATTAGCAGCAGCCACGACTAAATCAGTTTGACGAACTAGAAAAGCAGGTATTTGCAATACATCCACATATTGTGCAGCCATTTCAGCATCTTCATTGGTGTGAATATCTGTTACTGTAGGAACACCAAAAGTTTCCGAAACTTTTCTAAGGATTTTTAATGCTTTTTCGTCTCCAATGCCAGAAAAACTGTCAATTCTGGAACGATTGGCTTTCTTGAAAGAACCTTTAAAAACAAATGGAATTTCTAGTTTATCTGTGATGCCAACTAGTTTTTCGGCAATACGCATTGCCATTTCTTCACCTTCAATAGCACAAGGACCAGCAAGAAGAAAAAAGTTGCCACTATCAGTATATTTGATCAGTGGGATATGTTGTATGTTCATAAAAATTTATTTTTTGAAAGTGCAAAGATAATTAGAAATAATGAGTTAGTATTTTTTTGAAGCTATTTCCTGCTATCCGTTATAATCTTTTCTTTTTTGAAAGAAAAAAAGAAAAGGATTTTCACTGTTATCAGGGCTAGGGCAGTCGTGTTTTATTTAATTCTTTTTTAAACTAAGACCAACGGGTACCATTAAAATTCCTTTTTCGTAAATATTCAAATAGAGTTTTATAGGTTTCTTTTGCCCATCCCATTTTAGTTCATATACATCCAGAAAACCAGCTCCTAAATCTGTCTTTTTTGTTGGAAACGGGCAACAACTCTCCAATTTTGAGTAAGTGATTTTTTCTCCTTTTGGTCCTGTCAAAGCATTTAAAAAACGCTCCTGATTAATTGTTTCGTTTGCTGTGTTTCTGTAAAAAATGTTGATTGGATAATCTTGATCGTAACCATATTTTTTGTCTTTGCTGTAGGCTGTTATTACAAAAGTATTTTCTTTTGTAAGTGTTAGTGCAGGTGCATTGTCATCTACGTTTTTCAAGGTAGATTTTGTACTTACACAAGAGGCACTAAGTAGTAATAAAACGACAAAAGGAATTATTTTTTTCATATTTTCAATTGATTTTTTGGTAATGATTATAGCAATTATAATACCATTGCCCGCTTAAAGAGGTACAAATATAAACAGAACTTTAAAGCCTATTACATTAACAAATATTAATTTATTGTGCAGTTTTTTACTATTGTAACTTTTCTCACATAGAATAAATAATTTGCTTTATATATTTGCATAAAATTTACAAATATGGATATTATTTATCAAACTTGGCCTTGGTATGTTTCCGGGTTTTTAATAGGCATGATTATGCTTTGCCTGATTTATTTTGGAAAGACTTTTGGCATGTCTTCTAATTTGCGCTCGCTTTGTTCTATTGCTGGATTAGGCAAACGAGTAACGTTTTTTGATTTTGATTGGAAAGCCCAACGGTGGAATTTAGTTGTGGTTATAGGAGCGATGTTAGGTGGTTTTGTAGCGGTTCATTTTATGAGTGATGCTTCAAATGTTGCTATAAACCCAAAAACTATTGCACAGTTAGCACAATTGGGAATCGATGCTCCAAACGGAAAATTAATGCCAGAAGCACTCTTTGGAACACAGATTTGGGAATCTCCCAAAAGTATTTTTATTCTTATAATTGGTGGAATTTTAATAGGTTTTGGCTCTCGTTATGCCGGAGGTTGTACTTCTGGACATGCTATATCTGGTTTAAGTAATTTACAACTTCCATCTTTGAAAGCCGTTATAGGATTTTTTGTTGGAGGGTTAATTATGGCTCATTTTTTATTACCCTTAATTTTTTAGAATATGAACGTATTAAAATATTTATTAGTTGGATTTGTTTTCGGAATTGTACTTACAAAATCGGAAGCAGTTTCCTGGTATCGCATTTATGAAATGTTTCAATTTCAATCCTTTCACATGTACGGAATTATCGCGGTGGCTATTTTGACGGGAGTAATTGGCATCCAAATCATAAAAAGAAATAAACTAAAAGATGTAAAAGGTCAGCCAATAGAAATTTTGGATAAAGAAAAAGGTTCCGCTAGATACTTGATTGGCGGATTGTTTTTTGGATTGGGTTGGGCACTTGTAGGTTCTTGTCCAGGTCCAATATTTATTCTAATTGGTGCAGGTTTCTGGAGTGTGCTTTTAGTGCTTTTTGGTGCGTTGTTAGGTACCTTTATTTATGGATTATTAAAAGATAAATTACCTCATTAATTTTACTAAAAGTTAAATTTGAATAGCATTTTCTGAAAATGGAAATGCTATTTTTTTCTGTTTAATTTCAAAATACCAACTATAATCAAGTATTGAGCAAGCAGGTAGGTTGCCATTATCAGAAAAGAACTAAATCGAATGGGTTCATAAAATTTATTGAAAGCCAGAGTACTGTCTGAACATACAAAAATAACTGCGCCTAGTAATACATAAGTCCCGGCAGGTTTATTCCATTTTAAATACCCTTTAAATGCGAATAAAAGCATAGTTGAGAGTATGATGGCATAAACAAAAACAGGAATTTTTAAGTCACCTAAAGTTGGTAATAATATTGATAACATTAGTATTAAATAGACTATAATAGCTGTTATTCCTACCCAGAAAACAGCTTTGTTTCTGGACGAATTTATTCTTAATTGTTTACTGAATAAAACGATATAAGCGATATGAGAAATTAGGAATGCTACCAATCCAATTATGAAATAGATTTCGGCTTTGTAAGCAAATAGTAAAACGACATCACCCATCCAAGAAAAAGTTAAGGCTACTAAAAGGAATTTTTTAGAAGGAAAATTGCCGCAGGAATAAACTGCAAGAAAAAGAAAAGGAATTAAAAAAGGTTTTATAAACCATGAAATATCTTCTCTTCCCAAAATAATAAATAAGAGATAAGCGAAACTGATTCCAATATAAGCTTTGAATGATAAGGTACTTCTCATGAATTGTTTTTAAGATTATGACGCTACTACTTTTTCTTTTTCGAAATTTACACTTACAAAGTAGACTGTGGCTATTAAGGATAACGTAAGATATCCAATTATGATATAATTTGCATAAGGGAAAAGCTGATTCATTGAAAACCAGTCTCCAAAATAAGCAATAATAGTTATCCCTAAAGCAAATCGGAGAATTTCCCAAAAGAGTGAAATTTTTCGGGTATCCATTAATTCAGTGTAGCTATAAACTGTTACAAAAATAAATGCGCCATATACAAACACATTGGGTAAACCAATTATTGCAATAAAGTTATATAAATAGCTGATAAATAATAAAGTAATTATAGCTTGAATCATGGACCAAAACATCAGTTTTTTAGAATGTTGGGTACCGTATTTTTCAAAAGCATAAACATCTTTAATTTTGTGTACAGGATATTTTTCTTCAAAATTTTCTGGACGCCACCCCGTTGGTTTAAACCAAATAGTGAATTTATCTTTCCAGTTTTCAGCACGCCAAGCGTCGGTTATCAGTAGCCAAAGATGTTGAAAATTAATGCGGATGGGATTCCAGGTTTGTGCAGGTCTTGTGATTCCAAAAACTGGCGGAACTGATTCTAATTCTTCTTGAAATGTACCAAATAACTTATCCCAAATTATAAATATTTGGGAATGATTTTTATCCATATATTCCGGATTAATGGCATGATGCACCCGATGATGAGAAGGGGAGACCAAGATATTTTCCAGAAAGCCAATTTTTTTAATGTGCTTGGTATGATACCAAAATTGAAGAAATAAATGAATGGGTAGTGTAATCGCAATCACTTTTGAAGGAACTCCTAACAGAGCAGCAGGAATCAGTAGAAAAGTAAATAAATTCACAAAACTGGATATGGGTTGGCGTAAAGCACAAGCTAAATTGAACTCTTCACTGCTGTGATGAATGGCATGCTTATTCCATAAAAAATTGATTTGATGAGAAAATCGATGGCTCCAATAACCATAAAAATCAATAGCTATGAAACCAATGATATAAGCAAGAATGGTAGGTTTTAAATGGAAAATTGCAATTTTTGATGCGATCCAATCGTAAGAAATAAGGGTGATGCTAAGTCCTAAAACATCTTTCAAGGAGTTGACCATTCCTGAACTTACGCTCGAAACTGAATCCATGTTAGGAGAAGTATCTTCTCCTTTATAATGACCATATATTTTTTCTATTATGATTAATAGTAAAAAAATGGGCATTACAAAAACTAAAATTTTTCCGTATTCTTCCATAAAAGCCTGGTGTATTGTTCAAATATATAATAAAAGTATATATTTTTTGAATTATTTGCAATAATTCTATAACAGGCTATGAGATTTAAATACGGCTATATAATTTCAGCACTTAATCCAGCTTCCAATAGTTGGGTACATTGTGGTTTTAGCTTATCATATGGACCTGTTTTTACAGTACATTTTCCATTATAATGAACAATCAATGAACATTGTTCCGCTTGTTCTGCAGTGTGATTGCAAACGCGTATTAAAGTTTCTATAACATGGTCAAAAGTGTTTACATCATCATTATAAACAATAATTTCGTTATTAATGGATATAATTTCTTTTACACTGACTCTTTCTCTTACTTTTTCTTTGGTACTCATTTTTAGATACTTTGGGGGTTAAATAAAAATATAGTTTAATTTATCTTTTCCTAAAAACACAGAATATAAAGTTTTGTGTTGTTTCAAATGGGGTAATATGATCTTCATTTATGCATTTTAATTTTTCAAACGTTGCTTGAAATTGATTTTCTAGAGTTGTTTCGGTATATTGTTTGATTTCAAGTCCGCTACATTTCATAGGACCTTTATCTGAAAACGTACCAATAATCAAAAAACTGGAAATCCATTTTTCAGCAATTTTAATGTAACTATTTATCGGGGCATCACTAGTCAAAAAATGAAAGGTAGCTCGGTCATGCCAGATATCGTAAGTAGTTATTGGTTTGAATTCTGTTATATCTGAAACAATCCAAGTTACTTTTTCAGCCTTTTTTCCCAGACGAATTTTGACCCGTTCTAAAGCATTTGCCGAAATATCTAAAACGGTTATATTTTCATAACCGTCTTCCAATAAAAAATCAACAAGTTTGCTATCGCCACCACCTATATCAATAATCTTTGCCGATTTACCTAAATTGGTTTGTCGAATAAAATCAAGTGATATTTTAGGATTTTCCTGAGTCCAGCTTACTTCATTGGGTTGTTTCGTTTCATAAACAGTTTCCCAATGATTTTTTTTGTTGATTTCCATCTAGTTGATTTTCAATACTAATTTACGTATTTTAAAGAAACCCAGTTGTTTCTTTCGAATTTTTTAACATAAGTTAAACCTTTTTCCGTACAAGAAGCGTCAATAAATGGGATGTCTTCTACATAGAAACCGCTTAATAGTAAGGTTCCTTTTGGATTCAAACAATCTACATAACTTTGCATATCGTTCAACAAAATATTTCTATTGATGTTAGCAATTATCAAATCATATTTTTTGTCTTTCAACAAAGCGGCATCACCTTCATAAACTGTAATATGTTCACAATTATTGCGTTCTGCATTTTCGATAGAATTCAAATAACACCAATTGTCAATATCAATGGCATCAATTGGTTGGGCTCCTTTCATTTCGGCAAGAATAGCCAAAATTGCTGTCCCACAACCCATATCAAGTGTTTTTAAACCAGTAACATCGATTTCCAATAAATGTTGAATCATCATGTGAGTGGTTTCGTGATGACCGGTTCCAAAACTCATTTTTGGTTCAATTACAATATCAAATTCGGCATCCGTTTTTGGATGAAAAGGAGCGCGTACATGACAATTTCCATCTACATCGATTGGTTCAAAATTCTTTTCCCATTCCTCATTCCAGTTCACTTGCTCTATTTCTTCGAAAGTATAGTCAATTTTAAATTCCTCTGATTGCAAAATTTGAATTTCATCAAGAATCATTTCATCCCATAAATCCTTTTGCACAAAAGCAGAAACACCTGTTTCGGTTTCGGTAAAACTTTCAAAAGCTTTTTCTCCTAATTGAGCAATTAATATTTCTGAACCTAATTCTTTTGGTTCTATGGTAAAATGATATCCGATATAAATGTTTGACATGTTTATTTTTTTTTGGCAAAGGTAGTATTATCTCTTTTTATTGAAGAATTAAAACAAAAAAAGGCTTGATAAAATATCAAACCTTTTTTAAAATTGTATGTAAAAAATTATATTGCGCTCACAACAGCAACAAAATCATCTGCTTTTAGAGCAGCTCCACCGATAAGACCTCCGTCTACATCTGGTTTAGAGAAAATTTCTTTTGCATTTTCTGGTTTTACACTTCCACCGTAAAGAATAGAAACATCATCAGCGATGTCGCTTCCAAAAGCTTTACGTACCGTTTCTCTGATGAATTCGTGCATTTCTTGAGCTTGTTCCGGAGAAGCTGTTTCTCCAGTTCCAATTGCCCAAACTGGCTCGTATGCTAAAACAACATTTGCCCAGTCTTTAGCTTCAATCTGAAACAATCCATCACGCAATTGATTTTCAACGATATTGAAATGGTTTTTAGATTGACGGTCTTTCAGCTCTTCACCAAAACAGAAAATAACAGTCATGTCATGTTCTAAAGCTGTATTTACTTTACTTGCAATTAAAGCATCTGTTTCATTAAAAATTGCTCTACGCTCTGAATGTCCAAGAATTACTATATTTACACCAACACTTTTAAGCATATCAGCAGAAATTTCGCCTGTAAAAGCACCACTTTCAGCTTGATGTACATTTTGAGCAGCCACATCAATATTTGTAAATTCTAAATGATCAACAGCAGAAGCTAGGTTAACAAAAGTTGGAGCTACAATTACCTGTGCTTTAGTTTCTGTTGGGATTTTTGCAATTAATTCATTCAATAAATCTTCAGTCTGTTCTGCGTTTTTATGCATTTTCCAGTTTCCTGCTACAATCTTCTTTCTCATTTTGTTGTTTTTTATTTTAGTTAGGTAGTTTTTTTTGAAATGAATACTGCTATTATTTCAATTTTTTTAAAGTTTCATTTATTAAGTCAAAATCAGTTTCTATCGCACGATATAAAACTATTTTTCCTGTTTTGTCAATGATGATGTACCTTGGAATCCAATCCAAATCAATTGCTTTTCCGAATACACCTTTCATTTGGTCATTTGCCATGAAATGATCTCCTTTTAATTCGTGTTTTTCAATACCAACTTTCCATTTATCGGCAGCTTTGTCCATAGAAATAAACACATAAGCTACATCAGGATTATTAGCCTGTAATTCTTTAATTTTCGGCATTGCTTTTACGCAATCTCCGCACCAAGATGCCCAAACTTCAATTACTAAAGTTTTGCCTTTGTGCTTTTTTAAAATGTTCTTAAAAGCAACTTGGCTTCCATCAGTTGACAATAATGTTTCTGATAACGCTTCTTTGGAAAATGCTGTTTTTTGGGCTTGCGTACAAGAAAATGTAACGAAAGCAATGAATAAAACGAATATTTTTTTCATTTTTTATAATTTGGAACAAAGTTAAACAAACAATTTGATTGAGGAATAGAGATTGACGAATTTTGAATTCTCGGCTATTATATCACAAAAAATGATTTTTTTGTAATGATAAAAGTAGTGAAATCGTAATAGTTAACTGTTAAATGGAGCGTTTATTGAAATAAATTAAAAGAAGGCCTTTCAAAGTAAGCTAATTTATCCATTTTCAAGTGATATTCCAGTATAATGCAATACTAAATTGGACAAGATTTATAAGAGTATATAAAATAATTAAAGGTCTAAAATTACCAGTTTCAGTAACTTTAAACCTTTTATTTATAGCTTTAAATCTTTAATATCATTATAATGTACTTTTTGTAAAATAGTCCCTTTTTCAAGAACCACAATGCTAGGATTGGCTCTTTCGATAGTTTTTAAAGCAGTGGCATCACAGAAATAAAAATCGAATGTCATCCCGAATTCTTTTTTCGATTTGGCAATTTCTTCCGGTGATGAAGCTGTCATTCCTATCACTTTATACCCTTTTGCTTTAGCTTCCTGATTCAATTTCTCTAATTTCATTAGACCTTCTTTATCAGCATGAACTAAATCATAAGCCACAATCATGACTAATTTTGGCACATCTAAAAATTCATCTTTATAATCAGATCCGTCTTTTTCCATGGCAAAATCATGAATAGGAGGAACGTAACCTTCCGTAATCACTTTGTCTTTTCTGTCTACAAATGTGGCTCCTTCAGGTAGTGCCATCAAATCCTTTTCAGTGAATTCTTTGTCAACACCATTTACTTTGTAGATAAAAATCATTTCGACAACGCTTTTTGGTGCATTATCAGGAATTTTCATTCCTTTTTGGATATTAGTTCCTACTTTATATGGACGAAAATCGATTATAGGTAAATGATTGATAACCCAATAGCCCATAAATACACAGGAAGCAATACTTGCAAAAGCCAATATGTTTTGAAAAGTATTTCCAAATAACGGTTTTACCAATTTTCTATTGAAAAATAGAATCAGAATAAAAAGTAATAAAACGACATCTTTAGTAAAAGATTGCCATGGTGTAATGTGTAAAGCATCACCAAAACAACCGCAGTCTCTCACAACATCAAAATAGGCGGAATAAAACGTAAGGAAAGTGAAAAATACAATCAATAATAACAAACTGTTAATCGTAAATTTTGATTTGTAACCAATGAGCAACATAACACCCAAAACAACTTCAAGAATAACCAAAAACAAAGCAATCGCTAATGCAAATGGTACTAAGAAAGGCATGTTAAAAACGGGTTCACCAAAATATTCAGCCAGTTTGTAAGAAAAACCAATTGGGTCGTTCAGCTTTATTAATCCCGAAATGATAAATAAGATTCCAACGAAAATTCGGGAGAATTGAGTAATTATATTTTTCATAGTTTTATTTTAATTTTTATTTCCAAAGCCCATTAAAATCAATGCGAAAATAGAATAATTAATCATATCCTGATAATTGGCATCAATGCCTTCAGAAACCAATGTTTTTCCTTTATTATCTTCTATTTGTTTCACACGAAGTAGTTTTTGCAAAATCAAATCCGTAAGCGAACTGACACGCATATCGCGCCAAGCTTCACCATAATCATGATTTTTGGCTTCCATTAAATCTTTGGTCAGTTTAACTTTGGCATCGTATAATTCGGTTGCTTTTAAAACCTCTAAATCAGGTTGGTCTGCAACGCCTAACTCCAATTGGATTAATGCCATGATGGAATAATTGATAATTCCGATGAATTCACTTGTTTCATCTTCGTCAATTTTACGAACTTCATTTTCTTGTAAACTTCGTATTCTTTGGGCTTTAATGTAGATTTGATCCGTCAGCGATGGCAATCTTAAAATACGCCATGCACATCCGTAATCTTTCATTTTATTGATAAACAACGAACGACAAATCGCAATCACAGTATCATATTCCTTTGAAGTATTCTTCATTATTGGTGTATATTTGTCTAAAATTTTTTCAAAAATAACATATTTTTTTTGATTGTAGAATTTTGAAGTCTTTAAAACTGTAAACAAATGACTATTAACTGCAAAGGACAACTCATCGACTTATCAACTCCAAAAGTAATGGGGATTTTGAATGTTACACCCAACTCTTTTTTTGATGGTGGAAAGTATAAAAATGAAAACGAAATACTTTCTCGGGTTGAAAAAATGCTTTTAGATGGCGCTACTTTCATTGATTTAGGTGCTTATTCCAGTAAGCCTAGTGCCGAATTTGTTTCGGAAGAAGAAGAAATTTCAAGAATTGTTCCTACTATTGTTTTGATTTTAAAAAATTTCCCCGAAACGATTATTTCAATTGATACTTTTAGAGCAGAAGTAGCGAAAGCCTCCATCGAAAGTGGAGCAGCTATTATTAATGATATTGCCGCAGGAAATCTGGATGAAAAAATGTTTGAAATCATTGCAAAATATAATGTTCCCTATATTATGATGCACATGCGTGGGAACCCTCAGACGATGCAAACGCTCACGAATTATGACGATATTGTAAAAGAAATAGTATTCTATTTTTCGGAACGAATTGCTAGTGCAAGAAGTTTTGGTATCAATGATTTAATTATAGATCCTGGTTTTGGCTTTGCCAAAACACTGGAACAAAACTACGAAGTATTTAAAAAAATGGAATTGTTTAACGGATTAGAATTACCAATGCTGATAGGGATTTCCAGAAAATCAATGATATATAAAACGCTGAATTCTAATGCAGAACATGCTTTAAACGGAACTACTGTTTTAAATACTTTAGCATTGACCAAAGGAGCAAAAATTCTTCGTGTTCACGATGTAAAAGAAGCGATGGAATGTGTTACCTTATTTAATAAAATCAATCCATAAACATGAAGTATTTTAGTCTGATTATCCTTTTTATGTTGTTTTCTTGCGGGAATAAAGAAGACATTTTATTGCCAAAAGCCAATACAACAATCGTCAAAAATGTAGAAGATCATTCGCCAATCTATATTTTTTTTAGAACAAAAGGAAAAGATACTTTGGCAGAAGTAAACAGAAAAAACGAAATTATTTCTACCAATTGGATTTTCAATATTGACAAGCGTTTGCCTTTGCGATTGGTAATTCCTGAGGTTATGAAACTGCAACAAAAAAAACGCGAAGAAAAAGCTCATAAGAACGAATTAGCTCAAAATTATTATTCGTATGCCGATACTATTGGCAAAAACTTAGCTTTTATTCCTTTTACAAAAGTATTTTACAAATTAGAAAAACCAATTGGAACCATCATATTTTTCAATAAGAATAATGAGATTTTAATTGAAAATCAAGTTCTTAAAAGGGAAAAACTTCAAGATTTAATTAACAACATTTTATCCAAAGAAGTTGCAACTAACTTTTTATTTAGGTTTGATAAAGATTTAAGTTTTGGAAGTTACATTCAAGATAAAATTTTCATTGAAAGTTTAAAAATAGCTATGAAAAGTAATCAAGAATTTATTTATTAGGAACTTTAAACAAAGAAAACCTGAAACAATTTTTTTACTGATGATGATACGGCTCGTTTCTTAAAATCGTGAAACCACGATACAATTGTTCGATAAAAAATAGACGAACCATTTGGTGTGAAAAAGTCATTAAGGAAAGCGAGATTTTCCCTTGTGCTTTGGCATAAACAGTTTCCGAGAATCCATAAGGACCACCAATTACAAAAACTAAAGTCTTGACACCTGAGTTCATTTTCTTTTGTAATTCCTCTGAAAAACCAACACTGGAAAAGTTTTTTCCATTTTCGTCCAATAAAATAAGTTGATCCGTTGGTGTTATTTTTGCCAAAATCAATTCGCCTTCTTTCTCTTTTTGTTGACTTTCAGACAGGTTTTTTACATTCTTGATATCAGGGATAATATCCAGATCAAATTTGATATAAAAAGACAAGCGCTTGGTGTAATCGTCTATCAAAGATTGTAAGGCTTTGTTATCCGTTTTACCTATAGCAATAAGTTTAATGTTCATTTTGTGGAATTTCAGAGGCGCAAAGATAGAAAATTGATATCGTATTTGATGAACAAAAAAAGCCCATATAAATGGACTTTCTAGGACTAGTTTTTAATTTTTTTACGATTTATATTCGGTATATTCTTTGAAATTATCCAATTATAGATTGCCAACCTGATTGTTGCATGGCTATTGGGTTTTCATTTTCGGCTTCAAAAATTTCAATAACCTTTGTCTTATCAGCGACATTAGAAAAGTGAACGGTTACTTTTCTATTGTCATCAGCGGTATATTCAATAAGTTCATTTTGTTTTATGTTGTCATAAGTACCACTGAAGTCAAATCCCATAGTGCCATCTTTAGCTTCCATTCTTGAAACAAATTTACCTCCAACTTTCAAATCATTTTCAGCTCTGGTTGTATGCCAGTCATCAGAGGCATTATTCCATTTTACAATATCGTCAGGATTTGTCCACTTATCCCAAACGGTTTCGATTGGTGCATTAATTACAGTTTCCACAGTTATTAATGTTTTGTTATTTTTGTCCATATTTTAAATTATTCTGTTATTTCAACACAGTTAAACATCCATTGAACACCAAATTTATCGGTGCAGCTTCCATAATAGGCGCCCCAAAACATGACTTGAAGTTGCATCGTTATTGTTCCTTCAGCTGCTAATGCAACAAATAACTTTTTCGTTTCGGCTTTTGTGTCTGGTTCCAGATTTATATAAACATTATTTCCAAAATTGACTTTAAATCCCATTGATTCAGGTGCATCGGTTCCCATCAAAATATGTCCGCCAACAATGGGCAATTCGATGTGCATGATTAGATTTATATCAGTTTCATTAATTGGAGGCATCCCTTCTGCTGGTGGAATATCTTTGAATCGTACTAGACCGTGACCGCCAAATTCTCCTCCAAATACAGATTTATAAAAATTAAATGCTTCCTCAGTATTGCGAGGAAAGTTTAGATAGGTGCTTACTCGTGCCATTTTATCTGTTTTTAATTATATAATGATTTCGCTACTTTAACTTTTATGATGGTTTCGTTCTAATGTTTTAGCCATTATAGGCTGTTTCTAGTTCTTTAATATCAATTTTTACCATTTGCATAATCGCCTGCAACACACGATTTGATTTTTCTGTATCATCGCTTTGCATCATTTCGCCTAATACTACTGGCACAATTTGCCAGGAAACGCCAAATTTATCTTTTAACCAGCCACATTGTTGGATTTGTCCTCCTTCAGAAAGTTTTTCCCAAAACGAATCAATCTCTGGTTGGTCTTCACAATTAACGATGAATGAAACAGCTTCCGAAAAGGTAAAAACCGGTCCTCCATTCAAGGCCAAAAAATCTTCCCCGTCTAATTGAAAAGAAATGGTCAAAACTGTTCCTTCTGGCAAGGGGGCATTTTTACCGTAATGGGTTGCTTTTCCAATTTTTGCGTTTTTAAAAATTGAAGCGTAAAAAGACACGGCTTCTTCTGCATTGTCATTAAACCACAAACAGGGTGTGATTTTTTGGGAAATTATTTTTTTATTTTCCATAAAGCCGCTTTTTACGTATTAAAATTAAATTACAAAATAGGAAAAAGAAGAAGATTGCATCATTTGATATGAAGCAATTATTTTGGGTATTAAAAGTACAAAATTAGTTGAAAACAAAAAGTTAATCTCAATGTATTTTTTGTTAATTAATTGTAAGTCAAATGATTGTTTTGTTTTTTAATGCTAATAAAGTTGTTACGAAACAAAATAATAATCGAATTTAGGTAATTAATATTAAGAGCTTCGTGCTTTAATTTATATAATAAAAATAAGGTTTGTGTATCATAATGTTATTGATTCTCTTAAACCGAAACTTATAAAATTTCATTTTTCAAAAACTTGAATTAACATACTTTTAAAAGACACATATTTTCAAATCCACAAAATATACCTTACTTTAGCATCCATAAATTTCCTATAAAATGATTAGCGAAGCACAGTTCAAAAACGAGTTACATATATTAATTGAAAATGCCATTAGAGAAGATGTTGGTCCTGGCGATTACAGCTCTTTGGCTTGTATTCCTGCAACGGCAACCGGAAAAGCGAAGTTGCTTGTAAAAGAAGATGGTATTATTGCCGGTGTGGCTTTCGCCAAAATGGTTTTCGAATATGTAGATTCTAATTTGCAAATAGAAACGTTCATTGAGGATGGAACCCCAGTAAAAAAAGGGGATGTTGTTTTTCATGTTTCGGGAAGTTCACAATCCATTTTGAAATCAGAGCGGGTAGTTTTGAATTCGATGCAAAGAATGTCGGCAATTGCTACCAAAACTAAAGAATATGTTCAGCTTCTGGAAGGGACAAAAACTAAAATTCTTGACACCCGTAAAACGACACCAGGTTTCAGGGCTTGTGAGAAGTGGGCAGTCAAAATTGGCGGAGGCGAAAACCACCGTTTTGCTTTGTATGACATGATTATGCTCAAGGACAATCACAATGATTTTGCAGGCGGAATTACTTTGGCCATAGCCAAAACCAAAGCGTATCTGAAGGAAAATAATTTGGATCTAAAAATTATTGTCGAAGCCAGAAACTTGGATGAAATTAAAGAAATATTAGAAAGCGAAGGCGTTTATAGAATTTTGATAGACAATTTCAATTATGAAGATACCCGAAAAGCAGTAGCTTTGATAGGTGATAAGTGCCAAACTGAATCATCTGGGAATATCAATGAAAGTACCATTCGGCATTATGCGGAATGTGGTGTTGATTATATTTCGTCCGGAGCCTTAACGCATTCTGTTTACAATATGGATTTAAGCTTAAAAGCAATTTAATTAGATAGCAGATTTCAGGTTGCAGATTTCAGAAAAAAAACAAAATAACATATGAGATTTCAAGATTTATTAGCTTATAAGAAGTCTTTTGAATTAGGAATGGATATCTATACCATGACTAAGGTTTTTCCATCCGAAGAAAAATATTCATTAACTGATCAAATAAGAAGATCGTCCCGAAGTGTGTCAGCTAATATTGCTGAAGCTTCAAGAAAAAGAAGGTATGACAAACATTTTATATCAAAACTGACGGATAGTGATGCTGAAAATGCTGAAACGCAAGTTTGGTTAGAGTATGCAAGTGCTTGTAATTACATCAATAAAGTTGACTTTGAAACATTAACAGCTAAAAGTATTGAGGTTGGAAAGTTATTAAATTACATGATGAATAATAAAGAAAAATTTTTATGAATTTAGAAAACTGTAAACAGTTATTTGAAATCTGCTATCTGGAATTTTTTATGAGCGGACTGAAATCTGTAAACTGCCATCTGAAATCTGCAAAATATGAGTAAAGAAATTGAAGAAAGAATAGAAAAAGTTCCCATAATACGGAATCTCGCTCGTGGGTTGAAAAAGGTAAAACTCCCATGGTTGCAGGGATTATCGTTGTATGATTTATTGGAACTGTACGGATTAGGAATTGTCGAAAGCGCTTTGACCTATCACGCCAGTGCGATTGCATTTAGTTTCTTCATGGCATTATTTCCCTTTGCGCTGTTCATCTTAAATCTTATTCCCTACATCCCAATCGAAGGTTTTCAAGAAGATTTTCTTCAATTTGTAAGGCAAGGAGTTCCGCCAAATACCTATGATGCCATTTACAAAATCATCAATGATATTCTCCACAATAGCCATTCCGGATTATTGTCTTCGGGATTTATATTGTCTATTTTCTTGATGGCAAATGGTTTAAATGGAATTTTGGGCGGTTTCGAATCCTCGCGTCACGTCCTCATCAAAAGAGGATTTGTTCACCAATATATTGTCGCTCTCGGCATGTCATTATTATTGTCGATACTATTGATAGTAACCGTATCAGCAATCGTTGTTTTCGAGGTGTTTATTCAAAAAACGATACTGAGCGACCAAGTTGAATTGATTATTTTATGGCGCTATGCGTTTGTAATTGTAATGATTTTAATCACAACTTCCATACTTTTTAAGTTTGGTACCATGCATGATAAAAATAGGGCTTTTATCTCTATAGGATCTGTATTTACTACGATATTGGTTATTTTGGACTCCTATGGTTTTGGAATTTGGGTAATCCGATTCTCAAAATACAACGAATTATACGGCTCCATCGGTACCTTATTGATTATGATGTTTTATATCTGGATTAACTGCATGATATTATTGTTAGGTTTCGAATTAAACGGAACAGTAAATAAATTAAAAATGAAAAAAGAAGGGTAGTTTTTAGGAGCTATTTCCTGATGGCAGTGAAAATCCTTTTTATCCGCCGAAAAGGCGGATAAAAAGGATTTTCACTGCCATCAGGGCTAGGAAATTTCGGTTACAATTAAGGAATCTGTTTCATTTTAAATGTGTAATTTTAGACAAATAAATTCCATGATGAATCCAATTTATATCAACCAAAACGAAATTCTAAAACGCTATAAACAACCAGACAAATTTGCCCACAAGGGCATTCAAGGACATGCTTTAATTATTGGTGGGAGTTATGGAAAAATAGGAGCTGTTTGTCTTTCGTCCAAAGCTTGCTTGAAAACCGGTTGTGGATTAGTCACTGTTTTTATACCTAAATGCGGCTATGATATCCTTCAAATTGCCATTTCAGAAGTCATGGTTATAACTGATAATCAGGAAAAATTTATCTCGGATATTGCTTTCGATATCAAACCGCAAGCCATTGGATTAGGACCGGGTTTAGGTCTGGAAATCGAAACACAACAAGCCGTTTATAAATTGCTAAAAACGAATAAAGTCCCTTTGGTAATCGATGCCGACGCATTGAATATTCTATCCAAAAACAAAGAATGGCTTCCTTTATTACAGCCCAAAACCATCCTAACGCCACATCCTAAAGAACTGGAACGATTAATAGGAAAATGGAATTCCGATACTGAAAAACTTGAAAAAACAATCGCATTTTCTAAACAATACCATCTCATTATTGTGATGAAAGGCGCACCAACATGCATTATTGATGGTGATACAATTTACGAAAACACCACCGGAAATGCCGCTTTGGCCACTGCAGGAACGGGTGATGTCTTGACGGGAATGATTACCAGTTTATTGGCACAATCCTATGAACCAATAAATGCTGCCATACTGGGCGTTTACCTTCATGGATTAACCGCTGATATCGCACTACCCGAAACCGGTTATGAGTCCTTTATAGCTTCTGATGTTATTGCGAATATTGGGAAGGCGTTTTTGAGTTTATAAAGCTATTAAAATTGACATTTTTTTTAAGTATTCAACTGATAATATTTCATTTAACATGAAAAAAATTAAATTACTGATTATTACATTTATTTTTATTTCATGTTCCCAAAAAGACGAAATAATAGAAGGGGATTTAGCTTTTAAGTCAGTTAATTCTTTTAATTATTATAATCTGAACCAAAAAACTATTGATACGTGGGAAAGAGTACTTGACAGCACTCGTCAAATTAAAAACCCTAGTGCGAATGATATATCGGTTTTAAATTATTTTGATGATTTAAAAAAGTATAAGGTTATAAAGTCTCCGTGGATTAAGCTCAAAACAAAAAAATCAATTATAAACGTCTATTTAAAGCTAAATGATTATGAAAAAGTAAAGAATTACAATTCAAATGATTTGATTTTAAATAATAGAAAAGTAATCCTAAAAATGAATATTGAAACTAGAGGAGACAAAATTTATTATTGCAAAGAACTAATTTCTGTAAAAGAAGTTGATGGAAAAACTTATACCAGTAAGTAATAATGTAATTTTCCCTTTTAGTAATTACTAATACAAAATCATCCTACTTATTTGTAAGTTTGTACCTAAGCAAAAATAGCTTTATCCAATTTGATTATGGAAAAAACACCCCATCTTAGAACCGTAAATGTTACGCGATACATCACTCCGTTGCGGGAAGGCGGTTCTTTACCTGCGCTCGCTGAAGCCGATGATGATTTTAAATATGTATTGAAATTCAAAGGTGCCGGTCATGGCGTAAAAGCCTTAATCGCCGAATTAATTGGCGGTGAAATAGCCCGTGTTTTAAACCTAAAAATGCCGGAACTCGTTTACGCAAATCTCGACGAAGCTTTCGGTCGTTCCGAAGGTGATGAAGAAATTCAGGACTTGCTTCAAGGGAGTCAAGGACTTAATTTGGCTTTGCATTATCTATCGGGAGCTATAAATTTTGATCCTGTAGTGACGGTGGTTGATGCAAAATTAGCTTCTCAAATTGTTTGGTTGGACGCTTTTATCACGAATGTTGACCGAACCTTCAGAAATACGAATATGCTAATTTGGCACAAAGAATTATGGCTGATTGATCACGGTGCAAGTCTTTATTTTCATCATTCGTGGACCAATTGGAAAACGCATGCACAAAGTCCTTTTGCACTGATAAAAGACCATGTATTATTGCCACAAGCTTCATTGCTGAAAGAAACCGACGCAGTATTCAAAAAAATATTAACTGACGAAGTGCTGCAGTCCATTGTCAATCTTATTCCAACGGAGTGGCTGCAATGGGAAGATACGGATGAAACTCCCGAAGCGCTTCGGGAAGTCTATTTCCAGTTTTTATCCATACGCTTAAACCATTCTGAAATATTTATAAATGAAGCCCAAAATGCAAGAGAAACACTTATATGAGTATGCCGTAATCCGGGTTGTACCAAGGGTAGAACGCGAAGAATTCCTCAATGTGGGTATTATTCTCTTTTGTAAAAAAGCCAAGTTTATAAAAGTGCTCTGTTCGTTTAACGAAGCGAAACTTCAATTGTTTTCAGCAGATTTAGATTTGGAACAATTGCATTTAAACTTGCAGGCATTTGAGAAAGTGGGGCATGGGGAAAAATCGGGTGGACCAATAGCGCAATTCGATATTCCATCCCGTTTCCGTTGGTTGACTGCTCTTCGCAGTTCGGCGATTCAAACCTCAAGACCGCATCCGGGATTGTGTGATGATTTGGAACAAACAGCCCAACGCTTGTTTGAGGAAATGGTATTGTAATGAATTGGATTGGGAAAACGGTTTTGTATTCTGATAAAAATATTCTTTTGAATTCAGCTAATTAACCTTCAAAAAATCAAGAAATACTATTCAGATGACGCGCAAGATGCATACCCATGCTAAAGCAAGCCTGAAGGAGATAACCACCTGTGGGCGCATCCCAGTCCAGCATTTCGCCAATACAATAGTGATGTTTCATCTCTTTCAATTGGAAGTTTTCATCCACGGCATTCAATTGAATACCTCCCGTTGTGGATATCGCATCGTTCAATAGGGAAGAACCTGTGATTTCGATACGCAGTTTTTTGATGTTTTGTGCCAATAGTTCCGGATTCAGGTAGGTTTCTTTTGAAAGGTATTTTTTCAAAAGGCCAATCTGCGCAAGACTCAATTTAACCTCTTTTTGTAATTTTTCGCTCGTCTTTTTTAAGGTCGATTTTTTGATCTTTTGATGCAAATCATCATAACTTAATGCTGGTTTTAGGTCCAGAAAAATAGTGGCATTTTGTTGGCTTTCAAGCTGCTCCTTAATTTGTGGACTGAGGGCATAAATGGCATTACCTTCTAAACCGAAACGCGTGATTACCGCTTCGCCTTTTTGAGTTTTATTCGCACAGCTAATAGAAATGTTTTTAAGAGGACTGCCTTCATGTTCCATAATAAAATCTTCTGGCCAGTGAACACGATACGCACAATTAGAAGATTGAAACGGAACGACAGGTATATCTTGTGTTTTGAATAAATCAAGCCATGTGCCATCAGAACCGGTTACTTTCCAACTGCCACCGCCCAAAGCAAAAATGGTGTAATCCGATTGTACTTCTGTATCAGTATTAAAAATAAGGTTATTGTTAGTAGTCCAACCCGTCCAGTTGTTTTCGTATTGTATGGAAACGCCTTGTTCATCGAGAACTTTTAGGATTGCGTTGAGTACTGTTATAGGTTTAATGCCTCTTTCAGGATACACACGTTTGCTACTGCCTATGTAGGTTGGAATCCCAATGGTATCAATCCAATTTCGGAAATCGTGATTATCAAAATCAAGGAGTGCTTTTTCTAGAAAATGGGGTGGTGTATAGCGAGCTATGAGTTCAGCTATAGGTTCCGAATGGGTGAGGTTAAACCCTCCTTTTCCGGCCACCAGAAATTTTCTTCCCAGTGTTTTGTTTTTCTCGTAGATGGTAACGGTAAATTTCTTGCAATCGAGTAATGCAGCGAGCAAAAGTGCTGCGGGTCCTCCTCCAATAATTGAAACTGATTTCTTCACGCCACAAAAATACGGTTTGTTTTACCGATTAACCCTGATATGGGTTTTTATATTAGCTATTGTTGTTTCGCAGCGTAGCATATAAAAACATCTGGGATTGTGTGGTGATGAAACAAACTGCACAACGCTTGTTTGAAGAGCTGGTTTTGTTAAATATTTAAACAAAGAAAATCGTCCATCAACTGGCGTTTATTATCCATTTTAAACTGTTCAGCGCTGTCGCATCTTTGCTAAGTCAATACCGACAACCAATTTAAACAAAAATAAAATGACAACATTTACAGTTCCAACAAGAGACCAAGTAGCGCCAGCTAACCAAGACATTTTCGACAACTTGCAAAAAGCATTGGGTTTTGTTCCTAATTTGTACGCCACGATTGCACATTCTGATAACGGTTTATCTAGATTTTTGGCGTATCAAAATGCTAAAACTTCTTTAAACAACAAAGAAAAAGAAGCGGTAAACTTAATCGTAAGCCAAGTAAATGGTTGTGTCTATTGCCAAAGTGCGCATCTCGTTTTAGGAAAAATGAATGGTTTCTCCGAAGATCAATTATTAGACATCCGAAAAGGAAAAAGTACTGATGCCAAACTAAATTCCTTAGTACAACTTTCGGCAGAAATTACACAAAACAAAGGAAACGCAAGCACCGAAGCTGTAGATGCTTTTTTCGCACAAGGCTATACTAATGAAAACTTGGTTGATTTGATTCTGCAAGTAAGTGACAAAACTGCGATGAACTTTTTACATAATTTGACTCAAGTTCCAGTTGACTTTCCTTTGGCTCCCGCTTTATAAAAAATAAATGGTATTTTTAACCTGTTAAGCTATAAAGCAGGAAATTTATAAAATGAAAGCAATGAATTCAAAAAAGTAAAAGCCAATTAACGCTATTGGTTTTTACTTTTTTATTTTGAAATAAATAGGAAACATGAAACAAATCACTACCATTGTCGCTATTTCAGGAAGTTTGAAATCGACTTCGGCGAATACTAATATTTTAAGGGCAATGGCTAAAATCGCTCCCGAAAATATAAGCATAAAAATAGTCGAAGGATTAGACCAATTGCCCCATTTTAACCCTGAAATCACTGAAGATATCCTTGTGGTAACCCATTTCAGAAACCAAATTAAAGCTGCCGATGGCGTTGTATTCTCTACTCCAGAATATGCTTTTGGCGTGCCCGGTGTATTAAAAAATGCGTTGGATTGGCTTGTTTCTTCGGGTGAGTTGAATGATAAACCCGTTGCCGCAATCAGCGTGTCTCCCATGCACACCGGAGGCGATAAGGCATTGGCGTCTTTGTTGCTGACCCTTTCAGCGTTAGGGACTAACACGACCCAAAATGCTTCGTTGGCTATTGGCGCCATCAAAAGTAAAATGAATGAAGCAGGGGAGATCACAAATCCCGAAACACTTCAGGAATTAAACGCAGTTCTCACCGCTTTGTTGGAAAGTATCCATCCAAAATAAATTATTTTTTATGATGTTTTGGGCGTAACCCCAAAGCAGAAAATCCCGTTTTATATTCACGAATCTACAGCTTTAGGGTCGGGCTTTTGGCTCTATCTTTATTTTTTTAAAGAAAAAAAATAAAGGATGCCGCCGCAATCCCTTACGCGAGCGATTTGCGAATCGAGAGAAATTATTGTTATCCGATTGATGGGTTTACTGTATTGAATCTTAGATCTATAAAACCTCTTCTTTCGTTAAAATGTGTGAAAAAATATATTTTCATTTATTAAAGATTTTCAGAAATCTGCAATCAAGAATCGTTATTCTTCATTCAAAAATCTTTTCATGTTTATCCAATTCTTTTCTCCAATACTATAAACTCCAAAGGTTGATTAGAAATTGGAATATGAACATCGCTTGCCGGAAAAGGTTCTCTTGCTCCCGTATCTACATAACCGTTGCGTTTGTACCAAGCAATCAATTCCTCCCGAACGGAAATTACCGTCATTACAATTTTAGGCAGTCCCAATGCCAAAGCATAAATTTCAGCCTGTTGCAGTAGTTTTTTTCCAACACCGCTATTTTGTAACTCAGGCGAAACCGTTAGCATTCCTAAATACAATTGCTGTTCTTTCTCCATCAACAATACACAACCTATAATTTGGTTGTTCTCCGTAAATTTTAGAATGGTATTTTTAGTATTCTGAATCGTTTCAGTCAGTTCCTGTTCAGTGGTTCGGAGTCCTTCTAATAAGTTGGCTTCAGTGGTCCATCCTTTTTTAGAAGATTCCCCGCGATACGCTGAATTGATTAATGTATTTAATGAAGAAACGTCTTCTACTGTTGCTTTTGTAATCATTCGTAATATATATTCTTGGGTTATTGGCTTTGTATTTTTCAAAGGTAGAAAAAAGGATAACATTATCGAATTTCGTTCCAAGTCTTGTTAGTGTTTAATAGGTGAATAACCAAAAAATTGTTGCTTTTTTTAAAATTGCAAAAAAACACATTAAGTGAATTTATTTTACTGATAATCAGTATTTTATATTTAATATGAAGATTTTTTTTTACCTTTGAATAAAGAAATTTTACAACAATTTAATAGCTATAATTATGAAAAATTTAAATATTATTTGGGTAATTGTAATGGCTTGTTTACTAAACATAACTCCTATATTGGGACAATCGAAGGCTAAAAAGAATAAAATTATTGCTGACAGCCATACAGCAAAGGCGGAGTTCATTAAAAGTGATGCTCTTATGAAAGGGCTTTTTGATAAAGCGTCTGGCTATGTCATCTTTCCTAATGTGGGTAAAGCAGGACTCGGCATTGGAGGAGCGGCTGGAAACGGAGTGGTATATGAACATAACAAGATGATAGGTATGGCAAAGTTATCGCAATTGAGCATAGGGTTTCAGGCTGGCGGACAAGCGTATCGGGAAGTAATATTTTTTGAGTCAAAGGAGGAATTGGAACGGTTTAAAGACAGCCGATTCGAGTTTTCCGCTCAAGCTTCAGCAGTGGCCGTAACAGCTGGCGCCTCAGCAAATGTAAAGTATACGGATGGCGTTATGGTGTTCACCATGCAGAAAGGCGGACTCATGTACGAGGCATCGATTGGTGGACAGAAATTTAAGTTTAATAAATTGTAATACTCTTTTGGCTAGTGAAAACTCTCGTTTTAGACTGCGCTCAATTTCACATAGTTTAGGATTATTTCTATAAAAAAAACGACTGAGAATTCATCCTCAGTCGTTTTTTGTTTTAAGCGTAATTGTAAATGGCTATCCTTTGCTAGCGCGAGCGTCCCGCTCGTGCCCACTCCAATTTATAATTTATTCGCTTCTGTTTGTGTTCACGAGCGGGACGCTCGCGCTAGCGGGGAAAAAACTAAATTGAACCTCTTGAGAATCTCATATTTGAGATTTTTCTTTGGTAGCCCTCCGAATACTTTCTAAATTTTAAGTAGTTTTTTCACAGTCTGACGTTCTCGCACTACAAGAAGTTTGGGACTAAATTAGCCTTAACTTTCGGATTTATAAAATCTTTCTGATACAAAACCAACTTCAAATTAAGGATAAAACCCAAATTGCTTGTAGCGTGTGTTAGCAGAAGTTGCTTAATCTTTATGGATTCGACTTATAATTGATTCCAAGGTTCCATTATGTTTATTGTCTTTTGTCCAATTTATTTGGTTCTTACTTACTTGTAAACAATATCCTTTTCTATCTTCGCTTAGTCTGTAATATTTTTTATTTTCTTTATTTGCATAAATATCGTTGTTGTCAATCCACCAATCTTTATTTTGTTTTTTCAAGTCAAACAATCCTTTAATAAATTCAGAACAAGTAGAATATCTTTTATCTAAACCTTTATTAGTAGCAGTTTTGATTACCGCTTTAATTTTATTATTTATGTAAATTGGTAAAGAATCATAATCAAGTAATTTGTTTTTTACTATTAAGTTGTCAATTGCTGAATCGATAAACTGCCATTTTTCAAATTCACTTCCTGTAATTTTTAAAAATTTGGACTTTTGCCTTTCATCTAACCAATCAAATGGCGCTTCTGGAAATTTACCTCCTAAAAGTTGAAAAAGAATTATGCCAACTTGATAGATGTCTGATTGTCTATTGTAAACATTTTGAAGAACGGATTCATTGGGTCTATATATTTGTGTAGATTTTGATGCAACAACTGTGTTTTCTGTATTTGAAATAAATTTTACTGAACCAAAATCAGCAATATAAGGTGTTTTAGTTTCTTGGTCTATTAGGATGTTTTTGGGTTTTAAATCTCTATGAAGTAAATTATTTGGGTTTCTATGTAATTCACTTAAACCATTCAATATTCCTTGCGTAATATTTATCGCATCATAGAGACTTACAATATTATTATCTTTAAAATTTTTTAAATCTCCACCACTAATTTCAGGTGTTAAAAAATAAGCATATTGTTTGTGAATTATTTTTGCATCATAAATTTTTAGAATATTTGGATGTTCAATACTTTTAAGAATTAATGGTTCATTATGAGTTGAAACATCCTTGTTATAATAATAAAACTTTAGAGCAACTCTATCAGATAGTAATTCTCTTTTACCAAAATATAATTCTCCATTTGCTCCACTGTCGGAATATCTATCAATTACAATATCATTTTGTAACAATATAAAATCTTTAATTATTTCATCTACATTCTCGTCATTCATTTTTTAAGAATTTAAAATATAGTATGCCAATTTTGAAGCTTCCGATTGATAACTAAATTGTGGAGTTATACCAAGTACGTTTTTCTTGTAAAAAGCAATTAAAGTTTTTGGAGAAATAAATTCGACGGGTTTATTTTTATATGCTTGAATAAAACCTTCTAATTTAAAAGAAATTCCGGAGGATGAAAATTGACCTTTTGAACTCCTTGATAGAATTACAATTTTATCAATTTCTAAAGAATTAAAGTGTGAATGAATAGTTTCTATAAAATCAATCACTTGAGAGTGATTATGGTCGTCATCAAGTATAATAGATTTTACTTTACCGGTACTTTCCGTAATTTGATTATCTGAATCTTTTTCCAAAACCACGAAGATTATTTTATTGGATTTTATTTCAATTGCGCATACTTTCATAAATCTATTTTATTTGGATTAATTTCTTGTAGTTTTCGGTTTTTGTGGGGCAATTTCTGCTAACTTGTATATACTCGCTATAAAATAGGGTATATCTGCCTATATTTGGGTGGTTTTGCGCTATAATTTATTTTTTATACTTAACAAACTTAATGATTTTACTTACAGAAAACTAAATTTATCAATAAAAAAAATTGAACTATTTCCATAAAAAAACCAACTAAAAATCACTTCTCAGTCGGTTTGTATTTGCAAATATGTATTTAATTTTTACGCCAAAAACGCTTTCAATTCCTCGTACGTTTTAATTTTACGCTCACTTTTTCCTTTCCTAAAAAACACTTTTAATTTGTGTAGGAATCGGCAGTTTTTCGTTTAATGTTGGTTCTACCGTATCCAAAAACTTTATCGGGTGGGTAGTTTTTAAGATAATACCAATCGCATTTGAGAAAATTGTCCATGACTTTGCGTACATTCTCCATTATTGTTCTGCCATTATATGATAACTTTGTTATTCTAGAAATCAAGAACAATAGTAATCCTTAAAAATAAATTTATGGAACAGAGACTGCCCCTTCCTCCATTCAACATGGAAACCGCTTTGCAAAAAGTACAACTTGCCGAAGATGCCTGGAACAGCAAAGACCCGGAACGAATTGCCTTGGCATACACTATCGACACCGAATGGCGCAACCGTACCGAGTTCATCAATGGTAGGGAAGCGGTGAAGGAATTCCTGAAACACAAATGGGAAAAAGAGTTAGATTACACGCTCAAAAAAGAGCTTTGGGGCTTTCGTGAAAACCGTATGGCCGTTCGTTTTGAGTATGAATACCACAATGCCGAAGGACAATGGTTTCGAGCTTACGGAAACGAAAACTGGGAGTTTGATGAAAATGGGTTGATGCGCAAACGTTTTGCCAGCATCAATGATTTGCCTATTGAAGAAAAAGACAGAAAGTTTAGATAATACACGCTGTTATGATGGATAAAAACGCACATACTTTAATCAATCCCCAAAACGGGAATCTGGCTTTCAAATTATTTACTTTTGAAGACAACAGTCCTTTTGATCACCTGCAACGGCTGAATTATTATTCGCTGATTTGGATTAAAAAAGGAAAAGGAACGGTAAAAGTGGATTTCTCGGAATATTATTTTGGGGAGAATGTTTTGTTGGCTTTTGCACCGTACCAACCGTTTCTATTGCAAACCAAAGAAAAAATAGAAGGCGTAGTGTTGAATTTTCATCCGGATTTTTTCTGTATTCACAAGCACCAAGCCGAAGTAGCATGTAATGGAATTTTGTTTAATAACATCTACGAACCGCCCTATGTTTTGATTGATGAAGGTGCCAAAAATACGTTGGAAATGGTTTTGGAACAAATAAAAATAGAAATGCAAAATCCAGCTTTGGCACAATATGAGTTGTTGATTTCGTACTTGAAAATTTTCCTGATTACGGCTTCCCGATTGAAAGATCAATTGCAAATCCAAGAATCAAAAACAGTCTTGGATGCCAAAGAACCTTTTATTCTTCAGAATTTAAAGAATTACATCGAACTGCATTTCAAGACGAAACATTCTGCCAGCGATTATGCAAATTTGTTGAACCTGACTCCAAAAGCATTGGCGAAAATAACCAAAACCCATTTCAATAAAACCCTAACTAATTTAATTGCGGAGCGCATAATCATTGAAGCCAAAAGAGAATTGTATCTGACGAACAAAGCGGTAAAAGAAATCGCTTATGAATTAGGCTATGAGGACGAGCATTATTTTAGTCGTTTCTTCAAAAATAATGCTGACGTTTCTCCTCAAATGTATCGCGATACGGTTGGTTTTGCCCGTGCCATGGGACAGCAGTAATTGTTATCCCAAAAACGCTTTCAATTCCTCGTAGGTTTTAATTTTTGTACTTATTTTCTCTTTTCCTAATACACTTTCAATTTGTGTAGGGATAGGCAATTTTACGTTTAATGTTGGTTCCACCGTGTCCAAAAATTTAATTGGATGCGCAGTTTCTAAGAAAATACCAATCGCATTCGGGTGGTTTTGCAATTCTTTTTTCAATCCCAAATAACCAACTGCTCCGTGAGGTTCTGCTATATAACCATCTGTATTGTAAATGGTTTTCATGGCTTCGATAGTTTCTGCATCTGAAAATGTAAACGAAGAGAAATCTTTTTTGAATTGCTCTAAATCGTTTTGATACATTTCCTGAATTCGGATGAAATTACTTGGATTCCCAACATCCATAGCATTAGAAATCGTTGCTATCGAAGGTTTTGGATCGTAAATTCCGTTTTCTAAAAATCTTGGAACTGTATCATTCACATTCGTAGAAGCTACAAAATGTTCAACAGGCAAGCCCATTTTTTTAGCAATGATACCTGCGCAAATATTTCCAAAATTCCCACTTGGACAAGAGAAAACTAACGGTTTGTTCTGTTTCTTTAATGCTTTATAGGCAAAGAAGAAATAAAACATTTGGGGCAACCAGCGCGCAATATTAATCGAATTTGCCGAAGTCAGATTTTTATGTTTTAAGCTCTCATCCAAGAACGCTTTTTTCACCATATCCTGACAATCATCAAAAACACCGTCTACCTGAAGCGCTTTTATATTCTGTCCTAAAGTTGTCAATTGTCGTTCCTGAATATCACTCACTTTTCCAGATGGATACAGAATAATAACTTCAACGCCTTTTACACCAAGAAAACCACTGGCTACAGCACCACCAGTATCACCGGAAGTAGCTACAAGAACCGTGTTTTTACTGTCTTTGTTATCTTTATTGAAATAACCCAAACAACGTGACATGAAACGTGCGCCTACGTCTTTAAAAGCCATCGTTGGACCATGAAACAATTCAAGGGAATAAATGTCTTTTTCTACTTCAACCACTGGGAAATCAAAACACAAAGTTTCGGCAATGATTTGTTTTAAGGTTGCTTCCGGGATTTCGTCACCTACAAATTGTTGAATCGCTTCAAAAGCAATTTCCTCGTTGCTTAAATTTTCGATAGTATCAAAAAAAGCAGGAGCTAAAGGGGTAATGTTTTCAGGAAAATACAATCCTTTATCTGTTGCTAATCCTTGTATTACGGCTTCTTGAAAAGAAACTTTTGGTGCGTTATGGTTTAAACTGTAATATTTCATTTTTAAATTTACGATTTACGATATTTGATATACGATATTAAAACTCTAACATCGTATTTCGAATATCCAACTTCTTATATTATTTTCATTCCTTCATCATTCACTTTCGAAACGTGAATTTCATACGGTAAATTCATGGCATCGTATACGGCGCTCATGGCTTTGGCGATTTTATCAGCGGTTTCCTTTCCTTTGCTTAAAGCAAAAATAGAAGGACCTGAACCTGATATTCCTGAACCTAAAGCTCCATTTTCGTAAGCTGTTTTTTTGATTAAATCAAATCCCGGAATCAAGACACTACGCAACGGTTCCACGATTTCATCATGTAACGAACGTCCGATTAAATCATAATCTTTGGTGTACAATCCAGCGATTAATCCGCCCACATTTCCCCATTGCGTGATAGCACTTTTCAAGGAAACGGTTTGTTTCAATACCGAACGCGCATCCGATGTTTTCAACTCAATTTGAGGATGAACCACGGTGGCGTACAATTGGGAAGGACTTTCTATTTTGATAATGTCCAACGGATTTGAACTTCTTACCAACGTAAAGCCACCCAAAAGGGCAGGAGCAACGTTATCGGCATGGGCATTTCCACTGGCTAATTTTTCGCCTTGCATAGCAAATAAAACCAATTCTTTTCGGGTAAATGGACGTCCCAATAATTCATTGATTCCAAAAACAGCACCAGCTGAACTTGCGGCACTACTGCCAATTCCGCTTCCGGCTTTGATGTGTTTGTAGATTTCGATTTCAAATCCAAACTCCGTTTCAATTGCTTCCAACATCGCCAAAGCAGATACTCCAGCAACATTTTTTTCGGTTTCCAAAGGCAAGTCGGCACCCACAATTTTAGTGATACGAATTCCTTTTATGTCTGATTTTCGAATAATCATTTCGTCACCCGCAGTTTCTAAACAAAGGCCAAGTACATCAAATCCACAGGATAGATTGGCAATTGTGGCGGGGCAAAATATTTTTATTTCATTCATAGTTTTTATTTTACGTAGAGACGTTGCATTGTAACGTCTCTACACGTTTCCAATTCTGATTACATCAGCAAATATTCCTGAAGCGGTAACTGCAGCTCCTGCACCGGCACCTTTTATCAATAAAGGTTGGTCTACATAACGATCCGTAAAGAATAAAACAATATTGTCTTTTCCTTCCAGATTGTAAAAAGGATGATCTTTAGGAATGAATCTTAAACCAACATTTGCTTTTCCATTTTCAAATTGTGCTACATATTTCAAACGGGATTCTTTGCTCAAGGCTTCCTTATAAATAGTTTCAAAATGAGAAGCGTGTTTCAGTAAAGATTCAAAAAACGCTTCATTTGATGTAGTATCTAAACACTCAGCAGGCATGAAAGATTCGTTGACAATCTCGTCAATTTCCATTTTATAACCACTTTCTCTAATCAAGATTAATATCTTTCTGGCAACGTCAATTCCGCTTAAATCAATCTTAGGGTCTGGTTCAGTAAATCCTTGTACACCAGCTTCTTTAACGACATCATGAAAAGTATTGTTTTCATCAAAATTATTAAAGATAAAGTTTAAACTTCCGGATAAAACAGCCTGGATTTTATTCACTTTATCACCTGAGGCAATCAAGTTTTTTACGGTATCAATAATCGGTAATCCAGCTCCAACGTTGGTTTCAAATAGAAAAGGAGCGTTGAATTGTCTGGATAGTTTTTTTAGTTTTTTATAGTTGTCGTACTCAGAAGCACAGGCAATTTTATTACAAGTTACTACGGCAATATTGCGTTTTAAATATTGTTCGTAGGTTTTAGATACGCTTTCATTTGCAGTAATATCAACAAAAATACTGTTACGTAAATTGAGTTCTTTTACATTCGAAATGAATTTTTCTTTATCAGCAGGTTCGCCAGTTTCCAATAAAAATTGCCATTCTTTTAGAGAGATTCCATCTTCATCAAAATACATTTTTCGTGAATTAGACAAAGCGATAACGCGTAGGTTTATTTTCAGATTGTCTTTTAAGAATTTCTTTTGTTGGTGAATTTGTTCGATGAATTTTTCACCTACATTTCCAACACCCATTACAAACAGGTTTAATTGTTTGGTGTTTTCTTCAAAAAAGTTTTCGTGCAACGTATTCAATGCTTTTTTTACATCTCTTTCGTTTATAACAGCCGAAATATTCCTTTCGGAAGCACCTTGAGCAATCGCTCTGATGTTTACGTTATTTTTACCCAAAGTGCTAAACATTCGGCCGCTTAAACCTTGGTGATTTTTCATGTTTTCGCCTACCAAAGCAATGATGCAAAGGTTTTTTTCAACGATACATGGATCAATTTTGTTTTGTAAAATCTCAATTTCAAAAGCTTTATTGATTGCTTCTTCAGCAATATCAGCATCCGAATTTAAAATTCCTATACAGATTGAATGCTCCGATGAAGCTTGAGTAATGAAAATTACATTGATGCTTTCATGTGATAATACTTCAAAAAGTCTTTTAGACGAACCTGTAACACCAATCATTCCGGGTCCTTCAAGTGTAATCAAAGTAATATTGTCGATATGGCTAATTCCTTTTACAGGATTTGTGTGAACCATTTCTTGATTTGAAATATAAGTTCCTTCGGCTTCTGGTTCAAAAGTATTTTTGATATGAATTGGAATATTCTTTCTCAATACCGGTTGAATCGTTGGTGGATATAAAACTTTGGCACCAAAATGCGACAACTCCATCGCTTCCTGATAGGAAATGAAGGCGATTGGTTGTGCTTGTTTTACAATTTTCGGATTAGCTGTAAACATTCCGTTTACATCAGTCCAAATTTCCAAGTCAGATGCATTCAATGCTCCAGCAATAATTGCGGCAGTATAATCGGAACCACCACGACCTAAAGTAGTGTTGATGCCATCAAGGGATGCGGCAATAAATCCGGGCATTACAACTACTTGATTCTCATTCGAAGCAAAGAAATCAGCGATTAGTTGATTTGAAACTTCAAAATTTACGGTAGCTTTTCCGAAATGATTATCCGTTTTTATTAATTCGCGGCTGTCTTTATAACTGCTGTTTTTTAGATTTTGTTTTAATGCTTCAGAAATGATGTAAGAAGACAGTAATTCACCAAAACTTAAAATAGTATCGGAAGTTCTGGCGGATAATTCACCCAAAAGAAAACAACCGTCCAGTAATGTTTCAAGATGATTTATTATTCTTTTTATATGACTTAACAAACTGCTTTGTTCGCTTACAGGAATAAATTCTTTTAAGGCATCTAAATGTTTTTTCTCTATTTCGGCAAGAATATCTTTGAAACTTTCATCTCCGGCAGCCGCTTTTTGCGAAGCAAGCTGAAGCAGGTCAGTGACTTTACTAAAAGCAGAAACCACTACTACTAATTTTTCTTCTTTTGCTTTATTGATGACGATATCTAGTACCAGTTTTATATTTTGTGCATTGGCAACCGAAGTTCCGCCAAATTTTAATACTTTCATTGTATATGTTTTATTTTAAAAATGCAATGTTTTTTATACATCCAAAATCTTTCTCCTTTCAGGAAAAAGTATAATAAATTAGGATTATATGTAAAATGAATACCCCTAAGGGGTAGTTGTAGTTGTTGTAGCAGTAGATGTAACAGAAATTGCAACCCAGTTTTGAGTTGTTATCGAAGATTGATATGTTGATCTGTTGTTTACCATTTTGATTTCCCAAAAGTACAGTTTTTTATAAAAACCAAAACATTAAATTCAGTTTTTGCGAATATTTTAAAAATTCAATCGCATTTGGATTAAAAATAAATATTTTTCAATAAATATCCTTTTCGTTGGCATGATTCTTATAATTGTCTGAATTTTATAACGCTGTTGAGTGGTTGTGTCTCACTTTTGATTAAACTTAAATTCTAAATTCATTCCTATTTGTAGTTAATACACTCTGAATTTCTTTAATTTTATGCCAATAAATTAGTTCATAGTATAAATTCAACCGGTATTCTAAACTAAGAATTTTAATAATCTTAAATATAGGATAATTTGCATGAAATCTATTATTTGGTTTTTTTTGAATATGAATTTTAAATTATTATTAAAAAATGTTGCTTTTTAATATTGATTTATTCAATTTTGGGCACTTAAATACAATTGGAATGGAAAACACACATTATATAAGCACTGAAGTACTTTCATTAGAGGTTTTAAACGAGATTATTGCGCATCATAAAACAATAGCATTATCAGACGAGGCAAAAGTAAATATCCAAAAATGCAGGGATTATTTGGATAAAAAAATGGCAACGCATTCAGCACCTATTTATGGAATTAATACTGGTTTTGGTTCACTTTGTAATGTGAAAATTTCGAATGAAAACTTATCGAAATTGCAAGAAAATCTAGTAAAATCACATTCTTGTGGAACAGGGGAGGAAGTTCCGAATGAAGTTGTTAAACTGATGTTGTTACTCAAAATTCAATCGTTGAGCTATGGGCATTCCGGAATTCAATTGCAAACAGTGGAGCGATTGATTGCCTTTTATAATAATGATATTTTGCCAGTAATTTATACGCAAGGTTCACTTGGTGCTTCGGGCGATTTAGCTCCGTTGGCACATTTATCCTTGCCTTTATTAGGAGAAGGTGATGTGTGTTTTGAAGGTAAAAAAGTACATTCCAGTGAAGTTTTGAAGCGTTTTAATTGGGAACCAATTATTTTACAATCCAAAGAAGGTTTGGCTTTATTAAATGGTACTCAGTTCATGAGTGCTTATGGTGCACATATTTTGATGAAAGCGAATAAGTTTTCTTATTTAGCGGATTTGATAGGAACTATTTCTCTTGAAGGATTTGATGGTAGAATCGAACCTTTTCATGAATTGATTCATTTTATTCGTCCTCACAAAGGACAAATTGTAACTGCAAATCGTATAAAAGGTTTTCTCGAAGGAAGCGAAATTATTGAGCAAGAAAAAACACATGTCCAAGATCCATATTCTTTTAGATGTATGCCACAAGTTCACGGTGCTTCAAAAGATGCTTTTGATTATGTAAAAAAAGTGTTCAAAACGGAAATCAATTCGGTGACGGATAATCCTAATATATTTATTGAAAGTGACCAAATCATCTCCGGAGGTAATTTTCATGGACAACCATTAGCGTTAGCATTGGATTTCATGGCAATTGCTTTGGCAGAATTAGGTAGCATTTCGGAGCGCAGAACCTATCAATTGATATCAGGTCTGCGTAATCTTCCTGCATTTTTAGTGGATAATCCAGGGTTGAACTCCGGTTTGATGATTCCACAATATACAGCTGCCAGTATTGCAAGCCAGAATAAGCAATTAGCAACTCCTGCCAGTATCGATAGCATCGTGTCCAGCAACGGACAGGAAGACCATGTAAGTATGGGGGCAAATGGCGCTACAAAAGCGTTGCGTGTTATGGATAATCTGGAGCGAATTTTAGCAATAGAATTGATGAACGCTTCACAAGCCATAGAATATAGAAGACCATTGCAATCCAGTGATTTTATCGAAATGTTTTTAAATGCGTATCGTGAGGAAGTTCCTTTGGTAAAAGAGGACCGAATTTTGCATTACGACATTGAAAAAACAGTTTCTTTTTTAAATAGTTTTCAAATTGAAGATGATTTGTTAACGATAACTTAACATTAGCTTAAAATAATGAACTAATTTTGCAGTTCTAAAATATATAAAATGTCAATAAATAGTATTTTCCAGTTTTTAGTTCCAAAAGACAAAAAATTCTTTCCTCTTTTTGAAGAAGCATCCAGTAATTTAATTGAATTAGCTTCAAACTTACACGAAGCAGTGAATCTTCCTTTGAAAGAAAGAGAAGTTCTTTTTCAAAAAATTGATGCTTTAGAGCAAAAAGGAGAAGACATCACACGTCAGACAAATTTAGAATTGAGCAGAAACTTTATTACTCCTTTTGATAGAGAAGATATTCACTCTTTGATTACTTCAATAGACAATGTTGCTGATAATCTTCATGGTGCTGCCAGTAGAATGAGATTATATCAGGTGGATAAGATTACAAAATCAATCAGAAAACTGACAGAAATAAATCTTGAAGCGTGTCAGAATATTGATGTTGCGGTAAAAGAATTGAGAAGTTTCAAAAAAATCAAGAATATTACGGATGCTTGCGCACGAATCAGTAAGTTGGAAAATAAATCGGATAATGTTTATAATAAAGCAGTATTCGAAATATTTGAAAATGAAACTGATGCCAAAAACATTATAAAATATAAAGAGGTCTTATCTGTTTTGGAATCAGCTACAGACAAATGTAAAAGTGTAGCAAGTGTTTTAGAATCTATTTCTGTAAAACATTCTTAATTCAATCAGTTTAGACTGAAATATATTTATGGAATTTACTCTACTTATAGTTATTATAGTTTTGGCTTTAATCTTTGATTACATCAATGGTTTTCATGATGCTGCCAATGCTATTGCTACAGTTGTAGCTACAAAAGTTTTGACTCCTTTTCAAGCAGTGCTTTGGGCTGCTTTCTTTAACTTTTTGGCCTATTGGGTTTTTGGTTTTGGAGTAGCAGATACTGTTGCAAAAACAGCCCATACCATGGAAATCAACCTTGTGGTTATTCTGGCTGGGGTTATAGCTGCAATTATCTGGAATCTATTGACTTGGTGGCAAGGAATTCCTTCCAGTTCATCTCATACTTTAATTGGAGGTTTTGCTGGAGCAGCAATTGCACATGCTATTGCGGTTCATGGTTTTTCAGGTTATATGGTGGATGGGACAACACAACATTGGTACAATATAGTAAGTTGGTATAAAGCAGGAAAAGATGGCGGAATGCCTTCAGGAGTACTGATTATTATCGCTTTCATTGTATTGGCTCCATTATTGGGTGCTTTAATCTCTTATTTAATCTCTATTTGGCTTTTGAATGCTTCTAAAAAAAGTATTCTCCCAAAACTATTTACAATTGGATTAATGGTTTTAACAATTTGGTTTGTAGAAGGTCAAATGTTATATTATGATGCTATTGAAAAACCTCGTTTTGATTCTCATTTTTGGAGTGTTGCTTTTGAAGCGCATAACATAAAATGGTTTTTGGTTGCCTTTATCGTTTTATCGGTTAGTTGTTTTTGTTTGGTGTTTAGTAGTTTAAACTTACATCAAGCTACAGCTTCGTTAAAAAAAATGCAATTACTATCTTCTGCTGCCTTTAGTTTAGGACATGGAGGAAATGATTCTCAAAAAGTAATGGGTATTATTGCTGCGGCAGTTGCAGTTTACATACATACAAGCGGTGTGGCGCAAGTAAGCTTACCAGACTGGTTGCAGGTAATACTTCCAAATGATGATTTAAAAATAAAAGGTGTTATGCCAGCATGGATTCCTTTAGCCTGTTATTCTGCTATTGCAGCGGGAACTTTAAGTGGTGGTTGGAAAATTGTAAAAACAATGGGTTCTAAAATAACAAAAGTAACTTCTTTTGAAGGTGTTGCTGCCGAAACTGCAGGAGCTTTAACCTTGTATTTTACAGAACATTTAAAAATTCCGGTAAGTACTACACATACCATTACTGGTTCTATAATTGGTGTTGGTTTAACGAAACGTATTTCAGCAGTTCGTTGGGGTGTTACAGTAAGTTTAGTTTGGGCTTGGGTATTGACTATTCCAATTTCAGCTATTTTAGCGGCATTAGTTTACTACTTGCTTAGTTTGTTTTTATAATTCAGTAAGATTAAGATCTATAAAAAAAAACCATTCGTAACTGCGAATGGTTTTTTTATGGCTTTGAAGTTTTTAATTCTTAAAATAAAAGATCCTGTATTTCTTCCGTTTTGTCAAATACGCTTTTTGCGAAAGGACATAAAGGCAAGATTTTAAGATTATTCAACCTTGCATATTGTACGGCTTCCATTACCAGTTTTTTGCCCACGCTTTGCCCAGCAAATGCATCATTCACTTCGGTATGATCAATAATAAATTTATCAGTTCCAGCCCAAGTATAGGTCATTCTTCCTGCTTCTATTTCATTATCAGAAGCTCTAAAATAGCCTTTTTTAATTTCGTTTATTTGTTCAATTACCATAATTTTTTAATTTAATTCAGTTGTAATTTCGATAGGATTAGTTAGTATTTGGTGCATTGGACATCTATCGGCAATATTTAATAATCTTGCTTTCTGAGTATCGTCTAAATTTCCAAATAATTGAATGTTGCGCATTATTTTGGACTTATTTTCCGTTGTATCTTTTTCAAAAGTGACTTCAACTTTTACATCTGTTAAATCCCATCCTTTTCGGTTCGCATACATGCGTAACGTGATGCAGGTGCAAGCTGCCAATGAGGAGGCCAGTAATTCTTTTGGCGCAAAGCCTAAATCTTTTCCTCCTGCACTTTCAGGCTCGTCTGAAATAATTGTATTGCTAGCGGATTTTACTTCTGTTTTATAAAGTTCTGCGCCAATGTGCGCTGTTATTTTAATCATAATTGCTATTTTTTATTTTGCTCCGGAAGTGGAACAAATTCACTTTCGCCTGGAACTTTATCAAAAGTTTGTGCCAACCATTTTTCTTTTGCCTTTTCAATCAGTTCTTTGCTTGAAGCGACAAAATTCCAATAAATAATCCTTTCTTCGGGAAAAGGTTCTCCTCCAAAAATATAAATGGTTGTATTCTCTGCCATGTCAAAGGTGCAAAGTTTACTGTCTTTGGCAATCAAAATTTGCTTTGGTCCGAAAGTATTACCTTCACTTTCGATACTGCCTTCTAAAATGTATAAAGCGCTTTCGCCAAATAAGTCTTTACCAATATTCACCGTTTGGCGAGTGGTACTTTTTAGTTCCAAAAGATAAAGCGGACTGTAAACTGGAACAGGTGATTTTCTTCCGAGTATTTCTCCGGCTATAAGTTTGAAAGCAATAGTATCTGATTTCCATTCTGGAATTTCATTTTCGGGTACATGGAAAAAAGAAGGTTCGATTTGCTCTAATTCCTTGGGTAGAGCCACCCAAATTTGAAGACCATGCAACATTTTATCAGAATTACGTAAATACTGAGGTGTTCGCTCTGAATGGACAATCCCTTTTCCCGAAGTCATCCAGTTGATTTGTCCCGGTTTGATTTCCATTTTAGTTCCTAAGCTGTCTTTGTGCATAATACTCCCTTCAAACAAATAAGTCAAAGTCGAAAGCCCTATATGTGGATGTGGCGGAACATCTAAATTTTCATAATCGCTCATGCAGGTTGGTCCCATATGATCGATGAATGCAAATGGTCCAACCATTCTTTTTTCTCGAAAGGGAAGCAATCGCCCAACCATAAAGTTACCAATATTGCTCGGGCGTTCTTCTATTATTAATTTTATATTTGACATTTTTTATGTTTTAAACTATAAAAATAAGGAAATTATTCTTCCAAATAACCGAATTTTCCCATATTCACATCGTTGAATGCTTGCATAATTTCGGCTTGGGTGTTCATCACAAATGGACCGTGTGCGGCAATTGGCTCATTGATAGGTTCACCACTTAAAATTAAAACGATTGTGTTTTCAATTGCTTCAATGGTAAATGTTTCACCGTCGTTTTGGAATAAAGCAAAATGGTTGGCTGGAACATTTTCAGTATCATTAACTTTTATGCTTCCTTCAATTACTAATAACGCAGTGTTATAATTTGCAGGAAAATTGAAGGAGGTTTTTGCTCCTTTATTCAATTTGGCATTTAGTAAATGAACGGGAGTGAAAGTCGAAGCGGTACCTTTTACATTTTCATATTGTCCGGCTATAATTTCAATCACGCCACCATTTTCAGGAAGTTCGAATTTGTTGATTTGGTCATTGGTAATTCCTTGGTATTTTGGTGTTGACATTTTGTCCTTTGCAGGAAGGTTGACCCAAAGTTGTACCATTTGAAAATCGCCACCATTTTTACTAAACTCTTCTTCGTGGTATTCTTTATGTAAAATACCTGAAGCTGCAGTCATCCATTGTACATCACCTTCGCCAATGACACCGCTATTTCCTGAACTGTCGTGATGGGCTACTTTTCCCTTATAGGCAATAGTAACGGTTTCAAAACCTCTATGTGGATGTACGCTAACGCCTCTGGGTTGATCTGTTGGCGGGAAGTAAAATTTAGAATTATAATCCATCATAATAAACGGACTCATTCTTTTCATGTCTAAATTATGACCACTCGGAATAAAATTATGTACTCTAAATCCGTCACCAACCATGTGAGGTGTAGGTGGAGCTAATACTAATTCAATATTTTTTGTTTTCATTTCTATGTCTGATTTAAATTATAGTACAAATTTACTATAGATTAAAACCAGATGCATTGATGTAGGATAAGAAATGAATTTGTATGAATTAATACGGTTTGAAGTTTCTTTTGGCTAATTCCTTGCGAACCCTGCTTAATGTTTCTGGTGTGATGCCTAAATAAGAAGCAATCATCCATTGTGGAATACGCAAAGTAAGACTCGGATAAATAGTTATAAAATCCAAATAACGTTGTTCTGCTGTTGCTCCCAGTAAGAGATTTACTCGTTTTTGAAGTTGACGAATATGATTGTGCAAAGCAATATTGTCCTGTTGTCGAAAAGCAATACTAATTTCGGCTGCTGCATCAATGAAATTTTTATCGATAAAAACAATTTCCGTATCTTCAATGGCATCAATAAACAATTCGGAAGGTTCGTTGAAATAAGAACTGCTTCTGTCTGAAATGATCCAATTCTCCGGTGCAAATTGAATAATGTGCTCCTTTCCAGTTTCGTCAATGGTATAAGAACGCAATAATCCCTTTGATACAAAAAAGGAATGGTGGCAAATGTCGCCCTGATGGAGTAGGATAGTACCTTTTTCTACTTTTTTGGATTGTAATGTACTCGTAATCGAAAGGAATTGTTCGTCCGTTAGATTGGTTTTGGATTGAAAATATGTTTTGAATGAATCCAGCATAGTTATTTCAGGATTACAGAAATACTCGTGTAAAAGTATTTTTGAGTTCGTTTGTAGCTAGTTTATTCCAGCTAAATTTTTATGAATACGTCTTCGTTTATAATGGGTTTGGCGAAGATTTTCTAAATCAGAAATAATACTGATATTTCCATCAATCTCAAGCATAGCGAGTTTTACGTCTTTAAAATACTCGATTCCATGTTCGCGCATCGCTTCTTTTAATTCATCAGAAGAAATGTTTAATTTGCTTAATGCTTTAAAATCCAGATTTCCATCATGAATTAATATTTCTGGTTTTTCTTGCATAAAATCACTAAACTTCTGGTACTTATACATCAATTTTTTCAAGATAAAATTAATAGTAAAAAGTACTGTTGCTGCAGCCATTCCGCCATAAAGAGAGGTGTTGCTTCCGACCATTGCGTTTTGAACAGAGTTACTGATTAATAATATTAAAATAACGTCTGCAGTATTGAGTTGCGATAATTCTTTCTTACCAAAAAGCCTTAAAGCTACAACCATAAAAAAATAAACGGCGGCACTGCGAATGATGATATCAAGATATGGATTCATGCTTTTTAAGTTTAAAGGTTGATTGACTAATTGAGATTTTTGGATAACTACAGATTGTTATTTTTGCTTAAAATTTTTCTCAATGGCTTTTATCATTTCGCCTGCAATGTCTTTATTGGTAGCACCTTCGATTCCTTCTAATCCTGGGGAAGAATTTACTTCTAATAATAATGGTCCTTTTGAAGAACGAATAATATCCACACCAGCTACTTTCAAATCCATCGCTTTTGCAGCTTTTATGGCTATTCGTTTTTCTTCAGCTGTCACTTTTATGACTGAAGCTGTTCCTCCAAGATGGATGTTAGCTCTAAATTCGCCTGGCATTGCTTCCCGTTGAATGGCGGCTACTACTTTTCCGTCAATTACAAAACAACGAATATCTTTACCGTTGGCTTCCTTGATAAATTCTTGAACTAATATATTGGCATTTAAGCTTTTGAATGCATTAATAACGCTTTCGGCTGCTTTTTTGGTTTCGGCTAATACAACGCCTTTCCCTTGTGTTCCTTCGAGTAATTTAACAATTAAAGGAGAGCCTCCAACCATTTTTATTAAATCATCCGTATCCAAAGGTGAATTTGCAAATCCGGTAGTAGGAATTTCTACACCATGATTTAAAAGTAATTGTAAGGAATACAGCTTATCGCGCGATTGTGTAATCGCGTTTGAAGAATTTAGGCAAAATACTTTTAATGCTTCAAACTGTCTCGTTAAAGCACAACCGTAGAAGGTTATACTTGGTCTGATTCTGGGAATAACAGCATCAAATTGATTTAATATTTTTCCTCCACGGTAATGAATTTCAGGTGTTTTTGCATCCAGTTTCATGTAACATTCTTTGATATTCAAAAAATGCATTTCATGGCCGCGCATTTCACCTGCTTCCATAATACGTTTGTTGCTGTATAATTCTGGATTACTGGCTAAAAGGCCAATGCGCAGACCTGAACTGGCTTTTTCAGAATTTTTATACAGTTCTTTCAAGCTATCTGAGGTAGGTTGTCCTAAAAGATATTTTTGTTCTGGGTCTACAAGAACTCTTCCACTCATGGCCTCACGACCTAAAAGCATTCTAAAACCCATGGAATCTCGATTAGTCAATGTCATTTCTATTGGCCATATTGAATCACCAATTTTCAGATTACTTTGAATAACATAGCGTTGTTCTCTAAAGCCACTGGAGCTTTTTACAAAACGTTTATCAACTAAAGGTGCTTCACAATGAATTACCGTTTTTAGATTATTTTGAATCGGATTGATATCAAACTTTACCCAGTTTGCTTCATTTTTGATAAAAGGAGCAATGTTTATAGCGTGTAAAGCAGATGTTTTAGCGCCTGAATCAACACGTGCTTTAATCGTTGGAATTCCCAATTCAGGAAATGAACACCATTCTTCGCTACCCAGGATAACTTTATTTTGAGACATAAATTGATTTTATTTAAACCTTTTTTTAGAAATCAAATGTAAATATTTGTTTTCAAAAAATGTTCAATTTGTATAAAGAATAAACCCGTTATGTTATAAAAACGTAACGGGTTTATTTCGTGTAATTTTAAAAGAATTTATGGATTCGTTGGTTCGCCAGCTTTATGAACTTGTACAGTTAATTCTTGGGCTCCGTCTTCAATATCCATGTAAATTTCATCTCCGGAGGCAATTTTTGAAGTGATAATTTCTTCAGCAAGTGCATCTTCAACATATTTCTGGATAGCTCTTTTCAATGGTCTTGCGCCAAATTGTCTGTCAAATCCTTTCTCAGCGATAAAAGCTTTTGCTTTATCAGAAAGGTTTAATTGATACCCTAATTCCGCAACACGAGCATATAATTTTTTTAATTCGATTTCGATAATCAAATCAATATCATGTTTTTCTAAAGCGTTGAACACAATTACGTCATCAATTCTATTAAGGAATTCCGGTGCAAAAGTTTTTTTCAATGCATTTTCAATGATACTTTTTGAATTATCATCGGCTTGGGCAACTTTAGCGGCGGTACCAAAACCAACTCCTTGACCAAAATCTTTTAATTGTCTGGCTCCAACATTGGAAGTCATAATAATTATAGTGTTTTTGAAGTCGATTTTTCGACCTAAACTATCTGTTAAATAACCATCATCAAGAACTTGCAATAACATATTGAAAACATCAGGATGTGCTTTTTCTATCTCATCTAATAAGACAACACAATATGGTTTTCTTCTTACTTTCTCTGTTAATTGTCCACCTTCTTCGTAACCTACGTATCCCGGAGGTGCGCCAACTAAACGAGAGATTGCAAATTTCTCCATGTATTCACTCATGTCAATGCGAATCAATGCATCTTCTGAATCGAATAATTCTTTTGCCAATACTTTTGCCAATTGTGTTTTACCAACACCAGTTTGTCCTAAGAAGATAAACGAACCAATTGGTCGGTTTGGATCTTTCAATCCGGCACGATTTCTTTGGATCGAACGAGCAATTTTCATTACAGCTTCTTTTTGTCCAATAACTTTTCCTTCAATAAGTTCTGGTAGTTTAGCTAGTTTGTTGCTTTCAGTTTGAGCAATACGATTTACTGGAATTCCAGTCATCATAGAAACTACATCGGCAACATTGTCTTCGGTAACTTCAATTCTATTATTTTTAGCATCTTCTTCCCATTGTTCCTGAGCAATTGCTAAATCTTTTTCGATCTTTTTTTCGTCGTCACGAAGCTTAGCGGCTTCTTCGTATTTTTGTTTTTTGACAACCACATTTTTCAGTTCGCGAACATCTTCTAATTGACGTTCCAAGTCTAAAATCTGTTTTGGAACTTCAATGTTGGTAATGTGAACTCTTGAACCGGCTTCGTCTAATGCATCAATAGCTTTGTCTGGTAAGAAGCGTTCTGACATGTATCTGTCCGTTAATTTCACACAAGCTTCAATTGCTTCTTGTGTATAAGTAACGTTGTGATGGTCTTCGTATTTATTTTTTATATTATTCAAAATAGTAATAGTTTCCGCAACAGATGTTGGTTCCACAATTATCTTTTGAAAACGTCTTTCTAATGCGCCATCTTTCTCAATATATTGACGGTATTCGTCTAGAGTTGTTGCTCCAATACATTGAATTTCTCCTCTTGCTAATGCAGGTTTGAACATGTTAGATGCGTCTAAAGAACCTGTTGCGCCACCAGCTCCAACAATTGTATGAATTTCATCTATAAAAAGAATAATATCATCATTCTTTTCTAATTCGTTCATAACAGCTTTCATTCGTTCTTCAAACTGCCCACGGTATTTTGTCCCTGCGACAAGGCTTGCCAAATCTAATGTTACAACGCGTTTGTTGAAAAGGATTCGTGATACTTTCTTTTGAATAATTCGCAAAGCTAATCCTTCGGCAATAGCTGATTTTCCTACACCAGGTTCCCCTATAAGTAGTGGATTATTCTTTTTACGACGGCTCAAAATTTGAGAAACACGTTCGATTTCTTTTTCACGTCCTACAACAGGATCTAACTTCCCTTCTTCGGCCATTTCAGTCAAATCTCTACCAAAATTATCCAAAACAGGAGTTTTAGACTTTTTATTTGATTTGTTGGCTGGATTGTTAAAAGTTCCTTCCTTAAGACTGTCATCTTGTCCTGAATCGTCATTATATGATTCGTTTTTTGGCAAGTTTTCTAAAAATTCTTCTTCGCTTGGAGTCATATTTAAATATTGTTCTTTAGCTACATCATAATCAATTTTAAGTTTATTTAGTAGCTTGGTTGTTGGATCGTTTTCATTTCTTAAAATACATAACAATAAATGTGCTGTACTAATGGACGAACTATGAAATACTTTTGCTTCAAGAAAAGTGGTTTTCAACGCTCGTTCTGCCTGACGTGTCAAGTGTAAGTTTTTCTTTTCAACATTAACGTCTACGCTTGGACTTGCGGGGCTTAGGATTTCTACTTTTCTGCGTAAATGATCTAAGTCGACAGATAGGTTATTCAGTATTTGAATTGCTTTTCCATTTCCATCTCTTAAAATACCCAGCATCAAGTGTTCAGTTCCTATGAAGTCATGACCCAATCGCAAAGCTTCTTCTTTGCTGTAGGTAATAACATCTTTTACTCTTGGTGAAAAATTATCATCCATAATATATAATTGATATCGTAAATTTAGTGAATTAGTAATTGAAAAACAAAAATCATTCCCTTAACTACTACTGTCAGCTAATTGACAAAAATAATAATAATATTAAAGTTAAATTTCCCTTAATTTATCAACTAAAAGTGAAGATTAATTTGTTAATAAATCATTGAAATAAGTAGGTTAAAATAGGTTCAAAAATTTCAAAAAGCCGTATATTGGCACGTTTTGAAACTAATATAATTTTTTAATATAACAACTTATGTCTGAAGGAGAAAAGTTAATTCCTATTAACATTGAAGATGAAATGAAAACTGCTTACATCGATTATTCGATGTCTGTAATTGTATCCAGAGCGCTTCCAGATGTTAGAGATGGCTTGAAACCAGTACATCGAAGAGTATTATTTGGAATGCATGATTTAGGGGTTAACTCCAGATCTGCCCATAAAAAGTCCGCAAGAATTGTCGGAGAGGTTCTTGGAAAGTATCACCCACATGGAGATACCTCTGTTTATGATGCCATGGTTCGTATGGCACAAGAATGGAGTATGCGTTATTTATTGATTGACGGTCAGGGTAACTTTGGTTCTGTGGATGGTGATAGTCCAGCAGCGATGCGTTATACGGAGGCTAGAATGCGTAAGATTTCGGAAGAAATTTTGGCGGATATCGATAAAGAAACGGTTGATTTTAAATTAAATTTTGATGATACACTAGAAGAGCCAACAGTTATGCCAACTCGTGTTCCTACCTTATTAATTAATGGGGCAACAGGAATCGCAGTAGGTATGGCTACCAATATGCCACCTCACAACTTGACCGAGGTAATCAATGGTACATTGGCTTACATGGATAATAATGATATTGAAGTTGACGAGTTGATGACACATATCAAAGCCCCAGATTTTCCTACTGGAGGTATAATATATGGGTATGAAGGAGTTCGTGAAGCATTTAAAACCGGTAGAGGGCGTATTGTAATGCGTGCTAAAGTAGGTTTTGAAGAAGTGGATGGAAGAGAATGTATTATCGTTACCGAAATTCCTTATCAAGTCAATAAAGCTGATATGATCAAGCGTACGGCTGATTTGGTTAATGATAAAAAAATTGATGGAATTGCAAATATCCGAGATGAATCGGATAGAAACGGGATGCGTATCGTTTATATTTTAAAACGTGATGCTACACCAAATGTGGTTTTAAACACACTTTATAAGTTTACGCAATTACAATCTTCTTTCAGTGTAAACAATATTGCAATTGTAAAAGGGCGTCCGCAAATGTTGAATCTGAAAGATTTGATTCATTATTTTATCGAACACCGTCATGATGTGGTGACTCGTAGAACGCAATTTGAATTGAAAAAAGCGGAAGCAAGAGCGCATATATTAGAAGGTTTGATTATCGCTTCGGATAATATTGATGAAGTAATTGCTTTAATCAAGGCTTCAAAAAGTACCGAAGAAGCAAGAGAAAAATTAATCGAAAGATTCAATTTATCAGATATTCAATCTCGTGCAATTGTTGAAATGCGTTTGCGTCAATTAACAGGTCTGGAACAAGATAAGTTAAGAACTGAATACGAAGAAATCATGAAGTTAATCGAGCATTTGAAAGCTTTATTAGCGGATGTAAACTTGAGAATTGCTTTGATTAAAGAAGAACTAACTGAAATCCGTGATAAATATGGAGATGAGCGTCGTTCTATAATTGAATATTCTGGTGGAGATGTAAGTATTGAGGATTTAATTGCTGATGAAAATGTGGTTATTACAATTTCTCATGCAGGTTATATTAAACGTACCAATCTTACGGAATACAAAACTCAGAATAGAGGAGGAGTTGGTCAAAAAAGTGCTGGTACTAGGGATCAAGATTTCTTAGAGCATATGTTTGTGGCAACGAATCACCAATATATGATGTTCTTTACCCAAAAAGGAAAATGTTTCTGGATGCGTGTTTATGAAATACCCGAAGGAAGTAAAACTGCTAAAGGTAGAGCTATCCAAAACTTGGTAAATATTGAAAGCGACGATAAAGTAAAAGCATTTATCTGTACCCAAGATTTAAAAGATAAAGAGTATATCAACAGCCATAACCTTATTATGGTGACTAAAAAAGGTCAGGTTAAGAAAACGTCTTTAGAGAAATATTCTAAACCAAGGGTAAATGGAGTTGCTGCAATTACTATTAAGGAAGGCGATGAATTATTAGAAGCAAAATTAACTAATGGAGAAAGTCAAATTATTTTGGCTGTGAAATCTGGTAAATTAGTTCGTTTTGAAGAGACTAAAACCCGTCCAATGGGAAGAACAGCTTCTGGAGTTCGTGGAATTACCCTTAAAGATGATACAGATGAAGTTATTGGCATGGTTACTGTAAATGATATGAGCAGCGAAATTTTAGTTGTTGCTGAAAACGGATACGGAAAACGTTCAAGTCTTGACGAATACAGAATTACAAACCGTGGTGGTAAAGGAGTTAAAACCTTAAATATTACCGAAAAAACAGGTAAACTGATTTCAATCAATGCAGTTACAGATGCTGATGATTTAATGATTATCAACAAATCTGGATTAACTATCAGAATGGCTGTCGAAGATTTAAGAGTTATGGGACGTGCTACGCAAGGAGTGAAGTTGATTAACATTAAAGGAAACGATTCAATTGCTGCTGTTACAAAAGTAATGAAAGATGATGTGGCTGAAGTTGTTGTTGACGAAGAAGGTAATGTAATCGAAACGGAGGCTATTGAAAGAGTTAAGCCAGTTTTAGAAGTACTTGAAGACGAAGGAACAGAGGAAGACGATGATGAGGATGATTCTGAAGAAGACGAAGAGTCTGAAGAAGATGCCGAAGACGAAGATTCTGATGATGAAGCTTAAAAATAAAAATATAAAAAAGAATAATTATTAAACAAAAACCAAGAATATTATGAAAAGTAAATATGTAATACTTGCATCAGCATTATTGATATCAGTAGCTACTTTTGCTCAAAAAGATCAAATTAAAGCAGCTGAAAAAGCATTGAAAGGCGGAAATTCTCAAGAAGCCGTAACTATTTTGCAAGCTGCAGAAACTGCTTCTGCAACAGCTCCTGATGCTGAAAAAGCACAATTTTTCTTTGTTAAAGGAAATGCTTTATTAGACTTAGCAAATAAGAATGTTGATGTAGATACAAATCTTTCTCTTGCTGCAAAAGCATATCAAGATTTGATTGCTGTTGAACAAGCTTCCGGAAAAGTTAAATATTCTACTCAAGCAGCTACGTCAATTACACAGATAAAATTTAAATTAATTAATAGTGCAATTGCAGATTCTAAAATTGATAAGCATTCAACCAGTGCTAAAAAATTATATGATGCTTATTTGTTAGATAAAAAGGACACCATTAATTTGTATTATGCAGCTTCTACTTATGTTAATGCTAAAGAATATGATCCTGCACTTAAGTTGTATGATGAATTGAAAAACTTAAACTATTCAGGAAAAGGAACAAGTTATTTTGCAGTGAATAAACTAACTAGCGAAGAGGATGTTTTTGCAACTGCTCAAGAAAGAGACAGAATGGTGAAACTAGGGACTCATGACAAGCCAAGAACAGAGGTAATTCCTTCTAAAAGAGGAGAGATATATAAAAATATGGCTTTGATTTTAGTAGAAAAAGGTAAAACGGAAGAAGCTAAAAAAGCAATTGCTGAGGCAAGAGTTGCTAATCCTGAAGATACTTCGTTGATTTTGACTGAAGCTAACTTGTATTTAGAAACTAAAGATTTTGATACTTATAAAAAATTAATTTCAGAAGTATTAGAAAAAAATCCTAATGATGCTGATTTGGTTTTTAATTTAGGTGTAATTAGCGCAAATGCTAAAAATACAGTTGAAGCTGAGAAATACTATAAAAGAGCGATTGAAATAAAACCGGATTATGTAAATGCGTATCTTAATTTAGCTATCATGAAACTAGATGCTGACAAAAAGCTTTTTGATGAGATGAGCAAATTAGGAAATTCAGAAAAAGACAATAAACGTTATTTAGTTCTTAAAAAGCAAAGAGAAGCTGTATTTACAGATGCTTTACCATTTTTAGAAAAAGCTAGCGAATTAGATCCTAAAAATGCAGAAGTTAAAGCAACTTTATTAGGGGTTTATGGAGCATTAGAAATGACAGAAAAGAAAAAAGCATTGAAAGCAAAGATGTAATACTTTTTTAAATAGATTAAAAAAAAACCTATCTCGAATGAAATTCTTGATAGGTTTTTTTTAGATTATTTTTTTGATTACTCTAAGTTTATGAGTGTGTTTATTTGTTTCGGGATTATAGATTCCTAAATGATCTAACCTGTCAATTCGTATTTTTCCGCTTGCATGAATAATGTAATTGTCTTCCATGATGATGCCCACATGAATAATATTGCCCTCATCGTTATCAAAGAAAGCTAAATCACCAGGTTCGCTTTCTTCTATAAAACTCAATGCTTCTCCTTGTCTTGCTTGTTGTGAAGCGTCACGTAATAGTTTATATCCGTTAAGTTTGTAAACCATTTGTGTAAAACCGGAACAATCAATACCAAATGGTGTTTTTCCACCCCATAAATAAGGAGCATTTAGATATAAAAAGGCAGTATTAATCAAACCTTCTTTGGGCTTGATGCCGCTAATTTTAGTTCCTTCAAAGTCAAAACTTGAAGTGTTGATTTCATTGTAATTTAAAAAAGATACTGATGAACCTAGCGGAATTGGGATTAATATATTATTTGGCGCGGTAATGTATTCTATTAAATCAGCATTCAAAATGATTGCGTCTTTAGACAATTGATTAAAACTAGATTCGGAAATTAGTTGGTATTGTTTAGAATCTACCCAGCCTTCATAATCATCATATTGCATTTTGATTCGGGACCATTGTTTTAATTGTTCTAAAATTTCAAAATGTTCGCCAAACAAAACTTGAGAAACGATTTCGCTTCTGTCATTTGGTTCAAAGCGAAGTGGGATTATAGCTAGATTACAAATTCCGAACATTTAGGTCAATTTATGAGTTAATAATTATGGGTTATAAGTTTCAAAACTCATAACCCATAATTTATAATTATTTTAGGCTCTTTCAATAACAATTGCTGAAGCACCACCGCCGCCATTACAAATTGCAGCAGCACCAATTTTACCGTTATTTTGTTCTAAAACATTTATTAATGTAACAATGATTCTTACTCCTGAGCAACCTAATGGATGTCCTAGAGAAACAGCGCCACCGTTTATGTTTACTTTGTTGTCATTTAATCCAAGAATTTTAGAATTAGCTAAACCTACAACTGCAAAAGCTTCATTGAATTCAAAATAATCAACATCGCCAATTGCTATTCCTGCTTTCTCTAAAGCTTTAGGAATTGCTTTAGATGGGGTAGTTGTGAACCATTTAGGTTCTTGTGCTGCATCAGCGTAACCATTAATGTAAGCTAAAGGTTTTAGACCTAAAGCGATTGCTTTTTCTTCACTCATTAATATTACTGCTGCTGCGCCATCATTTATTGTTGATGCGTTAGCTGCGGTAACTGTTCCGTCTTTAGTAAAAACAGGGTTTAATGATGGTATTTTATCTAATTTTACATTAGTGTATTCTTCGTCTTTAGAAACTATAATAGGATCGCCTTTTCTTTGTGGAACCGCAACAGGGACAACTTCATTGTTAAATTTCCCAGAATCCCATGCTTTCGCACTGCGCTCATACGATTGAATTGCGAAGTTATCTTGTTCTTCTCGAGTAAAACCATATTCTGAAGCACATAAGTCAGCACACACTCCCATAGCGCTGTTATCGTAAGCATCAGTCAGTCCATCTTTCTGCATTCCATCAATCATGGTTGCAGGACCAAATTTAGTTCCATTTCTCAAATGCATGTAATGTGGAATTAAACTCATATTCTCCATTCCTCCGGCTACTACAATTTCGGCATCCCCACATTGAATTGCTTGCGCACCCAACATGACAGCTTTCATTCCAGAAGCACAAACTTTATTTACTGTGGTGCAAGCAACGGTATTTGGTAAGCCAGCAAATAATGCTGCCTGACGAGCAGGAGCCTGACCTACGCCAGCCTGAACGACATTGCCCATAAATACTTCATCTACTAAATTTGGATCTAAATTTATTTTTTCCAAAGCACCTTTAATAGCGACTGCGCCTAATCTTGGAGCAGTAACTGTAGATAATCCCCCCATAAAACTTCCGATAGGTGTCCTAACGGCAGAAACGATAACAACTCTTTTGTTCATAACTTATAAAATGTTGGTTTATGAAGCAAATTTAATCTTTTTTAAACAATTTCAAATTTTGATTATACCATTATCTTTTTTTAAAAACATTTTCATTCTATATGTTTGATTGTGAACTGTTTTTGTAAAAAGGATAAAAAATATTGAAAAAAAGACCTCAAATAGTTGTGAGAAGTCTAAAGATGTCTTAAATTTGCAACCGCAAAACAGGACACGTTTCTTTGAGCTTGGAGGGGTGCCAGAGTGGTAATGGAGCAGTTTGCTAAACTGTCATCGAGTAATCGGTGCCAGGGTTCGAGTCCCTGTCCCTCCGCTTAATTTTTTTGCACTTCGGGGTGTAGCGTAGCTCGGTTATCGCGCCTGCTTTGGGAGCAGGAGGCCGCAGGTTCGAATCCTGCCACCCCGACTAGATTTTTTTACATGAGCAATGGAGGCATAGCTCAGCTGGATAGAGCACCTGCCTTCTAAGCAGGCGGTCGAAGGTTCGAATCCTTCTGCCTTCACTTAAGGGGATGATCAAATTTGATTGTCCCTTTTTTTATTTACTTCAATGTGTTGATTAGTAATTGGTTATGTAGGTGTTTTTGGAATTTTTACTGGTTCGATATTTTTTGATTCGTAAAAAATGTTTAAAAAAAATGCCAGAATAGATAATAAAACAATGATTTTATGTTCGATATCCCCTTGCGGGGTGCTATCAACTCAGATATATTTGAACATCTCGATTCGAATATACTTTAGTAAATGTATACAGGAAATCAAGTATCTCATTTACCTGTGCTACGCTTGTCTCTATACCATTCTTTTTTAATATTTTCATTACCTGATTGACGGAGACTTTTCTATCTGAGAAAACTCTGGGTTTACTATTTGAAATTTGCTCAATGGTTCTGGTGTTTAAAAAATTAGTATTGGTAATATATTGATCACTAAAATAGTTATCATAAGTTAAAATAATTTTAGAATTATTTCTTTCTCATTTAAACTCATCTGTACCCATAAAATATTCAATTTTTGTATCTATAATGTATATTATATTTCAATTAATTTTATTTGAAAGGATTTGGCAATCCCTATATTATAGCAATGACTTCAATTGGAATGTTATTAAATCGTTTGTTTGAGTCTGAAGGACCACTAACTTCTAATAAAAAAAATACCTACTTTTGTGTATGAGAATATCTGATACAACATCTTCTATCGACCCTGAAAAATCATACACCATTCAAAATGATGTCGAAACTTTTCATATACTGGATCTGAGTATAGCCGATAATCCGCTTTTTTCATTTGAATATAATAGGAAGGTATTTTATACGGCCACTTTATTACAAGGGGAATATAGGCTTGAATTTGAAGATAGAAATATTGATGTTTCGGGTAACTCATTACTTTTTACCACCACCAAAATCCCTTTTGGGGTGCACGCTACTGGTTTGGGATACGCCGGTATCAGTTGTGTCTTTAAAGAAGAGTTTATTACTAAATCTAACAGTGGTTATCGTTTACTTGAATTTCCGATCTATAAACCAGGAAGGCAGAATATCTATTCGCTAACAGATGATCAAACGAAAGATTTTATTGATATCTACAGTAAAGTTTTTGATGAAACACAAGGCAATAGCGTCTTTAAAAATAATCTGCAACGCACTTATCTACTTGAAATCATTTTTAACGCACAAAAACTCGCTCCGGTTAACTCATTCGTAAAAACAAATAATACGACAGAGGTCATCGCCTGTTCCTTTATAAGATTACTGGAATCGCAGTTTCCCATAGAATCTCCTCAGAATGCGATCAAATTTAAAACTTCAAAAGATTTCGCAGACAGTCTGTCGCTCCATCCCAATTATTTGAACCGCCAGGTGAAATTAGCTAAAGGAAGAACCGTAAGTGAGATCATCGCAGCAAGACTTGTCCAAGAGGCTAAGATCTTATTAAAATTAACCAATTGGCACATTGCGGAAATCTCCTTTGCACTCGGTTTCGAGGAACCTTCACATTTCAACTTATTTTTTAAAAAGCATACGAACGGTTCTCCTACAGATTACAGAAAATTACATAGGGAATAGTTTGGTCTTTTTAAGATCTGAGGCAAAAGTTTGATTTTAGTAAGGATTGGTTTTATTTGCGCTAACAGTGGTTATGGCATCAGTTCTACCTTTGTGCTGTAATTAAAAAATTATAAATATGACAAAGATAGCATTAGTGACCGGTGGCAATAAAGGCATTGGTTTTGAAACAGTTAAACAACTTGCACAACAAAACATTAAGGTATTATTAGGAGCAAGAAATGAAACTGATGGTAAAAAGGCAGAAGAAGTTTTACGAGGTTTGTCGTTAGATGTTACCTATATAAAACTGGACATTAGTAATTCAGAAGATATAGCCAACGTTGCAAGCTACATTGAAAGCGAGTATGGCGTATTGGACATTTTGGTAAACAACGCAGCCGTATTTTTAGATGATGCGTGGTTCGGAAATAATGTGGAAATTGTAACATTACAAACACTTCGTGATACTTTTGATATTAATTATTTTGGAACCGTTGAGTTGACCCAGGCTTTATTGCCGGCAATCAAAAAAAGTGAGTGTGGACGTATTGTAAACATCAGCAGCGTTTCCGGTTCTTTTGGCGTTCATTTGGATGAAGCTCATTGGCTGTACGCTTTAAAACCGTATGCTTACAGTGCATCAAAAACAGCCTTAAACCAGTTCACCGTTTTTCTTGCCCACGCACTTCGCGAAACAAAAATAAAAGTAAACGCAGCAAATCCTGGTTGGGTTCAAACATCTATAGGCTCAGATCAAGCTCCACTTACAGCTGAAGAAGGTGCGAAAACAGGTATAGCTTTAGCCCTGCTGGATGAAAATGGACCATCGGGTACTTTTTCTCAGTCTGGCGAGGTATTACCATGGTAAATAATGAAAATGCAAATTTCAAGTAATCTCAAAACTCTTATTCTAATAGTAAAACTTCTCTTTAAAAGTTTAGCATTTGCTTGAAGATATTGAAATATAATTTGTTATATGAATGTAGAAGAGTTCAGAGATTTTTGTTTGTCCTTCCCGAATACTCGGGAAGGAATGCCGTTCGAGGGATTTTTTAAGAATTCACGATCTATCCTTGTATTTTATGTTGGTAAAAAGATGTTCTGCTTGTTCGACCTTGATAAATTTGATCGTTGTACATTTAAAATGTGATCCCGAGTTCATTGATGAGCTTAGGGAACACAAGGGGATCGACAAACCTTTTAACTTGAGCCCAAAACACTGGATAAGTGTTGATTTAAACGGGGATGTCTCTCATGAATTGATCAAAGATCTTGTTATGAAATCTTATAAACTTGTTGCAGAAGGTATTCCGAAGAAAAATAAATAAAATGATATCTTTATAAATTCTGTTACACCTAATTTACAGCAATGCAATATCAGTTATATCCAAAAGAGTCCAAATTTCATAGTATCGTATTCAAAAGCCCACCGTAAGTGAGCTGCTTTTTTAGAAGAGCAAACGTTGTACTATCCACTGAAAACAAGTGACGCAACAAAAATAAATCGTCCAAAAAATTCCGAAGTTAAATATTGATGAGTTTTTCAAAAATATCCGTAGAATCGCCTTTCAGATTTAACTGGTCAAAGTAATTAAACCATCCTTCACTTACAATCAGCTTTTGAACTGCATTTGCAAGCTCATCAGTTGGAATTGTCCAGATGACAAAGAAATTATAATCAACACGCTGAATGGTGTCCTTGTCATTTTCGTTCATACTGACTATCGCTACCCCCTGGTCCATCAGTCCTTGCGAAGATTCATTCACATGAGTAAGGTAAGCGGATTTCTCTTCTTTGCTCAGGTCGAGCCAAGCTTGTTTAGGTGAAAACATTTCGATAAAATACTTCATAATGCTGCTGTTTTATAATTTTTTTTAATAGTACTAATCTAAGTGAGTTTAGACCAGTAAAGGTCAAATATTTAATTAGATGCTGACAAAGATATAGGCAATCAACATAGTATCTGATAGACAAATGGTACCAAAAATGTCACTATTGGTGCTAATATTTTGGTCGGTTAGGATTTTGCTCATCGATTTATTATCATTGTAACACAGCTCACACCTGTCATAAATTATAAATGACCATTGCCAAAAAATATTTATATTAAACGTCATGAAATCAATAGTTCAGTATCATTTTAGCAATGAAAAATATGGGAAAACTTTACTGATAGATATTGTTCCAATTTCTGAAATCAATAAATACATAGAAAAAGAACCCACTCATAGGCTTACTTTTTATGACATGACTTTTATAACCAATGGAAATGAAAACGTATTTATTAATCAAACGGAATTGCATGTTGGGTCAGGGGATGTGATTTGTTCTATTCCTGGTGAGATCTGGAGCTGGCCAAAACAAACCGCAATGCAAGGCTATGTGTTGCTATTTGAAGAAGAATTTTTGTTCTCATTCTTCAACGATAAACAGTTTTTAAACAAATTCAAGTATCTGAAACATGGCCGTACTTCTCCGTTGATACGGCTCAACAAAAAACTCTTTAAAAACGTTGTAGCGTATCTGGAGCAAATAAACAATGAAATCCAACTGGGCGTTAGCAGTAGTGAACATATTCTCCGGGCATTGGTCTATCTGATCTTGGCACTGCTTGAAAGGGGAGAGATCATACCGGTTAAGACCATTAACACGTTCACGAAAGAAGAACAGGCTAACAGACATATCCAGGCCTTCGTAAAGCTGTTAGATGAACATTATTTACAATCACATGATGTTCAGTTCTATGCTGACAAACTTTTCATAACAGTCAATTATTTAAACAGGATGACGAAAGAGTATTTGGGGTCTACGTCCAAATCGTTTATACTTAACAGGGTTATTCAGGAAGCAAAAAACTTGTTAAATTATACCAGCTTATCAGTTGCGGAGATCAGCAATCAATTAAAGTTTGAAACACCGAACTACTTTGTTCGTCTTTTCCGAAAGTATGTGGGGATGACACCAAATCAATACCGTAATAAATAATCTTAATATATGGAGTCATTGCCGAGTTAATAGGCAATTATTGTTACAAATAAAAGTTATAAATCAGTTATGAAATAGTATTTCCAATTGCTTATTACATCTTTACAATTACAAATCTTCCTGTTTTAAAATCTTATTGATAATATTTTGAATTTCTTAATAGAGCATTTAGTTAATTCAGAAATAAATGTTTTTCTTCATAACAATTAAAGAAAAAAATATAAGATTCTTAATTTATTATAAAAATAATTACTTTTGTTAAACTTTCGCTTTAACTTATTCAATTACCCTATTTAAATAATTAGTCAATATTGCTAACTACTTTTATTTAGTAAAAATCTTTAAAATATTTTTACTAAATAAAAGTAAATTTTCTTAGCGAAATTGAATTCAATAAGGCCTCAATGTCTATCGTATAAATGTCACAAATTTTATGTCAAGAAGAATATATATATTATTGGTACTAATTACACTGTTTTCCTGTAATACAAATGATGATAATCAAAAAAGGATTTCAATTGGATTTTCACAAAGTATCTCTGAAGATGATAGCTGGAGAAAATCTATGGATAATACAATGAAGGTCGAAGCTTCGCTTCATCCAGAGATAGACTTAACTGTTTACAATGCGAATGGCAGTACAAAAAAGCAGGTTACCGATATTGAAAAAATGATTGAAAACCAAGTGGATGTATTAATAGTAGCTCCATATGGTTCAGATTCTATAGTGCCAGTAATCGAGAAAGCGAATAAAAAAGGAATACCTGTAATTATTGTTGATAGAAAAGTGAATACATCGAATTATAAGGCATTTTTAGGGGCTGATAATGTTGAAGTAGGGCATATTGCAGGAAAATATATTGTTTCTATGTCTAAGGCTCATGCCAATATTCTTGAAATTAAGGCAACGACTGATATTTCACCTGGCGTTGAGAGAAGTTTAGGATTTAAACAAATTATCGATAAATACCCAAACATTAAAAAGATAAGTATAACTGCTCCGGATTTGGCATCACTAAATAATAATTTTAGTAAAGTCCTGGACAGTATGCCAAAAATAGATTATGTCTTTGCTTTTAATGACATTATTGCACTCCAAGCATGGGAAGTAGCAAAACGAAAAGGTAGAGAAAAAAATATAAAATTTATTGGAATAGATGGATTGAATGATCCAAATGGAGGAATACAAGCTGTTAAAGATGGTAAGTTAACTGCAACGATCTTATATCCAACTGGTGGTAGCGAAGCGATAAAGCTTGCTATTAAACTTGCCAATAAAGAAATAGTCTCTAAGAATAATATACTTAACACCATTTTGATAGACTCCTTAAATGCTGATATAATGAGCAATCAATTTGATAAAGTGACGCAACAACAATCTAATATTGAAACACAGCAGAATGTAATTAAAGAACAGGAAAAGAAATACCTAACATTATATAATTTAATTAAATTGCTGACCTTTCTTCTGGTAGTAATTTTCTGTTTAGGCCTTTTTAGTATTTATTCCGTATTTTCTATAAAAAAGAAAAAAAAGTTATTAGAGGTAACAAATACAAAAATCATTCATCAAAGGAATGAAATTGAAAAATTTGTAGAGAAACTTAAAGAAAGTAATGAATCCAAAATTAATTTTTTTACCGGTATATCTCATGAATTTAAAACCCCTTTAACCCTAATATTAAGTTCAGTTGAATCTTTACATGATGAATTTCAAAATAAAAGTAATGCTGTTAAAAAAGATTTAGACATAATGTATAATAATTCTTTAAGATTACTTCGATTGATTAATCAATTGTTGGATTTTAGAATGGTTGAGGATAAAAAATTCACTCTGAAACTATCCAAAAATAATCTTTGGAAATTTTCGGCTAATATGTTTAAGGAATTTAAAAGAGAGGCTAAAAAAAGAAAAATAAATTATACAATTGAAACGGATAATGAGGGTTTAGAAGTTTATTTTGATCCAAATTTAATGGACAAGGTTTACTATAATCTGTTATCTAATTGTTTTAAATTCACTCCTGATGGAGGTAAAATTGAAATTAAAATAAGCCAAGAAAAAGACAAAGGACTTGTTAAAATTAATTTTAAAGATTCTGGTATTGGTATTCCTGAAAAGGAAATAAATCAAATTTTCAGTCCTTTTTTCCAAGGTTCTAATAACTATAGAAACGGATCAGGTATTGGATTGAATTTATCTAAAAACTTTGTTGATTTACATGAAGGTCTAATAGAAGTAAAGTCAATTAATGGAGCCGAATTTTCAGTTTATCTAAAATTAGGAAAAGACCATATCGATAAATCAAAAATTATTAATGAAAGTACTTATTTTTCAGATAGTGAAAATGGATATGAGTATTTGGAAACTGAATTAACACCTAGTACGGAATCCCTAATTACAGAAAACAAACCTTCTCTTTTAATTATTGAGGATAATGCTGATTTACTGGATTTTATTGCTTCAAAATTAAAAGAAGATTACATTGTTAGCAGGTGCAACGGAACCAAAGCAATAGAAATGGCCTTGGAGTTAATGCCAGATATTGTTGTTTGTGATTTAAATTTACCGGAGAAGAATGGTTTTGAAATTTGTGAAGCTTTAAAAATGAATATGATTACTTCTCATATTCCTGTAATCATTTTAACAGCAATGGATGATAATAATACTTATATAAAATCATTAGAAGTTGGAGCAGATTTGTTTTTAACAAAACCTTTTAATCTAAAAGTCTTAAAGCAATCTATAAAAGGATTACTGTTTAACAGAGAAAAGTTACGTTATTATTATACAAATAATATAAATAAAATTGAGACTGATGGGCTCAACTTAATTGAAAGAGAATTTTTGAATAAGATTAATTTGATTTTAGAAAAAAATATTGATGACTCCTCTTTTTCTGTTGAAAATCTTGCCAGTAAATTAAATATTTCACGAGTGCAACTCTATAGAAAAGTAAAAGCAGTTTTAGGTATAGGCGTTGGAGATTATATTAATAATTTTAGATTGGAGAAAGCAAAAGAGCTATTAATGACTACAACAATGAACATCTCTGAGATTGCCTATTCTTGCGGTTTTGCCTCTCCTAATTATTTCTCAACTACTTTTAAAACTAAGTACGGGATACCCCCAAAAGACTTTAGAAATAATTAATTGTGCTAAAACAATGTAACATTTTTATAGATATAATGATTTTTAACGTCTTTTTATATTGATTTTGCAGTATTCTTTTTTCTTAACTCCTTATTTTATTGGAGTTAAGCTTTTTTTTTAAATTACTTGGTATGTGTAACAATACTTAATTAGTTCATTAGAGTATCCTTGTAATTTTATAAAAAAATATTATAAAATGAAAAAGTGCATAACAATTATCCTGTCAGGACTTATACTTATTGGATGTAAATCCAAAAATGATCCAAGTCCAAGTCCGAACCCAAATCCGAATCCAAACCCTAATGTGGCTGCCGAGCTTTTGAAATTTAATTTTAATGAAACTTCTGGGCAAACACTAGTAGAAACTAAAACGAATGCCAGTTTTAATATAAATGGACCTTCTGGTTCATCTGAACGAATTGTGGGCGTTGAAGGAAATTCATTAAGAGTTAATGGGTTTTATGGTTGGGCTACCGGAAATGCAAGTGTAACTTATCCTACTGCAAAAGTGTGTGTCTCTGGTTGGATTGCTCCATCCGCTTTTCCTGTTCAAAGGAAAGATTTAGATCCAATTACCGAAAATACAAACGCTGCTATTTTTTCAAATGTAAACACATCCAATAGTTCTGGCGTTGCCTTAGGGATCAATCAGCACGGAAGAGTTATTGGACAATTTAAAGTTGGGACAAATGTGATTCAAATTTTATCTGATCAAGAAGTAGCGCTAAAAAAGTGGAGTTATATTACATTAAATATAAATGCTTCAAGCGGAACGGCTTCATTGTATTTGAATGGTGTTCAAATTAAAAGTGTTACGTTTGATATTGGGACACTTTTATGGGATAATAATGCCACTATTTATATTGGAAAAGAATCAAAGTCTAAAACAATCGCTGGATTTGATACTAATGGTTTAACTGGGGCAATAGATCAAGTAGCACTTTGGAATAAAGACCTAACAGCTGCCGAGATACTAACTCAGTACAATAAATTTGCGCCATCAGATCCGGATCTTAAAATCCCGACTGCAATTCGATTTGCTAATGATATTCATCGACCAAAATACCATTTACTTCCATCTGCGGGTTGGACTAACGAATCGCACGGATTGCTATATATTGATAATAAATACCATATATTCAGTCAAAGAAATTTCAATGGCCCCTATTTAGAGCATATAAATTGGGGACATTATGTTAGTAGTGATTTAATAAACTGGGAAGAAAAAACACAAATTTTATGGCCTCAACCTGGATTTGACGAAGTTGGAATTTGGTCAGGACATGCCATAATAAGTAATGGTCAGCCCTTTATTTTTTATACTGGTGTAAATAAAGCTAAAGCTGCAATAGGACTTGCGACTTCAACTGCTCCTTACGATACTTGGACAAAAAATACTTCTGCGATTATACCAAATGCACCAACTTCTTCTGCAAACGCTGATTTTAGAGATCCTTTTGTATTTGAACACAATTCAGAATGGTATATGATGATTGGGACCGGTTTAAGAAGTGGAACCCCAAGAGGAGCATTGTATTTGTATAAATCTACTTCTTCAGATTTCAAACAATGGTCTCTTCAAGGTACAATGTTAGAGGGAAATCCTTCTGTAGATGGAACCGGGGATTTTTGGGAAATGCCCATTTATTATAATTTTGGTACGAAATCAATTGTACTAATCAATAAGCTTCCTAATGCAAATGCGTTGTATTGGACTGGGAATTTTAATGGATCACAATTCGTTAGGGATAATCCCGTTCCTGAACGATTAGATGTAATCAATCAATTATTATCACCTTCTATTCATCCTGATGCAAATGGTAATTTAACGGCAATAGGAATTATTCCGGATGGCGTTACTTCTGCAAAACAAAAAGAGCAAGGCTGGGCGCACGTATTTAGTTTACCTAGAGTTTGGACACTTGTTAATGGTAAAATAAAACAAGTTCCACATCCAAATGTATTGAGCCTTAGAGGAGCTTCTAAAAATTTCACCAATGTAGTTTTTGACCAAAATAGCTCAAATGTATTAAATAATTCAACTGGATCTCAATATGAAATCGTTGCTACTATTAATCCAGGAACTACTACAAAAGTTGGTTTTTCTCTAAATAAAAATACCGCAACAGGTGAACAAACATTAATTTATTATGATTATACTACAAGTAGTTTTGTTGTAGATAGAAGTAAATCTTCAATTCTTACAGGGGTTCCACTATCTAATCAATCTACTAATTATGTATTACCGACAGGAAATATTAATTGGAGAATTTTTGTCGATGCGTCAGTAATAGAGGTTTTTGTTAATGAAGAATTAGCTTTTGCAACACGATCTTTTCCTTCAACCGGGAATAATTTAATTGATTTATATGCTCAGGGCGGTACAGCAACAGCAACAGACTTAAAAATATATAATATTCAAGGAGGTGGAACTGCATCTACATCAAAGCGTATTGAAGTGAAAAAAGAAATAATGCATCCGGTTGTTTTTCCGAATCCATCAAGTGAAAATTTCAATATTAAATTTAATGCTATAACTGAGGCGACTCCTGTTTATGCTTATATTTTTGATATAACAGGATTTCCTGTTAAAAAGATTGAAAAAATAGTAGATGCCAATGATCTAATAATTCATTGGGATGGTATTATGGATAATGGAAATAAAGCTATTAGAGGTGTTTATATAATTAAAGGTCTATTGAAAAATGAATTATTTGATGCTAAAATAATCGTAGAATAATGATGAGAAATTAAAATTAGTATTTATTATTGCTTGTCTTTTTTCATTTATAAATTAAGTACCGTCGCAGCAATTATTAACTAAATGAAACTAAAATTTTTAGACTAAAACTGCATTCTACATTAGAAAAAATTGGATAAATGACCAATTGAAATATTCTTCTATGGTGGTGAATACCATCTCTCATATTGAATAGATTATATAATGATATTTTAAATATTATTGTATAATCTATTTTTTTTAATTCTACCTGTTTTTTTTTGCATTTCATTCCGTACTATATAGCTATGGTGAACTTCTGCGTTAAAGCATTAGTAAAGATTATTAAATTCTCTTATGAAAATTGCAAATCCTTATAAAGTGAAATTATTTACCTTCTTCCTATTTTGAACTACTAATATAAAGTTGCACTATGCTATTCGAGAGTACTGAAAAACTACCTAATAAATAAAAGGGCTTAAACTTTAAATCAGTTTAAGTCCTTCTCTTTGCTATATTTTCAAACTTAATTAAGCGATTCTCAGAGCGTTTATTCCGTTTTTTCATCAAGATTTTGTCTCAATTTTTTCTAGGAGGACTTTTTCAATGCCCTCTGTTATTCTAAAGGTTTTGTATTAGTTAATTCTAAAATTAGGCTGTTTTAGTACTATAGATAAATTATTTTTTTAGAGTGGTAATCCCCAAAATTTAAACGATCACTATTTTTTTAGTGTGTTGCTATTGATATAAGTGTAAATAATTTAAAATAAAAAAACACTATATGTAATTTCAAGGTACTTAAATTATTTAAAACTTTTTTTTTAATTTATTTTTTGTTTCAAAATCATAATTCCATGTTACAATATTATAGAATCATGTATTGTGTTTGTTTTAATTTATTGAAAATCAAATAGTTATAATTTGTGTAACAAATTTGAAGTAAATGGATACATTACGAAAACGTTATCTTACTGTTTAATAATAAGTTTGATAATAATTAAAAACAGGATTTATGAATAATAAAATTTTGAGATGGTCAATCATTGCGTCTTTCGCAGGATTTCTATTTGGCTTTGATACAGTAGTGATTTCAGGTGCAGACAAAACATTACAGCTGTTATGGAATTCAAGTGATGTTTTTCACGGTTCTGTAGTGATGGCAATGGCACTTTGGGGTACAGTTATAGGTGCTATTTTTGGGGGAATACCAACAAATAAGCTAGGTAGAAAAAATACGTTATTAATTATAGGGATTTTATTTTCTATTTCTGCTGCTGGTTCAGCGCTTTCAAACGATCCGTTTGTTTTTGCCTTTTTTAGATTTCTTGGGGGTTTAGGTATTGGAGCTTCAACAATTGCTGCACCCGCTTATATATCTGAAATATCACCCGCCAAGGATCGTGGGCGTTTAGTGGGATTGTATCAATTTAATATTGTCTTAGGGATTCTTTGTGCCTTTTTATCAAATTATCTATTAAGTGATATTGGTATAAACGCTTGGCGATGGATGCTTGGTGTTCAAGTTTTTCCGTCTTTGATTTATTCTTTTATGGCATTTAGTATACCAGAAAGTCCAAGATGGTTGTATTCAAAAACTAGAATTGATGAAGCAAAACTTATTTTCGAAAAAATTGGATCAAAAGAAGATGTTCAAGGTATTTTGGATGATTTAAGTAAAAATAGTAATAGTACTCCTTTAAACGAAAATATTTTTATGAAAAAATACCGCTTTCAATTAATCTTGGTTTTCTTGATTGCTGCATTTAATCAATTATCAGGAATTAATGCGTTTCTATATTATGCTCCAAGAATATTTGAAGAAGCAGGATTAGGTGCAAAAACAGCATTGTTAAGTAGCATAGGTATTGGTTTTATAAATTTGATTTTTACACTAATTGGTGTTTATCTTATAGATAGATTGGGAAGACGTAAATTAATGATTTTCGGATCTATTGGTTATATTTTCTCACTTTCAATGGTGGCAACTTCTTTTTACTTAAACTGGACAGGAATGGCAGTTCCTACATTTCTATTTGTTTTTATTGCATCTCACGCAATTGGACAAGGGGCTGTTATTTGGGTATTTATTTCTGAAATATTTCCCAATCATTTGAGAGCTTCCGGACAGTCTTTTGGTAGTTCTGTCCATTGGGTTTTAGCAGCTATTATCCCTTCTATGGTTCCAATCTTTTTTACAAGTTTTGGTGTTGGGAATGTATTTGCCTTTTTTGCTTTTATGATGGTTTTTCAATTGCTATTTGTCCTTTTTATGATGCCGGAAACCAAAGGAATTTCTTTGGAAGAGGTAAGTAAAGGATTAATGGATTAAATAATAATTATGATGAATATAGTAAACAATGGAATTTTAAAAAGATTATTTTTTATCCTGATACTGATTGCAATGAATAGTTGTAGTTCTACTAAAACAAGTAATGAAAAAGTGTTAACCAACGAAGAATTATACAGACCCAATTTTCATTTTACACCAAAAACGGGATGGATGAATGATCCAAACGGAATGTTTTTTTACAAAGGGGTGTATCATTTATGTTTTCAGCATTATCCAAATGATAATGTTTGGGGACCAATGCATTGGGGACATGCCACAAGTAAAGACATGATAACTTGGAAGGAAGAAAAAATTGCTCTTTATCCAGATGAGATGGGATATATATTTTCAGGTAGCTCAGTTGTTGATGTGAATAATACGTCTGGATTTGGGAGTTTGAAAAATCCACCAATTGTAGCAATGTTTACTTATCATGATGCTGTAAAAGCAAAAGCAGGAGCAAAAGATTTTCAATCACAGGCTATAGCTTATTCTTTAGATGAAGGAATGACTTGGACAAAATACAAGAATAATCCAGTAATTAAAAATCCTAATATTAAAGATTTTAGAGACCCAAAAATGACTTGGGACGCGATTCATAATCAATGGATAATGGTACTGGCTGCCGATGTGGAAACTAAAATATATCGTTCTTCAAATTTAATTGATTGGGAATTGGCTTCTGCCTTTGGCAAGAATCTTGGCGCGCACGGTGCCCCTTGGGAATGTCCAGATTTTTTTCCTATTAAAGTTGATGGCTCAACCGAAGTGAAATGGGTGCTTTTACAAAGTATTAATCCTGGTGGACCAAATGGAGGATCGGCAACACAATATTTTGTTGGGAATTTTGATGGAAAAAGGTTCACAGTAGACGATTCATTTACTCAAGATTTAAACAATTTTGGAGCAGTATGGGTTGATTATGGTAAGGATAATTATGCAGGAGTCACTTGGTCTAATATTCCGGATTCTGATGGACGTAAATTGTTTATAGGTTGGATGTCGAATTGGGAATATGCCAATAAAGTACCTACACGAAATTGGAGAAGTGCCATGACCGTTCCAAGAGAATTAAAACTTATAAACACCGATGGTCATTATCGAATAGTTTCCCTGCCAGTAAAAGAATTGGATAAATATATTTCAAAGACTATTAAAAAGGATCTTCTTGTCATTGATAAAACAACTGTAATTGTTGACAAATCTACTGTAGATATGTCAAGATTAGACATTCATTTTACTATGAATGGTTTAAAGGATGACAACTATGATTTTATCCTCTCAAATAAAGAAAATAATGCCATTCATTTTGGAATCAATAAAAAAGAGAAGTGTTTTTACATTGACAGAAAAAATGTAAGCCAAACCTCTTTTTCGAATGAATTTGCAAACAAAATTTCAAAGGCTCCAATTACATCAGACTTTAATTCAATCGAAGTGAGAGTGCTTATCGATAAGACTTCAATTGAAGTGTTTTATGATAATGGAAAAACGGTGATGACTGAAATTTATTTTTCAGATAAACCAATGGATTCTTTTTCAATTGCTAAAGCAAATTCTGATTTTGAACTTAAAAATGTATTGATAAACCAACTGAAATTTTAGATAATAGATTATGCAAAAAAAGAATAATAATTAAAAAAAACAAATTAACTAATAACCAAAATTATAGATGTATGAAAATTAAGTATTTTAAAAATAAGAAAAACATATTGTCAATATGTTTGTTTTTCTTAGTGTTTATTGCTTCAGGGCAAGAAAGACAAATTAACGGATCTGTTTTATCAGACGACGGACAGCCTTTAGCAGGGGCTAGTATTCTTGTAGAGGGCTCTAAAAATGGAACCACTTCAGATTTTGATGGTAATTTTAAAATTTCTGCTAATGAAGGGGCTAATTTGATGGTTTCTTATATTGGTTATGTAGATGCTAAATTAAAGATAACTTCAAAAAACACATACAGCATCAAATTAAAATCTAGTCTTAATAGTCTTAGCGAAGTTATTGTTGTTGGGTATACAAAAGAAAAAAAATCAGATATAGCAGGTGCTATTTCGGTTGTTAAAATTTCGGATATTTCTCAAGAGGCTTCCCCTAATATTTTAACAGCTTTGCAAGGTAGAGTTGCTGGTTTACAAATCAATTCTGGGGGTACGCCAGGAGGAAATGATTCTCAAATTATTATTAGAGGATTAACCACAGTGACAAGTGGGTCAGCTCCGCTATGGGTAATCGATGGGGTTCAAACCACAAGTTCATCCTCATTAAATCCTGAAGAAATTGAATCAATTCAGGTATTAAAAGATGGAGCCTCAGCAGCGATCTATGGAACTTCAGCTGCAAATGGAGTAATTGTAGTTACTACCAAGAAAGGCAAAAAAGGAGTTTCTGAATTTAGTTTTAAATCTGAAACAACAGTGAATATGTTAAGAGATAAAATTAGCTTACTTAATTCACAACAATGGGCGAATGTGGAATACCAAGCACAACAAGGTGCTGGAATTGCAATACCTACACATCCGGTTTTAATTAATAATGGTTCTGGTTTTACCATCCCTCAATATTTAGATCCAAATGGCTTGCAAACAGCAGCTAATACTAATTGGGTAAAGGAAATTACAAACGATACATTTTCAAACAACACCGATTTTGGTTACAGAAAAGGAACTGAAAACTTAAGTTTATATACCCAATTGAGTTATTCGGAAGATAAAGGTATACAGAGATATACCGGTTATGACCGATTTAATTCTAGAATAAATGCTTCGTATAAATTATTTAAGGATAGATTGACCATTGGTGAAAATTTCTTGTACTCTAAGTATAATGAGATAAAAGCAAACGAGTTTGAAAATGCCATTCTTCAAAATCCAATGCTCCCGGTATATTCTAATCTGGGAGATTATGCCACTATTATAACTGGAGGTATGCAAGACAAACCAAACTCTGTAGCTAATTTATGGAGTAATAGAAATAATAAGCAAAAGAATCAAAGGTTTTTAGGAAATGCCTATTTAGATTTTAAAATTATTGATGGTTTGGTTTTTAATACGACCTTAAATTTTGATAAAGGAACTTATAAATTTAACACTGCAACTGAAGCTTTTTCTACAAATGGGACAATCCCTTCCGTATTTCAGAAAATTACTACTGATGACGTGGATAATGATTATTTGGCTACCATTTTTACTAATACTTTAAAATATGATAAAAGTTTTGGAAAACATCGATTATCAATATTGGCTGGTATAGAAAATTCAGCAAGAGAAGAAAACTTTCATAATAACCAAATTAATGGGGTAAATATTACTGACCCTGCAGGTTATGTGATTAATGATAATGCACAATATAAAACATTAGTAGGGAAGGTCGAAACATTTAAGATTTCACAATTTGGGTCTCTTAAATATGTTTTTGATGATCGATATATTGTATCGGGTACTGTAAGAAGAGACGGATCATCACGTTTTGGAGAAAATAATAAATATGGAATTTTCCCATCAGCCTCTTTGGCTTGGAATGCAAAAAACGAGAAATTTTTAATGGATAGTAAGTACGTTTCTAATTTTAAACTTAGAGCGTCTTGGGGTATAAATGGTAATGATCAAATAGCAGATTATTCCTATCTTTCTAGTTATGTAAATAATACCGTTGGTAATGTAGTAGAGTTTTCAGATTACAACATAGATGGAACAGGTATAGGTACTTCAGGTGGTGTATTGCAATCTCGTCAAGCTAATCCCGATCTTAAATGGGAGTCAACAGAACAATACAACGTAGGATTTGATTTAGGATTTTTTAATGAAAGAATCTCGTTACAATCGGATTTCTATATAAAAACAACCAATGATTTAATTTTAAGACCAATAGCTTTATCTGTTAACGGAGAAAGCCAGCCTCCATTAATTAATGCAGGTTCGGTTAGTAATAAAGGTTTTGAAGCTGTGCTGAGCTACAAAAGTAATCCTGCAAATGATTTTAAATATGGGGTTGATTTGAATTTCTCAACCTATAAAAATAACGTAGAAAGTTTAGATACAGAGTCAAATTTTTTACTTAACGGAGTGTCAATAACTAAAAAAGGATCGCCAATAGCTTCTTTTTACGGATTAATTGCTGATGGTCTTTTTAGAACTCCTGAAGAAGTTGCCGTTCATGCTGATCAACCTGGAAAAGCAGTAGGTAGAATTAGATATAGGGATATTAATCTTGATGGTAAAATTGACCAATTTGACAGAACAATCATTGGAAATCCACATCCCGATTTTATATATGGAATAAACTTATATTCCTCTTATAAAGGATTTGACATAACACTGTTTTTTGACGGGAAACAAGGAAATGATTTATATAATGCACAGCGTGCAATAGGTGATTTTGATTATTTTAGTTTTAATCATAATACAAATACTCTAGACGCTTGGACACCAAGTAAGGCTAATTCAAATGTACCGGCATTGTCAACATTGAATAGTAATAATGAGTTGCAACCGTCAAGTTATTATGTTGAAGATGGTTCCTATATCAGATTAAAAAATATAACATTAGGTTATAATTTTGATAAAGCTTTATCAAAAAGATTAGGAATGAATAAAATGAGATTTTATCTAGTGGGTCAAAATTTGTTTTCTCTAACGTCTTTTACTGGCTTTGACTATGAGGTTTCTGGTTTAAGTGCTGGAGGAATTGGTGTAGCAGGTTATGGAATTCCTCATACAAAATCGATGACTTTTGGTATAAATGCAAATTTTTAAAATATTAAATATGAAAACAAAATTTAAAATAGTATTTACTTTAATGATAAGCATACAGTTGCTTTCCTGTGTAAATGACAGCGATTTAAATGTAAAGGAGAACTATGTTTTATCAGCAGATAATATTGATCCTGAACAATTAGTAATAGCGGCATATAGCGCCCTTGATTATCGTTATAATACAGGTGAATTTAGAGACTTATGGCCTTTTGACCATGCACCATCCAACTGGGCAACAAGCGATATTCGTTGTGGAGATTCCTACAAAGGAGGCGGTGGAACTGGTGATAATCCAGGTGGTGGAATGCATCAATTAGAAACGCATGATTTATTTCCTTCAAGTGAAAATGCTTACAATGTTTGGAGAGCCATTTATTTTGGAATAAAAAGAGTTGATAGTGCTTTGAGAGCTATTAATACTATAGATGAAGCTAAATTTCCTAATAAGAAAGCAAGAATAGGAGAACTAAAAGTTTTAAGAGCTCATTTTTATTTTGAAGCAATTAAAAATTTTGGGTCTATAGTTTGGTATGATGAAAATACTCCAATAGCTGATATTAATAAAATTCCAAATACTTTTGACTTTAGTTTTATGTGGTCTAAAGTTGAAGGTGATTTAACTGATGCAATTGCCCAATTACCTGACACACAAACAGAATTAGGGAGAGTAAATAAAGTAGTTGCTTATGCTTACTTATGTAAAGCGCAAGTCTTTCAAAAAAAATGGACTGAGGCAATTGTAAGTGCAAACTATGTTATTAATTCTGGAAATTATGGATTAGTAACTGATATCGAAAAATTATATTCGATTCCAGGTTACGGAAATCGTGAAAACATATTTGCAGTTCAGTATTCTATAAATGATGGTTCTCAATTTGGAAATCTCAATTTTGGAAATTTATTAAATGCACCTGATAGTCCTGGAGATGATATTAAAAACCCATATTTAAATGGAGATGATTTTGATAAACCTTCTCAAAATCTTGTAAACGCATTTAAAGTTGGAGCAGATGGGCTTCCTCTATTTGACAGTTATAATAATGCAAATGTAACTCCAACAGACTTAGTCGATCCAAGATTAGATCACGAAATAGGAAGAACAGGAATTACTTGGAAAGATTGGGCAGCAAGACCACAACAACCGGACTGGAATAGAGATCCAGCAACTTATGGTTCTTTCTTGGTTAAGAAAAATGTAATTTCTCCAAATTCAAACGGTTTAGCTTCAAATCCTACAGGGTTTCCTTGGGCACTAGGTAATTTAGACTTTCCTATTATTAAATACAGTGATTTATTGTTATGGAAAGCTGAAGCTTTAATTGAATCTGGTTCAAATGTTTCTGGTGGAGTTACCATAATTAATGAAATTAGAAATAGAGCTAAAAACTCACCGTATGTAAAAGATTTTAATAATCCATCTCAAAATGCAGCAAATTATTTGATAAATCTATATCCATTATCATTATCTCAGGATGCAGCTAGAAAAGCACTTAGAATGGAAAGAAGATTAGAATTAGCTAACGAAGGACATGGTTTCTATGATTTAGTGAGGTGGGGTATTGCTGAACAATATGTCAACAACTACATTCAAGTTGAAAAAACACGCCGTACCTATTTACAAAGTGCTTCATTACAATCTCATGAACAATATTTGCCTATACCACAAATTGAAATTGATGCAAGTGCAGGAGTATATAAACAAAGAGCAGGATACTAATTAGACTAAACCAAACCAAACTTATAAAAATATGAAAACAATAAAACAACGACAATCTATTTATAGTATAGCGATTGCATTTATCACAATTGCATTGACTTTCTTATCATGTTCTAAAGATGATAACTTTTCTGATAAAGTTCCTGATTATACGGAATCTATCGTTCAGTCTTTTAAAGTAGGATCTAAATATGCCGATATTAATCATACCATTGGTACGATTACAATGACATTACCATCTGGAACTGATTTGAAAAATGTTAAACCAGAAATTAGACTTCCAGAATCTGCTTCAGTAACACCAGCCTCAGGATCTACAATAGATTTTAGTAATGGTCCAGTAACCTTTGAGGTAGTTTCAACAAATGGAGCTCATAGAACCTATACTGCTAGTATTGCAGCTTATGGTGATCCTAAGATATTATCATTCTCGATTGGGGATAAATTGGGTATAATTGATGAAGTAAATAAAACAATTAAAGTTGAGATTGGTAGTCAAGGAGGAGACTTGAGTAATTTAGCACCTTCATTTGTAATTGCTGAAGGAACAACTGTAGATGTTGCTTCTGGAGTTGCCAGAAATTTTACTTCCCCTAAAGTATATACTGTTTTATCAAATAATGGATACACAGCTAAACAATATACGGTGACGGTTACACAAATACAAGCGCCTAGAATTGAATCATTTGTGGTAAATGGAGCAGTTGGTATTGTTGATAATGCTGCAAATTCAATTGTGGTAATTTTACCTCCGGGAGCTAACCTAACTAATTTAGCACCTGTTATTACGTTACCTGCAGAACAAACAGTAACTCCTTCTTCTGGGGCCACACAAAACTTTAGTAATGGTTCAGTTACTTACACAGTTAAGAACAAAGAAAACCTTACAAAGGTTTATAATGTAAAAGTTGAATCAATAGCAGCAACAAAATATGCCTTTTTGGGGTTAGAAGATGATATAAGCTCATTAGTCGATGATGATGCAAAAGCTGCTGCAACTTGGATGCAAAGTACCTATGGTGCGGATTTTAAATACATTAAAATTGCAGATATTTCAGCACTAAATATTGGAGATGTAAAGGTTGCCATGTTGTATTATTTAACTCCAAAAGAAAATCAAGGTTTTTCTGCTACTTCTAGTGATGTTTCTAATATGCTGCCTGCTGGTTTAAGACTAGGTGGTTCACAAGCTCAGGTGCTTAAATCTTGGGTAAAAGGGGGCGGAGATATGCTTATTGCAGGAGACCCTAGTCCATTCATCTTTTCTTTAGGGAGAGTTCCCGCAAATTTTGGAGCAGCAAGAGCACCAGGAAATTATGTATTCTCTGAATTTGGTTGTGCAAGTGAAACAGGATGTTATGACACGGGTAAACCCGCAGATGATATATGGGGATTGGGAATGAGAGACTCTAATAATTCTGGGAATAGACGTAATGATGAAATTTTTAATGGTTTAACCTTTGAAGGAGGAGCTGGAAACGAATATTTGCCATTACAAAATAGTGCGAATAGAGAAGTTAGATTAATATGGTGGCAACACTTTGATGGAATTCTTAATCCAAGCTGTTGTGGTTCTGATGCTGCTTCCCAGTTTGAAAAGACTTTAACGGCAGTAAAATATGGAACATTAAGACACATTGGTGATGCTTTTGGTTATGGTGCAGTTGAATTTAAAAGAACTGACTTGGCTAATAATGCAGCATTTGATTCTCAAATACCAACAGATTTCAAAGGACATATTTTTACAATTTCAAATACAATTGTAGGTTATGAATGGAATTCGAACGGAACTACAAATGATTATCAAAACAATATAAAAGTTTTCACCAAGAATATTCTGGATCACTTATATAATCTAAATAATGATTAGTAATTTTTAAATAGAATTTCTTAATTATAAAAAAATGAAAAATGAAAAATAAAATAAAAAATGGATTTTACATTAAGTATGTATTGTTGCTATTACTGGCAACAATCACATACTCATGTGAGGAACGTCTGAATTATGACGATCAATTGCCAAGTACTTTGAATATAATTGAATCAATTAAAATAGGTCAAACAAGTGCTACGATAGATAATTTGTCTGGAGTCGTTAATTTTGTTTTGCCTTCTGAAACAAATTTAGCTGCAGTTGTATTAGATATAAAGAGCCCGGAAGGTGTAACTATTAATCCTGCATCAGGAACAACTGTTGATTTGACGAACCCTCTTGAAGTAACTGCTATGTCAGGGGGTAAAACCAGACATTATATTATTAATGCACGTGTACTGCCAAATCAAATAGCTTTTGTTAGTGATGCAACATCGATTGATAATATTGTTGATGAAGATGTAAAAGCTGCTGCTCAATGGGCTAAAGATACTTATGGTAGTAGATTTGTTTTTATTCCTTTCTCTGATTTAACTATAAATTCTTTGAAAACAGTGAATGTTGTTTTCTTTTTTTATGATACTCAGGGAACATCAGCTTTGCCTCAAGAAAGTTTAGATAAAAAGAATGTATTAACTCAGTATCTTGTAGAAGGAGGTAAAATGCTTTTAGGAGGAATGGCAACTAGTTATGCTGAAGTTATTGGTCGTGATAAAAGTGGTCTTTTAACAATAAAAGGAAATGGTATTGGCTTTGTTGATGGTGGTACTTGGAGTATTGATGGAGGAGTTAATTTTCAAAATGATCAAAGAAATAGTCCTATTTATAACTTTACTCAAGTAATTTCTACTGATTCTAATGGGTATTTCCCAGTAATTAATGGTGGATATAAAGAAGATCATAATAATTTGTGGGATTTAGGACCATTGTTAGGACCAGGTCATCAAAAAGGGCAGTTTGCAGAATTTGAAAACCTTTATGGTGGTAAAGTTCTTGCTGTTTGGAGCGGTGTTAGTGATGAATGTTGCCCGGGTATTATTGAGTTTAAGTCGAATTCAGTTTATGCAGGAACTATTATAGCAATAGGCATAGGCGGTATGGAATGGGCCATGAATGACGGAAGAACCAATGTATACGCATCTAATATACAAGGAATCTATAGAAATTCAATTGACTATTTAGGTACAAAATAATAATTTGTTTTGCTTGTGGTTTTATTGGGCAGGTTTTCCTGCCCTTTAATTTATTTAATTTATTAAAAAATGGAAAAAAAATATACTTTAAGTGCGGTTTGTTTTGGGGAGGTTTTATGGGATATTTTTCCTACGCATAAAAAAATTGGGGGAGCACCATTGAATGTAGCTTTAAGAATGAATTCTATGGGAGTAGAAACGACTATGATAAGTCGTGTTGGGGATGATGAAAATGGAAAAAACATACTATCTTTTTTAAACGATCAAGAGGTTACCACCGATTTAATTCAAATTACAGAAGAATATAAAACGGGAGCTGTTCATGTAATGATTAATGAAAAAGGAAATGCCTCCTATGATATTTTATATCCGTCAGCTTGGGACAAGATCATAGAAACAGAAATGATGGAAAAAGTAACTGCTGAAGCGGATGTTTTTGTATTTGGAAGCTTAGCATGTAGAGATGAGGTTACTCGGACCACTTTGAACAAACTTTTAGGGAAAGCAAAGTATAAAATTTTCGATGTAAATCTAAGAGCTCCTTATTACACCACCGATGTCTTAAATGAACTTATGTTAAAAGCTGATTTTATTAAGTTGAATGATGAAGAGTTACGTGAAATAAGCAGCGAATTGGGGTCACCATATAATTCATTTGAACAAAACATTAAATTTATTGCAGAAAAGACAAATACAAAACAGGTTTGCGTTACCAAGGGGGAATTTGGAGCTGTTTTGTACTATAATGATAAATTTTATTATAATAGTGGTTATTTTATAAAAGTTGTAGACACCGTTGGTGCCGGGGATTCCTTTTTAGCTTCATTAATAATAAGGTTACTAAGAGGAAAATCACCTCAAAAATCATTGAATTATGCTTGCGCAATAGGTGCTTTAGTAGCTGGACAAGAAGGAGCTAATCCAAAGATTTCTGAAAAGGTAATTAGTGATTATATGAAAATTGAGAAAAAAAGTATAAAAAAATAGTTTGTGATTCTATTAACGCGTTGGGTGTAATTGTTTTTGAATTACACCCAGCGTTTTTTTTGCTAGTTGCAGAACTTTAGTATATAGCCTAATAAATATTTCATTTGATATCAAATAAGAGTAGAATATTATATTTTTAAGTTGCTTGTATTTAAGATATTAATTAATATTTTTGAATTTTTTATAAGGATGGATATTCTTTTAAGATTAAAGATATACATCAATCATACTTGAAATAACACCTCTGTTAAGCATCAAACCGGGTTGATTAGACTCTAGACTTAATCAGCTTAATTCAAACTTTCCTCTCTGAATATATTGGGTGTGATTCCAACTTCTTTTTTAAACAAACGGGAAAAATAAGTAGGATTTTCAAATCCCAGAGAAACAGAAATTTCGGTAATATTCATTTTTCCCTCTTTCAATAAATTTTTTGCTTCTGAAATCAAATAGAGATGAATAAGCTCCAAGGCAGTCTTTCCTGTTTCCTGTTTTAGCATATCACTCAAATAACGTGAAGAAATATTCAGTTTTTTCGCCAAATAACTAACAGTAGGGAGTCCCAAATCATTATTTTTTCTATTTTCAAAATACGAAGAAAGAATATCATTAAACTTTGTAAATGTTGCCCCGGATAATTCCTCACGATTGATAAACTGCCGTTTGTAAAAGCGCTGTGCATATTTAAGCATCGTATCAAGATGACTAAGGATAATGGTCTTGCTATAATCATCAACGTTATTGTGGTATTCTTTTTCCATAGCATACACCAGATTCCAAATTGTTTCTTCTTCACTGGGCGAAAGGTGCAACGCTTCATTTACTTCGTATTCAAAATAGGCATATTTCTTGATTTCATTATGCAAAGTTGTTCCTGATAAAAAATCTTCGTGAATAAGAATTGTAAAACAATCTTCTTCTAAACGAATGTTTTTACATCCTGTAATCTGCCTCGGCTTAATGAATGACATTTTCCCTCGGTTATGATCGTATTTTGTTTTTCCGTATTGCATGCTTCCCGATTCGACCTTTTTGAAAATAATGATATAAAAGTCAGCCGTAAATTCAGAGTCATTGCCAACACTACAACATTCTTTATTGCCCCGAGCAATATAAAACAACGGATGCTCGGGAGCTTTAAGCCCGATAGCCTGATTGTAACTACTTATTTTATCGAAATGATTCATCTGTTTAATTTTAAAAGAAAAGCAGAACCCGACGAATCGGATTCTGCAAATTTAAACTTTATTTTCCATGTGCCGCTTCAGAAACGTCCTGCCATTCTTCCCAGGTTTTCAAACGTTCGGCATAGGCGTATTTACTCCATTGTACACCAGCTTTGCCTAAAAGTAATCTTAACGGAGGGTTTTCTGCATCTACCAGTTTTAAAACGGCTTCTGAAGTCGCTTCAGGCACGCCATTATCTTCTTTTTTGTTCCCTTCATAAAGCGCTGTTCTTACGGCATCATACTGTGGCAAAGGCTTACTTTGTACAGCAGAAGACGCGCTGAAATCGGTTTCATAACCATTTGGTTCTACAAGAGTGACTTTGATTCCGAATCCTGCAACTTCTGCAGCCAAAGATTCAGTTAGACCTTCAACAGCAAATTTAGAAGCGCTGTAAATCCCTAAAGTAGGCAATGCAATAACGCCCAAAACACTTGAAAGCTGGATGATGTGACCCGATTTTTGTTCGCGCATGATAGGAATAACTGCCTGTGTAAGCCAAATCAACCCAAGTACATTGGTCTCAAACTGTGTACGAATTTCCTGTTCTTCCAATTCTTCAATGGCACCAAAATGTCCGTATCCGGCATTATTAATCAATACATCAATTGCGCCAAAATGGCTCTTTGCTTTTGAAATTGCTTCAAAGGATGCTTTTTTATCCGTAACATCTAATTGTAAGACCAATAAATTTTCCGGATATTCTGACCCCAAATCCTTTAATGATTCTGTATTCCTTACTGTTGCTACAACATTATCGCCGCGTTTGAGAAAAGCTTTAGTCCAAATTTTTCCAAATCCTCGGGATGCACCTGTTATAAAAATTGTTTTTTTCATTGTACTATATTTTATTGTTTTAATTATTGAGACAAAATTCCGTCAATTATTAATAAACATTATGATACAAAAGTGGGTAATAATGAAACGTTTTAACGAAACTGTATCAATTACAAATACGTATTAGAATATACAAATAAAAACTGAGGCTTAAGTTAAGCCCTATTATAAGTATAATCACATTTTCTATTAAAAGTTTAATCGAATTTTAATCCGGAATTTTTATTGAACTAATTGCCAGATTAGAACCTGCTTTAGCAACAAGTTTATTATTAGTTTGATTTATGACTACCGCATTGAAATGAATGATCGTTTTTCCGAGCTTGATTAATTCTGTTTTAACCAAAACGGTTTGGTTTTCAAAAGCAGGGTTAAAAAAATCTACATTTAAATTAATCGTTGGATAGAAGTTTTCTAAACCAAGTATCATAAAATTAACGCCGATGCAGTCATCAATCATACTCGATAGAACACCTCCGTGGACTGTTCCGGCTGGGTTTGTCATTTCTTTTCTAACTGTAAATTGAAATTCTACTGCTTTTTCATTTACAGATACCACAGTCCCATTGAGCCATCTAGCAAATGGGGACGGGCTTCCTGAGAATGGCCTGCCAATAAAACTTTGAAGTAATTGTAATCTTTTATTTTCCATCTTATATTGCTTTATTAACTTCTTTTAAAATGATACTTTCAAAGGCATTGTATAAAAATTGCTGTAGGGTAAGGATCATTGATGTACTTTTTCCAACCGGATAACTAAATTCCGGATTTTTTGAATTAATGATTTTAATTATAGTATCAGCAACAGCGTTTGGTCCTGGCGCCTTTTTGAGTTCATTATTGTAATAAGAATGGATTTTTTGCCTGAACTTATCATAATCCTCAATATTGCCATAGGTTGCAACAGCGTTATCAAAAAAATTAGTTTTGTGAACCATAGGCTCAACCATACTAATTTTTATATTGAATTGATTTACTTCAAATCGTAATGATTTGAAATATCCTTCCAAAGCGTGTTTAGATGCTGAATAGAAACTATAGTTGGGATGCCCAATTAACCCTAAAAATGAACCTACAGTAATAATTTTACCTTGTTTTAGATTTCTCATATTTGGGAGTAGTGCGTTAGTTAGCTTAACTGTACCCCAAAAATTAGTTTCAAATTGTTGTAATCCTATTTTTGTTGGTGTTTCTTCAGCAAGCCCTGTAACAGCATAGCCAGCATTATTTACTAAAACATCCAGCTTTTCTATTTGAGTAAAAAGTTCTGTAGTAAAAGAGTTAATAGAATCATCATCGGAAATATCTAGGCGTAATAGCTTGAAAGGAACTTTATTCTTGTATTTTTCCGGCTCACGGCTCGTTCCAATAACATTAAACCCCTTTTCATGAAGTTTAATGGCCAGTTGGAGTCCAAAGCCGGTTGAAGCTCCTGTTATTAATATGTTTTTCATCTTGAATTTAATTAAGCGGTTTTTTATTATTAATTTCGATACTTGGAGGCATTAATTTATACATCACAGGTGTTACAATTCTTGATAGTATGGTAGAACTTATTAGTCCTCCAATTAATACAATGGCCAATGGTGCAATTAAAGGATTTGAATTTAACGCAAGAGGAATCAGTCCACAGATTGCTGTTATGGATGTTAATACTACTGGAAGGAAACGGGTTTCTCCGGCAATAGCAATCGCTTCATCAATTGAATGTCCTTCCAGTCGTAATTGATTGGTAAAATCTACCAAAAGGAGCGAATTTTTAACCTGAATTCCGGAAAGACCAATAAAACCAATAATAGCGACCAATGACATAGGACTTCCGGTAATAAGGAGCAATACAACACCTCCTAAAACTCCTAACGGGATAATAGAAAGTACAATTATTATTCCTTTGAATGTTTTGAACTGCAACAGCAATACGCCAATGAAAAGGAACGTACTCAGAATAATTACCGCTAGAAAATTTCCTCCCAAAGCATCACCTTCAGATTCTTTTTCTCCGGACAATTTATAATAATATCCTTTTGGCATTTTTAGTTTATCCAATTTAGGTATAATCTCTAGCAACAGATCATTAGCATAATAACCCTTTCCTGATAATGCCGTTACTTTTGAAAAACGCGATTTATTGAAATGATTAATTGCTGTTGGTGAAGTTTCAAAAGATATTGTTGCAATTTGGTTTAGTGCAATAGGCGTTCCCTGAATATTATTTACATATAAATTTTTAAGTGCATCGAGATTAGAAAATTTATCTCTTGGGAGCGTGAGTGTAACATTTCGTGCATCACCACGGTCATCTATATAATCTCCAACGGTTAATCCTGCCACGGCAAGACGAATTACTTTATCTGCCTCGCTTGTTAAAACGCCAAGTGTTCTTGCTTTTTCTTTATTAATTTTTACTTTAACATCTGTTTTATACGTATTCAACTCATTATTAATGTAAACTGTTCCTTTTTGGTTTCGTAAAATATTTTCTACCTGAGCCGATAGTTTACGTAAAATAGCCTGGTCTTCTCCAAACAGTCTCACTACGATATTTGCTTCAAGAGGCGTTCCCTGCTCAAAGTCTTTTACTTCAACTTTGGCATAGGGCATTGTTTTAAATTTTTCCCGAAGTTTTTCAATCAAAGCAGTTTTTTCAGTAGGTTTTGCTTCGTCTTCTAATTGAACAAAAATCTGAGCAAAGTCGGGTTTTCTGTCTTGAGGATGTACATTGTAATAAATTTGCGGATTTCCTTTACCGACATTGGCAGTATAAAACACAATTTCTTTATGGTTTTTTAACTCAGATTCTATCAATTTTGTCACCCTGTCACTCTCTGATATATTGGCCTGTAGTGGCATTTTTATATTAATTAGAAACATTGGTTTTTCTGAAGTTGGGAATAATTTAAATCCGGTTGCTTTAAACAATCCAAAAGCGGTAATACTTAAAAATATTGATATAGCAATAGTTGTTTTTGGAAATTTTAATGCTTTAGGCATTATGTCCCTGTAACTTCGGGTAAGGAATTTTTGCAAATACTGAAGAAAAATGTTTCCTTCACCGTGTTCGTGTGTTTTTAAAAATCTGCTTCCTAAAAATGGAACTAATGTCAAGGCTACAATCATAGAAGCCAATACACTTGTAATAACCGCCATTGGAAGACTTCTAATAAATTCACCCGAAACATCAGGAAGAAAAACCAGTGGTAAAAAGGCAATAACAAGTGTTGCCGTACATCCCACAACAGCAATTCCTATTTGTTTTGTACCTTTTAAAACGGCATCCATTTTAGAATGTCCTTCTCTAAGCCAGCGCTCGATGTTTTCTACCACCACAATACTGTCATCCACCAATAATCCTAAAGCTACCACTAATCCAACAATACTTAACTGGTTTAAGGAATACCCTAAAGCATTCATTGCGATCAGTCCCAAAGCCAATGATAATGGTATCGATATCATCACGATTAGAGAAGCTCTTGACCCTAACGGCAACAATGTAATAATAACTAAAATGATCGCAAGTGCAAAATCAAAGCCCAAATGTCCTAAACGCTGTGATACCATATTAGCCTGGTCAAAGTTTTTAACCAGCTTGATGTTTTGAGGTAAGTCTTTCGCGAATTCTTCTACGATTGGTGAAAATTCTTTCTGAACATCGGTAATATTTACATTGTCCTTCATTCCGGCAGTAACCAAAATGCATCGATGTCCGTTTATACGGGTAATATGATCTACTGTTTGAGATTTGTAGCCTACATCGGCAACATCTTTCATATAGATTATTTTTCCGTTTGCATTATAAATGACGGTATTGGCAACATCTTCTGCGTTCTTAAATTTACCGCTGGTTTTTACATTAAATACTTTACTGTCAAGATCGATGCTTCCTCCCGGAATATCGGCTGCTTCACTTTGTAAGCTTCCCATCACAAGATTTAACGGAATTTTTAATTGTGCCAGTTTATCCAATTGCAAATCAATACGAATTTCCTGCTCAGGAATTCCAGCATATTTTACATCCTTAAGATTGGTGATTTTTTCTAATTTTGTCTTCAGCTTGTCAGCCTCATCACGCAATTTTTTGTCGGAAGCATTTTCTGATACTAATGCCACCTGAAGAATTTTTACATCTGAAGATGCAATTTTCTCGGTTTTAATCTGGTAAATGTCTTTTGGAAGTTCGCTGTTTTTCAGCGCATTCATTTCAGTAGATATCTCCTGATATTTATTATCGACGTCTACACCATATTTAAATTTTACCTGAAAAGCGGCTACACCATCTTCTACTGTAGTTAATATTTTATCGATGTTTTCAAGTCCATAAATTTTATTTTCGATAGGTTTTACGACTTGTTCCTCCATATCTTTTGGACTGGTACCCGGATAAATAACCGTAATAAGATACTGGGGTGGGTGAGTGGAAGGGTCTTCTGATCTCGGCATCGAAAACAGGGTAAGATAACCCACAACGGCTACCAGAAGAAATATGATCAGTGTAAACTGATAATTTTTGACGGCAAAGTTTGTAATCTTCATACTGTTAGTTATTTAATGATTTTGATCGTCGATTGTTCGTTTAGATAAGCACTGTTAGATATCACTATCTGATCTGTTTTCTGAAGGCCGTCTTTTATGAATACCTTGTTATTTTCAAATTTATTAATCGTAACAGGCTGACGTTTTACTTTACTATTGGCTACTATAAATACAAAGGCTTTGTTACCATCGGCTTCAATAAGTGAATTATAAGGGATGATGATAAAATCTTCTGCATTCTCTGCTTTAATTTCTGCTTTCCCAAACATACCAACTGCCGGTTTACTGTTTTTCATATTCAGTTTCAATTCTACCTGAAAAGAACCTACTGACGCATCCGCGGATTGTGACTTTCGAAAAACAAAAGCATCAAAGTGCTCTTCGGGATAACCATCAAGAGTAACAGTTGCTTTCTGACCAATTTTTGTTGATGCCCATTCTTTATCTGTTAAACCGATTTTTAATAAATAATTGTTATTTTGATTTGTTTCATTTATTGCCAGAATAGAAGAACCGGATTCAACGACTTCACCTTCGTTAGCTATCTTACTGGCTACAAAACCATCGGCAGCAGCATATATTTTAGCGTAACGTGCATTAAAAGCAACGGCATCTTTTTGTTTTTTGGCAATGTCAAGACCGGTTTTTGTGTTTTGAAGTTGTTCTAAGGTGTACACACTGTCTTTGTATAAATTGTTGGCACGGTTGTAATCACGTTCGTATTTTTTTACATTCAAATCCGTTTGATTTAAACCGGCATTAATTTCAGTTGCATCTAATGCTGCCAAAAGTTGGCCTTTTTTAAAAAACTGGCCTTCTTCTACATAAATTCGACTCACTACACCACCTATTTTAAAACCATAATTGGCTTGGTTTTCTGTTGTTACTAATCCGGACGCACTTATATTATTTGCAAGTGCCAAAGATTGAACTGTTGCTGTTTTAATCGGAATAATATCAGCAGTTTCGAATGGTGTATGTTCTTTTTTTTCTTCTTTACACGCATAAAAAAGAGGAAGGGCAAGAAGACATAGTACTATTGTTTTTTTACTCACAAGTGTAAAAATATTTTTTAGGTGTTTGTGACCCGAGCCTGAAAGGCGAACGGATGTAATAATCTTTGATTTCATAATTATTGTTTTTGGATTATTTAAAAGTAAAAGTTGCATTGGCTCTTTCTAATTCTGCAAAAGCGATCCAGGAATTATAAAGGGCAATATTGGTATTAAGCTGAGCGCTTACCCATTGATTTTGTGCGTCCAGAAGTTCAATATAGATCGCCTGACCTTCTTTGTATAATTTGGTTATATTCTCATTATATTTTTTGGCTGATTCTTTTTGATTTTTATCAGCGTAGAATTGCTCCAAAGCTGATTTCAAATTGTTTTGGGAAACCTGAAACTGAAGCAATAACTGCTGTTTTGCATTATCGATCTGCGAACTGATTTTTTTACTGTCTTCTTCTGTTTGTTTGAGTTTGAATTTATTTTTGTTGCCTGAAAAAATATTCCATTCCAAACCAACTCCTGCAAAATAGTAACGTGATTGTTTGTTTACTTCAAAATCAAAATCCTGAATTCCAAAATCAGCAAACCCGTTTACCTTTGGAAACCAATACGACTGGGTGAGCTTGCTTACATTATCGTTTATTTCTTTTGCCTGATTAAGTTTTTGTAATTCTTCCCTGTTTTGGGTATTCTCTGAAACAGCGTCAATAGGTGGCGCTTCATTTTCATCGACTTCAATTGCAGCATCCAGCTTTTCATTAAGCAAAAAATTAAAATAAGACCTGGCATTATTACTGTTTTGCTTTGCCGTTTCCAGATTTGCCTGTATACGTATTACCTCATTATCACTTCGTAAGACAGCCGTACGGTTTATCTTTTCATTTTTAAATAAGGATTTGTTTACTCGCTGGTTTTCCTTAACCAATGCTAAAGCATTCTCATAAATTTTAATTCCTTCAACCGATTGGAGGTATTTGTAGTAGGCTGTTTTTATTTCCTTGACCAATTCCCTTTGATATATTTCCAGCTCTATTTTTTGTAATGAAGTCTGCTGGCTTTTAATTCTCTTGTTATAGATAATTTCAAAATTCAGCAAAGGCATCGTGGTATGAATTTTAGCATCATAGAAATTATCCGGATTAATTAGAACAGACTGATTCTCCAGAGTCGGAAAAGCATTCGAATTTGTAATTTGATTCAGGGTATTGTATACCGGATTCAGCATATCACCAATCGGAATATCAATTGTTCTTCCTCCTTCAGCCTTGGTATAACTTCCGTTTAAGGAAACGGTAGGGTAGAACAGGGAGCGCGCTTCTTTTAAAGCATACATACTTTTGTTAATATCAAAATTGTGCTGCTTTATTACTTCGTTATTTTTTAGCCCGACTTCAATATAGCCGTCAAGCTTACTCTGTGAATATCCCAGATATCCAATTAAGACTAGTGTCAGAGTTAGTGTTTTTTTTATCATATTATACATTGTTTTTTAATTGAACATTGTTCATTTTTAAAATCAAAAAATTTTTAGAGTTTTCTTATTATTTTTAAATATTCGTTGTATCCATCAAACAGGATTGTATCGGGATTAGCAAATTTTACACCTTTTGTTCTCTGGCGTATTTCAAGACAGCACATTCCGTGTACCAAACTCCAAATCATAAATGACAATGGTTCTGATAAATGCCCTTTAAAATGCCCTTTGCTCATACAATTTTCCACTGTAGTTTTTAAAGCTCCAAAGGTATCAACACCTTCATTCCATCCTTCTTTTTCAGAGCTTTCAAGAAATTCCATTGGTGCTTTAACATTGAACATCAAATCATACATCTCTGAATTTTCCATAGCAAACTTTATATAGGTGAATCCCATTTTCATTAAACGTTCCATTGGATCCTCAATCGCGAATAATTCTTTAAAATACCCACCTAATTCCTGAAATCCAATAGAGTGCAAATCATGTAAAATTGCATTTTTATCTTTAAAATAGACATATACAGTTCCCACGCTATAGTCAATTTCATCAGCAATGTTTCTAATTGTTGTTTGCTCAATTCCTCTTTCCAAAAAAAGTTTTTTGGCTCCTTTTAAAATGAGAGATTTTAAGGCTTCTTTTTCACGTGCTTTTCTTTCTGCTGTACTCATAAAAATAATATTCTTTTGCAAATATATGTATATTTTTTGAACAACGTTCATTTTTGTTTAAAATTTTAAAACAGCAGCAAAAAAATAGTAATTACTGCTGTTTTCTTCGAGATAAATTTTTAAAGTGTTTTCGGATTTTTAGAAATTGCGAACGATTGAAATCAATCACACCTTGATGCGATGTTGGTGCACCATCTGCGCCCATAAATTGACGGATTACATAATCTCTGATCTCGGCAGCGTTTTCCTTATTACTGTCTGCAAGTGCCTGTTTTAGTTCATCAGCATTTAATTCTGTGCAATAGGCAGGAGTACCGGGTTGATGTCTCCATGAATCTGATAGATTTCCAGAATCAACAACATCGTAACCTGCATCATCAATCAAACTTGAAATAACTTTTTTTGCTTCAATATTATCACCAGCTATTGCCATTGCAATTCTATCATAGGCGTCAGGTTGTTTTCTGCCATTGGCCAAAGTTTCTGTCAATAAATTATTAAATGCTTTGACTACCGTGCGTCCAATCTGTTCCGATACCCAGACACTTTCTACTTTACCATTTTTAATTTTCAATTTTACTATCACGGTATGGGTAGTAATTTGAAGTATCCGCAACGATAATGTTTTCAGGTACACTTCTAAATAAATCTTTAGGCAGACTTGGGATTACTGCCGTTGGTAAGGATAAGATGATAACATCAATATCTTTTACAACATCTTTTGAATTAGAGCCTTATGCAGATACGCTGACACCAATTATATTCAGCCTTAAAAACTGGGGAGTGAATCACCGCAAAAAGGTTGCCGGGAGTTATAGCAAGTTTGTCATTCAAAACAGTCGGATAAAAGCTTTAAATCTTCCAATAAAAGGTTCGAATTTTGCACCATAAGGTTCACTTAAACCGATACTTTAATTAGTATCGGTTTTTTTGTTTTTATATCTATTCTAAATCCTTAAATTATCTTATTTTTATAAAAAAATAACATTGATGACTTTCAGTTTTAAACCTTTCGTACTTCTTTGTTCCCTTTTCTGGATAGTTTCCTGTAAATCGCAAACTGCTATTATTTCTGCTGCTGAAGAAAAAAACGGTCCAATTATCAATGATACTACCTTCGTTAATTTAAAAGACTATAGTCAAGATTTTGTGTATGACATGAAGTATGCAACTACGGATAATTTTTTAAAAGCTAAAGTATATGACTGCGAAGCATGTTTTTTACGATTAAAAACCGTTAATGCACTTGTTGAAGCCAATAAAAAATTCATAACGAAAGGCTTTAAAATCAAAATTTTTGATTGCTATCGCCCTTTAGATATCCAGAAAAAAATGTGGGAAATTGTTCCTAACCCAGAATATGTAGCCAATCCTGCTAAAGGTTCTATCCATAATAGAGGGGGAGCGGTAGATATTACTCTGGTTGACACTAACGGGAAAGAATTGGATATGGGAACTTCTTTTGATTATTTTGGGATCGAAGCCAGTCATAACTACCTAAATGTATCAGAAGAGGTTAGGGCAAACAGGGAATTATTAAAAAAGATAATGAATAAAAACGGCTTCAACTCTTTTGATTCAGAATGGTGGCATTATAACCTAAGATCAGCTTTAAAAGAGAAAGTTTCTAATTTTAAATGGGATTGTAATTAACTTATTCTATGCAATGGATGTTATTAATAAAGTAAGTTTCTGGTTGATAAACCTCATTGTTTAATTCCGATTTAAATTCTTTTCTAATAATATAATCTTCAGTGTCTGTCAAATATTTAATTCTCATCATTGATACAGGAGAATTTTTTAATTCTTCAAAACTATCTTTCATAAACATAAATTGACCTGAAATTACCCTATTGTCATAGCCTTTGTCATCACGAATCATAGTTCCACAATTCTCTTGATCGATGTGTAGTAGCGTTATTATTTTTCCATTATTTAACTGCAAAAACAATTTTGAATTTTTGTCAAAGCAATTCGCTTTCATGAAGTCTTTACTCTTTTGAATCAATTGCACGTTCAATGTTGGTAAACCATCCGTTAATGCCAATGAATAAAAGATATAACTGGAATTTCCAGCAAAATTTTTCTCACTAATCATGTATTCCTTTGTCGATTTATAAGTTCCCAAAGAATCAGTAACGTTTACGCTATATTCACATGTTTTTTGAGCAAATATGTTAAAGCTTAAGAATAATAGTATTGCGGTAATTACTTGTTTCATTTCTATGATATTTTGGTGCAAATTAAAACTATTTTATGGTTATTTTCATCAGTTGTAAAAAAACAATATACATTTCCACCATCTTTTATTTTCCATTTTTTTCGAATAGTATCAACAGTATCAGGAAAGTTTCGGGTTGTAATATTCGCTTTTGTATTTTCTAAATACGTTTTCATTTCCGTTTTGCTATAAGCAAATGTATTTTGAATTTCAAAAACTCGTCCAGGAAAGGATATTAAGTCAAGCGAAGTGTATAAATGAGAGTGTTTGTGCAGCTTGTTTAGGTTGTAAAATGAACTTACTTCATCAAACCCACCAGATTTCATTATAGCGCTATTAGGCTCGTATAAATACTTCTGAGGAAAACTAAAATCAGCTAATTTAGTCTGTTCTCCCAAAACAAAGTCAAATGTTTCGTTCTTGTCTTTTAAAAGATTAACTGTTTTAATATTTACATTTCCAGAATAATCTTTGTGCAATTCCCATAATAATTCTTTTACTTCATTTTCTAACGCTATTATATGAATCGTTTTAACATTTTGTAATTCTAATAATCCAGCGGAGATATCAAGCAGCGGAGCAGTTTTTATTAAAATGGCATTCGAATTCTTAAAATAAAAATCTAGATTTTCCGGAACACTAGGCAAACAATCTTTAAGCATAAATACTTTCCCTTTAACATCATTTCGACGTGAAGGATCAATATAAATCCAATCCCATTTTGTATTTAAGGTATTTAATGTAGTGAAACTATCTCCACGATAGCAAATGATATTCGAAACATTTAATTGCTCAAAATTATGGTTTACAAAGTCAGACAGTTCTGAGTTGATTTCGCAATGAACGACAGTTTTTATTTTTTTTGCAAAATAGTAATCATCCACACCAAAACCTCCAGTTAAATCAATTAAACGTTCTCCTGAAATGATTGAAGCTTTATAAGAAGCTGTTTTTTCAGATGAAGTCTGTTCTATTGAGATTTTACTTGGATAAATAATATTTTTGGTGCTAAACCAATTAGGTAGTTTATCTTTTGCTTTTGTTTTGGCTTCGATTTGGTTCAAAATAGAAATCCAATCTACATCAGGAAAAGGATTTTTTTGAAGTGCTAATTTCGAAATAGAAATACCGATGTTTCCCCCTATAAATTCTTGAATTTTGGGATTTAGAATTTTTAAATCCAAGATTAAATATTTTTTGTTAATAGTTGTATAATCTTATTCTCAGGAAAAAATTCTTTACCAATTACTTTCAATATGGTAAATAATGGAACCGCTATAATCATTCCTAGTATTCCAAAAAGAAAGCCCGCAATTAATATGACAAGAAATATTTCTAATGGATGTGAGCTCACACTTTTTGAAAAAATAATAGGTTGAGACACATTGTTATCAATAATTTGTACAATCCAAAAACCAATCAAAACATAAATGGTTGTTGGCAAAATTTGTGTTTGAAAATCACTGCCTAAATTACCAATCATAGTCAAAACTGCAGCTAAAATTGAGGCAATTAATGGTCCTACGTAAGGAATAATATTTAAAACGGCACATAAAAAGGCGATGACAATTGCATTTGACACACCAAAAACGAGTAAAACAATAAAGTATAAAATAAACACAATAAATAATTGGAGTAGTAATCCAATAAAATAGCGGGATAATAAGTGATTTATTTTATCTAAAGAATTTAAAATTTGATCTTCATGGCTGTCAGGAATTAATTTTTTGGCACCATCTTTAAATAATAATCTGTCTTTTAAAAAGAAAAAAGTAATGAAAAGTACTGAAGCCAATCCCATTCCAAAACTACTAATTGTACCTAAAACGGCATTTAGAAAATTTGGAATAAAATTAAAGTTTATTTTAGAAGTGATGTTAGATTCCTTTAGCATTTTTGTGGAATCAATATTATGACTTTCCAAAAATGAAGATATTTGGTTAATTAATTGAAGCGTATTTTTTTCTATTTCTGTGGTATTTAAAAGCGATAAATTTTGACCTTGTGATGAAATCAAAGGAATAAACATCATTATAAATCCAACTATAATAAAGACAAAAATTAATAATGTTGCAATTGTAGCAAATACATGTTTGAATTTTAATCTTCTTTTAAAAAAATCTAAAATTGGATTTCCTATTAATGTAAGAATTAATGCAACTATTAGATAAATCAGTACCGATTGAATTTGATATAGAAAATAAAGAGATAAAGCGACTAAAACGATAGTAGTTATTGCTCTTAAAATTCCATTAGCTATAATTTTTGATGTAATCATTTATATTTTTTAGGATATAAAGATAAAAAAAACTCGCTAACAAGTAGCGAGTTTTAAATTCTAAAATTCGAAAAATTATATACCGAAACCTGCTCTGGCTCCACCAGAAACAAATAAAGCAGACATTCTTGCTTTTTGGCCATTAGTGAACATGTACATTCCTCTATCATCTGTATAATCCATATAATTCATAGTCATTTCATTATGAGTAGGTAGACATGTACTTATGTAAGGATATGTTGGTACACCAAAATTTGCGGTTTTGTGAACAGGCGTGTCAGAAACTAAATCATCTCCACATGAAGCATCTCCCCAAATGTGGCGAAGGTTCATCCAGTGACCTACTTCGTGAGATGCGGTTCTTCCTAAATTATAAGGATAACTTGCAGCGCTTGATGAACCAAAATAGAAAGAATCAATTACAACTCCGTCAGTTGCTAAAGAACCCCCTGGAAATTGTGCATATCCTAAAATTCCACCTCCTATAGTACAAGCCCATATATTTAATGTTGTAGATGGTGAAGTTGGATTAATACCTCCTTTTTTTGAGTTCTTCATTGCATCTCTTGTTCCCCAAGATGTTTTTGTAGTAGATTTTCTAATTGTATTTACTAATTCAAAAGTGATACCAATATTTGCAGCTACACCTAAAAACTCGCTAGGAATGCTCTTAAAATCAGAATTGGTTGCTGTGTAATCTTTATTCAATACATCAATTTGGGATTGTATCTGAGCATTAGAGATGTTTTCTGCGGCAGTTCTATATAATACATTTACAACAACAGGAATTACTACTTTACCATTTACTAAACGGTTCGTTAACATTACTTTTTGTGTAAAGGCTTCAATTTGGTTCATTCTTAAAGCTAATGTAGGATCAGCTTTTAATTGTTCTGCCAAAACATCTTGTGAAGCACATGTTCTTCGAGTAATAGCGTTTGTTGTATGGGAAGTTAATTCTGTTTGGTCATTTTGACAAGAAAATAACATCAAAAATGCTGTTGTAATTAAAATAATTTTTTTCATAATAGTAGTTTTTTTAAGATTATAAAGTGCTGTTTATCAAATAAATAATTAAGCAATTTACGATTATTATTTATTAAAAATAAATTTAGAAGCTTTAAATTGTTGCTCGACTATTAGTATTAAAGAATTATGATTGTATAAAGGGTATTACTCTGAACTATTCAAAAAAAAAACTCGCTAACAAGTAGCGAGTTTTAAAATCTAAAAAACTAAAAAAAAAATTATATTCCGAAACCTGCTCTAGCTCCGCCAGAAACGAATAAAGCAGTCATTCTCGCTTTTTGACCATTAGTAAACATGAACATTCCTCTATCATCAGTGTAATCCATGTAGTTCATTGTCATTTCATTATGAGCAGGTAAACAAGTACTTACGTATGGGTATGTTGGTACACCAAAGTTTGAAGTTTTAGCAACTGGAGTATCAGAAACTAAATCGTCTCCACAAGATGCATCACCCCAAATATGTCTAAGGTTCATCCAGTGACCAACTTCGTGAGATGCTGTTCTTCCTAAATTGTAAGGATAGCTAGCAGCGCTTGATAATCCAAAATAATTAGAATCAATTACAACCCCATCAGTTGCTAATGAACCACCAGGAAATTGAGCGTATCCTAAGATTCCTCCTCCAATTGTACATGCCCATAAGTTAAGGTTTGTACTTGGTGAAGTTGGATCTAATCCTCCTTGTTTAGTCTTTTTCATGGCATCTCTAGTTCCCCATGAAGTTTTAGTAGTCGATTTTCTATTGATTTTCACTAATTCGAAAGTGATACCAATATTTGCAGCAACTCCAGCAAACTCAGCAGGAGTACTGCTGAAATCAGGATTTGTAGCAGTGTAATCTTTGTTTAATACATCAATTTGTGATTGTATTTGTGCATCAGAGATATTTTCAGCTGCAGTTCTGTACAATACATTTACTACTACAGGAATTACTACTTTACCATTTACTAAACGGTTAGTCAACATTGATTTTTGTGTAAAAGCTTCAATTTGGTTCATTCTTAAAGCCAATGTAGGATCAGCTTTTAATTGTTCCGCTAATACATCTTGTGAAGCGCATGAGCGGCGTGCAATAGCATTTGTTGCTGAAACTGTCGATTCTGTTTGGTCATTTTGACATGAGAATAGCATCAAAAATGCTGTTGCAGTTAAAAGAATTTTTTTCATAATAATACTGGTTTTTTGTTATAAAAAATTGATTTGGGTTAATAATAATGCAATTTTATAACAAATTATTCGATAAAACAAATTTTTGTAAAAAAAATAAAAAAAACAACTATAACGATATAGTGATAACTTGTGCGACATTGATACTGCTGTTCTCGTCACATATATTGATGTGTGCAATTTGATTTAAAATTGTTAAAAGCTCATTAAAAACACATCCATTTCGTTGTCTATTTTTAATGAAACTTGAAAAAACTGCTTTTAAAAGGTTTATTTGTATCTGTAATTTCTAAGGAGATAATTTTTAATTATTGCGGATAAATATTCCTGTAAATCATTAGTTTCATGAATTACAGAGTATAGTGCGTAAAGAGCAGTACTTCGAGAAGTTTTATGAATAGAGGGGATGTTCTTTTCTTAAAAGATGATTTTTTTAACACCAAAAGCTTCACTAATTGTAAAAAGTGAGCCCATATTGAATGTATACTGAAAATGACAAGAAATGTTTTCTTTCGAATTAATATCTTTATGCTCTAGTTGTAGAGATTAATTATTAAAGATATAATTCATAATGTTAGCGCCCATTTTTAATGCTTTTTCGCGAACATCTGCGGGATCGTTATGCACTTCAGGGTCTTCCCATCCGTCGCCTAAATCGCATTCGTAAGTATAAAGAAGGACCAATTTACTTTCTATAAATATTCCAAAAGCTTGTGGTCTTTTTCCATCATGCTCGTGAATTTTTGGTAATCCATTAGAGAAAAGATTTGGTTTTTGAAAAATAGCATGATTTGCAGGAATTTCGACCAAATCATTGTTTGGAAATATTTTCTTTATTTCTTTTCTAATGTATTGATCCATACCGTAATTATCATCAATGTGAAGAAAACCACCGGCAAGCAAATAATTTCTAAGATTAATGACTTCAGTATCGCTAAAAACAACATTTCCATGTCCGGTCATGTGTACGAATGGATAGGAAAGTAAATCCGGACTTCCCGGCTCAACGGTTCCCGGCTTAGATTTTATTTTGGTATTGATATTGGCATTGCAATATTTTATCAAATTAGGCAATGAAGTCGGATTAGCATACCAATCACCACCGCCACTATATTTTAATAATGCAATTTCCTGTGAAAATGAAGTAACAGAAATTAATAGTAATAAATAATATATTTTTTTCATAACTATAAATTCGGAATCATTAATTCTTAATTTTCATTAACAAAAACTACGCTATGACATGCAACAATTGCTGCAGTTTCTGTTCTTAATCGGGTATTTCCTAAAGAAACCGGAATATAATTTGAATCAAGTGCTAATTCGATTTCTTTTTCTGTAAAATCTCCTTCTGGACCTATGAGTATTGTAACATTTTCATTCGGTTTTAAGGCTGTTTTTAAAGTTTTTTTATCTGTTTCCTCGCAATGGGCTATAAAATTTAATCCTTCTTGTTTTTGTTTCAAAAATTCTTTGAACGATATAGCATTATTTAATTTAGGAAGAAATAATACATTTGATTGCTTCATGGCAGTCAATAAAATTTTATCAAATCTTTCGGTATTGATTACTTTTCGTTCGGAACGATCGCAAATAATAGGGGTGATTTCATGAATACCAATTTCGGTAGCTTTTTCTAAAAACCATTCGAAACGATCATTCATTTTGGTTGGAGCTACCGCTAAATGCAAATGAAATTTAGGAGTTGCTGTTTTTTCAAAAGAAATAATTTTTACTGTGCATTTATTGTCGGATGCTAAGGTAATTTCAGTTTTGAATAAATATCCTAAACCATTGGTTACAAATAAAATATCACTGTCTTTTTTGCGTAATACTTTGATTATATGTTTACTTTCTTCTTTGTCAAAAGAAAAGGTTTCAGTAGTCTCGTTTATATTTGGATTATAAAATAATTGCATAATTTAGAATTGTATTCTTGCTTTAGAAACGACAGATGACGCTTCAAATTTTTCATTTAAAAATTTTTGGTAACCTACAATTCCAATCATTGCAGCATTATCCGTGGTGTACTCAAATTTAGGAATAAATGTTTTCCAGCCGTATTTATTTTCGGCTTCCGCCAAAGTGTTTCTTATTCCTGAATTGGCCGAAACTCCTCCGCCAATTGCTATTTGCTTTATTCCCGTTTCCTTTACGGCTAATTTTAATTTATCCATCAGAATTTCAATAATTGTATATTGAATTGAGGCACAAATATCATTTAGATTTTCATCAATAAAATTAGGATTCTCTAGTTTTTTCTTTTGAATAAAATATAAAATTGCAGTCTTTAAACCTGAGAAACTAAAATCTAAACCTGGAACTTTAGGCTTTGTAAAAGTAAAAGCTTTAGGATTTCCTAATTGCGCATATTTATCTATCAAAGGCCCACCGGGATAAGGGAGTCCAAGTATTTTTGCACTTTTATCAAAAGCTTCTCCAACAGCATCATCAGTAGTTTCTCCTATGATTGTCATATCAAAGAAATCATCTACTTTCACAATTTGGGTATGGCCACCACTTATGGTCAAGGCCAAAAAGGGAAAGGTAGGTTTTTCAAATCCTTCTTCATGTATAAAATGTGCCAAAATATGGGCATGCATATGATTTACGGCTATTAAAGGGATTTTCAAGGCCAATGCCAATGATTTGGCAAATGAACTTCCTACTAAAAGAGAGCCCATTAATCCTGGTCCTTGAGTAAAAGCAATTGCGGACAACTGTTCTTTTTGTATATTTGCTTTTTTAAGTGCTGCGTCAATAACCGGCACTATATTTTGTTGATGCGCACGTGAAGCTAACTCAGGAACTACACCGCCATATTGATTGTGAATCAATTGATTAGCGACAATGTTTGATAATACTTTGTCTTTTTGTAAAACAGCTGCTGCCGTATCATCACAAGAACTTTCGATAGCAAGAATAAAAACCTCGGGATTTTGCATAAAAAGGCACAAATTTTGAATTATATTTGACAATCCTATGTAAAAAATGTTTTTTTACATAAAAAGGCAAAATTAAAGAATTTTTATTAAAGCTGCTGTTGTTTCTAAAAGCAAAATAAAATTTTATAAAAAATTAAAACATTATATAAGTATCAAAAAATTTAAAAAAATAGTATTTCGTTCTCTACTTGGACTAATCCTACTTTTATTGGTGCTTGGAATAGCCCTTTCGACACCTTATGTTCAAACAAAAATTGCTCAATATTTTGTTCGAAGTATAAATAAAGATTTCGGAATTAATATCTCTATTGACGGAGTTGCAGTATCCGCTTTTGGAGGTGTGAAATTTAAAAAAGTACTAATTATTGATCATCATAAAGATACTCTTATTTATGCTGATAGAATAAAAACTACCATTCTAGAAGGGAAGAAATTATTGGATGGTGACTTGATTTTTGGCGATTTACGTTTAGACGGATTAGTTTTCAATCTAAAAACATATAAGAATGAAAAAGAGTCAAATATAGATATATTCATTGCTGCTTTTGGAACTGGAAAGCCATCTCAAAAGCATTTTTTGCTTAAATCCACTAAGTTACATATTTATAATGGGCATTTTATTCTAACAGATGAAAACCGGGAAACTCCAAAATCAGTTGATTTTACTCATCTAAATGCTTCAGTAAATAATTTTCAGATATACGGACCAGAAGTAACTACTATTATTACTAAAATGTCCTTTCTGGATCACCGAGGTTTGTATGTAGAAAATTTAAGTTCGAAATTTAGTTATTCTAAAAAGAGTATAAAATTAGAAAATCTTGATTTAGTAACGAAAGATTCGAAGTTGAAGGGTGATGTTTTTCTAAATTATAAAATTGAGGATTTCTCTAATTTTACAGATAAAGTTCAATTTGATATAAAACTGAAATCGACTTCTATAGCTTCAAATGATATTCGCTTTTTTTATAAAGAATTAGGTAAAAATCAGCATTTTTACACTAATGCGACTATTAGAGGTACTCTTAATGATTTAAAAATTACAAATCTTAATTTAATAGATTCTAAGAATACACAGATTATAGGAAATGTTAACTTCAAGAATCTTTTTGCTAAAAAAGATCAAAAATTTTACATGTACGGTAAGTTCAATAAGCTTTCGTCGAGTTATGATAATCTGATAGTTATACTTCCGGATATTCTTGGAAAAAAATTACCAACTACATTAAAAAAATTAGGAAAATTTACCGCAGTGGGGATTACCCAGATTACAACTACTGCAATTGAAGCTAGTTTTTCCATGACTACCGCTTTAGGGAAAGTACAATCTGACTTGAAAATGAAAAACTTAGATTTCATTGACAAAGCATCATATGTGGGTAAGGTTGTTTTAGAAGATTTTGATATTGGTACTTTATTCGAAAAGAAAGACTTTGGGAAAGTCAGCATGAATATAGATGTTGATGGGAAAGGTTTTAAAGAAAAATATTTGGATACATCCATAAAAGGTGATGTTACTAAAATTGATTATAACAATTATACCTATAATAATGTTGTGGTTAACGGTAAATTTAAAATGCCTAATTATAAAGGTCAAATTTCTGTAAATGATCCTAATTTGAGTATGACATTTGATGGATTATTAGATTTAAGTAAAAAAGATAGTCGATATGATTTTCATATTAATGTTGAAAATGCGGATTTGCATAAATTGAATTTTGTAAAAGATTCCGTTTCAATATTTAAAGGTGATGTTGTTGTTCAAGCTTCTGGGAATACGATAGAAAATCTACAAGGAAATTTATTTATTAACGCGACCTCATATCAAAATGTAAAAGGAATTTACCGTTTTGATGATTTTGCTGTAAGTTCAGTTTTTGATCAAAATAAAGTTAGAACAATAACTGTAAATTCCCCTGATATTATCCAAGGTCAGATTGTGGGTAAATATGAATTTAGTCAATTGAAAAATATGGTGACAAATTCGTTGGGTAGTCTTTACACAAATTATAAACCAAATAAGGTAAAAAAGGGACAGTTCCTGAAATTTGATTTTACAATTTATAATAAAATTATTGAAATTTTTTATCCTGATATTTCTATTGGTGCCAATACCATCGTTAAAGGAAATATTAACTCGGACAACCAGGAATTTAAGCTTAATTTCAATTCGCCGCAAATTGTAGCTTCAAACAATACTTTTGATAATATTAGAATAGCTGTAGATAATAAAAACCCTCTTTACAATGCTTATATAGAATTAGATAGTATTAAAAATAAATACTATAAAATTCGTGACTTTAGTTTGATAAATGTCACAATGAAAGATACTTTATACTTTCGTTCTGAATTTAAAGGAGGAGCAAAAGGGGAAGATTATTATAATTTAAATTTATATCATACTATAAATGCAGCCAATAAAAATGTTGTCGGTATTAGTAAATCAGAAGTTAAATTTAAAGACTATTTATGGTTTTTGAATGCTAAAGAAACTGCTGACAATCAAATCGTTTTTGATAAGGCTTTTAAAAATTTCAATATTGATAATATCATTTTGTCTCATGAAAACCAAGAAATTTCACTGAAAGGGGATTTGAAAGATACTTCCTATAAAGATTTGAAACTGAGTTTTAAAAATGTTGATTTAAATAAAATTACACCGGATAATAACAAATTTGTTTTTAATGGTAATATCAATGGAGAAGTAAATTATAAACAAGACAAAAACGTTTATCAACCTACTGCTTCCATAATAATTGATCATCTGAATTTGAATAAAACGGATTTAGGTATTTTGAATTTTGATATTCAAGGGGATGAGAGTTTTAAAAAATTTACTATAAATTCTAATCTCGAAAATGAAAATTTTCAATCGTTTAATGCTGATGGGAATTTTGAAATTGTAGATAAAGAAACAATTCTGGATTTAAAGCTGAAATTCGAGAAATTTAATTTAGGAGTGTTAAGTTCTTTGGGAGGTGAGGTTCTGTCAAACATTAGAGGTTCTGTATCTGGTAATTCGACTATTCAAGGAAATCTTAATAAACCAGAAATAAACGGTCGCCTTTATGTAGATAATGCCGGAATGACCATTCCGTATTTGAATGTAGATTATGAATTAAAAGATAAAACAATTGTTGACTTAGCTGATGAGAAGTTTTTGTTCAGGAATAATACACTAACGGATACTAAGTACGGAACAAAAGGAACTTTAAATGGAAGCATTAGTCATCATAATTTTGGTGATTGGAAATTAGATTTGGCCATTAATTCAAAAAATCTATTGGCTTTAGATACAAAAGACAGTGAAGACGCAGCCTATTATGGCACCGCTTTTATAGATGGTATTGCCACGATTAAGGGACCTACGAATTCTTTATTTATAAAAGTGGATGCGAAATCTGAAAAAGGAACGGCAATAAAAATACCTATTAATAATGCTGAAAGTGTTAGTGATAATAATTTCATTCATTTTGTTACGGCTAAAGAAAAATATAATATTCAAAAAGGGATCTATGAGAATACCAGAAATTATAATGGTTTAGAATTAGAGTTTGATTTTGATATAACACCAAATGCTGAAGTGGAAGTTATTTTAGATAGAAATACGGGACACGGAATGAAAGGAAAAGGTTTTGGGTCCTTATTATTTAAGATAAACACTTTGGGTAAATTCAATATGTGGGGAGATTTCCAGGCATACGAAGGAACTTATAATTTTAAATATGGCGGATTGATTGATAAAAAGTTTGCTGTAAAAAAAGGAGGTTCAATTTCTTGGGAAGGGAATCCCATGAAAGCACAATTAAATCTAGAAGCGGTTTATAAAACAACGGCAAATCCAGCTGTATTATTAGAAAACTCTTCTTTCAACACTAAAGTTCCTGTTGAAGTAGTAATAGGTCTTCGAGGGGATTTAACTAGCCCGGAGCCAGATTTTAACATTGAATTCCCAACGGTAAGTAATGTCCTGAAATCAGAAATTCAGTATAAATTAAATGATAAGGATGTCAGACAAACACAAGCATTATATTTATTGTCATCAGGTGGTTTTTTAAGTCCTGAAGGAGTAAACCAGTCTGATTTTTCAGGTAGTTTATTTGAAACAGCAACTAGTTTATTAGGCGGTATAATACAATCGGATAACGAAAAATTTAAAGTTGGAATTAATTTTATAGGTGCTGATAAAAGAATCGGTAGAGAAACGGATGGAAGATTTGTTGCTACGATTTCATCAAAAATTAATGAAAGGATTACTATTAATGGAAAAGTTGGGGTGCCATTTGGCGGAATAAATGAATCAGCAATTGTAGGTGATTTAGAAGTGCTTTACAGAGTTAACGAAGATGGTACTATGAATTTACGTCTTTTCAATAAAGAAAACGATATTAATTATATAGGTCAAGGAATAGGGTACACACAAGGTTTAGGGGTTTCTTATGAGGTGGATTTTGATACTTTTAAAGAATTAGTTAATAAAATATTTAAAAAACATAAACTGGATAGAGAAATTAAGCCTACTAGTGAGGACCAAGATTCTAATTTAGCTCCAGATTATATTAACTTTTCGAAACCTAAAAAACCGACTACAGAAAAGCAAAAAACCAACCAGGAAGCTGTTATTCCTAAAGAGGATTAGTCCGTTTGTATTTTATGAATAAAATATAAAATCATAAAGACTAGTAGCTTATAATGATATTTTATAATTTCGGTTAAAATATTTATAAATAAATTGTGATAATTTTTGTTCAAAAAATGTTATTTTTCGTCGTTTAAAATGAGCGCTGACTTTTTCTAAATTTCAACAATAAAAATCCTATTAATTGTTAATTATCAAATAATAATTGAATTTTTTTTAATTTTGTTAAATAAAATGGGTTTTATTTTGGTTTTTTAAAAACTTATTAACGAAAACGTTTGAATTTAGAGCTGTTTACTAATTTATAAAAAATGCAGCTTTAAAAGTGCTGAATGTTTGCTAATTTTACACTTTAATACTTAAATAATGCCAAAAACAATAAAAAAGGTTGGTGTTCTAACCTCGGGTGGAGATTCACCAGGAATGAATGCAGCAATTCGGTCAGTTGTTCGAACATGTGCTTATCATAATATAGAATGCATAGGAATATACAGAGGATACCAAGGAATGATTGAAGGCGACTTCAAAGAAATGGGGCCTCGAAGTGTAAACAACATTGTAAATAAAGGAGGAACGATTTTAAAATCGGCTCGATCTACAGAATTTAGAACTCCAGAAGGAAGAAAAAAAGCCCATGAACATCTTTTAAAAGCAGGAATTGATGCTTTAGTTGTAATAGGGGGTGATGGTACTTTTACCGGAGGTTTGATATTTAATACCGAATTTAATTTCCCAGTTATGGGAATTCCAGGTACTATCGACAATGATATTTTCGGAACAAGCCATACTTTAGGGTATGATACAGCCTTAAATACAGTAGTAGATGTAATCGATAAAATCAGAGATACTGCAAGTTCTCATAACCGTTTATTCTTTGTAGAGGTAATGGGAAGAGATGCAGGTCATATCGCATTGAATGCTGGTATTGGAGCAGGAGCTGAAGAAATTTTGATTCCGGAAGAAGATTTAGGATTGGAAAGATTATTAGAATCATTACAAAAAAGTAAAGCTTCAGGAAAATCATCCAGTATAGTTGTAATCGCAGAAGGGGATAAAATTGGTAAAAACGTATTCGAATTGAAAGATTACGTTGAAGCTAATTTACCGGAGTATGATGTGAGAGTTTCTGTTTTAGGTCATATGCAACGTGGTGGTTCTCCATCATGTTTCGACAGGGTTTTGGCTAGTAGATTAGGAGTGAAAGCTGTTGAATCATTATTGGAAGGCAAATCAAATTATATGGTTGGTTTACAAAGTGACAAAGTTGCCCTGACACCATTAGAACAAGCTATAAAAGGTAAAACAGAAATTGATAGAGAGTTATTAAGAGTTTCTGATATAATGTCAACATAGAGTGGTTAAAGTTTATTGTGAGGAAATTAGACTTTATATAAGTTAAATAAATACAAACAAAAATTAAAGTAAAATGTCAAAAGTAAAATTAGGAATAAACGGTTTTGGAAGAATAGGAAGAATTGTTTTCAGAGAGTCTTTCAACAGAGATAATGTAGAAGTTGTAGCTATTAATGATTTATTAGATGTAGATCACTTAGCTTACTTATTAAAATATGATTCAGTTCACGGTCGTTTCAATGGGACTGTTGAAGTTATAGATGGAAAACTTTTTGTAAACGGAAAAAACATTCGTATTACTGCTGAAAGAAATCCTGCAGATTTAAAATGGAATGAAGTTGATGTTGATGTAGTTGCTGAATGTACAGGTTTCTTTACTACTATTGAAACTGCAAACGAACACATTAAAGGTGGTGCTAAAAAAGTAATTATTTCTGCTCCTTCTGCTGATGCGCCAATGTTTGTAATGGGAGTAAACCATGAAGAAGCTTTAGCAACTGATATGGTTGTTTCTAATGCATCTTGTACTACTAACTGTTTAGCTCCATTAGCTAAAGTTATCAATGATAACTTTGGAATTGTTGAAGCTTTAATGACTACAGTTCACGCAACAACTTCTACTCAAATGACTACTGATGGTCCTTCTAGAAAAGACTGGAGAGGTGGACGTGCTGCTTCATGTAACATCATCCCATCTTCTACAGGTGCTGCTAAAGCAGTAGGGAAAGTTATTCCTTCATTGAACGGAAAATTAACAGGTATGTCAATGCGTGTTCCTACAACTGATGTTTCTGTAGTTGATTTAACTGTAAAAGTTGAAAAAGAAACTACTTACGAAGAAATTATGGCTGTATTGAAAAATGCTTCTGAAACTACAATGAAAGGTATCTTAGGATATACTGAAGATTTAGTTGTTTCTCAAGATTTCGTTTCTGATTCAAGAACATCTATCATTGATGCTAATGCTGGAATTGGATTGAACTCTACTTTCTTCAAAATCATCTCTTGGTATGATAATGAATATGGTTATTCTAGCAAATTAATTGATTTATCTGTACATATTGCAGGTTTAAAATAATTCTTTATATTTACAAAGTCCCGTTATATTATATTTAACGGGATTTTTTATTTTTTGTGCACTTTTTAAAATGCAAATTTTATACTGCATGCATTTTAAATAAGTAAAACGAAATACAAAAAAACCAAAAAAACCAAAAAAAATGAGATTATTAGTTGATAGTGGTTCTACCAAAGCTGATTGGATTGCGATAGATGATGATGGAAAAGTATTGTTTACAACGCAAACTTTAGGATTAAATCCAGAAATTTTGGAGGGAGATGAAATAGTGGAACGTTTAAATGACCGTTTTGATATTTTACAAAATAAAAAGGAAGCAACCCATTTGTTCTTTTATGGGGCAGGTTGTGGAACCGAAAGAATGAAAGTTGCACTTTCACAAATTTTTCAAAACTATTTTCCAAACGCAATTATAGTTGTTGAAGAGGATACCTATGCAGCTGTATATGCTACAACACCTAAAGGTGAAAAAGCTATTGTTAGTATTTTAGGTACCGGATCTAACTGTAGCTATTTTGATGGTAAAGAATTACATCAAAAAGTACAATCATTAGGCTATATCGCTATGGATGATTGTAGTGGTAATGTTTTTGGAAAAGAATTAATCAGAAAGTATTATTTCAATAAAATGCCCAAAGAATTGGCAGTAGAATTTGAAAAAGAGTACGATTTAGATCCTGATGCTATTAAAAGTAAATTATATAAAGAACCAAATCCAAATGCTTATTTAGCAACATTTGCCAAGTTCTTAATTCAACATAAAGAAACTGAATTTTGTAGAAAAATTATTTTCAAAGGAATGAAATCTTTTGTGAAGAATTATATTAAACAATATGATAACTGTAAAGAGGTGCCTGTACACTTTGTAGGTTCTATTGCATTTTATTTAAAAGAGGAACTACAAGAGACTTTTGATAAATATGAATTAAAATTAGGTAACGTATTAAGAAGACCAATCGATGGACTTATTGCGTATCATATTGCTAATAAATAATTTTTATGGAGATTGCAATAATTGCACATGATGGTAAAAAAGCAGATTTAGTTCAGTTTTTAGAAAAAAATAAAGTCATTTTACAAGAAGAAAAAATACATTTAATTGCAACTGGGACAACAGGTGGTAAAGCCGAAAATTCAGGATTTAAAGTTACTAAAATGCTTTCAGGTCCATTAGGAGGTGATGCTCAAATTGCAGCCAGAGTTGCTGAGGGTAAAACTCAAATGGTTTTCTTTTTTAAGGATCCATTATCAAGTCATCCCCATGAAGCTGATATTAATATGCTTATTCGTGTTTGTGATGTACATAATGTGCCATTGGCTACAAATGAGGCAACAGCACAATTACTATTAAATGCTATTGCACTGCAATCATAGAAATTTCCACATTTACATTTTTTGGCAAACAAGCCACTTGAACCGTTTCACGAGCTGGAGCGGTTTTTTCGTTAAAATAAGAACCATAAATAGTGTTTATTTTTCCAAAGTCATTCATATCCATTATGAAAATTGTAGCTTTAACTACGTTTTCAAACGTCATTCCGGCAGCTTCTAAAACTGCTTTCATGTTTTGCATAACTTGTTCAGTTTCGGCTTCAATTGTTTCGGTAATTAATTCTCCAGTTGCTGGGTTTATTGCAATTTGGCCAGAAGTATACAGTGTATTTCCCTTAAGAACAGCTTGATTGTATGGACCAATAGGAGCAGGAGCATTTTCAGTAAAGATTATCTGTTTCATAATATTGTAGCGTTTAATTATTTAAGTTGAAAACTATAATTTAAAATTATAGATTATTTTGTATGGAGAATTATTTCTTAAGGAATCTAGGCTTGAGTATTTAGTTCAAAATGTATGGATATATAGAGCTAAACTATCTGTTTGTTCTACTTCTTTTATCGAATTTTATATCGCTTAATACACCGGATTTTATTCCGATAAAAAAGCCCCAATTAGCATTTGTTCCAAAAGGTGTCCAGTTGAAATCCATTCTCCAACTTAATAAATCTCTTTCAAAACGTAATTGAGTGAAAGTAACGCCTTTTTGTACAAAATCATAACCGGTAGATACACCAGCTTTCCATTTTGGACTTATGTCTGCATTGGCTGAAATCATTATGGAATTCCCTATGATTTTCTTTTCTCTATTGTTGTTTCCATAGGTCAAAGAGTAAGCAAAAGTCATATCCCAAGGTAGTTTTGCATTGAAAAATTCAGAAATTTTATCTTCTTCTTTTTCACTTTCGCTAAATTGACTTTTTCTGCTGTCGTTTAAATCAGTATTTGTTCCAAATAAATCATCTTCACGACCTCCATTTCTTTCGCTTTGAACGTTTTTATCTTTCTTGATTTTATCTTTTTCTTTACTTGAAATGGCATAGTTCAAAGTCATATTGGCACTTGTCATTCTAAATAGACTTCCACCATTGTCAATATTATAAACATTAATTCTAGTACCTGAATTATCAATGGCATAAGGATCTAAAGTTGCACCAAAATTAACATTCATTTTATTGGCAAAAAGTTGTGTACCACCGCTTACTCTAACTGGTGACCATGCTAAAGATGTTTTACCATCTGCATTAAGATTATAGCTGGTTGAAAAATTTAAATTATTAAGTAGCATTACCTTTTTAGGTTCTAACTTAGTGCTATCCTTATCAGTAACTTTAGCTTCAAAAGTATTACTCAGGTCAAATCCTAATGTGTTGGAGTTTGAAATACCTGGCGCTCCAAAAATTCCAGCTTCAAATCGAGAATACTGCTTTGTCATAGTTCCAGTTGCATCTGAAGCATACGTGTCGTAATATTTTTCAAAACTAGGTGTGTAGCCATATGAAACTGAAGGGCGCATGACGTGACGAATTGATTTTATTTTTTTGTCTGCTCCAAAATTAAATGTCCCATAAATTGTCGTTCCTAAACTTGATGAAAAAGAGTAGGTTCTATAGGCATCAAATCCATTTACAATATTATCGACTACTTTACTTTGTTCGTCATCATAACTTCTATTAATCGTCTTTGTATACCAAACTTCTCGATAGTTAAAAGAGGAAGAAGCACTGAAATATTTGAATAATTTAAAATTGGTACTGATTGGAATAGTATGTTCAATACCAGTTTTTGCATTTCTAAACATCTGAGGCTTAAAGAATAAAGAATCAGTTGTTACAATGCTATTTTTACCGCTCAGGTTATATTGTAAATTGATGTTCTTAAAGAAACCCTTTTTTACGCCATCTTTACCTACAAAAGGATATAAACGATCCACACTTACTTGCAGTGTTGGTAAAGTCATATTGATTTCTTCAGTTTGTGTGTTTTGAGAATGTGTTGCTGTCAATGACATTCTGACTTGTGGTACTGAATTGAAGGTTTTACTGTAAGAAATCGAAGAGCTTAATGTATTATTAAGATTAGATCCAATGTTTGCCTGATTTATGGATTGTCTAAAATATTTACTACTTCCAAGATTTACGGAAGCAGAAAAACTTGAGTTAGGGTTTGATTTAGAGTCTTTAGAATGAGACCATTGAATGTTATAAATTTTCTGTTTTAAATAATCAGGATAACCTCTTTCACTTGTAATTAAATTTTCAAATCGTACATTTAAATTTCCTCGATATTTATAACGTTCGGCATAACTAGACTCAAAACGCATTCCATAACTACCATTGGTATAATAATCTCCTAAAATAGTTAAGTCATAATTATTGCTAAGTGCAAAATAATACCCTCCATTTTGTAAAGAAAATCCTCTTGTGTTTGAATCGTTATAACTTGGTAAAATCAATCCAGAAATGCTGGTCTCTTTACTCATTGGGAAAAATGCGAATGGTAAAGCTATTGGTGTAGGTACATCGGCAATAACCATATTGGTCAAGCCAGTAACCACTTTTTTACCTGGAATAAATTTTACTTTATTGGTTTGGAAATAATATTCTGGATTATCAACATCTTTGGATGTGGTAAAGCGAGCGCCTTTTAAGAAATATACAGAATCATTTTCTTTTTTAGTAATAGCTGCTTTTATTTTAAATTCCCCTTGATCTGATCTGGAATTCCATATCAATGCTTTTTTTGTTTTAAAATTAAAACGAATTGAATCAGGTTCGACTACATTAGTTCCTTGCTTGAAGTTTGGATATTGTTTGTAAGCTCCTGTCGAATCCTTTATCCGGCCAGCATAAACTTCATTCTTTTCATAATCCATGACAATAATGCCAGATTTTAATTCGACATCTTGATAATATAGCTCTGCTTTATCGTATAAAGTGATTAGTTTTTTCTTTTGATCAATTTTTACATATTTCTCAGCCTTGTATTTTACTTTACCGTCAAGAAATGCTTTTTGGGGTTTGATAGTGTCTTTTTTTATCGAATCAGTTTCCTTTTTTATAATTGTAGTCGATTTTCCAGTATTAGTAACAACGGTTTTGGAGCTATCTGTTTGTTTTTTAGTAGCTATAGCTGTTGCTTTTTTTGTTGTATCTTGAGAATATAATTTACCAGCTCCTATTGTTAGGAAAATTGATAATAAAACGATATTAAATAAGTTTGTATGCAAAGGTTTAAATGCTATTTTTGTAAAATTATGGCTTGTTTTTTGACATGTCAAACTTACATATTATTTTTTGTCAAAAATAATCAAATAAAGAATTTATAACCTTAGTGTTTTAATTAAAATTAACTTTTAAATTTATGCATATTTCATATAAAATTAAAATAATATTTACCCTTCTTTTTACAGTTGGTTCATTTAGTATTTATGCTCAATCAAATATTTTTAAAGTAACATTGGACGCAGGTCATGGAGCTCATGATTTTGGTGCAGTTTACAATGGACATGTAGAAAAAAATATTGCGCTTGCAGTAGTACTGAAAGTAGGGAAAATTTTAGAATCCATGCCTAAAATGGACGTGATATATACCCGAAAAACGGATGTTTTTATTGACTTAGTAGAAAGAGCCAATATTGCGAATAGAGCCGATGCTAATATTTTTGTATCGATACATTGTAATGCAAATAGAAATACTGAAGGATATGGGACGGAAACCTATGTAATGGGTATGACAAAAGTTGCTTCAAACTTAGAAGCGGCTAAAAAAGAGAACTCCGTAATAACCTTAGAGAAAGATTATAAACAAAAATATGAGGGATTTGATCCTAATTCTCCTGAAACAATGATAGGTATGACCTTGATGCAAGAGGAATATTTAGATAATAGTATTTCACTGGCAAGTAAAGTGGAAGATGCATTTGAGTTATTGGGTAAAAAAATAAGAGGAGGAGGAGTTAAACAAGCGCCTTATATGGTGCTTCATAAAGCATATATGCCTAGAGTCCTTATTGAAATGGGTTTTATTTCTAATTTTACGGAAGGAAATCTTTTAGATTCAGAAGATGGTCAAAATGAAATTGCTAAAGCTATAGCAGAGGCCATTGTAAGTTATAAAAGAGATTATTATGGAAATGGTGAAACTGAAATTATTGATGTAAAACCGTCACAGAAAATTTTTGACAAGCCAATAAAAGACACTTCATCTCCTGTAAAACCAAAAGTAATTTTAAATTCTTCAGAACTCAAAAAAACAATAAAAAGTACGGATAGTTCTCAACCTTTATTTAAGGTACAACTTTCGGCCAGTGTGAAAAAAGTGGAGTTAGCCCCTAAAAATTTTAAAGGGTTGAAAAATATATCTATTTCATATGATAACAGAGTTTATAAATATATGTATGGAGAAACTTCAGATTATGATGAGGCAAAAAAACAATTACAAGAAGCAAAAGATAAAGGCTATAATTCTGCATTTTTAATTGCATTTAGAAATGGAGAAAAAATTAGTGTTCAAGAAGCACTCAAATAATAATAACAAGTTGAATATTTTATATTAATTTTGAAAAAAAATTATATTTTGAAAATAACTAGAGAAATCAAAACTGCCATATTAGTCATTGCATCAATTTTATTATTCATTTGGGGCTATAGTTTTTTAAAAGGAAGAGACCTTTTTACAAATTACAAAACATTTTATGTAGAATATGAGAGTGTAGAAGGATTAGCCACATCTGCGCCAGTAACTCTAAACGGTTTGATTATAGGAAAGGTAAATAGTATTGCATTAAATGAAAATACAGGGAAATTATTGGTTGAATTACAATTGAAAACTGATTTTCCTATTTCTAAATCCAGTACTGCTTCTATTTACGAACCAGGATTCATCGGAGGAAAGCAAATTGCAATTTACCCAAATTTTAATGATAAAACGCTGGCTGTTGATGGACAGAAATTACAAGGAGAAACTAAATTAGGACTTACCGATAAAGTTGCAGACAAATTAGCTCCTCTTCAGGAAAAGCTAGAAAAAATAATGGTTAACACTGATAAATTAATATCAGGGATTAACAATGTTTTAGATAAAAATGGACAAGAAAATTTAAAAGTTAGTTTAGCGGAATTAAGTAAAACTATGGAGCAATTTCATAAAGCTACTGTAGGTGTTAATGCTTTATTGGATGATAATAAAGCTCAAATAAAAGGCGCAGTAACCAATTTTAATAAAATATCTGGTGATTTTTCTAAAATATCGGATTCATTAAATAAAGCTGATCTTGGAAAAACCGTAAAAAACCTGAACAAAACATTAGCCAAAGTTGATGTTATTATGACTGGTTTACAATCCGGAAAAGGTTCTATGGGTAAATTATTAAATGATGATGCTTTCTACCAAAACATTAAAGCAACGACAAAAGAATTAGAATTATTACTTCAGGATGTAAGACTTTCTCCTACTAGGTATGTTAATATTTCTTTGTTTGGAAAGAAAAATAAACCTTATGTTGCTCCAAAAAATGATACTTTAATAAAAGTAAAAAACTAGTAGTATGAGCTATTTAGACAATATATTATTTGCTATATTATTGGGGATTGGTTTTGGCTATTTTTATAGTAATGTAAAAAAAATCATTAGAAATATAAATCTTGGTGGAGCAATAGACCGTAAAGACAATGCTAAACAGCGCTGGAAAAATATGGCTATGATTGCTCTTGGACAATCTAAAATGGTGAAAAGACCTGTTGCAGGGTCACTTCATATTGTTGTTTACCTAGGATTTATAATTATCAATATAGAGTTATTGGAAATAATTATTGATGGTCTTTTTGGTACTCATAGAATTTTTGCTTTTTTAGGAACTGCTTATAATATACTGATTGCTTCATTTGAAATTTTGGCTCTTTTAGTTTTAGTTGCTGTTTTTGCTTTTTGGATAAGAAGAAACATAATTAAGTTGAAACGATTTTCAAGTGCCGATTTGAATGGTTCTCCTAAAAAAGATGCAAATTATATTTTGTATTTTGAAGTTGTTTTGATGACATTGTTTTTATTAATGAATGCTTCTGATTTGCATTTGCAAAATATACCTGGAGGTTTTTCTCATTTTATTAAAGCAGGTTCATTTCCTGTAAGTCAATTTATAGAACCTTTGTTCAATGGAATGTCAAATGAGTTGGTAATGCTTCTTTCAGAAATTTTTTGGTGGTTGCATATTACCGGGATTTTGATTTTTATGAACTATCTCTATTTTTCAAAACATTTGCATATAATATTGGCATTTCCAAATACCTTTTTTGCAAATTTAAACCCACAAGGTCAATTTGATAATTTAGAATCAGTTACTAAAGAAGTGAAAATGATGATGGACCCTAATGCTGATCCATTTGCAGCAGAGCCGGTTAACGAAAGTGAGGCACCAGCTAAGTTTGGAGCAAGCGATGTTCAGGATTTAAATTGGGTACAATTATTGAATGCTTATACGTGTACTGAATGTGGTCGTTGTACTTCTTCTTGTCCTGCCAATATTACAGGGAAAAAATTGTCTCCTCGTAAAATCATGATGGACACTAGAGATAGACTGGAAGAAGTAGGAAGAAATATAGATGCCAATAAAGGTGTTTTCGTTCCAGATAATAAATCATTATTAAACGATTATATTACCTCTGAAGAACTTTGGGCATGTACTTCATGTAATGCATGTGTTGAGGAATGTCCAGTAAGTATAAGTCCTTTATCTATTATTATGGATATGAGACGTTATTTAGTAATGGAACAAAGTGCCGCACCAATGCCAATAAATGCTATGATGACCAATATAGAGAATAATGGAGCACCATGGCAATACAATCAGCAAGATCGTTTGAATTGGAAAAATGAATAGTTCCCCTCCCCAGCCCTCCCCGAAGGGGAGGGAGTTGAAATTGGAAAGTAGGAGTAAATAATAACAATACAATAATAATTTAAGCAATACAAAAAAAATCCAGTAACACATTCCAATCTCGGCTCCCTCCCCTTTGGGGAGGGCTGGGGTGGGGAAAATAACCGATTAAACATAAAATATGTCAGAAAGTTTAATAGTGCCAACCATGGCCGAAATGCTAGCTCAAGGAAAACAACCTGAAGTTTTATTTTGGGTAGGTTGTGCAGGAAGTTTTGACGATAGAGCAAAAAAAATAACGAAGGCATTTGTACGAATTTTGAATCGTTCCAATGTGTCTTTTGCAGTTCTTGGTACAGAAGAAAGTTGTACGGGAGATCCAGCTAAAAGGGCGGGTAATGAATTTTTGTTTCAAATGCAAGCCATGATGAATATTGAGGTTCTCAATGCGTATGAAGCTAAAAAAATTGTTACTGCTTGTCCGCATTGTTTTAATACTTTGAAAAATGAGTATCCTGAATTAGGTGGAAAATATGAAGTGGTTCATCATACAGAGTTTTTAAAATCGCTATTAGATGATGGAAGATTAACTATTGAAGGAGGTCAATTCAAAGGGAAAAGAATTACTTTTCATGATCCATGCTACTTAGGAAGAGCAAATAATGTATATGAAGCGCCAAGAGATCTAATCCTAAAATTAGATGCCGAATTAGTAGAAATGAAACGTTCTAAGGCTAACGGATTATGTTGTGGTGCTGGCGGTGCGCAAATGTTTAAAGACGCTGAACCTGGTAATAAGGAAATCAACGTTGAGAGGACGGAAGATGCATTAGAAACAAAACCAGAAATTATTGCTGCCGGTTGTCCTTTTTGTAATACTATGATGACTGATGGTATTAAAAATAAGGAAAGAGAAGCGGATGTAAAAGTGATGGACATTGCGGAATTAATCGCAAACGCGCAAGATTTGTAGGGTTATATTATTTTAACGTTTACCTATTTTATTATGATTTACAAAAAAAATATATTTTTCATAATAATGTTTGCGAGTTTAGTTTCAATGGCGCAAACCATAGATAAAACAGATTCGATAGCTAGTTTAAAAGTTAAAAACAACAGTCAAATACAGTTTAAGGCTAAGCAATTGATTATTCCTGTAGCTTTAATTGGGTATGGGATAATTGGAATTGGTAGTGATCAATTAGAAGCATTTAATTTTGAAATTAGAGAAGAGGTAAAAGAAAATATAGATAGAAAATTTTCAATTGATGATTTTTCTCAATACGTTCCTGTTGCCTCAGTGTATGCTTTAGGTGCTTTAGGAATTAAAGGAAAAAATAATTTTCGAGATAAAACTATTATTGTTGCAACTTCCTATTTAATTATGGGATTAACTGTGAATAGTCTAAAAAAAATAACTAAAGTGGAACGGCCTGATGGTTCCAGTTTTAATTCTTTCCCTTCAGGACATACTGCAACAGCTTTTATGGGAGCAGAATTATTATATCAAGAATATAAAGATGTTTCCATTTGGTATGGAATTTCCGGTTATGTTGTTGCTACAGGGACGGGAGTCTTTAGAATGTATAATAACCGTCATTGGTTTACTGATGTCGTTGCAGGAGCTGGAATTGGGATATTGAGTACAAAAGCAGCCTATTGGTTATATCCTACGATAAATAAATTATTAGCATCTAAAAAGAACACAAATAAAAAATCAACATTTATACCTTATTATGATGGAAAGCAAGTAGGATTTGGTCTTGTAACTGTTTTTTAATCATAATAGTAGAATTAATTATAAAAAAATAGTATGTATATTCCATTTGAAAATTTACCAGAAGAATCCAAGATATGGATTTATCAATCGAACAGAAAATTTTCGGATGAAGAGTTTTCTGAAATTGAAACGGCTTTACAATCTTTTCTTGAAAGTTGGGCTGCACATGGTACAAGTTTAGAGTCATCTTACCAATTAAAATACAATCGGTTTATTATTATTGCCGTAAATCAAGATGTTCAAGCTGCAACAGGTTGTTCTATAGATTCCTCTGTAGAATTTATCCAAAGTTTAGAGCAAAAATACAATGTTGATTTGTTGGATAAAATGAATGTGACTTTTAAATTAGGGGAGCATATTGCCCACAAGCCTCTAATTGATTTTAAGAAAATGGTTAAAGATAAAGCCGTTACTGAAAATACAATCGTTTTCAATAACTTGGTTAATAATATAGAAGAATATAATGAATCTTGGGAAGTTCCAGCCATCGATAGCTGGCATAGTCGCTTTTTTTAAATAAAAATAGTTCAATGAAAAAAATAGGCATCAAAATTGTTTTTTTTTATGTCTTATTTTTCTTTGTTGCCACTAGTTGTGTCGGAACAAAAATTAATAAGCCAAAAATAATTTTAACTGACATTCCGTCTGAAATAGAGAATCTTGATAATGAAAAATCAAGTAATGTTCCAACTCTTTTTGAATTATCTACCCAAGGTAACAAATGGGTAGATAGTGTTTATAATGCAATGAATCTTGATGAAAGATTAGGGCAATTATTTATGGTTGCCGCTTATTCTAATAAAGATACCGTACACTTCAACGCAATTGACAAGCTGATTAAGGAAAATAAAATTGGAGGATTGATTTTCTTTCAAGGTGGACCTGTTCGTCAAGCAAATCTCACTAACCGTTTTCAATCGAAATCAAAAATTCCATTATTTATTGGTAATGATGCAGAGTGGGGATTGAATATGCGACTCGATTCTACGTATCGTTATCCTTGGAACATGACACTTGGAGCCATCCAAGACATGAAATTAATAGAAAAAGTGGGCGCTCAAATGGGGGAACAAAGCAAGCGATTAGGAATCCAATTTAACTTTGCTCCAGTTCTTGATATTAATACGAACCCAAGAAATCCCATTATAGGTTTTCGCTCTTTTGGAGAGGATAAATATAAGGTTACTGAAAGAGCCATTGCATTGATGAAAGGTGTTCAGAGCCAAGGTATATTTTCAACGGGAAAGCATTTTCCTGGTCATGGCGATACCGAAACAGATTCTCATAAAGGATTGCCAACAATAAATTTTTCGAAAGAAAGATTAGATAAAGTAGAGTTTTATCCCTACAAAAAAATGTTTCATGAAGGACTTTCTTCTGTAATGGTGGGACATTTAAATGTGCCCAGTTTAGAATTAAGACCAAATTTTCCGTCATCAATTTCTTATAATGTGGTAACCAATATTCTCCAAAAAGAATTAGGGTTTAAAGGACTTATATTTACTGATGCTTTGAATATGAAAGGGATAAGCAGTTTTAATATACCTAGTGAAATAAATTTTGAAGCTTTTATGGCCGGAAATGATATTTTGTTATTTCCTGAAAATGTGCCATTAGCAATTGAAAAATTTAAACTGGCTTATTCGACTAATTTAATAACAGAAGAACGTTTGGTTTTTTCGGTTAAAAAAATATTGAAATTTAAATATAAAGCAGGTTTGAATTCCTTTAAACCTATTGTAACCAGTAATTTATATAACGAATTAAATTCTCCTGAAAACGAAACGCTAAGCTATGAATTGTATGAAAATGCAATTACTGTTTTGAAAAATACTACTTTGGTTTTACCTATTAAGAATTTAGAAAGTCAAAAAATTGCTTATGTAAAAATAGGGGACGATACTAATGACTCCTTTGTTTCAACCTTAAAGAAATATGCCGATATAACCGTAATTTCAGATACTAATTTGGATAGTTTGCAAATGAAATTGAAACCATTCACAACTGTAATTGTTGGGTATCATAAATCAGATGTAGCTTTTAAAAATAGCGACTTAAAATCAGATGAATTATTTAAGATAAATTATTTAGCTAAAAACAATAATGTCATTCTGGATATTTTTGCTAAACCGTATTCATTATTACCCATTACAAATTTTGATGATATTGAAGGATTAGTAGTTTCTTATCAGAATAGTGATATTGCACAAATAGTTTCTGCAGAATTAATTTTTGGGGCTATTGAAGCCAAAGGGAAATTACCAGTATCCATAAATACAAATTTCAAAGTAAATGATGGTTTAACAACTGAAAAATTAAACCGATTGGGATTCACAACTCCGGAGAATGTTGGAATGAATTCAGCCATTTTATCACAAATTGATGCACTTGCCCAAAAAGCCATCAGTGCAAAAATGGCACCGGGAATTCAGGTTCTTGTTGCAAGAAATGGAAAAGTTATTTATCAGAAATCATTCGGTTATCATACGTATGATTCTACTTTAAAAGTTAAAGATTCGGATATTTATGATGTGGCTTCATTGACTAAAATTCTTGCCACATTACCTAATGTAATGCTGCAGTATGACCAACAAAAAATTAATTTGGAAACTACATTAGGTGACATGTCTCCAATTTTTAAAAATACGAATAAACAAGATATTCATTTTAAAGAATTATTGTCTCATTATGCCGGGCTTGTTGCTGGGATTCCTTTTTATAAGGCTACCATGGACAAATCTAAATTTCCTTCTGAAAAATATTTCAGAAGAGTTTCAGAAGAACAGTTTTCTAAACAATTGGGGGATAGTCTTTTTGTGAGAAATGATTTTCATGATACAATAATGAAAATGATAATTAAAAGTAAATTATCATTAAAAAAAGAATATAAGTATAGTGATTTGACTTTCATGATTCTTAAAGATTATTTAGAAAATACAACAGGTAAAAAACTGGATGATTTAATTCAAGAGAATTTTTATCATTCACTGGGTATGAATAATTCAACTTTTAATCCATTGAGAAAGTTTGATAAAAACAGAATTCCTCCAACGGAAATAGACACTTATTTTCGTCATCAAATTTTGCAAGGGTATGTAAATGATCTTTCGGCAGCTTTAGAAGGCGGAGTTTCGGGACATGCCGGTATTTTTTCTAATGCAATGGATGTAGCTAAAATGATGGAACTCTATTTGCAAAAAGGAAATTATGGAAATCACCAGTATTTTTCAGAGAAAACATTCAATGATTTCAACACCTGTTATTTTTGTGCAGCAGGGAATAGGAGAGGTGTTGGTTTTGATAAACCACAATTAGGCGCAGAAGGACCTACATGCGGCTGTGCTTCAATGACAAGTTTTGGACATACTGGTTTTACGGGAACTATGGCTTGGGCTGATCCTGAAACACAAATCGTGTATGTATTTTTATCTAATAGAACTTTTCCATTGGCTACTGAAAACAAATTATCAAAAGAAAATATTAGAGAGGATATTCAAGAAGTAATTTATAATGCAATTATAAAATAAAATATTTAAGTAAATTTATTTATAGGCCAAAATGAAATTTCAATAATTTTATTTTGGCTTTTTATTTTCAATATTTCAGTATAAATAACAGGCTGTATTATAGTATATTTGATACGTAAACCAATACTATGAAAAATAAAATTAAAGTATTTAAAACTAGTTGTTTAACTATATTTCTTTTTTGTGTAAGTATTGTAAATGCTCAAAATATTGATATAAATATTTTAAGAGACATTAATGTTAATAGAAACAAGAATTTAGATCCCACTTTTAAGTTAGTTAGTAAAAGTGCTCTTCCTATAAGTATTGCCGCTCCTATTATTATCTATTCAGTTGGTTTGATAAAGAAAGATAGTGCAATCAAAAAACAGGCTATTTTTATTGGTGAAACATTCTTAGTGAATGCTTTTGTTACAACTGCATTAAAACAAGTTGTAAAAAGAAAAAGGCCTTTTGATTCTTATACTGATATCGATCAAGCCATTTCCGCAGGAGGTTATTCATTTCCTTCCGGTCATACATCTATAGCTTTTGCAACAGCGACAGCATTGAGTATGGCTTATCCTAAATGGTATGTAATTGCGCCGTCATTTGTGTGGGCGAGTGCTGTAGGGTATTCCCGCATGCATTTAGGGGTTCATTATCCTTCGGATGTTTTTGCGGGTGCTATCTTAGGAACTGGCTCTGCGTATCTTACCTATAAAGCTAATAAATGGATTAATAAAAAACGATCTAAAAAGGAAAAATAACTGTTTGCATTTATGAAATGATTATTTAAAAAAAGAAGACAATCTAAGGTGAAAATATTAAATTATATTTCCAAAACAGTCTGGGTCTTATCCCTAGTTAGTTTGTTTACGGATACAGCAAGCGAGATGCTTTACCCAATAATGCCTATTTATCTTAAATCAATTGGGTTTTCAATTGTATTAATTGGTATTTTAGAGGGTTTTGCCGAAGCGTTAGCGGGATTAAGCAAAGGATATTTTGGAAAATTATCCGATAATTCGGGTAAACGAGTTCCTTTTGTTCGATTGGGATATACTTTAAGTGCTATTTCAAAACCAATGATGGCAGTTTTTATATTTCCAATGTGGATTTTCTTTGCACGATCGATTGATCGATTTGGAAAAGGAATCCGTACTGGAGCAAGAGATGCAATATTATCTGATGAGGCAACACCTGAAACTAAAGGAAAAATTTTTGGATTTCATAGGTCAATGGATACTTTAGGCGCTGTTTTAGGACCAGTGATCGCTTTAATTTATCTTTATTTTTATCCACAACAGTATAAAACACTTTTTTATATTGCTTTTATTCCGGGATTATTGGCTGTATTTGCCTCTTTTTTGCTCAAAGACAAAACTAAAAAATATTTAACTGAAAAAAAGTCGACACCCTTTTTCTCTTTTCTAAACTATTGGAAAACAAGTCCGGCACAATATCGAAAAGTGGTAATTGGATTATTGGCATTTACATTATTTAATAGCTCTGATATTTTTCTATTATTAAAAGCGAAGCAAGCAGGTCTTAATGATACTAATGTAATTGGAATTTATATTTTTTATAATTTGGTTTATGCTCTTTGCTCATTTCCAATAGGGATTTTAGCAGATAAAATAGGTTTAAAGAAAATGTTCCTATTCGGAATTTCATTATTTGCAATTGTCTATTTTGGGATGGCTTTCAGTAAAAATAGTTACACAATTGCGCTTCTCTTTTTTATTTATGGCGTTTATGCAGCCGCTACCGAAGGAATATCAAAAGCTTGGATTAGTAATATTTCCGATAAAAAAGATACAGCTACTGCAATAGGTACCTATTCGGGATTTCAAAGTATATGTACTTTAATTGCTAGTTCTCTGGCAGGACTAATTTGGTATCAATTTGGAGCTAATGCAACATTTATGATTACAGGAATAATGACAGTTTTAGTTATTATTTATTTCTCTTTTTTTATTAAGGATAAAATTATTAAAAATGACACACAAACATGACGACAAAGAATCTTGTTGTGCTTTAGAAAAAAAAACAGTTAAAAAAAAATCTCATGATTCTGGATGTTGTTCTCACGATGATTCAGAAAATCATTCTCATGACGATGATCATGATCATTCAAATGGAAGTGATAGTGTTTTTAAAATGTTTTTGCCTTCAATAATAAGTCTAGTATTATTACTAGTAGCTATTTCATTTGATAATTTTTTCCCTCAAGCCTGGTTTGTAGGCTGGATTAGAATTGTATGGTTTTGTATAGCCTATATTCCTGTGGGCTTGCCTGTATTGAAAGAAGCTTTTGAAAGTATTCGAAAAGGCGCTGTTTTTTCTGAATTTTTTCTAATGTGTATTGCTACACTTGGCGCTTTTGGAATTGGTCAATATGCTGAAGGTGTTGCCGTAATGTTGTTTTATTCTATCGGGGAGTTATTCCAAATGTTAGCAGTAAAAAGAGCCAAATCTAATATCAAATCATTATTGGATCAAAGACCGGATACTGCAAACGTTATTGAAGGATTTGAGACTGTTTCTAAAAAAGCTTCGGATGTTACTATTGGAGAAATCATTCAATTAAAACAGGGAGAAAAATTGGCTTTGGATGGGAAACTACTTTCAGAACATGCCACTTTCAACACTGCTGCATTGACAGGGGAAAGCAAACCAGATACCAAATCAAAAGGAGAAGCTGTTCTCGCTGGAATGATTAATCTTAATGCTGTTGCACAAGTTGAAGTTACCACAGCTTTCAACGATAGCAAATTATCCAGAATTCTTGAAATGGTTCAGGAAGCTTCAGCTAAAAAGGCACCAACTGAGTTGTTTATTCGAAAATTCGCCAAAATTTATACACCAATAGTTGTTTATCTGGCAATCGCGATTTGTTTACTACCGATATTGTTTGTAGCGGATTATGTTTTTAAAGATTGGTTGTACAGAGCATTAATCTTCTTGGTAATTTCATGTCCTTGTGCATTAGTAATCTCGATTCCATTGGGTTATTTTGGAGGAATTGGCGCAGCAAGTAAAAATGGAATTTTAATTAAAGGGTCTACGTTTCTTGATATTTTGGCAACAATTCAAGTTGTGGTTATGGATAAAACAGGAACATTAACTAAAGGTATTTTTAAAGTTCAAAAAGTAGTGGCCGTTGGAATTTCAGAAATTGATTTAGTAAAATATACTGCAGCAATTGAAACTAAATCGACACATCCTGTTGGTTCAGCTATAATTGAATATGCTAAGGATATTGTGAAAGATACAACTGTTACTGAAGCGCATGAAATTGCTGGTCATGGAATAAAAGGACTCGTTGATGGAAAAGAAATTTTAGTAGGAAGTGCTAAATTGATGAAGAAATTTGACATCAGTTATGATACTGAAATTGACGCTATTCCATTTACAATTATTGTTGTAGCCATCAATCAAAAATATGTGGGTTATTTTCTTATTGCTGATGAAATCAAAGAAGATGCAAAAGAAACAATTCAGAGTTTACATAAATCAAATGTAAAAACGATTATGCTCTCAGGTGACAATCAAGCAATAGTTTCGCTTGTTGCCAAGGAGTTAAATATTGATCAGGCTTTTGGAGATTTATTGCCAGAGAATAAAGTTCAAAAAGTTTCAGAACTAAAGGCGCAGCATTTAAAAATAATATTTGTTGGTGACGGAGTCAATGATGCTCCGGTTATTGCTTTGGCCGATGTAGGAATTGCAATGGGCGGTTTAGGAAGTGATGCTACTATTGAAACTGCTGATGTAGTAATTCAAAACGACCAACCCACTAAGATTTTTACAGCAATCAATATTGGAAAAAAAACTAAACAAATCGTTTGGCAAAATATTGGCTTAGCATTCACAGTTAAGTTTATAGTTCTTGTTATGGGAGCTGGCGGTATAGCCACAATGTGGGAAGCAGTTTTTGCAGATGTTGGTGTGGCATTATTGGCAATTTTAAATGCCGTAAGAATTCAACGAATGAAATTTTAAGTTTGAAAGTATTTAACTTAAATTTCCATAAAACCCATTCCTATTTTTATTAATTTCGTTTCATTAAAATATATACATGAAAATTGCAATAGTTTGTTATCCTACCTTTGGGGGAAGCGGTGTAGTCGCTACAGAATTAGGTCTTGAATTGGCAAGACGAGGTCACGAAATACATTTTATAACCTACAGTCAGCCCGTACGTTTGGCGCTTTTAAATCCAAATGTGCATTACCACGAAGTTAATGTTCCTGAATATCCATTGTTTCATTATCAGCCTTATGAATTGGCCTTGTCGAGCAAATTAGTCGATATGGTTAAGCTTTATAAAATAGAATTACTGCATGTGCATTATGCCATTCCTCATGCTTATGCCGGTTATATGGCAAAACAAATGCTGAAAGATGAAGGCATTAATATTCCAATGGTAACTACACTTCACGGAACTGATATTACTTTAGTTGGAAATCATCCCTTTTATAAACCTGCGGTAACCTTCAGTATCAATAAATCTGATTTTGTTACTTCGGTTTCCCAAAGTTTGAAAGATGACACCCTTAAATTATTTAATATAAAAAATGAAATTGAGGTAATACCTAATTTTATTGAATTGGATAAAAACGTTAATGATCCCAGCATTCCGTGTCATCGTTCTGTAATGGCAAAAGAAAATGAGCGAATAATAACCCATATCAGTAATTTCAGAAAAGTAAAACGAATTCCGGATGTCATTAAAATATTCTATAATATTCAAAAAGAAATTCCAGCTAAACTGATGATGGTAGGGGATGGCCCTGAAAAAGAAAAAGCGGAATATTTATGTCAGGAATTAGGAATTATAGACAAAGTGATCTTTTTTGGGAATAGCAATGAAATCGATAAAATATTAAGTTATACAGATTTATTCTTGCTTCCATCTGAAACCGAAAGTTTTGGTCTTGCTGCTCTTGAAGCTATGGCTTGGGGAGTTCCTGTAATTTCCAGTAATTCAGGAGGATTGTCAGAAGTTAATTTTGATGACATTTCGGGTTATTTGAGTGATGTAGGTAATACTGATGAAATGGCTGTGAATGCCTTGAAAATATTGAAAGACGATACTACTCTGAATAAATTTAAAGAAAATGCACTTTCAATTGCTAAAAAATTTGATATTAAAAACATCTTACCTTTATATGAGAATTTATACCAAAAGGCTATAAATAAATACTTATAGGAATCACTTTTTCAAATTAATTTTATACTTAAAAAATCAATAAAAAATGAAAAAATTACCTTCCTTGTTTTTGGTTTTACTATTAGTTTCATGTGGAGCTTCTTCTACTAAAAGTACAGCTAAAAGACCATTATTTGAAGTCTTGACCCAACAAAATGATGGTGGAGCAAGTATTCGTTTTTTTGAGATTCTTTCGGAGCCTAATGAAATCAAAATGTTGCAAAATGATGAGAACCTAAAAAATAAAATTAGCTCAAATGATATTCAAACTTCAAACTTTATAATTTTGAATATGGGTAATAAAAACTCCGGAGGATATAAAATAGGAGTCGAAAATGCTGTTGAAACAGATAAAAATATAATCGTTACAATAAAAGAAACTGTTCCCAGACCTAATGAAATGACTACTCAAGCAATAACAAATCCCTTTTGTGTAGTTCGAATAAATTCTAAAAAAGAAATCATTATTAAATAAAAAAATGCCACTATTTATAGTGGCATTTTTAATATATTTTAGTTACTTAACTATTAGAATTGGTATCTAAGACCTAAAGCAACATCAGAACCATAATTGTTTTTGTAGTACCCATTTCCACCAAATTCAGGTCTGAAATCCAATGAAATCAACAAAGGAAAATCAAAGTTATATTCAAGACCTATGTCTCCAGCTGCAAATGCAAAAGTATCATTGTAAGAAGTGTTATTATCATCATAACTGTAGCTTCCTACACCACCACCTACACCAGCATACCAGTTGAAACCACCATCAATGTTCCATACCCATTGGTATAACCCTGTTAATTTTATTGCTCTATCATCATAACCATTATTATTATAATTACTTCTGTTTCTCCAACCTAAGTCTAATTCCAAACGATTATCAGTAGCTAACGCTCTTTGATAAGAAATCTCTCCACCAAAACCATTATTACCTCCTAAACGTAAACCTAAAGCGTTTTTTGAAATATCTTGTGCTTGTGCGGCAAATGTTAATCCCATTAACATGATAGCCGATAAAATAATTTTTTTCATAAGTAAATTTTTGTTCTTACAAAGGTATTGTTAAAGTCCATTAATGGATTTATAAAATTTTAATGAAATGTTATATAATTCCCACTTTTAGAATATTTAAGATTTTAATAACGAAAATTAAAGTAAAATATTTTGTTTGGAAAATAATATGGAAGCAACAAGTTGATTACTAATAATATCTTCCATTTCGAAAAGATTTTCTTCTTCATTATAATTAGCTTCTGAGTAACGAAATAACTTCCACCGTTTTTTATTGTATTCCAATGCAGTTAAATTTTCGACCCAATCTCCTGAATTCAAATACATAGTTGAACCATTTTTATTTTCCTTCAAAACCATTTTTGGCTCATGGATATGACCACAAATAACAAAATCATATTTTTTTTCAATAGCCAACTCGGTAGCTGTTTCTTCGAAATCCGAAATGTGTTTCACCGCTTTTTTTACACTTGCCTTTATTTTTTTCGAAAAAGAATACGGTTCTTTTCCTAATCGTAACAAGCACCAATTTACAAAACGATTCAAAAGGATTAAATAATCATAACCAAGACCACCCAGTTTTGCAATCCATTTTGAATGTTGTACCGAAGCATCAAAAACATCGCCATGAAATATCCAAGCTTTTTTATCATCTAGGTCTAATACTAGTTTGTCAACCAAAGCAAAATTACCCATGTTCATGTCGCTGAATTTTCGGAGCATTTCATCATGATTTCCTGTGATGTAGTAGACCTTGGTCCCTTTGGAAGCAAAACTTATAATTTTTTGTATTACTTTTAAATGTGTTTTTGGGAAGTAAGATTTTCTAAACTGCCAAATGTCAATGATGTCGCCATTTAAGACTAATGTTTTGGGCTTAATAGCCGATAGATAATTGTAAAGTTCCTTAGCATGACTTCCATAAGTTCCTAGATGTACATCTGATATAACAACTAATTCGACTTTTCTTTTTTTCAATGTATTATAATTTGAAGTTTAACAAATTAATGTAATTACTATTAAGTGAAATACAACTTAAGGTTAAGAAATAGTTTTTAATATGAATTTAAAGTCAATAAATAGGCCTTGTTTTTTAAAAGTTTATCCTGAAATCTCCGTATAAGCTTTTAAACTTTAAACTAAAATAGTACTTTTGTTCAAAACTTAATATAATGGCAGGAAATAGCTACGGAACACTATTTAGAATAACAACATTTGGAGAATCACACGGAGAAGCTTTAGGCGGAATAATCGATGGTTGTCCATCTGGAATAGCAATAGATCTAGAAGCAATTCAATTTGAAATGTCAAGAAGAAAGCCAGGTCAATCGGCTATTGTTACCCAAAGAAAAGAACCGGATGATGTACAATTTCTTTCTGGAATTTTTGAAGGAAAAACTACAGGAACTCCAATTGGTTTCATCATTCCCAATACCAATCAAAAATCAGATGATTACTCTCATATAAAAGATAATTACAGACCTAGTCATGCTGATTATGTGTATGAAAAAAAATACGGAGTACGTGATTATCGTGGTGGTGGACGTAGTTCTGCTCGTGAAACTGCCAGTAGAGTGGTAGCAGGAGCAGTTGCAAAACAAATGTTACCCGAAATAAAAATTAATGCTTACGTTTCTTCTGTAGGCCCTATCTTTTTAGAAAAACCATACCAAGAATTAGATTTTTCAAAAATTGAAAATAACCCAGTACGCTGTCCAGACGAAGAAATGGCAGTTACAATGGAAGAGTACATTCGTGAAATTCGTAAAGAAGGAGATACCGTAGGTGGAACTGTAAGTTGTGTGATTCAAAATGTGCCTATTGGTTTAGGAGAACCAGTTTTTGACAAACTTCATGCTGAACTTGGTAAAGCAATGCTTTCTATAAATGCCGTAAAAGGATTTGAATTTGGAAGCGGTTTTGAAGGTGTTAAAATGAAAGGAAGCGAACACAATGATTTATACAATCCTGACGGAACAACTAAAACTAATCTTTCAGGTGGAATTCAAGGCGGAATAAGCAACGGAATGGACATTTATTTCCGTGTGGCTTTCAAACCTGTGGCAACCATTATGCAAAAACAAGAATCACTGGACAATCAAGGAAATATTACTGAAATGACAGGAAAAGGACGTCATGATCCTTGTGTGGTTCCCCGTGCAGTTCCTATTGTAGAAGCTATGGCCGCTATAGTTTTAGCTGATTTTTATTTGATTAATAAAACCTATTTAAAATAGAATTGCATACTCAGTATTTTGACGAGCTAAATCCTGAGCCATAACTTTGAAATCAATTTGTTAATTTAATGAACACAACTACAACCAAGAAACCATCATTTTTTTCAGGCTTAACCGGCCAAATTTTAATAGCAATGTTTTTAGGTGCTGTTTTAGGAATTATTATTCATAATTCAATTTCAGCAGAAGCTGCCCAATCCTTTAGTGGTAAAATAAAAATGCTGGCAACAGTTTTTATTCGATTGGTTCAAATGATAATTTCTCCATTAGTGTTCACTACACTTGTTGTGGGAATTGCTAAATTAGGAGATATAAAAGCAGTAGGGAGAATTGGAGGTAAAGCTTTAGGTTGGTTTTTTACGGCCTCATTCATGTCTTTATTGTTAGGAATGTTTTTTGTAAATATTCTTAAACCTGGAGTTGGACTTAATTTATCAAATGTTGATTTAGCTTCAGCCTCAGAAGTAACTGCGAAAACTCAGAGTTTATCCTTTGAAAATTTCATAGAGCATATTGTTCCCAAAAGTATTTTTGAAGCGATGGCAACTAATGAGATTTTACAAATTGTTATTTTTTCTATTTTCTTTGGTTTAGCGGCAGCATCTTTGGGCAGCCACGTAAAACCAGTTATAAACGCTTTAGACAAAACATCTCATATTGTTTTGAAAATGGTAAACTACGTAATGAAGTTTGCTCCAATAGGTGTTTTTGGTGCCATTGCAGGCGTATTTGCTGTGAGAGATTTTCAGGAATTAGCAATCACGTATTTCAAATTCTTTGGTTCTTTTCTAATTGGAATTTCATCGCTTTGGGTTGTATTAATACTTGTAGGATATATTTTTCTTAAAAGTAGAATGACTATTTTGCTTAAAAGAATTGTAGGACCTTTAATTATTGCTTTTGGAACAACAAGTAGCGAAGCTGTTTTCCCAAAACTTACGGAAGAATTAGAACGTTTTGGTGTGAAAGATAAAATTGTTTCTTTTATGTTGCCATTAGGCTATTCTTTTAATTTGGATGGAAGTATGATGTACATGACATTTGCCAGTATATTTATAGCACAAGCTTACGGAGTTCATTTAGATTTAGGTACACAAATGACAATGCTTTTAGTATTGATGCTTACTAGCAAAGGAATTGCAGGAGTGCCAAGAGCAAGTTTAGTCGTTGTTGCGGCAACTTGTGGAATGTTTAAAATTCCTATTGAAGGAATTGCTTTAATTTTACCGATTGATCATTTTTGTGATATGTTTCGTAGTGCAACAAATGTTTTAGGAAATGCATTAGCTACATCAGTTGTTGGACAATGGGAAGCTGAGAACGAAAATGAGACTGTAATAACAGTAGAATAATTATTTATTTAAATATTAAAAAAGCCTATTTGATTTTTCAAATAGGCTTTTTTAATCTAAATTATTTAACAAATAGTCCGCTTAATGTTAGTTATTTTTTAGTTTTGAAATTTAGAGTTTTTCGGGTATTGTAATATATTAATAGATACACCCATGTTTTTATTAATATATTTGTATATTTGGTTTAAGAATAGCAAGATATGTCCCAAATCAGAATCGGTTTATTAATATTAGCACTTAACATTTTTAATATTAATTGTTATTCTTTAACTCCAACTCCCTCAAAAAAGCAAATTGTAAAGTTAACAGAGCAAGCTTCTAAATATATTCATGAATTAAATTATGAAAAATCTTTAATAGCTTCAAGGCTTGCATTGCATTATGCGATTGACGCTAAAAATGATAACCTTGTAGCCATATCCTATAATATAATTGGTAGAAATTATGATAATTTATCAGAGTATGATAAAGCTATCTTTTTTTATAAAAAAGGATTAATTTACGCCAGTAGAACTAATAATGACACCATTAAAGATTGGATAAATAATAATTTAGGAAACATATATTGCTTTCAAAAAAAGCAATATAAAGAAGGAATAAACTATTACAAAAATGCATTAAAGTTTGGTGAAAAAATTGCAGACCCATCAGAAATTTATTTTACAAAATTGAATATCACTTGGGCTTTTTTTGATAATGGTCAATTTAATGAAGGTTTTCCTTATTTAGAATTTATTAATAAATATCAAAAAAAATATGGTGATGAGACTACAGTAGTTGCCTTAAATATGCTTAATGGAATGTATTATGGTTTTAAAGAGGAGCGTGAAAAAGCAACGGCTTCTTTTTTAAACGGCATAAAATTAGGAAACGAAGGAAAAGAAAAATCGGATTTGTCATATACACATCAAGAGTATTCTAAATATTTATTGAAAAACGGAGATTATAAAAAGGCATACGAAAATCTGGTTCTTTATGATGAAATTACTGAAGAACTCAATAATAAAGAAATGATTAAAAAAGCCAATATGGCTGGTATTAATCTAGAACTTGACGAATATAAACGTGAGATAGATAAAATTGAAACAGAGAAAGATTTACAATATCAAAGTTTAAAAAAATCACGAGTAATTGTTTTGTTATTTGTGATTGTATTATTTGTCTTATTACTTCTTGTTTATACACTTTATAAAAACAATATTTTTAAGAAAAAAACGAATAAAGACTTGTCTCTTGCTAATGAAAAACTTTTTATTGCAAAAGAAAAAGCAGAAGAAGCATCTATACTAAAATCACAATTTGTTTCTACTATTAGCCATGAATTAAGAACACCTTTATATGGTGTAGTTGGAATTACTAATATGCTATTAGATGAACATAAAGAACTTGCTAACAGTCCTCATTTAAGTTCTCTTAAGTTCTCTGCAAGGTATTTATTGTCACTGGTCAATGATGTGCTGCAAATAAATAAAATTGAAGAAAATAGAATCGTTCTTGAAAATTTGACTTTCAATATTTCTGATGAAATTAATATGATTAAGAACTCTTTGTCTTTTATTGCAAAGAATAATAATAATTTCATATTTGTCAATATTGACCCAACAATTCCAGAATATTTAATTGGAGATAAATTAAGACTTTCCCAAATAATTATAAATCTGGTGAGTAATGCACTAAAGTTTACAAAGAATGGAGAAGTATTCATTAATGTGAATTTATCTGAAGTTACTGATAAAATGCATTTTATTGAGTTTAAGATAAAAGATACAGGTGTAGGAATAGCTGTTGAAGATCAAGAAAAGATTTTTGAGAAATTTGTTCAGGTTGGAAGAAAAGAAGTAGATTATCAAGGGACAGGCCTTGGCTTATCGATTGTGAAACGTCTATTGAGGTTGTTTGATAGTGATATCTCGCTTCAAAGTACAATTGGAGTAGGAACAGAATTTACTTTTACAATTGCATTTGAATATGATCCTGAAAAGACTAATGAAATAATAAATAATATTCCAGTAGATTTATCTACAAATAAGCTATTAAAAGTACTGGTCGTTGAGGACAATAAGATCAATCAAATTGTTACTGAAAAAATACTAAAAAAAAATAATTATACCTGTACTCTAGTAGATGATGGGTATCAGGCTATTAAAATATTAGAAGAAGAGAACTTTGATATTGTTTTAATGGATATTAACATGCCTTTAATCAATGGTTTTGAAACGTCAAGAAGAATTCGCCATAAAGGGATAAAAATCCCTATAGTTGCGCTAACGGCATTTGATAAAGAAGAAATTACCGAAGAAGCTATTTCGGCAGGAATAAATGATATTATAGTAAAACCTTTTGATTCGGTCAAGCTATTTAAAGTTATCAATGTTTTAATTTCGAAAACTAAAATGGCAGTTTAAAAGTAGTTTTACTTTTAATATTGGTATTATTTCAGATGTGGAGGAAAATAAAAAATGAAGTTTTTTAAAACTTCATTTTTTATTTTTTTAAAGTGTTTTTAAATAAAAAGCACTTCATTTTCTTTAGAATACATTATCATTAATAATGGGTGAGGTGTTTTTTTATTCCCCAAAGCATCAAGAGTGATTGCAATTTCAAGTTTTGGATGAGTCAACTGATACTCTTTATTTTCTATGTTTCTGGAATCTATTAAAGATTGATTTTTTTTGAAAAAATATTTTGACGTCTTCATATTTATCACTTTTTGATGTTATTTATAATTGTCTTCCAATAAAAGTTGGTTAGGGAGTTAGGTAATAATTCAAAATTAAAATCGTTAAACTATTTTAAGGAAATGGCTTAACGATTTTAAATTATTGTTTAATAAAAACAAAAGGGACAAATTTTTATTTTATGGCAATAGTTTTATGTATTTTTTTCTTGCCATTTTCTTTTTTAGCAATGGCAACATGCAGAATTCCGTCTTTATAACTGGCTTCTACTTTGCTTTCATCGATATATTCAGGTAAATAGAAAGATCTGTAGAAAGATTGATAATTAAACTCTTTTCGGAGGTAATTGTCTTTTTTTCTGGATTCTTCTTTAGTTTCTTCTTTTTCAGAAGAAATCATGAGCATATTATTATCAATTTCAACTTTAAAATCTTCTTTTTTCATACCAGGAGCTGCCAAATCAACCTCTAATTTATCATCTGTTTCTTTTAAATTTACAGAAGGCAAATTACTGCCTATTGTAGCAAAATTTTTATCACTCCAATCGAATACATCTTTTGTAAAAAAATCATCAAAAAAAGTATTCAATGTTGGCAATGAACTGTTTCTTTTAACTAGAGTTTCCATTTTTTTGTATTTTTAAGTTGTTTAAAATAAGTTAAATCAAATTTAATGAAATTATTTACTCAAAAATACGCATTTAACACTTAAAACGTTGAAAATAAACCTATTAACGATAAAATGCTTTTTTAACCAAAGTTAAAAAGGCATTTCTTACAGTGTAAAATTGAGTGCTGGAGAAAGTATTAATACCAGCGTTTTTTGTTTTGTTTTGAAACTTCTGATTTTCTTGATTTATGTGCTCCACCGCTACGATTTGAGTTTTTTTGTGCAGCAGCAGGAGCCGTTTCCGGACTTCCTGAATGCCAAGGATAAGGATGGTCATTTACAGTTTTCACATCCACTTTTATTAGTTTTTGGATGTCTTTCCAATACGCATGTTCATCTTTACTACAAAAAGAAATGGCAATACCTCCATTTCCGGCACGACCCGTTCTACCAATCCTGTGGACGTAAGTTTCTGGAATATTTGGTAAATCAAAATTGATTACAAATGGTAATTGGTCAATATCAATTCCTCTGGCTGCTATATCAGTGGCTACTAAAACGCCCACTTCTTTATTTTTGAAAGCATCCAAAACGCGTTGTCTTGCATTTTGTGATTTATCACCATGAATAGCTTCAGCTGCTATGTTGTTTTTTCGTAGCGCTTTAACAACATTATCAGCACCATGTTTAGTTCTGGAAAAAACCAATACATCCGATAAATTTTCATTTTTAATCAAATGATATAATAAATTTCTTTTTTCTGTTTTTTCAACAAAATAAACGCGTTGTTCAACATTTTCGGCAGTAGAGGATACTGGGGAAACGGTTACAGTTGCTGGATCTGTCAAAAACATTTCGGCTAATTCTCTAATGGCAATTGGCATTGTAGCAGAGAAAAATAATGTTTGTCTGTTTTTTGGCGTAAGCTTTACAATTTTCTTTACATCATTTACAAATCCCATATCAAGCATTTGATCTGCTTCATCAAGTACTAAAGTATGTAAATGATCTAAATCGATAAAACCTTGTTTGTGTAAATCAAGTAATCTTCCTGGTGTTGCTATCAAAATATCGACACCATTTCTTAGTGTTTCAACTTGTGGATTTTGTGAAACTCCACCAAAAATAGTTAGTTGCGTTAAGTTGGTATACTTACCATACAAATCAAAGCTTTGCCCAATTTGAACCGCTAATTCTCTTGTTGGAGTAACTACCAAAGCACGAATTTGTTTGGCTTTTTTTGAAGAACCTACAATTCGGTGCAATTGATGTATAATAGGAATAGCAAATGCCGCAGTTTTTCCTGTTCCCGTTTGTGCACAACCTATTAAATCGCGTCCAGCTAATACTAGCGGAATTGATTGTTCTTGAATAGGAGTTGGGTTTGTGTAGCCTTGTTCAAATACGGCTTTTTGTATACTTTTTGAAAGTGATAAATCTTCGAATAACATATTTTTGATATTAAATATCTTGTATTAAGGACATAGATAGTGCTGCAAAGGTAGTGTTATTTATCGATTAGGTTAATCGGTTATTCGTTTAGCCGATTTATCGATTAAACAGTTAAACAATTTGTTGATGTGCTTTTATAAAATCAGTTACAAGATACCCTATAAGTTTACCTATTAGGTGATTGTTTTTTTCTTCTCCTAAATCAGGAGCACCTTCGCAAATATGTAAATAAGTAGCATTTTTATTTTTTGCAAAAAACGAAACAAATTGACGAAGTTGTTCTACTGAAAAACCGCTTAAAGTCATAGCGCTGCATGCAATATTTGGAATTGCATCCAAATCGATTTCAACACCATAAAAATCATCATTTATAAATTCTAAAGCTTGAGTCATTTCTTGATTAAACTCTTTTTCTTTTCGAATATTTACGCTATCATACGTATTATAGCGCACGCGGTCTTCTAATTTTTTTATGATATCCAAAACACTTTTAGAAGTATAATTTTCGTGCAAGCCAAAAATGAAATATTTTTTAAGAAAACCTTCTTCATAAGCGTATGAAAAACCGTTACCACTATGGCGACCTTCTAAAATTCTAAAATCAGAATGGGCATCAAAATTTATTGCATTTATTGGTTTGCCTTTTGCTAAAGCAGATCCTTTTATATTTCCGTAGGCATTATTATGTCCACCACCAATGACTATAGGTATTTTTCCTAATTTTACTATATTGAAAATTATATGAGAAACATCTTTATCGATTTTTTCTACTAATTGGCTTAATTTAGAACGATCATCAATATCATTAAAATCTAAATGTTCCACTTCTTTCATTTCCTCGCTAACGTTTAATTGTCCTAAAACGATTAGTTGGCTTCCTTTACAAAAACGATTATGCTGAATATTCGCAATACTTTTTATTGCGCTATCCCAAGCCGATGCGGCGCCGGGTCTTCCAAAATTTGCTCTTATACCAATATCTTCGGGTATTCCAAAGAGTACATATTTAGCTTCGCAAGTTTTTAGAAATGCAATAGGATCTGTTCCTTTTGGAACAGTTATCATTTTTTCTCCAAATTTTATTTCACCACTTCTGTGATTGGTAATTTTTGCAAGATCATTGATTGTAAACGGGATAATTTTTTCCATTAAAAAAAATATTTTTCCCAAAAATAATATAATTGTGTTAACTTACGTTATAACGTGGTTATATATTGTTAAATTTGTAAAAAGTTAAATTAAATTAAATTGAATATGGAAAATCAAAAAAGCAGTTCAGGTCTAAAAGCAGTTATAGCAGTTTTAGCCGTTTTACTAGTGGGAAGTTTAGTGTATATTTTTAAAATGACTTCTGATACTGAAATCGTAAAAACAGAATTGAAAACTACAATGACCGAAAAAGAATCGGTTATGAAAGATTTACAAGAATTAAAATCTACTTATGATGCTGCAATTGCAGAAAATACATCAATGTCTGATGAGTTAATTCAAGAAAGAGATAAAGTAGTTAACTTAATGTCTGATTTAAGTAAATCTAAAGGTGATGTAGCTTCTATGTCAAAATATAAAACACAATTCATTGCTTTGCAAGGGAATATGAAAGTTTTAATGGCTGAGAATGAAGGTTTGAAAAAACAAAATACGACTTTAACTACGCAACGTGATAGTACAGTTGTAGTATTAGGGGAAACTAAGAAAAATGTTGAAGCATTAACAGGGCAAAACGAAGAATTAGCAAAAGCTGTTGAAAAAGGGTCAAAATTGACTGTTTTAAACACAAAAGGTTCCGCTTTCAAATTGAGAAGTTCTGGCAAACAAATAGAAACTGACAAAGCAAGTAGAGCAGATGCACTTAAAGTTAGTTTTACAATTGCTGAAAATCAAATTGCACAATCAGGTGATAAGACGTATTACGTTCAAGTTATTGATAGTAAAAACAATGTTGTAGGAGATAAAAAATCGGAGACTTTTGGAGATAATACTTTAACATACAGTTTTGCAACTAATGTTAAATATGAAAATAAAACGGTTAATGTTTCACAAGATTTAAAAGGTAAAAATTTCGAAAAAGGAAATTATGTTGTGAATGTTTTTGATAAAGGTGAATTGGTTTCTAAAACAAGTTTTACTTTGAAATAATATTTTCAAGCTTCAAATAAAAAAGAGGAACATTATGTTCCTCTTTTTTTATTCAAAAAAATCACCTTCTATTAGTACAGCATCAATAAGATTACTGCCAAAAGCATAAGGCAATTGATAATAGGAGGGAATAGGTTTCGTGATGATAAGATTTGCTTTTTTGCCAATAGTTATACTTCCATGAGTTTCTGAAATTCCCATCGCATATGCTCCATTTATTGTAGCAGCGTTTATGGCTTCTTCAGGAGTCATTTTCATTTTGATACAAGCAGTAGCAACCACAAAATTCATATTTCCAGATGGAGTAGAACCAGGATTATAATCTGTTGCTAATGCCAATGGAAGTCCTGCAGTAATCATTTCTCTTGCAGGAGTATAAGGAATACTCAAGAAATAAGAACAGGATGGTAAAGCAACAGGCATTGTTTCCGTATTCTTTAAGGCATTAATATCTGCTGTTGTCATAATTTCAAGATGATCTACAGAAAGTGCGTTATACTCTATTCCAGCCTGAATTCCTCCAATAGAATTAAATTGGTTGACATGGATTTTTGGTTTCAAACCAAAACGGATTCCAGCTTCCATGATTTGTTCCGTTTCTTCAACGGTAAAATAACCAGTTTCGCAAAATGCGTCTATAAAATCTGCCAATTTATTTTTGGCAATTTCAGGAAGCATTTGGTTGATGATTACATCAATATATCCTTGATGGTTTCCTTTATATTCCAATGGGAATGCATGAGCGCCCAGAAAAGTTGCTTTTATGGTTATAGGATAGTTTTGAGCAAGGCGTTGAATAACACGAAGCATTTTTAGTTCTCCATCAACTGTCAATCCGTATCCTGATTTGATTTCGACAGCACCAGTCCCTAAACGCATGATTTCTTCTAGTCGATCTTTTGATTGGTTGTAGATTTCTTCTTCAGTGGATTCGTTGAGTTTTTTTGCCGAATTTAAGATTCCACCACCACGATTGGCAATTTCTTCATAAGTCAAACCATTTATTCTATCAACGAATTCCTGCTCCCGATTACCTGCATAAACAATATGGGTATGACTGTCACACCAAGAAGGTAAAACCATTTTTCCTGTTGCATCAACCGTTTTATCAGTATTTATTTTAGGCAAATTATTCATCGAGCCAAAATCAGCAATTAAGTTGTCTTTAATTACTAAAAAAGCATTTTTGATTGTCGGGAGAATAGCCATTTCAGCACCGGAAACTTTAGCAATAGCTGTTTCTCGAACCTGAAGTAACTCCTTTATATTGATGAAGAGTGTCGTCATTTTAAAATTATTCAGAAACTGTTATTTCAAATATTTTATCCCAGTTTTTACCGGTTACAAAAATGGTTTTAGTTTTCGGATTGTAAGCGATACCGTTTAATACTTCAGCTGTTTTATTTTTTACAAATTTTCTCAAACCTGACATATCTAAAATACCTTCAACAGCTCCATTTAAAGGATTTACTACCGCGATTGCATCTTTTTGCCACACATTAGTGTAAATTTTTCCGTTAATCCATTCCAATTCGTTTATACTTGGAATTTTTGATTCTCCAGAATATACATTGACATAATCTATCATTTTTTGGGTGTTTGGATCCATTTTCCAAATTTTTTCCGTTTTATCCGTTTGATAAATGTATTTACCGTCATTTGTCATTCCCCATCCTTCAATGTCTTTGTCGTAAGAGAACTTTTTTTCAAGTTTTAATGTGGTTGCATTGTATATAAAACCTGTTTTTTCTTGCCAAGTCAATTGATACATTTTATTGTTCAAGAAAGTGATTCCTTCTCCAAAATATTTTGTGTCAAGATTAATTTGTTTGAAAATTTTTCCAGTTTTATAGTCGTATTTTCTAAAGTATGAATTGCCTTTTAATCCTGTGCTTTCGTATAAGGTATCTTTGTAAAACTCTAAACCTTCAGTGAAAGAAGTTGTGTCGTGAGCAAAGGTATTTACAATTTTGTATTTCAATAATTTTGGCTGTACATTCGAAACTAGTTCCACTCTTGCAGTAGCTTCTGAATTTTCTCCTTCGTAATAAACTAAAGCTTTTAGGTTTTGGTACCCTAATTTTTGGTCTTTCAATTCAAATGTTAGTTTGTCAAGCCCTTTTTTTGAAGCTATTTTTTTATCATTTGCGTAATAGATAATGCTGTCAACTGCTTTCGAATTTGGGTTCGAAATTCCTAATTCTATTGCTTCTTGTGGTTGATATTGTTCCTTAAATTTAGAAATATCGAAGGTAAATACTGTATTTTCACCTTTTTTTGTATCGTTGCAACTTGCTAAAGTGATTCCTAATAAAATGAAAGATAGGAAGTTATAATTTCTCATAGTTTGATTTTTTGATGCACCAATATACAACGTTATTTTTATAGCTACAAAGCACTTGCAAAAATATAAAAAGTTTGTATATTTGCACCGGCAAGTCCTACACGACCAGCTCCTGCAGACTCCCCCAGGATGGGAACATAGCAAGGGTACGTGGTTGAGCGGTGCGATGTAGGTCGCTTGCCATTTTTTAAATCTGAATTTATTTCAGATTATTTTCCAAATTCACACAAATAAGTAGTCTTCCTTCGGGAGGATTTTTTTATTTTTGGACCTTTCGTATCATAAACATCAATAACCATGAATAAAGTAGTTCTAATTACAGGAGGTTCTTCGGGAATAGGAAAATCTATCGGAGAGTTTTTGCACCATAAAGGATTTGTCGTTTACGGAACCAGCAGGAATCCGGAACGAATCTTAAATTCTGTTTTTCCTTTAGTAGCTTTAGATGTTCGGGATACGGATTCGATTCATGCGGCTGTAGCCAAAGTAATTTCCATTTCCGGAAGACTGGATGTAGTTATTAATAATGCGGGTGTAGGAATTACTGGACCGCTGGAAGAAATTCCAATGCATGAGATCAAGAATAATTTTGAGACTAATTTCTTTGGACCAATTGAAGTGATGAAAGCGGTGTTGCCACAAATGCGTTCGCAACAATCAGGTTTAATCATCAATATTACTTCGATTGCCGCTTATATGGGTTTGCCTTACCGAAGTGTTTATTCAGCTTCAAAAGGTGCTCTTGAACTCATCACGGAAGGGTTGCGTATGGAAGTGAAGTCGTTTGGCGTTCATATTACGAACGTGGCACCTGGTGATTTTGCCACAAATATTGCTTCGGGACGTTTTCATGCTCCGGTTATTAAAGGTTCTGCATATGAAAGTCCGTATGGAAATACATTAAAAACTATGGATGAACATGTGGATAGCGGCAGTAATCCAAATGAAATGGCAGAAGCAGTGTATAAAATCATTCAAACTCCGGAGCCTAAAATCCATTATAAAGTGGGTGTTTTCATGCAAAAATTCTCGATTGTCTTGAAGAGAATTTTACCGGATAAAGTATATGAAAAAATGCTTATGAACCATTATAAGTTGTAATTTTGCACCGAATTTATTGATTTTACGCTTGCGTGAGGGATTGCAGCGAAAATCCTTTTACTTTTTTCTTTAAAAAGTAAAAGATTGTAACGGAAAGCCCGACCCGAAGTTTTTTACGAAGGGTCACGCCCAAATTATAAAAACACACAATTAAATAGATATATTATGAAGTTTTTTATTGACACGGCTAATTTAGCTCAGATTAAGGAAGCACAAGCATTAGGCGTTTTGGATGGTGTTACAACTAATCCATCATTGATGGCAAAAGAAGGAATCACAGGGAAAAATAGCATTTTGAAACATTACGTTGATATTTGTAATCTTGTTGATGGTGATGTAAGTGCCGAAGTTAATGCTTTGGATTACGATGGAATGATTAAAGAAGGGGAAGAATTAGCTGATTTGCACGATCAAATCGTTGTGAAATTACCTATGACTAAAGAAGGAGTTATGGCTGCTAAATACTTTTCGGATAAAGGTATTAAAACGAATGTAACTTTAGTATTCTCTGCTGGTCAGGCTTTATTGGCTGCAAAAGCTGGAGCTACTTATGTTTCTCCATTCATTGGTCGTTTGGATGATGTATCTACAGATGGTTTAGCTTTGATTGAAGAAATTAGATTGATTTATGATAACTATGGTTATGAAACTCAAATTCTTGCTGCTTCAGTTCGTCACACAATGCACATTGTAAACTGTGCAAAAATTGGTGCTGATGTTATGACTGGACCACTTTCTGCAATTTATGGTTTATTGAAACACCCATTGACTGATATTGGATTGGCACAGTTTGTTGCTGATTTCGAGAAAGGAAATAAATAAAAAAAAAATCAGAGAGCAGTTTTCTGTCTCGATGAATTAAATAAAAAAATCCCATTCGCCGCAGCGAATGGGATTTTTTATTTGGTTTGTTTTTTGGTTGGTATTATATTGTATTAAAATTAGTGTCCTCCACCAACTTCTATTTCGTGTCCGATTCCTTGTTTTTCAAGTATTCCAATTACTTTCCAACCGTAGAATGCTATAAAAGCAAAACATAGCACTGGGATGGCATATGAAGCGTGAATTCCAATGATATCAGCAAGTTTTCCTTGTAATGGAGGAATAATTCCACCACCTAAAATCATCATTACTAAGAATCCAGATCCTTGAGATGTATATTTTCCTAAACCTGCAATTGCTAGTGAGAAAATACATGGCCACATGATGCTTAAAAATAAACCACCACTCATAAAAGCAAAAATAGCGATTGTTCCTGTAGTGAATAAACCAATTAACATGGCAATCATTCCCATTAAACCAAAAATCATTAAGGTTCTAGAAGGTTGATCTTTACCTAAAAAGAAACCAGCAATTTGGAAAATAATTACGAAAGCATAACCATATAATGGCGTAACATCTTGTCCTGAAATAGCATTAGCAGCCAAAACTACACCAAAAGCTACGTAAGGAATAACGATCAATAATATTTTTTTAAGTTGAGATGATGGGTTAAATACAGAAATTGCACCTGCCCAACGACCAATCATTAAACTTCCCCAATACATAGACATATAAGGAGCTAAAGCCGGCCCTGTAATTTTACCAAAAACATCAGTTTCTAATAATGAACCAAGATTACTACCAATAGTTACTTCTACACCTACATAAGTGAATAGTGCTAACATTCCTAAAACTAATTGAGGATATCTCATTGCACCCCAGCCTTCAGCATTTTTTTGTGCGGTTACATTAGAGAATAATAAGCCAATAACAACAACTAATAAGGTTGCTACAGATAGCCCTAAACCTAAATAATCTTTTTCTTTATTATCTATAAAACGAGTTATAAATTCAGGATCTTCATAACGGGAGAAGATATAAGCAAAAATAGCTACTAATATTACTGTAATAGCAATAAGTGTTTTCATTGCATTACGAGCTGTTTCAAAAGTAGAATCACTTTTTCCTGATGGTAATTTTTTAGAAAAATGGAATAATGCTGCAGCCAATAAAAAAAGTCCGCCAACAAATACATATAGAATTCTCATAGAATCCAATGAGTTTGCTTTTTGAGCGAATTCTTCAATACTTACTCCAGAAAAAACGCCAAATAAAGCAAAAGAAACAACTATTGGTCCTATTGTAGTTCCAAATGAATTGATTCCTCCAGCAAGATTCAATCTGCTTGATGCGCTGTGTGGCTCACCTAACGAAGCAGCAAAAGGCTGTGCGGAAGTTTGTTGTAAAGAGAAACCTAAAGCAACTATGAATAAAGCACCTAGAATGAATAAATAACTTCCTTGTGTAACAGCTAATATCATTAAAGCAGCTCCAAAAGTACTAATCAATAATCCGTATATAATTCCTTTTTTGAATCCCCAAGCATTTAGAATATCATTTTTGGCTAAACTACTAAAAATGAAAAGGAGTAAAGCTCCTATGTAATAAGCTCCATAAAAAGCAAAATCAATAAGTTGGCTTTGAAATTGGTCTAAGCCAAATTTGGCTTTACAAAAAGGGATAAAAACACCATTTGATGCTCCAATAAATCCCCAAAAGAAGAATACTGTAATTAAGGTATAAAGAGCCGAATTATTCGACTTCGTCTGTTCTGAATTCATAATTTTTTTTTTGGTTTTTTTAGTTTAATTATTTCTTTTTTTGCAGTAAGACAGTAAATATATTTGTTAAGTAAATTAAAAAAAAATTATTTAGAATAAATATTCTTAAAATTATAGAATAATCACGTTTTATTAAAAAATGATGCTTTTTTTTTAGATTTTTTGCAATTTCAAATAAAATATTGAAATCACTTTTATTCTAAAATTTTACTTTTTACATCTTTACTGTAATTTCGTCCTATAGGTAAAGTGTAAGAAAGTATTTGGATTCGGTTCCCCTCAATAGATTTTATTTTGTCAATAGCAATAGTATATGATTTATGGATTCTTACAAATCGATCCAATGGTAATTCCTCGGATAATGAAGTTAATGATTTGTGTGTAATATAGGTTTTGTCAATAGTCACAACCTTTATGTATTCTTTCATTCCTTCGATAAACAGAATTTCATCTATTGTTATTTTTACCATTTTTTTATCTACTTTGATAAAAATATGGGGTTCGATTCGATGCATCTCCGTTTTAATATTATTCTTTAAATTGATTTCTGTTGAAATCCTATTGATGCATTTAATAAATCGGGGTAATGGGATTGGCTTTACTAAATAGTCTAAAACGTCTAATTCATAGCTTTCGGCAGCAAATTCCCTAAAGGCTGTGGTGATTACAATTTTAGTTTTATACTCTATTAATCGGATCAATTCAAAACCTGTCATCATAGGCATGTTGATGTCGAGAAATACGGCATCTACACTATTGTTATTGATAAACTCCAGTGCTTCCAGTGCATTGCTAAACGTGCCAATAATTTCAAAATCCGCAAAATTGGTAAAATAATTCTGAAGGACTTTTATAGCTAATGGTTCATCATCTACTAAAACACATTTAATCTTCATTATGAATAGGTATTTGTAAAGAGATGATATAATAATTGAACTTTACTTTATGTTCGAAAGTGTATTGGTTTTTGAAAATTAATTTCAACCGCTTCTTAGTGTTTATTAGACCGATACCTTTTTTTGTTTTTGTATGCTGTGAAAGTACAAAATTATTCAGAATTTCAAAACTCAAGACAGTTCCATTAATGACTTTACAGTTAATCTTTATTTTAAGGTTGTCATTATTTATGCCACCATGTTTAAACGCATTTTCAACAAGAGATATAAAAAGTAAAGGTGGAACTTTAATTTCATCAATATTAGAATCTATATTTATGGCTACTTCTACGTTTTCAAAACGAAGTTTTTCGATTTCAATATAATTCTGAATATAATTAATTTCATTTATCAAAGGAACAAATTTAGGTCCTTCAATATCGTATAGAACATATTCCATCAATTTTGAAAGCTTTATAATCACATCTGGAACTTTATCAGAGGATTCAAGCGATAAAGCGTACAAATTATTTAAAGTATTAAAGAAGAAATGAGGCTGAATTTGATTTTTTAAATATTTCAATTCAATTTTAGATTGATTCTCTTTTATAGCTCTATTTCGTTCCCTTTCCTTAAGCCAGATTAAAGTTAAATATACCGAAGATGCGATTGCAAGCACATAAATTTCACCAATGCATACAGCTACAATATGATTCAATTCAAAAGGTTTGTATTCTCTGTTGGCTTCTGGCCAAATATCTTCAGAAATGATATAATAGGTTAATTCAGTTTTCAATAAATAAACCACCATTAAACTCAATAGTAATCCTAAACTATATTTAAAATATTTTGAAGTTAATACATAGCGAGGTATAAGGAAATATAAATTGAAATATACTAATGGAATGTGAAGTGAAAATTCTAAAATATTAGATTTTAATGAATATCCATAATCATTAAAATAAGCGCCCCAACGAAGAAAGTTCATTAAAAAAAACAATCCCCAAAACCAAAAATGGTTCTGAAGTCTGATATCGAATTTTATTTCTTTTTTTTTGCGCACTTTTTTACTTAATAATTAATGGTTTATACATTAAAATAGGGGTTCTTAATTTTTTTACAACTTTAATCAATTTGACAATAAAAAACACCTTTTTTTAAATAAAAATATCAAAAAATAGAAAACAGGTAAAAAAAACACATAAAAAGCGTACTTGAAAAACGTATTGTTGACAAAATTATGTCGTTGGTTTAAAATAAAGTACAGTTGGTATAAATTATTTTTTTTAGAATACCCTTAAAGATAAATTTACCCCATAACTAACAAAAACCTTTCAAAATGAAACAAATTATCTTAATCTTTATGATTATTTTTACTTCGCAAGTTATGCTTGCACAAGTAAAAACTGTCAAAGGTTCAGTGACCGATGCTGTCGGTTCACCATTGCCTGGGGCATCTATTACAGTACAAGGAGAATCAAAAGGAACTATTACCGATTTTGACGGTAATTTTTCTATTGAAGTGCAAAAAGGAAAGACCTTGGTGATTTCTTACCTTGGCTCAGAAACCCAAAAAGTTCTAGTGGGTGACGATAGTACTATTAAAGTACAATTGAAAGAAGCTGCTTCTACAGCACTTACAGAAGTAGTGGTAACTTCTCTTGGTATCAAGAAAACCAGAAAATCATTAACGTATTCCGCTCAAGAATTAAAAGGAGAGGAATTGACACGTGTTAAAGATGCAAATATCATTAATACTATTGCGGGTAAAATTGCGGGTGTTGCCGTGACAAAAAGTGCTGGTGGTACAGGTGGTTCTACAAAAGTGGTTATTAGAGGAAATTCTTCTGTGAGTAACAACCAGCCACTTTATGTAATTGATGGTATTCCTTTGTTTAATGGAACTTCAGGACAGCCTAATAGTGCTTTTGGAGATACAGCAGGTGGAAACCGTGATGGAGGAGACGTTGTGTCTCTTATTAATCCAGATGATTACGAAGGGATGACAGTTCTTAAAGGAGCTGCTGCATCTGTATTGTACGGAAGTCAAGGTGCAAATGGAGTAATTTTACTTTCTTCTAAAAAAGCAAAAGAAGGAAAATCAAATCTTAAAGCTTCGTCAGTAACTACTTTTGAGTCGGCGGCATATTTGCCAAAATTTCAAAATGAATATGTTGCTGTAGCAGGAGGTGAAGAAACTTGGGGAGCAAAAGGAGCTTCTAATGACCATGTGAAAGATTTCTTTGATACTGGAAACACACAAATTACTTCATTGGCTTTTTCTTCGGCTTCAGCAATATCATCTACTACTTTATCTTATGCTAATACTAGTGGATCTGGAATTATACCAGGAAGTGGTTTAAAGAAAAATAATTTTGGGATTCGTCAAACCGCAAAATTTTTCAATGATAAATTGAATGTTGCCGCTAATGCAAATTATACTACTCAAAAAGTCATCAATAGACCCGTAAATGGACTGTATTTCAATCCTTTGACCGGCGTTTATTTGATGCCAAGAGGGAATGATTTTAATGCCTACAAAGAAAACTTCGAAGTTTTTGATCCTTCAAGAAATATGATGGTTCAAAACTGGATGACTAACAGAGACATTCTTCAAAATCCATATTGGGGAATCAATAGAAATAAGTCAGAAGATACCAATCAATTTTTTAACGGATCGATTGCTTTAGATTACAAAGTAAATAACTGGTTAAGTGTTGCTTCAAGATACAGTTACAATCGTGTAGAAAGTGGTTTTGATAAAAAGATATATGCCACTACACAAGGTACTTTATCTCACACAAACGGAAGATACATAAACGTGAATACTTTAAGCACACAACGCTATGGTGATTTGATTGCTACAATTAATACAAAATTCAATGAAGATTTTAGTTTTAATGCTAACGTAGGAACAAGCATTACCAATACAATTGGAAATCAAAGAACAACTTTGGATTCTGGTATTGGCGGAGGTTTACAAATTGCAAACTGGTTTACATTGGGTAATTTTGTGAATAATGCAGGAAATTTACAAACGTTAGATTCTTCGAAAGAAGTACAATCTGTTTTTGCAGCTACTACTTTTGGATATAAAGACATGTTGTTTTTAGATCTTGCGGCAAGAAATGATTGGTCTTCTACATTAGTAAATACAAATAATTCCGGTTTCTTTTATCCGTCTGTGGGTGTAACTGCTATTATTAGCGAAATGACAACTTTGCCAGATTTTATTAATTACGGAAAAGTTCGTGCCACTTATGCACAAGTAGGGAATGATATTTTTCCTTTTGTTACTTCTCCAACTAATGGTTTTACTTCAGAAGGTAATAAGCCTGCAATTGCAGCTCCAAAACCTGGAACGTCATTGCGTCCAGAATTAAAATCAGAAGTTGAAATTGGAACAGAATGGAGAATGTTTAATAACAGACTTGGATTCGAATTGTCTTATTATAACTCAGAAACTAAACATCAATATTTACAAATTCTTGCTCCACTAACAAATCCGCTTGGTGTAAAGTACTACGGTATTAATGCAGGTAGTATTAAAAACGTAGGTTTTGAAGCTGTAGTTACCGGAAAAATTGTTAAAACCGATAAGTTCTCTTGGGATGCAACGGTAAATTATTCTCAAAATAAAAATACAGTTAAAGAAATTCCAGCTGAATTAGGAGGAAAAGTAATTTTAACTGAAGCTGGAGTGAATAACTACCGTTACGTTTTAGAACAAGGAAAACCCTATGGTGTTATTGAAGGTGTAAATATTAAAAGAGATGCTCAAGGTAGAGTACTGTTAAATGCTGATGGAACAATTCAAAAAACAGGTTTTGAAGAAGTAGGAAATTCAAATCCAGACTTTATGTTAGGTTTTTCTAACTCATTTAAATTTGGTTCTTTCTTTGCAAATGTACTTATCGATGGAAGATTTGGTGGGAACGTAATGAGTTTAACTGAAGCTATAAATGACGAATTTGGAGTATCAAAAGCTACAGGAGATGCTAGAAATGCTGCTGGAGTTGCTATTAATGCAGTTTATCCTGATGGTTCTGCTTATGCAGGAAAATATCCAGCAGAAAGTTATTACAAACAAACCGGCGGTAGAGCAGGAGCAACAGGAGAATATGTTTATAGTGCTACCAATGTAAGCTTAAGAGAAGTTTCAATAGGGTACACCTTTAATACTAAAAGATTGCCTTTCTTACAAACAGCCAGTTTGTCATTAATTGCCAGAAATTTAGGTTTTATTTACAAAGATGCTCCATTTGATCCTAATATTTCATTAAGCACTGGGGAAGGTTTACAAGGTATTGATGTTTACGGAATGCCATCTACAAGAAGTATCGGTCTTAATTTAAACGTAACTTTCTAATCAAAAAATCATGAAATTAAATACTATAAAAAGAACAGCTATTTGTATTTCCTTGCTTGCTGCAGTGAGTTGTACAGATAATTTTGAAGAAATAAATACTAATCCAAACGGTATTACCCAAGAATTATTAGAACAAGATTTTAATCATATAAAAGGTTCATTTGGACCAATGTTCAATAATATAATAGTTCTTACACCAGAATGGAAATACCAAGTCCAACAAGGATTACAAGGAGATATTTGGTCAGGTTATATGGCTACAGGAACTGCATTTAGAGGAGGAACAAACAATACTACTTATGATCTTGTAGACGGTTGGAATGGTTTTGCTTGGGGATCCGCTTATGGAGATGTAATGTTTAATGCATACAATGTAGAACAAAAAGCAAAAGGGAAATACGATCAGTTTTATGCGCTCTCTTTGATTTTGAAAGTTGAAGGGATGCATAGGATAACGGACACTTATGGACCTATTGTATATTCAAAATTTGGAACTACTGATCCGGTAATTGCTTATGATTCTCAAGACGAAGTTTACAATCAAATGTTCAAAGAATTAGATATTGCAGTTGCTGAATTGACAAAAAGAGTAGATGCAAATGAAGCTTCTACATTTGTAACTACTGATCTTTCATCTTATAAAGGGGATTATAAACAATGGGTTAAATTTGCTAATTCATTACGTCTAAGATTAGCCATGCGTATCGTTAAAAAGAATCCAACTTTGGCGAAAGCGGAAGCAGAAAAAGCCATTACTCAAAAATATGGAGTTATGACTGTAAATGCTGATACTTTCAAAGTGGTATCTCCTACATACAACAATCCAATTGCTACAATTAGTGCAGCTTGGGGAGACATTCGTATGTCAGCAGATATGGAATCAATAATGGGTGGTTATGCTGATCCAAGGTTACCAATTTTCTTTAATACATCAGTTCAATTTCCTGGTCAGTTCAAAGGAGTTCGTACTGGAATAGAAATTGCTGCTAAAGCTGATCATGTTGATTTTTCAGCGATTGGCCCAATTGTCAATTCAAAAGAGATTGTTTTGATGAATACAGCCGAAGTATATTTATTAAGAGCTGAAGGAGCTTTAAGAGGTTGGAATATGGGTGGGACAGCTCAAAGTTTGTATGAAATGGGTATAACTGCTTCTTTCGATCAACATGGAGTTTCAGGCGCTACGGCTTACATTGCTGATAATGTGAAAACAGCAAAAGCGTATGTAGATCCTAATTTTCCGGCAAATAATGGTGCAGCATTAAATAATGTGACTGTTGCTTGGGATGTTGCTGCCACAAATGAAGTGAAGTTACAAAAAATCATTACTCAAAAATGGATTGCAGGTTTCCCGGAAGGGCAAGAAGCTTGGTCTGAATACAGAAGAACAGGATATCCAAAATTATTACCGGTTCTTAAAAACACAAGTGGAGGTAAAATTGATTCTAATTTAGGGGTAAGAAGGGTAAACTTTGTGCAGTCTGAAAAAGATGGAAATGCAGGTGGTGTAGCTACTGGACTAACAAAACTTGGTGGAGCTGATACAGGAGGAACTAGACTTTGGTGGGATACTACCGGACCTAACTTCTAAAAAGATAAGTATAGATTGAAAATAAAAATGGTGTAAGTAATTCCTATTATTTACGCCATTTTTTATATCATAATTTTTTTAGAGAATGAGTCTCTATAAAAGAATTTAAAATTGGTGTTATAAAAATAAGACCTATTTTTAAGAACGGATTATTGAATAAATGATGTCGTTTGTTTAAATTTTTTGACTGTTGGTATATTTTATTTTTTTAGGTAAAACGTTTTAGTTAGCTTTATACCACGATAAGCAAATAAAACCAAAATCAATAGATTTTACTAAAAAAAAAATATTTTTTAGTTTCTAAAAGACTTATATAATTTAAATAAGTTTTTTGTGGCAGAATAAATCAACAGTTTATATTTGTAATATGATTAATATCAACGAAGTAAGTAAATCGAATAAATAAAATAAAAATGAAAAGTGCTTTAGAAATTAAACCAGACATTAGCTATAAAAGTGCCGGTAAATTTGAAGAAACTAGATTTGAAAAAATTCACAACGAAATTTTCAAAAACTCAAAAGAAGCTTCTATAATTGTAGCTCAAGAAATTGCTGAATTAATTAAATCCAAGCAAGAGAAAAATAAATCTTGTGTTCTTGGTTTGGCTACAGGTTCTTCACCTATAAAAGTGTATGAAGAACTAGTTAGAATGCATAAAGAAGAAGGACTTAGTTTTAGTAATGTAATCACTTTTAATTTGGATGAATACTATCCAATGACTAAAGAGAACAATCAGAGTTATCATTATTTTATGCATCAGCATCTTTTTAATCATATTGATATTAAGCCTGAAAACGTACATATTCCAGACGGAACTATAGCTATTGAAGAGCTGAATCAATATTGCATTGATTATGAAATGAATATTAAAAATGCTGGGGGACTTGATTTTCAATTATTAGGTATTGGTCGTACGGGTCACGTTGGGTTCAATGAACCGGGATCTCATATCAACTCAGGTACTCGAATAATTACTTTGGATCACATTACAAGAGTCGATGCTTCATCAGATTTTAATGGGATTGATAATGTTCCTAAAAGAGCCGTTACCATGGGTGTTTCTACGATTCTTAGATCTAAAAGGATTGTATTAATGGCTTGGGGCCAAAATAAAGCCGATATAATAAAAAGAACGATTCAAGGGGATATTAGCTCTGAAGTTCCAGCTACATTTTTGCAAAATCATACTAATGCCACTTTCGTTTTAGATCAATCGGCAGCTTCAGAATTAACCCGTTTCAAAACACCGTGGTTAGTTGGTGAGTGTATTTGGACTCAAGAATTAAAAAGCAAAGCGATTGTTTGGCTGTGTCAAAGTACCAATCAATCGATTTTGAAATTGACCGACAGAGATTACAATAATAACGGAATGTCTGATCTTTTAGCATTAGAAGGATCTGCTTACGACTTGAATATAAATATGTTCAATGTATTGCAGCACACCATAACCGGATGGCCAGGAGGTAAACCTAATACTGACGATTCTCATAGACCGGAAAGGGCTAATCCTGATAAGAAAAGAGTAATCCTTTTTAGTCCGCATCCTGATGATGATGTGATTTCTATGGGAGGAACTTTTTCGAAATTAATAAAACAAGGACATGATGTTCATGTGGTTTATCAAACCTCTGGAAACATTGCAGTTACAGATGATGAAGCACTCAAATTTGCGGAGGTTTGTAACGATTTTGTTGGAGATGATAAAACTAAAATTAATTTTCAAGCAGTTATTGATTTTTTAAATAATAAATCAGAAAATGAAGTTGACTCGGTTGAGGTTAGAAAATTGAAAGGATTGATTAGACGCAGAGAGTCTTATGCTGCTACAAGATATATTGGATTAAAAGATGAAAACACTCATTTTTTAGATTTACCATTTTATGAAACAGGACAAGTAAAGAAAAACCCTTTAGGTCCAGAAGATATTGCTATTGTTCAAGATATTATTGCTAAAATTAAACCACATCAAGTTTTTGCCGCTGGCGATCTTGCTGATCCACATGGTACCCATGAAGTTTGTCTGAATGCTATTTTTGCTGCTATGGCCGCATTAAAACCACAGCCATACATGAATGACTGTTGGTTATGGCTATACCGCGGTGCTTGGCATGAATGGGATATCCACGAAATTGATATGGCAGTGCCATTAAGTCCTGATGAGGTTTTACTCAAAAGACATGCTATTTTATACCATCAATCTCAAAAAGACAGAGTAATGTTTCAAGGGAACGACTCTAGAGAATTTTGGGTAAGAGCCGAAGACCGTAATAAGAGTACGGCAAAACTATACGATGATTTAGGTCTTGCTGAATACGAAGCTATTGAAGCTTTTAAGCGTTTTGACTATTAAAAAATACTTTTAAAAAACGGATAAAAAATATGAAATTCATTCTAATCCTATTATTCAGTGCTTTTGTTTCTAATGCTCAAATACAAAAAGAACAATTAGATCTTATGCCGTGGCCTCAAAATATAAATTTGACTGCTGGTACTTTTGCTTTAAGCAAAGGATTTAAAGTAAATATTACCGGTAATCCAAATCCTCGAATATTCGTAGGAGCAACTAACTTCTTGCGAAGATTAGACGGAAGAACAGGTTTGTTTTTTGAGCAAGGTTTTTCAACAAAAATTAACGAAAATCCAGAAGCTGAATTGCAAATTAATTGTGTTCGCAACGGAAAAATAGGATTGTATGAAGATGAAAGTTATCAACTTAGTATTGAATCCAATAAAATAAAAATTAATGCTACAACTGATTTAGGAGCTCTACATGGTTTGGAAACATTATTGCAATTATTGCAAAATAATAGTAAATCATATAATTTTCCAACAGTTGAAATTACAGATTTACCACGGTTTACATGGAGAGGATTGATGATAGATGCCGCAAGGCATTTTCAGCCTGTAGCTGTGATTAAAAGAAATCTGGATGCTATGGCTTCAATGAAAATGAACGTTTTTCATTGGCATTTAGTAGATGATCAAGGATGGCGAATAGAAATGAAAAACCATCCAAAGTTTACACAAATGGCTTCAGACGGAGAGTTCTACACTCAAGAAGAAATCAAGAATGTTGTAAAATATGCCGGAGATAGAGGAATTATGGTAGTTCCAGAAATTGATGTTCCAGGACATGCATCAGCAATACTAACGGCATATCCGGAATTAGGCAGCAAAGTGGTGGATTTAAAATCTAATTCAGTTGAAAGTAAAAAACAAAGTGCTGCAATTGCAAATTATGCTATCGAAAGAAGATCAGGAATTTTTGATGCAACATTAGATCCAATAAATCCCAAAACATATCAATTGTTGAGTGAAATTTTTGATGAAGTTTGTCCTTTATTCCCAGGTGATTATTTTCATATTGGTGGAGATGAAAACAATGGAAAAGAATGGGATGCAAATCCTAAAATACAAGAATTCAAGAAGAAAAATAAATTAGCAAATAATCATGATTTGCAAACGTATTTCACCATGCAGTTAGTTCCAATGTTAAAAAAGCATAACAAAAAATTAATGGGATGGGAAGAAATAATGACTGAAAATATGTCTAAAGATGCCATTATTCATGCCTGGAGAGGAACCAATGAAGGGCTTTCGGCGGGAGGGTCATTAATCAAAGCCGCAAAAAATGGTTATAAAACAGTTTTGTCAAATGGCTATTACATTGATTTAATGTTAGGTGTAGAAAGTCATTATCTAAATGATCCAATCCCCAAAAACAGTATCCTGACTCCTGAAGAAAAAGCAAGGATTCTTGGTGGAGAAGCAGCTATGTGGAGCGAACTAGCAACACCTTTAAACATAGATTCAAGAATTTGGCCAAGAACAGCTGCTATTGCGGAACGATTGTGGTCTAATGAAAATGTTACCGATATGAATAGCCTTCATAAAAGACTAAAAACGGTTTCTTTTAGATTAGAAGAACTTGGAATTACACATATAAGAAATAAGGAGGTGATTTTAAGAAACATTAGTAACAATCAACAAACTAGTGCTCTGAATGATTTTTCAAATGTTTGCGAACCATTGAAATTATATACTCGTAATAGTCATGGAATAAAATATCGCATGTATTCTCCTTTTACTTTATTTGCTGATGCATGTACAGCTGATGCATTAGATGTTTTTGATTTTGATACAGCAGTGAACAAATATTTAGAGAATAAAAGCTTAGAAAATCAAACTGTTGTAACTAATTATTTGAAAAAATGGATGGCCATGAATATGGACTTAATTACTTTAAGCGCTAATGCTCCATTAATTCAACCGCTTTTACCTTTGTCTAAAAGTTTAAGTGATATTTCAGAACAACTTTTACTTGTTATCGAGAAAAAGCAAACTGTAAATCAAGCTACAATTAATGATTTATTAGTACAATGTAATTCTAAGAAGAATGCTGATGTAGAATTAGCAGTTTACAATAGTTTAAAAAAGTTACTTTAAGTTTTAAATCGATATAAAATATTAGTTTCTTTTCTATTTGGTTAATGGTTTGTTTTAAAGAAAATTAATATTGCAATCCTGACAGGTATTATTCTGTCAGGATTTTTTTGATTAGCACTTTAATGTTAAGCAAATTACAATTCATAAAAATGTATTTTCCGAATAAAAAAAATCAGTATTTTTTTCGTATTTTTGCAAAAATTTTATAAAAAATAATATTCATGTTAACAGTAAATAATTTATCAGTTCAGTTTGGCAAACGAATTTTGTTTGACGAAGTAAATACTACCTTCACACACGGTAATATATACGGAGTTATTGGAGCCAACGGTGCTGGAAAATCTACTTTTCTTAAAATAATTGCTGGAGAAATGGATCCTACATCAGGACATATTCATTTAGAGCCAGGTAAACGTATGTCGGTTTTGAACCAAAACCATAATATGTTTGATGAGAGTACCGTTCTTGAGACTGTAATGATGGGGAATAAAACATTGTATGCCATTAAAAAAGAAATGGATGCTTTGTATTTAGATTACAATGATTCAAATGCAGACAGAATAGGGGAGTTGCAAGTGCAATTTGAAGAGATGAATGGTTGGAATGCTGATTCTGATGCCGCATCAATGTTGTCTAATCTTGGTATTACAGAAGAGCATCATTATACTTTAATGGGAGATTTAGAAGGAAAGATAAAAGTTCGTGTCCTTTTGGCACAAGCACTTTTTGGAAATCCTGATTTGCTTATTATGGATGAGCCTACCAATGATTTGGATTTTGAAACCATCGCTTGGTTAGAAAATTTCTTGGCAAATTATGAAAATACAGTAATTGTAGTTTCTCACGACAGACACTTTTTAGATTCAGTTTGTACCCACATATCGGATATTGATTTCAGTAAAATAAATCATTATTCAGGAAATTATACTTTTTGGTATGAATCAAGTCAATTAGCAGCAAAACAACGCGCACAACAGAATAAGAAAGCGGAAGAAAAGAAACAGGAATTAGAAGAATTTATTCGTCGTTTTAGTGCGAATGTGGCCAAGTCAAAACAAGCTACTTCTCGTAAAAAAATGATTAGTAAGTTGAATATTTCTGAGATAAAACCTTCAAGTCGTCGTTATCCTGCCATTATTTTTGACCAAGAGCGTGAAGCTGGAGATCAAATCTTAAACGTACAAAATTTAAGTGCTTCAATAGATGGGGATGTTTTGTTTAAAGGAGTAGATTTGAATATGGCGAAAGGCGATAAAATAGTTCTTTTCTCAAAAGACTCCCGTGCAACAACAGCTTTCTACGAAATTTTAAACGGAAATCAAAAAGCGGATTCAGGAACTTACGATTGGGGAGTTACTACAAACCAAGCCTATTTACCAGTAGAAAACCATTCTTTTTTTGAAAGTGATTATTCGCTTGTAGATTGGTTGCGTCAATGGGTAAAAACCGAAGAAGAGCGTGATGAGGTTAATATTCGTAGTTTCCTTGGGAAAATGATTTTCTCTGGAGAAGAAGCCTTGAAAACGTGTAGAGTATTATCAGGAGGAGAAAAAGTACGTTGTATGTTATCTCGAATGATGATGGAAAGAGCCAATGTCTTAATGCTTGACGAACCTACGAATCACTTGGATTTAGAGTCCATTACGGCCTTTAATAATTCATTGAAGAACTTCAAAGGATCTGTGATTTTTACTACTCATGATCATGAATTCTCTCAAACGGTAGCCAATAGAGTTATTGAATTGACTCCAAATGGTGCGATTGACCGTTATATGACCTTTGATGATTATCTTGATGATGAAAAAGTACAGGAATTGAGAACGAAAATGTATACCGTATAGGTTCTTGAAAATTAATAAATTTTAGAGCTATAATTATTTAAACCATCATGAAATTATTTTATGATGGTTTATCTTTTTAAGGTAAAATGTGATTTAAATTCGGTTATTTTACCATTTTCTTTATAGACTGCTTTGAACCAGTAATCACTTGAAGGTAATGGAAGCCCATTATATTTTCCATCCCAACCTAAATCATCAAGTGTTATTAATTTTAATAATTTTCCATATCGATCATAAATATAGATTACTGCTTCATTTTGCTTTACAAGCTCAGTAATATTCCATAAGTCATTTATCCCATCGTCATTTGGCGTAAAATAATGCGGATACTTAAATGAATATGGTATTGGAATTACGTCTACAGTTATTTTTTTTCTATTAGAGTCTTCACAACCATTTAGTGATTGACTTACATAATAATTAGTTGATCCAAGAATTGCGGTTTGTGGAATAGGAGCAGTTTCGGAACCAATTCCTCCTGAATCGCTCCTGTACCATAATAAATTGCTTCCCCCAGCTGTTAATTCTTTAGAAATTGCATTTTGCTCATACGTAATTGGACTAACAATGTACATGGCAGGAAAACTGATAAGATCATTAATCACTACTAGTTTTGAGGCTTCACAATTCGCTACATTTCTTGTTTTTATAAAATAGGTTTTAGGTGTTAAAAGTGTTGCTGTATTATTTGTTGTCCAAGTTTTCCCATTATCAAAACTGTATTCCTTTGCAGGCGATGTAATCGTAATTGTACCTGTATTTATGAAGCAACTTGGCTGAATAATAGAAACAGTTGGTTCTGGAATTGTATTATTTACATTGTATGGAGAACTTAAAATGCAACTTAAATGGTCCGTTATTTTTATAATGTAATTTCCAAAATTAATGGTGTTGTTTGGAATCGAAATGGTAGATTTTGTTGCTCCTTGAATAGCGATTCCTTCTTTGTACCACTGATACTGTACATTTAAGCTAACTTTTATTGTTGGATTGGCTGTCAAGACTAAATTATTTTCACAAAATGCCCCACTTCGTTTTATATTAACTCCAAACAATGTGGATTTATTTAATATTAAATTATCAAATAAAAACATAGGTGCTTCATATGGTCCTCTCGATGGTTCATAGGGATAGCTCAGGGGTAATTTTTGAGGACTACCAATAATAATAGTCTCGATATCTATTGTTGGAATGAAAGTGATTGTTAATTTTTCCCATTTAGAAGCTGGGGTATATGTCGCACTTCCTATTTCTATCCACTTAGGACCATAAGTAGGAGGGCTTTGAAAAATATTATAATAAACATCAGAAGTTAATGGCAGATTTGAGCAGCTGTTAGACCCATATAAAGTGATATTAAGTGGTTCTAAATCGAGTTCGTCCAAAGAGGGCTGTTCATGATTCTTCACTGCTGCGCTCTTAGTTGGCTCGCCTAATGAAGCATATCCGGAAACGATTAAGGCTGCTATATCTAATGTGAGTTGGTATTCTTCTCCTGCGATCATTGGTGATAATAGACAGGTGCCTACATACCCTTTTTTATTACCGGTAAAAAGACTTCCTATAATTCCACTACCATCGGGATACGGCATTAGTCCTGATTTATAAATTTCATTTTCTAATAAATCAATGCCACAATTCATATAATTAACTCTGGAATTGTTGGCTTGTGTCCAAGAAGTAGCTGTAATAAAATTCTGTGGGTATTTGTATGGGCAATCATCGAATTCTTCAAACGAATGATTTGGGATTATGGAGCGAACTGAAGTGGTATCACATATACAATCAGAATCATTTAAGTCAATTTTTCCATCACCGTCATCATCAATACCATTATTGCAATTTTCTTGACTAAATGATAAGAAACAAATGAAAAATAGCAAATAGAAACAACTTATCTTCATAAAAATGATTATTTACTCAAATATAAGAAAATAATTATATTTTTATTAAATAAAAAAATAAGTGGCTACAATGAATTGGAGTAATTTTTTAGTTGCAATAATAAAAGCTGTTCTAAAAGAAATTTTGGACAACTTTTATTTTATGCAACCTTAATTTAATGACCTTAAATTATTAATTAAACTACATTTAATTGTTTCTTATTTTTTACCAAAGATTTTACTTATAATAAAAGCTACGATTGCAATTACAGCAATCACTATAAAGATACCTACGCCCATTCCGGCTTTAAATATTCCTTCTACTACAGAACAGCTTGTAAATGAAAGTAATATTATAAAAAGTACCATTAATCTTGTTATTTCTTTTTGCATGATTTTATGTTTTTAGATTATTATAAAAGTATAGAAATAGAATAGTGATTAGTTATATAATTTCTGTAGTTTCTTGTGAAATTTTTATAATTATCGAAAAAACAACAAAATGTTAGTTCATAATTAGTAATTATTTTTTTTAAACTAATTTTTATATCAAAAAAAATATATTTTTGAGTTTTACTATTTCTATTTAAACCCAATTTATAAAATGACCAACATTACTTTCAATTTAAAAACTCCTCGGATAGACGTAGTCGATGCCTTACGTGGTTTTGCAATAATGTCAATTATGTTACTTCATAATGTTGAACATTTTGAATATTATTATTTACCGGAAAATTTCCCAGCTTGGTTGGTGGCTTTGGATAAAATTGTTTGGGATTCTTTATTTTTCCTTTTTGGGGGTAAATCGTATGCCATTTTTGCACTGCTATTTGGTTTTAGTTTTTATATTCAAAATGATAATCAAGCTAAAAAAGGAAATGATTTCAGAGGGCGATTTTTTTGGAGAATGATGCTATTATTGGTTTTTGGACTTATCAATACGGCATTTTATCAAGGTGATATTCTTACTTTATATGCTTTTTTAGGGCTTTTATTGATACCGGTTGTAAATTGGAGCAATAAAGCAGTTTTTATTACTGCCGTTATTTTAATGTTGCAACCATTAGAATGGGGAAGATGTATTTATTATATTTTAAATCCAGATTATGTAGCTCCACCTAATTTGTCTAATGCCTATTATGAAAGCATTGGGTATTATATGAAAAATGGATCTTTCGTTGATTATGTAATTGGAGACTTGACATTAGGAAAAACCGCCTCTTTATTATGGTCATGGGAAAATGGAAGGTTTTTCCAAGCTCCAGCTTTATTTATGTTTGGAATGTTATTAGGGAGAAAACAACTTTTCACAACTACCGTTAAAAATATTCAATTTTGGAGCAAAGTATTACGATATGCGATTGTTTTCTTTATTCCATTGTATTTTTTAAAGACCAATATGATCGACTTAGTAAAAAGAGCAACGTTATCCAATAAGTTGACTGTAATCTTTGCTTCATGGTCAAATGTTGCATTTATGTTAGTACTCGTTTCTACTTTTGTTTTACTGTATCAAAAGGATTCGGTTAATAAAGTCCTTGTTAAATTGATTCCTTTTGGAAAAATGAGTTTGACGAATTATATCATGCAATCCATGATTGGTTCCTTTATTTATTATAGGTATGGCCTTGGTCTTTTTGAATATACAGGTGCAACATACTGTTTATTGATAGGGATTGTATTATTTATTATTCAATTATCATTCTGTACTTGGTGGCTTAAAACCCATAAGCAAGGGCCTTTAGAATATATTTGGCACAAAGCAACATGGATTTCATTCGGTAAATAATATGTGCAACCATTTTCTCTCTTTATAATTATAAAATCATAAAGTGGAATTCGTATATTTGCAAAACCAAACAACACACTTTAACATGAGTCAAAAAGTATTACTTACTGCAAAAGAAGTTACTATCATATTACATCGTTTGGCCTGTCAGTTAATTGAAAAACACTTAGATTTTTCAGACACTATTTTGGTAGGAATCCAACCAAGAGGTGTTTTTTTAGCGGAACGTTTGAAAGAAATATTAGAAAAAGAATACCAAACTCCTGAAATCAAGCTTGGTTATCTGGATATTACTTTTTTTAGAGATGATTTTCGCAGAACGGATAAACCATTAGAAGCAAATAAAACCAAGATTAATTTTATTGTTGAAAATAAGAAAGTTATTTTTATTGATGATGTTTTATTTACTGGGAGAAGCATACGCTCTGCCTTGACTGCTATTCAATCATTTGGAAGACCTTCTGAAATTGAATTACTGGTTTTGATTGACAGACGTTTCAGTCGTAATTTACCCATTCAACCGGATTATAGAGGAAGACAGGTAGATGCCATAAATAACGAAAAAGTGAAAGTGAGTTGGAAAGAAAATGATGGTGAAGATGGCGTGTATTTAATTACAAGTTAGACAACATTATATTTGAAATCTAACTATTAAAAAAACTAATAATCGTAAAAAAGAAATGAAAGAATTAAGCGTAAATCATTTATTAGGAATAAAATACATCAACAAGAATGATATTGACTTAATTTTTGAAACTGCCGATCATTTTAAAGAAGTCATCAACCGACCAATTAAGAAAGTACCTTCTTTACGAGATATTACTATTGCCAATATTTTTTTCGAAAACAGTACCCGAACAAAACTCTCTTTTGAATTAGCACAAAAACGTTTATCTGCTGATGTAATTAGTTTTTCGGCGGCACAATCTTCAGTAAAAAAAGGAGAAACACTAATCGATACAGTAAATAATATACTTTCGATGAAAGTGGATATGGTGGTGATGCGACATGCTAATCCTGGTGCAGCTTATTTTTTATCCAAAAACGTAAAAGCCAGTATCGTAAATGCTGGTGACGGAGCGCATGAACATCCTACACAAGCGTTATTAGACAGTTATTCAATTAGAGAAAAATTAGGAGAAGTAGCAGGAAAAAAAGTAGTCATTGTAGGTGATGTATTGCATTCCAGAGTGGCATTATCTAATATATATGCTTTGCAAATGCAAGGGGCAGAGGTAAAAGTTTGCGGACCAAAAACGCTAATTCCAAGGCATATTGAATCCCTTGGAGTTACTGTAGAACCTAATTTGAGAAAAGCGCTTGAATGGTGTGATGTAGCCAATATGTTACGTGTTCAAAACGAGAGAATGGATGTTAATTATTTTCCATCAACAAGAGAATATGCGCAACAATATGGAGTTGATAAAACATTACTGGATTCACTGAATAAAGAAATCATAATTATGCATCCGGGGCCTATCAACCGTGGTGTCGAAATTACCAGCGAAGTAGCCGATTCAAGTCAATCAGTTATTTTGAATCAAGTAGAAAATGGTGTGGCGATTAGAATGGCTGTTATTTATCTTTTGGCTTCAAAAATTCAGTAATTTCAAAGAAAAACTTAGTAACTTAGCTACTTGGTAACCTGTCTGCCGTTACGCAGCTTCTGAAACTTAAAAAAATGAAAGTAGATCAAAAAGGCCACACAATTACAATTAAAGATACACAAGGTGATTTTACTTCTTTTTTAATGAAGGTAACGCATCAATACAAAACATTTGAAAAGCATAACTTGATTATTGATCTTTTACTTTATAAAGATTTATCTACAGACAGTATAAAGTTATTTTTGCCATTATCAAAACAACATAAAAAAGGTGAAAAGTCATTTGTTATTGTCACTTCAGATTTTGATTATAATGCAGTTCCTGCTAAATTAACGGTAGTTCCTTCCTTGTTAGAAGCACATGATATAATTGAGATGGAAGAGATTGAAAGAGAATTAGGTTTTTAAATTATGTATTCGGTTATTTATTTAACCGTTTAATTGATTTAACCAAATACGCTATAACACATACACAAAAACTTGAAACTAACAATACTTGGTTGCTATGCCGCAACACCTCGAACGTTTACCAATCCTACCGCACAGATTTTAGAAATAAAAAACAGACTTTTTCTGATTGATTGTGGTGAAGGAACTCAGGTGCAGTTACGCAAAAACAAAATCAGATTTTCTAAGATCAATCATATTTTTATTTCGCATTTGCATGGGGATCATTTTTTTGGATTAGTGGGTTTAATCTCGACTTTTACCTTGCTTAACAGAGTCAATGAATTACATATTTACGGACCTAAAGGGATTCAAGAAATCATTAAGTTACAATTGCGATTGTCTAATTCCTGGACTAATTATGGATTGGTTTTTCATGAATTGGAATCTCTTGAAAGTGAAGTAATTTTTGAAGATGAAAAGGTTTTGGTGAAAACGATTCCGTTAAAGCATCGTGTTTATACCAATGGTTTTTTGTTCCAAGAAAAAGTAGGGGAGCGGAAACTAAATTTAGATGCCGTTCAAAATTATGAAATCGATACGTGTTATTATCAGAAAATAAAAAACGGCAAAGACATCACTCTAGAAGATGGCAGAGTCATTGAGAACGATAAATTAACATTCGATCCTATTCCTGCTAAAACCTATGCTTTTTGTTCTGATACTGCTTATAATGAATCCATTCTTCCAATTATTGAAAATGTAGATGTATTATACCATGAATCTACTTTTTTGCAATCAGAAGAAAATCTGGCTAAAAAAACATTGCACTCTACTGCAAAAGAAGCGGCAATGATTGCTTTGAAATCTAATACGAAGCAATTAATTTTAGGGCATTATTCTACAAGATATCAAAACATCGAACTATTTGAGGAAGAAGCCGAAACAATTTTTCCAGAAGTGCTTTTAGCTGATGATGGAAAAAGTTTTGAGTTTTAAGTAAAGAAAATTTATTTGTTGCACTATAAAATTGATACCGTATTTTTAAGATTATTCTATATCGAACAATCTTAAAATCGAACAATCTTAAAATAAAAAAAATGAGTGATTTAAGCAATTATAGAAAATCCTACGAAAAGAGTGAGTTACTGGAATCCAATATTCCGGAAGACCCAATAAACCTATTTAATAGATGGTTTCATGAAGCAGAAGATTTTGGTGCTAACGAAGAAGTTAATGCCATGACGGTCTCTACAATTGGTTTGGATGGCTTCCCAAAGTCCAGAGTTGTTTTGTTAAAAAAATTCAATGAAGAAGGATTTATTTTTTATACCAATTATAATTCAGAAAAAGGGAAGGCTATTATCGAAAATCCTAAAGTATGTCTTTCTTTTTTTTGGCACACAATGGAACGTCAAGTTATCATAAAAGGGATTGCCCAGAAAACAACTGAAGCCATTTCAGATAATTATTTTGAATCCAGACCTGATGGAAGTAAATTAGGAGCGATAGTATCAAACCAAAGCGAAGTAGTTCCTTCTCGAGAATTTTTAGAAGAAAATCTAAAACAATTAGAAAAAGATTTTGATAGTATGGTTATTCCAAGACCCAAGCATTGGGGAGGATTTTTGGTTACTCCTTTAGAAGTTGAATTTTGGCAAGGAAGACCTAACAGATTGCATGATAGAATTAGGTACACAAGTCAAAAAGATTTCTCTTGGAAAATTGATCGATTATCTCCATAATGTAAGAAAAATACATTTATAAAAATATTTATTGTGCATTTCATCGATTTTATTTGGTAGTTTAGCGATAAAATGTGTAGTTTTAAAATATAATTAAAGCACAATATTTGTAAATACATTAAAGAAGTTTGCCCCACAATCTACTTTAAACTTAAACTACTACTTTATGAAACTAAAATTACTTCGCGCATTATTGCTCGTGGCTGTGATATGCACTATGAATTCTTGTTCTTCAGATACTTCTGCAACACCAGAGACGGATGCTGCTTCAACACAAAAGGTTGTTAATTATACATATAGTACATCTGAAATTGAAACGATGAACTTGATTAATGCTTACAGAGTTAGTATTGGTCTAAATTCTTTAGAAAAAATTAATCATATCTCTTATAAATCAGAAGAACATGACAATTATATGATTACTAATAATGTAGTTAATCATGATGATTTTGTTGCTCGCTCTGAAAATATAATTAAAGTATTAGGTGCAAAAACTGTAAGCGAAAATATTGCTTATAATTATAGTACGCCTCAAGCTGCTTTAAATGCATGGTTAGCTAGTCCAGGACACAAAGAAAATATTGAAGGTAATTTTACTCATTTTGGTATCTCAATTCGAGAAAACCCAGTAACAGGAAAAAAATATTATACAAACATTTTTGCAAAAATATAAGTTAATTTTTTGTTTATTTTTGGTATTTAGAGGCTGTTTTCCCCCAAAAGGCAGCCTCTTTTTAATTAAGAAGATAAAAATGCTAAAAAGAGTAAACTTTAAAATATTAAAACATATTGCTATTTATAAAAAAGTCTAATGGAAATTATTTCATTAGACTTTTTTATTTTGAATTGGTATGGTTCTAATTACGAACTTGTATTTAAAGTAAATTTTATTAATCAGGTTTAAGAATTATATTTTAAATAACATCTTTGCATAAGTAAGTCTATCTTTTTTTTATAAAAAAAGAAGCTGTCTTATCGAGACAACTTCCTTTAGATTTGATTGCTTTTACAAAGCAGTAATAATAAACTCGCTTCGTCTGTTAAGTTGATGTTCTTCTTCAGTACATTCTACAGTATCACTACATTTATTCACTAATTGTGATTCACCGAATCCTTTTCCAGTCAATCTGCTTGAATCAATCCCGTTTTTGATTAACCAGTTTATAGTAGATTTAGCTCTTCTATCAGATAAAGCTTCATTGTATTTAAAAGTTCCACGACTATCAGTATGGGAGCGTATATCAAGTTTCATAGTTGGATATTGGCTCATTACATCTAATATTTTTTCTAAATCGATAGCTGCTTCTATTCTGATATTCGATTTGTCAAAGTCAAAGTAAATCATTTTTATACCAAAGCATTTACCTAGATCATCACCAACTGTTACTTTACATTTTTCTTTTTCCAATGCAATCGGTAAATATGTTTTTCCTTTATCGTTAGTAATAGTGATTTTTTGTTCTTTGGTGGTGTATTCTGGTTTTTCAGCTCTTACATTATAGGTTTTTCCACATTCAACAGTAAAAGAATAATTCCCTTTTGCATCAGAAGTAGTAGTGCTTATCAAATTAAATTGACTGTCGTATAAAGTAATTTTAGCATCTGAAAGTAATTCTGCTGTAGTTAAATCAGTAATTTCACCATATAAAAGTTGTTCACAAATAAGCCTTTTGGTTTCTAAGAATTTATAAATATCATCGTATCCTTGTCCACCATCTCTATTGGAGCTAAAAAAACCTCTTCTTGATTTTGTATCTATTAAATAAGCAAAATCATCTTTAGGAGAATTGACATTTTCGCCCACATTCTGAACCTCGCTAAAAGTACCATCTGGATTTATTTTGGATACAAAAACATCTAAACCTCCAAGACCGGGGTGCCCGTCTGAGGCAAAATAAATTTCATTTTCATCATTTACAAAAGGGAAAGTTTCTCTTCCTTCGGTATTGATTGTATTTCCTAAGTTTTCTGGTGTTCCAAAAGTGCCATCATCATTTATTTTTACTTTATATAAATCAGACTGTCCTAATGTTCCAGGCATATCTGAAGCAAAATATAATATTTTTCCATCAGGACTTAAAGCAGGATGTGCTGTACTGTAATTGTTACTGTCAAAAGGTAATTCAGTTATATTTGACCATTTATCGTTTTCTAAACTGGCTTTATATATTTTTACTAGAGTAATTTCATTTCCATCTTTACCTTTTTTACCATCAAGATAATTGTTTCGGGTAAAATACATGGTTTTTCCATCATTTGTAAAGGCTGGGGTAGATTCATGAAATTTTGAATTTATAGTTGCACTAAACTTGTGAGGAGAGCTAGGAGTCATGTTATCGCCTAAATCAGCAGAATATAAATTAGTAAAATATTGATTGGTCCATGTGTGTTTTCTATGTCCTAAACTTCCAGTATCCCTTGCTGAAGCAAATACTATTTTGTTTAAATAGATCGTTGTTCCATAATCAGAGTATTTAGAATTAATACCCGCATCTTCCACTTGATATCTTCCTGAATTGGCTTTAATCGCTTCTAAATAATTGGTATTTTTTTTGAAAAGTTTTCCTCTATTGTCGTTTCCTAGTTTTTGATTGAATAATTCCAGCATTTCATTAGCTTTATCATTTTCACCAATAGATCTCAAAGACTGAGAATAACGATAATAATATTCAGGTTCTAAATCAGGGGTATTCATGGCAAATAATTCTCCATACCATTTAGCTGCTTTGTCTAACTCGGCATTAAAGTAATAAGCGTTCCCTAATTTTTTAAACATATCAGCTGATTTATACCCTTTTTCAGCAACCCTTTCATAGGTTTTTATAGCGTCTACATAGGCATAGTTGTCATACTTTTTATCAGCTGTAGCCAATTTTGCTTTTTGAGAATAAGTATTAAAAGAAAAAATACTTATTATTGTTAAGTAAAGGAGTATATTATTTTTCATAATAATTATTTTTAGAAGAATTTTGGAGTTGTGATTTTATCGTTGTTTTTGATTTTTTTTCTCTGCTATCGCTTCTGATTTTTGTTTTAGTTTCACTAACATTTCATTGGCTTTGTCAATTTGACCAATAAATTTCAAAGACATAGCATATTGATAATAATATTTAGGTTCTAAATCCGTGTTGTTCATGGCAAATAATTCACAATACCATTTAGCGGCTTTGTCTAACTCTGCATTCTGATAATATGAATCTCCCAGTTTTTTAAATAGATCTACTGATTTATATCCTTTTTCAGCGACTCTTTCATAGGTTTTTATGACATCTACGTAAGCATACTTGTCATTTATTTTATCGGTTACATAAAATTTTGAATTTTGTGCATACCCTTTAAAAGAAAAAATAGTTATAATTGTTATGTAAATAAACCTGTTTTTGTTCATAAAACTTATTTTTAAAAGAATCTTGGGGTTGTAATTTTATTGTTATTTTTGAATAATTCATAGCGCAAGAAAATCTCATGCGAACCAGAATTATAATGTTTTAAATTGGTTGTTTCATGGTCATAACCGTATCCTATATACATTCCATCCGAAACCTGAAATCCAGCCATGGCACTTATTGCGGCACTCCATCTATAAGCTACTCCAACTATAAACTTGTTATTGAACATGAAATTTCCTGATACATCAACTTGAAGTGGAGCACCTCCTACGACTTTTGTCAATAATGCGGGTTTGAATTTTATGTAATCATTCATATCAAATACATAACCTGCAATTAAGTAATAATTAATTTTTTCTTTAAAAATAGCTACTTCATTATCATCATACCGATTGCTTTCTATGAAATTAGGTATTGAAAACCCTACATAGGCTTTATTAGAATGCAAATATACGCCTGCACCAATATTTGGAGTGAATTTATTACTGAAATCATGCAAGCTTGGATCATCATCAACAGGATTTAAGCGAGAGACATCCAAATCAAATATGTTTGCAGTTGCTTTAATTCCAAACGAAAGTTTAAAAGTCTCTGAAGTAGGAATAGTATACGATAGATCAGCCGAAATCGTATTCTCATGAGTTGGGCCAATTTTATCATTTATAATTGATACTCCCAATCCCAGATTACTTCCGTTGAGAGGTGTATTCATGGATACAGCGTTAGTTACTGGTGCTCCGTCAAGCCCCACCCATTGTGTACGATGTAATGCAAAAATACTAAGAGCACCTCTAGATCCTGCATAAGCAGGATTAATATTGATTGTGTTGTACATGTATTGAGTAAATTGTGCATCTTGTTGCGCAAAACTTACAATGGCTGTAAACATCAAAACGAAAGAAAATAATTTTGTTTTCATAGTAGATATTTATTATTTTAATTATCTATCGCACTCCAAAGAGTTCGGCAGGTCAGTTGATAAATTTGATTAGAGTTTATCACTCAAGAATAGGGCTGTTGCTGCTATTTTCATTAAACCCGAGGACTATAAAGAGTCCTCAGGATTTTTTTTACTTATTAAGGTACAAATATCCGTCTTTTTTATTAGTTTGAACTTTACCATTACCGTCTATAGAAGTATAATTTAAGATATAAAAATAGGTTCCAGTAGGTAAGCCAGACGATTGACTAATAGTCGATCTGCCTTCAGAGAAGCCTTTGAATGCTTTGGTAGTGTTATTATAGCCTTGAGCATCAAAAACTAAAACTCCCCATCGGTTGTAAATTTCAACAGTATTATCAGGATAACAATTTGTGTCGTCAATATTGTCGATAACAAATACTTCATTAATTCCATCTCCATTTGGAGAGAAGGCATTATGAACTATTATCGTTCCACAAGGCAATACAATGCCACCACAACCAGTCGTTACAGTTATTGTAATTTTTATCGTTCTGGGACAAGTTGCATCGTCAATTTTATATTCAAATATATAATCACCAATTGTAAGACCTGCAGCATTAAGGACAGTTCCTTGTAAACCACTTGTGTTATTTACGTTTGTCCAAGTTCCGTTTGTAGGAGTTCCAGTAGGTAACAGACTCGATAAATCAACAGTTGTAATTTCTCCATCGTTGCAAACAGAACCGGTTATTGCTTGATTACTATTTGTAATGTTGACATTAATGATTTGAGTAAACGTAGATTCATTTCCACAGCCATCAGCCACAAACCATTTTCTTACGAGAGAATAGGAGCTCTGTACCACATTAATTTTTTCTTCAGTATACTTTATTAAAGTTGCAGTAGAACAATTATCAATAAATGATAGTTCAGGTTTTACAGGAATTGCATCACAATTGACATCGATAGTTGCATTAAATTCAGTAGTTGTGGTAGGACCAGTGGTATCTTGAATATTAATGGTTTGTGATGCTGTAGTAGCATTTCCACAATTATCTGTCGCAGTCCAAGTTCTGGTTACAGAATAGGAACCTGTACAAGCACCATTAGTTGTTGCATCAGCGAAAGTCAAAGTTACAGCCAAACCACATTCGTCAGTAGCAGTAGCTGTTGTAAATTCGGGTGTTGCAGAACAAGATATGGTAGTGGCTTCAGGAAGCGAGGCAATAACCGGAGCAGTTGTATCGACTACATTAATAGTTTGTGAAGCT
>NZ_JSYM01000003.1 GCF_000812945.1 Flavobacterium sp. AED
TCTCCAAATTTAGCTTACAATGTATTTTCCCCAGAGCGTACCTATAATACAACCGATGAAACTTATATTGGAGGTCTTTTTCTTAATGGACGATCTCCAAACCTAAAAGAACAGCTCATTCATCCCTTTATTGGTGCAGTAGAAATGAATAATGGCACTATTGCAAATGTAGTTTCCAAGATAAAAAATGCCTCTTACTTTTCTGAAATAGAAAAAGAATACGGCGTAGCAAAGACTGACGAAGAATTAATGTCTTATGTTGCCGATGCTTTAGCCGTTTTTGAAACATCTAAAGAAGTGAATTCATTTACCTCAAAATTTGATTATTTCAACAAGCAATTGATCAAATTTACGGATGATGAAAAGAAAGGATTAGCCGTTTTTCAAGGAAAAGGAAAATGTGCACAATGTCACATTTTAGAGCCAGACGAAAGAACAGGTAAAATTTTGTTTACTGATTTTAGTTATGACAATATAGGAGTGCCCAGAAACGAAAAAAATCCATTTTATAACCAATCAACAGCTGTAAATCCTGCGGGAGTAAACTTTATTGATTTAGGCATTGGTGGTGTCGTTTCACAACCCGAACACAATGGAAAATTTAGAGTTCCAACATTGCGAAACATTGCTATTTCGGCTCCCTATTTTCATAACGGATCGTTTAAGACCTTAAAAGAAGTCATTCATTTTTATAATGTTCGCGATGTAAATCCTAGCGAATTTGCAGCTCCAGAAGTACTTGAAACCGTGAATAGAGATGAATTGGGCGATTTAAAAATGACAGCCGAAGAAGAAAGTCAACTAGAAGCATTTCTTAGAACACTAACCGATCATTACCGAAAATAATTTTTTATATATAAAAACCGTAACTATGAATTTCAATAAAATAATACTTACTCTTGTTGCTTTAGCTGGACTACAAACCATACAGGCACAAAAAAATACTAAAAATATCCTGAAAGAAGTTATTGTGAAAGGGTTCAAAACCGTAAATGGTGTAGGGCACATGACCGATAGTAAAGATGGAATCATTTATGCCGGCAAAAAAAATGAAATCATTCTTGTTGACAGTCTCGATGCCAATAAAGCCATCAATAATACACGTCAAATACTGGGAAGAATCCCAGGATTGAATATTGTAGAAACTGAAAGTAGCGGATTTACAGCCAACGGAATTGCGACACGTGGGCTCAATCCTTCTCAAAGTATCGAAATGAACACAAGACAAAATGGCTATAACATCAGTGCTGATATTTATGGTTATAATGAATCCTATTATATTCCACCAATGGAAGCCGTAAGTCGTATCGAAATGGTCAGAGGTGCAGCATCGTTGCAATTTGGATCACAGTTTGGTGGTTTAGTCAATTATGTTACTAAAGATGTCCCAAAAAACAAACCTTTTGAATTCATTACTTCACAAACTATAGGAAGTTATGGTTTGTATAATTCCTTCAATTCTGTAGGGGGTAATTATAAAAAAATAAGCTACTATGGCTTTATACAATACCGTAATATGGAAGGGTACAGACCCAACAGCCAGCAATCACAAATTTCTGGATTTGGAAAAATACAATACAATCATTCTGACAAATTAAATTTTGGAGTTGAATATTCTTTACTTCGAAATAAAATAAAAATGCCGGGAGGATTGAAACCTTTTGAATTCATTACTTCACAAACTATAGGAAGTTATGGTTTGTATAATTCCTTCAATTCTGTTGGTGGGAATTATAAAAAAATAAGCTACTATGGCTTTTTACAATACCGTAATATGGAAGGATACAGACCCAACAGCCAGCAATCACAAGTTTCTGGATTTGGAAAAATACAATACAATCATTCCGACAAATTAAATTTTGGAGTTGAATATTCTTTACTTCGAAATAAAATAAAAATGCCGGGAGGATTAACCGATAGCTTATTCAATGCAAACCCAAAAACATCAACACGAGCAAGAAACTGGCTAAAAAGTCCATGGAATATCATAACGGCTTACGCCAATTATACTCCTTCGGAAAACAGCACTTTGAGCGTTAAGTCAACTTTTTTGTTTAGCAGCCGTTCTTTGGTTTGGAGAAATGAAGACGGTGGTGCTGCAGCTACTGATGACATTGATCTTACTACAAATGCTTTTGTTCCCAGAGAAGTGGGAATCGAAAAAATGAATAACAGTACCACCGAAATACGTTTTTCACAAAATTATTCTTTGGGGAATCAAAAATCAACTTTTGCAGGGGGTGTTCGTCAGAGCTATGCTTGGTTTAAGCGTCAAGGAGGTGGAGAAGGAACGACAAATAGCGATTTTGATTTATCAATTTCGGGAGATTGGGGATATGATTTGGATTTTAGCACCACAAATCTAGCTCCGTTTGTAGAAAACATTTTTAAAGTCTCCAAAAACTTTACTGTTACTCCTGGCTTTCGATTTGAATATTTAAGAAGTACTGCCAAAGGACATAAAGAAGTAGAAGGCGACATTCAAATTACAGATGAAGTTAGAAACAGAACTTTTGCATTAGCGGGGCTTGGATTGGAATTAAAACCTGGAAAAAACACTAGTATCTATGCCAATATTAGTCAAGCTTATCGCCCGATAGATTACAGCCAATTAGAACCTTTTGGAATTAGCTCAAAAATTGACCCCAACCTAAAAGATTCAAAAGGATTTAACAGTGATTTAGGCTACAGGGGTACCATTAGAAACTACCTGAATTTTGACATTGGTGGATTTTATATGGCATATAACAAACGTATTGGCGTGACTTTGGGGACAGACCCTGTCACTGGGGATTATTATTCTGTTAGAAAAAATATTGCCAATAGTGTACACCAAGGTATCGAAAGTTATATCGAGTTTAATATTCTAAAATACTTCAATTCACAATCTAATTTTGGTTTAAGTATTTTTAATTCCTTTGCCTATGTAGATGCAAAATACACCACAGGAGAATTTAAAGGAAAAAGAGTCGAAGCCGCTGCTAAAACTATAAATCGTGTGGGTTTAATTTTTAGCACTAGTAAATTATCGACTACTTTACAGGTTAATTATGTTGGAGATGCTTACGGAGACGCTTCAAATGTAACGAGCAGCGAAGATCCGGTTGCGGGTTATATTCCAGCTTACACTATTTTAGACTGGAGTGCTTCCTACAAATTGAAAAATTTCGCAATCAAGTTAGGTGCTAATAATTTAACTGATAAATCATACTTTACCCGTAGAACAGATGAATATCCTGGTCCAGGAATAATCCCTGCGGTAGGAAGAAGTTTTTATTTAGGTTTTACTGCTAAATTTCAATAAATACTATTTATTTTTTATTTTCTAAAGATAAAATTAGCTGACAAATTTGTCAGCTAATTTTTTTAGTATTCGTACAGAATAATCGTATAATAAAATTATCAAATCGCATCTTTTCATTAAACACATTTCATTTTGAGATGTGTTTTTTTTTGATAAAAAAACACACTCTACAAGATTTGGATTAATACCATCATTACTTTTTGATTTTTAATTATTCATAAAAATCTAGCTATCAGCAATTTAAAATTTTGTTAATTTTTTATTAATATTTAGTCTAAATAAGTTTTGATAAACCAAAAGCGGGTTATATATTTGCATTGTTATTTTTAATTATTCCAAATAAACAATCATGAAATATATTTTACTTCCTACATTAACCTTATTATTTAGCTTGAGTAGCTTTGCACAAGAGATAGCAAGCACGGCGGAAAACACCAATACATCAGAAACATTTGATACTGTTTCAGATACTATAAAACACAAAAAAGGAGGAGTACTTAAAGAAGTTATTGTTACAGTTAATAAAGAGAAAAAGCCAGTATCTGCTTTAAGATCAGGTTTAAAACCAATGGATGTACCACAAAGTGTACAGGTTATTGGTGCTGAAATTATTGAGCAACAACAAGCTATTCGTTTAAGTGATGTGATAAAAAATGCTAATGGTGTTTATGTAGGTTCCGCACGTGGTGGCGCTCAAGAGTCATTGTGGTCAAGAGGATATGACATGTCTGCCAACAATATGTTCAAAAATGGGTTTCGTTTTAATGCAGGTTCTATTCCAGAAGTATCTTCTTTAGAAAGAGTAGAGTTTCTAAAAGGAGGTTCAGCATTATTATTTGGAAACGTAACTCCTGGAGGAATCTTGAATTTAGTTACTAAAACCCCACAATTTACCCAAGGGGGTCAATTATCCATGCAAATGGGAAGCTATGCCTTTTACAAACCTGCGATTGATTTTTACGGACCAATAAATAAATCTATAGCTTATAGGTTTAATGCTTCCTACGAAAATTCAGAAAGTTTTAGAGATTTTGTAAAAAATGACCGTATTTACATTAATCCATCGGTTTTGTTTAAAATTTCAGACAAAACACAAATTACAGCACAAGGAGATTATTTAAGTGCTGATTGGACTCCTGATTTTGGTACAGGAATCTTTGGAAAAACCATATTAGACATTCCAAGTAATAAATATTTTGGTGCACTTTGGTCAACAGGAAACACTAAATCATCTAGTGCATCGATACTATTCAATCACGATTTTAACAACAACTGGAAATTAGGTTTCAATTCTTCTTTTCAATCGTACCACAGAACTCAAAAATCTACTGCACAGTTAAACACGATTGATGTCAATGGAAATTGGAAACGTGGTTTAACACAATCTGACGCTGCCGAAAAAATATTTGCAGATCAATTGAGTTTGCAAGGAACTTTCAAGACAGGAAGTATCAAGCACCAAATATTCACAGGAGTTGATTATGAAAATTCTTCCGCACCAAGTTATACGTATGGCTTTTATGCTACCCCAACAGGTACAACAGCTATCACTACCGAAAATACTGCTATAAATCTTTTTAATTACGATTATAGCACACAAAGTCTGAATGTGCCATACCCTACTAGAGCAACGCAACTAGCTACCACAGATACAGAACGTTTTGGTGTATATGCGCAAGATTTAATTTCGGTTAACAATTACATCAAAGTTCTGGCAGGACTGCGTTGGTCATGGCAAGAAAGTGATGTTACAACCTCAAAAGAAGTAATCGAAAAAATTAATGGAGTTGACGCTATTACAACTACTCTTGAAAATGCAGTCCCTACAACTGGAGTTAAAACTTTAAACAGAGCTTACTCTCCAAAAGCAGGATTGGTAATTCAACCTAATAAAGATTTGTCTTTGTTTGCTAGTTACTCGAACTCGTTTACTCCTAATACAGGAACAACAGTAGATTTAAAACCATTAGATCCTTCTATCATAGACCAATATGAGGCCGGTATCAAAAAAGATTTCTGGAAAGGAATATTGAGTACCAATGTTACGGTATATCAAATCCAAAACAGCAATTTTGCTCAAACAGTTCAGTTTGGAGCAGATGGTATTTCGCCAAACGTAAACACCAATTTAAAAGAATTGGTTGGAGGAACAAAAGGAAAAGGAATTGAAGTAGATATTACTGCTAGACCAGCTTTAGGTTTGAACATCAATGCTGGATATAGCTTTAATGAAACCAAAATTTCAAAATCTTCAGGAACAAGCGGAAGCCTTGTAGTAGGGGATCTTTTAGCTAGAACTCCAAAGCATACAGCTAATTTAAGTTTTTTCTACAAATTACCAAGCGGCGCATTGAAAGGACTAACTTTAGGAGCAATTGGAAGTTATATTGGCTACCGTACAGGAGGTTGGAACGACCGTTATGTATGGACAGAAAACAAACCAGTAACTACTCCAAAAACATATACTGTTACTATCGAAGACCGAGATATTCCATTACAAGGTTATACTACCGTTGATGCTTCTGTAGGCTACGATTGGCAAAAAGTATCTATTTTGTGCAAAGTGTCTAACATTACTGATGAATTGAACTATACCGTTCACGAAAATTACAGTGTGAACCCAATTGCACCACGTCAAGTAATGGTAAGCTTAAAATACAAGCTATAGTTTAAAAATTTTAGTTTCAATTTTTTAAAACTTTTTCTGTCTCTTTCATTTTTTTAAAAGCAGAAAAAGTTTTTTGATTCTGTTTTGTTAAAAAAAACAACTTACTATAAAAAAATCCGTGCTTTAGTCACGGATTTTTCATTTATATCGAAAGATTTATTTATTAAAAAAACTGTAAAACTGTAAAATATCTTAATTGATTAGAATTCCGTTCTCTTCAAGTATTTCAAAAAGACTAACACTTAGATTTGGGTCATATTTCTCAATACCACTTTGATACCATTTTTCAATCATATTAATTTGATGCGAAGTATACCCATCAGCTTCAATAGGTAAGCCAAGTAAGCCTGCAACAAGAAAATCTTCCAAAACTTTATCAGTAACGATACGTTTGGGAATTCCATTACTAATGTATCCGTTCATTCGCTCATAATCTGATCTTCCAGAATTAAATCCAGTAACAAAAGCTTCATTCTTTTTTACATTGTTGAATTGCTGAAATGGATTCAAACCAATTGAATATCCTTTAAGATAATCTTGTCTATAAGCAGGACTAAATATTTTCTTCATTTCTTTACTAATGTGGCATTTGACAATTATTTACCAAACATATTAACAATATGTCAGTAAATACACAAAAATCGTTTAAAGGAAGAAATACTCTTTAAATCACAATCGCGATGACGTTCGTCGATAAAATATTGTCCTGTAACTACCACAAAATTATTGGTTTTGACAAGCAAATTATTCATGACAAAAAACAAACTATTTATTTTTTTAATAAAAAAACCCAATTCTAAAATTTCAGAATTGGGTTTTTAAATTTTATAAATGGACTAATTAATCCTTATTTCAATCCAGCCAAACTGTGTTCGATAGTTTCAATTTTAGACAAAGCATCTGCTTCTTTTTGTCTTTCGTTTGCCAAGACTTTCTCAGGTGCACCAGCCACAAATTTCTCGTTCGCCAGCTTGTTTTGAACTGATTTTAGAAAACCTTGCGTATAGACCAATTCAGCTGTAAGTTTTGCAATTTCTTCTTCCACATTTATATTTCCTGTAATGGGAATGAAATACTCATTCGATTTTACACGGAAAGACAAAGCACCATCCACTTTATCAGAAACATATTCTAAGGAAGTGATGTTTCCCAGTTTAGTCACAACCGAATCAAAATAAGTCGAAACTTTATCATTATTCACAATTTTCAATTCAATCGTATCTTTGAACGGAATATTCTTGTCTTTACGAATTGTTCTAATTCCTGAAATCACTTCGATTGTATTTTCGAAATCAGCAATTAAACCCGTATTAAAAGGTTTCATTTCTGGCCAAGTCGAAACAATCAACGCTTGCTCAGTAGTTCTTTCAGCAAGAATTTGCCAGATTTCCTCTGTCAAGAACGGCATAAAAGGATGCAATAATTTTAAGTTATTTTCAAGCATTTCTATCGCTTTCGCAAAAGTCACGCTGTCAATTGGCTGTTGGTATGCCGGTTTTATCATTTCTAGGAACCAAGAACAGAAATCGTCCCAAACCAATTTATAAATTCCCATTAAAGCATCGGAGATTCTGTATTTTTCGAAATTATCTTCAATTTCTAAAAGCGTTTGTTGCAATTTGGCTTCGTACCATTCAATCGCTACTTTTGAAGATTCCGGTTGCGGTATGGCATCCGAAACTTCCCAACCTTTTATTAGTTTAAAAGCATTCCAGATTTTGTTTGTAAACGCTTTGCCTTGATTACACAATTCCTCATCAAACATAATGTCGTTTCCTGCAGAAGCGCTCAAAAGCAACCCCACACGAACACCATCGGCGCCAAATTTTTCGATTAAATCCAAAGGATCAGGTGAATTTCCTAATGATTTAGACATTTTACGACGCTGTTTGTCACGCACTAAACCAGTCAAATACACATTAGTAAATGGTTTTTTACCTGTATATTCGTAACCTGCAATAATCATTCTCGCAACCCAGAAAAACAAAATATCCGGACCGGTAACCAAATCATTCGTTGGATAATAATATTTAAAATCTTCACTTTCTGGATCCATAATTCCTCCAAAAACGGACATTGGCCATAGCCAAGAAGAAAACCAAGTATCAAGAGCATCAACATCCTGAGTTAAGTCTGAAGTTGTAAGTTGCAAGTTATTCGTTCTTTCTTTAGCCAAAACTAAAGCTTCTTCGATAGATTCAGCAACTACAAAATCCTCTTTTCCATCACCATAGAAATACGCAGGAATTTGTTGTCCCCACCACAATTGACGTGAAATATTCCAATCGCGAATGTTATTTAACCAATGTGCGTATGTATTATTAAAACGAGCTGGATGCAATTTAATTTCGCCGTCTACTAAAACAGATTTAATTGCTGGTTTTACTAAATCCTCCATTTTCAAGAACCATTGGTCTGATAAACGAGGTTCAATTACGGCTTTAGTTCTTTCAGAAGTCCCTACTTTATTCAAGTGAATTTCTGTTTTTGCTAAAGCGCCAATCGTTTCTAATTCTTTGGCAATTGCCTCACGAACTACAAAACGGTCTTTTCCTTGATAATGCAATCCAAAACTATTCAAAGTCGCATCTTCATTGAAAATATCAATAATTTCCAAATGGTGCTTCTCCCCTAATGCTTTGTCATTCATATCGTGGGCAGGAGTTACTTTCAAACAACCTGTTCCAAATTCAATATCTACATATTCATCTTCAATAATTGGAATTACTCTTCCGCAAATAGGCACAATTGCTTTTTTGCCTTTCAAGTGAGCAAAACGTTCGTCATTTGGATTAATGCAAATTGCAGTATCTCCAAAAATAGTTTCCGGACGTGTGGTTGCAATCGTCAGGAAATCTTCACTTCCTTCGATTTTATATTTTAGAAAATATAATTTTCCTTGTTGTTCTTCATAAATTACTTCCTCATCAGACAAAGTCGTTTTTGCTTCAGGATCCCAGTTTACCATGCGGTATCCTCTGTAAATCAAACCTTTGTTGTATAAATCTACAAAAGAACGAATTACCGATGCTGACATATCAGGATCCATAGTAAACTTGGTTCGTTCCCAATCACAGGAAGCACCTAGTTTTTTCAATTGGTCCAGAATTACGCCACCATATTTGTCAGTCCATTCCCAAGCATGCGCCAGAAATTCTTCACGTGTCAAATCGTTTTTATTGATTCCTTCTGCTTTTAATTTCGCAACTACCTTAGCCTCAGTAGCTATAGAAGCATGATCCGTTCCTGGAACCCAACAAGCGTTAAAGCCTTTAAGACGCGCTCTTCTTATTAATACATCTTGAATGGTGTTGTTCAACATGTGTCCCATATGCAAAACCCCAGTAACATTCGGTGGTGGAATTACTATAGTATATGGTGTTCTATGGTCTGGCTCCGAGTGAAAATAATTATTCTTCATCCAGTAGTCATACCACTTATTCTCAATAGTTTTGGCGTCGAATTGTGCAGGAATTGTCATTTTATTATAGATTCGTTTAATCGTTAAATTCGATTGTTTGTTTGTTCAGTTAAACAAATAACCAAGTCAACAAATAACCTTTTAAAATTTGGTCTGATATTTGTAATTCTAATTGGGACAAAAGTAAATAATTAAGTACACTATAAAAAGAGAAATAAATATTTGTGCATTAATTAAAAGAAAGTACATTTACTTAACCGAATCAAAAAAAATGAAAATGAAAAAAATAATAACTTTAATAGCAATCGTATTTGCAAGCAGTCTAAGTTTTGCCCAATCTGGTGCTAAAATTGAATTTGCAGCTAAAGACAATACTATTGATTATGGTAGGATTTCCAAATCCAGTGACAACGGCATAAGAGCTTTTGAATTTACTAATACCGGAAATACTCCCTTAGTTATCACTTCGGTACAATCGACTGCAAGCAGTACCATTTTATCGCAACCAAAAACACCGATACAACCTGGGAAAACAGGAAAAATTGAAGTAAAATATAATATGGCTCCTGGTCCTATCCGCAAAACAATTACTGTAGAATCTAACGCAGTGAATTACGAAGAAGGAAGGGTTGCCTTAAAAATTAAAGGAGAAGTAATGCCTAATTAAGGTATTTTTAGATATAGTGAAAGCGCTTTTTGATATTAATTCAAATAGCGCTTTTTTTATAGAATATTCTGAAGCTGAAACCTAAATTTAAGAATTTTACCATTTCTCTCAATTTCTAATACAATCCATTTTTCATCTTCTGATTTAAAAAGGGAATTAATTTCCTGCAAAGTATATTTGTATCCAAAATTTTTATTGATTGAAACAATTACGTCTCCTTTTTGTAAACCACTATTTGCTGCGGGCGAATTTTTTCTGACATTAGCAATTTCATAAACTGGTTTTAAATTGAATTTATATTTAAAATCGCTCGTATTCTTATCTGTTTTTGATGCAAAAGGATCATCCAAAACCACCTTAGGAACCGTCTGGAGAGGCACTGTTTCCTGTACCCATTGCAAACCGTGATGCTGTATTTCAACTCCACTTTTGTTATAATTAAAAGGAGAGAAATATTCTTTATTTTTCTTTAAATACAAAAATCCATTAGTGTAGTCAAAAACGACTGCGAATCTTCTTAAAATTTCACCTCCAACAGAGCCAACTCTACCAGGAACCATTTTAACATTTCGCACTGAACTGGAATCCGGGAAAGCAACAATAGGATTATTAAATTCAAATTTCGCCATTGTAAATTTTGAAATTTTTGCTCTTCTCCCTTCTACATCGCCGCTAAATCCCTTGCCTAAATAATCTTCAAAATTTTTAACAGGAACTTTTATCAATTTGGAACGACTTTCAAAGAGCCAAAGTGCATCACTATTACCAATATCTATTAATAATTTAGCAGGAAACGCAACAGAATCAATACTTATAGTATTTATGATGTATGGTTTTAGTTTTTCAATTGTAATAGCAACTTTCTCAAATTTTCTCTCTATTTTCTTTCTATTTTTTTCAATGTCACTATGAACAATTATTTTTCTTCTTTCATAATCAATTTCTACCAGATTGTTTCTAAAAAACTGATATCCAATAATTCCATTTACTGGAATTCCAACATGAGAAGATAAATTAAATTCCTGATCCAAAACGATATACAACAAATGATTGCTCGATTTCAACCCTCCCGCCTCTAAGATATTATTAGTCGATTTTAAACCTTCGATGGCATCTTCGCTTCCCAGACCACGCAGCGTTATTTTTTCAACATTAGAAAATTCGATTTCTTTTTTATCTTCCAAACTAAACAAAATGGTTTCTTCAACACCTGAATCCAACAAAAAGTTTAATTCTACACCGTTGACCTTGATAGGAATGAAAATTAAATTATTAATAAATTTGAAAGGAATAGTCACTTTATCGACCTTTTTACTAAACTGAAAACCATCTTGTGCTAAAATAGTCAAGGTATTGAAAAGGAGAAAAAATAAAATAATTACCTTTTTCATTAAGAATTCTTTGTATAAAGTTACTAAAAATACAACATAATAGTGCGTTTTTGATACCAAATAGACTTATTAATTACAGTAAGTTTGAAAAAAAAATTGCAAATTTGCACTTCAATAATTTTAAACATGCCAAATATATCCAACAGAGGCAAACAAATGCCCGAATCACCAATACGAAAATTGGCTCCTTTTGCCGAAATGGCTAAAAAAAAGGGTCATAAAGTATACCATTTGAACATAGGTCAACCCGATATAAAAAGTCCAGAAGTCGCCATTAAAGCCATTAAAAATATTGATTTAAGTATTATTGAATACGGTCCTTCTGCTGGTTATGAAAGTTATAGAAAAAAATTAGCCCAATTTTACACCAATCAGGATGTAAAAGTATCTTTTGAAGACATCATGATAACTACTGGTGGGTCTGAGGCACTTTTATTTGCTTTAGGAAGTATTATGGATCAGGGAGATGAAATCATTATTCCGGAACCATTTTATGCTAATTACAGTGCTTTTTCCGCAGAATCCGGGGCTACGGTAGTTCCTGTAAATTCTGTTTTTGAAAGCGGTTTTACATTGCCTCCAATTGAAGAATTTGAAAAACTAATTACTTCAAAGACCAAAGCAATTTTAATTTGTAATCCAAGTAACCCAACTGGCTATTTGTATTCTGAATCAGAAATTTTGCAATTGGGTAAACTAGCTAAACAATACGATTTGTTCTTGATTGCTGATGAAGTATACAGAGAATTTATATATGATGAAGACATTCATTATTCCGTAATGAATCTTGAAGGACTGGAACAAAATGTCATCATGATTGATTCAGTATCCAAACGCTACAGCATGTGTGGAGCTCGAATTGGATGTATGGTTACAAAAAATAAAGAGGTAATTTCAGCAGCGATGAAATTTGCGCAAGCTCGTTTGTGCCCTCCAACAATTGAACAAATAGCTTGCGAAGCAGCCATTGATACTCCTCAAAGTTATTTTGATGAAGTAATTACAGAATATAAAGAGCGTAGAGATACCTTAATTTCCGAATTAAATAAAATCGAAGGGGTAATCGTTACCAAACCTAAAGCTGCTTTTTATTGTATTGCACAACTTCCTGTTGACAATACAGATGATTTTGCACAATGGCTTTTAGAAAGTTATGATTTGAATGGTGAAACCGTTATGGTTGCTCCAGCTGCCGGTTTTTATTCGACTCCAGGAATGGGATTAAACCAAGTGCGTATTGCTTATGTTCTTAAAAAAGAAGATTTGATTAGCGCCGTTCGGATTCTAAAAGAAGCTATTCCAGTTTATAATTCAACTCGATTAAAAAAATTAATTGAAGTAGAATAATTACAAATTAAAAAACATCTTCGTTATTCTATTGATAACCAAAAGATTTCAAATACTTTACAAAAGGCAGTAACCAAAAAGTTATTGCCTTTGTTTTTTTGAAGCAATTAGAAAATCCTGCTTTACCGATGATCGCTATAAAGTCATCATTAAATAGTATAAACGATAGAAATTCTTTAGTTTTTATTAATTATCTTTACCGCTTAAATTTACATACCCAATATAATAGTACCTTTTTGATGATAAATAACGAAGAATTTCAAGACGAGATAGGAAACAATCACATTAGTACAAGTGCAAAAAATCCAGTAAGAGAAGATGCATTTGCTATTTCAGATGAAGAAAAAATAGAAAAAATAAAAAAAGACGTTGAAAATATTCTGATTACTCTTGGAATGGATTTGACGGATGACAGCATGAAAGGAACTCCAAATCGTGTTGCTAAAATGTTTGTAAAAGAAATCTTTGGAGGATTGAATCCTACAAAAAAGCCAAAAGCATCTACTTTTGACAACAATTACAAATACGGCGAAATGCTAGTCGAAAAAAACATTACTCTTTACTCAACTTGTGAGCATCATTTATTACCAATTATAGGAAGAGCTCACGTAGCTTATATTTCTAATGGAAGAGTAATTGGACTTTCAAAAATGAATAGAATCGTAGAATATTATTCCAAAAGACCTCAGGTGCAAGAACGTTTGACTATGCAAATTGTTCAAGAATTACAAATGGCATTAGGTACTGAAGATGTCGCTTGTGTGATTGATGCCAAACACCTTTGTGTGAATTCAAGAGGAATCAGCGATATTGAAAGTAGCACGGTAACCTCAGAATTTGGAGGAAAATTTAAAGATGTTCAAACTAAAAGAGAGTTTTTGGATTATATTAAATTAGAGACGAAGTTCTAAATTACAAAAAAAATCTATTTAACGATAAGCCCTAGCCCTGATGGAAGCGGCATCCTTTTTATGGCTTTTTAGCCATAAAAAGATATAGCGAACAGCGGGAAAAAGCTCCAAAAAAAACACAAATGCCATTATATAAAAGTCAAAGTCTAAAAATATACAATTCTCTTTCGGGAGAAAAAGAAACATTTACACCTATTCATGAAGGCAATGTTGGAATGTATGTTTGTGGGCCAACGGTTTACAGCAATGTACATCTGGGTAATGTGAGAACATTCATGTCATTTGATGTTATATTTAGATATTTTTTACATTTGGATTATAAAGTACGCTATGTTCGTAATATTACTGATGTAGGGCATATTGTGGACGATGTGGATGAAGGAGAGGATAAAATCGCAAAAAAAGCACGTTTGGAACAATTAGAACCGATGGAAGTGGTACAACGTTACACGGTTGATTTTCATGATATTTTGAATGCTTTTAATTTTTTACCACCAAGTATTGAACCAACGGCAACGGGTCATATTATTGAGCAGATTGAAATCATCAAGACTATTATCGACAAAGGAATTGGTTATGAAGCCAATGGATCTGTTTATTTTGATGTGGTAAAATTCAATGAAACCAACCATTATGGCAGATTAAGCGGTCGAAATATTGAAGATATGCTTGCTAATACAAGAGATCTTGACGGACAAAGTGACAAAAGAAATCCACAAGATTTTGCGCTTTGGAAAAAAGCCGAACCGCAACATATTATGCGTTGGCCTTCGCCTTGGAGCGATGGTTTCCCAGGATGGCACCTTGAATGCACTGCAATGAGCACCAAGTATTTAGGCAATCATTTTGATATTCACGGAGGCGGAATGGACTTAAAATTCCCCCATCATGAATGTGAAATTGCCCAAAATGAAGCTTGTACCGGGCAAACACCTGTTAATTATTGGATGCATGCCAATATGCTGACGCTAAACGGCAAAAAAATGGCTAAATCTACCGGGAATAATATTTTACCAAGAGAAATATTGACTGGAGAAAATACTATTTTAAGCAAAGCTTTTTCGGCATCAGTAGCACGTTTCTTTATGTTACAAGCACATTATAGAAGCATTCTTGATTTCTCTGATGATGCTATTGTAGCAGCTGAAAAAGGATACAAGAGACTAATGGAGGCGATAGATACTGCAAGAGATTTAAACGCCAATCCAAACTCTACAATCGACATTGCTGCTTGGAAACAGTCTTGTTATGATGCTATGAATGATGATTTTAACACCCCTATTCTAATTGCACAATTGTTTGAAGGCGTTCGTTTTATCAATTTATTAAAAGAGGGAAAAGAAACTCTAACCACCGAAGACTTAAAAACGTTCACTGCTGCCATTAATGGTTTTGTATTTGATGTTCTAGGATTAGAGGATGAGAAAATTTCAGACAGTAATAATGATAAATTAGAAGGTACCGTAAATATGTTGATTGAAATGCGAAAACAAGCCAGAGATAATAAAAATTTCGCTCTATCTGACCAGATTCGTGACCAATTGATTGCTTTGGGTATTCAATTAAAAGATGGGAAAGAAGGCACTACATTTAGCATTTAAACAACAGGTTCCAGAGTACAGATTAAAAATTGATATTGAATAACGAATATTGAATGTTGAAGTTTTAAATCCGAAAACCAGAATCATGCTATCAAGAATCCTTATTTTTCCATTTGTAGTTCTTGTTAGGTTTTATCAAACCGCAATATCTCCCTATACCCCTTCAGCTTGTAGATTTGAACCAACCTGTTCCTCCTATATGATAGTGGCACTGCAAACACACGGATTATTTTATGGAGGCTTTTTAGGCATGAAAAGAATTTTAAGCTGCCATCCTTGGGGGGAAAGTGGTTATGACCCCGTTCCAGAAAAAAAATGCAATCATAAACATTAACTTTATATAAGTACTATTTTTACTTTAAATATATATTTTTACAATTCATAAAAAACAATATTAAATGACACACGCTTTGAACATAGTTTGGAATCCATCAGAAGGAATTGATTTAGGCTTCTTTGTAATACGTTATTATAGCCTGATGTTTGTAGTTGCTTTTGGACTAGGCTGGTACATCATGAAAAATATTTTTGAACGTGAAGGGGAATCCATAGAAAAATTAGATTCTCTTTTTATATGGACTGTTCTTGCTACATTGATTGGAGCGCGACTAGGTCATGTTTTATTTTATGATTGGGAATATTTTCGCAATCACTTACTGGAAATATTCTTACCATTTCGATTCTCTCCTAAATTCGAATTCACAGGTTTTCAGGGTTTAGCGAGTCACGGAGCTGCAATATCAATCATAATTGCTATGTATTTTTACAGCAAAAATGTATTAAAAAGACCTCAATTGTGGATTTTAGATAGAGTAGTAATCCCTGTTGCGAGTGGAGCTATTTTCGTGAGATTAGGAAATTTTTTCAACTCTGAGATTGTAGGAAAAGAAACTACATCGGTATTTGGAATACGTTTTCTACGCGATAAATTCAGTCCTGCTGATGCTGTTAATGCAACTCAAATACCGAATCCAAAAGAGGCCTACCACGCAATCGCTACGGACCCAAAATTTGCAGCATTGTTAGAACAAGTTCCTGCAAAACATCCTACACAATTATATGAAGCATTTTGCTACATTTTTGTATTTGCTATATTATTTTTCATGTATTGGAAAACAGAAGCAAGACTTAAATCTGGTTATTTATTTGGCATGTTTCTAGTGCTGCTATTTACAGTACGTATTATTGTAGAATCTGTAAAAGAGAGTCAGGGCGGTTTTGAAAATGAACTGGGTTTACTTTCTACAGGACAATGGCTAAGCATTCCTTTTATCCTAATAGGATTGTATTTTGTTTTTACAGCCGAAAAACCTGTTAAAGTAGAGCATTAAACCTATAAAACGATATCACTAAAACAAAAAAGCTTCCATATTTGGAAGCTTTTTTGTTTTATCTTTTTAAAGAAAAATGAGATTTAAATTTTTTAAGAATATCTTGTTCTGTGTATTCAACAGTAAACCAGTAATCATTTGCAGGCATTGGTTGTCCAATATAAGTTCCATCCCAACCTAAACCATTAGGTCTCAATTCCTTCAAAAGTTTACCATAACGATCAAATATTAGAATTTTAGAATTGGATTGATCTGTTAAACTGAAAATATTCCAAGTGTCGTTATAGTTATCATTATTAGGAGTGAAAAATTTAGGATAATCAATTACCAAAACATTATTTCTTGTTATTGGAGGACTACAACCATTTTTATCTTGGACAGTAATGGAATGCGTACCTAAAGAAACATATTCAAAAATAGGACTTTCTTGAAAAGGTCCGTCATCCAATTGATACAAATAGTCGCCAGCTGCAGTAGCATTAATCGTAACAATTTGATTTTTGGAAAACGCCTCTGTAACGGTCCAATCTACATTAACAAGAGTAGATTGATTAACCGTGACATTTATCGTTTTTGAAGTCGCACATTGATTCGGATTTGGAGTAAATACATAAGCTCCACTTATAGTATTATTAATAACTGATGGCACCCAGGTTCCTGTAATTCCATTTGGCGATATATTTTTCAAAATAGGAACTGCATTACCGGAACAAATTGACAAATCAGTAAAATTGGGCTGAATTAAAGGATTTACAACTACAGATAAAGTTTGAGTTGTAGCACATTCCGTTGCATTTGGCGTAAAAACATAACTTCCGCTTGTAGTATTACTAATTGTTGCTGGAGACCAAGTTCCACTTATACCATTTGGAGAAGTGGTAGCTAACAGCGGTGCAGTTGATCCAGTACAAAAAGCAGGTATAGCTGCAAAGTTTGGTGTCGTTTTTGGTATTACGACTACGTTCAAAGTTTGAGTTGTTGCACATTGATTCGCGTTGGGTGTAAAAACATAAGTACCATTAGCTACATTATTAATATTTACCGGTGACCAGGTTCCAACTATCCCATTAGGTGATGTATTGGTTAAAAGTGGGGCTGTAGAACCAAAACAGAAAGGAGGAATATTTGCGAAATTAGGGGTTACAACTGGTACAATATTTATTGTGACTTTAGATAGCGTTAATGAAGTACATTGACCAGCATTAGGTGTAAAAGTATAAGTAGTACTTCCTAACATGGCAGTATTAACGACCGCAGGACTCCATGTTCCTGTAATTGCTGGAGAATTATTAGAATTTGTTGGTAAAATTGGTGCCGTTGCATTTTGACAAACAGTGATTGGAATTCCTGTGAAGGTTGGTGTTGTCAATGGTGTAACCGTTACATTCAAAGTTTGGGTTAGTGCACAAGGAAATAATACAGGATCTGGTGTAAACACATAATTCCCACTTGTAGTATTATTTATTACGGCCGGATTCCAAGTACCCGTTATATTATTTGGTGATGTAGTTCCTAAAATAGGTGCTACAGTTCCTGAACAAAAAGGTGCTATTGCAGGGAAATTAGGTGTTCCAATACTGGTTGGAGAACATATTGTTGTGCAACTTTCTGTTTGAGAAGTCACACAAGGTTTTGCACCAATTGCTGTAAGAGTGAATACTACTGTTTGCTTTTCATTCAAACCTGCTACTGTAAAGTTAGAAGGAGCATTATGTGTACCTGTAATAGGTAATCCACCATCTATTGTATAACTATAGGTAAAACTAGATTGTCCAGTATTAGCAAAATCAAATTTAATAGAATTTGGTGTTACTGTTTGGCAATATAAATCTAATTGTTGATTAACATATACATATATTGGAGTTCTAGGAGTACTTTCAACTCCACTTACTATCTGCGTTACATAATAAGTAATCGGGCTACCTCCAGTTGCAGCTGTAGCTGTCGAAGGAGTTGGAGCAGCTATAGAAAATGTCCCTCCTGTAACTGCTGTATACCATCTTAAAGTCCCTCCTCCAGAAGGTATTGCAGATAAAGGAGTTGCTGTTTCATTCAAACAATAATACAGATATTGCGGATTTGGAGTTGGAGGTGGAGTTTGACCAAAAATACTGGAACCAAGAAACAAATCAGCAAAACAAACAAAGACTAATAAAATTATACTCTTTTTCACTGTTCAAATTTTTAAAATAGATTGGATTAAGGTAAATATATTAAAAATAAAGCTTTATTGAAATTAATTGTAAAAAAAATAAAAATTCATAAATTATAGAAAAAACCAAATTCAATATTAGTAGTATTAAAACCCAAGTTAGGACTGTTTAAGCCTGCATTAGAAACATGCCGAAAACTAGGCCTAATTTCAAAAATAAATTTGTTGATTTCTAAATCAATACCTACTGCTAAAGTATTTGATAAAGCAAATCCTTTAGCCAAACGTTCTGTTTCTGCATCAGATATCAATGGACCAGTACTTCCTAAAATAAAAATACTAAGCGTATTAGAGATTGGTTTTCTTATCAGAATCCCTAAATTTAAAATATATTGATTGACATTATGGGTTTTGGAATAATATTCCCGTTTAATTATATAATCAGGATCATCAGAAGTAATAAAAAAAGGATTAATAAGTTTATGTTCTCCAAAATTAATCTCTGGCTCAACTACTAATTCCCAGGTATATCTTTTAGTTTTTTTAATTACATAATCAACATGTATTTTATAAAACCGATTATCAAAAGTGTAGTTTTTATTTTTAAATTCATATCCAAAACCATGCAAAAAACCCATCATTAAATCATTCTTATTTTTTTGAGAAAAAGAAGCATGAAATAAAAAAAACAATAACAGTGTGAAAAGTATTTTTTTACCCATAATCAATTCATTTAAAAGAGATTAAACGAAACACCCATACTAAAATTAACTATTATAATTGAATAAATACTAATATTTATCACAAAAAAAGATCCAACTTTCGTTGGATCTTTTCTTTAACTATGATTAAAATAAATCTTAAACTTCTGAATGCTGTTTTTCGATTAATTTTTTGTCTTCTCTTGAAATTGTATCTACTAATACTGGTGTAGCAATAAACAATGATGAATACGTTCCTACAATAATACCTACTAACATTGCAAAGATGAATCCTCTGATTGATTCTCCACCAAAAACAAACATGATTAATAATACTCCAATCATTGTTAATGAAGTATTGATTGTTCTGGACATTGTTGAATTAATTGATTTGTTTACAATTTCTCCAAAATTACCTTTAGTTTTTCCGTCTAAGAATTCACGAACTCTATCAAATACAATAACGGTATCATTCATAGAATACCCAATAACAGTAAGAATCGCAGCAATAAAATGCTGGTCGATTTCCATACCGAAAGGCATAAATTTATAACACAATGAATAAATTCCTAAAACAAAGATAACATCATGTGCTACAGCAGCAATCGCTCCTAAACCATATTGCCATTTTCTAAAACTAATAAACAAATACAAAAACACAATTAACATTGCTCCAAGAACAGCCCAATATGCATTCGTTTTAATGTCTTCTGCTACAGTTGGTCCAACTTTTGAAGCTAGCATAATACCAGATTTTTTACCCTCGTATGCATTTACAAATTTATCATACGTTAAGCCTGTAGAGAAATGTTGTTTTAAATTATTATACAATAACTTATTTACTTCTTGATCAGCTTGAGTTCCGTGTTCTTCTACTTTATATTTAGTCGTAATTTTTAATTGGTTATCATTACCAAATATTTTTACTTCAGCACTTCCTTCAAATACTTTAGCTAATTCCGCTTTTACTATTTCAGCACTAACTGGCTTTTCGAAACGCACCTGAAAAGTTCTACCTCCTACAAAATCTACACCTTGATCTAAACCATTTGTAAACAATGAAACAAAACTTACAATAACTACAATTGAAGAAAAAGCATACGTCCATTTTTTCACACCTAAGAAATCAAAATGGAAATTAGTAAAGAAGTTTTTAGAAAAATTAGTTACAAATGACAAATCATTTTTACCAGCGATATTCTTGTCTATAAAAATTCTTGCGATAAATATAGAAGTAAATAATGAAGTTATAATACCGATAAGTAATGTTGTTGCGAAACCTTTTATGGGTCCTGAACCAAAAATAAACAATACTGTACCAATTAAAATGTGCGTAACGTTTGCATCTACAATAGAACGCATAGCACCTTTCCAACTGTAAGAAGCAATTACTGCTTCACCCAATGTTTTTCCTGCTCGTAATTCTTCTTTCGCTCTTTCATAGATAATGATATTCGCATCAACTGCAGTACCCATCGTTAAAACGATACCGGCAATTCCAGGCAATGTTAATACAGCACCTAAACTTGCTAAAATACCGAATAAGAATAATAAGTTAACTGCCAATGCAATATTAGCATACCAACCTGCTTTTCCATAATAAACGATCATCCAAAGTGATACTAAAAGTAATCCTACAAGTGCAGAAGTTGTTCCATTATCAATTGCTTCTTGACCTAAGGATGGTCCTACTACTTCTGATTGAACGATATCTGCAGCAGCTGGTAATTTACCTGCTCTTAAAACATTAGCTAAATCTTTAGTTTGAGTTACATCAAAAGTTCCTGAAATTTCAGATCTACCTCCAGCAATTGGACCACTAGAAACTCCTGGCGCAGAATATACAATATCATCCAAAACAATAGCGATATTACTTTTTTGTGTATATGCTCTACCTGTCAATTCTTCCCAAACTTTTGCTCCTTGGTTATTCATTTGCATAGAAACAGCTGGTTTTCCTGATTGATCAAAAGTATCTTTTGCATCAGTAACTACACCACCTGCCATTGCAGGAATATTATCTCTATTTCCTTTTAAAGCATATAATTCAACCGCATCAACATCTTTCCCTTTTGCATCTTTAATAGCCGAAGGAATACCCCAAACAAATTTAGCATAACGTTGATCTCCTGCCAATAAAACTCTGATATCTGCTCTTTTTAAATATCCGTTTACAACAGCAGTATCTTTTGGTGAGAAAAGACCTAAAACTGGTCCTCCACCTTGACCTATCATTTTATCCAATAAAGGATTATTTCCTTTTTTAGTAGCTGCTGAATCTTTTCCATCTGTTAACAAAGCACTCAAAGAATCTTTAGCAACAGTTTTAACCGCAACTTTATTGATTTCAGTTTTTTTCAATGACTCATTAGCAGCCATTAAAAAATTACCAATTTCATCAATTTTATACGTTTCCCAAAACTCTAATTGAGCAGTACTTTGTAATAATTTTTTTATTCTGTCTACATCTTTAGCACCAGGAAGTTCAACAAGGATTCTTCCAGATTCTCCTAATTTTTGAATATTAGGTTGTGTTACACCAAATTTATCGATACGCTTTCTTAATACACCAAAAGCACTTTCTACAGATTCATCAACTTTTCTTTTGATTACTTTTTGAACTTGTGCATCAGTCATCTGAAAATCTACTCCACCATCACCTTGCAAACTTCTGTTTGCAAAAATATCAGGAGACGCTAATTTTACAGCTCCTTTTGAATTTGCTTCAAAAGCATCAAAGAACTTGTCTAAGTACGATTTATTTCCTTGTAAATCTGCAGTAGCATCAGCCAAAGATTTATTGAAAACTGGATTTTTAGAATTGTTAGATAATCCTTTTAATATATCTTTAACAGAGATTTGAAGTATTACATTAATACCTCCTTCTAAGTCAAGACCTTTATTAATTTGCTTATCACTTACTTCATTAAAAGTAAAATCAGTAAATCCAAGATTAAATACTTTTTCTTTACCGATAGAATCTAAATATTTAACTTCTTTCTCAGTATTCCCATTAGCAAAAGATTTTGCATCGTTTTTTACTTTGCTTGCGACAAAAGTGAAAGAAAGTTGGTAAATACTTACCAATGCAAATAGAATTGCGAAAAATTTAATAAGTCCTTTATTCTGCATTATTACTAAAAATTAATTATTTTTTATTTATTTATTTTTGCTTTAAACCTTATAGAGTAAGACTTGCCATCAATTTTTGAAACCAAAAAATAATATCAGGAATTACATCAATTTTTTTAAACCGAGCAAATATATAATTAACGTTAAGATTAACCAATTTATTTATTGATTAATCTCAAAAAAAAGACTGCTAAAGTGCAGTCTTCTCTCTTTTATAATTAAAATATTATGCTAAAATCGATTTTAAGGCATCATTCATTTGCCTAACTGCATCAGCACTTTTAGCAAACAATGCTTTTTCTTGCTCATTTAGTGCAATGTCAAGAATTTCTTCTACTCCATTTTTACCAATAATACAAGGTACACCGATACAGATATCATTTTGACCATATTCTCCTTCGACAAAAACTGAACAAGCGATCATTTTCTTTTGATCATTCAAAATACTATCCACCAAATAAGCAACTGAGGCTCCAGGAGCATACCAAGCAGAAGTTCCTAAAAGACCTGTAAGTGTAGCTCCACCCACCATAGTATCAGCAGCTACTTTTTGTAACACCTCATCAGAAAGAAATTCAGTTACCGGAATCCCATTATAAGATGCTAAACGTGTTAAAGGAATCATAGTAGTATCACCATGACCACCTATAACCATTGCAGAAATATCATTTGCAGGTTTGTCTAAAGCTAAAGACAAATACGTTCTAAAACGAGAGCTATCCAATGCTCCACCCATACCTATAATTCTATTTTTTGGTAATCCTGTAGATTTCAAAGCTAAATAAGTCATTGTATCCATAGGATTAGAAACTACCACTATAATAGTATCCGGCGAATGTTTCAATACATTTTCAGCAACTGTTTTCACAATTCCTGCGTTGATACCTATCAGTTCTTCACGAGTCATTCCTGGTTTTCTAGGAATTCCAGATGTAATTACCACTACATCGCTTCCTGCTGTTTTAGAATAATCGTTAGTAACACCTGATACTTTGGTATTAAAACCTGTATTTGTAGCACATTGCATAATATCCAAAGCTTTACCTTCCGCAAAACCTTCTCTGATATCCAATAATACTACTTCGCTAGCAATTCCTCTATAAGAAATTACATCTGCACAGGTCGCACCTACATTCCCTGCTCCTACAATGGTAACTTTCATATTTTTATGTTTATTCGGTTATTTGTTTAGCCGTTGAATCGATTAAACAAATAATCAAATCAACGAATAAACTTTTTAATTAAGCATCTATATTAGCGTAAACGGCATTTTTCTCAATGAATTCTCTTCTTGGTGGCACTTCATCACCCATTAACATGGAGAATACTCTATCGGCTTCCGCCAAACTGTCAATATTTACTTGACGTAATGTTCTAAAAGAAGGATCCATTGTGGTTTCCCATAATTGCTCCGCATTCATCTCCCCAAGACCTTTATAACGTTGAATACCTGCGCTACCACCCATTCTAGCATTCGCTTGATCGCGTTGATCGTCATTCCAAGCGTATTCTTTTTTGTTTCCTTTTTTAACTAAATACAAAGGTGGTGCGGCAATATACACGTGCCCTTCTTCGATTAGTTCTTTCATAAAACGGAAGAAAAACGTCAAAATCAAAGTAGAGATGTGACTACCATCGACATCGGCATCACACATAATAATCACTTTATGGTAGCGCAATTTCGAAATATTCAACGCTTTACTATCTTCTTCTGTTCCAATAGTTACACCAAGTGCCGTAAATATATTTCGAATCTCTTCGTTTTCAAAAACCTTATGATGCATTGCCTTTTCAACATTCAAAATCTTACCACGTAATGGCAAAATCGCTTGAAAAGCACGGTCACGACCTTGTTTAGCCGTTCCACCTGCCGAATCTCCCTCGACAAGATATACTTCACATTTTGCAGGATCTTGTTCAGAACAATCAGAAAGTTTCCCCGGTAATCCACCGCCACCCATTACGGTTTTGCGTTGTACCATTTCACGCGCTTTTTTGGCCGCATGACGCGCTTGTGCCGCAAGAATTACTTTTTGAACAATGATACGAGCATCATTTGGATTTTCTTCCAAATAATTTTCAATCATTTCACTCACCGCTTGACTTACCGGCGAAACAACTTCTCTGTTTCCTAGTTTAGTTTTGGTTTGTCCTTCAAATTGTGGTTCCGCAACTTTTACAGAAATAATAGCTGTCAATCCTTCACGGAAGTCATCACCAGAAATATCAAATTTCAGTTTATCCAACATTCCTGAAGCATCTGCATATTTCTTTAACGATCTGGTAAGACCAGTTCTAAAACCTTGCAAGTGCGTTCCTCCTTCGTGAGTATTAATATTATTTACATAAGAAAAAATATTTTCCGTGTAGCTTGTATTGTAAATTAAGGCAACCTCAACTGGAATCTCACCCTTTTCGTGATCCATAGAAATTACGTGCGCGATAATCGGCTCACGGTTCCCATCTAAATAACGGATGTATTCTTTTAAACCCTCATCAGAATGGAAAACTTCTGATACAAAATTTCCGTCTTTATCTAGTTCTCTTTTATCTGTAAATGTGATTGTAATTCCTTTATTCAAGTATGACAATTCACGCATACGAGCCGATAAAGTATCGTAAGAATATTCAATTGTTTGCGTAAAAATACTTGGATCCGGATAAAAAGTAACGATTGTTCCTCTTTTTGTAGTTTCCCCAATTTGTTTAACTGGATATAACGCTTTTCCCTTTTCATATTCTTGCTCATATACTTTTCCATCACTACTATGAACAGTAGCTCTCAAATGGTTTGACAATGCATTTACCACCGAAACCCCAACACCGTGAAGTCCACCAGAAACTTTATAAGAGTCTTTATCAAATTTTCCTCCGGCACCAATTTTGGTCATTACAACCTCCAGAGCTGAAACGCCTTCTTTTTTATGAATACCAACTGGAATACCACGTCCGTTATCTTCAACAGAAACAGATCCATCTTCATTTATATCAACTATTATCGTATCACAATGGCCTCCCATTGCCTCATCGATAGAGTTATCTACCACTTCATAAACTAAATGATGCAGTCCTCGAACACCTACATCTCCAATATACATCGATGGACGCATTCTTACGTGCTCCATTCCCTCTAATGCTTGAATACTATCTGCTGAATAATTGTCCTTCTTGATTTCTTCGCTCATATATTTTATTCTAAAAAAATGTAATTTTTGTCTAACACGCAAATATATAAAAACACAATTTATATAACCGTTAAAATCCCATTTTAAGCTGTTAAGTTATTAACAAAAAAGTGTCAATTTCAATAGCAATAGCAAAAATCAATTTCTAAAGAAATAGAAGGAAAAACTAGTATAAAAGACAAATTTCCAATACAAACATCTATACTGCCGTTTTGTAAATTTGAAAAAATAAATGATTTCAATTCTTTTTCAATTTGCTATTGAATCTATAAATTTAAAGCTATTCAACTACAATTTTTCTAACGATGTTTACCTCATTGCTTTGAAAATAAATAAAATAAACCCCTTTGACTACATCACTCAAATCAAGAATATTATTTGATTCTCCTTCAAACGATTTTGTTTTAACTAGTCTACCTAAATCATCATATACACCAGCTTTTTCTAAACTAATATTATCAATATGCAATTGCCAATTAGTGGGATTTGGATATAAGACCATTTTATTAAATAATTCATCGTCTAATCCTAATGTGCACGTTGTGTTATAAATTGCTTTTGCATCTTTATAAGCTAACCAATTAGCGTTTGAATATACAGCATCATCAACCTGAATACAAGTTAAGTTTGGATTGTTGACTAAATCTAAGGTTAGATGTACATTATTACCATTTTTTAGATTTAAACTTTTTAATAACGGATTAGAATAACAATTTATTAAACTCAATGCTGTGTTTTTAGATACATCTAATGTAACAAATTGATTAGAATCACAGTATAAAAAATGTAAAGCAATATTATTAGAAACATCTAAAGTGGTCAATTGATTGTTGTTACATCCAAAAGTATACAAAGCTATATTTTTAGAAACATCCAAATTTTTAAATTGATTTCCAGAACAATACAAATTAGCCAAAGATGTATCATTAGTAATATCTAAAACCGCTAATTGATTCCCGTAACAACTTAAAGTATTCAAAACTGTATTTAGAGAAACATTTAAAGCAGTCAATCGATTTGCTGCACAGTCTAAATAACCCAAAGTTGTATTTTTAGCAAAATCTAAAGTTGTTATTTTATTTCCATAACACTTTAAATTAGTCAAAACCGTATTTTTAGAAACATCCAATGTTGTCAATTGATTGGAAGAACAGTCTAAATTACCCAAAACTATATTTGAAGAAACATCCAATGTTTTTAATTGATTAACAAAACACTCTATTTTAGTCAAGTCAGTACTTTTAGAAACATCTAAAGTAGTCAATAGATTAGAAGAACAGTCTAAATTAGTCAAAGCTGCATTTTTAGAAACATCCAATGTTATTAATTGATTGGAATTACAGATTAAATTAGTCAATGAAACAAAATCTTGAATTCCAGTCAAATCAACAATATTAGAATAAGATACATCTAATGAAGTAAGTGAGTTAATATTTGAGGTTAAAACTTTTCCATCAAGCGATCCAGAGTCTATGCCAAGAGCAATAAGTTTGTTTTCAAAATTTACATCTGGAATTAGTGTGTACTGCGCATAAGTATAAGAACTTGCTAAAAAAAGTAAAAAAAGTAAAGATTTTTTCATAGGATATTTTTTGATAGGTTTTAAAAACATTTAAAGATATTTAAAATTCAATAGGCCAATTAAATTATTTATTGCAATCTCGATAACAATTGGGCCAAAAATAAAAAATATTCTAAAAAACAAATTTCCAAAACTAACATTAAAATGCTATTTTGGTAATTTGAAAAATTAATTACTTTCATCCGAGCCACTATTTAGAAAGCTCCTGTACTAACTTTTCACCTTTTCCTTTTCCGATAACGGCTAATATTCCACACGTAACTCTATTTTTAATATTCTATTCTTTTTTTTTAAGACAAAGACGCAGTAGTAGTTATAATTATAAAACACAAATGCGTTATCTAGCTACAATATAAAACCCAAATTTATAATTTACATTAAAAATGTGAAATAAACCCACTTAAATTAAAGTACTATATAATAAATTATAACGTATCACTTGCAAAGATTTTCTTATTTTACCTTATCTCCTTTCAAATACGTATTCACTGCCTTCATTTTAACGATTTGATTCTCATTGATTTTCATTAAATCTTTATCATAAATTACAAAATCAGCCCATTTTCCAACTTCTAGACTTCCTTTTTCCTTTTCTTCGAAATTTGAATAAGCAGCCCAAATCGTCATTCCCTTTAAAGTCTCTTCTCTACTCAATGCATTTTCCATTTGAAAACCTCCTTTTGGATAGTTCTTACTGTCTTTTCTTGCCACTGCAGCATGAAATGTAAGCATTGGGTTCACTTCTTCTACAGGGAAATCAGTACCAAGAGCTACAATTCCTGCTTTTTGAAGTAATTTTTTATAAGCATAAGCATTTTTTATTCTTTCTTTTCCTAATCTTTCTCCCGCCCAATACATATCTGAAGTGGCATGCGTAGGTTGTACCGAAGGAATGATTCCTAATTTAAAATAATCAAAATCTTCTTCACGCAAAACCTGAGCGTGTTCAATCTTCCATCTGCGGTCTTTTTTACCATCTAAAACTTCCTTATAAATTTTTAATAAAACCGTATTTGCCGAATCACCTATAGCATGCGAATTCAATTGAAAAGGAGAAGCTGCAATTTGTTTTGCGATAGCTTTTAAGTTTGAAATAGGAGAAAGTAACGCTCCAAATTGTTTTGGCATATCAGAATAGCCTTTATGCAAACAAGCACCACGAGAACCCAAAGCACCATCGCCATACATTTTAAAGGAACGCACATCTAAATTATCCGTTTTATAAATTCCTTTTTTTAGATATAAATCGATGTTTTTTTGATTTGCCGTAATCATAGCATACACATTAAGCTTCATCACTTTTGCTTTTTGCAAACTGTCCATTAAATTAATAATATCCGGATCTAAACCTGCATCATTTACTGTTGTCAACCCATAATCAAACATTACTTTTTCTGCATCCAATAAAGCTGCAATTTGTATTTTACGACTTGGTTTTGGAATTATTTTAAAAACTAAATCCATTGGATTATCTATTAAAATTCCGGTTGGTTCTCCATTTGCCATTTCAATCTGACCACCAACAGCTTTTGCATCTTTTGTAATTCCTGCTAACTTCAAAGCTTTACTATTCACAAATATCGCATGACCGTCAACTCTATTTAATACAACGGGAATATCTGGAAACTCGGCATCTAAATCTGCTTTTGTCGGAAACTTTTTTACTTCCCAATCGTTTTGATCCCAACCATTACCAACGATAAACTCCGGTTTTTTTTCTTTTTGAAAAGTCTTTATACGTGCTATTACTTCACCCATATTTTTGGTCCCGCGTAAATCAACTTCTTGAAGACTCAGTCCAAAACTGTAAAAATGACAATGCGCGTCAAACAAGCCTGGGTAAATGAATTTCCCTTTAGCTACAATATTATGCTCAGATTCATATTTATTTCTGATTTCATCGTTAGTCCCAATAGCCACAATTTTACCGTTACTAACTGCCATAGCATTTGCAGTGCCAAATGTTTTATCAACTTTATAAATAGTAGCATCCGTAATAATTACATCGACTGTAGTTTTATTTTTTTTGAGACAAGAAACAAGTGAAAATAAAGCAAAAACTAAAATATAACGTTTCATAATGTGGTGTTTAGATGGGCTAATATAAAAAACTGTAACCAATTATTTTAGACAATGACCAATAATAAAATTTTTAGTAATTCTATCTTTTCAAATAAGACGTTAGCTATACAACAAAAAAAAGACGTTCTCAAAATGAAGAACGTCTTAGTCTATTTATTAAATCTTAATTAAATTGGGTTTATGCTTTTATATATGCATCATCATGTACACTCGCAACCGCTCTTCCTGAAGGATCATTCATGTTTTTGAATGCTTCATCCCACTCTAAAGCAATTTTTGTGCTACACGCCACACTTGCTTCTTGAGACGTACATAATGCAATGCATCGTTACGAAAATGCTCTATACAAATAGAATGATAAAATTAAATAAAAAAAGTGGGTTTGTATTGAAAAATACAAACCCACTTTAAAGGATCATTATAGATTATAAAATCTAATTTCTAATAATTCGAACATTCATTTCTTCTACCTTTTTATCCGACAAAAGAGATGGTGCCCCAAATAATAAATCTTCGCTAGAACCTGTTTTCGGGAAAGCCATAACTTCTCTAATCGATGCTTTTTTCTCTAAAATCATCATCAAACGGTCAATTCCCCAAGCAATTCCTCCGTGTGGCGGTGCTCCGTATTGAAAGGCTTTGTACATCGTTCCTACGCTTTTCATCATTTCTTCTTTGTTGTAACCCATATTTCTATAAGTCGCTTCCAGAATCTCCGATTTATGTGCACGAACCGATCCTCCACCAATTTCGTAACCATTTAAGATGATGTCATACTGTTGCGCGATAATAGTTCCTATTTCTTCTTCAGTACCATTCATATGTTTTTGCAAATCATAAATAGCTGGCATCGAAAAAGGATTGTGTGTAAACGTCCATCTTCCTTCATCCGTTTTTTCAAACATTGGAAAATCAACCACCCAAGCCGGACATAATTCCTTCGGATTAATCAAGTGTAACATTCTACCCATTTCTTGACGAACAGCATCCAAAGCCTTATTAGCCGTAGCATAATCCGCTGCCGAAAAGAATACAATATCACCCACTTGCGCATTGGTTGCTTTGATAATTCCTGCTGCAATTTCTTCGCCTAAAAATTTAATAATTGGCGATTGTAATTCATCTTCATTCACGATAATATAAGCCAATCCACCTAAGCCGTGCTGTTGCGCAATAGCGGTAAGATTTTCGATTTGACCTTTAGACATACGCTTGTTGCCTTGCTCTTGAGCCGAAACTTTGATACATTTTACAATTCCGCCTTCTTCAATAGGTTTACTAAATACTTGAAAAGTAGTATCTTTTACGATATCGGTGATGTCTTGCATTTTTAAGCCATAACGCAAATCTGGCCTGTCGCAACCATAGAAATCCATTGCGTCTTTGTATGTAATCACTTCAAACGGACGTAAAATCCACTTATTGCCATATACTTTTTTAACTACTTCATTAAACATTTTTGTGTTTAAATCGATAATCTGCTGCATACTCGCGTAGGCCATTTCCATATCCAATTGTGTAAATTCCGGCTGACGGTCTCCACGAGAATCTTCATCTCTAAAACAACGCGCGATTTGAAAATACTTTTCATACCCGCTCACCATCAGCATTTGTTTGAACTGCTGAGGCGCTTGCGGCAATGTATAAAACAAACCTGATCCTTTACGCGTAGGAACAATAAATTCACGTGCTCCTTCATCAGTTCCTGCACTTAAAATTGGTGTTTCAATTTCTAGAAACTCTTCTTCATCCAAAATGTCACGCAATAACTTAATTACTTTATGACGGTTGACAATCGCTCTTCTTACTTCTTCGTTTCTGTGATCTAAAAACTTGTATTGAAAACGAATCGCTTCGTTTGTTTTTGCCGCTCTTTTAATCTCAAAAGGCAATGTTTTAGATAAATTTAAAATTTCTAAAGCCGAAGTTTCTAATTCGATTTTACCCGTACGTAATCCTGCATTGTAATCATCTTCATTACGTCCAACCACAATTCCTGCTACAGAAATTACGGATTCTGGCTTCAATTTCACTAATTCATCGATATTAGGAAATGATTCTCTGCTGATTCGCACTTGAAAAATCTCGTAACTTGAATCACGCAAATCGATAAACATCAATTCGCCGTGGTCACGCACACTCGCCACCCAGCCCGACAACATCACTTCTTCTTTAATGCTGTCTTCTGATAATTGCGAAATTTTATGTGTTCTGTACGTATCTTTTATAATGATAGGAATTTCAGGAAGTGTTTCTTCCTGAGTTTCTTTATTGGCAACCGTTACTTCATTCGCCACTTTTTCAGCAGCAATTTTATTCTCGGCAACAGCAGCAGCACCTAATCCATCTAAAATAATCTGACGAATTACTTTTCCATTAGCTCCTTTTCCAATAATTCCTAATACTTTACCAACAAGAATACCTGCTTTTCCTTGGTCGCCTGCTTTGATATCATTGGCAACAGCCTCATTTTCTGAAATTACTTTTGCAATAACTTCTTGAATGGTATCTTCGGAAATGGTATTGTCTTCGAAATACTTGTTATAGTCAAAAGTACGGTCTTTTAAATACCCCGTAATCGCATTTTGAACCAAAACAGCTGTGATTTTCTCCGCTTTAAATAATTTAAAAATATCCGTTAAATGGGAAATACTATGAATTTCAGCGTAGTCTTCGGCCTTTATGTTGTTTGCCAAAGTTTTGGCAACAAACGAAGGATCTTTAATTTCGTTATTTATTTCTACAAATGTTTGCGAACGCAACTTATCTGCCGTAAAAAATTTAGCATCTTGTGGCAAAACACCACCGTTAATCAAAATAGATTCAACAGCGTAAGGCAAGGCGCTACTATCCACTTTAATAGCCTCTATTTCTTTTTTAATATTTACAAAAGGTAAATCTGGCTCAGAAATAAAACGATAATCCGCTTCAAATTCTTTTTTACGCATTACTTTGGTTTGCTTTAAATCAGCATCCCATAATACCGTAGTTTGATCAGGTCTAAACTCCTTATGTTCAATAAAATAATTGAACTGTTTTTCAATTTCTTCTTTTAATGCTTCCACCATAAACTTAAACGAGTTCAAGTTTTTGATTTCAGTTCTTGGATTTAATTCGTAACTATGTTTTTTGCGCAATGACACAGAAACATCCGATTTGAATTCTCCTTTCTCCAAATTCGCTTCAGAGATCCCCAAGTTTTGAACAATACGTTGAATGTATTGCGCATAAGTCGAAGCATCTTCAATATTTCTAATACAAGGCTCGGTAACAATTTCAATCAATGGAACTCCAGCTTTGTTAAAATCGACTAACGAAATTTTCTTTTCGTGCATCAATTTTGCAGCATCCTCTTCAATATGAACCTGGGTTAAATTCACTGTAAATTGAGTACCATCATTGCGGTAACAAGAAACGTGTCCGTCAGGAATTATTGGATTGTGAAATTGCGTTATCTGAATATTTTTTGGATTATCTGGATATTCGTAGTGCTTTCTATCCCAAGATATCACTTCATTACTAAATGACGAATCTACCGCTTTTCCAAAATAAATCGCTTTTATAATTGCTTCTTTATTTAAGGCGGGTAAAACGCCCATTTGTCCCGTACAAACCGAACATATATTTTCGTTAGGTGTTTCTATTTCTTGATTTGGACAAGAACAAAACAACTTGGTTTTGGTATTCAATCGAACGTGTGTTTCCAGTCCAATTACCAATTCTAAATCGTGGGCTTTTAAAGCCGCAGTTAATTGCTCCAATTCCATTATATCGTATCTTTTAAGAAGTTAGCAAACTTCAACACTAATTCATCATTATTTTTTGCTGCAGTAATCTGCAATCCAGTACTTGTTCCTTGTGGCACGGTTAAAGTTGGTAATTGCCCTAAACTAAAACCAACCGTATAGGCATCGGATAAATACATAGCCAAAGGATCTTTTAAACTGTCTCCAATTTTAGGAGGAGTGCTTGGAGTAACTGGCGATAAAATAATATCAACCTCCTTGAAATCTTTACTGAAGTTTTCAGAAATTTGATCTCTTAAAGCCAATCCTTTTAAATATATTTCATCTGAAAAACCTTGTGATAACACTTGGTTTCCACCAACAATTCTACGTTTTGTTTCTTCTGAAAAGTTTTCAGAACGTGTCACTGCATACGTTTCAATTAAATTCTCCGCTTCAATACGGTTACCATAATTTGTTCCATCTAAACGAGATAAATTAGAAGCCGTTTCCGCCATCGCCAAAGTATAGTAAGTTGAAACTAAAATATCCGATTTGAAAAAATCCAATTCTTTTACTTCAATTCCTTTAGCTTTCAGTTTTTCAATGCTGGCTAAAAAATCAGCTTTTATCTGCCCATCAATAGCATCACTTTCGATAAAGTTTTTAAAATAACCAACAGTTTTTACACCCGAAGTCGCAATTGACTCTTCACTAATTGCTGTTGAAGTGATTGAAGTTTGATCTTTTGGATCTTTACCGCTCATTACATTCAACACAATTCGAATATCTTCAATTGATTTTGTCAATGGACCAACACAATCCGTAGAAGATGCATAAGCCATAAGGCCAAATCTGGAAATTCTTCCGTAAGTTGGTTTAAAACCGTAAATATGATTGTATCCAGCTGGCTGACGAATAGAACCGCCTGTGTCACCTCCAATAGAAAACGCAGTATATTCTTTTGCAACGTTAACCGCAGATCCACCACTTGAACCTCCAGCAACTAATGTTGGATCGATCGCATTTTTTACCGCTCCAAAAATGGTGTTTTCACTTGAAGACCCATGACCAAAACTATCGCAGTTTTCTTTTACTAACGGAATAGCGCCTGCATCCAATAATTTTTGAATGGCAGTAGCCGTGTAAGGAGATTTATAATTTCTCAACATCTCAGAACTTGCAGTAGTGTAAGTTCCTTGCAGCATATATACATCCTTGATTCCAAAAGGTATGCCTTCCAACAAACCTATTGTTTCACCATTCGCAATTTTAGCATCTACTTTTGCAGCTAATTCCAAAGCCAAAGTGTCTAACACAGAATTTACAGAGTTGTAGGTATTTTGTTTAAGTAAGTCTAATTTTTCTTGTACCAAAGCTGTACAAGTTATTTCTTTTGACACCAATTGTTGGTGTATTTTTTTTATCTGAGAATCCATTTTTATCCTTCTATAACTTTAGCAACTACTAAAAAACCATTTTTTTTGTTCGGGAAGTTTTCCAAAATGAGTTGTCTCTCAATAGCCGAACTCTCTATCACAACATCTTCTCTTAAATCACTCACAGACACACAATTATGATTGACATTATTTAAGGAATTATTATTTGTTGGAACTGCATTTTTAATTACATCAAATAATTTGTTCACGGACTCTGAGGGCTGTGCTCCTTTAATACTCGACAAGATGTCGACTGTCATTGTTTTGTTCATAATTTCGTTTCGTTTTAAAGTCAAACTTTTAAGGACGCGAATTTACGAAAAGTTTTATTAGGGATTTCTATTTTTTAATGATTTAGAGGATTTACAACCAAAGAAGATACTAATTTAACATTATGTTAAATTTTGTTATAATATGTTGGATAGTTGTGAAATGAAGCCCCGTTAAGGAGAATGAGACACAGATGAAACGAATGCAAGCAACACGGATTTTATATAAAAACTACTCTATTGCTTTGGAAAAATAAACAATTCCGGCAATTATAAGCATTATAATTCCTATCCAATGTTTGAAGTTTCCAGCTTTTATCTGAAATTTATAAAGCTTATCATTTTGAGTAACGTCTTTATGCCAGAGTTTATAAATTTTATAAAAAGCAAAAGCTGATATAAACCAAGAAAAACTGCATATTAAAACCCAATAATCCATTTATAAATTATTTAATCTCTTCTATCAAATACTTCGTAGTATTAATTTCGAAGGTAAATCCAATTGTATTTCCCATTAGCTTATTTCCCAAAGGCGATTGTGGTGACAATGCAATAATATTGATTCCTTCAATATTGATTTTGGGAAGTGCCACACTCAGGTATAAATAAATTCCGTTGGCTTTTACTAAACTGCCAACAATAATTATTTCGGCAATTGTAGTGGAATCTATTTTATCCAAAACAGCTTTTTGAGTCAAGACCTCTCTAAGTTTGGCGTTGAGTTTCTCCTGCTCAATATGCATCATAGACAAAGCGGTTTCGTGTTTATCTCCCGCAGAACCTTTAGCATCATTCTTAGAATCTTCGGTGAGCGCAACAATCATGTCTTTGAAAACATCGATTCGATCCTGAACTAATTGCAGATAATGGGTATGTATTTTTTGTTTGAAAGTCATAGTTAAATGGGAAAATAAAAAAATCACCATAAAAGGCACAAAGATTGTTCGTTATATTGAATTATCCTTTGTGTCTTTTGTGGTTTAAATAAAACTAAAAATCAAATTTATAGTTAGCTCCTATGACCACTTGAAAACCTTGAACCGGATAATTCAACCATTTTTCATAGGCTTTATTGGTAATATTATTGGCTTTTAAAAAGGTTGTCAATCGGTCGCTGTATTTGAATCCAACATTTGCATTTAGATCAAAATAAGAAGGTAAGGTAATTGGACTCGCAATTAAACTAGAACTGGTATTCCACTGTTGATCTTTTCGTTCCCCTACGTAAAATACATTTGCACCAGCGAACCATTTTGGCGTAATATTAAAATTAATGTTTGAATTTATTTTTACGGTTGGTAAATTCCAAGCTTCACTTTGAAAATCATTGGTATAACTATTAAAAGTCCCGTTGACTCCAAAAGATACAGTTGAAGAAAAATCAGCTTTTAATTCTCCATAAAAACTCAATGTTCTCATATCGTCATAAACCACTTGAAAGGAGTTCCCAAAAGCGTAGTCCTGATTTGCAGCATTTTCATTATAATCATTACTTTTAAACAATGCTTTATTTCTTTCATTAACATACGATCCTTTAATATTATAACTCACGTTGTTAGTCAATTTTCCTTTTAATCCTGCAAAAATATCATATTGTTTGTCCGTTGGTGCAATATTTAATGTTGGAGACAAAAACGGATTTTCATTAACAAAATCCATATAAGAGTTTTGTTCCAGATTTCCTTCGGCTCCAGCGTAGAAAATCATCAAATCGCCAACTACTTTGTAAGAAGCATTGAATTTTGGATAAACTAAAAACTTATTATTGCTGTTTTGATTGTCCAAACTATAAAACACAGCCGCTCCAATATTCAGCGTCCAATCCTCTTTTTGCATTACAAAACTTGGCGCAATACCAAAATTAGTAAAACCATATTTCACAGGTTGCGTGTTTGTATTAGAATAGTTTTTCTTGAAACTTCCGCCAACATAATCAACAATTAAATCTGTTTTTACAGCGCTTTCCATTACATCAAACTGCACGGTTGGTTTAACATAAAATCTATTTTCAGAAGATCCATAAACATCTGAAAAGTGATTGAATTTAACACTCATTTTATTTAAAATACTCTCGTTAAAATCTATTTTCCCACCAAGCGAGATTGTATTATAGGTTTGTTGTGGATTGATTCCATTAATCAACATCCTCCTATCTTGAGGTGTCAAAGTAGTACCAAAATCGGCAGGCAATCCGTACCAATTATAAATTTGATTTTGATAACCCAAATCTAAATTCCATGATACGTCTTTTTGATTGGATCCGTACGTTAAATCAATCGCAGTATCATAAAAACGATCATCTAATGAAACACTTTTTATACCGCCTTGTGACGAATGATGACGAAACATCCCGCTAACATAATCTGTGCTATTCAAATCGTGATTTACAAATAATTCCCCAATAAAGGTTCCGTAATTCCCCACGCCAAAAGTGGCATAATTTTTAAATAAATGTTCCTGTTTTTCTTTCTCCACTCCTTCTGCCTTTCCTTTAGACGGAGTAAAAGTCGATGCCACCGGAAAAGAGAAAATGGTGTATTTAATCGTTTCTTTTTTGGCATTTCCTTCCTCTTCAAGTGCAGGCGTTTCTTTTACTTTGAAAGCATCCGAAATTGTTGGCGTATAAGGCTTCACAACATTTACCGTTTCAGTTCCTATTTGCTCTTTTTTTTGTGCAAACGAAAATTGAAAGAAAAAGAAGAACAAAATCCCTACCCCGACCCTCCCCGAAGGGAAGGGAGCCGAGAATATTGATACCGTATTTGTAAATAATCTTATATTTTTATTTTTAAATGTCATGTTTTATTTTTTTTAACTTCTATCCTTTTATCTTCTAACTCCTAACCTCATAATTAAACTTCCCATTCACCTTTTGCAATAAATTGCGTCTTCCCACCAATCTTTATATCAAAATGATTTTCAGCTAATTTTCCGTCAAAATAAATTTGAGAGGATCTATTAATAAAATCTCCTTGATGATTGATAATCTGAATTTCTTCAGCATGATATTTTAAAAGAAAAGCTTGCAAACAAGTACTGGCACTACCAGTAGCTGCATCTTCTTTAAGCTGATTGTCTTCTATACACAACATTCTACTAATGAGCTTTGTTTCTTCTAAACAATAAAAATACAGGGCTCTATGATTTGTTTTACAGTGCCCATGCAACCATTCATTCATTTTAACCTTATCAAGAATTAAATGCTCCAATGCTTTTTTATTTTTGATAGGAACAATCACAAAAGCACTTCCTGTAGTAACTTCTTGAATGGGAAATGCATCATCAAAATCAGCACTGCTTAAATTGCTGAATGATAAAAAATCTTCTGCTAAAAAAGTATCTAAAAACTCTGGTTGAGCAGCCTGCAACCAAACCAAATCTCCCGATTGATGAACTGGAATTTTGCCAATTGGAACTGATAACGTAATCTTTTCAGGTTGATTTTCAAATATTCTATTCATCAAAACCCAAGAAGTTCCTATTATTGGGTGTCCAGCAAACTTCATTTCATGTTCCGGAGTAAAAATTCTGATTTCAGCAACGCTATTTTCAGGTTCAAACTTAGTTATAAAGGTACTTTCCGCAAAGTTGACTTCACGAGCAATTTTTTGCATTTCTTCTGTACTTAAGACATCAGCCCCTAAGAAAACTGCCAGTTGATTGCCTGCATATTTTTTCTCGGCAAAAACATCAACGATGTAAAAAGGTATATTCATTCCGTATATTTTTTGGCTTTCAATTATTTTAAAATTTCACGCCTATTTTTCTTGTTTTCTTACTCCAATCTCTTACTCCTGAATTCCTTACTTGGTAATTGATGAATTTGTTTTAGATTCTTCTGATTTAATAGCGTCTAATTCTGTTTGTGCTTCTGAAACAACATCTGGAAAATCAGTAAAATTTTGAATTACATTTTCTAAAATATAGGTAGCCTGATAACTGTCTTTCAATCCGTAGAAGTTTTTAGCCATCAAGATTAATCCTTTGGCTCCAAAATATTTATAACTAGAATAATTTTTGGCTAATTTTTGAACCGCAACATTTGATGCTTCAAACTTTTCATCTTTATTTTTAAAATAAGCATCATAATACAACGCTTCGGCTGCCAATTCTCCTTTGGCAATCGTCATTAGTTTTGCGTAAGCAGTTCGTACTTTTGTTTCATCACCCGTTTGAATTGCAGCGCGGGCAATTATGATTTGCGCATCACTTTTTACATTATCATCCGTTTTAGGATTCATTAAAACCTTCTCCGCATAAATAACCGAATTTGGATAATCCTTTTTTTCATAATAACATTTCATCAAATTCGATTGCGCAAATGTTTTATTTTGAGAAATATCAGATTCTGTTTCTAAACGAGATAATACCGGTATTGCTCTATCATAGTCTTTGTTTTTAAGAAAAATTTGAGCCAATCTCGATAAAGATTGTTCCGTATATTCGCTTCTGGATTGTGCAATTACAAATTCATAATTAGGAATAGACTTGCTTTCTGACCCATCAGAAAAATAAGATTGCGCTAAATAATAATTAGCCTGCAAAGCATGAATCCCTCGTGGGAATTTAGAAACATAACCGCTAAATCCTGTAATCGCCTGTTTTGTGTTATTCTGTTGAAATTGCTTTTCAGCAGCTTCATAGGTATCATTATCAAGTTCTGCATCAGTAACTGCAACAAAATCCAAAGTACGAACCCAGTTCGCATATTCATCCACCCTTCCGTTATCTACATAAATCAAACGAGCGGTTGCAACGGCCTCTAATGCCTCAGGAGTTTTAGGAAAATCAGCAGCTACTTTTTTAAATTTAACCAATGCTTGTTCGTCTTTATCTGAATTATAATAGACCAAACCTTGACGTAAAATTGCTCTGGAAGTAAAAGAACCTCTTTTAAATTCCGTATTTAGTCGGTCGTATGTTTTTACAGCAAGATCCGTTTTATTCTCGGCTACATACGTATTTCCGAGTTCAAAAAGTGCATCGTCTCTGTATTCTGATTTTGGATACAATTGTAGAAAAGCGTTCAGTTCTTCTATTTTCTTCTCATTTTTAGCAATAAACCCATAACAAATTGCTTTTTGAAAATACGCATAATCTGCATCTACACTTTTGGATTCTATGACTTTAACATAGGCATCCATAGCCGGACCATATTTTGAAGTTACAAAACGACAATCTGCTAAACGTAAATAGGAATCATTCAAACGCACTTTATCGGCAGGTGCTTTTTCTATTTGGTTTTGGAAATAATTCCCTGCTTGATCGTACTCTTTCAATTTGAAATACGTGTAGGCAATATTGTAATTACTGTTCTTATATTCCGGTGTAGTTGCGGCTTGCGATGAAGCTACGAATTGTTTAAAACTCAACAAAGCACTTTTAAAATCATCCAAAACATATTCTGTTTCTCCTTTCCAGAAAGTGGCTCTTGCAGTAAAAACAGCATCTCTTTGTTCGTTGATCGATCTCGAAAACATTTTCAACGCTTCTTCATAATTTCCATCGGTATACAATTCTAAACCTCTGTAAAAAAGTACTTTTTGGTAGGCTAATTTATTTTCAGGTGTTTTATTTCTTTCCAATAAAACTAAAGCTTCTTTGTAGTTTTTAGAAGAAATATAAGAATCAATCAACAATTTCTCAATCTCCGAACGGCTTGCGTTATCCGGATATTTTTTTAAGAAAGCTTGCAAAACTGCTGGTACACTCTGATAGGAATTTCCTAGTTCATAACTCAATTTTGCATAATTCAAACTCGCATCTTCTTGAATAGCGGCATCAAAATTCATTTCAGAAGCATTTTTAAACGCATTCAAAGCTTGTTGTTTTTTATCGGTATTCAGGTAACTTTCTCCCAAATGATAATAGGCATTTTGAGCCACAAAATCTTTTCCGCCTATAATTTTATTAAACTGAGAAATGGCATTTTCGTAGTCTTTTTGTTTGTAATACGCATAGCCCAATTGGTAAAAATCCGTATTATTCCATCTTCCTTTTTTCCCTTTGTAGGCAACCAAATACGGGATTGCAGTATCGTATTTTTTTAAATTAAAATAGCTTTCGCCAATGATTTTATTCAATTCTGATTTTTCAGCAGGATTTGATTTAGCCATTGCTTTTTCTCCTAAATCAATTGCTTTTTGAAAATTTCCTAATTTAAAGTTCATATCAGCTTGATAATACGAAAGCTTTTCTTTGTATTTTTCTTCGCCCGAAACTTCGTCAAAATATTTTGTGGCTTGTTTGTAATCGTCTCCTTCATAAGCCATGAATCCCAAGTAATATTTAGCTTGAGAGCCATATTCAGCAGAATTGACCACTTTATTCAAATAGACAGTTGCTTCTTTTTTCTTTTTGGCATTAAAAAAACTATAGCCTTTCTGGAAGTTAAATTTATCTCGGTCGCTAGCACTCAATTGGCTTTCATCCACTTTATCAAACCATTGTAAGGCTTGCGGATAGCTTCCTTGATCAAAATGATAATGTGCCACTTCTATATAGGCTTGGTTTTGTTTTACGCTTGTTGGATAATCCGAAACAAATCGTTCCATCAACTCATCAGCGTTCGCTTGATTGGTTCGAATGGCGCAATTAGCAGCATAATATGCACAGTCCGATTTCAGCTCTTCAGTAGTGGCAATTTCTTTTACTTTATTAAAAATAATTTGTGCTGATGCATATTGTCCATCTTTAAACAAAGCAACCGCTTTATTAAAATCTTTTGAATCGCTAGTATAAATAGTTGATTTTTGTGCAAAAACTGTGGTAGTTATAATAAAAAGAAGAAAGAATGAGGGCCAGGAAATTTTACGCATTGTGATTTTATTTTAATAATTCAAATGTATCATATTCTGAACTCTATAACGAATCGCTATTCGCTTTTATTATGAACATTTTTTTTAACACCGTAAAATTTAACTTTCATTGCTACAATATTCATCCCTTCAAACTTCTAGATTTACTTACATAAATTATAATTCTCAGAATTCTATTTAATTGAATAGAATTTATTTTGAATAGAAGCGTTATCTTATTACTTTTACCCAATAAACAAACGCTAATTATGTCCCAATCCGTACTGTCTTTAAAAAATGTAAACATTTATCAAGAAGGTAAATCTATTTTATCCCACGTAAACTTAGATGTAAAACATGGTGAATTTCTTTACATCATTGGAAAAACAGGTTCCGGAAAAAGTAGTTTAATGAAAACTTTATATGGTGATTTACCTTTGACAGAAGGAGAAGGAAATATCGTAGATTTTGATTTGGTGGCTTTGAAAGAAGATGACATTCCATTTTTAAGAAGAAAGATTGGAATCGTTTTTCAAGATTTCAAATTACTGCCGGACAGAACTGTAAAAGACAATATGTTATTTGTTCTCAAAGCTACAGGCTGGATTGACAATGACGAAATGCAACGAAAAATTGACGAGGTTTTAGATAAAGTAGGCATGAAAGAATTTGGCAATAAAATGCCACACCAACTTTCTGGCGGTGAACAACAACGTGTGGCAATCGCACGAGCTTTGCTTAACGACCCTGAACTTATCCTTGCTGATGAACCAACAGGAAACCTTGATCCTCAAACCAGCGCTGAAGTATTGGAAGTATTAAAAAACATCAATGCCAACGGAAAAACCATTATTATGGCGACTCACGATTATGCTTTGTTAATGAAATTCCCTTCGAAAACATTGAAATGTGAAGATGAAAGAATTTTTGAAGTAGTTCAGCAGCGAACTGCATAGTGCTTTCTATTCTTGTTCCAATATACAATTATAATGCTTTTCCTTTAGTATTGGAATTGCATCGACAATGTCTGGAATGCAAAATTGATTTTGAGATAATATGTATTGATGATGCATCAACTCAGCATCAATCAAAAAATAATCCAATACAATTTTTAACAAATTGTTTCTTTGTTGAATTATCACAAAATATTGGAAGAAGCAAAATCAGAAATTTACTCGCTTCTAAGTCAAAATATAAATGGCTGCTTTATATAGATTGCGATACTTTTCCCAAAAATTCTGATTTTATTTCAAATTACATTAGCCGAATTAATTTATCTGCCAAAAAAATATTTTTTGGAGGAATCGTTTACACCAAAGACAAACCGGATAATGACCAATTATTACGGTGGATTTTTGGACAAAAGAGAGAAGCTATAGCAGTTTCTGATCGAAAAAAAAATCCATATAAAACCACTTTTGTTTCCAATCTTTTAATACAAAAAATAGTTTTTAACGTACTTTTATTTGACGAAAAAATCACCGAATATGGTTATGAAGATTTCGCTTTTATTCAAACCCTAAAGTTAGAAAACATTGAGATTGAACATGTAGAAAATCCATTATATCATTTGAATTTAGAAACTTCATCACTCTTTTTATCCAAAACTAAAACGGCTCTTGAAACCCTTTTATCTATTTCAAAAACCAATTCAAAAATTGAAATTGACAGCAAAATAATTAAGACTCACAAAATATTGTGTGATTTTAAAATCAACCTATTGATCGCTAAGCTGTTTCAAAAATTACAATTAAAGCTCGAATATCATTTAACTTCAGAAAAACCGTCTCTATTAGTATTTGACTGCTATAAAATTGGTTATTTTTGTTATTTAAACAGCAAATAGATGCCTTTTTTTTCTGTAATAATCCCCCTTTTCAATAAAGAAAAATTCATTGAACTTACTTTAAAAAGTGTTCTTAATCAAACATTTATTGACTTTGAAATACTAATCATCAATGATGGATCGACAGATAACAGTGCTCAAATCATAAAAAGATTTGACGATCCCAGAATTCGTTATTTTTATAAAGAAAATGCTGGGGTTTCATCAGCAAGAAACGATGGTATCGAAAAAGCACAGTCCAATTATATTAGTTTTATAGATGCGGATGATTATTGGTATCCAAATTTTTTAGAGGAAATGTTTAAAAACATTAAAAGCTATCCTGAACAAAAAGTATTTTCTGGAGCTATTGAAATTGAAACATCAAAAAAAGTAATTCCTGCGAGCTATTCGATTGCGAAAACAAAAGATTGTGAAATTGTAAATTTCTTTACTGCCAGCTCCAAGGAAACCGTTATTTGGACTTCATGTGCCGTTTTTAATAAAAGCATTTTCGAAGAAATAGGAAATTTTGACATTGAAGTAAAAAGCGGTCAAGATACTGATATGTGGATTCGAATAGGGATAGATTATCCTGTTGTCTTTTCTTGGGAAATCTTGGCACGATACATTTACGATGAAAATAGTCTTTCAAAAAATAAAAACTATTTAAACAAAAAAATTAATTTTTCGAAATTTAAGGAGCCGGAAAAAACAAATCCAAGTTTGAAAAAATTCCTCGATTTGAATCGATTTTCATTAGCAATAAAATCTAAATTGCTTTCTGATAAAGAAAATTTCAATTCTTATTACAAAGCTATTGATTTGAAAAATATAACGTTCAAAAAGCGATTGTTACTTTTAATGCCTTCGGTTGTTTTAAAACCATTAATCCATTTAAAATTAATTTTAACCAATAACGGACTGGGTTCGTCAGTGTTTAAATAATTTAAAAATTTGATAGTCTCTTATATAATCTTCTTCATCAAACTCATCCGAAGCCAATACCAAGCAAACTGAACCTGAAGAAAAATTTTCTAATTCTCTCCAAATTCCCATAGGAATCAAAAGCCCGACATTAGGTTTATTGAGCGTTATTATTCTTTCAAAATTTCCATCTTTCAAAACCACATCAAAACTTCCACTTACGGCAATCAATAGTTCCTGTTGCTCTTTGTGCGCATGCCCTCCTCTTTTGCCACCACTTGGAACATCATATAAATAATAAACCCTTTTGGACACAAACGGTATTGTATCGCTTTCAATAACAGATAAATTACCTCTTGAATCACAAATTTTTGGAATTTCGATTAATTGAACATCAGTATTAGTTGTCATTGTTTTAGCATAAAATGGATTCCCACTGTTTTGAAATAGTCTCTAAAGATAGATGTTCTACACTTTTTGTTGCATTTTTTTTACAAAAATCATATAAAACAATATCGTCAATAAATTGATTCATTGCTTGAGCAAAAGCCTGTGGATTGTTATTTTCAATTAATAGACCATTATATTCATGCCTAATAACTTCTCGAGGACCCGAATGACAATCCACCGCAATAACGGGAGTACCTATAGCTAAAGATTCAATTATAGACAAAGGAAAACCTTCATAATGACTTGTCAAAACTGTAAATTTAGCGAATTGTACCTCTTCAAAAGGATTGCTTTTAAACGGTAATATTTTAACAAAAGACTGCAATTGCAAAACTTCTATTTTATCTTGAATAAAAAGCAAATCAGCTCCATCACCCATAAGACGCAAATGATACCCTTTTAGAAAAATTTTAGACATTAAAAAAGCTTCTAACATTAAACTGAAATTTTTTGCTTTCTCATCAAATCGCCCAAAAAATAAAATATATTTTTCAGATTTTAAATCTGTATTTTTCAATTCACTCGTTGAAATATCAAATGAATTATAAATTGTTATGGTATTCTTTAAGTCAAAATTTCGTCTTATTTTCTCTTCTATCTCTTGAGAAACGCAAATAAGCTTCTCTGCATTTTCATAAAGAATTCTAGACCAAAAAACAGACGAGGGAAAATATTTTTCAAATTTACAATTCTGGACAACATAATAAATTTTTGCTTTTCCATAAATTTGCTTAGTGATAAGTTCTCTAATCAAATTATTTCTAGTCCTATTATCAATAATAAATTCTATCTTATTTTTATTCAAATAGCGATTTAAGAAAAACCCCTTTTTCAATTTATTTAAGAAAAAAAAAGAGTTATTAGATAATTTACCTAAGTTTAACAATTCACCACTATACTGATAATCAACATTATCATTTATAATTATTGAATGAACTTCAAAATCTAATTTTTCTAACATAACACTCAACAAAGCAGCAAATCGTTCCGCACCACCGCTTCCTAAAGAGGTCGAAACTATGGCTACTTTATTTTTATTTTTAATCATATTAATTCAAAAAGTAAATACATTTGTCAAATATACACATAAATGAAAATTTTACTGGTAAGTGAATACAGCAGATTGCACAACTCTCTCAAAGAAGGTTTAGAAAAATCAGGTCATGAAGTTTATATTCTGGGACATACAGATGGTTTTAAGGATTTTCCGGTAGATTTTCCATTGGTAAAAAAATGGGATACTGGATTGCTTAAAAAAGCAAAAGTGGCTATATATACCATTTTTGGGTTTGATATGAGTTCTTATCTCACCTATCGCCAATTTGAGAAAAACAAAGCAAAATTTACTGGATTTGACGCGGTACAATTAATCAATGAAAACAGTTTTTATTGTCAATATTTTTTTGAAAAAAAAATACTTGAATTTCTATTTCAAAATAATAAAAAAACGTTTCTATTATCTTCAGGTTATGATTATTTGAATGTAAAATATTGTTTTGAAAACCCAAACTTCAAATCTGCTATTCAACCATTCTTATCAGGAGAAATAAAGAAAAGTGGGTTCGAAAATATTTTAAAATACAGAACCAAGCCTTTTGAAAAATTACATCAATTTATCTATTCAAATATACGAGGAATTATCGCTACCGATATGGATTATCATATTCCATTAGCTGGGATTAGTAAGTATTCCGGTTTGATTCCGAATCCAATAAACACAAAAAAATTAATTTTCCAGCCTTTATCTATTTCGAATAAAATTATTATATTTCACGGAATTAATGAATCAAATTATTACAAAAAGGGAAATGATTATTTTGAAAAAGCATTGCATATTATTGAGAAAAAATATGGCAGTAAAGTTGAAATAATTACAACCCGTAATATTCCTTATTTGACTTATATTAATTTATACGATAAAGCTCATATTTTACTTGATCAGGCCTATGCAAATGACCAAGGCTATAATGCACTTGAAGCAATGGCGAAAGGAAAAGTCGTTTTTACTGGAGCTGAAAAAGAATTTAGTAAATACTATAATTTAACCGATAGAGTCTGCATAAATGCTCTACCTGATGTAGATTGTTTAGTACGTGAATTGTCATTTTTGATTGAGAATCCAAACGAAATAATAGCGATTGGAAAACGAGCTAGAACCTTTATAGAAAAGGAACATGATTATATAAAAATTGCTGAACAGTATTTAGAAACTTGGAAATCTAAATAGAATTATAGCCTTAGGGTATGAAAATTTGTCGCTTTTTTTAAATTACAATTATTCAGAAATAATTAAATTTGATGGAGTAACGATTACTGTTTTTTTGTAATATTTTGAAATCTCAATATTTTTCCAATTATTTTTATCACTTGTAAGCCCCATAACTTCCGAATTATAAATTGTTTTGGGGCAATTGATTAACATTGGAACTTCAATACAACTTTTGTTTGAAGAATTAATAATTAAAAATCTATCTTCTAATTCTTTATCGTATTTGTAAGCTTTTCCTGAAATTAAATCATAGTAGGCCTCCGAGATTGGGGTTTCGGAAAAAGTAAATAATACTAAAATAATTGTAAAAATATATTTATTGTTACTGTGTAAATCTTGGTTAAAATTACTTTTAAAAAAATTTAACAAACAAAAAACAAAATATATGACAAACAGTAAAAAAAAGAAATAAATAGAATTGATAGCTCTATCTGGTAAAAGATAGTTCTTAGTCCAAAATCCAATAAAAAAACAAGGGAAAAGTATCGTAAAAATCAAGATTAAGCATAAAAAGGGATGAATGAAAACTCTTTTATCTTTTATTTTATTTAATATTTCATTTAATCTACCACTGTACAAATAAGCTGTCAATAGTATTAGTGGCAACCATTTAATAAAATATTTAACTAAATAAAAAGCAGTTTTTAAAATCGATAATAACAGATTGTAGCTATTAATTTTAACACCTTCTCTTAACAATCTAACATTATTTCCTGGAGCAACAATTACGATAAATGAAAAAACTACAATAATTAAAAGTAAAAGTCTTTCATGAAAATCGATTTTTTTAAAAACAACAAACTTAATCACTACATACCAAATACTTAAAAACAGTATTATTAGCATCAATATTTCATTTGAACCTATGGAAGCAATTAAGCAAAGTATGGCTAGGAAAAGATAACTTTTACTTTTGCTCTTTTTATATTTTAAAAAAGATATAGAAAAAATTAAAAACAACACAATTCCAAATTGATAACAAATAGAACTTGAATACCAAAAAAAAGCTTGACACATATCCGGTATTTGAAGACAAAAAAGAAAAAGAAAAAAACCTAAATCGGAAACAATTGGGAATACTTTTTCTTCTGAAAAAATCAATTTTAAAAACCAATATAAAACTATAATAAATAAACAAATTATAATAATTGGATAGAATTTATAAAAGCTAAAATTTATAAAAAAATCAGGATTTATAGTCATAAAACCTACTGAAAAATACCTCCCTGACCAACCATAATATAAATCAATTTGTGTTTGAATAATTTCTTGCAATGGTCTTTTAAACTCATAATCAAAATCATCAGACCCAGGATTATTAAAAACTGAAAGTAACAGTAAGGGTAATAATGTTAGTAAACCTAGAATAATAAAAAGGTATTTGCCGTTAATTTTACTAAATTTCACTAAAGTCATTACAAATAAGGCTTCTGCTTTTTGAATCATATTTTCATCATTTTATTTCCATTCTCTAACTTTTCTGTGAAAAGCCTTTTTATAGTCTTGGTAGAATAGTTAATTGCAACATTTTTTCATTCAAATCAAACTCTTTCTAAAATAAACACACAGCACCAATAAATAAACAAAATTATCAAAAGCTTGTGCCATTACTATCCCTTGAATTCCAAATTCATTAATAAAATAAAGGCTTGAAAAATACAAAACGGTAAGTGAAAATAATTCTGAAATTATAAAGGCTGCAGTTAGCTTTTTTGCAAAAAATTGATATCCTAAAATCAAAGAAGCCACCTTTAAAACATCACCTAGCAACTGCCAAAAAAACAAAGTCGTAACCGGAAGAAACGCATTAGTAAAAAGTAAATTAACAATAAAGAAACGCAAAAAATAAATTACCGTTAATCCAATTATAAAAACGGGTAAAATCATTTTATAAAAACTCCAAAACACTTTTTTGGTCTCCAGATTATTCTTGGCAACAACTAATTTTGGCAAAAAATAAACACTCAAAATTGTCGTGACAAACAACATATAATAAGTAGAAATTCGGGTTATTGTTTCCCAAAAACCAGCTTGTTCTAATCCAACAATCGCAATTACATTTTTTCTGATGGCTAAAAAAACTAAAGGTCCCAAAACCGAGGAAACTAGAGCCATCAAAGAATACGATGATAAATTCTTTATGATTTTAAAATCAAAATGAGAAAACCGAATTGTTTTAAAAAAATTGATTTTCCTGTTTATAAAATAAAATGTCACGAAAAATAACAAAGCCGGCGAAATCACCAACGAAAGTAAAGCCCCCAACGTTTGATAATTGACAATCATACTAATTGACACCAATAACCCAATTGTATTTCCTATTATATTAATCCAAATCACTCTTTTGAATTGTCCTAAACCGTTAATTATGGAGAGCAAAAAAACAGAAATCGCATACCAAGGCAAAGCCAATGCTAACGCCCTAAAAACAAACGGATAATCAAAATTATTCCCAAATATTTCTTTGTTCCAAAATGTGGCAAAAAAATACAAAACGCTACTTAAAACAATAGCAATACCTAACAAACTGATAAAAACCGTTGCAACTATCTTCTTAAGCTGATTTTCATTTTTTTCCTCTTCAGCAACGTATTTTATAATTCCGTTTTGAAATCCTAAAGTTGAAATACTTTCTAATGAAGTTAAAAAATTTCTAAGATTTCCCACCAAAGCCATTCCACTTGGCCCCACAAAAACAGCTAATAATTTTGAAGTTATTAATCCAATTCCAATTTTTAGAATGACACTTAAACTATTTAAAGATGAAATTTTAAACAGCTGTGTTTTGGTTATTTTTTTTATAAATTCCAATTTAATACTTATTTAAAATTGAAACAATAAAACCCACTTCATCCATTGTCAAAACGGGACTTATAGGCAAACTCAATACTTCATCATGAATTTTTTGGGTAATCGGAAAAGATAAATGGTTCCATAATGATAAGGCTTTCTGTTTATGAGGCGGAATTGGATAATGTATTACTGTTTGAATCCCATTTTGGTGTAAATATTGTTGTAACTCAAGTCTGTTTAGTGTTCGAATCACAAATAAATGAAAAGCATGATTAGATTGCTTCGTTTCTCGCAATGAAACTGTTGGTAGAATTATTTTATCATTATTAATTTCAGATAAATAGCGTTTAGCAATTACTCTTCGCTTTTCATTATCAGCGTCTAAATTGGGTAACTTTACATTCAAGAAAGCCGCTTGCAATTCGTCCAGTCTTGAATTTATACCGATATAATCGTTGAGATATTTCGTTTCTGAACCATAATTCCTAAGTGATTGAATGGTTTTGGCCAATTCGGAATCATTTGTGGTAACTGCTCCTCCATCACCTAATGCTCCCAAATTTTTTCCGGGATAAAAACTATACGCTACGCTTGATTTTTGATTTTTGATTTCTGATTGATTTCTGATTGCGCCATGAGCCTGGGCTGCATCCTCAATAACCAGTAACTCATTTGCAACAGCAATTTCATTTATTGCATCCATTTCAGCCAGTTGCCCGTAAAGATGAACGACTAAAATTGCTTTTGTTTTTGAGGTGATTTTTTCTGAAATTAAAGCAGGATTGATGTTGTAGGTTTCCAGCCTTGGCTCGACCAAAACAGGAATTAAATCCGCTTGTAAAATAGCTAGAACACTGGCAATGTAAGTGTTTGCAGGAACAATAACTTCATCGCCTTTTTGTAATTTCCCTAATTGTATGTAGGCTTTAAAAATCAAAACTAAAGCGTCAAAACCATTTCCTGTTCCGATACAATGTTGTGTTCCACAATACTTGGCAAAATTGGTTTCAAATGCTGTGACTTCATTCCCTAAAATATACCAACCCACTTCTAAAACCGATTTCAATTTTTCTTGAAAAGCGGTTTCATAAGGCTCGTTTATTTTTTTTAAATCAAGAAATGGAATCATTTAGTAAATATATTTTTTGATTTAGTAAAAAAAGAATCCAGCTTAACATAACTAGCCGTTTCCACTTCGTAAAAATCGTGTATTATGGTACTCGCTCCAAAGCTTTCTTTCCAATACGACAAGCCTTCATTCAATTTTTTTCCTTGTGATTCATTTGAAATTCCGAAATCAAAAAATCGCTTATTAGCAAATGTTGCTGTAATCAAAAAATGATACAAAAAGTCTAAACTCCCCAGATTTTCATCAATTTCATATTTAGAAATGTATTGGCAATGCGCAACAGTTTCAGTTTCGAAAACAGTGGTTCCCGCAACAATTTCACCATTATGATATACATTAAATTGCCTGATATTGGTGGGAAAAAGACTTTTCAAAACCTTGATTTCTTCTAAAGAGTGAACGGGTTTTGCGCCATGTTTCTCGTCTAAATTTGGAATTAATATTTTGTCCCAAAAGGATTCAAAATCAGTTTCTTCTTTGATTATCAATCCCTTTGTTTTACCTTTTTGAACCCCTCGTTTTCTAATTTTTGAAAAAACATATTGCTGAGATAAATCAATTACTGATAAACTATCTCTTCTAACTAATTGGGCTTCCGCCAAAAACAAAGCATACTGAATTTCCTCTGCAGGTTTACAATGATAAATAGATGGAATCGTTTTTAGATGCAATTTTTCAATTCCATTAGCTTCCAAAAACAACAAAACAGCCCTAAAGGCATTAATTACTGTTGTCAATTTAGACTCCTCATTATAAACCAATCCACCGTAAGTCAATCCTTGATGTGAAAAAATTTCATTTCCCACTTTATTTGAGGGCAAAACCGCAACTACCTTTTCATCTTCAAAAATCATCAACGAGAAATCCTGGAATCGATTCTTATGATATTCCATAAAATCACGATGAAATAAGAAAGTAGCATTTTTGGCTTGACCAATAAAGGCATTCCAATTTTCATAATCACTTTCTTGATATTGTTTAACGGAATAATTTTTCACCCTTTGGTTTTAGACTTCGTGAAATTAAGCATTTTTTATTTATGTTCTAAAGTAGGCAGATACCACTTGTATTTCACAGCCATCAATCGAACTGAAATGATTACTAAAGAAGTGGTCAAGTATAAAACATCATTATCCAAATTCAATTTTCGAAGGAGAAAAAATACAATTCCTCCCAAAATACAAATAGTGGCATAAATTTCTTTTCTGAAAATAACAGGAATTTCAGTGCATAAAATATCGCGAATAACACCTCCAAAACAGGCCGTCATGGTTCCTAATGCAATACAAATAACCGGATGAAGTCCAATATTTATTCCTTTTTCAAGTCCAATTAATGTAAAAACGCCTAACCCAATCGTGTCAAATAAAAATAAAGAAGTTCGCAAACGATCGAATTTTTTTCTAAAAATAATGGCTAAAACAAAGCCCATGATTATTACATAAACGTACTTCAAGTCCAGCATCCATCCAACTGGCGTTCTACCAATCATGATGTCCCGCAACGTTCCACCACCCACAGCAGTCACAAAAGCAATAATAAAAACGCCAAAAGGATCTAGCTTTTTATTCATCGCAGTCAATGCCCCTGACATGGCAAAAGCCATCGTACCGATAATATCTAATAGATGAAACACTTATAATTTAGGATTTAGATTTTTACAAATTTAAAGAAAATACTCCTTATTAACTGTAATAACCGTATTTTCTAATACAGCAGATATTGAATTTTAGAATTTAAAAAAAGGTAGTAACTTAGCGACTTAGTAACCAAGCGACTTTTCCATTGAAACAAATTTCTTCCGTACAAAATCCATTTATAAAATCTTTAGTGTTATTGCAGGAAAAAGCAAAAGCACGCAAACAATCCGGAACATTCTTAATTGAAGGAAATCGTGAAATTTCGATTGCCATAAAAGGCGGTTACGAAATGGAAACCCTATTGTTTTTACCTGAAATTTGTTCGGAAAATGAAGCTCGTCAATTATCTAAAAGTGCTGACTTAATAGAAATCAATAAAGAAGTCTATCAAAAACTCGCTTACCGAGATACTACCGAAGGTATTTTGGCTGTGGCCAAAACCAAATCGTTGCAATTATCGGATTTGAAATTATCTGAAAACCCATTGATTCTAGTTGCTGAAGCTCCCGAAAAGCCAGGAAATATTGGAGCATTACTTAGAACAGCCGATGCTGCCAATCTGGATGCCGTGATTATTGCCAACCCAAAAAGTGATTTATACAATCCAAATATTGTACGCTCCAGCGTAGGCTGTTTGTTTACCAATCAAATTGCTACCGGAACAACATCAGAGATTATTGCTTTTTTGAAAGAAAGAAAAATCAATTTTTATTGTGCGACTTTGCAAAATTCGACTTCCTATCATACGCAAGATTATACTACACCGACCGCTTTGGTTGTGGGTACAGAAGCAACTGGATTGACCGAAGAATGGCGAAAAGAAGCCACCCAAAATATTATAATTCCAATGCAAGGCGAAATAGATTCCATGAATGTTTCAGTTGCCGCAGCTATCTTGATTTTTGAAGCCAAAAGACAAAGAGGGTTTTAGACTGCAAAATTTAGATTACAGGTTTCAGATTTAAAAAAAAGAAAATATAATACTATGAAAAATAAATTATTCGTTGCAATAACATTAATCGCAACTACACTTTCTTTCGCACAAATCAGTTCTTCACAAGTCGATGAATTAGTAGAACGTTCGTTAAAAACATTCAATGTTCCTGGGATTGCAGTTGCTATCGTAAAAGACGGAAAGATAATTCATGCCAAAGGATATGGAGTAAAATCAATTTTGACAAACGAAAAAGTCGATGCAAATACCCTTTTTGGAATTGCGTCCAATAGTAAAGCGTTCACAAGCGCTGCTTTGGCAATGCTTGTTGATGAAGGAAAAGTAAAATGGGACGATAAAGTCATCAAATACCTTCCTAATTTCAGAATGTATAATGAGTATGTAACTAATGAATTTACGATTCGGGATTTATTGACACACCGTAGCGGATTGGGTCTTGGCGCAGGTGATTTAATGATTTGGCCTGACGGAAGTAATTTCACAGCGCAAGATATCATTCAAAATTTACAATATTTAAAACCAGTTTCAGCTTTTAGAACTAAGTATGATTACGATAACTTATTATACATTGTTGCCGGCGAAGTTGTTGCTAAAGTAAGTGGTCAAAGTTGGTGTGATTTCATAGAAGAACGCATCATGAAACCATTAGAAATGAATCAAAGCGCAGCCTCCTTTTTACGATTAAAAGACACTACAAATATTATTGCTCCTCATGTTCCTATTGACGGAAAACTTAAAGTGATCAAGCGTTACCAAAACCATCTTTTTGATGCAGCTGCCGGAATTTATTCCAGTGTAAATGATTTGAGCAAATGGGCTATTATGCAAATGAATAATGGAAAATATGGCAGTGACAGCAAGCAGTTATTCTCAGAAAAAGAACACAATGAAATGTGGCAATTACAAACCATAATACCAGTAAATACAAAACCTCCATATAACACTCATTTTAGCGGTTATGGACTAGGTTGGTTTCTAAGTGATATAAAGGGATACAAACAAGCTACTCATACAGGCGGATTAGAAGGAATTGTCACCCAGGTTACATTACTTCCGGAACTCAATTTAGGAATTATTGTTTTAACAAATCAGCAATCAGGAGCAGCTTTTACTGCTATTACAAATACTATAAAAGACAGTTATTTAGGGATAAAATCAGACGATTATATCACAATTTACAGCAACCGATTAAAATCGAATATCGAAACTGCCGACAAAGTTACTGATGAAGTTTGGACAACTGTAGCAAAAAATAAAAAGGATAAAATCAAAATAGACTTCAATAATTTTACCGGGACTTATAAAGACAATTGGTTTGGAGATATTGCACTTTCACAAAAAAAAGGAAAATTATATTTTGCTTCAAAACGTTCTCCTCAACTTACAGGTGAAGTTTTTTTCTACAAAGAAAACAATTTTGTGGTAAAATGGAATAATGCCTATTTTCACGCCGATGCGCATCTGTTTTTCGAATGTGACGCAACTGGAAAAGCAACTACTATAAAAATGAAACCTATTTCTGAATTGACTGATTTTAGTTATGATTTTCAGGATTTGGATTTCAAAAGAGTACAATAGTAATCTCAATAATTCAATTTAGGATTTTACACTCAGAAACCCTTTTTTACTTGCATATCTCCTAACTAATTTCTATTTTTAGGAATTGAACCATGCCGTTATGATAGAAATAGATATAGAAAAAGAAAATAAAGCAATTGCGCAAGAATACAAAGAGCTACTTCGCATAAGTTATCAAACCCTGACTGATGACGATAAAAAACTCATCCGAAAAGCTTTTGACGTTGCTGTAGATTCCCATAAAGAACAAAGAAGAAAATCAGGCGAAGCCTACATTTTCCATCCTATTGCTGTGGCAAAAATTGTCGCTTCCGAAATAGGTTTGGGAGCCACATCTATTGCTGCTGCATTGTTGCACGACGTAGTCGAAGACACTCCAATGACCGTACAAGATATTGAACGTTTATTCAATCCTAAAGTAGCACAACTTGTAGAAGGATTGACAAAAATCTCCATGGTACAAAAGGATTTAAATGCATCTTTACAAGCGGAAAACTTCCGTAAAATGATATTGACGCTCAATGATGATGTACGTGTAATTCTTATAAAATTAGCCGATCGTTTGCACAATATGCAAACAATGGATTCGATGCAAGAAGACAAACAAACCAAAATTGCATCTGAAACTTTATACATATATGCACCACTTGCTCATCGATTGGGTTTATACAACATTAAAACAAAACTCGAAGATTTAGGTTTAAAATATACCGAACCCGCCATTTACAACGAGATTGTAAGCAAAATAAAAGAGACCAAAGAAGAACAGGATGCCTACATAAAAGACATTTCTGATGTACTAAAAACAGCACTGGATGCAGAAGGAATCGATTATATCATAAAAGGGCGTCCAAAATCTATCTACTCTATTCGCAGAAAAATGAAAGCGCAAAACGTAAGCTTCGATGAAGTTTATGATAAGTTTGCTCTTCGGATTGTATACAAATCAACTCCGCACGAAGAAAAGTTTCTTGCTTGGAAAATCTATTCCATAGTAACTGATTATTACAGACCAAGCCCCAGTCGGTTACGAGATTGGATTTCTTCTCCTAAATCGACCGGTTACGAAGCCCTGCATATCACTGTTATGGGGCCAAAGGGTCGCTGGGTAGAAGTTCAAGTGCGAAGTGAGCGTATGGATGAAATTGCCGAAAAAGGCTACGCAGCGCATTACAAATATAAAAATGGAGCTACTGAAGAAAATGAACTCGATGCATGGCTGAATTTATTAAAAGAAGCTTTAGAAAGTTCTGAAACCAACGCAGTAGATTTTGTGGAAGATTTCAAAATGAATTTATATTCTAAAGAAATCTTTGTATTTACTCCAAAAGGAGAAATAAAATCATTACCAAAAGGAGCCACTTCTCTTGACTTTGCTTTCAGTATCCACTCCGAAATAGGAATTCGTACCAGAGGAACCCGTGTAAATGGCAAATTAGTCCCTTTGAACTTCGAATTAAAAAGCGGAGATCAAATTGAAGTTATCACTTCACAACATCAAAAACCGACTTCAAACTGGTTAGACTATGTAACCACTTCGAGAGCGAAAACAAAAATTAAAAACGTTCTAAATGAAAACACCAAGAAAATTGGTGAAGAAGGAAAAGAACTGCTTACCCGTAAATTAAAGCATTTAAAAATAACGTTAAATGAATCAGTCGTTAACGAGTTGGTCAACTTTTTCAAATTAAAAACAAGTTTAGATTTATTTTATAGAGTTGGAATTGGCGCCATAGAGAACCAACAACTTAAAGATTATGCAGCTCAAAAAAGCAATACTTTTATTAATTTTTTCAAAAATAAAATAAAACGTTCCGCAAGCAGCACTGCCGATGAAGACATTCATAAACCAATAATAAGCAGTAATTACGATTTGCTTGTTTTTGGAAAAGAACATGACAAACTGGATTACAAATTATCTCCGTGTTGCAACCCCATTCCTGGTGACGATGTATTCGGTTTTGTAACTATCAATGAAGGAATAAAAGTGCATAAAAAAGATTGTCCAAATGCTATTGGGATGCAATCGAATTACGCCTATCGGATTATGACAGCCAAATGGATTGACTCTTCGCAAGAAGAATTCAAAGCTATAATAAACATAACCGGAATGGATGTCTTGGGACTTACAAACCAATTAACAAAAGTAATTTCGAACAATATGCATGTAAATATTCAGAGCATTTCTTTGAGTACCGATGCAGGAATTTTTCATGGTCAAGTGGCAGTAATTGTTCAAAATAATACAATTTTGAAGAAAATGATCAACAACATCAAAAAAATTGATGGAATTGATAAGGTAACAAGAGTATATAAAACTTAGAAAAGTTTCAAAAAAATTTATTTCAAGTTAGCCGTTTTTCCACTTAAAACTAAAAAAACTTGAAACTAAACAAAGCTGAAACTTTAAACTTTAAACTAAAAAATTTATCTTTGCCGACATATGACACTCATTTCCACAGATAACACCAAAAACCAAGAAATTGTAAAAAATGTTTTTACAATGTATCTTGAAAAAAAAGGACATCGCAAAACTCCTGAACGTTATGCTATCCTTCAGGAAATATACGATAGCGAAGAACATTTTGATGTAGAGAATCTTTATATCAAAATGAAAAATAAAAACTATCGTGTCAGTAGAGCAACACTTTACAATACTATTGAATTACTATTGGATTGTGCTTTGGTTCGTAAACATCAATTTGGGCAAAACCAGGCACATTACGAAAAATCGTACTTTGACAAACAGCACGATCATATTATTATGACGGATACTGGCGAAGTAATTGAGTTTTGTGATCCAAGAATTCAAAGTATTAAAAAGACTATCGAGGAAATATTTGACATAGAAATCACTAATCATTCCTTGTATTTATACGGAATAAAAAAACAAAAATAGCATAGGCAACTTACTAGCTGTCTTTTGAATATAAAAATTAACTACAAATAAAACACATAGAATGACCGCAGATTTATTACTAGGATTACAATGGGGAGATGAAGGAAAAGGAAAAATTGTTGATGTTCTTACTTCAAATTATGATATTATTGCTCGTTTTCAAGGTGGACCAAATGCAGGACACACTTTGGAATTTGACGGAATAAAACATGTTCTAAGAACTATTCCTTCTGGTATTTTTCATAAAACTGCCATAAACATTATTGGAAATGGAGTTGTAATAGATCCTGTAGTTTTTCAAAAAGAAATTGAAGGTCTTGAGAAATTTAATTTAGACATCAAAAGCAAATTAATCATTTCAAGAAAAGCACATTTAATTTTGCCAACACACCGTTTATTAGACGCAGCTTCTGAGGCATCTAAAGGTAAAGCAAAAATTGGTTCTACATTAAAAGGAATTGGTCCAACTTATATGGACAAAACTGGAAGAAACGGTCTTCGTGTAGGTGATATTGAATTAGAAGATTTTGCAGATCGTTACAGAGCTTTGGCTGACAAGCATGAAGCTATGATTAAATTCTACGATGTTGCTATTCAATACAACTTAGAAGAATTAGAAAAAGAATTCTTTGAAGCAATTGAAGAAATAAAAAAATTAGACTTTATTGATAGTGAAGAATATTTACACCAAGCTCAAAAAGCGGGTAAATCAATATTATGTGAAGGTGCTCAAGGTTCATTATTAGATGTTGATTTTGGAACTTATCCATTTGTAACTTCATCAAACACAACTGCTGCCGGTGCTTGTACTGGTTTAGGAATTGCTCCAAATAAAATAAAAGAAGTATACGGAATTTTCAAAGCGTATGTAACACGTGTAGGAAGCGGTCCATTTCCAACGGAACTTTTTGACGAAGATGGTGCAACTATGGCACGTGTAGGAAATGAATTTGGATCCGTTACAGGAAGACAAAGACGTTGTGGATGGTTAGATTTAGTGGCGCTTAAATATGCCGTTCAAATTAATGGCGTTACACAACTGATGATGATGAAAGGTGATGTACTTTCAGGATTTGAAACCTTAAAAGTTTGTACGGAATACAACTATAAAGGTAAAAACATCTCTCACTTTCCTTATAACATCGAACCAGAAAATGTAACTCCAGTTTACCAAGATTTCAAAGGATGGCAAGCAGATTTGACTGGTATGACAACATATGATGAATTACCAATCGAATTAAAAGAGTACATTGAATTCATTGAAAAAGAAGTAGAAGTTCCTATCAAAATAGTTTCTGTAGGACCAGACAGAAAGCAAACTATTCTTAAATAAGATTACTAAACGCTCTGAAAATTCAGAGCGTTTTTTTTAGTTCATAAACCAATCCCAACGAATGAAAAATCCAGCTATTAAAATACAAAAAACCGAATTACTTTCTGACAATTGGTACATTTTAAACAAGGTAACTTTTGATTATCAAAAAAAAGACGACTCTTGGATTACCCAAAAAAGAGAAGTATATGATCGAGGAAACGGTGCTGCCATTTTATTATACAATACCCAACACAAAACTGTTATTCTAACCCGACAGTTCCGCTTGCCAAGTTACCTTAACGGAAATGAAACAGGAATGATGATTGAGGTTTGCGCAGGACTTTTGGACGAAGACCATCCAGAGCAATGCATCATTCGAGAAACTGAAGAAGAAACAGGATACCGCATTACTAAAGTTGACAAAATAATGGAAACGTATATGTCTCCAGGTGCAGTCACTGAAATTTTATATTTGTTCGTTGGAGAATACGATGAATCCATGAAAGTCAGTGACGGTGGTGGAGTTGAACATGAAGAGGAAAATATAGATGTCTTAGAAATGACCTATGACGAAGCTTATGCTATGATTGAATCTGGGGAAATAAAAGATGCCAAAACAATCATGTTATTACAATACGCTAAAATAAAAAATCTAATTTAATTTAATGAGTAATCAAACTAAAGGAGCCTTTTTCGCTTTATTAGCCACTTTACTTTGGTCGGTAAATATGGTAATCGCCAGCGGTATTAAAGGACACATTCCTCCTATTGGACTGGCTTTTTGGCGCTGGACAATCGCTTGCATCGTCTTGTCTCCATTTGCAATTAAAAGCACCATCGAAAGTTTTACGGTTATAAAGAAACACATTCGGTATCTTATGGGTACTGCGGTATTGGGCATCACTATTTTTAATACACTGATTTACTTTGCAGGAAAAACAACAAGTGCGGTCAATTTATCTTTAATAGCCATTTCGATTCCGTTGTTTATTGTTGTTCTCTCCAGAATTATTTTTAAAGAGAAAATATCCACTATAAAAATAGTTGGAATTGTAACGATAATTACGGGAGTTCTTGTACTTATCACCAAAGGGTCTCTAGAAGCATTGCTGCATATTAACTTTACAATTGGGGATTTGTTGATGCTTGTGGCCTGTTTCTTTTTTGCTTATTACACAATATTAGTCCGACAAAAACCAGATGAATTAACACCAAAAGTATTTTTATTTAGTGTCTTTGTTATTGGTACAATTTTCCTTCTTCCATTTTATATTTGGGAACATTTATTTTATAAAAAAGTCATTTTTGATACTAAAACAGTATTAGCAACCACTTATGTCGGCATTTTTGCTTCACTGGTTTCCTATTATTTGTGGAACGAAGCGATTCGGTTGATAGGTACCTCAAAAACAGCATTAATCTATTATTTAATTCCGGTGTTCAGTGGAATTTTAGCGTATTTTTTTCTGGGTCAGGCTATTGTAATCACTCAAATTATAAGCATGGGAATCATTATTACCGGTTTATTGATAACCAATAAGAAGTAACTTTTATAGCTACAATAGAAATAAAAAAAGTGCAATGAACATATTTTCATTGCACTTTTTTTATGGTAAAGTCTTATCCGAGAAAAACAATTATTTATTAGGTTGCGGAGTCATTCTTAAATACGGTTTGACTCTTTCATAACCTTTTGGAAATTTAGCGGCAATATCTTCATCTTTAACTGCTGTTGAAATAACCACTTTTTCTCCATCTTTCCAGTTTGCCGGCGTTGCAACACTATAATGTGCTGTTAACTGTAAACTATCAATTACACGAAGTAATTCATCAAAATTCCTTCCGGTTGAGGCTGGATAAGTCAAGGTTAATTTTATCTTTTTATCAGGTCCAATTATAAAAACCGAACGAACTGTAAAACTTTCATTCGCATTAGGATGAATCATATCATACAATTGAGCTATATGCTTATCCTCATCTGCGATAATTGGAAAGTTAACCGTTGTGTTTTGTGTTTCATTGATGTCTTTAATCCATTCCATATGAGAATCTAATCCGTCAACGCTTAATGCGATTACTTTTACATTTCTCTTTACAAATTCAGGATAATAATTAGCCACAGTCCCTAATTCAGTGGTGCAAACTGGAGTAAAATCAGCAGGATGCGAAAATAATACGCCCCAAGAATCTCCTAACCATTCATGAAATTTTATCTTTCCTTGTGTAGTTTCTGCCTCAAAATCTGGAGCAATATCGCCTAATCGTAGTGTTGCCATAATAATTTCTTTTTTTTGATTATTAACAGTCTAAGTTATTGAATTAAGGGTAATAAAACTTAAAACAAATCTTAAAGTTGTACTAAAAAATTAACAAGATGAAGCTGATGATTATTCTCCGTTACAAAAAATATTTAGGTACCCAAAAAAACATTTTTGAGACCGAAATCCCTAGCCCCGATAAAAGTGGAAATCCTTTATAGCAGTAAATCCTGAAAGGTTTACTGCTATAAAGATTGAAACGGATAGCGGGAAAAAGCTCCAAAAAAACAAATATTAAGAAGGATTATTTCTTTTTCATATTGGGTAAGAAATAAGTAAAAACACCAATCAGCGGTAGAAAAGAACTTAATTTATAAACGTATTCAATACTGGTTTGATCTGCAACATAACCCAAAATTGCCGAACCTAAACCTCCCATACCAAAGGCAAAACCGAAAAATAGTCCGGAAATCATCCCTACTTTTCCTGGCATTAATTCTTGTGCAAAAACTAAAATCGCTGAAAACGCAGAAGCAATAACAATTCCGATGATAACCGATAATACTCCTGTCCAAAATAAATCAGCATAAGGCAATAATAAAGTGAATGGCGCAGCTCCAAGTATCGAAATCCAAATGATATATTTTCTGCCAAAACGATCTCCTAAAGGCCCACCTATTAATGTTCCTGCAGCTACCGAAGCTAAAAACAAAAACAAATGAAACTGAGATTCCTGTATCGTAAGCCCAAATTTATGCATGAGATAGAAAGTAAAATAACTTGACATACTCGCCATATAGAAAAACTTGGAAAATATCAACAACAATAAAACTGCTAATGCTATATTAATTTTTCTTTTGGACAATGAAACTGCAACCTCTTCAGTGACTATTTTTTTAGCAGCTCGAAGATTCAAATGATTTTGATACCACAGCGCAATTTGGGACAAAATAATGATTCCTAAAACACCTGCAATCACAAACCATATTATATTCGATTGTCCAAAAGGAGCAACAACCAGTGCTACTAATAAAGGACCAATTGCACTTCCTGAATTTCCTCCCAATTGGAAAATAGATTGTGCCAAACCTCGCTTACCTCCTGAACCTAAATAAGCAACACGAGATGCTTCCGGATGAAATATGGAAGAACCAATTCCTACAAATGCAACTGACACCAGCAACATCCAAAAAGAAGTTGAAATCGATAAAAATCCCAATCCAGTAATAGTAAATAACATCGCGATTACTAAAGAATAGGGTTTTGGATATTTATCGGTATAAAAACCTATGAAAGGCTGCAGAATAGAAGCTGTAAGTTGGAAAACGAATGTTATCAATCCAATTTGAGTGAAACTAAGATTAAAATTCTCTTTTAATATTGGATACGTCGAAGGAATAACTGATTGCATTAAATCATTTAACAAATGAGCAAAAGCTATTGAAAATAACACCGAATAAACTGTTTTTTGAACGATTGGAGCGTTGATGGTTTGTGACGCTGTTGCTGAAGAAATATTCATATTCTAATTATAAAAGGGTCTAAAAATTAAATAAATTGTGCCACGAAATACCAAAACACTAATGTTACGAATGACAATGGTATTCCAAAACCAATCATCATACTACTCAATCTGGGTTTTAAACCGTGGGAAGTAGCCAAAATACTTGCTGTAATCATTGGAGCCATAGCAGCTTCCATGATGGATACCTGAATCGTTTTTGAATTTTGATCTAAAATTACAACATACAATAAATAGATTAGCGCCGGAGTCAATATTAATTTGTACAAAAGTCCCAATCCCAAAAATTTCCAATGTTGGCTTTTCCTATCAAATCGCAATTGCAATCCTACAGAAAGCATTGCCAATGGAGTCATCACACTACCCACTTTTTGTAAACCAAACTGAATATATTCGTGGAAATCAAAATCCAATACATTCATTAAACAAGCCAACAGGAAAGTGATAAATGGAGGAAAGAACAGTATTTTTTTTGTAATATGAAATCCGCTGGGACTTCCACTAGAGAATAATGTGGCTACAAGAATTCCTAATGTTGAAAGTACGACAAAAGTACCCGGCTGATCAACCAGAATAGCAGTTTTTAAACCTTCTTCACCATATAAAGCTTGGATAATTGGAAAACCTAAAAAAGAAGTGTTCCCCAAACCGGCAGTAATAATCAAACAACCCGTAAGTTTTTTTGACCATCCAAATCTATTTCCTAAAAAGCTAAAAAGCAAATACGAAACTATAAAACCAATCCATGTGACACCAATAGGAAACAACAGCTTATTATCCCATTCTATTTTTGGTATATAATACAAGGCCAAAGCAGGAAGACAAATATAAATAACCACATTATTTAAAATCTTGTACGTATTGGACGGAAAACGTTTCACTTTTTGCAATACGATTCCAAGAAATAGACAAACGAAGATTAGAATAATGTTATTCATAGTGTAGAATTGAATGCAAAAATACCATTTAAATTTATTTAGAAAAAAAGGAAATCGCCATTTTGATTTTTCCATAATGTTAAAAAAATATAAAACTTGTCTATTTCAATTTTACTCGTATATTTGTAATATATTTTATTACAGTATGATTTCAGGTAAATTTGCAATAACAATCCATATCCTTACTTTACTTTCTAAATTTCCAGAGGACTATTTATCTTCTGAATTTATAGCGGGAAGCATGAATTTACATCCAGTTTTAGTAAGAAAGGAAATAGCAAACCTGAAGAAAAACAATATTGTAGAAAGTAAAGAAGGCAAAAATGGTGGAACTAAATTGCTGAAATCTGCATCAAATATTTCATTAGATGCCATTTTTAAAATGACTTTTGATACGGTCAATTTAGGTTTCTCAAAAAACAAACCCAATCCAGACTGCCTTGTAGGAAAGAAAATCAACGAAAATTTAGAAAATTTATATGAAAACATCAACGAAAAAATCAGCTCGCAATTAAGAGGTATTTCATTGGAAGATTTTTCGAATAAATTTTAAACTATTTTTTTAAACTAAACTGTAACTTTTTTTATTACTTTTAAATACATATAATTATGAAAATTGCAATTATTGGAGCCACCGGATTTGTAGGTTCCGCTATTTTAAATGAATTAGTAAATCGAAATCACGAGGTTATTGCCATAGCAAGAAACCCTAAAAATGATGAAAACGTAACCATCAAATGGGAAAAAGCAGACATAAATAACGTTGAAGAACTGTCTAAGATTATTGCCGGAAATGATGTGGTAATAAATGCTTTCAGTGCCGGATGGACCAATCCAAATTTATATACTGATTTTCTTGAAGGATCAAAAGCGATTCAGGAAGCGGTTAAAAAATCAGGTGTGAAAAGATTTATCACCATTGGTGGCGGAGGAAGTTTATTTGTTGCTCCAAATTTACAAGCGGTAGATACCCCCGATTTCCCAAAAGAATATTATGCAGGAGCAACAGCGGCAAGAGATTATTTGAATATTATTAAAGAAGAAAAAGAGTTGGATTGGGCATTTTTCAGTCCGGCTTTTGAAATGCACCAAGGAATTACTACAGGTAGAACCGGAAAATACCGTTTAGGATTAGACACTCCCGTTTTTGATGAAAATCAAAGAAGCATTTTGTCCGTTGAAGATCTAGCAGTTGTTATTGCTGATGAAGCTGAAAATCCAAAACACCATCAAGTCCGTTTTACAGCAGCGTATTAATTCATATCCTAATTTTAACTAAATCACTCTATGCACTTAAAGTTCATAGTGATTTAGTTTGCCACAGATTAAAAAGATTCACACAGATTAATCAGTGATAATCTTTTTAATCTGTGGCAAAACATTTTCTAGAAGCTAAAGCGAAATGCACTAAAGTGCATAGTTTTAACTATTTCTATGACCAATAAAACAGTTTCATAAGGCAATCGCTTTTTGAAACTGTTTTTGTTTTCACTACTTTTACTCTTCAAATAAAAAATTTTGTCGAATAAAAAACAGTCCCATAGCGCCCTACACGAAAAACCTGGAATTTCTCCCCCAGAAATTATCAGTTCAATCGCTGTTGCGCACATCAAAAAATTCAGAAAAATTCAACCTTCACCAAAAGAATTGGTTGAGGGGATTTTAGTAGGAAATATAACGGCATTGAGTCGGGCAATTACGCTGGTCGAAAGTACAAATAGTGATCATTTGGCGAAAGCCAACGAAGTTATAAATGCTTGCTTACCTCATGCCAATAAATCAGTAAGAATAGGAATAACTGGAGTTCCTGGTGTGGGAAAAAGTACCTTTATTGAAGCTTTTGGAAAATACTTGACAAGTTTAGGGAAAAAAGTGGCCGTTCTCGCCGTTGATCCCAGTAGCACGATTTCGCATGGAAGTATTTTAGGTGACAAAACCCGAATGGAGGAATTAGTTAAAGATGAAAATGCTTTTATTCGCCCTTCGGCATCTGGAGAAACATTGGGTGGTGTTGCCCGAAAAACCAGGGAAACCATTACGCTTTGTGAAGCTTGCGGGTTTGACACAATAATTATTGAAACTGTGGGAGTTGGTCAAAGTGAGACCGCTGTTCACAGTATGGTGGATTTCTTTTTACTGCTAAAAATTTCTGGCGCCGGTGATGAATTGCAAGGTATCAAACGCGGAATTATGGAAATGGCAGATGCTATCGTAATCAATAAAGCCGATGGCGATAATATTAGAAAAGCCAACTTAGCAAAACTAGAATTCAATAGGGCATTGCATCTTTTTCCTGCTAAAAAATCAGGTTGGATTCCTACCACTTCAACTTGTAGTGCGATAACACATGAAGGAATTAGGACTGTTTGGGAAACTATTGAGCAATTTCTGGAACTGACGAAAGAGAACAATTATTTCTTTGAAAAGCGAAAAGAGCAAAATCAATATTGGATGTTAGAAACGATCAACGAACAGTTAAAATTGAACTTTTACAACCATCCTGAAATTCACCAATTATTGGACTCAACAAAAAAAGCGGTGCAAAATGATGAAATTTCACCCTTTACAGCCGCTCAATTATTATTGGAAAAATATTTTAAATTTTAATAACTAAATTTCAGAACTATTATTTTTTAACGGATGTTACCCACGGAATTTTTAGCCGTATCATGTTTCGTTTTTAAAATACCATTTTCTATGGTAAAACCAACGCGAACCTGAGTTTTCAAGGTGTCTTTTAAACCCGAAGTCGCTTTTTCAACTATAACAAATGCTAATTCAAAATCACCCTCTGATAATTCCAACATCGAATCACCACTATTCTTATCTTCCATTTTCCAAACTAGTTTTCCAGTTCTTGCATAGGAAGCTGCAGCTGCTCCACCGCCAGCACCTCCTGCTAAATTACCCACACTCGAAACTGCTGCCGAAATAATAGCACCACCCGGCAAAACACCACCCAATAACGAGGCGCCTTGTGATAATGCTCCTCCGGCTGCATGTAACCCTTGATTTACTTTTTCGCCAAAAGCAAGACTCTCATTTCTAGACAATTCAACAATTTTACCATTGGCAATATTTATTTTATATCCTGTATTAGAAGGAAATAAAACAACACAACCTCCTTCAATTAATGCTATATTTATTTTACCCGCATTTACTTTCTCGCCAAATGTTGCTCCTTGAGTTTGTTTTGGAACGGTAACATTCATCGAAATTCTATTGGGCATTCCTCCATTTATGTTATTTATATTGCTTTTTGCATTTCCTATCGTTTCTGGAGTTGACTTTGTTTCCATTTCATTTAAAGAATTGTCTGTTTGTATCTTTTTCTCTTTTATGGATGCATCTAATTTTTTTAGTTGAGCAAAACTATTTTGCGCCAATAAAAGCAGAACAATAATAACTTTTGAAATTGTTTTTGAATTTTTCATCACAGTTTAGATTTAATGGTTTATAGTAGTATATCAATAGCCGTTAGTATTTGTTACCCCTATTTTTATTATTTTTTTTTAGTTTTAAACATTCTCGAATCCAGTTAGTTAAAAATATAACTAATTTATTTGAGTATAAATTTTATTTTCAATAATTAGAAAATATTTAAAAAAGGAAACAAAAAATGACCATAAATGATAAAATTTAATCATTTACGGTCATTCATTTATTATTAGAAACGTGTTAAACTAAACTTACTCTTTTTCGTAACGCTCCATTTCCCTATCGTAAAATTCATTCGCCAGAACAATCAATCCCTCCATTTCAGCATTCAATTCACCTTCATCAAGATCTTCCGCTTCTTCCATGAACTCTACCTCATCATCTTTTAGATTGATAATAAATCTTGGGTAATCTAAGTGTATGATGAAAATATCTTCCGGAAAATCTGTATTGTCGCCTAGTAAAAATTTTGGTAATTCCATTTTTTTATGTTTAATCGGTTAATCGTTGTTTTTGTTTATTCGATTAAACAAATAACCGAATAAACTTTTTTAAAATCTATTTATCAGAAAGAATAACTGGTGTATTGCCTCTACCATTCATAAAAATGATTTTAGTATTAGGAGAAGCTGCTAGTTCTTTTTGTGCTTTTATTTGTTCGTATTGCAATTGTTTATCTGATAAGCCAGTAGAAATAATTCTTTGATAATCAGCAATACCTTGTGCTTCCACTCTTTTTCGTTCGGCTTCCTGTTTTTCTTTTTGAAGTACAAAAGTCATTTTTTGTGCATCTTGTTCTGCATTAATTTTACTTTCAATAGATGCTTTTACTGATGTAGGAAGGTTAATATTTCTAATTAGCAATTGCTCCAAAACCAATCCTCTGGTTTTAAAATCAGCTTCTATCGTTTTGAAAATTCGTTGTTGAAATTCGTTCCTTTTGGTAGAATATAAAGCGACTGCATCATAATAAACAGCGTTATCACGAATACGGGTTCTTGTTACGGGACGAACAATTTTATCCGAATAATCAACTCCAATTTGCTTGAAAATTTTTGGTGCCGATTCTGGCGAAACACGGAATAAAACGGTCAAATCAATTACCACTTCCAGACCGTCATTTGACAAAACACGAATGGCATCATCACCTGTTTGAGCCCCTTCTCCATGAACTGCTGACATGGTGTAGTTTTGAGTTTGAATATCAAACTCAGTTACATCCAATAATGGATTTATCAAATGCAAACCACTTTCCAAAACATCGGGTTGTACACTTCCGTATAGCGATTGAACTCCCACTTTTCCCGCATCAATCTGTTTGAACATCGAAGAAAAAAGACCTAAAGCAATTACTAAAACGCCAATAATTTTTAGAACATTTGCAAATTTTGAAAACGGATTTACATTACTTTTTAATGAAAAACTAGTAATCAATAAAATTATTCCAAGAATAATAAATAGTATCATTTTTTTTATTTGGTTGGTTAGGTTTTGTTTGTATGCTTATTATACGAGGAAAGAAATTAGAAGTTACATTGTAAGAACATTATTATTTATGATTCTTTAAAACTAATTTTCTTGTTAATCTCGCAAAGCGAATATACAAAAATAAAGCGGCAGCTGTTAATCCTGCCAAAAGCCCAATCCAGATTCCTACTGCCTGTAAAGACGTATATTTTCCTAGATAATAAGAAATAGGAAAACCGATAACCCAATACGCAACAAACGTAATATACATAGGGATTTTTACATCTTGCAAACCTCTTAAAGCACCCAAAACTACCACTTGAATTCCATCTGAAATTTGAAAAACGGCTGCTACCAAAAGTAGTTTAGCCGTTATTATAATTATTTCCTGATTGTCCAAAACTTGAGCAGAATCATTCATATTCAAAAATAAGTGCGGTAAAAAATTATGGAAAACAACAAAAACAATCCCGAAAAGTGTTTCCAGCATAATTGCTAATAAAAAAATAGAGCGGGCAACAATTATCAAATTTTTATAATCGTTCATTCCTTTAGTATGACTTACTCTAATCATCGCTGTAACACTCAAACCCATGGCTACCATAAATGTTGAGGATGCCAGAGTCAGTGCTATTTGATTGGCTGCTTGACTATTTTTTCCCAAAGAACCAGAAAGCCAAATAGCCGCAGTAAACAACGTTACTTCAAATAGCATTTGCATCGCTGAAGGTAAACCCAGATTGATGATTTTTTTCAGAACTGATTTTCGTATTTCTTTGAAACTAAAGTTTTTAAAATAACGTTTCAATACTTCGTTTCTTTTCATAAGATAATGCATAAAAACCACCATCATAATTCTTGAAATTACCGTTCCTAATGCTGCACCTAGAATTCCTAGTTTAGGAAAAATCCAAAATCCATAAATCAGCACATAATTAAAAAACACATGCACCACATTTGCCATAAAAATAGCATACATTGAATATTTTGTTTTCGCTAAACCATCGGCAAATTGTTTGTATCCTTGATACATTATAACCGGAATTAAAGAAAAAGCCACCCAATCAATATAAGGAGCAGCCATATCAGCTACTGCTTTGGGTTGGTGCATCAAGTACATTATTTGTTTAGACAATACCGTCAAAATGAATAATGCTACCCCTAAAACGGTACACAGAAGCAACCCATGGTGAAAAGTAGTTCGGATTTTTTTATCGTCTTTTTCGGCATCAGCCTCAGCAGTCAATGGGGTTATAGCTGTAGAAAAACCTATTCCTAAAGATAATGCAATGAAGATAAAACTATTACCAAGGGAAACAGCCGCTAACTCAGTAGAACCAAGATTACCTACCATGAAATTATCTACAATTCCTATTAATGTATGACCGAGCATTCCTAAAATTACAGGATAAGCTAATCTGATATTATAAGAAAACTCTTTGGTATATTGAGATAAATTCACTTTTTATTTTTTTGTTGGCAAAGGTAATTAGAAGGTTTCAATTGTATCGATACAATTACAAATATAAAGCCTCTCTTTTAGTTATTATTTACACATAACAAGGAATTGTATAACAAAACCCATTAATTCTATAACATCCCAAGCAATTCGGGGTTCTACATTTGTAATGTTGTTTTGAATCAAATAAAAATCAAGACAGCACCAAAAAAAAATATTAATAAAAAAATTACAATTATGAAAAGCACAGGAAAAATCAAAATGTTATTTGTTTTTGCAATAGCAATGATGTTTGCTAGCAATGTACAAGCACAAGAAACAAAAGAAGCTACAAATTATGACCAAGGATTCCGTTTAGGATTTGGTGTAAATGCAGGATACTCCGTTAGTGATCCATACAAATTGGCATTAGGAGCTGATGCAAGAGTTCAATACGATTTGTCAAAAAGATACTCTTTAACTTTGACAACTGGTTACAGTAATTTATTTGTAAGTAAAGCAGACGGTAATGATTTAGGATTTATCCCCGCTAAAGCAGGTTTTAAAGCTTTTGTATGGAATGATCAATTTTATGTAATGGGAGAAGCTGGGGCCGCTTTTGCAGTAACTAATGATTACAACAAAACGTCTTTATTATTATCCCCTAGTATTGGGTATGCTTCAAAATACATTGATGTATCATTGCATTATGAGCACTATTCTGATTTTGAAAAATTGAACAATAATGGTTCTGTAGGAAAAGGTTTTGGACAAGTAGGAGTTCGTGTAGCGTATGGTTTCAAACTATAAAACATATATAGTCTTAAAAAAAAATGCCCTGAAATTCAGGGCATTTTCTATTTATAAAACTTTTTATCCGTTAGGGTCTTCATAAAAGCGATGAGTTGTTTTTTTTCCAAGTCAGTTAAATTCAGTTTATCCTCTGGTAAAGTTTGGTTTGGCAAATTAAATCCTAATCCATTTCCACCACCATCATTATAAAAATCAATTACTTCTTCCAAAGTTTTAAAAACACCGTTGTGCATATAAGGAGCTGTTAACGCAACATTCCTTAAGGTAGGTGTCTTAAAAGAATTCCTGTTAATTTCAGCTTTTGTCAGTTCGAATTTTCCTAAATCTGCATCCAATTTTTTAGTTGCATCAGGAACACCTAGTACTTCACTTTCGGATTTTACAAAACTTGGAGGTACCGTTCCGTTAGTTAATGGAATAAAATGACAGCTTGCACATTTTGCCTTTCCTGCAAATAGATTAAATCCAGCAATTTCATCCAAATCTAACGTTTCATTTCCCTGCATGTATTCATCAAATTTTGAATCATAATTACTCAAAGAGCGTATATAAGACGCTAATGCATTTTTTATTGCAAATTCATCTATTGCTGTTTTTGGAAATGCTTTTTTGAATTTAGTAACATAACTCGCCTCTTTTTTTAAAGCCAAAACTGACTTTTTCAAAGAACCGTGCATTTCATTTTCATTTGTAATTACAGCTACAGCTTGGTCCTCCAGATAAGTAACTCTGGAGTCTGAAAAGAAAACACATTGAAAAGCAATATTAGACAGCGTTGGCGTATTTCTTTTAACCAACGATTGTCCATCTAATGAAACTGCTTTTTCTAATCCATCGGTAAAAGCTTTGTCAGCATGGTGACAAGAAGCACAAGAACGAGAATTATTTCCGGACAAAATGGGATCATTGAACAATAATTTCCCTAACTCGATTTTTTCTGGGGTCGTTTCATAATCTGGAAATGCTGAAAAAGCTTCGGCATCAAAAGCGTTTTTATCAAAAAGTGTCTGGGCAGTTGTTTTTAATCCTCTCGTTTCTTTAATCAAAGGAATTTTCAAATCCATTTGAGTTTTATACAACCCTTTACTTAACGGATTTAAAAATTTTCGAATAAAAACAGCTCGGTCAAATTCATTAAACTTGCTATTCTTTTTCAAATATTCTTTCCCTTCTTCAATCGTTTTTAAAACTGATTTAGAAGTCGAGTCATCTGAATTATCAACATAAATTTGATAGTATTTTTCGATACTTTCTAATGATGATACTGCTTCCGGAATAGAGTTTTGAGCAATTGGAGAATCAAATCCGGTAATTCCCAAAGTTATGATTCTAAAAACCTCTAAACGCATCGCATCAAAAACATGGGAATCCGTTAATTCGTTGGTTTGTGAAACTTTGTCTAATCGTTTTAAATTGGCAGAAAGAATCCCAATTTCTTTTAGAAGCTCCCCTTTTGATCGATAATCATACCTTGGAAAAAGCAATTCTTCAATTACTTGAAACCCTTCTGGAGGAACAGTTTTTCCTTCATCTTCTTCAAACTCGTCTAATGCGGGTCCATTAATCGCTTTAGAAACAACAGGAAAATAATATTCACTTATCATTTCAACTTTTTTATAGCTTTCATGTGCTTTCAGAAATTGTTTTTGAACTTGTGTCGAAATCGAATCTGATTTTACCAAAAGTTCCAATCGAGAAACATCTTGAATCAGGACCTGAATATCTGATTGAAACAAATCATTTATTTTTTCGTGTTTGGGTTGGTTTTTACAAGAGAAAAGAAGCATCAACAATAAAAGAAAAAAGAAATTTTTCATAAGAAATTTTAAAAATGGAGAAAAGCAAAAACCACGATTCCTAATAAGAAACCGTGGGTTTTTGTAACTATTTAATTTAGAGAATCAATTATCTCGCAAGTCCTTTGATGATTACAATTTGGCTGGCTTGATCTTCATTTGGACGATTTGTACCTCCATCAACTCCTTTATATTTTGTTCCTCTCCAAGTATGTGGTTGAACACTCAATAAAAAGGTATCGTCAATTCCTACTTGTTCCGATACATCAATTAATGCTCCATATTCCCAATCTCCAAATTTACTTGTTCCGCCTACATTATACTTTGCAGCATCAGTAGCATCACGACGATGGTCAAGTTCTACGACAACTTTCAATTGTTTAGTTGCAATATTGTACTGATAAATGTAACCATCATGCGTTTCATCTCCATATCCATTAGCATCTTCCTCTACATAAACATAGTTTTTTGTTACACAAATATTATCTGGATTTTGGAATTTCCCCGCAATTCCTGTACGATCGTCTCCATCAAGAAGTACTTGTAAAGTTCCTGTTAACGGATTTGCAGCGTCTAAATTTAACTTGTAAACTCTACCGTATTTGGTTCTTGAAGCATCCGCATTAGTTCCAGTAGTATTTTGTCCTGTAGCATTAAAGTAAATTTCTCTATCAGCTGCATCACCACCTTTTCTATAATCTAAATCTTCAATTCGACCAAATTTTATCGCTTTTAGCGTATTCACCGATGCATTAATTTGGGCTCCGGTCATTGTAGTATGATTTTCGATTTTTACAAACGAAACAGGATACGTTTGTCCCGTAACCATATCTTTTTCTCTTTGATTGTCATCTGTTCTTTTCATCATATATAAAGAACCATTTGCTAAATCACCAACAGTGTTTGAAACATACATGAATACTTGACCCCCATAAGTTCCAGAATCATCATCACCTATTACAACAACTGTTTTCCCTGCAAAAGCAGTCTTTCTCAAAGGCAAAGCATTCTCTGCACTTAATCTTCCTAAACCGGATAATTCTTTAGAAACAGATGCTGAACCAACATCTCCATAAGGATTTAAAGCATGGGTACGAGATTCTTCTCCAGATTCTCCACAAGTTAAATAAAGTGGTCCAAAACCATGTTCAGCAACAGTTGCCATAGTAGCTCCGCACAATCTCCATGTTCCCCCATTAGAATTCAACAAATATTCTCCTTTTGTAGGTTTGAATGTTTTGTCTAAAGTAATTCTGGAAACCGAAAAATTATCTTCTTGATTTACTAAAAAAGTAAAAGTTCCATCTGAATTTTTCAACAATCCTGAACCGTCAGCTGAACCTCCAAAAACATAATTTGGACTACCTGCCAAAACATCATCTGAAGTGATAAGTGAAAAAAGTTCCAAGCTTTCAAAACCTGCTTGCTTTTTTAATAATACTGGAGTTACAGATTGGTTAGCTAAAACTACAGCTGTAGTTTCATTCGAAGATTTAGCATCATTCTCACAAGAGATTAATGAAGCTAAAAATAACATTGGCAAAATAATTCTTTTCATCTTGGTCGATAGTTTTAAATTCAAGGCAAAGAAATGCACTGAATTTTAACTTCAAATGAACTGAATATTAACAAAAAGCTAAGAGTTAACTAGGGTGTCCAACTCTAAAAAACAATAACTTTACATACTAACAATACCGTAATACAATGATAAACTTGAAATAACTTTCACGAGAAAATCATTCAAACTAATTCTCCTTGCTCAACATTTCTTTATACATTTCGATATTTCCCTTGATTTTTTCATCCATTTCAGGTTCTTTAATATCAGTATGTTTTTGCATTTCTTCCCAAATAATTTTGGCTACAATATAACGGGCCATTTCCTTATCATCCGCAGGAATGACATACCAAGGCGCATAATCAGTAGATGTTTTATTGATAGCCTCCTCATAATAATGCATATAATCATCCCAACGTTCTCTTTCTTTCAAATCACCTGTTGAGAATTTCCAGTTGTGTTTTTGTTCTTCCAAGCGGCGTAACAAGCGTTGTCGCTGCTCCTCTTTGCTCATGTGCAAAAAGAATTTCAGCATAATAGTTCCGTTTTGAGTAATGTGTTTCTCAAAATTATTAATTTGCTGCATTCTATTTTCCCAAAATTGCGGTGTAATATCAGCTACTTTTTCAATACCCGGTAAATTTTCATTCATAATATATTCAGGATGCACTCTGGTGACCAAAACATTTTCATAATGAGACCTATTAAAAACCGCAAACTTCCCTTTTTCTGGCAAAACTAAATAATGTCTCCACAAATAATCATGTTCTAACTCACTTGAATTTGGCGTTTTAAAACTATGGACGACCACCCCACGAGAGTTAAATTCCTTAAAAACTTCCCGAATCATACTGTCCTTCCCCGAGGTATCCATGCCTTGCAGACAAATCAAAACGCCATAGCGATTGTGCGCATACATCACATCTTGTATTTCGCTCAATTTCACTTGCACCTTATCCAGTTTCTCTTCTTTATCATCGTCACTATTTCCATTAAATAAGTTCGTAGGAATACTGGACAAATCAATTTTATCAATCACTTTAAAATCATCGGGATTTATAGACTTCATAAGAAATATTTTATCTTTACATCTCAAATATAAGAAATAATAAGGATTAATCCTGATGAATTTCAGGAGCTATTTCCAGCTATTCGTTGCAATCTTTTATTATTTTAAAGAAAAATAATAAAAGGATTTCCTCTGCTATCTGGGCTAGGGCATTCCTTTCCAAAACAAACAATATGCTACCATTTCAACTCGATCTACTGTTTCAAATCAACGGAATTGGTTCTGCCTCAGGACTCATTTACAAAGACAGTTCTTTGTTTATAATCTCTGACAACAGCTCTTTTCTTTACAAATACAACATCCAAGAAAAAGAACTCCATAAAATAAAGCTCTTTGAAAACAGTCAGGAAAACATTCCTAAAAAAGACAAATTCGATTTTGAATCCATAACCCAAAAAGGAAATAAATTCTATCTTTTTGGCTCGGGTTCCACGCCTAACAGAAACAAACGCATCAGTTACAATCTTACTTCTGCAGTGATAGAAGAGGAAGATTTATCGGCAATTTATGAGAAACTAAAACTAACCGCTTCTATTTCGGATGATGATTTAAACATAGAAGGCGCTTTATTTCACAACGAAAAATGGCATTTGTTTCAACGAGGCAATGGAGCACAATCAAAAAATGGCATCTTTGTTTTAGACAAAGAAGGAAATGACATTCGCTTTTTTCCAATCCCTTTACCAAAAATCCAAACCATCGAAGCTACCTTCACCGATGCCATTCTCGTGGAAGATAAAATCTATTTTTTGGCTGCGGTAGAAAATACGACCTCAACGTATGACGACGGAGAAGTATTGGGAAGTTTCATAGGCGCTTTATCATTCGACACTTTCGAAGTTGCATTTACCCAAAAGGTATCAGAAACCCACAAATTCGAAGGATTAACTTTATTTACGCATTCAAAAGAAAAAATCGAATTCCTGCTCTGTGAGGATAAGGACACCGAAACTCTGGAAACGGATATTTACAAATTGACATTAGATTTAAAATGAATGTCCATCAGATAAAAAAATGTTTCTTTCGTCCGAAATAATATAACGTTAAATTTAGATTAAATAGAAACCCAAAATAGATTTCAAATTTAAAACGAGGTACTTTTACAGTAAACTAAGCCTTTTATTGGCATAAAATAATTAATAAATGACTGACTTAAAAAATAAAAATGCCCTGATTACAGGAGCTGGAAAAGGAATTGGAAAAGCGATCGCTTTGGCCTTAGCCAAAGAAGGTGTAAATATAATTTTGGTTGCCAGAACACAGGAGGAAATAGACAGTGTAGCGGCAAAAGTACGTTCTTTAAGAGTAAAAGCACTAGCCATAACCGCTGATGTTGCTGATATCAATTCGGTAAACGCTGCCGTTGAGAAAGCCCTAGCTGAATTTGGAACTATTGATATTTTAATCAACAATGCAGGAATTGCTGCTTTTGGAAAATTTTTAGAACTAGAACCAGCCGCTTGGGAACGTATTATTCAGGTAAACTTAATGGGAACCTATTATGTGACACGTGCCGTTTTGCCTAATATGATAGAAAGACAAACGGGCGATATCATCAACATTTCTTCGACAGCCGGATTAAGCGGAAATGCTTTAACAAGTGCCTATAGCGCTTCCAAATTTGCAGTTTTAGGATTGACGGAATCACTGATGCAGGAAGTTCGCAAACATAACATTCGAGTTACCGCTCTAACTCCAAGCACTGTTGCGACAGACATGGCCAAAGAATTAAACTTGACCGATGGCAATCCTGATAAAGTCATGCAAGCGGAAGATATGGCCGAATTAATCATCGCGCAACTCAAATTAAACCGACGGGTTTTCATCAAAAACAGCAGCATTTGGTCTACGAATCCTTAAATTATTTTCGTTTTAAAACAACAAAAACCCCTCGGAAAAGGGGTTTTACTATTTATAGGAATCTTGAATCTACCTAAACTAAAACATTTACAAAATCCATTCTTACACTACCATCCTCATCAATTTTAGTCAAATTGATTTCGTGTAATGTATTTACTAATTCTGGATTCCAAGGCGTTTTTACTTTTACGTAATTTTCCGTAAAACCGTGAATATACCCTTCTTTATTTTCGCTTTCAAATAAAACAGTTCTATTTGTTCCCAATTGGCTTTCATAAAAAGCACGGCGTTTTTTAACGGATAGTCCACGCATCATTTTACTACGTTTAGCACGAACATTTCCAGGAACAACACCTTCCATTGCTGCTGCTTCGGTATTATCTCGTTCTGAATACGTAAAAACATGCAAATATGAAATATCCATGTCATTCAAGAAATGATACGTTTCTAAGAAATGCTCATCAGTTTCACCAGGAAAACCAACAATCACATCCACACCAATACAAGCGTGCGGCATAACTTCACGGATTTTGTTTACACGTTCGGTATATACTTCGCGTTGGTAACGACGTTTCATTAATTTCAAAATGTCATTGCTACCGGATTGCAAAGGAATATGAAAATGCGGTACAAACGTTCTGCTTTTCGAAACAAATTCTATTGTTTCATTTTTCAATAAATTCGGTTCAATAGAGGATATTCGCAATCTTTCGATTCCTTCTACTTTATCTAATTCTTGAACTAATTCTAAGAAAGTATGTTCGTGTTTTTTATTTCCAAATTCTCCTTTACCATAATCTCCAATATTTACACCGGTAAGAACAATTTCCTTGATATTCTGTTTCGAAATTTCAGATGCATTTTTCAATACATTTTCCAGTTCATCACTTCTCGAAATTCCTCTTGCTAATGGAATCGTACAGTACGTACATTTATAATCGCAACCGTCCTGCACTTTTAAGAAAGCTCGGGTTCTGTCACCTATCGAATAACTTCCCACATAGAAATCAGCTTCGGCAATTTCACAAGAATGTACTTCTCCAAAATCATTTTTAGACAAATCGTTGATATAATCGGCCAATTTAAATTTTTCAGTTGCACCAAGAACTAAATCCACCCCATCTACACTGGCTAATTCCTCCGGTTTCAATTGCGCATAACAACCTACTGCTGCAACAAATGCTTTATCATTCAATTTCATTGCTTTTCGCACGACTTGTTTGAACTGCTTGTCTGCATTTTCAGTAACTGAACATGTATTAATCACATACATATCAGCAACTTCCTCAAAATCTACGCGATCAAAACCCTCATCTTGAAGATTACGGGCAATTGTAGAAGTTTCCGAAAAATTCAGTTTGCAACCAAGTGTATAAAAAGCAACTTTTTTTCTATTTTCCATAATTTGTCTTAAATTAATGAAATCGTTGTCAAAAAATTTAAGTCCGCAAATTTACGAACAATATTCTGGAAAATGAAATCAATAATTTTCTATATATTAGCATCTTGTACACAAATAATTATACTCTAAAAAATGAAAAAAATAATTATAATAATTACTTTCCTCCTAATTACGATTCAAATAAATGCTCAAAATAACATTGAATGGGACGGAAAATACCAACTACAACTTTCCGATTTTCAATCTAGTGCTACTCAAATTGGAAATGTAAAAATCAATAGTATCAATACCGCTTCAAGTCTCGATTTTGCGTTCCAAATGAGCAATATTGAATTTATGTTCACCAAGAATTTTAATTCTAAAGTAAATTCTACATTTAAGCGAAATGCCGCATCCATTATTGCAACTGACAATAGTACAGCGCAATATTTATTAAATTTTGCACAATACGAATTTGATTTGTCCGAACTTTATGCCCGAAAATTGCGAAAAGAAATTTACGAACAAAAAGGCACATTTTCTGACGTTAGTTTTTTACAGGTTATCTATAATACCATTGAAAAACAATATACAGAAGAACATGCTATTGCTTCAAAAATAACTGACCTTGGTCAAAATGAAAAAAAACTCTTTGAAATACGAACAGATGTACTTAAAAGAATCCAAGAATATCCTGATTTTTGTAAAAGTTGTAAACCTCCTAAAAAACAAAAAATTAATTCAAAATAAATCGTCTCACCACTTCGGCTACACCATGATTATTATTTGAGGCTACAATCACATCGCCTTTATCTCTCAATTCAGGATCTACATTATCAACCCAAACTCCCAATCCGGCATATTGAATCATCGTCAAATCATTACCTGCGTTACCAACGGCTATGATTTCGCTTTGAAGAATGTTCAGTTTTTCGGCCAAAAATTTAATGCTGGCACCTTTATCAATTCCGTTTTGCGCTACTTCTAGAAAGAACGGTTTTGACATACATACACTAAGATGCGGCATGACTGCTCTCAAGTCTTTTTCAACTTCTTTTAAATAACTTGGCTCTTCCAATAAAATACATTTTATGGCCGCCGATTGAACCTCATCTTTGAAACTAATGACTTTATTGTGTTCTAAACCTGTGATATTTTTTTCAATGTCAATGTATTCAGAATCGGTCTCACTCACAATTTTTCCATCAAGGTACGTAATAATATGTGTCTTACTTTTTAAGCTGTAATCGTACAATTCATGGATTTGTTCTTGGGTTAACGTTTGCTCAAAAATGATTTTATCTTCTTTTAAATCTGTAATTACAGCTCCGTTATACGATATCATATAAGAATTATCCAATTTCAATTCTTTGGCGTAAGCAATCATCGCAGGTGTTGGTCTTCCGGATGCCAAAATAACATAAACCCCCAGTTCCTGTGCCTTGGACAACATTGCTGCATTCTCATTTGAAATTTTATGGTCATCGGTCAACAAAGTGTCATCCATGTCCAAAACTAACATTTTATATTTCATTCTGTTTTTTATTGTGAATGCGTTAAATACTCATTCTAAATTCTTCAATAACTGGATTTACTTTCGCAAACTCCGTTTCCTGAACAAATAATTCTACTGCTAAATCTGAATTTCCAAAACCTCCTAATCGAGCTGATTGTATGTTGTTTTTTAAAACGGTATCTACTCCTATTGCTTCAATTCTCTCTTGCAACGCTAAAGCTAAAATTTCACTTCCCGAAAACACTTTCATTAATCCCATCTTATTCTTTAATTTAATTATTTATTACCATTTTCTTCATCTCCTTCTTGCTCCTCGAAGTCATCTCCAGCTTCAGGTTCAAAATCTTCGTCCTCTTCAAATTCTTCGTCTCCTTCTTCGTCTTCATCCTCATCGAAATCGAATTCAAAAGGCTCCACTAGCATTTTTTCAGCAAGAACTTCTATTCGTTCTGTGAATTGTTCCGAGAAAATAATACGTTGGGTTCTGACAATGCTATTCGAAATACGCATGATTTTAGTTTCATGACGCAATTTCAAAATTGGGTCTGCATCATCAAGAATAAACATTTTCAATCGGTTTACATTATAACCGGCAGTGGTAAACATTTCACTTAACCTGTTTGGAGTCCCAATCAACACATCAATTCCGCTAGAAATATAATTTTTATCGTATTCCATATCGCCTTTATCATGCACACCATAGACTTCTAAATTAGAATTCTTACCGTATTTTTCAAAAAGTGATTCCATTTCCAATACTTTGGCTTTGTCCTCTACAATAATCAAAGCCCTTGGTGATTCTTCTGTTGCGCCTGCCAATCTCTGAATTACATTCAGCACAATCGTTGTCGATTTCCCGCTTCCTTTTGGTGCAATAATAATACAATCCGAACCACTTTTCATTGTCGAAAATGTTTCTTTTTGCATTGTATTGGCCTCGGTCAAACCGTTTTCAATTAAGGCTTGCTGTAACTCTTCGTTTATTTTTTTTAGTTTCATTTTTTATGATTGAAAGATTAAAAATTGAAAAATTGAAAGATTAAAACTAGTGCCAAATCTTTAAATTTTTCAATTTTTAATCATTAAATTAATTTTATTTACTTGCAAATAACTTCACATCATTCTCAGAAATTTCGCTTCCGCCAAGGATAATTAATCGCTCAACTACATTTCGCAATTCACGGATATTTCCTGTCCAATCGTAATCTTGCAATAAATGGATTGCTTCATTAGAAAACTTTTTTATAGCATTTCCTTGCTCTGAGGCAATTTTATCTGCAAAATGCGAAATCAACATCGGGATATCTTCTCGTCTGTCATTCAATGATGGAACTTTTATTAGGATAACAGCCAAACGGTGGTATAAATCCTCACGGAAACGCCCTTCGGCAATTTCTTTTTTCAAATCTTTATTGGTCGCCGCAACAACACGAACATCGACTTTAATATCTTTATCTGCTCCCACTCTGGTAATCATACTTTCTTGTAAGGCTCGTAATACTTTGGCTTGCGCCGAAAGACTCATGTCACCAATTTCATCCAAGAAAATGGTTCCTTTATCAGCCGCTTCAAATTTTCCTGCGCGGTCTTTTACTGCCGATGTAAACGCTCCTTTTACGTGACCGAATAATTCGCTTTCTATCAACTCAGATGGAATGGCAGCACAATTCACTTCGATTAAAGGGAAATTAGCTCTTTCACTTCTTTCATGTAATTGATGCGCAACCAATTCTTTTCCGGTTCCGTTCGGTCCTGTAATTAAAACTCTGGCTTCGGTTTGGGCAACCTTACCAATCATCACTTTAATGTGATTGATGGCTTCGCTATCGCCGATCATTTCGTAGTTTTTACTGACTTTTTTCTTCAGAATTTTATTTTCAACTACGAGTTGTTTTTTGTCTAAAGCATTTCGAACCGTATTCAATAATCGATTTAAATCTGGTGGTTTTGAAATGTAATCAAATGCACCCAAACGCATCGTATTGATTGCCGTTTCCATATCGCCATGACCAGAAATCATAACCATAGGAATTTCGGGTTTGATTTTTTTCACCGCTTCCAAAACCTCAACACCGTCCATTTTTGGCATTTTGATATCGCACAAAACCAAATCGTAATCGTTGTTTTTTATTTTTTCAAAACCTGCAGCACCATCTTCCGCTTCTTCTACCTGATAGGTGTCGTTTTCTTCGGAGAGTATTTTTGTAAGCACTCTTCGAATAGCGGCCTCGTCTTCAATGATTAGTATTTTTGACATATTTTTATTTTTTTAGCCCCGATTAAAGTGGAAATCCTTTTTATTTTTTCTTTAAAAATAAAAAGATTGCAACGGAAAGCGGGAAATAGCTCCATAAATTAATTAAATTTTAACGGAAGCGGAAACAAACCAAGTTATTAATATTTCAACCATCGGTATAATTCGTTCCATGTTGGTTTTTTGCCGTACATGAGTATTCCAACTCGGTATATTTTGGAGGCAAACCAAACCACTGAAAAGAAAGTGCCGAATAATAGTGTTATTGATATTGCGATTTGCCACCAAGGTACGCCAAACGGAATTCGCATGAGCATAACGATTGGGGAAGTAAGCGGAATCATTGAAAAAACAACTGCAATTGTCCCGTGCGGATCGTTTATAACAGTGAAAAATCCTATGTAAACGCTCAACATTAATGGCATAATGATAGGTAAAAGAAATTGTTGTGAGTCGGTTTGATTATCTACAGCCGCTCCAATTGCAGCATAAAACGAACTGTACAGAAAATAGCCCCCAATGAAATAAATTACAAATCCAATCAGGATACTTGCAATGGGTAAATTCCATAATTCCTTGATATACATTTGCGCGGTTCCGGCAAATTCTTGTTGGGCAGTATGCATTAATTCGGGTGAAATTCTAGCGGTTGGCCCAACATTTACTCCAAAAAATATTGACGCAGCAAACATCAAAGACAGTCCAATAACGGCCCAAATGACGAATTGCAATAATCCTGCTAATGCAGTCCCGACAATTTTCCCCATCATCAATTGAAATGGTTTTACGGAGGAAATGATGATTTCAACAATTCGGTTCGTTTTTTCTTCGATAACGCTTCGCATCACCATGTTGCCGTAAATGATAATGAACATCATAATAAGATACCCGAAAGCGCCACCAATACCGATTTTTATTTCGTTAAGTCCTTTTACGCTCTCTTCGCCTGAGGCTTTTGTTAAGTTGATATTGACTTTAGATTCTGCATTTTTTATCGCTAATGTATCGAGATGTGCTTTTTCTAAATTGGTTTTGGTTAACTTCTTTGCAATTACATCCTGGACACTTTCAATGAATGAAATACTAGGACTCTCGTTCGAAATAAATTGAATTTTATTTTCGAAATCTTTAGAATTACTTTCATTTGGAATGTATAGTAATCCTTCGTAGTTTTCGTTTGTGATACTGTCTTTCAAGAATTTTAAATCTATTTGAGACAAATCGAGGTATTTGTATTCCCCTTTCTTAGCGTTTTGAGAAGTAAATTCCTTAGCAAACAAACCTGATTCATCATGAATGGCGATTCGTTTGGTGTCGGCTTTCATGGAACTTAAATAACCCACAAACGCTGCTATCCCCACAAATAGTAACGGACTTAGAAAAGTCATAACAATAAAAGATTTATTGCGCACTTTGGCAATAAATTCTCTTTTTATGATTAATGATATTATACTCATGCTTCGCAAATTTCAAATTTTAAAATTCCAAAATCCAATACTTTGGAATTTGGAATTTCCTTATTGTTTTTTATTTTTCTGTTACTGTTTGTATAAAAATATCATTTACACTTGGTATTTTTTCTACAAAGTGTGTCACTTGCCCCTGTTGTGTGAGGATATTCAACAACTCGTTTGGTGTTGCGTTTCCCAGTTGAATTTCCAGTTTTAATTCGTTGTTGAGCGATTTAAAATTAGCCGGTCCAACAGTGAATTTTTGTGTAATAGCATACATCAAACTTTCTACATTATCTGATAAAATGCCTACTTCAAAACTATTGGTTTTAAATTGTCTCTTGACATCATCCAGTTTTCCTTCAATCAGTTTATTTGATTTATGAATCAGGGCAATATGATCACATAATTCTTCTACACTTTCCATGCGGTGTGTCGAGAAAATTATAGTAGCTCCCTCTTCTCGCAACGCCAGAATTTCATCTTTGATAATATTGGCATTTACAGGATCAAAACCAGAGAACGGCTCATCAAAAATCAACAGTTTTGGCTTGTGCAACACACACACCACAAACTGAATTTTCTGTGCCATTCCTTTAGAAAGTTCCTGAATTTTCTTGTTCCACCACCCTTGAATTTCTAATCTGTCAAACCAATATTCAAGTTGTTTCTTGGCTTCAGCCTTAGAAAGCCCTTTCATTTGAGCCAAATACAAGCATTGCTCCCCCACTTTCATCGTGTTGTACAATCCTCTTTCTTCAGGCAAATAACCTATATATTGAACATGTTTGGGTTGCAGTTTTTCACCGTCCAAAATAATTTCGCCACTATCAGGTAATGTAATTTGATTTATTATTCGGATAAGAGATGTTTTTCCTGCTCCGTTTGGGCCTAAAAGTCCGTAGATACTTCCTTTTGGAACAGTTAATGAAACCTCGTTAAGCGCCACATAATCACCATATTGCTTGACGACTTTATTAACTTCAAGTATATTACTCATGCTACATTTTTAATTGGTGTAAAAGTAAATAATTAGTACCGAAATACTTAGAATTGTTACATAAAAAACCCATCCTTATTTTAACAAGGATGGGGAATATATTTTTTTAGAATACACGTTATAAATCGCGTCTCTATACTTTTTTATTATGAAAACATATCTTTTACTTTCTCGAAAAATGATTTGTCTGATTTTTCCGGACTCGGGATAAAATTTTCATCCGTAAGATTTTTTTCGAAAAATTGTTTTTGGTCTTTGTTCAATGTTTTTGGAGTCCAAACATTTACATGTACCAGTAAATCTCCACTACCATATCCATTTAAACTTGGAATTCCTTTTCCTTTTAATCTTAGAATTTTACCCGATTGAATTCCTTCTTCCAGTTTAATTCTCACTTTTCCGTTTATGGCTTCGATATCTTTAGAAATTCCTAATACGGCTTCAGCAAAACTGATGTATAAGTCATAATGTAAATTCTCCCCTTCACGTTTCAAAAATTCATGCTCGATTTCTTCGATTGCAACAATTAAATCCCCAGGAATACTATTTCCCGGAGCATCATTTCCTTTATTGGAAACTTTTAATTGCATTCCATCAACTACACCTGCAGGTATTTTTATTGAAACCGTTTCATCTTCAAGAATCATTCCTTGTGAATCCGCATTTGCTGGTTTTTTATCTAAAATTTGACCTGAACCATTACAAGTAGGACATGTAGAAGCAGATTGCATTCTTCCCAAAATTGTATTGGTAACTCGCATTACCTGTCCTTGACCGTTACAGGTAGAACATGTTTTATAGCTAACTCCAGGTGCTTGAACCTTACGTTTTACTTTTACTTTTTTCTCCACACCATTGGCAATTTCTTCCAATGTCAATTTTACTTTGATACGAAGGTTGCTTCCTTTAGAACGACGAACTCCGCCGCCTCCACCGCCTCCGAAACCACCAAAGCCGCCTCCGAAAATATCCCCAAACTGGCTGAAAATGTCGTCCATATTCATTCCACCGTGACCACCTCCGCCAAAACCTCCAGAACCATCAAAAGCTTGATGACCGTATTGATCATATTTAGCTTTTTTCTGAGGATCACTTAGTATTTCATAAGCCTCGGCTGCTAATTTAAATTTTTCTTCTGCCGATTTGTCTCCAGGATTTTTGTCAGGATGGTGTGCTATCGCTTGTTTTCTATATCCTTTTTTAATTTCGGCAGCATCAGCATTCTTTGAAATGCCTAATATTTCGTAAAAATCTTTTTTCATGTTTCTTTAAATTTGAGGCGTATTGCGTATTGTTGTTATTATTGACCGATAACAACTTTTGGAAAACGAATGATTTTATCTCCCAATTTATATCCTTTTTCAAGAACATCGACAATTTTACCTTTCATCTTGTCTGATGGTGCAGGAATTTGAGTTATTGCTTCAGCAAAATCTGCATCAAAAGCATCTCCAGCTTTAACCTCAACTTGTTCTAATCCTTTAGAAACTAATGTATTTTTTAATTTTTCATGAATAAGCTCTACTCCTTTCAATAAAATTTCATCTTCGGATTTGCTTATTTCCACAATAGCTCTGTCAAAATCATCTAAAACAGGCAACATAGCAAGTAAAACTTCCTGATTTGCTGTTTTAAACAACTCAATACGTTCTTTTGAAGTTCTTCTTTTGTAATTTTCAAATTCAGCAAATAATCGTAAATACTTATCTTTTTCTTTGGCTAAGTCTTGAGTTAATTGTTCTTCAACACCTAATTCCTCAACAATAAGCTGCTCACCATTCGCATTTTGTTCTAATGTTAGGTCATCTATTTCTTGATCGATTTCTGTATTTTCAGTAGTCATATTACTTGTGTTTTTAAAAAAATTCTTAAACTTCATTTTTTATTCTTTTCTTTGGATTGCAAAAGTACTGCCAAATCTTATAAAATGTCAAATTGTCACCTTAATATTGAAACACTCTTTTATTTTTAATTCATTTCAGTGAAATATTTTTAATAAATCACAGTGAAATTTTAATATAATTTTAAGACTATATCGATAAAGATTACATAAATTTGTTAATGTTTTTTTGAAGAAAACACAAAAGGTTGCCCACTAAAAAATTATTAATTCATATTACCCTATATTAAAAAAAGCTTCGTTTAATAAAACGAAGCTTTTTTTATGCTTTAAATATCACTTATGAAAGTGCCTTTTTCAGACCTTCAAAATCCAGTAAAACCTGCTCCCCTGTCACTAAATTTTTAAGCGAAAAAGAATTAGATTCCATTTCTTGCGCTCCTACAATTACTGCAAAAGGAATGCCTCGTTTATCCGCATGTTGAAACTGTTTGGCCACCTTCGCATTATCAGGATACAATTCTACTTTTATTCCGGAAGCTCTTAATTTTTGTATGGCTTGTAATCCATAAAATGCTTCTGTATCGCCATAATTAATAAACAACGCTTTAGAAGTTGCCGTTACGGTTTCAGGAAACAAATTCAACTCTTCGATAACCAAATAAATTCGGTCCAATCCAAAAGAAATTCCAACACCGCTCATGTTTTTGAGTCCAAAAATTCCCGTCAAATCATCATATCTTCCACCGCCGCCGATGGATCCCATGGCAACTGATTTTGGCGGAGCCACTTCAAAAATAGCTCCTGTATAATAATTCAAACCTCTTGCCAGCGTCACATCTAAATCTAAAATAGAAGTATTCAATCCCAATTTCATCACGTTGTCACAAATAAAACGCAACTCCTCAACCCCTTTCATTCCTTCATTGGATTCTGCAAGCAAAACTGAAAGTTGGTTTATTTTCTCAGAAATAGTTCCTATGAAATTGAATAACGGCTGTACCTTTTCAATAGCTTCTTCCGAAATGCCTTTCTCCATCATTTCTTTTTTCACGCCATCCTCACCTATTTTATCAAGTTTATCCAACGCTACCGTAAAATCTATTAATTTATCTGATGCGCCAATTACTTCTGCAATCCCTGATAAAATTTTTCTGTTATTGATTTTTATAGTTACACCTTCTAAACCCAAAGTCGTAAAAACAGTGTCATATAATTGAACCAATTCTACTTCCTGCCACAAGGATTTAGAACCCACCACATCAGCATCACATTGAAAAAATTCTCTGAAACGTCCTTTTTGTGGACGGTCAGCACGCCAAACCGGTTGGATTTGGTATCTTTTGAATGGAAATTCAATTTCATTTTGATGTTGTACTACATAACGAGCAAACGGCACCGTTAAATCATAACGCAAAGCTTTCTCAGAAATACTTGACGTTAATTTAGTACTGTCTTTATTTTCTAAATGAGTGGCATTGGCTTTGGCCAAATAATCTCCTGAATTTAATATTTTGAAAATCAAACGATCGCCTTCTTCTCCGTATTTCCCCATTAAGGTTTCGGAGTTTTCAAATGAAGGTGTTTCAATAGGTTGGAACCCAAATTTCTCGAAATTACTTTTTATAATCTGAATGATATATTGACGTTTTGCCACCTCAGTTGGTGAGAAATCTCTAGTCCCTTTTGGAATGCTCGGTTTTGATGCCATTTTTTGATTATTGGATTTTTAGATTTTCAGATTTAGGAATTGTTGAAAAACTCCAAATTCTAATTCTTTGCAAATATCTTATTTTTAAAATAAATCTGTTTACAAATTTTCGCATTTTATTACCCGATGCCTAGTCCAGATTACAGCGAAAATAGGGAAGTGAAAAATAATATTGTTTTCTTGCCTGAAAGAGCGACCAAAGGAAGCTCCTTTTAGGCAATTGAAAACAAATTATTTTTACTGACAGATTATAGCGGAAAGCTGGAAATAGCTCCTGAAAATAAATTAGAATTTTTGAAAAGAAAATTTGTAACAAAAATTGTATTTTCGTGTCAAACTCGTATGATGCTAAAATTATTCAAAGAAAATATCCGAATTGCCTTTGGTTCTATCAGAACACAATTGTTGCGAACTATACTTACGGTACTGATTATTGCGATTGGAATAACTGCTTTGGTTGGGATTCTGACTGTAGTTTCTGCTCTAGAAAACACAATTTCGACTGATTTTGCTTCGATGGGAGCGAATACTTTTAATATTAATCAATATGAAAACGAAGTCCGAAACCGCGGCGGACAGGAACGTGAAATTATAAATCCGATTATTTCCTATCCGGAAGCTGTCGCTTTCAAAAACAAATATAAATATCCTTTCACTGAAACTTCGCTTTCCTTTACAGCTACATCAGCTGCGGAAGTTAAATTCGGAGCCATTAAAACGGATCCCGAAAATTCAATTGTTGGCGTTGATGAACATTTTATTACCAATTCCGGTTTAGAAACCAGCGCTGGACGAAATTTTACCGGTTTTGACATCGATAACAATGCGTATGTATGTATTGTAGGTTCTGATTTTGAGAAAGGGTTATTGAAAGACGTGAATCCAATTGATAAAATAATTTCGATTCGTGGCGCCCGATTTAAAGTCATTGGAGTGTTAAAAGAAAAGGGATCCACGTTTGGAAATAGCCAAGATTTACGGGTTTTAATCCCAATTCAAGTCGCTCGTTCTCTTTTTACTGCTCCTAATATCAATTATACCATGAGCATCATGGTTTCTAAGAAAGAATTATTGGACCAAGCCATTGATAATGCCACTAGCACGATGCGTAGGGTACGCAAATTAAGTCCCATAAAAGACAATAATTTTGGTGTTGTTCGCAGTGATGATCTTATCAATAGAATCCTTGGAATCACTAAATATCTGGGGCTTGCTTCTTGGCTAATTGGTATTATCACCGTTCTTGGATCTTCCATCGCTTTGATGAATATCATGATTGTTTCGGTGACGGAACGTACTAGGGAAATTGGGGTTCGAAAAGCATTGGGAGCAAAAAAAACCACGATTGCTTTTCAATTTTTTATTGAAACCTTACTTATTGGGCAATTAGGTGGATTGGTAGGAATTATTTTTGGAATCCTGATTGGTTTTGGAATCGCTACTGCTATGAGTTTTGTGTTTGTAATTCCGTGGGGCGCCATTATGGCTGCGTTTATAACCAGTTTTATTGTAGCAATCGTTTCCGGTTTATATCCCGCTGTAAAAGCAGCTAGACTCGATCCGATTGAGGCATTGCGATATGAGTAATTTTTGATTTACGATATTAGAAATACGAATTTGAAATTAAGCTTTAATAATTGATTTCCTTTCAAATTCGTATTTCGTATATCTCAAATCGTACTTTTCATCATTCTGTCATTTCCATAAATATCCTTGCGTAATTCAATAGCTGCGAAGTTCATTTTTTCGAGCAACTCTACCATTTCTTTTCCTAAATACTGGTTGATTTCAAAATATAATTGTCCGTTTGGCACAAGATTTTTCTGAGCCAATTCAGCTATTTTTTTATAAAAAATCAAGGCATCATTATCTTCGACAAAAAGAGCCAAATGCGGTTCATAGTCCAAAACATTTTTCTTAATTTCCTCTTTTTCAAGATTCCGAACATACGGAGGATTCGAAACGATAATATCAAATTGCTGTTGCAAATCTTCGGTTTCAAGAATATTTTGATTTATAAAAGTAACGTTTACGGTATTGATTTGGGCATTTTTTTGGGCTGTGGCCAAAGCTTTTTGAGAAATATCAATAGCAAAAACTTGGGCATTAGGAATATTTTTAGCCAATGAAATAGCAATACAACCACTTCCTGTTCCAATATCTAAAATCTTTAGATTTTTAGACTTTTGGATTATTAGATTATTAGATAAAACCCATTCAACTAATTCTTCGGTTTCCGGTCTTGGAATCAAAACGTTTTCATTGACTTCAAAATCCAATCCATAAAAACTGGTTTTACCTAATAAATACTGTATTGGAATTTCTTGTTGCAATTGTTCCAAAATAGAATTCCAAACCACAATTTCCTCTTCCGAAAAATCCAAATCAGGATGCAACGCCAAGTCAATTCTTTTCAACTGCTTTTTTTCTTCTAAAATTAAATAGAAAAAACTCTCCGCTTCACCGGCATCGTAAATTGGAGTAAGCGCGTCAATAAATTGAGTTCTGTATTCTTTTATTTTCATTTTATTAGGGAATCGGTTCTATGAATTAATGCTATCAATTCAAAACTTATAATTCTTTCAACATCCAAACTGGACAACTGGTATGACCAGTACTTCCCATTGGGGAACAAATGTATTCGAAACCTACTTTTTTGTATAACTTCTGGGCATCATGCATAAATGGCATCGTTTCGAGGTAACATTTCTCAAAACCAAAATCCTTCGCGCTTTGCAAACAAATGGCCATCATTTTGCTGCCAATTCCAAGACCTCGAGTTTCTGGCAAAAAGTACATTTTTTGCAATTCACAAATAGTTTCCGCTTCATTTTCAAGTGGCGCTACTCCTGCAGAACCAATGATTTTTCCGTTCTTTTCAACAACATAATAAACAGATTTAGGCTTATTATACTCTTCAAACATTAAATCTAAATAAGGATCTTCATAGGCAGTTCCTATCTTTGGAATGTTCAATTCATCAAAAACCGCTCGTATCAATTGTGCAACCGCTTGATTGTCTTCTTTTTTTATTTTTCTAATGCTGTAGTCTTCCATTTTTACTCCATTCTAATTTTACCTACAAAAGTAGAAATTGTTTATTGTTATTTTCGAAAGTTTCAAAACTAATCCCGAAGTTTCGGGGCTAAACTCAAAAATTACTACTTTTGTAATGTGAAAATACATGAAAAATATATAAAGCGATGCATTGAGTTAGCCAAAAATGGTTTAGGAACAACCTATCCGAATCCTTTAGTAGGCAGTGTAATTGTTTATAACGATACAATCATTGGCGAAGGCTGGCATAAAAAAGCTGGAGAACCGCACGCCGAAGTAAATGCCGTGAATTCTGTAAAAGATAAATCGTTATTAAAAAAAGCGACTATTTATGTAAGTTTAGAACCCTGTAGTCATTTTGGAAAAACGCCCCCTTGCTGCGATTTAATTATCAAAAACAAGATTCCAAATGTAGTTATTGGCACTATTGACCCTAATGTAAAAGTGGCTGGAAACGGAATCAAAAAACTTATTGAAGCTGGAATACAGGTTACGGTTGGTATTCTGGAAGCGGAATGTCATGAACTGAACAAACGCTTTTTTACTTTTCACGAAAAGAAAAGACCCTACATCATTTTGAAATGGGCCGAAAGTCAGGATGGTTTTATTGCACCTGAGGAGATTCTTCGAAAAACTCAGAATGACACTGAAAAAAAACCAGTTTGGATTACCAATGTTTATTCAAGGCAATTAGTACACAAATGGCGAACTGAAGAGCAAGCAATTTTAGTGGGAACGCAAACCGTGATTGATGACAATCCAAAACTAAACGCACGGGATTGGTATGGAAACAACCCAATTCGATTGATTATAGATCAAAATAATCGTATTCCAGAGGACAGTCATATATTTGACAATGAGACTAAGACTATCGTATTTTCTAAATTGAAAACAACAATTAAAAAAGAAAACACTATCTTTGAAGTAATCGATTTTAATCAAAATATAGCAGTCCAAATAATAGAAGTGCTTTACAATCATCAAATTCAGTCGGTTATTATTGAAGGAGGTAAACAAACCCTACAGACTTTTATTGATGAAAATCTTTGGGATGAAGCAAGAATATTTGTTGGAAACCTACAATTTACTGCAGGAACAAAAGCCCCAATACTAGATAAAAAACCGTTCGAAAAATATTCGATTGGCAATGATGAACTTATAATTTCTAGAAACCATGATTAATACTATTATATTTGATTTTGGGGATATATTTATCAATTTAGATAAACAAGCCACAATGAATGCCTTACAAAAATTAGGCCTGTCAGAATGGAATGAAGATTTAGACTATTTAAACACTCAGTTTGAAACAGGTCAAATTTCACGTGAAAATTTTCTTCTTGGTATTCAAAAACATGTACCAAATGCTTCTATAAATGAAATCCTGGAGGCTTGGAATGCCATTCTTCTTGATTTTCCATTATACAGACTGGAATTCCTTCAAATGCTTTCCAAAAAATACCGCTTATTTCTATTGTCAAATACTGATTCTATTCACATAGAAACTTTCGAACAAAAAAATGGGATTTCATTTTACAGTGATTTCTATCAATGTTTTGAAAAAGTCTATTTTTCATTTGAAGTAGAAATGAGAAAACCCAATCCTGAAATTTTTAATTACCTAGCAAACAAGCACGATTTAGCTCCTAAACGCACTTTATTCATTGACGATAAAAAAGAAAATACTGACGCAGCACTTGCATTAGGATTTCAAGTTTGGAATTTACAAGTTGGAAAAGAAGATATCGTTGATTTATTTGACAAAAAAATAATTTAGAAAAGTACCTTTTGGAATTTAAAGACACTTACAACACCATTGAATTTCCCTCTTCAGAAGTATTATTCAAAGAAAAAAACAGCAAATTCTTTGGTTACGCCTACCCCATTCAATCGGAAGATGAAGTAAAACCACTAATCGAAATTTTACGAAAACAACATCCTAACGCAGGGCATTTTTGTTATGCTTACCAAATAGGTGCTGACACCATAACTTACAGAGCTAATGATGATGGAGAACCCAGCAACACTGCAGGCACACCTATTTACGGACAAATACAGTCATTTTCTGTAACTAATGTACTAATTGTGGTGGTTCGGATTTTTGGAGGCGTAAAACTAGGTGTTGGCGGATTAATCTCAGCTTACAAGGCTACCGCCCAAATGGTTCTTGAAACTTGCGAAATAGTCGAAAAAACCATAAATATTCATTATTCAATCACATTTGATTACAAAAACATGAACAAAGTGATGCGCGTAATTAAGGAAAAAAAATTAGAGATTGTAACTCAAGAAATGAAAATAAATGAAGATTCAGGGCTTCCGATAGGGAAAATCGAAATAAAAACAAGAAAAAAAAATGCCGAAATGGTATTCGACATTTTTAATCTGATGTTTGAAATCGATATAAAACGACTCTAATTACTATTCGAAATTGCTGTTTTTATAATTTATTCTATCGTTTTTAACAATTCTAAAATATAACCTGGAGGAGCTGTTGGACGACCCGTTTTTAAGGACAGAAAAACCAAAATAAATTGAGCAGTTGTTAATAACTCATCAGACTCATTATAAATAGCGCAATCAAATTCAATCTTCACAGAACTCTGACTTTTGAAAGTGGTATGAACGGTAAGCAACTCATCATAGCGAGCTGATTTTTTATAATTTATATTCATGGAAACAATTGGCAACGCAATACCACTTTCTTCCATGCTTTTATACGAAATCCCTTTGTTTCTAAGCCATTCCACTCTTCCTATCTCAAAATAGGGAACATAATTCCCATGATAAACCACTCCCATTTGGTCAGTTTCTGAGTAGCGTACGCGAACTTGAATTTGATGATCTTTCATTAATTATGTATTAAAAATTTAAAATTTAAAAAGCTCCTTACGACAATAATTTGTAAAATTATTACCCAATATATTTTTTTTTACAGAAATTTGTTCACATATTTGTTACCCCGAAAAAGAATAAAATTTCACACTTTTTTTAGTAAGATAATAATTACCAATAAAAATAATTTAACAGAATATATGAACAAAACTGCTCAATCAGTATGGGAAAACTGTCTGTCTTTCATAAAAGACAACATTCAGGATCAAGCTTACAAAACTTGGTTCGAACCAATCAAATCAGTTGAACTTACCGATAACGCATTATATATTCAAGTTCCAAGTAAATTTTTCTACGAATGGTTAGAAGAACACTATGTGAAATTATTAAAAGTGGCGCTTACCAAAGAACTTGGAAAAAACGCAAAGTTACTCTATAAAATCAGAATGGAAAACACTTATGGCAACAAACAACCGTTTACGGAACAATTGCCAAGTGCCAATAGAGTACCCATGAAACCGCAAGAAGTTGATGCTCCTTTTAAAAACTTAAACCCGGAGTTAAAAAATCCATTTGTAATCCCAGGAATCAGAAATTTAAAAATTGAATCTCAACTTAATGCAAATTACAGTTTTGATAATTTTCTGGAAGGGGATTCTAATAGATTAGCACGTTCCGCCGGTATGGCTGTCGCCAATAAACCTGGAGGAACTTCATTTAATCCGCTATTAATTTTTGGAGGAGTTGGTCTTGGAAAAACACACTTAGCACATGCTATTGGTGTAGAAATAAAAGATAAATACCCAGAAAAAACAGTTTTATACATCTCTGCTGAAATTTTCACACAACAATATATCGACTCGGTAAAGAAAAATAACCGAAATGATTTCATACACTTCTATCAATTAATTGATGTCTTAATTATTGATGACGTTCAATTCCTTTCTGGAAAATCAGGAACTCAAGATGTATTTTTCCATATTTTCAATTATTTGCACCAAAACGGGAAACAGGTAATCTTGACATCAGATAAGGCACCGGTTGACATGCAAGATATTGAACAACGTTTATTATCTCGTTTCAAATGGGGATTGTCTGCAGAATTGCACCAACCGGATTATGAAACCAGAATTTCTATCCTTAAAAATATATTGTATAGAGATGGTGTAGAAATACCTGAAGAAATAATAGAATACGTTGCAAGAAACATCAAATCAAATGTAAGAGAATTAGAAGGAGCCATTATTTCCTTGATTGCACAATCATCATTCAATAAAAAAGAAGTTACTTTAGAACTGGCTAAAAGTGTTGTTGAAAAATTTGTAAAAAATGTAAAACGCGAAATTTCTATCGATTACATTCAAAAAATTGTTTCCGATTATTTCCAATTGGATTTAGAAACACTACAATCAAAAACTCGGAAGAGGCATGTTGTACAAGCGAGGCAATTGGCAATGTTTTTTGCTAAAAAATTCACAAAAGCATCTTTGGCGAACATTGGTTCACAAATAGGAGACAGAGATCACGCTACAGTATTACACGCTTGCAAAACCGTTGACAATTTAGTTGCTACTGACAAACAATTCAAAAAATTTGTTGAAGATATCAATAAAAAATTAACGCTATAAAAGCATCATGTCCATAAAAATTTTAATGGTTTGTTTAGGAAATATTTGTCGGTCGCCCTTAGCCGAAGGTATATTAGCATCAAAACTCCCAAAAAGTAAATTTACAGTTGATTCAGCAGGAACAGGTTCATGGCACATTGGCCATTCACCGGATGATCGTTCTATTGCTGTTGCAAAAAAAAATAAAATCACCATTTCAAATCAAAAAGGACGTCAATTCAGCACGAATGATTTTGATGCTTTTGATTACATTTATGTGATGGACAACTCTAATTATAGAGATGTGATTGAGCTTGCCAAAAATCAAGATCATAAAGAGAAAGTACATCTTATTTTGAATGATTTATTTCCAAACGAAAATGTAGATGTCCCAGATCCTTATTTTGGTTTACCAAATGGATTTGAAATCGTTTACAATATGCTAGATGAAGTTTGCGATGTAATTTCAAAGAAATTAATAGAAAAACATCAATAACCTTTTTTTTATTACAATTAAAAAAACTCTATTTTACCAAAAAATACGATATAAAATTTACTTTTGAACCACAAAACAATTCCAATGCAATCAAACACCAGTCTAGGAAAACTCTATTTAATACCAACGACAATGGGAGATTGCAACCCAATGGATGTTTTACCTCAAACCATAAAGAGAAGTATTGATTTTATTGATTATTATATCGTTGAAAACGAAAAAACTGCCCGAAAATCCATCAAAGGAGTTAGTCCTGAAAAGAAACAATCGGAGCTGAAACTTTTTGTTTTAAACAAACATACTGAAACCAAAGAGCACTTAGATTTTATCAAACCTTTATTAGAAGGGAAAAATGTAGGATTAATGAGTGAGGCAGGTTGTCCCGGCGTTGCTGATCCTGGCGCTGTAATTGTAAAATTGGCACATGAAAAAGGAATACAAGTTATTCCACTCGTAGGACCTTCCTCTATTCTTTTGGCGATGATGGCATCTGGAATGAATGGACAAAGTTTTACATTTAATGGGTATTTGCCCATTGAAAAAGGAGAAAAGAAAACGGCTCTAAAAAACTTGGAAAAATTATCTCAAGATAAAAACCAATCTCAACTTTTTATAGAAACACCTTATAGAAATAATAAAATGTTGGAGGATATTTTACAAGCCTTAAATCCTGCAACCTATCTTTGTATCGCAACGGATATAACTTTACCAACAGAATATATCAAAACTATGCGCGCTTCTGACTGGAAAAAAACCCAGGTAGATTTACACAATCGTCCTACTATTTTTATCATTCATAAAATGTAACAGTTAATTCTGAATTTTAAAATACTTCTGCTTACAATAATTCTTCTAAGATTGTATCATACCCTAGTGGCGACTGATTAAATAATAAATAAATCTATGAAATGTTCCTTGTTGAACGATTACTTTTCATTAGACAAAAAACAACAATTCCCCGCTTTTTATTTATAGCTACAAGTGGATTTTCTTCCTAAAAATAGACACAGAATTTCCACTTATATTAACTTTATTTATAGAAAAAGTTAACTGCATAATTTTCAAAAAAACACTAACTTTACTAGTCCCCAATATAATTTTTTGACTTAATATTCAAAAAATATAACCACTAATGTTTTGAATTATAATGATTTAAATAAATAAAAAACAAAAAGGGGAAGAAAATGATAAGCCTTAGTAAATTTATTTTAATCATAGCTATTGGCTTGACTTAAATATAATTTAAAAACTAAACATCATGAAATCATTTATTATTGTTGTGCTTTTTTTAAGCATGACTATTACATCATATTCGCAAGATATGGATGGAAATATAAGGATGGAAGAATTACCAGGAGTTGTAATTAAAAGTGCTGGAAAAGACTTCTCGATTTATCTACCAGATAAAAATCCGGATAAAGGTGTAAGAGCTTTAGAAGAAAAATTTATAGCTTATGATTTGGGGAAAGATTATGAAGGATATGAAAACTATTTAGTAATTATGGAAACCAAAAATGGATCATTGAATGCAACTTATAATGAAAATGGAAAATTGACTCGGGTTGTTGAAAACTACAAAAACGTAAGACTCCCAAGTAGTGTAATTTATTCTGTTTATAAAGCTTTTCCTGGGTGGCAAATTGTAAATGACAAATATTTATATACCCAAAAAGAAGGTGATATCGTTAAAAAAGAATATAATCTCCGAATAAAAAAAGACAATGACGTTCGTAAATTAGTTGTTAATGCAAATGGGGATATTGTAAAAGGAATGTAATCGAAAACCACTATAAATTAAAGGCTATCATTCGGATAGCTTTTTTTTTGCCTTTAGAGAACTATTTATTTTTGAAAATTTTAATCTTAAAAAAACAAAAATCACCATTAAACCAATTATATTTATCGAGTAATAAATGAAATTATTTTATGAGTAAACTTCCAAATATCAGCACCAGTATTTTTACAGTAATGTCAAAAATGGCCGCTGAACATAACGCAATCAATCTTTCTCAAGGGTTTCCAAATTTTCCTGTCGATGAAAGATTAACAAGCATTGTTGCCAAACTTACCAAAGAAAATGTACATCAATACACCCCAATGTCAGGTTATCCGCCACTATTATCAAAAATAGTAACACTTGTCAAAAAATCATACGATAGAATCCTTCAAGCTGATACTGAACTATTAGTAACCGCTGGAGCTACTCAAGCTATCTTCACCACAATATTAGCTTTAATAAAAACTAATGATGAAGTTCTTATTTTAGATCCAAGTTATGATTGTTATGAAGCACCTGTTTTACTTTGCAATGCAAATCCGATTCGGGTAGCTTTAAATGATGACTATACTCCAAATTGGGAAATTATAGAAAAAGCCTGTACTCCAAAAACGAAAATGATTATCATTAACAATCCGCATAATCCAACAGGTAAAATTTTAGCAAAATCTGATTTTGAATCATTAGAAATTCTATTGGAAAAACATCCTGACATTTTAGTCCTATCTGATGAAGTATACGAATACATCACTTTCGAAGAAAAGCATATTTCAGCTCATACTCGGGAAAAATTACTCAATCGTTGCGTGATGATTTCCTCTTTTGGAAAATCGTTCCATGTTACCGGATGGAAAATTGGTTATTTGGTAGCACCCGAATATTTAATGAAAGAAATCAAAAAAGTGCATCAGTTTTTAGTTTTCAGTGTAAATAGTATATGTCAAGTTGCTATTAGTGACTATTTAGACTTAGTTTCTGTAGATGAAATTGGAAAATTCTATCAGGAAAAACGAGATTATTTTAGACAATTATTAAAAGACAGTCGTTTCAAACTCATGCCTTGTGAAGGAACTTATTTTCAGGTTGCTTCCTATGTTGCTATTTCAAATGAAAATGATGTTGATTTTTGCAAACGGCTAATCGTTGAGCATGGTGTGGCCGCTATTCCTATTTCTACTTTTTATGCCGATGGGAAAGACTTGAAATTAATTCGTTTTTGTTTTGCCAAAGACAATACTACATTGGAAGAAGCCGCTAAAAGATTGTGTGCGATTTAAAAGCATCAATTTTATTTTTTTATTATGCATGCATACTATTTAATTTTATTATATTTACAATAAAAAAATATCAAAACATGAGTTATACAGATAAAATGTTACGGGATGATGCCCTAAAAGGCAAAGTAATTGTCGTAACTGGTGGCGGAAGCGGTTTAGGAAAAGCAATGACTAAATATTTTTTGGAATTGGGGGCGCAAGTTGCCATTACATCCAGAGATTTAGAAAAACTAAAAAATACTGCTACAGAACTGGAAACAGAAACGGGCGGAACTTGTCTTCCTATTCAATGTGATGTGCGTCATTATGAAGAAGTCGAAAACATGTTACAAGAAGTTTTGAAAGCTTTTGGTAAAGTTGATGTTTTACTTAATAATGCTGCCGGAAATTTCATTTCACCAACAGAAAGATTATCTGCAAATGCTTTTGATACCGTAATTGATATTGTTTTAAAAGGAACAAAAAACTGTACTCTTGCTTTTGGAAAACATTGGATTGACACTAAACAAAAATCATCTACCATCTTAAATATCGTAACGACTTATGCATGGACTGGTTCCGCTTATGTGGTGCCAAGTGCTACTGCAAAAGCTGGAGTTTTGGCCATGACACGAAGTCTTGCTGTAGAATGGGCTAAGTACGGGATTCGCTCTAATGCGATTGCTCCGGGACCATTCCCGACCAAAGGGGCTTGGGACAGATTATTGCCAGGAGATTTAGCCGAAAAGTTTGATATGGCAAAAAAAGTGCCGTTAAAACGCGTGGGAGACCATCAGGAATTAGCCAATTTAGCGGCTTATTTAGTTTCTGATTTTTCGGCTTATGTAAATGGTGAAGTTGTTGTTATTGATGGAGGCGAATGGCTCAAAGGCGCCGGACAATTTAATATTCTGGAAGCTATTCCCGAAGAACTTTGGGATCAGTTGGAAATGATGATTAAAGCAAAAAAGAACAAATAATAGTTTTAAATAAAAAAGATAGTCAATAAATGACTCTCTTTTTTGTTTCTGCTAATTTTTATTATTTTCCAAAGCAACCAAAATTTCGCTTTTCAACAAACCACTTCCTCCGCCATAATGCTGTACAACAATTATATTGGGATTCTGCTTTTTAAAAAAAGCACACAAATTGATTTCACTTTCTTTCTTAATTCCGGAACCCAATAATACCAGTGAAAACTCTTTTTGACAAAAAATTTCCTTTGCCTCCTCATCATTCATGACACCTACTCCATTCCAATTTTCATTAGAATTAATGAGTCGGACAACAATTGCCAAAATTTCGATATGTCTTCCTATGTAAAGAATATTGGTAGTTTCCATAATTCAACTTTTATAAAACAGCAACCTCAAAGATTATAATCTTTTGAGATTGCTATTTCAGTTCTTGTGAAAATTATAATTTTATAAATTGCAATTCTATATTCAATCGAACTTCTTCACCCACTAAAACTCCGCCAGTTTCAAGTGCTGAATTCCAATTTAGTCCCCAATCTTTTCTATTGATTTTTCCTTCTAATGAGAAAGCTAATTTTGTATTCCCCCATGGATCTTTCATTAATCCACTAAATTCTGCTGCCAGTTTTACTGATTTTGTAACGCCATGCATGGTTAAATCTCCAACCAATTCATATTCGCCCTCATTAACTTTGGTAAATGAAGTCGCTGAGAATTTAATTTCTGGAAACTGCGCTGCATCAAAAAAGTCAGGACTTAATAAATGGGTATCTCTATCAGTATTTCCGGTAGATATGGAATCGATTGCTCCGGTAAATTCAATTTTTGCATTTTCAAAATCAGTATCTTCTGATTCAATTGAAGCCTCAAATTTTGAAAATTTCCCTGAAATAGTAGTAAACATCATGTGTTTTACTTTAAAACCAATTTCTGAATGTGTTGGGTCTATTGCCCATTTTGTTGTTGACATAGTAGTATTTTTTAATATTAATTATTTCTTTTATTTATCTGATTACAATTTCATTGGTACTTCCATCAAAAGGATTTCGGCATCCACAGAATTTGCAGTGATTGAAATTGTCTCGGTATCCCAAATTCCTAATCCGTCACGTTCATTTAGAACGATGCTCCCTATTGTGAAATCACCTTTCAAAACAAAAGCATAAATTCCATTTCCTGGTTTTTTCAATTGATAAGAAGTAGAAAAATCCTTGTCAAATTTCCCAATATGAAACCAAGCATCCTGATGAACCCAAACACCTTCGTCTTCAGGATTTGGAGATAAAATTTGTTGTAATTTATTATGACGATCCTTTAAGTTCAAAGTAACCTGATCATAACGCGGGGTTACATTTTTTTGATTCGGATAAATCCAAATCTGTAAAAATTTCACCAACTGGTCTTTATTCTTGTTGTATTCGCTGTGAAAAATCCCAGTACCGGCACTCATAACCTGAATATCTCCTTCTTTGATTACGGTAGTATTTCCCATACTGTCTTGGTGTTCTAAATCACCTTCGAGCGGAATAGAAATAATTTCCATATTATCATGAGGATGTTTCCCAAAACCCATTCCTTGATTTACTCTGTCGTCATTCAAAACTCTTAAAACACCAAAATTAGTTCGTTCCGGATTGTGATAATTAGCAAAGCTAAAAGTATGGTAGGATTCCAACCAACCGTGATTGGCGTGACCACGAGTATTGGCTTTGTGTAAAACTGAATGAGTGATAACTCCGTCTTTAATTTTATCTGTATTTTCCATTGTTCTTTTCTTTAATAGTATGATGCAAAGTTGCGTCAAAAAAAAAGCGCCTGCATTGAACTAGGACAAGAAATGAAAAATAACGAGAATTTAGAGTTTGGCAATTTTGGTTCTTACTTTGCTTAAAAACTCAGCAGAAATACCAAGATAAGAAGCAATGTAATGCTGGGCGACGCGTTGTGAAAGTGTAGGATAATGTTCCAGAAACTCTAAATATTTCTCGGTGGCCGTTTTAGAAATGGTATTGAATAAGCGATCCTGAGTAACTGCTAGATTGCGTTGCATTAATATTCGGAAAGCTCTTTCAAACTTGGGTGCTTTGGCAAATAAAGTTTCTTTTGTCTCAGGACTAAACATGAAAAACTCACAATCTTCCAATGTCTCGATAAACACACGACTCGGTTTATCTTCATAAATACTAAAAGAAATATCGCTTATCCAAGCATTTTCAATGGCAAATTGAAGAATGACTTCGAAACCATTGGCATCAATATAATATTTCCTGACACAACCCTTGATAACAAATGCTTCAAAGTTGCACATTTCGCCTTCATGAAGCAGAATCGTTTTTTTAGGAACGGTTTTATATTCCAATAAAGAATTGAAAATTTCCATTTCTTTCGGTTCAAAAGCCACATAACGACTGATATTTCTATTGATTTGTGAGTACAAAATGCTTCTATTTTTAGAAAACTAAAGATAGAAAAAAATGCTAATTAATGACACGCAATAAATATATTAAATTAGCAACATTTCCTCAAAAAACAAAAACCACTCGCAATTAAATTCCTATTTTTGCTTTGATAAATAAATAATATATCTTTTATGCTCATTATAGGAATTGCAGGTGGAACAGGAAGCGGAAAAACAACCGTAGTTCATCAGATTATGAATGAATTACCGGAGACAGAAGTAGGTATTATTTCACAAGACTCGTATTACAAAGAAAACCACGGACTTTCATTTGATGAAAGAGCACTCATCAATTTTGATCATCCGCGGGCTATTGATTTCGAATTATTGGTTACTCATCTTAAAGCATTGAAAGAAGGAAACAACATCAATCAACCCGTTTATTCCTTTGTAACGCACAATAGAACTGACGATACCGTTTTTACACATCCCCGAAAAGTGATGATTGTGGAAGGTATTTTAATTTTGGCAAATCCAGAATTAAGAGATTTATTTGATGTAAAAATATACGTTCACGCTGATTCTGACGAACGATTAATCCGTCGTATGAGACGCGATATTGCTGAACGTGGTCGTGATATGCACGAAGTAATCAATCGATACCAAACGACATTAAAGCCTATGCACGAGCAGTTTATAGAACCTACAAAAGCATTTGCGGACATTATTATACCAAATGACAAATACAATACCGTAGCCATCGACGTAGTTCGGGCGGTAATAAATCAAAAAATACTATAATTTAGTTTAATTATTAGGAGCTATTTCCCGCTTTCTGTTACAATCTTTTTATTTTTGACAAAAAAAATAAAAAGGATTTTCACTGTAATCGGGGCTAAAAAAATAAAAATGACAAATCCGTATAAAGACAAATCTTGGTTTAAATTTTTGAGTAACAAGTACATTTGGGTCTTGTTATTTTTTGCTACTTGGATGATATTTCTGGATAACTATTCCTATTTCGACCACCGCTTTCTGGACAAGCAAATTGAAGAACTGGAAGACAATAAAAAGTATTACCAAGACGAAATAAAAAAAGATCAGGAGAACATCAAAGAGCTAAAGAATTCAGAACAAATAGAAAAATACGCCCGCGAGAAATACTATATGAAAAAAGATAGTGAAGATATATATATCATTGAATTCGAAGGCGACACGATTGAAAAAAAAACAAATAATTAAAGATTTTAATTATTCAAAAAACATAAAATAATCAACAAACAAAATGGCTGCAAACCTTTTCGATGATTTCAATTCTATTTCTTCCAAACAATGGAAACAAAAAATCCAATTTGAACTCAATGGAGCTGATTATAATGAAACCTTAGTATGGAATTCCCCTGAAGACATTCAGGTAAAACCATTTTACCACAAAGATGAATTCAAGAAAGCTTTTGCGGTTACTACAAAAGCCACCCAATTCAAAATTTGCCAAAACATATTTGTCTATGATTTTGAAAAATCAATCGAAAGAGCATTAGATTCGCTAAAACGTGGTGCGGACAGCATTCGGTTTACAATAGAAAATGAATCGATTGACATCACAAAACTATTGGAGAAATTACCTTTGGAAAAAGTTACCGTTTACTTCCATTTGAGTTTTATCTCAATCGATTTCGTTAAAAAAATTGATGCATTTGCAAAGAAAAACAATACGCTAATTTTCTGCAATCTGGACCCAATTGGGCAATTAGCCAAAGACGGAAACTGGTTTGTAACCAAAGAAAAAAGTAATTTTGAAACGCTGAATTTACTTTCGGCAGCAACAACAGCTGTATCTTTAATAAGTATCAATGCTACTTTATATCAAAATGCAGGCGCAAATATGGTACAACAAATTGCCTATAGTTTAGGACATGCCAATGAATATTTCAACCGAATTGAATCTATAAACCAACCAATCGTTTTCGAAGTTGCAGTTGGGACAAATTACTTTTTTGAAATTGCAAAACTGCGCGCTTTGCGATTGCTTTTTAATTTGATTGCCCAAGAATACAACCATATCTTGGATTGCAACATTATAGTTTCGCCGACAAAACGCAACAAAACATTATACGATTATAACGTAAATATGTTGCGCACCACAACTGAATGTATGTCGGCAATTATTGGTGGAGCTGATGCAATTGCAAATTTACCTTACGATGCATTGTATCATAAAGACAATGAATTTGGAGACCGAATCGCGAGAAATCAATTATTGATTCTCAAAAATGAAAGTTATTTTGACAAAGTCAATAATCCGGCTGACGGAAGTTATTATATAGAAAGTCTTACCAATCAATTAGCCGAAAAATCGTTGGCTTTATTCAAGGATATGGAGTCTAATGGTGGTTTCCTGAAACAACTTAATGACGGAATCATCAAAAGAAAAATTCAGGAAAGTGCTGATACGGCTCAAGAATTATTTGATAATGGTAAAGAAATTTTACTTGGCACAAACAAACATCCAAACAAAGCTGATAAAATGAAACACGATTTAGAACTGTTTCCTTTTGTAAAAGTAAAACCGAGAAAAACATTAATTACGCCAATAATCGAAAAACGACTGGCCGAAAAAATAGAACAGGAAAGATTAGAGAAAGAAAGCTAAGCGTTTAGTATTCCGTTAAAAAAATATTTACAAAATATTATAATTCATTGTTCAAAAAAAAAATGAAAAGAAAAGATCTTCAACATATTCAATTAGAAAGTCAAAAATCGAAAGTCGGAAGTGACAATTTACGCGCTAATGCATTTCTCACAGCAGAAGGAATTGAGCTAAAACCAACGTATTCGGAACAAGACATTGAGCATCTTACTCATCTTGATTTTGGGGCTGGTTTCGCACCAAATTTACGCGGACCTTATGCTACAATGTACGTTCGCCGACCTTGGACAGTGCGTCAATATGCAGGATTTTCCACTGCCGAAGAAAGCAATGCTTTTTATAGAAGAAACCTGGCTGCGGGTCAAAAAGGACTTTCTATCGCTTTTGATTTACCAACGCATCGCGGTTATGATTCAGATCACGAACGTGTAGTGGGTGATGTAGGAAAAGCAGGAGTTGCAATTGATTCCGTGGAAGATATGAAAGTATTATTCGACCAAATTCCGCTGGACGAAATGTCAGTTTCCATGACCATGAATGGTGCCGTTTTACCCATTATGGCTTTCTACATTGTCGCTGCCGAAGAACAAGGCGTAAAACCCGAATTACTTTCGGGAACGATACAAAATGATATCTTAAAAGAGTTTATGGTGCGTAACACCTATATTTATCCGCCAACTCCTTCGATGAAAATCATTGCTGATATTTTTGAATTCACCAGCAAAAAAATGCCAAAATTCAACTCGATTTCTATTTCAGGATATCACATGCAAGAAGCGGGAGCTACTGCTGATATTGAATTGGCTTACACCCTAGCCGATGGACTAGAATACATTAAAACAGGATTAGCGACCGGAATGAAAATTGATGAATTCGCTCCACGGTTATCCTTTTTCTGGGCGATTGGAATGAATCATTTCATGGAAATTGCCAAAATGCGTGCAGGAAGAATGATATGGGCGAAACTGGTAAAACAATTCGAACCAAAAGACGATAAATCATTAGCGTTGAGAACCCATTGCCAAACATCGGGTTGGAGTTTAACGGAGCAAGATCCTTTCAACAATGTGGCTCGAACGTGCATTGAAGCTGCAGCAGCCGCTTTTGGAGGTACACAATCTTTACATACGAATGCTTTGGATGAAGCCATAGCATTGCCAACGGACTTCTCGGCAAGAATTGCCAGAAACACGCAAATTTTTTTACAAGAAGAAACTAAAATTACCAAAACTGTCGATCCTTGGGCTGGAAGCTATTACGTAGAAAGCCTAACGAATGAAATTGCCGAAAATGCATGGAAACTCATCGAAGAGGTGGAAGAACTGGGCGGAATGACGAAAGCCATTGAATCCGGAATTCCTAAACTTCGAATCGAGGAAGCGGCAGCCAGAAAGCAAGCGAGAATAGACAGTGGCCAGGATATTATTGTGGGCGTTAATCAATACCGATTAGAAAAAGAAGACCCTTTACAGATTTTGGATGTGGATAACCAAATGGTTCGCAAACAACAACTGGAACAACTAGACCGAATTAAAGCAACCCGAGATACTGAAAAAGTGCAAAACTCTCTAAAAAAATTAATACTTTGTGCTCAAACTGGACAAGGCAATTTATTGGAAATTGCCGTTGAAGCTGCCAGAAACAGAACAACATTAGGAGAGATTAGCGATGCGCTGGAAACGGTTTTTGGAAGATACAAAGCACAAATTAAATCCTTTAGCGGTGTGTATAGTAAAGAAATAAAAGACGACAAAAGTTTTGAAAAAGCAAAACAAATGGCTGATGCCTTCGCTAAAATAGAAGGACGTCGCCCTCGAATTATGATTGCCAAAATGGGGCAAGACGGACATGATCGTGGAGCAAAAGTTGTTGCTACCGGTTACGCTGATGTAGGTTTTGATGTTGACATTGGCCCGCTTTTTCAAACACCGGCTGAAGCTGCAAAACAAGCAGTAGAAAACGATGTACATATTTTAGGCGTTTCCTCTCTTGCGGCAGGACATAAAACGCTTGTTCCTCAAGTAATTGATGAACTTAAAAAATATGGTCGGGAAGATATCATGGTGGTTGTTGGCGGAGTAATTCCTGCACAAGATTATCAGTTTTTATTTGATGCTGGTGCAGTTGCCGTTTTTGGACCTGGAACAAAAATTAGCGAAGCAGCCATCAAGATATTAGAAATTCTAATGGAAAGCTTCGAATAGAAAGCTCCTTTTTACTACCAATTTCAAAAAACATCAATCGAAAGGTTGGTGTTTTTTTGTTTAAAATCTGACCAATTCCTCAGCTTCTAAAAGTAGAGTCCCTTTATGTTTAAAAAATGGGGTTTTCAGCTCCCTAACTTCGATTGAGAGTTATTCTTATTAAAAAAAAAATGTAACAAAGCCAGCCCTGAGATTTCTTTTTAACCAAAAGGTTAATAACTATTTATTGCTAAATGCTAACAACGAATTTTATTCTTCAGTAATTTTGATATCAGTTACAGAATCCAAGCATACAAAGAAGAACAAATAAGAGTATCAAAGCTTAAAAAAAAGAAATAAATGTCCCGCTTAGACGAAACCCACAATCTTCCACTCTTCCAAAAAGCAGAATTGATTTATCAATTAGTAGAAAGCTTAGTAGCTTCGCTTCCTGATGAGGATACCTATATACAAGACACTAAACACTTAATGCAAGAAGATGCCATGATTATTCCTGCCAAAATTGCTGGTGCAGAAGCTGGTGAGTTGTACAGCATTCGCATGCAAAATGCGGCAATAATTAGAGAAAATGCCATGCATTTGTATGACCAAGTAGGCAGTTTGCGGTTGTATAAAAACTATAGAGAATTAGAATATGTGGAGTTCATTCGCAAAGAGTTAAACAATTTCAGACTATTGTTCATAGAATGGGTAGCCAGTTTTGACTCCAATAACCATATCTGGGACGAATGGGGACTATTTAATCCTCCAGGAGCCATTCCACCAAGCGAGCAAGATAAAGCTACTGATAATGATTTTGACTTCAATGATTTTTTTGAAAACGATGAAGACTAATATATTGTCCATAACAACCCTAATGATCATCTAGATAAACTAAATTCATGGATTCTGATACATTTATTTTCTGCCTCGAAGCCGTTGCCGATGTAGAAACTTATACCACTACTGAAGTCGTTAAAAACTTAGAGCAATTAGCCTTTGAACAAGGTATTACAAGCATTTATAAAACATGCGACACTATTGAAGGATTAGAAGAAAGTTTAAATACCTTGTTATATGAGGATCATAATTTTACCGATTATGAAATCATCTACTTAGTCATGCCAGGTGAAGGAAACAACATTTGCCTCAATGACTATTATTATAGCTTAGAAGAAATAGCCGAACTCTTTGAAGGAAAAATGACAGGTAAAATTTTGCATTTCGCAAATGCAAAAGTATTAGACTTAGACGAAGAAGAAGCACAATACTTTTTAGATATTACTGGAGCAAAAGCTGTTTCTGGTTATGGAACGGGATTCAATAAATTAACCAGCAGTTCCCTCGACAAAGTTTTTTTTAGCTTATTTGAAGGACAAGATAATATTGTTGAAATTGTAGAAGAATTATATGAGAAACACTATGCCCTTTGTAAACTGCTCGATTTTAGATTGTATTATTAAAAATTGAATGCCCTCATCGCAAAAGCTAAAATTAATTCAGATAACTATATCAATAAATAATAACCCGTTAAGTATAATTACTTTTTGACAAGTATACTTAACAGGTTAAATAATAGAATTTACTACTTGTTTTTATATTCTTTTCCTCATAAAACAATCTTAATCATATATTAAAGATTCAGCAACTGTTAAGACAAACAGATTTATTATACAATTATAAAATCATCGAATTACTTTCACAAAACTATTTAGTCTTAATGACAATAACTCCTGCAGAGGCCTGTGATCCATAAATAGAAGCATCAGCTCCTTTTAACACACTTATATTTTTTACGTTATTAGGTGATATATAATCGATATTCGATACAATCATTCCATCAACAACAAATAATGGTTCCGAAATATTACGAATAGAGCTAACCCCTCTAATAGTTATTCTATTGTCCCTTGAAACTGTAACTCCAGATAAACGACCTCTAATCATATCGTAAATTGTGTTATAAGTAATTGCATTTTTATCATTTGGCAAACTGATGCCCTCAGAATTATTAACCTTATACTTTTTATCTACTTCAGAATAACCAATTGAAATTTTATCTCCTTTTTTTGTACGTTCTTTTATGGACTTTTCTGATTCCAGAAACATAAAATTCATTATACTTTCATTGCTATATTTAGAAGATAGCAAACCATATTCATGAGAATAAACATTAATCACCTTAACCTTTTCTGGAAGTTGAACCTCAAAATCTCCATTTTTATTCGTTTCTACATTTGAATAAATGGAATCTAAATATATTTTAGCATTAGCTACGGGTTTATTATTACTATTCATCACTTTTCCTGTTAGCTTATTTTGCGCATAGCCAAAACCAACAAATAGTAACAAAATAAGCAGTAGTGTTTTAGAAATTTTCATAATTTTTTGATTTATAATTTTTTATTAAATATATAAAAAAAGTAAGACTTTCTAATAATTATGATTAAATCAAATAAAAATTCAATTAATTAACAAATAGCTTCTATTTTTAATAGCTGACCAATAGTGACAATCTCACCACAATTCAAACCATGCAAGCAGATTTATTACAATCTATAGCAAGCATAGCAATCAGAATTAAAAAATTTAAAAAAATAAGATTATTCTTTCTTTTTAAAATTATTTATTTTTTTTTAATTTAGCCAAAATCCAAACTATTTAACATATTTAACAAGCTACGGTTGCTTTTAATCGGTTAAATAATACATTTTATCGATTATTTTTTTTGTTTTTACAAAAAATTTATTTTATGTTTGAAAACCCAAATCTAACAAACATGAAAAAAACTACCCTACTCATTCTTTTATTTTCTTTTAGTTTGATCAAATCTTACTCGCAAACAAAATCTTCGAAAGGAAATTCTACCGAAATTCAAGAAACAGATTTTAAATACAAAAGAATTCAAATTTCAAAAAACTCACCTGACGTCATCAAAAAATTAATGGAGGCTGGAGTCGATATTGATTGCGGTGTAATCAACACTGAATCCTATATACAACTAGAACTTTCTGAATACGAATTAGGGAGGATTAAATCCGTAGGATTAAACTACAAAATAATAATTGAAGATTTAACAAAATTATATTCTGAAAGAGCAAAAAAAGATATGCCACAAGCACAGAATGATTTGCTCAGAGAAAAAAGACATTCAAAAGCAAACAAATCATTGAGCGTAAAAAGTGTTATCATTGGTAATATTGGACAACAGAATGACTGCAGCGAAATCAACTTTGTTACACCAACTAATTTTACTATCCCTTCAACTTTTGGAGGTTGTTTAACCAATAGTGGAATGGCAGCAGAATTAGATAAAATGCAACAATTATATCCAAATTTAATCTCTGTAAAAGCAAACATTTCTCCAACAAATCAACTAACTCATCAAGGAAGACCTATTTATTATGTAAAAATATCTGACAACCCTTCAATAAATGAAGCGGAACCAAATGTACTTTACACGGGTATGACCCATGCCAGAGAAGTTAGCAGCATGATGAATACTATATATTATATGTGGTATTTATTGGAAAATTATAACTCAGATCCTTTTATCAAAAATATAGTTGATAATACTGAATTGTATTTTGTACCTATAGCGAATCCTGATGGATTATCTTGGAACGAAACTATTGCTCCATCAGGCGGAGGAATGCAACGCAAAAATTTAAGACCTGGAGTTTGTGATGCTGGAAATACAGCATCTTCCAACAATACAAGAGGGGTCGATTTGAATAGAAACTATGGTTACTATTACGGACTAACTGGATCATCTACTGTTTTATGCGACAATACATATAGAGGAACAGCAGCATTTTCGGAACCTGAAACTCAAATGATGAGAGATTTTGTTTTAACAAAAAGTTTCAAAACTGCTTTAAATCATCATTCCTATTCAAATCTGCTTCCACATCCAATTAATGGAAAAGCAGGAGTAGTAACTGGAAGAGAAAATGAATTTGCAAAGTTTTGTCATGATATGACGCAATACAATAGATATGTTTATGGTCCTGCTCCCGGTATATTGTATGCTGCAAGTGGTGATGCAAGCGACTGGATGACTGGTGGAACTAATGACGGAACTGGTTCAACCGGATCTGGAAAAAACACTTTATCAGTATCTCCAGAAAACGGAAGTTTGGCTGAAGGTGGATTTTGGCCTAGCCCAATAAACATTACTGCTATTGCAAAAAGAGCCTTGAGAATGAATTTAATTTCTGCTTATTACGCAGGAAAATATGCTAAACTTCATGACCTTACACAAAGTAATATTACTTCCTTAAATTCAAATTTAACATTTGGAATAGAAAGACTAGGTCAGACTGCATCAACTTACACATTAACTGTTACTCCTGTTTCCAGTAATATTGTTTCTATAACTTCTCCAGTTGCTCAAACTGGGATGACTGTATTAGAGCAAAGAAATGTAACTGCTACAATGCAATTAGCTGCTGGGGTTTTACCTAATCAAAAAATTGAGTACAAAGTTTCATTAAGTAATGGTGATTATGTTTTATATGAAGCTAATTTTATAAAATATTACCAACCTACAGTATTATTTACTGATAATCCAGACACTAACTTACTTACTAAATGGACTCAAGCTGGAGGTACTTGGGTAAATTCTACCAATGCCTATTCAGGAACAAAATCAATTACTGACGCATCTACCCTAGCATATGCCAATAATATAAACAAAACACTTACTACTGCTACAACCTCCAATTTATCAGGTGCAACCAAAGTTTTAGTACAATATTATGCAAAATGGGACTTAGAAAGAAATTTTGATTTAGTTCAAATTCAAGGCTCAACCGACGGAACAACTTGGACGCCATTGTGTGGAAATTACACCAAACCAACATCTACAACAGAAACTAATCAACATGCCACTAAATCATCTACTAATAACTTCCAGAATACTGCTGGTGGTGGTGGTGTTTTATATGATGGTGATCAAATGGGCAAATGGGTAATGGAAGAAATTGTAATTGATGCAACTAACAACTCCTTTTTAGTTGGTGCAACTGCAGCTAGATTCAGATTGTATATGAGAACTGACAGTTCAAATGCTACAGATGGCTATAATACCACTTTTGATGGCTTTTATTTAGATGATTTCAAAGTACTAAAAATCTTAGATTTATCTGCAGCCCCTATTGCCATTTGCAAAGACGTAACTTTATCATTAAACAGTAGTGGTACATTAACCGTTTTACCTGCTGATGTAAATAATGGATCTACTGATGATGTTGCAATTACATCTATTTCGGTTTCACCAAATACATTCAATTGTTCACACCTAAACTCGCCACAAGCCGTAACTCTTACCGTAACGGATGCTGATGGTCAAACTGCGACATGCACGTCGAATGTAACAATAAAAGATACAACTGCTCCGGTAGTTCCTACTTTAACCACTGTAATCAGCCAAAATGATGTAACTCTTACTGCTCCTACAACTACTGATGTATGTGCAGGAACCATTACAGGAACAACTGATACGGTGTTTCCTATAACTACACAAGGTACAACTGTTGTAGTTTGGACTTTTAATGATGGAAATGGGCAAGTTGTAACAGCTAATCAAAATGTTGTTATAGACAATACCGCTCCAACGGCTCCATCTTCATTAGTAGCAGCCGGAACAACTCAAACTGCTACCAATTTATCTTGGACTGCAGCAACTGACGACACTGCGGTAACTGCTTATGATGTGTATCAGGGAACTACCTTGAAAGCTACTGTAACAACTACTTCCTATGCCGTAACTGGATTAACAGCCTCTACTGCCTATACTTTTTCTGTAAAAGCTAAAGATGCTGCAGGGAATATCTCTACTGATAGCAATATTCTAAATCTAACAACTTTAGATCCCGTTTTGGATACCACTTCTCCAACAGCCCCTGCAACATTAGTGGCTACCGGAACAACTCAAACCACTACCAATTTATCTTGGACAGCTTCTACAGACGACACAGCTGTAACTGGTTATGATGTATATCAGGGAGCTACTTTGAAAGCTACGGTAACAACTACATCCTATGCCGTAACTGGATTAACAGCTTCAACTGCATATACTTTTTCTATAAAAGCCAAAGATGCTGCAGGAAACATTTCGACTTCCAGCAATGTTGCAAGCATAACAACATTAGCGCCTATTGTAACTTATTGTACTTCTAAAGGAAATAGTGTTGCCAGTGAAAAAATTGGCAAAGTAGTTTTTGGGACTATCAGCAATACTTCAACAGGTGGAACGGGTTATGAAAACTATACTGCTCTTTCAACAAATGCGACTAAAGGGACGGCATACACTATAACAATAACACCGTCTTGGACCTCAACAAAGTACAAAGAAGGATATGGTGTTTGGATCGATTATAATGGTGATGGTGATTTTGCAGATACCGGAGAACAAGTATTTACAAAAGCTGCTTCAACAACAACTCCAGTTAGCGCAACAATTACTATTCCTACAACAGCAACAATTGGAGCTACCAGAATGAGAGTTTCCATGAAATACAATGCAATCCCAACTTCTTGCGAAACATTTGCTTCAGGACAAGTTGAAGATTACACCATTAACATTGTTGGTTCTGCAGCTAAAATGATTGAAAGCAATAAAATCATTACAAATGAGATTGTGCTTTACCCTAATCCAACAAAATCAATATTAAATGTAACTTCAATTTCTGAAAACGCAACATACTATATTTACAACTTAATAGGTCAAACTATTATGAAAGGTAAATTCTCTGCTAGTTTCATTGATGTTTCTGCTCTAAATGAAGGAAATTATATTCTGGAAATTACAGATAAAGAAACAACTACAATAAAGCGATTTATTAAAAAATAATGCCTTACTAATCAAACTTAAAAAGCTATCCTAACACGATAGCTTTTTTTTGTTATATAAAAGAAGACTCCTACTTAAAAAAACAACTCCCATTTTGCATCACATTTTGATGAAAAAAGATTAAAAATCATAAAACACTGAATTTAAACGCTAATATTTGCTTTTTATCGTTAAAAAGGCATTGTAGTTAAAAATAAATATTTTATTTTTGGCCTGTTAAATTATTTTTTTTATAGTAATTAACTGATAATTAAAACCAAATTAAAAGTAAAAACGTAAATGACAGTGTAATCGCTCCATTTTCAAAACTATTACAGTCCTTATATAAATACCACATCAAGAATAATATATGAATAGAACTATACTTTTCACAAAAAAAATATTTCTGGCTTTAGCTTTTTTATTTATTACTTCCGTTGGATTTTCTCAATCTCCTAAAACTTATTCTTCATCTGGAACTTTTACGGTACCCGCAGGAATTACTAGTGTAACTGCACAAGTCTGGGGGGGCGGTGGAAAAGGAAGCACGAGAGGTACTAATGGTAATGGCGGTGGCGGTGGTGGTGGTGCTTATGCAAGCCAAGCTGTAACTGTAGATGCTCTTAATCCTACCTACACTGTTACAGTGGGTACAGGAAGTACAACAACAGCTGATGGACTAGACTCTTGGTTTTCTACGGCAGGTACTGTCCTTGCAAAGGGTGGTAAATCTCAAGCAGACAACACTCCTGGTGGAGCTGTTGGTGGCTTAGCCTCCACAAGTATAGGAACAACAAAATGGAATGGAGGTACTGGAGTTACTGGCGCTGTAGCTTATGGTGGTGGTGGTGGTTCATCAGCAGGCACAGGAGCTGTAGGAGTTACTGGATTGCTATCAGCAGGAGGAGTTGCTCCCGCTGGAGGTGGAAATGGCGGAGATGGTAAAAATACAACTCAAGGCGATGGATCACCTGGTGTAGTTCCTGGCGGTGGCGGTGGCGGTGGCTATAGAACTTCTAACGGGACAAGAAATGGTGGTAATGGAGCAGATGGTAGAGTAATTCTTACTTGGACTTGTCCAGCCGCTGGATATAGTTTAACAGGTACTTCAATAGCTTCACCATTGTGTAATACAAATGGAGCAGTGGTTACACTTACAGGAGGAACAGGTTTACCAACAGGAAACTACACCGTAACTTATACCCTTACTGGAACAAATGCTGCAACAAATGCTACAGCCACTATGAGTGTAACAACTGCAGGAACAGGAAGTTTCACTACAACAGCATTAGCTAACGTAGGACTTACAAATATTCAAATCACCAATCTTTCAAGTGGTGTATCGCCAGATAATTGTACTAGTGCTATAAGTAGCGGTAATACTGCCAGCGTTACGCTAACTACAGTACCTAATCAACCAAGTACCATAACAGGAAATACAAGTTCTTGTTTAAATACGTCACAGACCTATAGTGTCACAGCAGTAGCTGGTGTAACTTATACATGGTCATTCCCTGCTGGTTGGGTACAAACTGCAGGAACAACTACTAACTCTATAACCGTTACTACTAGTTCAACAGCTGGAAATGTTAGCGTTACTCCATCAAACAACTGCGGAAACGGCACAGCAAGAACTCTCGCAATAACAATAACTACGCCAACAGCCAATGCAGGTAGTGCCTTAAGCGCAATATGCCAAGGAGCAACATCAGCGGCATTAGGAGGATCTTTTGGAGGGACTGCAACTGCAGCAATATGGTCTGACGGCGGTACAGGTGGAACTTTTACCAATAATACAGGGTCAACTCCTAATACTACAACTTGGACTCCCCCATCCACTTATTCAGGGACAGCAACCTTAACACTAATCACATCAGGTGGTTCTTGCGGTACAACAACTGCCTCAAAAACACAAGTCGTAAATCCAGGACCTACCACCGCTACTGTAGGTAGTTTTCAAACTATTTATGCATCATTCGTTTCTACCTCATTAGGCGGCAACACTCCTAGTATTGGTTCTGGAGCATGGTCTAAAATATCTGGTCCAGGAACAGCTACATTTAGCGCTGGAACTTCGGGAACTTCAACTGCTACTGTTACATTAAACGGGGCTTATGTATTCCGCTGGACTATCACGGGTACTTGTGGTTCAAGTAGCGATGACATTACTGTAACTTACTTACCCTTTAAGGATCCTGAATATACTATTTTATACGAAAATTTTGATAATAGCAATGGTAGTTGGACATCATCTGGAACAACAGGCGTTTGGGGATATACAAATACAGCATCATCTGTTCACAGGGGAGAAGGCAATTTTTGGGCAGTAAATACAACTTCAAATCTTTACCCTAATAGTGCTTTAACATATCTTACGAGTCCTGCCGTTAGTACCACTGGCTATACGAATGTAAAACTCTTTATAGATGTAAGATACGACACTAATAATGACACTGATGATGGGATGCAATTACAGTACAGTACTGATAATGGCAGTACATGGTCTGTGCTAGGAGCTGGGTCTACTTCTTTTTATAATGCTACTAATGTTAATGCACTATCAGCTTCATTAACAAATACTGACGGATGGAATAATGATAGTTATTCATACAGCCCGTCAAAAAGCTCTACTGTATACTCTCAATTTCGTGAGAAATCAATACAAACCAGTGTTTTAGATAACAAAGCTACACTAAAATTTAGAGCCGTTTTTGCATCTGATGGAAGTAATCAAGATTCGGGAGTAGCAATTGATAATTTTATTATTAAAGGTGATCCCACAATTGCTTTCACAGATCCTGTCTCTGGACCAGGAAGTATTAACAGTAATTTGAAATTATGGTTAAAATCAAATACTGGAACTAATACCACAACAGATGGTACTTCGCTGGGAACTTGGAGCGATCAGGCTTTCAATAACAACTCCGTCGGAATTACTGGAAACAGCCCAGTTTTTAGAAATAATGCAACACGAAATATTAATTTTAATCCAGTAGTAGATTTTACTGCTGCTTCCTCTCAATTGATGAAAGGAAAAGGTGGATTCTGGTCACAAGATTATTATGTTGTAGTAAAAACTAATGGAGTGATTAATAATTCCGCAGCCAGCAGACAAGTACCTATTTCCGGTCGTCTTTCAGTAGATAGCTTTGAAGTAGACGGAACCGCTTTAGGCTTAGGAGATTTCACGGCACGTTACACAGATGAAATGGTTTCCCATAATATTAATTCAATCCCAGACAGTCCCCCTACACTTACTAAAAGTTATGGTAGAGCTTATAAAAGCTCAACAGATAGTTACAATCAACAAACCATTATTTTTAATATCAAAACAAATAGTTCAGGAACGGCATCTGAAATATACAAAAATGGTAAAAGAATAGACAATACAACTGGGTTAGCAACTGATAACGGGACCCTGAATTTTTCTGAATTCAATAATCTTCAATATAATTTAGGTGTAGGACGCTTTACATTAGGTGGTAATGTAGGCTCCTATTTAGACGGAAGAATGACGGAAATAGTTAGTTATTCTGCCCCTAAATCAGTTTTAGAACAACAAAAAATACAATCTTATCTCGCCATAAAAAATGGAGTAACACTTCATGACACTGGCAGTACTACTGCAGATGATCTTTGTGATGCTAATTATGTTGATTCATCTGGAAATACCATTTGGGATGCTACTGCCAATACTGGTTATAATTACGATATTGCAGGAATTGGTAGAGATGACAGTACGTTATTAAATCAAAAACAATCCAAAACAGAAAATCCAACATCCGATATTAGTGTGGGATTGGGTGATTTATTAGATGTAAACACAAACAACACAAATACCTTTGATACGAACCAAAAATACTTAGTTTGGGGTAACAATCATGGTACTTTAGCCGCACAGACTCCGGTAATAGTAAACATAAGTTCCGGAATCACTTCTCCATCTACTTTAACCAGTGATGTAAGTTTTGTTTCTGTGGGAAGAACTTGGAAAGTAGTGGAAACAGGTGGAAATGTTGGTACTGCAAAAGTATCTATTCCTGCAACAATGCTTACTGCAACTATTACACCTCCAGGAGATTACTTAATGTTTATATCCGATACTCCCGTTTTTAATCCTACGGCAGAATACCGTATTATGACTGTCAATGGTTCAAATCTGGAAACTACCTATGATTTTGACGGAACAAAATATGTGACTTTTGGATATGCACCAGAAAAAACGTTTGTACGTTGCATAAAATTTGATGGTGTCAATGATTATTTAGATGCAGGAAAAGTATTAGACTTAAACACTTCATTTACTGTTTCAGCTTGGGTAAATAGAAATAGCGTCAATCAAACTATTCTTTCTAAAAGAGACAGCGGTTTCTCTCAAGGATATGACTTAAGCATTAATGCAGCAGGAAAAGCTGAGATGAGTTGGTATGTAGGTGTCGCTAAAAAAACAATTACTTCTAATGTGGTAATACCATCCGGATACTGGCATCATATAGGAGTAACTTTTGATGGTACTACAGCTAAAATGTACATAGATGGTGTGAATAAAATAAGTACAGCGGCAGGAGTTCCTACTGCAACAACACAATCTTTTCTTGTAGCTGCAGCTGACGGAGTAACTCCAACATCTTTCTTTAATGGTTCAATTGATGAAGTACGTGTTTGGGATGTTGCCCTTACTGATGCTCAGTTTCGTTATGTGATAAATCAGGAAATTTTAAGTAATGGTACTTTAACAAATGGTGCTATTATTCCTAATACAATAACATTGAATAATATCAGCAGTATTCCTTGGGCAAATCTAAAAGCCTATTATCCAATGTCAACCTATACCTATACCAATGCAAAAGACATTTCGAATAATCATTATACCGCTGCACTACGAAATCTTACAACAGTAGATTTACAAACAGCTCCATTACCTTATGAGTCAGCTGCAAATGGAAATTGGCAAACTATAGGAACCTGGACAAACAGCACCTTACAAGATTTACCAAACAGTTCTTCAATAGAAGACAACACAAAAACTATTGATTGGAATATTGTTAAATCATCCCATACCATTACTTCAACAGGAAACAAAACTGTTTTGGGATTGTTTGTAAATAGTAACACACTTACAGCAACTTCTGCTTCAGGATTACAAACTGATGGAACAAAAATTGAAGTTTCGCATTATTTAAAATTAGACGGGAAAATTGATTTAGTGGGAAGATCACAATTGGTACAAACTGAAGGCAGTGACTTGGATGTGACCAGTGCTGGCTCAATTGAAAAAGACCAACAAGGACAATCAAATAAATTCAATTATAATTATTGGAGTTCTCCTGTAAGTCCAATAAGCACAACTGCTAATAACACTAATTACACTGTAGGGGGTGTATTAAAAGATGGAACAAATCCAGCTGTTCCAGTCAACATCAATTGGGTTACAGGTTATGATGGTTCTGCAACAACTCCTATTAGTTTAGCAAAATATTGGATTTATAAATTTGACAATGCCGCTAATCTTTATGCCAATTGGAATCAAATTTTTGAAACTGGGACTATTCCCGTAGGACAAGGATTTACATTAAAAGGAAGTGGAGCTGCTACTGCAACTCAAAACCTAACTTTTACAGGAAAACCAAATAATGGGACTATTACAAGGACTGTAGGAGCTACACAGTTATTACTGGTAGGAAATCCATATTCATCAGCATTAGATGCTAATGCTTTTATAACAGACAATAGTGGCTCTATAGACACTACAACACCAACCGCAACTGATGGTGCTCTGTATTTCTGGGAGCATTATACTGGAAACGGTACCCATATTTTAAGTGGATATCAAGGTGGATATGCTGTTCGAAATGCTGCTGCTGGTGTTGCACCAAGTTCAGTAGGAGTAGATTTTATTAGTACTTCTGGTACTTCTCTTCGGGCAGCCCCAAATCAATACATTCCTGTAGGACAAGGATTCTTTGTTATTGGGAATGCAACGGGAGGAACAGTCACTTTCAAAAATAGCCAAAGAGCATTTGTTAAAGAAGATAATGCCGCTTCACAAACTATGTATCGTATTCCAACAAAACCAAAAGGATTAGATCATTGGACAGATAATAGTGATGACCAAATAGAAAAAGACACCTACAAAAGAGTTCGTTTAGGATTTAACAATTACAATGAAGTTTTTCATAGACAAGTAGTTGTTGCCTTTATGGATGAAAAAGCAAATAGTGAGATAAACGAAGGATATGATGCTGAGAATATAGACGATGTTGATACCGATATGTATCTGGTAAATTCAGATAAAGAGTTAATCATTGAAGGCGAAGGATATTTTAATGAAGATGCCTCCTACCCTATTGGTGTTCGGTCAAATGCTGCAGGAAAAGTCTCTTTCGTTTTAGATGGCTTAGAGAACTTTGATGATAGTCAATCTATTTTTATTTATGATAAATCAGATGATACTTACCATAATATAAAAGACGCTTTGTATGAAGTAGAACTTCCTGAAGGAACTATTGATGATCGCTTCTATCTTCGCTTCACTGACAAAACCCTAAGTGTAAAAGATCAAGTCTATGAAAATGCTATCCAAGTAGACTATATTCGCTCTACTTCTATTTTGACTATTATAAATAATTCTAAAGACAATACCGTTAACACCGTATCCCTTTTTAATATTGAAGGAAAATCTATTTCTAAATGGGATATAAAGGATAAAGACCAAACGAATATTAAACTTCCTATTCAAAGTATTGCTTCAGGAGTTTATATCGTAAAATTAAAAACCTTGAAAGGAACAATTAGTAAAAAGATTATTATCAAATAATAAATTAAATATTGCCTTACATAAAAGACTTCTCAAATTGAGAAGTCTTTTTTTTTGTTTTTTAATGCTATAAAATTTAAACGCCAAATACAATTCCTAAGTATTAAATAACATTGATTTATAAATCATCAGAAAAAAATAAACTATCAAAATTTTTTTATTGTTTTATAATATTTTATAGTTTTTTACTTACTAATTAAATAAAAACATTCATTTAATCGATTATATCAGCTTTTAGTCTAAAAAATAAAACAAATTATTTAAATTTAATATCGCAATTTTAATTGTTTTTCTGAACTGATTTCATCTGGAATAAAAAACATATATCATAATTAATTAAATCGAAGAAAATTATGAAGAAAATCTACTTAAAAAAAAGAAAGTACAATTTAATATATTTATTATTTTCGATGCTGTTCTTTGTTGTGTCTTTTCAAATAGAAGCACAACAAGCTCCTACTTCTCCGCAAGTAAATTTTGCGCAAAGAACTTCTTCAGCCACACCAGCTAAAACAATATATAATGTCAAGGGCGATTTTACAATGTTAGGCAATACCAACTTAACGCTTATTAATTACGCTACCGGAACTGACAATCAGAACAATGCAATGAAATATGTTGATATTGATGGTAATTCCAGTACTTTGAATTCTTCTATGGCTACACTTGAACTTTCAAATTCGGGGGAGAATAGTGCCAACCAAAATTGTTCAACCGTGCTTTTTGCTGGCCTTTATTGGACAGGAAAATCAGATGACGCAAATGAAACATTTTCCATTAACAACACAACTATTGTCCATAATTCTACCATTCCATACACTAACTATACAATGACCGTATCTCTAGGAGGATCAGGTCCAAATAATTATTATCCCATTTATACTTTCACAGGTAATAGTCATACTTACGCCTTTAATTTTACCAATGCAGCTACGTCAGGTACTTCTACCGTTACGCTTACTTTAGACGGAGTTGCACAACCAGCTATTAATGTTACCTACAGTTCCGGAACGGCAACATTTTCCTATACATCCAATGCTGCATACGGCTCCCCCTTTACTATTAATAGTTTAACAAGAAACACATCAAAAAACCAAAGTGAACCTCAATATCAATCTAACAGTTATGCCAATGTTGCTTACTCACCTTCTAAAAATTACGACAAAAAAGTAGTTTCTTTAAAAGGCCCCGGAGCTACAACTTATACCACCATCACGGCTAAACCAAACGGTGCCACTTCTGATATCCGTTTCCCTGGATCATCCAACAGTGGGATTTTTATTGGTTATCAAGAAATTACCGATTACGTAAAAACTTATGGACCAGGAGCATATACTGTTGCTGACATCGCTTTGAAAGAAGGAACAAATTCTAATCCTGGTCTATCGGGAGGTTGGTCAATGGTTGTTATTTATGAAAACCCTCTAATGAAAAGCCGAGCCGTAACCGTTTTTGACGGCTATGCTTATGTAAACGGACAGCTTGCAGCAACTTCTCCTTATACTGCTCAGGGCGAATATGGAACGATCCCCATTTCAGGATTCACAACAGTTGGATCAGGGCAAGTAAATATGAAACTCGGAGTAATGACTGCTGAAGGAGATGCAAACTTAACAGGAGATTATCTGTCAGTACAAAAACTAAATTTAGATCCAACTGTTTATCCGACAAACTATTTGGTGTTAACTAATCCAAGTAATAATACAACCAATAACTTCTTCAGTTCTTCCATTTACCCAGTACCAGCCTCTGGTACAAGTAGTCCTATTTTACAAAACAATACAGGAGTTGATTTCAGCATGTTTACAATTCCAAATTCATCAAATTCAATCATAGCCAATAATCAAACTGCTACTACTTTTAGATTTGGTTCCACTTCTGACGTATTTACTATTTTCGGTTTTGCTATGTCAGTAGATGCCTATATCCCGGAACCCAAAGGATTAATAAGCGTAACTTCGATTAATAATGTTCCGAACCCTACCATTTTAAATGCATCTCCGGGGCAAACAATCAACTACTCCCTCAATATTACTAACGAAGGTACCGAAGCCACGAATAACACAATAGTTGCAATCCCCATTCCGGCAACCGCAATTTTCCATACAGGAACTATTGTATACCACACTTATAATGGTTTCACCACGACGAACGTTCCTTATTTTGATTCGGCAACAAACAAAATTATTTGGAATTTAGGAACATTACCCATCACGTCTGGTCATCCCGAATATATATATGCTGATATAAGCTTTACCCTCGATGTTACAACAGATTGTGCGATTATATTAAATGCAGGTTGTAGCCCAGAAGTTTCTTTAGAAACAGGTACAATAACGGGTACGGGTGCTACATCGGGAACTTCATTTACAAAATATTTTTTTCAAGGATATGATTCAACCTCTTGTCATTTACCAATAGATGGCTCAATTAAAGTAGCAATAGCTACAACTTCTTGTTTGTCCACATTAGCTGGACCAGATCAGACAACTTCTTGCGGAGGAGAATATGTTACATTAGCAGCAACATCTGGAACAACAGGAGCATGGTCCATCGTTAGTGGACCTACTGGTGGTGGAGAAATTTTCTCGAATAATACAAGTCCCACCACAACATTTTATAGTCCTAATGTTGGTGTATATACATTAAAATGGACGACATCAAGTTGCGCTTCTTCTTCAGATACTGCAATTGTTACTCTTATGCTTTGTAATGTTGTCAATTTTGATGGAATCGATGACAATATTAACTTTAAAAATAGCTTTAATTTAAACAGTGGTAATTTTAGCATAGAAGTATGGGTAAAATCAAATGCGACTAATGGCAATACTCAAACTATAACTTCAAAACACCTTAGTACGAATTCGACTGATGGCTATGATTTAAGATTAGTAAACAATTTCATTTCATTCAATTGGAACAATAACTCCATAATCGCCACTCATGCAATAGACACTAACAGATGGTATCACATTGGGGTTACTTTCGACGGTACTAACTATAAATTGTACATTGACGGAATATTAGACAAGACCACATCAGGCGTAAACCCAACATTGAATACTGTTGATTATATCATAGGTGCTATGAGTCAAAACACCAACACACCCTATAATTATTACAATGGCTATGCAGATGAACTCCGTATATGGAATGTTTCTTTGACAGTTGATCAAATTCGCCAAATGATGAATCAAGAAATCACAAATGATGGCCTTGGTAATGTAAAAGGAGTAATAGTACCTAAAAACATCAGTGGATTAATTTGGACTAATTTGGTAGGTTATTATCAAATGAATCGAACAAGTGATATCAACAATGGCTATTTAGTAGATAAATCCGGCAATTCCAAAAATGGTAAATTGAAAGGTATCTATGTCCAAGAGCCGGATACTGCTCCAATACCTTATACCTCAGGAACTAATGGTAGTTGGGAAACAGATGCCACTTGGACTAATTATCCTGTTTGGGATGTACCCAATAGTGTTGGTATAGATAATTCAACAAAAATAGACTGGAATATAGTTAAAACATCACATAATATTACTTCTAATGGCAATAAGACTGTTTTAGGATTGTTAGTGAATAGTAATACATTAAGCGCCGCAAATGATTCAAAAATTGAAGTTTCTAGTTATCTGAAATTAGATGGAAAAATAGATTTAGTAGGAATGTCACAGTTAGTTCAAACTACTGATAGCGATTTAGATGTTACCAGTTCCGGATCAATAGAAAGAGACCAGCAAGGACAATCAAACAAGTATAATTATAACTATTGGAGTTCTCCAGTAAGCCCTATAAATACTACTGCTAACAACACCAATTATAGTGTTACTGGTGTTATGAAAGATGGTACTACAACAACTCCTCAAAACATTAACTGGATTGGAGGTTATGATGGATCTCCAACAACTCCTATAAGTTTAGCGCGATACTGGCTTTATAAATTTGATAATTATGCCAATGCTTATGCTAATTGGTTTCAAATATTAGAAACAGAGGCATTGCGTGTTGGGCAAGGATATACATTAAAAGGAAGCGGAGCGGCATCAGGAACCCAAAATTATACTTTTGTTGGAAAACCAAATAACGGTACAATTGCAACAAATACCGTAGGTGATGATCAATTATTGTTAACCGGTAACCCCTATCCATCTTCATTAGATGCAGATGCTTTTATAACTGACAATATAAGTTCTTTAGAAACTTTCACAAGTCCGTCTATTGATGGAACGCTATATTTTTGGGAACATTACGCCTCTAATAACACTCATATTTTACGCGACTATCAAGGGGGTTATGCTGCAAGAAATTTAACCGGTGGATTAGCTCCTTCGGCAGCAGGAGTTGATTTTATTAGTCAAGCAGGTACCCCATCAAGAGGCATTCCTAATCGATATATCCCAGTAGGACAAGGCTTTTTTGTAAACGGAAAAGTTGGTTCGGGTGGTACGGTTGTTTTTAGCAATAGTCAAAGAGCCTTTCATAAAGAAAATGAATCTTTAAATTCTAATGTGATGTATAAAATTATGCCCGTTAAAGACAACTCTTGGAACAACAATAATAATGACCCTGTTATAAATAATACTTATAAAAAAATTCGTTTGGGATTCAATTCGCATAATGATTATCACAGACAAGTGCTTTTAGGATTTATGGATGAAAAAGCTACCAGCGAAATGGATTACGGTTATGACGGTTTAAATATTGACGATTTCCCTAATGATATGTATTTATTAAACGGAGAAAATCAACTTGTAATTGAAGGGGAAGGTTTTTTTGATGCCAGTGCCTCCTACCCTATTGGCGTAAAAACAGATGCGGAAGGAACTGTAAAATTCATGATTGATGACTTAGAAAACTTTGGCCTTGAACAAACTATTTTTATTTATGACAACGATACGGATATGTATCATGATATTCGCAATGAAATATTTGAAATAAACCTTCCTGAAGGGGAAAACAATACCCGTTTTTCACTACGTTTTACTGACAAAACATTGAGCGTTGATGAGAAAATCATCAATGATAATGCGATTAAAATTACTCATTTACAAAATGGAAACACACTTGTAATCAATAATAATTTATTGGATGCAACAGTTAAAAAAGTTACTTTATTCAATATTATTGGTCAATCAATAAGTACTTGGGAAATTAAAAATCAAGATCAAAAAAATATTCAACTACCAATTAAAAAAATAAGTTCCGGTGTATATATCGCAAAAATCCAGACTACAAAAGGAGATTTTAGTAACAAAATAATTGTACCATAACCCACAAAAACTAATTTTAAAAATATAAAACTGTCTGAAAAGGCAGTTTTTTTATTTCAAAATCAACTTTAAATGACGAAAAAACGGAAATATATAAAGTTAATTTCCTGAAAACGAGTAGTTCATCGGATGATAAAATCCTTTCATCGGAAAAAAATTTTTTTTTAAAACAATATCATCCTAAATAGTTAATTTTAAGGTATGTAAGCCTTATACATTAAAACAAAAACAAATAAATAGTACTCCGAGCACAATTCTTCTTATTACTTTTTGTGTAAAAAATAATTAAAAACTGCACCAAAACAGTAACAATAGGATCCATTTTTCATTGAAAATAATACCACTACAATAAACATTTTTTTGTTTGTAAAAAACAGCATGAATTTCTCTATGCCTTTTTATAAAAATATTAATCGTTTGATTTTAAAATGTAGGTGTCATGAAAAAAAATTACTTATTTATAATTCTATTGTCTCTAAATTCGCTTTGTAGTTTTGGACAAGATTGTATAACAGAAAGAATCATATCTGACCCTACAATATGTTTAGGTGAAAATGCCATAATCACGCTGTTCAATAGTGAGACTGGTATGGATTATCAATTACGAATAGGAACTACAGATGTTGGTAGTCCTGTGAGTGGCTTAACAGGAACCGACATAACTTTTTCAGTTTCTCCTTCCATCACAACTATTTATAATGTAATCGCAACAAGTGGAGCAATCTGTACCATTACCTATTCTGATGTTGCTACTGTCACTGTTAATCCATTGCCCATTGCCACAGCAGGAAGCAACTCTCCACAATGCGCCGGTTCTACATTAAACCTTACTGCATCGGGAGGAATCTCCTATAGTTGGACTGGACCAAATGGCTTTACATCAACTTCACAAAATCCATCGATCACTAATGTAACAACTGCTGCTTCGGGGACTTATACGGTGACCGTAACAGATGCAAATAGTTGCTTTGTAAGTGCAAGTACGACTATAGTAATTAATCCTTTGCCAATAGCTTCAGCTGGAAGCAACTCTCCACAATGTGCCGGTTCTTCATTAAACCTTACCGCATCGGGAGGAATCTCTTATAGTTGGATGGGACCAAATGGTTTTACATCAACTTCACAAAATCCATCGATCACTAATGTAACAACTGCCGCTTCGGGAACTTATACAGTGACCGTAACTGATAATAATGGTTGTATCAATACAGCAACGGTTACAGTAACGGTGAATGCTCTTTTAGTACCATCAGTAAACATTGGAGTAAATCCCGGAAATAATATTTGCGCCGGTACTTCTGTTACTTTTACTGCCACTCCTGTTAATGGTGGCGCCACCCCTATTTATCAATGGAAGATAAATGGTGTAAACGTAGGAATTAATAGTCCAACGTTTACTACTTCTTCATTAGTAAATACTGATAAAGTGACGGTTGTTCTAACTTCTAGTGTTACCTGTCCTGCTCTTGCAAATGTCACCAGTAATATTATTACGATGACGGTAAATGATATTGTGATACCATCGGTAAGTATTTCCGCATCGGCTACAACGATTTGCCCAGGTAATTCAATAAATTTTTCTGCTATACCAATAAATGGAGGTAGTACTCCTTCATATCAATGGATGATTAACGGTTTTAATGCAGGTACAAACAGTCCAAATTTTGCTGCCTCGTCATTCGTTAATGGTGATATAGTTACCGTTGAACTAACATCAAATGCACCTTGTTCGTCTCCCACTACTGCTATTAGTAATCCTATTACTATTACCGTAAACCCAGCAACACCAGCAACACCCGGGGCTATCAACGGAACAACTCCTGTATGTCCTGGTATTACAACTTTAACTTATGACATTACACTAGTCCTTAATGCAACAACTTATACTTGGACGGTTCCTACTGGATGGTCAATTACAGCTGGTGCAGGAACAAATTCAATAATTGTAACATCAGGAAGTACAGGTCAAAATGGAAATATTAGTGTCACCGCTGGAAATAGCTGTGGAACAAGTGCTGCAAGAACTTTGGCAGTAACTGTAAGTCCGGCAACACCAGTAACACCAGGAGCAATAACAGGTACTGTTACACAATGTCCAGCTCTAACAGGTCAGACATATACTGTTGCTCCAGTAACCAATGCGACAACTTATAATTGGACAGTTCCAACAGGATGGTCAATAACTGCAGGTACAGGAACTAATTCAATTACTATAACATCAGGCAATACTGGTCAAAATGGAAACATTAGTGTTACAGCTGAAAATAGCTGTGGTACAAGTGCTGCAAGAACTTTGGCAGTAACCGTAAGTCCAGCAACACCGGCAACACCGGGAGCAATAACGGGTACAGTTACACAATGTCCAGCATTAGCAGGACAAATATATAGTGTTGCTGCGGTTACCAATGCTACAACTTATACTTGGACAGTTCCTACAGGATGGTCAATAACTGCCGGTACAGGAACTAATTCAATAACTGTAACATCAGGTAACGCGGGTCAAAATGGAACTATTAGTGTCACTGCTGGAAATAGCTGTGGAACAAGTTCAGCAAACACTTTGGCAGTAACTGTAAGTCCCGCAACACCGGCAACACCTGGAGTAATAACTGGTACTTCACCTGCATGTCCAGGAATTACCGGATTAACGTATAGCATTGCTGCAGTAGCCAATGCGACAACTTATACTTGGACAGTTCCAACAGGATGGTCAATAACTGCCGGTACAGGAACTAATTCAATAACTGTAACATCAGGTAGTGCTGGACAAAATGGAACTATTAGTGTGACTGCTGAAAATAGTTGCGGAACAAATGCAGCAAGAACCTTGGCCGTAACGGTAAGTCCAGCAACACCGGCAACACCGGGAGCAATAACAGGAACGGTTACACAGTGTCCTGCATTAACAGGGCAGATTTATAGCATCGCTGCTGTAACCAATGCGACAACATATACTTGGACTGTTCCTACTGGATGGTCAATTACTGCTGGCGCAGGAACAAATTCAATCACTGTAACATCAGGTAGTGCTGGACAAAATGGAAACATTACCGTTACTGCTGGAAATAGCTGTGGCACAAGTACAGCCAATTCCTTGGCAGTAACTATAAGTCCAGCAACACCGGCAACACCTGGGGTGATAAGTGGAACTTCCCCGGTATGTCCAAGCATTACAGGATTAACGTATAACATAAGTGCAGTAGCTAACGCAACAACTTATACTTGGACAGTTCCTACAGGATGGTCAATTACAGCTGGCACAGGAACAAATTCTATTACTGTAACATCGGGTACTGCCGGTCAAAATGGAAACATTAGCGTTACCGCTGGAAATAGCTGTGGTACAAGTCCAGCAAAAACTTTGGCTGTAACTGTAAGTCCGGCAACACCTGCAACACCAGGAGCAATAAGTGGCTCAACAGAACAGTGTATAAGTAAATCAGGCCTTATTTACAGTATAACTGCTGTTCCAAATGCTACTTCTTATACATGGGCTTTACCTTCAGGATGGAGCATAACAACAGGGGTAAATACAAATTCTATTACGGTTTCAACATCAGGAACTGCAATTGGTGGAAATATTACCGTAACCGCAACCAATTCTTGCGGTACAAGTAGTGCTCAAACTTTTGTAGTAACTGTAAATACAGCTATTCCCGTAACACCAGCGATACCAACTAGCCCACAATCTACGTCAGTATGTCCCGTTGTTTCTGGATTACAATACAGTGTTACCGCAGTGGCTAATGCCACAAGTTATACATGGACTTTGCCAACAGGCTGGATTATTACTGCTGGCTCCGGTACCAATTCAATAACGGTTACTGCATCATCTTCTGCAGTAACCGGTAATATATCAGTAAAAGCAAGTAATGCCTGTGGTTCAAGTGCATCTAGTGCAAATTTACTCGTAACTGTTGGTAATTTTGCTTTTGTGGATGCAGGGGTTGATCAGGTAGTTTGCGCTGCATCACCGGATGTTTCCCTTTCTCCTACAACTGGAGGAGCAACAGGGAACAATAACGTAGTATGGAGTTCTTCTAATGGAGGTTCTTTTTCTCCTAATGCAAATAAATGGAATGCAACTTATACTCCCGGAGCTGCTGCAATAGCTGCGGGAACTGTAACATTAACCATTACATCTGATGATCCGTCAGGATCTTGTACAGCAGTAAGCGACCAAATGATAGTAACAATAACACCTATTGCGAGTATAGCTTCTGTTACAGGTACAAGTACTTTGTGCAGTTCCGGAACAACTACCTACATAGCGAACTCTGTAGTTCTTAGCGGTGGTATTGGTACTTGGAGTAGCAGTAATACTGCTGTAGCTACAGTTAACAGTTCTGGAATCGTAACAGGAATCGCAGCAGGTAATTGCAATATTATTTATACTATTACTGGAGGCTGTGGCGGAACTAAAACAGCCTTTCAATCTATCACTATTAACGCAGCACCAACTGTTAATGCCGGAGGACCCAAAAAAGGCGGAGGAGCTACAACCGGCGCATGGTCCATAACCTCTGGCGGGGGATTATTAAGCAGTACAGCACAAACTGCAACTCCTGCAACAGTAACTTATACTCCTGCAACAAACTTTAGTGGTACTGTTACCCTTACGCTTACTACAAATGCTCCTAGTGCCTGTTCTGTTGTAAGTGCAACTAGAACTATAACTATAAACACTGCTCCAACTGTTAATGCCGGAGGACCCGATGTGATTTGTCAATCTGCAACTCCTGCAAACTTTAGTGGTACTGTCACTCTTACGCTTACTACAAATGCTGCTAGTGCCTGTTCTGTTGTAAGTGCAACAAGAACTATAACTATAAACGCTGCCCCAACTGTTAATGCCGGAGGACCCGATGTGATTTGTCAATCTGCAACTCCTGGAGCCATTACATTAGCTGGAGCAACTCTAGGTGGTGGAGCAACAACTGGCGCATGGTCCATAACCTCTGGTGGGGGACTATTAAGCAGCACAGCACAAACTGCAACTCCTGCAACAGTAACTTATACTCCTGCACCAAACTTTAGTGGTACTGTTACTCTTACGCTTACTACAAATGCTCCAAGTACATGTTCTGTTATAAGTGCAACTAGAACTATAACTATAAACGCTGCTCCAACTGTTAATGCTGGCTCTGACTCAACAATTTGTTCAAATACCACTGCTACAATGGCTGGTTCTTTTGGAGGAAGTGCTACCTCAGCCACTTGGAGTACAAGCGGAAGTGGTACATTCAATAACAATACACCAACTGCAATTTATACACCAAGCGCTGCTGATATTATTGCAGGTATCATTACGCTAACATATACTACAAATGATCCGATTGGTCCATGTTCATCCGTAAACGCAGCTATCATCCTAACGATTAAAAAAGCTGTAGTAATTACAACACAGCCTTCAAACACGAGTGTGTGTGCTAGTTTTCCTGTAAATTTAAGCGTCGTTGCCATTGGTGATGGGTTAACGTATCAGTGGTATAAAGGCTCATCTCCAAGCGGAACACCAGTAGCTAATTCAGCCAATATTTCAGGAGCTCAATCAACAAATCTTCATTTTAATCAGGCAAATTTAACTGATGATGGTAATTATTATGTAATAATTGGTGGGGCGTCACCATGCGCATCAGCTACCTCTGCTCAAAGAACATTGAATGTAGACCAAGCTATTATTGTATCTACACAACCAGTTTCACAAGTACTGTGCACAGGTTCTAATGTGACATTTACTGTTGTTGCTGATGCGAATGGAGATCCTTTGTCTTTTCAATGGAGAAAAAATGGGATAAATATAGGTGGGGCAACTTCAACCACAACATCTTCTACATTAACAATCAATAATAGCACGGCAGCAGATGCGGCAAATTACGATGTCTTGATTTCAGGTCCTGCAGGTTATACGTGTTCATCTGTTCAATCTGCTGTTGCAGCATTAACTGTTAATCCGCTACCAACAATTAGTGGAACACTAAATGTGTGTGAAAGTTCCACAACTCAATTAAGCGGTTCAGCAGCACCGGCAGCAGTCAACCCTTGGGTATCTTCCAATACTTCGGTAGCTAGTGTAAGCAATACTGGTCTAGTAACTGGTATCACTGCAGGTACAACAGTAATAACTTATACCAATAGTAATGGTTGCAAAATAACTGCAACTGTCCTTGTTAATTCAACACCAAATGCTATAGCCACAAATGCTACACAAACAATTTGCTCAGCTGGTGCAATTACCACAATAGTTTTGTCAGGAAATGTAGCTGCTACAACTTTTAATTGGACTAGAAATAATACAGTCGCAGTAACCGGAATTCCTGCCAGTGGAACCGGTGACATTAGCGGAAGCTTAACCAATTCCACTAATGCACCAGTAACCGTAATTTTCACTATTACCCCAGTAGCAAATGGATGTCCGGGAACACCAATAACAGCAACAGTTTTAGTAAATCCAACTCCTAATGCAGTTGCAACTCCAGCATCACAAACAATATGTTCAGCCAATGCAATTACAACAATAGCATTTTCTGGAAGTGTTGCTTCGACTACTTTCAATTGGACTAGAGACAATACAGTAGCAGTAAATGGAATAGCAGCTAGTGGAAGTGGAAATATTAGCGGAAATTTAACCAATACAACCAATGCATCTGTAACAGTAACTTTTACCATTATTCCTACAGCTAATGGATGTCCAGGAACACCAATAACAGCTTCAGTTCTCGTGAATCCAACACCAAATGCAGCCGCAACAAATTCGGCTCAAACAATTTGTTCGGCAAATGCAATTGCAACAATGGTTCTTTCTGGAAGCGTAGCTTCGACTACTTTCAATTGGACTAGAGATAATACAGTCGCTGTAACCGGAATTCTTGCCAGCGGTAGCGGAAACATTAGCGGAAGCTTAACCAATTCTACTAATGCGCCTGTAACAGTAACTTTTAACATTACTCCTACAGCTAATGGATGTCCTGGAACATCTATAACAACAACAGTTTTGATAAATCCAACTCCTAATGCAGTTGCAACTCCAACATCGCAAACGATATGCTCAGCCAGTGCAATTACAACAATAGTACTTTCTGGAAGTGTTGTTTCAACTACATTCAATTGGACAAGAAATAATACGGGAACTGCAACTGGTATAGCAGCCAGCGGAAGTGGAAATATTAGCGGAAATTTAACCAATACAACTAATGCTCCAGTAACTGTAACTTTTACTATTACCCCTACAGTTAATGGATGTCCAGGAATACCAATAACTGCTACAGTTCTAGTGAATCCAACACCAAATGCAGTTGCTACTCCAGCGTCACAAACAATATGTTCAGCCAATACAATTACAGCTATAGTTTTATCAGGAAACGTAGCTTCAACTATTTTTAATTGGACTAGAGACAATACAGTCGCAGTAACCGGAATTTTGGCTAGTGGAAGTGGCAACATCAGTGGAACTTTGACAAACACAACTAATGCCGCTGTAACGGTAACTTTTACTATTATACCAACGGTAAATGGTTGTAGTGGGACACCAATAACTGCAACTGCTATTATTGAAGCTGCTTCAGTAGGAGGTGCAGTTACCGTTTCTCAACCCAATATTTTACCTGTGGTTAAAATCGTTACGGTATGTCACTCTGCCAGCGGAACGATATACTTGAGTGGGCATACCGGTACTATTGTGAGATGGGAATCTTCAACCACTGGAGGAGCTAGTTGGACGCCAATTGTAAATACTGGTACAACTTATAATTATACAAATATTCTGGCGACTACACTATTTAGAGCGGTTATCCAAAACGCATCATGTACACAAACCTATTCAGCAGCTGCTATTATAAACGTGATTCCAAATATCAAACCATCACCAGTTAGCGCAACGCCGTCAACAATATGCAATGGTGATTCAACAATTCTATCTTCACAAAGCGGTTATGCTACAAGTCAAAACCTTGTAACCGGCGGTGCTTTTGATAATTCTAACCCTACAGGATGGTTGGTAGATGGTTGCGGTAATTGTCTAAATGCTGGTTCAAGTAATACAAATCCAAACCCATTTCAACTAAGCGCAACAAATGGCGGTACTTATTCTGGCATTAATTATACCTCCGTTGGTAAATTTGCTATTGCTAATGGTAATTTTAACTCTATATTACAAACCCCTGTTTTTACTACTTTAGGTCTGTCATCAGCAAGTTTAAGTTTTGACCAAGCCTATTTTTTAACGGCTGGTGCTTCAGCAAAAGTTGAAATTTCTATAGATGGAGGTCTGACATACAACACTATTTTGGCTCAATACACTGGTCCAAGTTCTCAAGGACCTTATAATATCAGTACGAATATGAGTATTGATTTGAGTGCCTATTTGGGACAAACCAACTTAAAAATCCGATTTAACTATCAAGGTACCGTAGGAAGTTCATGGGCAATAGATAACATTAAAATTCCTGAAGCCCCTGTAGGAGTGCTGACATCACAATGGATAGATACCAATACTAATACCGTTATAAGTAATAGTAATTCTACAAATGCAACGGTATCCCCAAGCGTTACAACTACCTATGCCGTAACATCATTTCTTAATGGTTGTACTAGTTTTGGCCCTAACGGAACTACCTACGTAACAGTAACGGTAAATCAAAGACCTACAGCAAGCATAGGAGTGAATCAAACCATTTGTTATGATGGGACTGCCACTTTTAGTGTTGCATTAACAGGAACTGCTCCTTGGAGTGTAACCTATAGCAATGGTACAACTCTAACAACAGTTAACAATGTCAATGTGAATCCTTTTGTATTTACTATTTCTAATATCATAACAAATAAAACCTATACTATCACAGCATTAAGCGATTCTAAATGTACCGCAAAACCAATAGATTTAACTGGATCGGCTACTGTAACAGTTTTAAATGGAACAGCTGGTTTATGGACCGGATTGGTAAGTACAGATTGGTTTGATTGCAAAAACTGGGCTGGTGGATTACCTTCAAGTACGATAAATGCCCAAATCCCTACCGTCCCTTCTGGAGGACCTAGAATGCCAGTAATCGATCCGGCAAACTCTACTTTTGCGGCAGCATACAGCAATATTGCAAGCGCACAAGATATAATTATTGCAAGCGGAGCCTCGGTTACTATGGCTTCCATTGGGGCTTCAAATTTGCAAATTAGTCGCGACTGGAAAAATAGTGGCTCTTTTATTCCGGGAATTGGAACAGTAACCTTTAATGGGGGAACTGCTAATCAAATTCAGACTGTCAATCTGGGCATTAAAACCAATGAAACTTTTTATAATTTAACTACAAACAATTCAGGCACCGCTAAAGGAATTAGTCTAGTAGACAACTTTGAATTAACTGTTTCTAATATTTTATCCTTATTGAGCGGTGATATCCGTTTAACTGGGGAAGCGCAATTAGTTCAGGCTGGAAGCGGAGCAAATCCTATTGGCGGTTCCGGAAAATTATTGAGAGATCAACAAGGTCAAAAAAACAGTTTCAATTACAATTACTGGTCATCCCCTGTTAGTCTAAATAATACTAATTATTCTATTAGCGGTATTTTAAGAGACGGTACTGATGTAACCACAAGCCCCTTTAGTCCTGGAACTATAAATTTTGGAGATGGTGCCTATTTTGCTGATGGAGTTGCTACAAACCCAATAAAAATAAGCAACCGTTGGTTATTTGCTTATAATTCTCTTACACCTGATTCGAATACTGATTTAGAAAACTATTATCAATGGAATGCTATTGGGAATACTGGTTTATTAAAACTGGGAGAAGGATTTACAATGAAAGGAACTGATGGTACAGCTTCGCTTTTATCGACCCAAAATTATGTTTTTGTTGGTAAGCCTAATTCTGGGACTATTTCCTTAAGCATAGGCTTAGACCAAACCTATTTAATAGGGAATCCATATGCATCTGCACTTGATGCCGATGAGTTTATAAAAGACAATTTAAAAGATTGTGGTGGCTGTAGAGCTGGTGCAAATATCTTTAGTGGAGCACTTTATTTTTGGGATCATTTTGGATTAACAAGCAATCACTTTCTGGCGGAATACGTTGGAGGTTATGCAACTTATACCCTAATGGGTGGTTTAGTAGCCATCGCTGATGACCCTTTAAATGTAAATAATGGTTCAACCGGAACAAAAACACCAAAACGCTACATTCCTGTAGCCCAAGGATTCTTTGTAGACGCTTCTTTAGACCCATCATTAGCAGGAACAGCAACTACCGTTCAAGGTGGAACCTTGAATTTTAAAAACAGTCAAAGAGCCTTTATTAGAGAAAGTTCCGGGAATTCAATATTTATGAAACAAAGCGTTCCTAAAAAAATGGCAGTCGAGCAAATTGACCCAAGATCTAAAATCAGATTGAGTTTAGTATCAGCTATAGGAATAAATCGACAATTATTAGTGGGAGTTGACAGTAATACCACTAATGAATTTGACATTGGTTATGATGCCCCAATGCTAGAGATAGAAGGAGATAACATTTATTGGGAATTTAGTAATAGTAAGTTTGTGATTCAAGGTGTCCCCGATTTTAATGACGACCAAATAATTCCTATAGGCCTTACTATAGCAAATGAAGGCTTGACTACCATCAAAATTGATGCGCTAGAAAACGTACCTGAAACTACTGAAATTTACTTATATGACAATGTTTCCGGAAATTATCATGACATGAAAAATAGTGGATTTGCGATTCCGCTTGCTGTTGGCGAATACAACAATCGTTTCTCTTTGCGATTTACCAACAAAACACTCGGTGTTGAGGACAATATAATTAATGATGGTATTCTAGTCTTGTATTCAAACAACTATAAAGTTTTAATTATCCAAAACAAAGTGCTTGACACTATGATTAATGAAGTTCACCTGTTTAATCTATTAGGGCAAGATCTTACAAAATGGGATGTTGAAAATAGGGATCAAACTAGAATTCAAATTCCAATCAAGAATCTAAGTTCCGGAATTTACATTGTAAAACTAAAAACTTCGAAAGGAGATTATAGCAAAAAAATTATAATCAAATAAAAAAGTTATATCTAATGATAAAACTGGCGTAATTAAGTAAACATTAACCATAAATTTAAAATTGATATTAATTATTCTTTTTATATTTGAGGAATTAATTCCAATTAATTTTCGATCAAAATAATAATTACAATTTTAACTTTACAAAAATGAAAAAAATAGGTACCCTTTTAGCAATACTTTTATTTACAATCAGTGCCAGCGCACAAGAAGCTAAACCAGTTGCAAAAGAAAAAGCTAAAAAAGAATCTTGTTGTGCAAAAACAGATTCAAATGAAAAAGCAATGACAGCCGCAGAAGTGGAAAAATGCAAGATTAAATGCAAAGCCGAAGGTAAAAAATGTGAAGCAAAAATGGCGCAAGCTGAAGGTAAAAAATGTGGTACCACAATGACCAAATCCGAAGGAAAAAAATGCTGTGCTAAAAAAGCATAACTTAGTTTAAGAATGAAACGCCTCTAAATTTAGAGGCGTTTTTCATTTTTATTATTTCTATTACTACTAATTTATAAGTATTTTATTTAACTCTTACACTCCATTCAAAATCCATTTCGGATACTTGGACTCCTTTTTCATCTGTTCCAATGGATTTCATCCAAAAGGTTTGCCCCTCTCCATTAGCAATAGTTTCTTGAATCGCTTTTTCTATTAAATAACCATCTTTGCAAGTAAAAGTGATTCTTCCAGTCGCTTTCTTTGTAAAATTTCCTTTGTTGTTAGCCACTAACATCGATATTTTTCTGCCGCTTTGTTGAATTTGATACATAACCAAAGCTCCCGTAGAAAGCTCAGCAGCCATAGCTTGCACAGCAAAATACATGGAATTAAATGGATTTTGGTTAATCCAGCGGTGTTTTACTGACACTACACATTTATGCTCGTCTATCTCTTTTACACGTACGCCACAGATAAATGCCGATGGTAATTTGAATAATAAAAATTTATTAAGTTTTGATACGGTAAGTTTCATATATAGTTACTATTTGTTTTTTATAGGAATTATGGTATCGCTATTCTTCATTATTTTTGGGATTTTGAATCATGGCGAGTTGATTATTGCTGGTTTTTTTGCTAAAATACAAAAAAATACTATGCGTACATATAAAAATATTTTGTTAATATTTTGTTAATATTTGGTACTATGCGAAACAAGATACTGTCTTTTAGCCATATATTTGCATAAGAAATTACTATATACTTTTAATCATGGAAACAACTACTGAAAAAAACACCGCTACATTTACTCATTTGAGTGCATTAACTCAATATTTCATTCCTTTTGGAAATTACATTTTTCCAATATTGATTTGGTCTTCAAAAAAAGACAAATCAGAATTTGTAGATCATAATGGAAAACAAGTACTGAATTTTCAATTGAGTTTATTACTCTATTCTTTAGTATTAATTATGATAGCTGTCCCAATCTTTCTAATTACTTTCTTAAAGAATATTCCTTTTGAAGCGCTAATAAATGATCACGATATAGTTTTAAGAAATTTTAGTTTTGAGGGTAACATAGGATTGTTAACAGTAGGTTTAGTAGCTGTTTTAATTTTTGGTCTTTTGAAAGTGGCTGAATTCTTTTTAATCATTTATGCTTCCATAAAAACATCAAATGGTGAAAAATACAACTACCCAATTACGATTCCGTTTCTTAAATAAAAACAGAAATAGATTAAAAGATAATAGCAGTAGAAAATAAGGAACCAAATAGCCCTGATTGAAATGGAAATCCTTTTTTATTTTCCCTTTAAAAATAAAAAAGATTGAAATGGAAAGCAGGAATAAGCTCCAAAAAAAAAATCAATCATCAATCAAAAAATGAATAGTTTAATCAACCAAAAATCAAAAAAAAGAAATTATGAACATTGAAAACACAAAAGCCCAGATGCGTAAAGGTGTTCTCGAGTTTTGCATCTTATCCGTATTGAAAGAAAAAGATGCCTACACATCGGAAATATTAGACACTTTGAAAAACGCTAAATTGTTAGTCGTGGAGGGAACTATTTATCCATTACTTACAAGATTGAAAAACGATGGATTGCTCAACTACCGTTGGGAAGAATCAACATCAGGACCACCAAGAAAATACTATGGCCTGACCGAAATAGGACAAACTTTTTTAAACGAACTTAGTGGTACTTGGACTGAATTATCTGATGCCGTAAACCTTATAACCAACCAAAAACAATAGTCATGAACAAAACTGTAAATATAAACCTAGGCGGAATGTTCTTTCATATAGATGAAGATGCATACCAAAAATTAACACGATACTTTGATGCTATAAAACGTTCTTTATCGAATTCATCAGGGCATGATGAAATTATAAAAGATATCGAAATGCGTGTTTCGGAATTATTGAACGAGAAACAAAAAAGCGACAAACACGTTGTAGGATTAAAAGATGTAGATGAGGTAATTGCGGTAATGGGACAACCTGAAGATTACATCATTGAAGATGAATTGAAAGGTTCTCAAACGTATAGTGACAACACTAATAGAAGATCAAAAAAGCTTTACAGAGATAAAGAAAAAGGAATGATTGGCGGTGTTGCTGCAGGATTAGGGCACTATTTTGGAATCGATTCAGTTTGGATTAGAATTGTTTTAATATTATTAGTTTTTGCTGGATTTGGAACTGGTATTCTTGCTTACATTATCCTTTGGATTGTAACACCAGAAGCCATTACAACATCAGAAAAACTAGAAATGACTGGAGAACCGGTTAACATTTCGAATATCGAAAAAAAAGTTAGAGAAGAGTTTGAAAGCGTTTCAGGAAAAATAAAAAATGTTGATTATGACAAATATGGCAATCAAATAAAAACGGGTGCCAGTAAAATAGGAAACTCATTTGGTGATTTTATCATGACAGTTTTTAAAGTTTTTGCAAAATTTTTAGGGGTGATTTTGATCATAACAGGAATTGCAACTTTAATTTCTTTACTGATAGCCGTTTTTACTTTAGGTTCTTCTAATTTTATTGATGTGCCTTGGCAAAGTTTCATTGAGGCGGGAAATTTTACTGATTATCCAATATGGTCTTTTGGACTATTGATGTTCTTTGCTGTAGGGATTCCGTTCTTTTTCTTGACTCTTTTAGGTTTCAAATTATTGTCTCCTACCATGAAGTCAATAGGAAATATTGTAAAATATACATTATTGGCACTTTGGATAATTGCTATTGCCATCCTAATTTCAATTGGAATAAAACAAGCATCTGAAGTGGCATACGAAGGAAAAACAGTTCAAAAAGAAACTATTAATCTAATGCCAACAGACACTTTATATGTAAAATTCAGATACAATGATTATTACACAAAAAGTATTAATGACAGAGAAAACTTCAAGTTTGTTCAGGATTCTGCAAATGCTCAATTAATTTACTCCAATAATGTGAGATTCCAAATTTTACATACTGACGAGAAATTACCATTCATTCAGATTGAGAAAATGGCAAGAGGGAAATCATTTCAAGACGCTAAACTAAGAGCTGAAAAAATAAAGTATGCTATTAAAATTGAAGGAAATCATGTTATTCTTGACAATTATTTATTGACTGAAGTGAGTAATAAATTTCGTGATCAGGAAGTGGAAATCTTCTTATATTTACCTGAAGGAACTTTATTGAAACCAGATTCATCGGTTCAGGATTATGACAGGTCTGATGATTCATTCTTCAACTTACATTACAGTTCTGACAGCTATATTTATAAAGTAGAAAACTCACAAATAAAATGTTTGAATTGTCCTGCTGATGAAAATGAATATGATGACGTAGATAATGATACAGACAATGACAGCAGTCAAACATCAGTTACGATCAACAAAGAAGGAGTTTCAGTAAAAAATGACACTATCATTAACTCAAAAAACAACATTCAAGAATTAAAAATTAATAAAGACGGCATTATCATTAAAACCAAATAGCCATGATAAAAATCATCACATTAATCACAAAATTCATTATTGTCACTTTGACTGCCTTGTTATTTGCATCATGTAATCATATGATAAACATGAAATCAATAGAAGGAAGTGGCCATGTGACAACCGAAAAACGAATTGTACAAGGCGATTTTAAAAGTGTTGAAGTCAGCAATGCCATTGAACTTGTCATTGAACAATCAGACAAAACAGAAATCATTGTTGAAGCAGATGACAATTTGCAGAAAGAAATCACCACCAAAGTGGAAAACGGCGTTCTTATTATTGCTTGTGATTTCAATTCTTTCAACAATATAAAATCAAAAAAAGTAACGGTAAAAATGCCTGTTATTAATAGATTAGAGGCTTCCAGTGCAGCTACAATCAAAAGTAGCAATACATTGAAAGGGGAAAACATTAAACTGGAATCCTCAAGCGCAGCATCAATAGATATAAATATTGAATCGGATACTATTTTTGGTGAAGCCAGTAGCGGCAGTACTATTAACATAAATGGGAAAGCACTTAAACTTGATACTGAAGCATCAAGTGGCAGTACAATAGATGCCAAAAATTTATTGGCAAATGAAATCAGTGCTGAGGCTTCAAGCGGCGCATCTGTCCACGTACATCCAATTGTAAGCCTGAATGCAGAAGCATCTAGCGGAGCGACCGTAAGTTATAATACAGTTCCTAAATCAATTCAAAAAGAAACAAATTCCGGGGGAAGCATTCATCAGGAATAATAAAACTATTTACTTTAAAAATAAGATCAATCATCCATCAAAAGTGGATGATTTTTTTATATTTGTATACATCCTAATCCAAATGAAAATGAAAAAATATACTGCCATACTCCTACTCCTTTTATCAACGACATTGACATTGGCACAAAAAAAAGATAAAATAAAAGGATCAAAAACGGTAACCATTGAACAAAAGGAAGTTGGTAATTTTGAAACGTTAGAAGTTGAAGACAATCTCGAAGTCCATTTGGAAAGAGGAGAAAAAACGGAACTAAAAATTGAAGCGGATGACAATTTACATGATATTATTTCATTCGATTTAAGAGACAAAACGCTTCATATTTATACCACTAAACAAGCCGTAAATTATAAAAAACTAATTGTAAGGGTTACTTATACTAAAGATTTAAATTTGATAACTTCAAAAAATGAATCGACTATAAATGCAATACAAGAAATTCAATTAGACAATTTAACATTTAAAGCTTATGATTATTCCCAACTTTATTTGAATGTCAATACCAAAAATTTCATATTACAAGCGGATGATAAATCAAAAACCGAACTGAATTTAAAATCAGAAAGCGCAATTGTAGAACTAAGTAAAAGTTCCGCTTTCAAAGCATTAGTTACTACTATTGATTTGAAAGTTGATATGTACCAAAAATCAACTGCAACTATTGAAGGTGATGCTACCAATGCAATTATCCGATTGGATAATAATTCAAACTTGACAGGAAATAAACTAATTCTAAAAAATGCCGATGTAACCACCGAAAGTTATTCCAATTGCAGTTTAAACACAACAACAGCAGTAATTATTGATGCTGCTAATAAATCAGAAATTCAACTTTTAGGAACTCCAAAAATTGAAATCAGAAAATTTGCTGACGAAGCTAAATTGATAAAAAAACTGAAATAGAAAATCCTCTCCCCGGCCCTCTCCAAAGGAGAGGGAGTAAAAACTGGATTAAATAATTTTCTCCTAACCAACAAAAAGTCCCACTTGCTAAGGCAAATGGGACTTTTTTATTTTGAAACTTCCAGATTCTGATTATTCTTTAGAAGCTAAATATCTTTCGGCATCTAGAGCAGCCATACAACCCGTTCCAGCAGCAGTAATAGCCTGACGATAGACATGATCCGCTGCATCTCCTGCTACGAAAACTCCATCAACATTCGTTTTTGAAGTCCCAGGAGTATTGATAATGTATCCTGTTTCGTCTAAAGTGATATAGTCTTTAAAAATATCTGTATTTGGTTTGTGACCAATGGCTACAAAGAAACCAGTAGCTTCAATATCAAAAATGTCACCTGTAGTTTTATTTAAAGCTTTTACTCTTTCAACAACTTGTTCGTCACCTAATACTTCAACAGTATCATGATTCATTAATATAGTTATGTTTTCTGTTTTACGAACACGTTCTTCCATGATTTTAGAAGCCCTGAATTTTTCACTTCGCACCAACATTGTTACTTTTTTACAAAGTTTTGACAAATAATGTGCTTCTTCACAAGCTGAATCTCCTGCTCCAACAATTACTACTTCTTGGTTTCTATAGAAAAAACCGTCACAAACAGCACAGGCAGAAACGCCACCACCCATTTTTAAATAATGTTGTTCTGAAGGCAACCCTAAATATTTAGCAGACGCTCCAGTCGAAATAATTACGGTTTCACAATGCAATTCTTTAGTGCCATTGATCCAAACTTTATGGATATCTCCTGAAAAATCTACTTTAGTAGCCCAACCATCACGCACATCAGTACCAAAACGTTGTGCTTGTGCTTGTAATTGAACCATCATTTCAGGTCCAGTAACTCCATCTACATAACCAGGAAAGTTCTCTACTTCATTGGTTGTTGTTAATTGACCTCCAGGTTGGATTCCTTGATATAAAACAGGATTCATATTAGCTCTGGCGGCATAAATAGCTGCAGTATAACCTGCTGGACCAGAACCTATAATAAGACATTTAATTTTTTCGATTGTATCAGACATAGTAAGGTATATATAATTTTTAACAGCACAAAAATAAGTCATAATTGCTGTATTATAGAACCTGAATAATCAGTTTTTGTTATTCTATAATAAAAAAATCCCTTCTGTTGAGACAGAAAGGATTTTTAGTCGGGGTGGCAGGATTCGAACCTGCGGCCTCCTGCTCCCAAAGCAGGCGCGATAACCGAGCTACGCTACACCCCGAAAGCGGTGGCAAATATATAACTATTTTTTGCTTCTCCAAAACTATTTTGAAAATAAGAAATAAATTTATTTGGCGCAAAAAACAGTTCGAAAATCGAAAAGAAATGGACAACACAAAACAGCATTAAATCCCAACTCCTATAGCCCTGATGGCAGTGAAAAGCTTCGCCGAGCTGCTCGTTGTTTTTTCTTGACGTAAAAGAGCGACCAAAGGAAGCTCCTTTTATGACTTTAGAAAAACTAGGAGCAGCTCAAGAACTTGTAGCGCACAGCTGGAATAGCTTCAGAAAATCATATTCGTTTTAAAAAAATTAGAATCTGTCAAATAACGACTAATCAAGCTTTAACAAATGTTAACAAAATAGATTTTTAGAAACCATAAATAATTGTATTTTTACGGTTCAAAATTTAGAAAAATAAATGGGCAAAATCATCGCGATTGCTAATCAAAAAGGTGGAGTTGGAAAGACTACAACGTCAGTAAATCTTGCAGCTTCATTGGGGGTTTTAGAAAAGAAAGTATTACTTATTGATGCTGATCCACAGGCGAATGCCTCTTCAGGATTGGGTATTGATGTTGAATCTGTTGAAATAGGTACCTATCAAATTCTGGAACATAGTCATACGCCGAAAGAGGCCATCATAAAATGTTCTGCTCCAAATGTGGATGTAATTCCATCACATATTGATCTTGTTGCTATTGAAATTGAATTAGTCGACAAAGAAAATAGGGAATATATGCTTAAAAAAGCATTGAAAAGTGTCAAAGACGAGTACGATTATATTATCATCGATTGCGCACCATCTCTTGGATTACTTACCTTGAATGCTTTGACTGCTGCCGATTCTGTAATTATTCCTATTCAATGTGAATATTTTGCATTAGAAGGTTTAGGCAAATTATTGAATACCATAAAAAGCATCCAAAAAATTCACAATCCAGATTTAGATATTGAAGGGTTATTATTGACCATGTTTGACTCGAGATTGCGTTTATCAAACCAAGTAGTTGAAGAGGTTCAAAAACACTTTAACGACATGGTTTTTGATACCATTATTCAAAGAAATGTAAAACTGAGCGAAGCGCCAAGCTTTGGAGAAAGTATAATAAACTACGATGCAACAAGCAAAGGAGCTACCAATTACTTACATCTTGCTCAAGAAGTTATAAAGAAAAATAGTAAATAGTTTTATGGCAAAAGCAATAAAAAAACAAGCCTTAGGAAGAGGATTATCTGCGTTATTGAAAGATCCGGAAAACGATATAAAATCCGTTGACGATAAAAATGCCGATAAAGTTGTAGGAAATATTATTGAGCTTGAAATAAATGCGATTGAAATAAATCCGTTTCAGCCCAGAAGTAATTTCAATGAGGAATCATTGAGAGAATTAGCTACTTCTATCAAAGAATTAGGCGTTATTCAGCCCATTACAGTACGAAAATTAGACTTCAATAAATACCAATTGATATCAGGGGAGCGTCGTCTTCGTGCGTCAACTCTTGTGGGATTGACTACCGTTCCTGCTTACATTCGTATTGCAAATGACAATGAATCGCTAGTTATGGCATTGGTTGAAAATATTCAACGTCATGATTTAGATCCAATTGAGATTGCACTTTCGTACCAACGTTTAATTGATGAAATTCAATTGACTCAAGAACAAATGAGTGAGCGTGTAGGAAAAAAACGTTCTACAATCGCTAATTATCTAAGACTTTTAAAATTAGACCCGATAATCCAAACCGGAATTCGTGATGGTTTTATCAGTATGGGTCATGGTCGTGCGATAATCAACATTGAAGACCAAGATATTCAAACTGATATTTATCAAAAAATCGTTAGTCAAAACCTTTCGGTTCGCGACACAGAAGCTTTGGTAAAAAACTATCAAGAAAGTTTAAAACCAAAACCAGCCGGTAAACCTAAAGCGGCTTCGTTTGAAATTGCAGATGCTCACAAAAGCACTTTTACGAATTATTTTGGAACCAAAGTAGATGTAAAAGTAGCTGGAAACGGTAAAGGAAAAATAACAATCCCGTTTCACTCTGAAGAAGACTTCAACAGAATTATTAAACTAATAAACGAGTAGTGCGTAAAATCATTTTCATAGGTCTATTCCTCTTTATAACAGGAAATGCTACTGTTTTTGCACAAACGAAAACCGATGCGGTTTTGGTGGCGAAAGACACTTTGAAATCAAATGATATAGACCCTTTAACCCCTGCAAAAGCAGCATTTTATTCGGCCGTCTTACCCGGATTGGGACAAGCTTACAACAAAAAATACTGGAAAATACCGTTGGTTTACGGAGCTATTGGAACCAGTTTGTATTTTTATATTGATAATAATAAAAAATACCATCAATATAGAGATGCTTATAAAAGAAGATTAGAAGGTTACACGGATGACAATTATGCTTATCTTGACAAAACCAGATTGATTGCCGGTCAAAAATTCTATCAAAGAAATAGGGATTTGTCTGCTTTAGTCACTTTGGCATTTTATGCATTGAATATTGTGGATGCCAATGTGGATGCTGCATTAATACAATTTAATGTTGATGAAAATTTATCCGTAAGGCCAATTATTTATCCAAATGATGTAACATTCAAAACAAACTTCGGACTAACTCTTAATTATAATTTTTAACTACAAGACAAACAACGCGTCAGGTTATTGATTATTTAAATTTTAAAAAATTAAAACAAATGAAAATTGCGCTTTTAGGATACGGAAAAATGGGTCAGGTAATAGAAAGAATTGCTCTTGAAAGAGGTCATGAAATCGTTTTGAAAAAAGACGAATTCAATACTTATGACGGGCTTTCAAATGCTGATGTAGCGATCGATTTCAGTGTACCAACTGCCGCAGTGAGTAATATTTCCAGTTGTTTTCATGCCAATGTACCTGTAATTTCAGGAACTACGGGCTGGCTAGAACATTATGATGAAATGCTCGCACTATGCGCAGCAAAAAATGGCGCATTTATTTCCAGTTCAAACTTCAGCTTAGGCGTAAATATATTCTTTGAGCTCAATGAATATTTGGCAAAAATCATGGCGAAATTCGACAGCTACACAGTAGAAATGGAAGAAATTCATCATACTCAAAAACTGGATGCACCAAGTGGAACCGCAATTTCATTAGCAAAAGGAGTTATCGAAAATAGTTCATACACTAATTGGACATTAGAAAATCCTGAATCAAATCAAATTCATATCGAAACCAAAAGAATTGGTACTGTTCCGGGAACTCATACTGTAACGTACAATTCATCTGTAGATGCTATAGAGATAAAACATACGGCACACAATCGTGAAGGTTTTGCTCTAGGCGCGGTGATTGCAGCCGAATGGATTGTAGGTAAACAAGGCGTTTTCACAATGAAAGACGTATTAGATTTAGATAAAATTCAATAGACAAATTAGAGAATAAATTTTAATTCATCTAATAAACGATTAACAAAATAACATTATTATGACACTATATCAATGGTTTGTGTTTTTTCTTCTGGTTCAGATTATTCACTTTTTAGGAACTTGGAAGTTATATGAAGCTGCTGGCAGAAAACGTTGGGAAGCTGCTATTCCAGTATATAATGCCATCGTGTTAATGAAAATAATAGGTCGCCCTACTTGGTGGACTATTTTACTTTTTATACCTATCATTAACCTTATAATGTTTCCTGTAATTTGGGTTGAAACTTTAAGAAGCTTTGGAAAAAGAACTTCTTTAGATACTTTTTTAGGCATAATTACTTTTGGTTTTTATATCTATTATATTAATTACACACAAAAATTAGATTACGTAACCGACAGAAGTTTACAACCTGAAAATAAAACAGCGGACACAATCAGTTCATTGCTTTTTGCAATTATTGTAGCTACTTTAGTGCATACTTATTTCATTCAACCCTATACCATTCCTACCTCTTCGCTGGAGAAATCATTGTTAATTGGTGACTTTTTATTTGTGAGCAAAATGAATTATGGTGCTAGAGTGCCTATGACTACTGTGGCTTTGCCAATGGTTCATGATTCAATCCCTTTGACTAAAAGCAAATCGTATCTAAGTTGGCCACAATTACCTTATTTCAGATTGCCTGGTATTCAAAATATAAACCGAACAGACATCGTAGTTTTCAACTGGCCGGTCGATACCGTTTATAAGTTTTTTGACACATCAAAAAGAAGAGCTTATAAACCCGTTGATAAAAAATCGAATTACGTAAAAAGATGTGTTGGTATTCCCGGTGACAGTTTGTCTATAAAAGATGGTATAGTTTACATCAATGGTACAATATTACAACTACCGGAAAGAGCAAAACCTCAGTTTTCGTATGCAGTAGCATTGGACAAAAAAACACCAATCGATTTTGAATCTCTATTAAAAGAATTAGATGTTACGGATGATGCAGGCTTTAAAAGTGATTTAAGAGACACTTTATTCTTAAAAGCACTTACTGCTGCAGGAGCAGAAAGATTAAAAAATGTTCCCGGAGTAGTATCTGTTACCAGACAAATTTCAAAAGGTGTTGAAGATGGTATATTCCCTCATATCAACAAATGGAACCGTGACAATTTTGGTCCGATTTATATTCCTCAAAAAGGAAAAACAGTTGCGTTGACCACCGAAACACTACCTTTTTACAGAATGATTATCTCTGAATATGAGAAAAAAGATTTAAAAGTCAATGGAAGCGAAATTAGAATTGATGGTAAAGTAGTAAATAGTTATACTTTCGACCAAAATTACTATTGGATGATGGGAGACAACCGTCACAATTCTGAAGACAGCCGTTATTGGGGTTATGTACCTGAAGATCACATCGTAGGAAAACCAATTTTTATATGGCTAAGTATTGATCCACATGGAAAAGGGTTAAATAAAATTCGTTGGGATAGAGTTTTCACAACTGTTAGTGGTGAAGGCCAACCGCAATCATATTTTAAACTATTCCTACTTGCTTTAGTTGCATTTTTTGTTGGAGAATATTTTTGGAAAAAAAGAAAAGAGAAAAAGGACCTCTAACTAAAACTCGAATCTAAAAAACTTTAAACTATAAGCAAATATCATGACACTAAATCAGTGGTTTCTTTTTTTTCTAATCATTCAGGTCGTTCACTTTTTAGGGACTTGGAAACTATACGAAAGCGCAGGTAGAAAAAGATGGGAAGCAGTCATTCCAGTTTATAATGCTATAGTTTTAATGAAAATAATAGGCCGTCCCACTTGGTGGACGGTTTTACTTTTTATTCCGATTATAAATCTCATTATGTTCCCTGTAATTTGGGTCGAAACACTGAGAAGTTTTGGAAAAAAATCTTATTTAGATACTTTTTTAGGCATAATAACTTTTGGATTCTACATCTATTATATCAACTATACTCAAAAGTTAGATTATAAAGCTGACAGGAGCTTACATCCTGAAAACAAAACAGCAGATACCATTAGCTCTTTACTTTTTGCAATTATCGTAGCTACTTTGGTTCATACTTATCTTATACAGCCATTTACGATTCCGTCTTCTTCATTAGAAAAAACATTATACATTGGCGATTATTTATTTGTGAGTAAATTAAATTTTGGAGCAAGAACTCCTATGACTACAATTGCGCTACCTATGGTGCATGATTCAATCCCCTTTTTAGGAGTTAAGTCATACCTATTTGATGATGATATTACAAAAAAGGAAACTTCTATTTTTAACAAGTTTCAATTACCATATTTTAGATTCCCTTCGATTGAAACGATTAAACGCAATGAAATTGTTGTGTTTAATCAACCCGCCGATACTTTATTGGATATGGATAATTTTAAACCAAAAAGAAATTATTACAAACCGATTGACAAAAAAACAAATTTAGTAAAACGCTGTGTTGGAATACCCGGAGATTCTTTGGAGATTCGTGAAGGGAACATTTATATCAATGGAAAACCAGCTAAATTACCAGAAAGTGCAAAACTCCAATATAATTTTTTTGTAAATACTCAAGGCACAAGTATGGATCAAAATTCGCTAGTAAACATGTATGGTGCTAGAGATGGTTTAAAGAACGGGAATGGAGATTTTGCATTGACCAATAATGGAGAATATGTATTGACATTAACCGATAACGAAGCAAACAGAATAGCAAACAATCCCGTAGTTAAAGGTGTCAAAAAGTATTTACTTCCAAAGGGAGAAGATGGAGATGTATTTCCTCATATTCATTCGTTAGGATGGAACATAGACAATTTTGGACCAATTTATATTCCAAAAAAAGGAAAGACAATTAAATTAGACAAAAAAACACTCCCATTTTATAAACGTATCATACAGGAATACGAAAAAAACACATTACTGATTAACGGTGACAAAATTATAATAAACGGAAAACCAGTTAGCACCTATACTTTTAAGCAAGATTATTATTGGATGATGGGAGATAATCGTCAAAATTCTTTAGATGCAAGGTTTTGGGGATATGTTCCTTTTGATCATATAGTTGGCAAACCAGTATTCATTTGGTTCAGTTGGGATAAAGATGAAAAAGGACTTCAAAAGATAAGATGGAATCGAGTTTTCTCTTTCGTAAATAGAAATGGAGAGCCTAAATCTTATTTAATTCATTTCTTAATCGCTTTTGCCGCCTTTTTTGTTGGAGAGTATTTTTGGAAAAAAAGAAAAGAGAAAAATAATTAGTCAAAAGTTTCAAAGTCGAAAGTTTTAAAGTTTATATATTATCAAACTTTATGCCTTTCGATTTTATGACTTTAAAAACTTTAGACAAACATGAACACACTATTACATCCCACCTATTTCCCATCGATTAGCCATTTTGCGGCCATGGCACAATCTGAAAGTGTTACATTTGAAATAGCCGATAATTTCCAGAAACAAACCAATCGCAACCGAACTTATATTTATAGTCCAAATGGGATTCAGTTATTGAATATCCCTGTAAAGCATTCGAAAGAAAGTCATCAAAAAACAAAAGATATAAAAATAGAAACTGATTTAGACTGGCAAAAACAACATTTTAAATCACTGGAAGCAGCATACAGAAGCTCTCCCTTTTTTGAGTTTTTCGAAGATGACTTACGTCCAATATTCGAAAAAAAATACACTTTTCTTTTAGATTTAAATTTTGAATCTTTAGCTGTTCTAACTAAGTGTTTGCGAATGAAATTAGAATATTCTAAAACCTCCGAATATTTTCATGAAGTAGATACAAATGCCATAAAAGACTTCAGATTTTTAGTAGATGGAAAAAAAGACACTTCCTCATTTGAAAGTTACACTCAGGTTTTTGATGACAAATATGGTTTCATCAATAATTTAAGTATTCTGGATTTATTATTTAATGAAGGAAAATATGCAATGGATTATTTGAAGCAACAAGAACTTATAATAAAATAGATTCCAACAGTTTTATTCGAAAGATAATCTGGCCATTATAGGAAAATGATCCGAATTAATAAATTCCGGGAAACTTTCAAATTTCTTGACAGCAATTTTTTCGTCAGTAAATATATAATCGATACGAGCAGGATAGTATCTAAATTTATAAGTGGCGCCAAAACCCTTTCCAGCTTCTTCAAAACTGTCTTTTAGCTTTCCTTTAATACTGCGGTAAACATACGAAAAAGCACTATTATTCATGTCTCCACAAATTATAATAGGATATTTACAATCCTTTTTATGTTCCATAAAAATCTCTGCTTGCTCTTGTTGTTGTTTAAAAGCAACACTAATTCTTTTGAACATCATTTGAGATTTATCCTGATTAATTGCATCAATATTCTCATCAATTTCATTAACATCAGGAGATATTTTTAAGGATTGTAAATGCATATTATAAACCCTGATAACATCTTTTCCTTTTTTAATATCTGCAAAAACAACATTATTAGTTGAGTTAGGAAAAATAATATTTCCTTGGTCAATAATGGGGAATTTAGAAAAAATAGCCTGCCCACTTTTAATATTGTTTCCATCAGTAAAAATATATCTATGTGGATATACTTTTAAATCAATATTAGCTGAAGAAGAATATTCCTGAATACACAAAATATCAGGATTTTTTTCATTTATAAACGTTAGAATCTCGGCAGGAACATCATCTCTATCAATCCACTTGAACACATTAAACAGGTGAACATTATAACTCATTACAGTAAAATCCTTTTCTTCGACTGGGAAGTCAGTTGTAGAAAATTTATAAAATTTATTTATAAAAGTAATTCCTATCAAAAGAACTAAACCGGAAACAAACATTCTTTTTTTAAACTGTAATGCCCAATAAATAAAAAACAATCCATTCAAAATAAAAAAAAGAGGCATAAAAAGAGTCAATACCGACAAAAGAGGAAAAGATTTTGGAGCTAAAAAAGGAAAAACATAAGCAATGAATGTCACTATAGTGAGCATCATATTTAAAATAAACATCCCTTTATTGAACCATGAAAGATTTTTCATTTTTTAGTTTTTTTCTGCAGATTGAAAGTTAAACATTACCAACTTACTTCCCCGCTTTAAACAAGAATTCTTTTTCTTCTTTGGTTAAACTATCATAACCGGATTGACTTATTTTATCCAAAATTTCATCAATCTGTTGCTGCGCTTTGTCTTTTGTAATTATTCTTGAAGTGCTTTTTTCAGCTGGTTTGCTATAATTTTTATGGACAGCTTTAAAAGGCGTGGAAGAAGATTTTGAAAATAAATTAGTAAAAAAATCTAAAAAACGAGAAACTATTTTACTTAAATCAATTCCATTTTGGAGCAATTTAATGAAAATAAATCCAAAAAAAGCTCCTGAAAGGTGCGAAATATGACCTCCAGTATTTTCTAATCGAAACTGCATTAAATCAATCAGAATAATTACAAAAGTAATATGCCATAGTTTTACATTTCCTATTAACAGTAATCTTACATTCATCAAAGGATGATATGTTGTTGTAGCAACTAAAATAGCCATTATTGCTGCTGAAGCTCCAACAATAGCCGAACTTAAATTCAAGAAATAATATCCGGTAACAAAGGCTATTCCAGCAAATATAGCGCTCAATATATACAACCCAAAATATTGTTTTGGAGTAAAAAATGTCAAAAATAAAGTACTCGAAAAGTTTAAAACCATCATATTAAAAAACAAATGCCAAAAACCATCATGCAGAAACGCATATGTTAAAAAGGTCCACGGTTTTATAATAAAATTAGAAGGCTCTGAGGAAAGTGCAATCCAACTTGGAAAATCAAATGCGCCAACCTTAAAATTATAAAAAAATAATAATGAAACTAAAAAACAAAGAACATTCCAGAAGATTAGCCTAATTGCTACTCCTCCTATTTTGTATTGTAATTTAAGATCGTCTATAATATTCATAATTTAATTCGTTTTTAATGTCATTCATAATAGCCTTAAAACAGAACAGTACAAATTAAAATTAATTCTTTTTTTAATTCCAGCGATTTTTATTAAACTGATTTTTCTTCCAGTACCACATAATTAAAAAGCCAAATAAAGCCCCTCCGACGTGAGCAAAATGGGCAATTCCTCCTCCTCCACCAAAAATAGATTTACCAGAAACTCCTAAATACAAGTCTACTAAAACTAACCCTGGTACAAAATACTTTGCTTTTATTGGCACCGGAATAAACATCAAAGCCAATTCAGCATTAGGAAACATAAAAGCAAAAGCAACAATTACACCATATATAGCTCCAGAAGCTCCAACAACAGTTCCGAAATAAGCACTTACAAAATTTTGAAAACTAGGACTGTTTAAAAGCGGGACAATCTGATCATTCCCTTTTCCATTTAAAACTGCTAAAATTTCCGTTTTAGAAAATCCTTGCTCCATCAAAACATTTAGTCCATCTTGATAGTAATAATAATTGATTCCTGTATGAAGCAATGCTGCACCTAATCCACAGGAAATATAGAAAAAGAGAAACTTTTTACTTCCCCAAATACTTTCTAATGCAGACCCAAAAGAATATAACGCAAACATATTGAAGAAAATATGCATAAATCCACCATGCATAAACATGTGTGAAATAGGCTGCCAAACTTGGAAATTTGGATTTTCAGGGAAATACATGGAAAGCATTTTATAAGCGGGATCCCCTAAAGCAAGTGTCCCGACAAAAAATAAAATATTAATAATGATTAATTGCTTAACCGTTTCTGTTACGTTTCTCATAGTGCAAACTTTTTATCTAAATCTTCCACACGCATCGTGATGAAAGTGGGTTTATGAAATGGGGAAACATTGGGGTCTTTACAAGCAAAAAGCCCGTTTACCAAATTTTCCTGTTCTTTTTCTGTAAGGTGTGTTCCGGTTTTCACCGCTAAACTTTTCGCCATTGATTTGGCAATCGTATCATTTTGGCTAAAACTACTTTCTGGAATTCCATCCTGTAAATCACTTAACAATTGTTCCAAAACTAATGAGACTTCACTCTCTGTCACATTCACGGGTATTCCTGAAATGACGATATGGTCTGTATTATTTTCTTCGAAAACAAATCCGGTGTTCATTAATGAAAGTTGTAATTCAGCGATAAGTTCCATTTCGCTTGACGAAAAAAACAAGTTTAATGGGAATAACAACTGCTGGCTTGATGCCTGATTAACTGTGATATTAACAAGAAATTGTTCGTACAAAACACGTTGATGTGCCCGCTGTTGATCCACAATAACCATTCCTGATTTTATGGAAGAAACAATGTATTTTTTATGAATTTGATAGGTTTTATGAACCGCATGCTCTACTTCTTCATCATTAAATAAAGACGAAGTCACTTCTTCATTTTCGAAAGTGATATGACCAATTTCATCTGTATCTTGTTTTAAGCCTACATACAAACTTTCCCAATTTGCTGTTGGTTCCTGTTTTCTATAATTAGAAAATTGTTTGCTGGGTTTATCTTCAGAGAACGGATTGAAATTTCCATCAACCTGAATCGTTGGAGTAGCACCTTCTAAATCTTTGTAATGATAGGGCGTGTCCAAATTAGAATCCCGATCAAAATCCAAAACTGGAGCCACATTAAATTGTCCCAAACTATGTTTTATTGAGGCTCTTAAAATCGCATATAAAGCGTGTTCATCATCAAACTTAATCTCCGTTTTAGTGGGATGAATATTAATATCAATCGTATTAGGCGGTACTGATAAATATAAAAAATAACTAGGTTGCGCACCATCTTTCAAAATCCCGTCATAAGCAGCCATAACTGCATGATGCAAATAACCACTTTTTATAAAACGGTCATTCACGAAGAAAAACTGTTCTCCACGATTTTTCTTGGCAAATTCTGGTTTGCTTACAAATCCTTGAATCGTCACTATTTCTGTTTCTTCCTGAACTGGCACTAATTTCTCATTGGTTTTACCCGAAAAAATATTGACAATTCTTTGTCGCAAAGTCGAAGGTGGCAAATTAAACATTTCACTACCGTTGTGATAAAATGTAAAATGTATTTTGGGGTGAGCCAAAGCCACTCGTTGAAATTCATCAATAATATGGCGGTATTCAACTGTATCCGATTTCAAGAAATTGCGTCGTGCAGGAATATTAAAGAATAAGTTTTTGACAGCAAATGAAGTGCCTTTTGGCAAAACAGCTACGTCTTGCGATACAAACTTACTGCCTTCAATTATAATGTGCGTCCCAAGTTCTTCTTGATCTTGTTTGGTTTTCATTTCTACATGGGCAATAGCTGCAATAGAAGCCAATGCTTCTCCACGAAACCCTTTGGTATGCAAAGAAAATAAATCTTCGGCTTGACGAATTTTGGATGTGGCATGACGTTCAAAACACAAACGCGCATCGGTTACGCTCATTCCTAAACCATTATCAATCACTTGAACCAATGCCTTCCCTGCATCTTTAATAATTAATTTGATATCCGTTGCTCTGGCATCAACTGCATTTTCAAGCAATTCTTTAACCACCGAAGCTGGTCTTTGAACAACTTCTCCAGCAGCAATTTGATTGGCAACGTGATCAGGAAGTAATTGAATAATACTCGACATTAAAAAATTTAGGTTTAAAGTTTACGTTTTTAGGTTTTCAGAACCAAGAAGTACAAATTTAATGAAATTCTATTGGGAATGGTAGCTTATTTAATCATAAAAAAAACAAAAAAACCTATACTATTCATGAAACAGTATAGGTTTTAATAATTAGTATTTTTATTATTTATTCTTTCAACTCTAAAGGCGAACCTTCTTCAATTTGAATTGCTCCTGCAGACAATAAATGTTGATTATCTATTTGATGTGACAATGAAGCCTGCTGACGAATATACGCCATTTTTATAGCCGCAATAGCCGCTTCTGTACCTTTGTTCCCGTGAATTCCTCCACTTCTATCAATAGATTGTTGCATGGTATTATCAGTCAAAACACAAAAAATAACCGGAATATCAGTTTGTACATTCAAATCTTTAATTCCTTGAGTTACTCCTTCACATACAAAATCAAAATGCTTTGTTTGCCCCTGAATTACACATCCAATAGCAATAACAGCATCAACATTCTGCGTTTGCAACATTTTCTTTGAGCCATATATAAGCTCAAAGCTTCCAGGAACATTCCAGCGAATGATATGCTGAGATGGAACTTGGTTTTCCAAAAGGGCTTCTATAGCTCCTTTATAAAGTCCTTCAGTTATGGAATCATTCCATTCTGAAACAACAATCCCAAAGCGAAAATCTTTCGCGTTTGGGATTGAATTTTTATCGTACTCGGATAAGTTTTTATTTACGGTAGCCATTTGATTTTAGAATTTTGATTATAGAATTTTGATTTGAGATATTAAAGATAGCATTTTGAAAACAAAAATCTTCAATCTTCAATCAGGAATCTTAAATCATTTTTACTATTGTGCCAATCCTATCAAAACGTCAATTGAAGCAGCTTCTGGAGTTGCATCAAAATTTTCTTTTATGTCTGTAAAATATTTCAAAGCATCCGCTTTATTTCCTAATGCCAAAGCAGTTTTTCCGGCTTTCAACAAGAAACGAGGTGTAGTGAAATCATTTTTATTTGTCTCAGCAGCTTTTACATAATTCTCCAAAGCTTCTTTCGGTTGATTTTTTTGAGAATAAGCATCACCTATTGCTCCTTTTGCCAAAGCTCCCAATACAATATCTTCAGATTTGAATTTACCTAAATATTCAATTGCTTCAGTATATTTACCTGTGTTCAAATAAGCAATACCAGCATAATAGTTAGCTAAATTTCCTGCATCTGTTCCAGAATACTCATCAGCAATTTTCAAAAAACCAAATTTACCTTCTGAACCATTCAAAGATAATTTATACAATGAATCACTAGCTACTCCATCAGTCGCTTTTTGAAAATTTTGTTGTGCAACAAACATTTCGTTAGCTGCTTCGTCTTGTTTTGGCGTAGCAATAAATTTTTGATACGCTAAATAACCAACAGTAAATAATGCAACACCTGCAACTAATCCAATAATGACTTTTTGATTTCTGGCAACCCAATCCTCAGTTCTTGAAGCTGTTTCGTCTAATGTTGAAAAAACACCAGCTGTTGTGCTGTCTTTTTCATCAATTACTACCTCTTCAACTCCGTCTTTTACTTCCTTTTCTTTTGGTGCTTTATATCCTCTTTTACTGTAAGTAGCCATTTAATTTTAATTTAGTGAGTCGCAAAAATAAAATTTTTATTCAAATCTAAAAGCCATTTTTATCGATATTTTTCAATAATTTGCACCCACTTTGAAAAACCTGTTCAAAAACATCAAAGTTCTCAATACCAGCAAGCCTTACAGATGTATTTAAAAAAAATTTCATTATTCAATTATAAGAATTTTTCGGAAGCAAATTTCGATTTTGACAACAAAATAAATTGTTTTGTAGGTAAAAATGGTATTGGAAAGACTAATGTGCTCGATGCAATCTACCATTTATCCTATGGAAAAAGCTATTTCAATCCATTAGCCGTTCAGAATATAAAACACGGTGAAGAGTTTTTTGTAATTGATGCTGAATTTGAAAAAAACGAAAGAAACGAGCAAATTCTTTGCAGTTTAAAAAAAGGTCAAAAAAAGATATTAAAACGCAACGGGAAAGCATACGAGAAATTTTCAGATCATATTGGCTTTATTCCTTTGGTTATCATTTCTCCTGCCGACAGGGATTTGATTGTAGAAGGCAGCGAAACCAGAAGAAAATTCATGGATAGCGTAATTTCGCAACTAGATTCCCATTATTTACAGCAACTGATTCAATACCAGAAAGTAATGAGCCAACGTAATGCTTTGTTGAAATATTTCGCGCTGAATCATGTTTTTGAAAACGATACCTTATCTATATATAATGAGCAGCTCAACAGTTTTGGAAATTATATTTTCGAAAAAAGAAAAGAATTTATCGACCAGTTTATTCCTATTTTCAACACACACCATCAAGCCATAACCGGCTCGCAGGAAACCGTTCAACTGGTATATGAAAGTCATTTATTCGAGAAAGATTTACTGACGCTTTTACAAGAGAACATTAATAAAGACAGAGCACTACATTATACAAGTGTGGGAATTCATAAAGATGATTTATCATTTGAAATAGACGAACATCCTATCAAGAAATTTGGGTCTCAAGGACAACAAAAATCTTTTCTAATTGCTTTAAAATTAGCACAATTTGAATTTCTAAAAAAACAAAGTGGCGTAAAACCAATTTTATTATTTGATGATATCTTTGATAAACTAGACGAAAGTCGGGTATCTAAAATTATTGAAATGGTCAACAGCGATACTTTTGGACAGCTCTTTATTTCAGATACACACCCAGAACGCACGGAAACGATTGTAAAATCGACGCATCAGACCTATAAAATTTTTAATTTATAACTTTTATTTAATAACTTTAAAAGTTCAAAAAATGAAAAAATACCTAATTTAGCCTATTTCAATTTAAATCAAATCACAATGAAATTTCATTCTATATTTCTACTAATCTTCTCTTTTGTAGTTTTATCCTGTAATGGACAAACTTCAAAAAACGTAAAAACCATTGAAGCCAAAGCTTTTGCAGAAAAAATAAAGGAGACTCCAAATTCTCAAATTCTCGATGTAAGAACTCCTGAAGAATTTGCATCAGATCATATTGACAATGCCAAAAATGTAAATTGGCTTGGAAATACTTTTGTTACTGACGCAGAAAAACTTGATAAATCAAAACCAGTTTTTGTGTATTGCAAAAGCGGAGGAAGAAGTCAAAAAGCATCTGAAAAATTAAGCGAATTAGGTTTTACAACAATTTACCAATTAGACGGAGGAATTCTAAAATGGGATGCAGCCGGATTATCGAAACCAAGCGATAAAATCATTGGAATGTGCAGTCAGGAATATGCCGAATTATTAAACTCAGATAAAAAAGTACTAATTGATTTTTATGCCGAATGGTGCGCTCCATGTAAAAAAATGACGCCGTACCTTTTGCAAATGCAAAAAGATTTAGCAAATAACGTGACCATCATTCGATTGAATGCAGATGAAAATAAAACATTGATGGCTGAATTGAAAATCAGTGAACTTCCTACCTTATTATTGTATAAAAACGCAGCAGTAAAATGGAAACATTCTGGTTTTATTAGCGAAGACGATTTAAAAAAACAATTACAATAATTTCTATATGCTTTCAAAAGACACACTACAATTTCTGGATGATTTAAAGGCCAACAACAATAGAGATTGGTTTTTGGAAAACAAAAAACGCTACGAAGTGGTTAAGAAAGAGTATCAGCAATTAGTTGCCGATTTACTTGACGTCATGAAGCCAATGGATTCCGCACTGGAAATGCTGGAAGTAAAAAACTGTACTTTTAGAATCAATCGTGACATTCGGTTTTCTAAGGACAAAACTCCTTATAAATCGCATTTGGGTGTTTGGCTTTCTTCCGGAGCTAAAGGCTTAAATCGCTCTGGGTATTATATTCATTTAGAAAAAGGAGCCAGTTTCATTGCCGGTGGATTGTATTGTCCTGAAGCGGAGGATTTGAAAAAAATGCGTAAGGAAATTGCTTATTTTCATGATGATTTAGAAGCAATTCTTGAGGAGAAAAATTTCAAAAAAGAATTTAAAGACTTTGATCGAAACGAAAAAAATACATTAAAAAATCCACCACGAGGGTACGAAAAAGAACATCCTGCTATTGAATTTTTAAAATTAAAAAGCTTCGAATCTTCTCAAAAAATTGATTTTTCAGAAGTGACAAAAAAAGATTTTGTTACTACAATGAGTAAAAAATTAATCACACTAAAACCGCTGAATGACTTTATAAATCGCGCTTTAACTTCTGAGTAATTCTAATTTATACCGATGCAAAAAAAGAAAATACTTTTTCTGGGAGAATCCTATAGAGCAGATGCCATCACTTGGATGAATGGTCTCAAGGAGTTTGGTGATTTTGAAATCATTACTTGGGAATTAAAAAACCCCAGCAACTGTATTTATAACCGAATTTTAAGGATTTTTGAATTTGAATTGGCTTTTTTTAAAATTAGGCAACTAATAAAAATGCATCAGCCAGATATGGTTATTGCAGAAAGAACGACAAGTTACGGATTCTTAGCGGCATTATCTGGTGTAAAATCTATAGCAATTGCTCAACAAGGCAAAACCGATTTATGGCCAGAAAAATCTATTTCATTGCCTTTAAAAAAACTCATTCAACATTATGCTTTCCAGAAAGCCAATTTAATTCATGCCTGGGGTCCTGTGATGACACTTTCTATGATGGAAGCCAAAGTCGATATGAATAAAGTTTTGGTTTTACCAAAGGGAATTGATTTAGAGAAATTCGGCAATACCAACAATGCCAATCCAGGAAAAATTTGCGCTATCGTCACTCGCTCCTTATTGCCGGAATACCGTCACGATATTATTTTAAAATCTTTTGCCATTTTAAACCAAAAAGGAATAGATTTCGTACTTACCATTATAGGAGACGGAACACAACTTTTGGCATTAAAAGAATTAGCAAAAAAATTAAACATTGAAGACAAAGTCAATTTTACCGGAAGAATTCCAAATACTGCATTACCAAAACTGTTACAGCAATCTAATATTTACATTAGTATGCCAATAACTGAAGGAGTTTCAGCCTCTTTATTTGAAGCGATGGCTACTAATTGTTATCCAATTGTAACTGATATTCTAGGAAATCAAAGTTGGATTAAACATAGAGAAAATGGACAATTAGTTACCGTTGATAATTTTGAAATGCTAGCAGAAGAATTAATCTGGGCATTTGAAAACAATAAATATCGAAACGAAGCCGTTTTAAAAAATAGAATATTTGTAGAACAAAATGCAGATTACAATATTAACATGAGAATTATTGCCCAAAAATACCACGAATTAATTAACACAAATAATAGCCCCAACTAACTATGTGTGGAATTAATGGAATCTTGCATTTACAATTACAAAAAAAAGTTGACGAACGCGTTCTTACAAAGATGCGCGATTCGTTGGAACATCGCGGACCTGATGATAAAGGATTGTTTATAGAAAACAATATTGGCTTTGGACACAGAAGACTTTCAATTTTGGACATTTCCTTAGCCGGACACCAACCTTTCCTGTCAGAAGACGGAAGGTATGTGCTGGTTTATAATGGCGAAATCTACAATTTCAAAGAATTTTATCCCGAGTTAAAAAGCAATGGATTTGATATTAGGACCAGTTCAGACACCGAAGTTTTGATGAAATTATTCCAATTACATGGTTTAAAAATGCTCAACCGTCTCAACGGAATGTTTGCATTTGCTATTTGGGATAAAATGGAAAAAAAACTGACTGTTGTTCGTGACAGAATGGGAGTTAAACCGCTATATTATTCTTTTTACAACGAGACTTTTTATTTTGCATCCGAACAAAAAGCACTTTTCACGGCTGGGGTTCCTCTCAAAATGGCACAAGACGGGCTCGAGGAGTATATTTTTAACCGATTTGTTGCCGGTGAAAACACATTGTACCAAAATGTAAAAAAAGTATTGCCTGGGCACATCATGACCATTCATGAAGGAGGAAAAACCACTACCGAAAAATGGTGGAATTTAAAAAAGGAAATTCAAAATCAACCCGAAATAAAAAATCCGGCAGAATGGTTTCGCGAAACTTTTGATGATTCCGTAAAACTGCGAATGGTAAGTGACGTTCCTGTTGGTGTATTATTGAGTGGCGGACTGGATTCTTCTTCCGTTTTAGCTTCCTTACACCACCAAAAATACAAAGATATTGAAACGTTTAATATTGGCTTCAAAGAGAAAGAACATAACGAAGCACATTTGGCTAAAATTTTAGCAAATAAATTCGATTACGGTTTTCACACAATGCAATTAGAAGATAAAAATCTTTTCGATAAATTATTAACTTCTACCTATTTCCAGGACGAACCTATCATGCATTTAAGTGAGCCGCATCTGTTAGCAGTTTCTCAAATGGCTAAACCGTCAGTAAAAGTATTACTATCCGGTGAAGGTGCTGATGAATTTATGGGGGGGTATGTACGTTACAAAGCTTTACAATATCCATCACTATTGAATTCCATTGCCACAATTGGTAATTTAGATGTTTTTACAAAACAACCACGATACGAAAAGTTAACCCGCTATGCACAAATCATTAAAAAATCTGATTTAATCATATATAATGGCTCCAATATTTACCCCAATGATATTGCGGAAACTTTTGGAATTAATACACCTCCTAAAAACGAATACAGGAGACAAATTTACAAAGAAGCAAAGTCTTTATATCCGGACAATTTACGTAGACAAGCACTTTATTTTGACCAGCATACTTATTTATGCTCGCTTCTGGACAGAAATGACCGCTGTACGATGGGTGCATCAATTGAATGTCGGGAACCGTTTTTGGATCCAAGATTAATTGTTGGATTAGGCTCATTGGAAGATAAATGGTTGTTTGCAGGAAAAAAGTGGAAATTCATCTTGAAATCAGCAATGCAAGAACGCTTACCTGATGAAATCCTAAAGTTCAAAAAAATAGGATTGAGTGCTCCTTGGGGAGATTATATCACAAAAAGTCCTGCTTTTAAAGACGAATTAGAATCTTTTTCTAAAAGTGATTTATTTCAAATCCCTTATTTTGAACACATAAACATCCAGAAATTAATTCAAAATTTACAAAAAGGAGACACCAGAATGACGCCTTATATTATGCCTTTGTTTATGATGCATATCTGGATGAAAACGTATGCAACTAAATTTTAATTCTTACTTTTGACCTAGGATTAAACTATTCAAAAAAGCACTTTCTTTTATGGAAATACTACATAATTTCTCTTTAAAAAAATACAATACATTTGGCATTGAAGCCAAAGCAAAACAGTTTGTTGCAGTTCATTCAAGCGAAGAATTAAAAACTATTTTACAAGGAAATAAATCCCATAAAAAATTCATTTTAGGCGGGGGAAGCAATATGCTTTTGACAAAAGATATTGATGCCTTTGTTATTCATATTGATTTGAAAGGCAAGAAAATTATAGAAGAAAATGATGATTTTGTCTGGGTCGAAAGTCAGGCTGGCGAAAACTGGCATGAATTTGTGCTTTGGACCATCGACCAGAATTTTGGCGGTTTAGAAAACATGTCGCTTATACCCGGAAATGTAGGAACCACTCCAGTACAAAATATTGGTGCATACGGCACTGAGATTAAAGACACTTTTATTTCCTGCAAAGCGATGACGATAGAAAATCAGGAAATTAAAACGTTCACAAAAGAGGAATGTCAATTTGGCTACCGAGAAAGCATCTTCAAGAACGAAGCAAAAAACCTATATGTCATTACATCGGTTGTGTTTAAATTGACAAAACGCAATCATAAAATCAATACTTCTTATGGTGATATTACGTCAGAATTAGAAAAAAACAACATTACCAATCCTACCTTAAAAGACGTCAGTAATGCTGTAATTGCGATTCGTCAAAGCAAATTACCAGATCCAAAAGAGTTGGGAAACAGTGGTAGTTTCTTTAAAAATCCAATTTTACTGAAATCAGATTTCGAAAAAATTCATCAGCAGTTTCCTGAAATGAAATATTTTGATATTTCTGAAACCGAAGTAAAAGTTCCTGCAGGCTGGCTTATTGAACAGGCTGGTTTCAAAGGAAAACGTTTTGGTGATGCTGGAATCCATAAAAATCAAGCTTTGGTTTTAGTGAATTATGGCAATGCGACCGGACAGGAAATTTTGAATGTTTCAAAGGATATTCAAACAACTATTTTTAAAACATTTGGGATTCACATTGAAGCCGAAGTAAATGTGATTTAATTTTAGATTTAAAAACTTTAATTCCTTATTGACATGTTCATTCCTGAAATCTACAAAAACGAGAATCAAGAAGAAATTAAAAAATTTCTTCAAGAGAATAGCTTTGGTCTTTTAATCAATCAAACCAATGGAAAATTGTGCGCAACACATATTCCACTAGAACTGGATACTAATAAAGATGGAAATCAAATTTTATGTGGCCACATTTCTAAAGAAAACCCACAATGGAAAGGTTTCACAGATAACGACCAAATTTTAGCTGTTTTCTCCGGACCACATTCTTATATTTCTTCCTCTTGGTACGATCATGAAAATGTGCCAACATGGAACTATATTGCTGTTCATGTTTACGGAAAAATCAAAATTATCGAAGGAGAAGCAGTAATAGAATCCTTAAAAAAGCTGGTTGATAAATACGAACAGAATTCTGAAAACCCAGTTCGTGTAGCAAATTTATCTAAGAAAACAATGATGCAAACCCGAGGGATTGTAGCATTTGAAATTGAAATTACAGAAATCCAAGCCACTAGAAAATTATCGCAAAACCGAGATAATAAAAATTTCCAAAACATTATTTCCGAATTAGAAAAGACAGAAGATGTCCAAGCGATTGCTGTAGCAAATGAAATGAAGAAATGCCCTCGATAAATTATTTCGAAATTCACACATTGTACTTAACAATTCACAATTCTATTCATACCTTTGCACTCGATTTAAAAACTCATTAAACTCAGATGCTTATACTAATTCTTTACTTTTTTATTTTTATAGTTGCTGTTCAAATTTCGTATTATCTGGGTGTTTTTGGTAAGTTTGCTTTCGCCAAAGCACAAAAGATAACGCCAAAAAGAATCCCAATATCAGTAATTGTTTGTGCCAAAAACGAAGAAGAAAATGTTACAAATTTCGTCCCGTTACTTGCTGAACAGAACTATCCTGACTTCGAAATTGTCTTAATTGATGATGCTTCAAGTGATAACACTTTGGCTATTTTAGAAGAATTTGAAAAGCAATATCCAAATGTACGCTTGGTAAAAGTGGAAAACAATGAAGCTTTTTGGGGAAACAAAAAATATGCATTGACTTTAGGAATTAAAGCAGCAAAAAAAGAATATTTATTATTCACTGATGCGGATTGCTACCCAACTTCAAAAGATTGGTTAACAGCAATGAGTTCGCAATTTACCATGCAAAAGACAATTGTTTTGGGTTACGGTAAATATGAAAAAATTCCTAATTCATTTCTGAATAAAATAATTCGCTTTGAAACTTTGCTTACGGCAATTCAATATTTTTCTTGGGCAAAAATAGGACATCCTTATATGGGTGTAGGACGAAATTTAGCCTACAAAAAGGAAACTTTTTTTAATGTAAATGGTTTTATAGAACACATGCAAATTCGTTCCGGAGATGATGATTTGTTTATCAATCAAGCGGCAAATGCAAAAAACACAACTATTGCTTACACACCGGAAAGTTTTACACTCTCTAAACCAAAAACAACATTTAAAGATTGGTTTACCCAAAAAAGAAGACACATAGCTACGGCAAATTATTACAAACCTTTAGATAAATTACAATTAGGAGCTTTTTATTGTTCGCAATTACTATTTATTTTATTGCCTATTATCTTATTATCTTTTCAATTTCAATGGATATTAGTCTTAGGTTTAATTACAGTGCGATATCTGGTTGCATGGATTGTTGTTGGATTTTCTGCAGGAAAATTAAAAGAAAATGACATTAAAGTATGGTTTCCTATAGTGGAGATAGCACTTATATTGACACAAATCAATATCTTTATAACGAATATTTTCTCAAAACCGGTACATTGGAAATAAACAAACAAATAGAAAAAGCAAAACAAGGCGATCAGGTTGCCTTTACTTTTCTATTGGATTATTATTGGAATGAAGTGTATGGTTTTATGCTCAAGCGCACTGAAAATGAAACCAATGCAGAAGACATTACAATCGAAACTTTCTCAAAAGCTTTTGACAAAATAGCGACTTACAACTCTGAATTTCAGTTTAACACCTGGCTTATCGCTATTGCAAAAAATGTACACATCGATTTATTACGAAAAAAGAAATCGAGTCTTTTTGTCGAAATTACTGAGGAAGAAGACCAACAAGCTTACAACATTGCCGACACTACTCCGTCTGCAGAAGATGAATTAATTACGGAACAAAACCTTTCGCAATTACTACAATTCATCAAAGAATTAAAACCACATTACCAAGAGGTCATCCAATTGCGTTATTTTCAGGAAATGAGTTACCAGGAAATTGCCAACAAAATTGACGAACCATTGAGTAATGTGAAAATTAAATTGCTTCGCGCCAAAAAACTTCTTGCGGAAATTATTCAGAATAAAAGGTAACTTTAGGTTTATTCGATAATTTGGTTAATCGTTTAATCGAAACTTAGCCTAAAGGTCAAACGAATAAACGACTAAAAAATTAAACTAAAAAATAACTACACTTTACATACTAAATTTCTTGTTATTTACGTTGTTAAATAAAAAACAACACTTGCTTATGATTTAACTGATACCTAACCTTTAAATCCATAAATTATGTCCAAATTAAGCATTTACGAGACCAGCTGGATTGACCTTGTTTTTCAATACAGAAACAAAGAATATGGAGCGTATCAGTTGCGCCAAGAAAGTACCAAAACTTCAATAATGGCACTTTTTATGGGAATATTACTTTTAACTTCTGCTTTGAGTATTCCTGTAATTCTGAATTATTTTAATCCAGAAAACAAGATAACAATACCTGAACTTACAAATACCTTAGTGAATGTAACTGACATTATTATACCCAATCAGCTTCGGGAAATAGAAAAACCAGTTCTTCCAAAAGTTAAAGCACAAAATACGGAAGCACCAATTCAAAGTGACCAACTAGTGAATCCTATAATCGTGCAGGCACAACTGGCAAATCAAAATATTGCAAAAAATACTGATAATACTACGATTACAAACACGAGTACTGAAGGAACAGCAACTGTTGGTATAAATCCAACTTCTTCCACTGGAACAGGAACGGCAACTGATACTCCTATTGATCCAGGAAATACAATTGTAGCCACTGCAACTCTAGATAAACTTCCGGAATTTCCAGGAGGAATCAACAAATTCTATACTTATGTAGGAAATAATTTTGAAAAACCAGATGTTGACAGTGGTAGCACCATGAAAGTTTATGTGGCTTTTGTAATAGAAAAAGACGGAAGTATGACTGACATTCAAGTAAAAAGAGATCCTGGTTATGGTTTAGGAAAAGAAGCTATCCGAGTATTGAAATCATTGAAGACCAAATGGTCACCGGGAATGATTGGCTCAAAACCGGTTCGAACTGCCTACAATCTTCCTATTACGGTACAAATGAATTAGTTTATAAAACAAAAAAGCAGAACCTAAAAGTTCTGCTTTTTTTATGCAATTAAAAAAATCTTATTTCTTCTTTTTGGTTGTAGTTTTTTTAGTCGTTGTAGTTTTAGCGACAACTGCTTTTTGTTGTACATACGGTTTGTACAATCCATCCGTTTCCGCTCTTTGTTTAGCGGCTTCTGCTCTTTCTTTAGAATCAGGATGTGAACTCATCATTCTGTCCAAAAAAGAAGCTTGAGTTCCTTCGCTCATCTTTGCCAAAATAGAAAAGGCTGAAGAAACCGCATTCACATTATATCCATTTTTTTTCATGAAATTATACGAGAATTCATCGGCTTCTGATTCTTGTTTTCTACTGTGTTTGCTATCAATCATAACACTTCCCAATTTAGCCAATTGGCTATCTGTTACAGCCGCCACTTTATCTGATTGTGAAGCAACTACATCTATTAATGCTTCTTTTTTATACGCCGCTTTCATAGCATCTCGCGAATCATGATTAGCCACATGACCTATTTCATGACCTATAACGGCCAGCAATTCATTATCATCCATAATATCCATCAACCCTGAATAAACACGAACACTTCCATCAGCGGTGGCAAATGCGTTTACTTCATTTAGCTTATAGACTTTATAGTTTAATGTATATCCGTCCCCGCTTGTGTGTTTCCCAAAAACTTTATTAAGACGGATGGTGTAAGGATCTTTTGGTCCTGTAACGATATGTTCCGCATCCATTTTATCAACAGCTGCTTTAGATAAAGCTGCTGCATCAGCGTCGCTAAAAGTGAATCCTGCAACCCCTTTTTGAACCGCACCTAGCGCTTTTTCTCCAAAATTAATTTGTGCATTGGCTTTTGAAATACCAAAAACTACCAATAATACCCCTAATAGTATTGATTTATTTTTCATTTATTTTTGATTTTGAATTTCAAATATAATATTTTTTGAATAACTGGTTTAATGGCATACAACAAAAGTCAATCTTTCTTTAGAACGAATGTTGTCACCGACGCATTCTAGCCCATATAGCAGTGGAAATTGCTCCTGAAAATTATTGAAATTTGCACTCTTAAATCGTAATTCTAAAATCTTATTTCTTAAATCAACTTTCCTTATCTTTGTACTTTGAAAATTGATATATGGAAACTGTTTTAGAAAATACTTTACCTATAGGAAAACCGAAATGGTTGAAGGTAAAACTCCCAATTGGCCAAAAATATACAGAGCTTCGCGGCTTAGTAGATAAATATAGTTTGAACACGATTTGTACTTCCGGAAGTTGTCCAAATATGGGCGAATGTTGGGGTGAAGGTACGGCTACATTCATGATTTTAGGAAATGTATGTACGCGTTCTTGTGGTTTTTGTGGTGTAAAAACCGGGAGACCAGAAACTGTGGATTGGGATGAGCCAGAAAAAGTGGCGCGTTCTATCAAAATAATGAACATCAAACATGCCGTAATTACCAGCGTTGACAGAGATGATTTGAAAGATGGCGGTTCCATTATTTGGATTGAAACCGTAAAAGCCATTCGCAGAATGAACCCAAATACGACACTGGAAACATTGATTCCTGATTTTCAAGGTATCGAAAGAAATATTGACCGTATCGTGGAAGCTAATCCTGAAGTAGTATCGCATAATGTAGAAACCGTTCGCAGGCTCACTCGTGAAGTACGTATTCAAGCTAAATATGACCGAAGTCTGGAAGTATTGCGTTACTTGAAAGAAAAAGGAATTAATAGAACGAAGTCAGGAATCATGCTGGGTCTTGGTGAAAAAGAAGAAGAAGTTTTTCAAACGATGCGCGATTTACGCGAAGCAAATGTTGATATTGTAACGATAGGCCAATACTTGCAACCAAGTAAAAAACACTTGCCGGTAAAGGAATTCATAACACCGGATCAGTTTGCAATATATGAAAAATTTGGCTTGGAATTAGGATTTCGTCATGTAGAAAGCGGGCCATTAGTTCGTTCTTCTTATAAAGCACAAAAACATATTTTATAAAAAGTTTATTTGTTTAATCGGTTAATCGGTTAACTAAATAAACGAATAAACGAATCCATTTGAAAACAAGAATTGCCATTAATGGTTTTGGAAGAATTGGTCGAAATTTATTTCGCTTACTTTTAAACCATCCTACCATTGAAGTCGTTGCCATAAATGATATTGCTGATAAAAAAACCATGGCGCATTTAGTGAAATACGATAGTATTCATGGAGTTTTACCATTTACAGTAAGTCCTGATGAAAAAGGTTTTTCTATAGATGGAAAACATTTTTTGTTCTTTCACGAAAAAAGTATTTCCAACTTAGATTGGAAAAGTTTAGACATCGATTACGTAATTGAGTCGACTGGAAAATACCACACTTTTGAAGAAATAAATGCTCATGTTTTGGCTGGTGCCAAGAAAGTAATTCTTTCTGCGCCTTCAGAAGTAGACACAATAAAAACAGTTGTTCTGGGTGTAAACGAGAATATTCTTGATGGCACTGAAACTATTATATCTAACGCCAGCTGCACAACGAATAATGCGGCGCCAATGATGAAAATCATTGATGAGCTTTGCGGCATTGAGCAAGCCTATATTACTACTATTCACTCGTATACTACAGATCAAAGTTTACATGATCAACCACATAAGGATTTACGCAGAGCACGAGGAGCAAGTCAATCCATAGTTCCTACAACTACTGGTGCAGCTAAGGCATTGACAAAAATTTTTACTAAATTGCAAGGAAAAATTGGTGGATGCGGTATTAGAGTCCCAGTTCCCGATGGTTCCTTGACGGATATTACATTCAATGTAAAACGAGCAGTTACCATAAACGAAATAAATGCTGCTTTCAAAACCGCAGCACAAACTAACTTAAAAGGGATTCTCGATTATACTGAAGATCCAATTGTTTCTGTAGATATTATTGGAAATAGAAACTCTTGTCTTTTTGATGCCCAACTCACCTCAGTAATAGATAAAATGGTGAAAGTAGTAGGTTGGTATGACAATGAAATAGGGTATTCGTCTAGAATTATTGATTTAATTCTTTTGGTAGAAAGCAAGAAAAATTAACAATAAAAATTTAGTTATAAATGAAATACCTTTTCATTTTTATCTTTTTTTTAAATTCGGTTCTGTATTCTCAAATCAATGAGAAAACAGATAGCATTTCATATTACAGTAATTTAAGTAAATCCAATATCTTAAATAATAAATACAAGAATGCCCTTTTATACACACAAAAAGCAATAAATTATACTAAGGAAATTAGCGATGTCCAAGCTCAGGCGAATCAAACGTATAACTTAGGTAAAATTTATTTTGATTTAAAAAAGTATAGTGATGCTATTGAAACTTTTCATAAAAGCATCGCATTATATAAAAATTTAAAACCAACGGTCACATACGCCTATTCTTATTATTATCTAGGAATATGCTATGTAGCAAAATTAAATTTTGCTGATGCCAAAATTTGTTTCGACGAAACGCAATCACTATTTAATAATTTAAAAGTTACCGATACTGCCGAAATACTAACACTTCAAAGAGGAATAATCAGTAAATCGATAGGAAATTCAGAAGAAGCATCGACAATTTTTAAAACCATTATTGCAAAACCAGACAGTCCTGCAATATTAAATACTAAAGCAGAAGCCTTATATCAAATTGGGACTATTGAAGCTACAAAAGACAGATACAACTTGGCTTTAAATTATCTGAATAAAGCATTAGAACTAAATGAAAAGAATGAAAATTTAGAGCAAAAATCAAATATTCTACTGGCATTAAGTTCAGTATATGAAAAAATGTTGGATAAAAACAATGCCTATTCCTATTTGAAACAGCATCTTAATCTAAAAGAAAGTATTTCAATTTTAAATAATGAAAGACTTGGAATTGATGATTATGATAAATTTAAAGAATCCGAACGTTTAAAAGAATTAGCACAAGTTAACCAAGAAAATAAACAGCAGGAAAAAGCAAATAAATTTTCTAAATTAATTAGTATCCTCGCAATAGCTTTAATATCAATACTATCGTTATTAAGTTTGTCTTTGTATAAAAACAACATCATTAGAACGCAGTCCAATCAAATGTTAAAAGAAAAAAATAAAGAATTGGAAATCGCTAAAGAGAAAGCAGAAAGAGCTTCTAATGCAAGATCTGAATTTTTATCGACTGTAAGCCATGAACTTCGAACACCGCTGAACGCTATAAATGGAATCGCTCATTTATTATTAGAAGAAAAGCCTAAAAAATCCCAAATGAACTATTTGTCTTCCTTAAAATTTTCTGGAGATTATCTGACAAAGTTTATAAATGAAATTCTGGAAATTAATAAAATTGATTCCAATAAGCTTGAAATAGAATATATAAACTTTAACCTTAAACGATTATTAGAAGACATCCAGAACTCTTTAAAAGAATTAGCTTGTGTGAACAACAACAAGTTTAACCTCGAAATTGACTCTTCAATTCCTGATTATTTGATTGGTGATCCTACAAAATTATCCCAGATAATGATGAATCTGATTAACAATGCACTTAAATTTACAAAAAACGGTGATGTTAGTGTAATTGCAAAACTTCATTCTTTGGAAGATAAAAATGCAACTTTATATTTTGAAGTAATTGATACAGGAATTGGAATTCCGGCAGACAAATTACAAAGTGTTTTTGATAGTTTTTCACAAGGTTCAATAGAAATCAATCGCAAATATGGTGGAACTGGTTTAGGTTTAACAATTGTAAAAAAAATAATTAAAATTCTGGGCGGAAGAATAAATTTAAATAGTGTAGAAGGAAAAGGCTCTTCTTTTTCATTCGAACTACAATTTAAACTAGGCTCGCAAGTAGTAAATATTGAAGAAAAACCAAAAACTTATGATGATTCTTCCTTAAAAAACAAAAAAATACTTTTAGTGGAAGACAATAAAATTAATCAAATGATTACCGAAAAAATGCTTCACAATAAAGGAATATTTTGCAAAATAATTGACAATGGTGAAGATGCTATAGAAATAGTAAAAAACAATAAATTTGATTTGATTCTTATGGATGTCCATTTACCAGGAATCAATGGAACTATTGCTACAGAAGAAATTAGAAAATTTGATACTAAAACACCTATCATTGCACTCACCGCTATCTCATTAGACGAAAATCGAGAGATGCTTTTATCCTTTGGCATGAATGATGTTGTTACCAAACCATTCATTCCAGAAGAATTCTATGCAGTAATTGCTAAAAATGTTTAGCAATTACTAATATCTCAAAATCAATTCTTTAACAAGACTTCTCACTTTTGGCTCTGCATTTTTAGCAGCTTCCAAAACTTCATCATGCGAAATAGTTCCTATACTTTCTTCATTTCCCATATCAGTGATTACAGAAATGCCGAATGTTTCTAAATCCATGTGACGAGCCACAATCACCTCGGGAACTGTAGACATTCCTACGCAATCAGCACCGAGAATTTTCACCATTCTATATTCAGCCAAAGTTTCAAAAGTAGGACCTTGCAAACCAAGATAAATGCCTTCGTGAACGTCAATATTTAATTCTTGCGCTAATTCAGTAGCTTTAGTAATCATTTTTCTAGAATACGGTTCGCTCATATTTACAAAACGAGGTCCAAAGCGTTCCTCATTTTTACCCCGCAAAGGATGTTCTGGTGTCATATTGATATGATCTGTAATCATGACAATAGAACCCACTTTATATTTTGGATTCACTCCTCCTGATGCATTTGAAACAATTAATTTTTCAACACCTAAAAACTTCATTACTCGCACCGGAAAAGTCACTTCTTTCATCGAATAGCCTTCGTAAAAATGAAATCGACCTTGCATGGCAACCACTTTTTTATCACCTATTGTTCCAAAAACCAATGCCCCTTTATGACCTTGAACGGTTGACACTGGAAAATTTGGAATTTCATTATAGGGCAATGTAAATTCTACTTTCATTTCATCCGTAAAACTGCCTAAACCTGACCCTAGAATCACACCATATTCTGGTGCAAAATTGATTCTTTCCTTAATAAAACTAACGGTTTCTTGTACTTGTTCCCACATAATTTAATCTAATTTATTTTAGAAAAAACTTCATAATACATCGTTTAAAATACTACTATTAGAAGTGATTTATAATCAAATATAGTTAAAAATATCAAGCCTAATTTAGGTGAAAAAGAATATTTTAAAAATCAAAAAATTAATTATTTTATTATTTTAATTCTAAGATAGTTTCCTTTTTTAATTTGATGGCTGTGAATAAACGGTAACGACTGCTGTCGAAAAACAATTGTCTTTTTTAACAGTTACATTGTAATTTTGTCTTGAAGGAACATTTGTAAAAACAGCGTTAGTTTGAAAATCTACATCATTTACACTATAAGTATATCCAGGTCCAATAGGCGAATTTACTGTTATAGTAGCTGTGTTTTGAGCTACTGATGGTTGTTCGATTGTTATAATTGGAATTGCTACTGGCTCACACAATACGGTTAATGAAACTAAAGCTTGACTACAATTGTTTGGATTAGATATTTGACAAATTTGATATGTAAGTGTATAATTTCCCGCAGGAGTTCCTTGAGAAACTACTACATCTACTCCAGATAAAGAAATACCAACATTGCTAGAATGAACAAAAGTAGTAGTTACTTCTGTTGGTAAAATACTATTTCCATTAAGTGTATCGTTAGCTAAAACATTTGCAAATCCTATTGAATTTGAGGATGAATTAACAATTGTTGCGGTATCATCAACAGCAGAGATGGTATCTAAAACATCATTAAAACATAACGTATTTGTATAAATAACTCCAGTACTAAAACCTATTGCACCGGTAGTTGAAAGCATTCTGCCTTCTAGATTACCATTTGCTCCCATAGTATTTGCTCCGTTATGAGCAATAAGAGTTCCTTTCATAAAAGTAAAAGTTCCCATAGAAACTGCACCTTCAGCTATCCAAAAAACATTACATCTTCGAGTTCCATTTGCCAAAATCACTTTCGACTGTGCAGCAGTTGTAAATGCTCCATCAAACTTAAAGATGAAAAGTGCATCAGGATTTCCTTGACCGTCCAGCGTTATTGTTCCTGCTAAAGAACCTGCTCCTAAAATCGAATAAACTCCTGCATTTAAAGTTTCTCCACTCCCAAAAGCTGGCGTATGAGACATGTTTGTATTTGGTGTATTATAAAGTTGAACATAAGCAGATTCTAAATCAATTTTAGCTTGAGCTGTTTTAGCGTCAACATTATAAAAAGATCCAGCTACAGTCGAACTTGCAAAACCACTTATATCGCCAGCATTTGACCCAATATCACCAATTATTCCAGATGTAGCAGCATTTGCAACAGCACCTTTACTTGTAAAAAGAGCAAAATTGGCAACAGTTCCTAAAATAGTATTGTTACATGTATTTACACAACTTATCGGGATTGTAATTGGACCAGCCGGAGGATATGCCAAGCCAGGTCCAAAAGTTATTGCGCCTTCAGAAGAAAACATTCTTCCTTCTAGATTACTATTAGCGCCTACGGTAATTGCACCAGGATGGGCAATTAAAGTTCCTTTTGTAATGCTTGATGCTCCTATTGAAATTGCTCCTTCCGCAATCCAAAAGACATTACAAGCTCGAGTTCCATTACTCAATACTATAGTTGAACTTGCTCCAGCGGAAAATCCGCCTTCAAACTTAATTATAAATGCTGCATTTGGATTTCCTTGACCATCGAGAGTAATACTACCTGCTAAAGATCCTGCACCAGCAATGGAATAAACCCCAGGCGTAATAGTTTCACCACTCCCAAAAGCAGCAGCATGACTTGTATTAGTGACAAAAAGATCACTTAGATGAATATAAACTCTAAGCAAATCAATTTTGGCTTGGGTAGTAATGGCATTTGCATTTTGTGGAATACCATTAAAACTAGTCGGTAAGCCAAATCCACTTATTGCTCCAACATTTGTACCAATATCACCCGTAAATTGTGATGTTCCAATATTAGAAACTGCTCCAGTACCGGAATAAGCTTCAAAATTTGAAAGTGTTCCTAAATTTAAAACTTGGGCAAAATTTACATTTGGAAATAAAAATAGAGCGATAGCTATTATACTATATAATTCTTTTTTTTTCATCAGAATGAAATAAAATGGGATTTAGTTTGTTGCTTTATTAATGCTTTAAGGAGGATCCTTTATAGTGCATTTTTGTGAAGAATTTTCTAAAATCAACTTTCCATTATAATTGATTTAAGAAGTAAACAATTGTTAAAATTGATTACAATGCCAAACCTAATCTATAAAATAGTCAATTGATACTTTATATCTGTAAACAACCTAATACAACTGCTGAAATACCTTTATTTCGATAAATTGAGTAATTAAATGTGCGAGCCCAGTTATTATACAAATTAAAAACCGCTAAAATACTTTATTGAAGATTTGAATTTTGATTGTTTAAAATATAGTTCAAGATAACTTTATCAAAATTTTCACTTCCTGAAATAAAAGAACTTTTTATGGGCAAATAGAAAAGTTGCTCACTTGGCAAACTTCCTTTCAATCGCACATAATCTTTTTCGGTAGTGATAATAAGGCTGTTTTGGGCTAAATTTTTAATTTCTAAAATATCTTTATCGGTAAAATTATGATGGTCCGGAAAAGACAAACAAGCATCATTTGTGTTCTTCAAATAAGTAAAAAACGGTTCGGGCTTGGCAATTCCTGCCACTAATACTTTACCAAGTGATTTAATTTCATCGACTTTTATCTTTCTATTTTCAGAATAAATACAATCGTCATAATCGATGTAGGTAAAATACAATTCCTGATTTAAGGAAAGTTTCAATTTGTTTTTAATCTCCTTTTGCTCGTCAAGCGAAAGAGGAGAAGGACATTTTGTGACTATAATTATATTCCCTCTTTGAGCTCCACTTCTGCTTTCTCGTAAATTACCTGTTGGCAAGATAAAATCATCCGAATATAAATCGCCGTATGAAGTCAGTAAAATATAGAAACCTGCTTTCACTTTTCTATGCTGAAAAGCGTCGTCAAGCAAAATAACTTCTGGTTTATTGGATTGAGAAAGTAGTTGTTCTATTCCATTTTTTCTGTTGGTATCAACTGCAACTTGAATATTTGGAAATTTTTGATAAAACTGAAAAGGCTCATCTCCAAGTATTGCAGCATTTGAATTGGCATCAGCCAAAATAAAACCTTCCGATTGTCTTTTATATCCACGGCTTAACGTGGCAATTTTATATTTATCCGAAAGCAACCGAATCAAATATTCAATTTGAGGCGTTTTTCCAGTTCCGCCAACGCTGAGATTACCAACAGCAATAATAGGTAAATCAAAAGAATAGGATTTTAAAATCCCTTTGTCGAAAAGGAAATTCCGAATACTAGTTATCAGACCATATAAAATGGCAAATGGAAACAGTATTTTTCGCAATAAATTCATTTTACGAAAGTAGAATATTTTATCTTTATAAAAAAAGTTGATTTGTTTATTCGTTAATTTGTTAATTCGAAAAAAAATGAAAATGAAATCGAAGATTATTGCATCCGTTAGCCTTTTAGGCTCGGGTCACGAATACTAAAAAACTGAACGATGAGTAAAATCAAAGAAATAATATCTGTACTCGAAGAAATGGCGCCACTCGCCTACGCTGAAGATTTTGACAATGTGGGTTTATTGGTTGGAGATCAAGAATCAGAAGCGACAGGTGTTTTAGTTTGTCATGATGCTTTAGAAAATATAATTGACGAAGCGATTGCAAAAAACTGCAATTTGGTAGTTTGTTTTCATCCCATATTATTTTCGGGATTAAAAAAAATAACGGGCAAAAACTACGTGGAACGAGCTGTTATCAAAGCCATAAAAAATGACATTGCCATTTATGCCGTTCACACCGCTTTGGATAATCATCAAGAAGGCGTAAATAAAATATTTTGTGATGCCTTGGGATTGGTTAATACTAAAATCCTGATTCCGAAGCAACATTTTATTCGAAAACTAGTAACCTATACGATTCCTGAAAATGCAGAAGAAGTGCGAAATGCACTATTTGATGCCGGAGCTGGAACCATTGGAAATTATGAAAATTGCAGTTTTAATTCGAAAGGAATCGGAACCTATATGGGAAACGAACACAGCAATCCTCAAGTTGGTGAGCGATTCGAATTTGTACAAGGAGACGAAATCAAAATCGAAGTTACTTTCGAAAAACATTTAGAGACCAAAATTCTAAAAGCATTATTCAAAAGCCATGCCTATGAAGAAGTGGCCTATGAAATTTATGACTTGCAAAACCAACATCAAAATATTGGCTTAGGAATGATTGGCGAATTAGAAAATCCCATAAAAGAAAAAGAGTTTCTGCTTTTTGCAAAAGAAAAAATGCAAAGTGGCGGAATTCGACATTCTAACTTTTTAGGAAAAGAAATAAAAAAAGTAGCCGTTCTTGGCGGAGCAGGAAGTTTTGCGATAAAAAATGCGATCCAGGCCGGAGCGGATGCTTATTTAACCGCTGATTTGAAATACCATCAGTTTTATGAAGCCGAAAATAGGCTTTTATTGGCCGATATTGGACATTTTGAAAGCGAACGCTATACAAAAAATTATATTGTTGAGTATCTTCGGAAAAAAATCCTTAATTTTGCAGTTATTTTATCAGAAGAAAATTCAAATCCAGTTAAGTACTTATAGAATATGGCGAATACGAAAGAATTAAGTGTTGAGGACAAGTTAAGAGCAATTTACGATTTACAGCTAATTGACTCTAGAATTGACGAAATCAGAAACGTAAGAGGAGAACTTCCTTTAGAAGTAGAGGATTTAGAAGATGAAGTTGCAGGTTTAAGCACCCGTTCAGAAAAATTGAAAAGTGAACTTGAAGTTATCGAAGATCTTATCAAGGTAAAAAAGAATGCAATTGATGAGCACAAAGAGGCTATCAAAAAATATACGAAGCAACAAGAAACTGTTCGTAATAACAGAGAATTTAATTCGTTGACTAAAGAGGTTGAATTTCAAGAATTAGAAATTCAATTGTCTGAAAAACAAATTAAAGAAATGAAAGCTTCTATCGAACACAAAAAAGAAGTAATCTCAAATTCAAAAGAAAGATTAGAAGCAAAATCTAATCATTTGAAACATAAAAAATCAGAGTTAGACGCTATCATGGCTGAAACTGCTAAAGAAGAAGCTTTTTTATCTGAGAAATCAGCTGAATACCAAGCTTTAATTGAAGAAAGATTATTGAAAGCTTATACTAGAATCAGAACAAGTGTTCGTAATGGATTAGCTGTTGTTTCTATTGAAAGAGGAGCATCTGCAGGATCATTCTTTACGATTCCACCTCAGACACAAGTAGAAATTGCTTCAAGAAAGAAAATTATCACTGATGAGCATTCAGGAAGAATATTAGTCGACAGCACACTGGCCGACGAAGAAAAAGAGAAAATGGAACAATTGTTTTCTAAATTCTAATTACATTTAAGCCTCCTAATCGGAGGCTTTTTTATTATGAAGAAATTGTTGTTTTTTATATTTACTAAATCCATTGGATTATACATTAATATTTTGAGTTTTGTATTTCCAAAGAAAGCTTCGCAACTTGCGTATGCCTTTTTTAGTGAACCCAGAGAAGGAAAACTATCAAAAGGGAATCTTCCTGAAATTTTACAAGAAGCACAATCCGAAACGTTTCATCAAGAAGAGCATTCTTTTCAAACGTATACCTGGAAAGGAAATGACACCATTATTCTTTTGGTTCACGGATGGGAAAGCAACGCTTCTCGATGGGAGAACATCTTACCATATTTAAAAAAATCAGGAAGTACTATTATTGCCATTGATGCTCCGGCGCATGGCTTATCCAGCGGAAAAGAATTTAGTATTCCTCAGTATGCCGAGTTTATTCATATTGCTGTCCAAAAATTTAAACCACAATACTTGATAGGCCATTCTATGGGCGGAAAAACCTGTTTGTATTATCAATCGGTATATCAGAATGATTCTCTTAAAAAAATGGTGATTCTAGGAGCACCAAGTGATTTCAATATTATCCTGAATAATTACATTGCGTTATTAAGCTTGAACTCTAGAATTTCAAAAGCTTTAGAAAATCACTATTTAAATCATTTTAAACTACAACTAGAACATTTTTCAGGTAAAATGTTTGCTTCTAAATTAAACATAAAAGGACTAATAGCTCATGACATTGATGACACGGTAGTTTTATTTGAAGAAGGAAAAAAAATTGCAGGCGCTTGGAAAAATTCAATTTTTATCGAAACTAAAGGCTTAGGACACAGCATGCACGACGATGAATTATACAAAAAAGTGGCTGGTTTTTTATTTGAAGAAAAATAGACTTCTTAGATTTTTAGATGATACGAACTTGTGAATTAAATCTAATAGGACTTAGTAGAATCAATCGAAACTAAACTTTCTAAAAATCTAAGAAGTCTAAAAATCTAACATCCAAATTGATTACTTTTGCATCATGGAAGAAAATCTAAAACGCCTCAACAAATTCATAGGAGAAACTGGGTATTGCTCCCGCCGCGAAGCAGATAAAATCATTGAAGAAGGTCGTGTAACCATCAATGGAATCGTTCCGGAATTAGGGACAAAAGTTTCCCCCGATGACGAAGTGCGTATTGACGGTAAACTAATCCGTGAGAAAAATGAGAAACCCGTTTATCTTGCTTTCTATAAACCGGTAGGAATTGAATGTACTACAAACCTTGATGTTCGCAATAACATTGTAGATTATATCAATTATCCCAAACGTATTTTTCCTATCGGGAGACTGGACAAAGCGAGTGAGGGATTGATCTTCATGACTAATGATGGTGACATCGTAAATAAAATATTACGCGCCAGAAACAATCACGAAAAAGAATATACCGTTACAGTTAACAAACCCATTACAGATCGTTTCATCGAAAGAATGGGAAATGGCGTGCCAATTTTGGACACGGTTACCCGAAAATGTAAAGTGGAACAAATCAGCAAATTCACTTTCAAAATCATCTTGACACAAGGTTTAAACCGTCAAATTCGTAGAATGACAGAATATTTGGGGTATGATGTTACGGCTCTAAAACGCATCCGAATTATAAACATTTCACTTGATATTCCTGTAGGTCGTTATCGCGATTTGACTGATGCCGAAATCAAAGAATTAAATGAATTGATTGAACCTTCCAGCAAAACAGAAGAAGCGAGTTTACCCAAAACGGAAGCGCCAAAAAGAAAAACCGAATTCATCAAAAAAGACGATCCTAGATTTAAGAAAAGAGGCGATTATTAAACATAAAAAATCCCATTCGCATCTGAATGGGATTTTGCTTTTATTTCTTAGTTATAAATTCGTAATACAAAGCTTTTGATAAAAATTTTTCAGATTTCCTGTCGCTAATCTGTTCTTCTTTTGAAAGCTCAATTTCTTTTCCATCTAATTTCTTTAGTAAAAAATAGTCTCGACGGGTTTCATCATTAAAATTTAATCCAGATAAAAAAATAGGCTCCACCCCTTTATTTACAGAAATATTGTAATTGGTGATTATGTTCCCCCAATTTATAAAACTGCATAAAAGTATTGTTCCATAAAAACACCAAATCATTTTATTAAAAAGATAAGCATTTGTTTTTTGTTTATAAATCTTCCAAAAAGTTATTAGCAAACCTACAATTGCTAATAATAAGAAAGCGAAAACTCCTAACCTTTTATAGGTTAAACCAAATGCAGCAACATATTCAATGTTTTTTATAATTGTACTAATAATTAACACTCCGTTCAATGCTATCCAAATTTTAGAAAGCAATTTGAGATGCCTCGCTTTCTTGTCAAAATTGAATCCATTTTTAAAAAAGAATAGCATCACCCCAACCGCCATTATTATTGAAAAGATAACGGCATTTACTCTTTCATGTGTTGCTGCGCTCAAAGACGCAACCACGTTCTCCTCAAAAAACTGCTCGTAATTATAGGTCCCAATAAAAATTAAAATCATGCAATTTAAAAGCACTAATGTAATTTCACCACTCTTTCTTTCAAAATCAAGATCAAGAAATGAAAAAGTTTGTTGATGCTCCATTCTTGCCTCGCTACTAAAATCATTATCTAATTTTGAATTAAAATCATAACAAATATCAGGAACCCAATAATTCCAGAAACTGAACGAAATATAAAAGCCTAGCAAAGCAATTAGAAAGACTTCCAAAACATCCAAATCTAAAGTATAATCCGTAAATAGAGATGAAAAATGTTCGCTACCGAACGCGTATACCACAAAAAAAACGGTTATAAATAGAGCTGGAATAATAAAGTAAGCTATTAGTTTTTTAGCAAAATCATTTTTGATTTCTTTTTTTGGAAGCCATTGACTAAACATCAATATACGACCTAGTGAAGCAAATCCATTGATAAATACAATTGGAAAAATCTGTACTATTTTAAGTTTTACTTCATGAGTTTTAAATTGTAAAAAAAGAACAGACATAGATAAAGCCAAAACAGACACAAAATCGCCATACCAAGCAAAGGCAGAACACGACAAAATAGAAGTGATTACTAATCCTAAATGCAAGCGACTTGTAAATCGTTCCTGAAAGAAATAGCAAATCATTCCAGTCAATACCAACCCGAAAATCGCCAGATTTACTCCTACAGTTTCCTTGTAAAAAAGCAATGTAAAAACCATGCTACAAGCTAAAATTAAATGGTGTTTTTTCATAATAAAAATTTAAAAGTACTTTGAATTTCAAAGCATTTGATTAAAAAAAAGGTTATTTAGATTTAATTAATTTTTCAAGACTATTTAAGTGGGAAACAAAAGCTGTTCTTCCCATATTGGTAACTCGATACGAAGTTTTCGGCTTTTTACCGACAAACTCTTTTTTCACTTCTATGTATTCTGATTTCTCCAAAGCAGAAGAATGACTCGCTAAATTACCATCAGTAATATCCAATAAAGATTTCATTTCAGTAAAATCAATCCAGTCATTTACCATCAAGACAGACATAATACCAAGTCTGACTCGACTTTCGAAATCTTTATTTAATTTATCAATGATTCCCATTACTATTTATATTTTTTGAACATAATTAAACCATACAGAATATGTAAAATTCCAAATCCTATAGCCCAAAAAATAAGTCCATATCCAAGATAAAAGAGAGAAATACTTCCTAAAACAATTTCACATATACCCAAATATTTAATATCTGAAAAAGTATACTTTTCAGCATTAATAAGTGCTAAGCCGTAAAATAATAAAGTTGTAGGTGCAATGAGGGCAAATAATTGATGGTATAAAAGTGCCACACAAAATACTCCCCCAACAAATAAAGGAATCGCTAAATGGAGCAACATTTTTTTAGTAGTATTAGTCCAAACTGGTAAATTAGCACTTTTACTTTTTCTCAAAGTGAAAAATATACCAAATACCAATGCTAAAATCAAAATTAACAAAGCAACAAAAGTTAATTCCATTATCAAATCAGAACTATATATCTTTTGCTCACCATCAAAATATTCAATACCATGTTGTTTAAACAGCAGATACACATACATTGCCCCAGCTAATGCAACTATCCCTGCAAATACTCCTGAAAGGCCACTTAACGAAATAAATCTTGAAGAGCGCTCCATCATGGAACGAATATGAGATAAATCTTCTTGATGTTTTTGATTCATAAATAAAGTACTTTGAAATACAAAGTTATTTATTATTTTTAGATTTCAAAATAGAAATCAATTTAATTTCAATAAATTTTATAAAGTAATTTTATCAAAAGATTCACCCTTAAAAAAAGAAAGATTCTTAATTACTGGATTTTTCTCCGCTTCGCTTTTACAATTTGTTCATCAATCAAAACAGCTTCATAGATTTGCTGTCTCAAAAATGCAACATCAATTGCTGCAACTGAAGTAAACGTTACTTTGGAAGTAAACTTTGTAGTTTCAAAAGTCTCGTCTAAAAATGAGGTGCCTTTGCAAAAACCAATAGCTACTCCTTGTTCTACTTTCCCCCAAGGAATGGAAGCGGGCCAGATATAACAAATTCTGGAATGACGATAATAAAAAGGGACATTGTAAGCTAATTTCTCTTTGCAATTTGGAATACATTCTAAAATAATTTTACGCAAAAAAAGAACGATTTCCCGTTCATCTTCGGTAAGATAATCTAAAAACTCTTCTATTGTATTAAATTGTATTCCTTGTGTATTTCCCATAATAAAAAAAGCCTATTCTCTCGAATAGGCCTTAGCTTTTCTAATTATCTTTAGCGATTCTCATTTTTCTGGCAATAAGTGTATTTTGTAATAACATCGCAATCGTCATTGGTCCTACTCCACCAGGAACCGGTGTTATAAAAGAGGCCTTTTTACTTACTTCATCAAAATCAACATCTCCTGTGATCACATATCCTTTTGGGTGAGAAGCATCTTCCACTCTGGTAATACCTACGTCAATTACAACCACTCCATCTTTCACCATATGGGCTTTAAGATAATTCGGAACTCCTAATGCTGTAATAATAATGTCAGCATTTTTAGTAAACTCCTCAATATTTTTAGTTCGACTGTGAGTCAGTGTTACTGTTGAATCACCTGGATATCCTTTGCGGCTCATCAAGATACTCATCGGTCTTCCCACAATATGGCTACGTCCAATAACAACGGTATGTTTACCAGCTGTTTCTACTTTGTAGCGTTCTAACAATTGCATAATTCCAAATGGCGTTGCCGGTAAAAATGTTTCCATTTCCAAAGCCATTTTTCCAAAATTTGCAGGATGAAAACCATCAACATCTTTATCAGGATCAATAGCCATCAAGATTTTTTGCTCATCAATGTGTTTCGGCAAAGGCAATTGAACGATATAACCATCTAGATTATCATCATCATTTAGTTCTTTGATTTTTGAAAGCAACTCTGCCTCGGTAATAGTTTCCGGTAAACTTACTAAAGTAGATTCGAAGCCAATTTGTTCACAAGAACGCACTTTACTTCCAACATAAGTTAAGCTCGCTCCATTAGTACCAACGATTACAGCTGCTAAATGAGGTACTTTTTCCCCATTATTTTTCATTTGTTGTACTTCGGCTGCTATTTCGTGTTTAATATCTTCCGATGTTTTTTTTCCGTCTAGTAGTTGCATTTCTTCTTGTTTAAAAAGTTCAAAGTTTAAAATTTAAAGTTTTGGAAACTTAAACAAAAACTCTTAAAAATATTAATAATATAATGTGTTTCAAAACTGATTATTAAAAACCTGAATATCGACCACGATTTTTTTTATCTCATTCCTGGCATACCACCTTGCATGCCACCCATCATTTTCATTAGATTTTTCCCTCCTGGTCCTTGCATCATTTTCATCATCTTGCTCATTTGCTCAAACTGTTTCATCAATTGATTGACTTGCTCAATTTTTGTTCCGGAACCTTTAGCAATTCTAGCTTTTCTTTTTACATCAATTAGAGCAGGCTTACTTCTTTCTATTGGAGTCATCGAGTGAATAATTGCTTCAATATGTTTGAAAGCATCATCTTCAATTTCTACATCTTTCATGGCTTTTGAAGCACCTGGTATCATTCCAACCAAATCTTTCATATTCCCCATTTTCTTTACTTGTTGAATTTGAGACAAGAAATCATCAAAACCAAATTCGTTTTTGGCGATTTTCTTTTGTATTTTTCTTGCTTCTTCTTCGTCAAATTGCTCTTGCGCTCTTTCTACCAAAGACACAACATCTCCCATTCCAAGGATACGTTCCGCCATACGAATAGGATAGAATACATCAATCGCATCCATCTTTTCTCCTGTACCTACAAATTTAATTGGTTTGTTTACTACAGTTTTAATAGACAACGCTGCTCCTCCACGAGTATCACCATCTAGTTTAGTTAAGATAACACCATCAAAATTCAAGATATCATTAAAGGCTTTAGCAGTATTTACTGCATCCTGACCTGTCATTGAATCGACAACAAACAAAGTTTCTTGTGGCTGAATTGCTTTATGAACACGTGCAATTTCATCCATCATTGCCGCATCGACTGCTAAACGACCCGCAGTATCCACAATCACTACATTAAAGCCATTGGCTTTTGCATGTTTGATGGCATTTTGGGCAATTTCAACCGGATTTTTATTTTCTGGTTCGGAGTAAACCTCTACACCTATAGAATCACCAACAACGTATAATTGTTGAATCGCCGCTGGACGATAAATATCACAGGCAACCAAAAGTGGTTTTTTATTCTTTTTTGTAAGTAAATAATTTGCTAGTTTTCCAGAAAAAGTAGTTTTTCCTGAACCTTGCAAACCTGACATTAAAATCACTGTAGGATTTCCTGATAAATTAATTCCGGCAACATCACCACCCATCAATTCCGTCAATTCATCTTTAACCAATTTAACCAATAATTGACCTGGTTGAAGTGTCGTTAAAACGTCTTGACCAATTGCTTTTTCCTTTACTCTAGTAGTAAAATCTTTTGCGATTTTGAAGTTAACATCGGCATCAAGTAAAGCTCTACGAACTTCTTTTAATGTTTCGGCAACGTTTACTTCGGTGATTTTTCCGTGCCCTTTTAGTATATGAAAGGCTTTATCTAATTTATCGCTTAAATTATCGAACATGATTTTTTATTTTATTGAAGTGCAAAGATAAACTAATTAGATAATTAGGCAATCAGATAATTGGATAATTGACAAAGGGAATTTCAATTTATTTTAACAAAAAAACGACCTCAATTTGAAGTCGTTTTGTATTTGAATAATTTATCTTGTTACATTCTTTCCGGAACATTAATTCCGAACAAACTGAAAGAAGCAGCGATAGTATCAGCCACTTTTTTAGACAACTGTACCCTAAAAATTTTCTTCTCTAAATCTTCTTCTCCAAGAATAGGAACAGCCTGATAGAATGAATTGTATTCCCGCACCAAATCATACGTGAAATTTGCCAGTAAAGCCGGACTATGATTGTGTGCCGCATTTTGAATTACCTCAGGAAACAACTCCAATTGTTTCAATAATTCTTTCTCTTTTTCATGCAATGTTACTATTTTTGATGTATTTGAAAAATCAAAATTAGCTTTGCGAATAATAGATTGAATTCGAGCATATGTATATTGAATAAACGGCCCCGTGTTTCCTGCAAAATCTACTGATTCTTCAGGGTTAAAAAGGATTCGTTTTTTTGGATCCACTTTCAAAATATAATATTTCAAAGCGCCAAGACCTATAGTATTGTATAATTTTGCTTTTTCTTCGGCAGAATAGGTATCTAATTTCCCTAAATCCTCAGCAATTTTTTGAGCTGTATCCGTCATTTCCTGCATCAAATCATCTGCATCAACAACAGTTCCTTCACGGCTTTTCATTTTTCCGGAAGGTAAATCCACCATTCCATAAGACAAATGGAAAAGATTTTTAGACCAATCAAAACCTAGTTTTTTCAGGATAAGAAACAATACTTTGAAATGATAATCTTGTTCATTTCCTACCGTATAAACCATTCCGCCAACATCCGGGTAATCTTTTACACGCTGAATAGCTGTTCCAATATCCTGCGTCATATAAACTGCTGTTCCGTCTGAACGAAGTACAATTTTTCTATCTAAACCTTCATCCGTTAAATCAATCCAAACGGAACCATCAGGATCTTTTTCGAAAACACCTTTCTCCAAACCAATTTGAACAACGTCTTTTCCTAATAAATAGGTGTTACTTTCGTAGTAATAACAATCAAAATCAACTCCTAAATTTTTATACGTAATGGCAAAACCATCATAAACCCATTGGTTCATGGTTTTCCAAAGATTTATCACATCAGCATCTCCAGCTTCCCATTTCAAAAGCATCTCTTGTGCTTCCAGAATGATTGGTGCTTGTTTTTTAGCCTCTTCTTCCGTTTTTCCAGTACTCATTAATTGAGCAATCTCTTCTTTATAAGCTTTATCAAAAGCTACATAAAAATTTCCAACTAATTTATCTCCTTTTAAACCTGTTGACTCTGGTGTTTGTCCGTTTCCAAATTTTTGCCAAGCCAACATTGATTTACAAATATGAATTCCTCTATCGTTTATGATTTGGGTTTTATATACTTTTTTACCTGATGCTTTGATAATTTCGGCAACCGAATATCCTAAAAGATTGTTACGAACGTGACCTAAATGCAATGGTTTATTCGTGTTTGGCGAAGAATATTCCACCATTACAGCTTTATCGTCAGGATTAGGTGTAACGAAACCAAACTTTGTATTGTCTTTTATTTCATTGAAGAAATTTAAATAATATTCATCAGAAATAACAATGTTTAAAAATCCTGAAACCACATTAAAACGACTCACTTCAGTTACGTTTTCCACTAAATAGTTACCAATTTTGTTTCCTAATTCTACCGGATTACTTTTAATAACTTTCAATAACGGAAAAATAACCATCGTAATATCACCTTCAAATTCCTTCCGAGTGGTTTGAAATTCAACTTTGTCAATAGCAATGTCAAATAAAGCTAGAACCGCTTTTTCAATAGAAGGCGTAAGAATTTGTGATAATGTCATTTTATGTATTTATTTAAAGGTTGCAAATATAGTTATAATGCATCGATTTGAAAATTGGAAAACAATATAATTTCCTAGTCAAAGCATCCAGTTTGAATATTTACTAATTACTGTTGCGTTATTTTTTTCAAAATACTTGTAACAATTTATCCTTTAAAGAGTCTATTAGGTAACTTTTAACATTCCATTTTAATAAAATATTTTTTTATGCATAAAATAGTACTATGCAATACATATATTTAAAATAAATGAATACCTTTGCATCATCATCAATCAAATTTTAATCAAAAAACAAACATCATGAATCTCAAATTAATTTTACTATGCTTATTCGGAACCGTGTTTTCGATGCAAGCGCAAAATTCGGTCAAACCAACGCTTCTGGAAAACCCTGGAAGTATATCCGGTAAAATAGTTGACAAAAAAAGCAACGAACCGCTTCCTTATGTAAATATTGTTGTAAAAGAAGAAAACAAAGTGGTTACGGGAGGGATAACTTCTGACAAAGGGACTTTTCTTATCAAAAATCTAGCTTTAAAAAATTATACCGTTGAAATACAATTTATTGGATACAAAACTATTACTAAAGCAGTTTCATTAACAACTGGAGACAAAAATGTCAATATGAACATAATTCCGTTAGAGGAAGATGCGATTCAATTGAAAGGTGTTGATGTGGTAAGTGAGCGCTCCACAATTGAACAAAAGATTGATAGAAAAGTAATCAATGTTGGTAAAGACTTAATTTCAGCTGGGGCCACTGCGGCAGAAATCATGAATAACATTCCATCAGTAAGTGTTGATCCACAAACCAATGCAATAAGCCTAAGAGGGAATTCGAACGTACGTATTTTAATAGATGGAAAACCTACTACTATTGAAGCTTCGCAATTACTACAACAAATTCCATCAACATCCATCAAGCAAATTGAATTAATTACTAATCCTTCGGCGAAATACAATCCGGAAGGAATGAGTGGAATTATCAATATTGTATTGAATAAAAATAGTAAAATTGGTTTTAACGGAAGTGTAAACAATGGTGTAACTTTTGGAAAAACACCAAAATTAAATTCCTCATTAGACATGAATTACAGAACTGGGAAGTTCAACATTTATGGAAATTATGGTTTGAATACCGGAAAACAATCCAATCACGGATTCATAAAAACGACAGAGCCAGGTCAGGAAGATTTTCAAAAATTTACTTTTTTGAATAATAATACTTCCCATTTAGCCAAAGTAGGTTTTGACTTTTATTTGAATGAAAAAAACACTATTTCCTTCTATACTACACAAAACATTTATAGAGGAAATGGAGATTCTAAAACCACTGTAGATTTTCTTGATCCATCCAAAACAGATATTACTCAATTGTTTAATAACAAAAATAAAAATTATTCACAGGCCTATAATTTCGATTACAAAAAGGACTTTAAAAAAGAAGGCCATAATATAGAACTTGAAGTAAATTACAGTAATAATGACGACAAGGAAAATGCTTTTTTCAGTTCTCCTGCCACTAATTACATTACAAACAGAGGAAACAATACGTTAATCAATTTAGACTATACCAATCCTTTAACGAAAACTACAAAACTAGAATTAGGATTAGAAAGCAGAATCGAAAACACGAAAAACAATTTCCTTTTAAATAATTCTTATAATTCCGATTTCTCTTATGACAGAAACATTTATTCTGCTTATGCAAATATTTCGAAACAGATAGGAAAATGGAGTGGACAAGTGGGAACTCGTTTCGAAAAATACAATGCCAAAGCTTTATTCAAAAAAGTAAATGAAAATAACGAGACTTTCGAAGATGATTTATTTACACTTTATCCATCAGGATATATTAATTACACCCCGAGTGAAAAGAACTCATTCAATTTAAGTTTTTCAAGACGTGTGGACAGACCAAGTATTGATCAAGTAAATCCAATACGTGAATGGAGTACCCCACAAATTGATTCAGAGGGAAATCCTGAGCTTTTTCCTCAATTTACAAATTCTTATGAATTGAATTATACCAGAAAAACAAAAATTGGTTCCATAACAACTGGTGTATTTTACAGAAGAATAAATGATGAAATTACAAGAACTCTTTATGAAAATCCTAGTGATCCGTCTAAGCTAATCTTGTCCTATGCTAACCTCAACGACAACAATGCTTATGGTTTTGAAATTTCTGGAAATTTACAATTCACAAAATGGTTTAGTTCTAACGTAAGCTTTGATGCCTATAGTAAAAAAACAAGAGGTATAGTCGCTGATGAATTTGTTGAAGTAAATGTAACATCTGTTAATGCTCGCATAAGCAATACATTTAAAGCTTCTAAAAACTTGCGCTTTCAATTATCTAGTATGTATAGAGGCCGCGATTTAGGAATACAAATGCTTAGACAACCTATGTGGAAAATGGATTTAGGAACCAGTTATACTGTTCTTAAAGGAAGTGGAACCATAACTGCACGATTCAGCGATGTTTTCAACACGATGCACTTCGCTTTTGAAGGAACCAAGCCAAAAAAATTGGAAGGTCAATTCAACTGGGAAAGTCAATCGGCATATATTGGATTCAATTACCGTTTTGGTGCAGGAAAAAACAAAGCGATTCAGAGAAAACAACGTGACAAAAACGAAACCCAAGGTGGTGGTGGACTTTTATAAGATAAGTTTTAATAGTTTGTTGCAAAAAAGAAAAACCCAGAGTATGCCAACTCTGGGTTTTTTGATTTAAAAAAATGTGTTTTTTAAATTATATCCGATTCCCTTTTAATGCTTGTACCTCATCTCCGTTTGCCGTTTCACTGGAATCTGTAATGGCAGATGAATGATAAAAGGAAGCATTTGTTTTTTGTTTTAGTAGTGCAATATTGAATGATCGCAAGCCACCACCGGGCATAATGGTGATTCTATTATTCGCTTTTTCGACTAATTCAGCCAATACATCAATTCCTTCGACAACATTTTTTTCCTGTCCGGAAGTCAATATCGTTTTAAAACCACATTCGATTACGGATTCAAGTGATTGATTTACGTCTTTTACAACATCAAAAGCGCGATGAAAAGTACATGGAAACGGATGTGCCAATACCACTAATGCCGCATTTTGCTCATTATTGACACTCCCATCCTCCTTTAAAATTCCAAAGACAAAACCATCAACATCTAATTTTTTAAATTCTTCAATTTCAGTTTTCATTTCCTCAAATTCACCATCTGAATAGACAAAATTTCCACCTCTTGGCCGAATCATTACATTCAAATCGATTGACAGAATTTTGCGAACAGCTTTAGTTATTTCAAAATCAGGCGTTGTTCCTCCTTCCTTCATATTGGCACATAATTCTACTCTATCGGCACCATTTTCCTGTGCAATAATTACAGATTGGAGATTAAAACATGCTATCTCCAGTTTACATTTTTCCATCTATTTTAAAAAATAATCTGCATCAATTAATCGATTTCCCGTTGCATCATTAACAGCATAGTTAAAACCTCCTTGAATGCAATAAGAGCCATATTCTCCTTGCTTATTCAAGGCAATAAAACCAACTTGAATGTCTTTTAACTCTTTATTTCTATTCTTAGTCAATTTTACAATTCGAGCAACTGCTTCTTCACACGCTTTTTGTGGTGATTTACCTTGACGCATCAATTCTACAACCAAATGACAACCTGAAATCCTGATTACTTCTTCTCCGTGACCTGTGGCTGTGGCAGCTCCAATTTCGTTATCAACATATAATCCTGCTCCAATAATCGGCGAATCTCCCACACGACCGTGCATTTTGAAAGCCATTCCGCTTGTAGTACAAGCACCGGAAAGGTTTCCGTCTGAATCCAAAGCAATCATCCCAATGGTGTCGTGATTCTCAATATTGGCAATAGGCTTATATTGACTGGTTTTAAGCCATTCTTTCCACTCTTTTTCGGATTCTTCAACCAATAAATTCTCCTTTACAAAACCTTGTGATAAGGCAAACTGCAAAGCACCATCGCCAACCAACATCACGTGAGGTGTTTTTTCCATCACTGCACGAGCCACTGCAATAGGATGCTTAATATATTCCAAACAAGCTACCGAACCAATATTAGCATTTTCATCCATAATACAGGCATCGAGTGTAACCCTCCCATCTCTATCCGGTCTTCCTCCATACCCAACACTTCGTTCTTTTGGGTCTCCTTCCGGAATTTTTACCCCGGCTTCAACTGCATCTAGGGCACGCCCGTTATTTTTTAAAATTTCCCAAGCAGCGGCATTAGCTTCAATTCCAAATCGCCAAGTCGAGAGTACAATGGGTTTCTTTCCCTTTTTAGATAAAAAACTACTCTCCTCCTCCGATTTTCCTTTGAACGAATTTAAAGCTACTGCAACTGAACCAATAGCTGCAGTTTTTATAAAATTTCTACGATTTGTCATACTCTTTACTTTTAATTAACTATAATTTTGCCTGAAAAAACAACCAACTGTAATTAGAAAATGAACCTCAATAACTAATTAAATATTTTCTTTATAAAGCATACTTGCAGCTCCCAGCAAGGCTGCTATTTCATTATCTGCAGAAACCAAAACAGTAACTTCACTACCTGCAATTTTTATTTTTTCTTTAAAAGCTGATAAGAAATAAGCACTTGCATTTGCAATTTTACCTCCAATTATGAAACTATCAGCTTCAAATTTTTCAAACCACGGAATTACAATCTCCGCTAAATTCTCTCCCATTTCCTCGAATACTTTTATAGCCATAACATCTCCTGTATTAGCCAGATTAAAAAGCGCAAGTCCATTCTTAATATTCATTCCGCTAACATCATAATAACGAGATAAAAGTCCGCGCACCGAGACATAATCTTCGGCAATACTTTCTTTGAATGGAATATTGTATAACTCACCATTAGCAGGTACTTGAATTCCTGAATCTAATGCTTTGCCATTATCTATAAAAGAAGCGCCAAGACCAGTACCAAGGGTCACTCCCATTAGTCTTTTTGAACTATTTTCTGCATTTTTAAAAAATTCTCCTTTACCAAAACAATTGGCATCATTATCAAAAAGAATAGGTAAATCATCAGACAAATTAAGTCTTTTTCGAATTAATTCACGAATGTTTAAACTATAAAAATGTTCGTATTTAGCTTGTCCTTTTATCCAACAAATTCCATTTGTATAATCAAATGGACCTGGCATACATATCGCTAATCCTTCTAACTTTTCTACTCCTGAATTCTTCCATGAAGTGCGAATGGCTTTCTCCCAAATATCCAAAACCTCAACTGCAGGCAAATTAGAATCAAAAGACTCTTTATGTACTGAAAAATCCAGTACTTTCATCTCATTAATAGCTATAACTGCCGCAGTAATGTGAGTTCCTCCAACATCTAACCCTAATGCATATTCTTTATTCATTTATTTTTTTCTTGTTTTACTATTTGTTTAAAAAGTTACGTAGCCCTTTTTGATACATTACCGCTGCTATTCTACTATAATTTCATCTGCAAATAGCCATCCTGGCTTTCCTGCGCCGCTATGCCCTAGAGGACATAAATTATTTTTAGCTGTTACTCTTATGTATTTTACTTTTTGTTGTATAAATGTTGCGTTAAAATCATATAACGCTGTTTTCTGATTAATGTCTATTGGATTGCTCACCGTTTTTATTTCAGTGAAAACAGTTCCATCAGTTGACACTTCAAATTTGACGGATTGAGGCAGAAAAATCCAACTACCGTAATTCTGCAGACAGCCCAATGAAATACTTTTAATTATTTTTGGTTCACCCAAATCTACTGTTGCAATCATATCTTTTCCACTGAATCCATGCCAATATTTACCGGGTGCATTTCCTCCTCTAACTCCATCAGTCAAAGAATTTGGGCCATCGGCTAAATAATATTCACTTACAGGGTTGGTATATTGCACTGCACTTCCAACGGCTTTGTGCATCACAAAATTTTGTTTTACAGCTTGAACTCCTTTTATCTGACCATCTACAACAGTAGATGCTTTTAGTACAAAAGAAGATTTTACAGTAATAGGTTGTTCATATTTTTCGCTTTGCAGAGTAGGTTCTGAACCATCAGTCGTATATCGAATTTCTCCGTTCAGTGCTTCCGAATAGAGATTTACCAGCAATTGCCCGTTTTGAGAAGAAGGTTTAATGTTTACCGTAAAATTACCGGGAGAATAATGCAGCCCTTTTTGTCCGTATCCTTTAAAGTGATATTGCAATCGTTCATTAAAATTATCCCAGTTTTTATTTCCTTTTGGAGACCATAAAACTTCTGCCAAAGCTGCCATACGAGGCAATACCATGTATTCCAGATGTTCTGTAGTAGTAATAAATTCAGTCCATACATTACCCTGAGCACCTAACACATATTTCTCTTCCTCCGTGTTTAACTCTTTTGGAATGGGCTCATAATCGTATACTTTTTTTACGGTATTGAAACCGCCAATAGCAAAAGGTTCTCCTTCTGGTCCTGCCTGATAATGGTCAAAATAACATGGAGAACCTGGAGTCATCACTACATTATGTTTCATTTTCGCAGCTTCGATTCCACCGGCTTCACCACGCCAGCTCATCACAGCTGCCTCTGGAGCAAGTCCACCTTCTAATATTTCATCCCAGCCAATCATTTTTCTTTGTTTGCTGATGATAAATTTTTCCATTCTTTTCATGAAATAACTCTGCAACTCATTTTCATCTTTCAGTCCTTCCGCTTTCATTCTTGCTTGGCAGCGTGGGCATTTTTTCCAAGGTGCTTTGTCAACCTCATCTCCACCTAAATGAATATAAGTAGAAGGAAAAAGTGCCATAACTTCAGTTAACACATCCTGTAAGAAAGAGAAAACTTCGTCATTACCTGCACAATAATTAGATGACATATTGGTATAATTTCCACCTGTTAATGGCAGTTGTGGTAGTTGGGTACAACTCAATTGCGGATAAGAAGCAATAGCAGAAGCCACATGACCCGGCATTTCGATTTCAGGTACAATCGTTATGTTTCTTTCTGCGGCATATTTTACAATGTCTTTAATCTGTTCTTGTGTATAAAATCCGCCGTAAGTTGGCTGTTCTCCTTCTTTAGACTGAGGTCTTTCCCTCCAGTTCAAATTGGTATGATCCACTCTCCAAGCACCAATTTCAGTAAGTTTTGGATATTTTTTTATTTCAATCCTCCAGCCTTGGTCGTCCACTAGATGCCAGTGAAACACATTCATTTTATAAGAGGCCATAAGATCAATGTATTCCTTTATTACGTCAGGACCAAAGAAATGACGGCTCACATCCAGATGCATTCCTCTCCATTTAAAACGAGGATAATCATTCACTTGCATAACAGGTACTTCCAAAGCTGCATTAGTACGTATCGCCGATAGGGTTTGGAATACCGATTGCATACCGTAAAAAATACCTTTAGAACTGCTTGCTTTAATTACAATAGCAGTTGGCGATACATTTAACTGATATCCTTCATCTGGAATGTCTTTATCAATTACAAGCTCAATTTTTTTCGTTGCCGTCTTATTGGATTTCAAAGAAAATCCTGAAATATTTTTGATATAGGACGCAAAAAAATGGGCAGTTGCTTTAAGCTCTTTTTGTGATTTTTTGTATTTAATAGCCGTATTTTCATCAATCGTAAAGTAACCATTCCCTATTTTAAGATCAACAGGTTTTGGAATAATGGAAGGCAGTTGTTGTGCATTTATTACACCTGAAATTAATAAAAAATATAAAAGAACTGAACTTCTAAGTGCCATAACTGTTTGTTTTATTATAGTATTCATAGGTTATATTTTATTTTGATAATCCAGAAAGATGCTATTCTCATCCCTCCTATTTTAACTGATTTCGACTACTCAAGGTCTATTGATTGAAAAATGGTTAATTATTTCAACACTTCCATTATCTCTTTAGCTATCGGATGGTTTGCTTTAAAAGTATATCCCAACAGTTTCGCAATGGTCTGGGCAAATTGTTCTTGGTATAATTGTCCTTCCGTTTTAATTTCTCCTTTGGCAGTAATCCCTGGTCCCATTGCTGCAAACCATATTTCGGATGCATTTTGTATAGCACTCCCATGGCTTGTCCATTCTGCTTTAATTTTGTCCCCTCGTCCATGATCCGTTGTAAAGACTAAAGTGGTTTTGTTTTTATACTGTGGGTCATTTTGCACAAAATCCCATATTTGTTTAATCCATGCATCAACTTGATGAGCGGCATCTAAATACGAACGATATTGTCCGCTATGTGCCCATTCATCCGTTTCACCATAAGCGACATACAATACTTTTGGCTTCTTGGTTTTTAATTCCTCTAAAGCTTCATATTGTGTAAATACATCTAAACATTCATCTAGATGCCAAGGTTTATAGGAATCAACCAGCATATTATTAATCAGGTTTTCCTTGGCAGTTGGATGAGTCCCTCCTATTTTATCAAATGCTGAAGTTACCGGTATACCACTTCTTTTTTCGTTTAGGATTCTATCAAAGGCTTCCCAAGCTCCAAAGGCTGCTATTTTCCCTTTCAACTTTGGTTGCTGATTTAAAAACTCTAATACAGTAACATGTGGGTTGGGTTCATAGTCATTTGAATTTATGGCAGGATCAGCAAAACCCGTCATTATTTCGCTATACCCTGGATAACTAAACCAGTGAGGATTGGCATTATTTACCTTATTGTTATAATTTCTGTTGCCATATAATTGTCCTTTTGCAGCAACTACTGACCAGATAAAAGGCAGCAACTTTTCCCTGCGTTCTTTAACATTATCACTCCAATATTTTTTAAAAAGATAAGTACTATCCCCTTGGTTAAATTTTCGGTCATTGGCAATAGATGAATCCATACCTTCAAATAGTTCATGCCATCTAAATCCATCCGTTGTTATGATGATAATGTTTTCCGCTTGTTGTGCATTAGAAATAACACTAACAAAAAGCAATAATAGTAATCCGATTTTTTTCATTTTATTTTTTATATGATACAGATAGATTCTTTATTTATGATTGACTCTTGTAATCTACTATAAACGAATGCAGCCGTTTTACTCAGATTAAGAAATGCTATTTAGCAGTTTTTATTTGGTATATCGCATCTAACATGCCATTGCGGGAAGTATCTAAAACCAGTTCCCAAAACATAATACCGCCCAGTTTCTTTTGTATTGCATAGTCCGTTTTTGCCTTAACTGAAGAAATATCATCGCCAGTAGCAAATAATTTTTCTTTTTCATTATACCAGTAAGGCGCTTTTGCTTTTTTGTCCCAAAAATAGTTCCAACCCTTAGCTTCTGTAAATGAGGTAGAATATTCTCTAAAATTCACCCCATTAGTTGGCACCCCAGATTGATATAAACCATTATTAACAGCTGATACTTCTTTCCAAACTCGGGTATAAAAAGCTGCCCCAATGACTAGTTTTTTGGCTGGTATTCCTAATTTTAATAAGTAACTTACTGCTTTATCTGTAGATTCTTCATCCTTTTTCGTACTAAACAATGGCGTATGATGTCCTGTGACTTTTGAATAACCGTTGACTAAATCATAACTCATAATGTTTACACGATCTACCAATGGTATTATTTTTTTCCACTCCACGGATTGGTCCAAATATTTTTGGAATCCTCCAGCCGCAAAGCTCAATTCATTCTTATTTCCTAAAGTTTGACGAAGAGTTTTTATAAGTTCCATAAAATTCTTTTTGTCTGCTTCTTGATACAAATGACCTGGATATCCTTCAATGGTAGGATATTCCCAATCCAAATCTAATCCATCGCACTTAAAATAAGTATTGACTTCTTGTGCTGATTTCGCAAAAACTGCTCTTCCTTTTGCTGTAGAAAAAACATCCGAACAAGGAGCGCAACCTCCCCAGCCTCCTAAAGACAACATAATTTTGAGTTGTGGATTTTTAGCTTTTAAGGATACCAAATATTTAATGGTGATAGAATCCTTAGCGGTATCGACATTTAATTTACCATCCTTCAAATGACAAAAACTATAGATGATATGCGTCAGTTTATTGACCTCAAATTCATTTATTAGTTTATCATCACCCGTATAATACGCAATTACAGCTAATTTTTTATTGCTTTGAGCAGTTATACCGTTAGTAATAAGAAGTAACAAAAAAAGGAATTTTATACTTTTCATTTTTACATTATTTATTGATTTTTACATTGTAATTGATATTGCCATTGATATGTCTAAATCTGTGTAAAAAAAATAAGCACGCAGATCTCGCAGATTTATGCAGATTTTAAAGCAACAAAATGAAGCTATGATTTTCTTATAGATTAAAAAATAGTTTATTTTAAAACCGAATGTCCTGCTATTGTAATTGACATTGCCATTGTCTAAATATTTTTATCCTTTAAAATTTGGGGATATTTGATACTTGTATGAACAATCAATTCGCCAAACAATGTATTCGCCCAGGCAAACCATTTACGGGTAAATTTTGTGACATCGTCTTTGTGAAAGGATTCATGCATAAACCCCGTATCTGCATTTGTTTTTATCAAATTGCTAATACACATTCGGATTTCCTTTTCATCTACACTTGTAATTGCTCTTAAAATTATACTCATCGGCCAGATGGTATCAGCGCCAGTGTGGGGACCTCCAACACCTTCTCCAGCTTTTCCTTTATAGAAAAACGGATTGTTTTCTGAAAGCACTACTTTTCGAGTATTAAGATATAAAGCATTATTAGGTTGAATGGCTCCTAAATAAGGTAATGACAATAAGGAAGGCACGTTGGCATCATCCATCATGTGAAAACTTCCATATCCATTTACTTCAAAAGCGATGATTTTTCCAAATTTTGGATGCTCAATAATTCCATTTTCTTTTAATCCTTTCTGAACCTGTTCCTGCAATTCTTTTGCTTTAGCGACCAAATCAATATCTTTCATTTCCGGTAAAGAGAAAATCTCCATTAAATAACCGAGCACTTCGATGGCAAACATATTACTCGGAATCAAATACCCAAACAAAGTACTGTCATCACTTGGCCTGAAAGTAGAAACGATTAATCCGCAAGGTTTTACCGGATAACCATAACCACTTAAAGGAACTCCGTCAGTTGCCCAAGCCGTTTCGCGCTGAAAACTGTAAGGCCCTTTATCATGCATTCGTTGTTGTTCTTTGAACGTTTGCAATACTAAAAGCATCGCTTCTTTCCATTTTTTATCAAACAAGCTTGTATCTCCAGTTTGTTTCCAATACCCATGCGCCAGTCTGATAGGATAACACAAACTGTCTATCTCCCATTTACGCTCATGAATGCCGGGTTTCATTTTGGTCAAGTCATTTTTCCACTCACTTACTTTCGTAAAATCTTTATAAAAAGCATTCGCATACGGATCGAGCAAAATACATTTCGTTTGGCGGTTGATTACTCCTTTTACCAACTCTCCAAGTTTAGCGTCTTCTTTTACAAATGGGAGATAAGGCCAAATCTGGGCGGTACTATCCCGTAACCACATCGCATCGATATCTCCAGTTATCACATACGTATCCGGTTTTCCGTCGATGATTTCAAAATCGACTGTAGTGTCTAATGTGTTTGGAAAACAGTTTTCGAACAACCAAGCCAGCTCAGGATTCGCTATTTGTTTCTTGATGCGTACAATAGCGGCTTCTACTGCTTTACTGGTAAATTTTCTCTCGGCCAATGGAGGGCGTTTGCTAACAAAATCCTTCATTGGAAAATTAAAAATATTGGACTCAGAAGCAAAAACTTTCGATTGAAGTGCTAATAATCCCGCGGATAAAATTCCTGTGTTTTTTATAAATTTTCTACGTGTTTGCATCGTATTATTTTGAAGTTGAATAAGAATATGGATAACTACTCGCTGAAGTTCCTCTTTGTAAATTGGGCGTACTAATCATGTCAAAATTCAACTCGGCACCTTTCAACACATCAAAATGATTGATATAGTTCTTTGTGTAGGTTTCATTATTCCATTTTAACTCCTGAACGTATTTATTATCTCCCGAATTATTTGGTGCATTTATAATTAACTGCTTGCCATTTTCTAATTCTAAAGTTGTTTTTTTGAACAAAGGTGCTCCAAGAACATATTCCTCTGTGGCTGGACAAACGGGATAAAAACCCATAGCGGAGAAAATATACCAAGCCGAAGTCTGGCCGTTATCTTCATCACCACAATAACCGTCTGCCGTTGGTTTATACAAACGATTCATTACTTCTCTGGACCAATACTGCGTTTTCCAAGGCTGACCAGCATAATTATACAAATAAATCATGTGTTGAATAGGCTGATTCCCATGTGCATATTGTCCCATATTCATAATTTGCATTTCACGTATTTCATGAATAACCGAGCCATAATAACTGTCATCAAAAACTGGAGGCATAGTAAAAACTGCATCCAGCTTAGTAGTGAATGCTTTTTCTCCACCCATTAAATCAACCAAACCTTGCACGTCATGAAACACACTCCAGCTGTAATGCCAACTATTCCCTTCGGTAAAAGCATCTCCCCATTTGAAAGGATTGAAATCCGCAGGAAAACTTCCGTCTTTATTTCTTCCGCTCATCAACTTAATCGAAGGATTAAAAACGTTTTTATAATTCATCATTCGTTTTTCGAACAAATTAATTTCTGCTTTTGGACGATTTAAGGCTTTCGCCAATTTCCAAATAGCAAAATCATCATACGCATATTCTAACGTTCGTGCCGCATTCTCATTAATCTTTACATCATAAGGAACATAACCCAACGTATTGTAATACTTCACTCCTGTTCTTCCTACCGCATCCATCGGTCCTTCATTATTGGCTCCGTGTACTAATGCTTCGTACAACTTGTCAATATCATATCCTCGCAATCCTTTTATATAAGCATCCGAAACTACGGAAGCCGAATTATTCCCCACCATCACATTTCTAAATCCAGGACTGGACCATTCCGGCAAAAAGCCACCTTCTTTATAATCATTAATCAAACCTTCCTGCATTTCTTTATTTATAGCAGGATAAACTAAATTAAGTAATGGATACAACGCTCGAAAAGTATCCCAAAAACCAGTACCGGCGTACATATAACCCGGCAATACTTTTCCATTATAAGGGCTGTAATGAACAATTTTCCCTTTCGAATCTATTTCATATTGCTTTTGGGGGAAACATGCTGTGCGGTACAAACAAGAATAAAAAGTTTTGAATTGTTCGTCACTTCCTCCTTCCACTTTTATTTTTCCTAAAACTTTATTCCATTCTTCTTTTGATTCCACAACAGTTTTTTCAAAAGAAGCATTCCCTAATTCCGTTTTCAAATTCAACTCAGCTTGCTCGACACTTATAAATGAAGAAGCGACTCTGACATTGATTTTCTCCCCTTTTTTAGTTTTAAAACTTACTACAGCACCTGCATGATTGGCTAAACTTTCCAATTTATCTTTTTCCAAAACAGTGTCTTTCCAAGTATAATTTGATGAAAAAGACTTATCGAATAGTAACACAAAATAATTTTTAAAATTAGCAGGAACACCACCGCTATTGCGAGTTGTGTATCCAATAATTTTATTTTCGGAAGGGATAATTTTAATATAAGAACCTTTATCGAAAGCATCAATTACGATGGAAGATTGCTCATTTTCCGGGAATGTAATTTGAAAGTGCGCTGCTCTTTCGGTTGTTGTTATTTCAGTCGTCACATCATAATCAGCCAGATATACGCTGTAATAATACGGCTTTACAGTTTCGGCTTTATGACTGAACCAACTGGCTCTTTCCTCTTCTTTAAAAACTAATTTACCTGTAACAGGCATAATAGAAAACTGCCCGTAATCATTCATCCAAGGCGAAGGCTGATGGGTTTGTTTAAATCCTCGAATCTTATCGGCAGTATAAGTATACGCCCATCCATCACCCATTTTACCGGTTTGCGGTGTCCAAAAATTCATTCCCCAAGGTCTGCAAATTGCGGGATATGTATTCCCATTAGAAAGATTGGGTGAAGATTGTGTTCCCATTAAAGGGTTTACATATTCTACTGGATCTATAACTTCAGTCTGTGCATTCGCTGCAACAAAAACAAAAAACAAACCGCAAATAATTATTATTTTTCTCATACCTTATAAAATATTGATAGAATTTTTATTCTAATTTTTAAATTTAACCTCAAATTTATTAACCTACAACGGTCTGTCTTCTTTTTTCACACCCCAAGTTACCGAGGGCGTACTACCCATATACAATTTCAACTCTCCTCCCTTTGTAATCATTTCGTGAGTGATATAGGATTTGGTAAAAGGCTTCCCATTGTATTCTGCTTTTTGAATATACATATTCGTACGACTATTATCTATTGCTGTTAATTTGAAAGAGATACCGCCCTTATAATTTATTGTAGCATTATTTACCAAAGGACTCCCCAAAACATAAACACCATTAGCAGGATTAACGGAATAAAATCCCATTGCGGAGAAAACATACCAAGCTGACATTTGTCCTAAATCTTCATTTCCACATAATCCATCTGGTTTTGTGGAATAAAATTTATCATCAATTTCCCGAATCAGTTTTGCCGTTTTCCAAGGTTGTCCTGCATAGGCATACAAATAGGGAATATGATGATTGGGTTCGTTTCCTTGTGCATATTGCCCAATCAAACCACTGATATCCGGAGAAGCTTCTTCACCTTCCACTTTGTCAGTTATTAGGAATAGCGCATCTAATTTGGCTAAAAATTTATCTTCACCTCCAAATAAGTCTATTAAACCATGAGGATCTTGAGGCACTAACCAAGTGTATTGCCAAGCATTTCCTTCTACATAATCGTCTTTGCGATGGGCAGATGAAAGTGGATTGAAAGGCGTTCTCCAATTTCCATTGGCTAATTTCCCTCTCATGAACGTTGTTTCTTTATCAAAATAAAGTTTGTACAGATTGGCTCTTTTTGAAAAATAAGCAAAATCCTCCATCTTGTTCAAAGCTTTTGCCATCTGGGCAATACACCAATCATCGATGGCATATTCCAAAGCATTTCCAACGGTTTCTAACATCGTATCGGCAGGAATGTATTGCAGTTTTTGAACATAATCCATTCCGTCACGGGTTTGCATCGCAGTTTTTTTGATGGCTTCGTACGCAAGAGCCGTATCATAATCTCGGTATCCTTTTAGATAAGCATCGACAATAACCGCAATTGAATGATTCCCATTCATGGTATTAGTTTCATTACCCATCAAATGCCAAACCGGTAATCGTCCTTGTTGCTGATAGATTGCCAAGAAAGATTTCACAATATCATTAATTTTGTCTGGTTGTGTAATGGTGTACAAAGGATGCAAAGCACGATACGTATCCCAAAGTGAAAAAGTGGTATAATTAGTGAAATTCGCTTTTTCATATACCTTTTTGTCTGTTCCTCTGTAATCTCCATTGGCATCATTAAAAATAGAAGGAGCAAACATCGTGTGATACAATGAAGTGTAAAAAACCTTCATCGTTTTTTCATCGGCCTTAATCTGAATTTTATTGAGCGCTGCATTCCATTTTGAATTGGCTTGTTTCACCGTTTTATCAAAATCCCAAGTTGGAATCTCCGCTTTTATATTTGCGGAAGCATTCTCATAACTTACCGGAGAAAGACCTACTTTGACTAAAACCTGTTTGTTTTTTAAAGTTGCAAAATCAATAACTGCTTTCATTCGGACACCTTCTCCCTCCTTCCCTTTTATTATAGCAGTGCTGTCATACAGAGCGATATTTGCAATAGGTTCAGAAAATTCCATTGCAAAATATACCCTTTGATCATCAGCCCAACCTTTCGAAAGGCGATAACCCACAATGGTCTTGGCTCCAGTTTTTTTAATGAATGTCTTCACAGGTTTGTCCCATCCAATACCATCTGCAAGGTCTAAAAGAACATGAGCATCATTCGTAGCATTAAAAGTATATTTATGAAACCCTACTCTTTCGGTAGCGGTTAATTCTGCTTTAATTTTGTATTTATCCAGTAAAACACTGTAATATCCTGGCTTGCTTATTTCATTTTTATGCAAAAAATAAGAGCCATAACCGGTAACCATATCTTCCTTTGTTCCTTTAGTAAGTGGCACTTTACCGGATACCGGCAATAAAAGGATATCATTCAAATCTCCAATTCCTGTACCGCTCAAATGGGTATGTGTAAATCCTAATATTGTATTACTCGCATAATTATAGCCGCTGCACCAATCCCAGCCTTCAAAAACATTTACCGGCCCTAACTGAACCGCTCCAAAAGGAACATTGGCTCCCACAAAAACATGTCCATGTCCAGCTGATCCTATGAATGGATTGACATATTGCGTGTACTCTAAATGCTGCTTTCCGGTTTTTACTTGTGAAACTGCCGGCTCTGTAAATAATATACTGAACGCTACAATCCCTGAAAAGGCTATTTTACTATATTTTGCAAACATTATTCTTTATTTTATTAATTGACTTCGTTAAAATTAACTCATTTCTAACGGATAAAATTAATCCGCTACAATTCTATTTGTTTTTATTTGTATCTGTTAATTACATCATATAATGATGTAACTGTTATAATTGGCTTTGTTATTTTTCCTTCAAACGAAATTTTCATTTCTTCTCCAGCTTTCAAATCCATATAATTAGTGCTTAGTTTTCCTTTGTATCCCTTAATCTCCACATAAACATATTTGGCTGGTTTCAAGGCTTTAATGATTATTTCATTTCCTTTAATAATCCAACTGATTTTAGGATTTTCCAATTTCAAGTCTATAGGTCGTGTCAGGTCGATCTCAGGAGTTTTGTCATCCCGATACGCTTCCCGCATGGCGTACCAAGCTGCTTTGGGTTGTCGGTTATAATAATCGGTGACACTCCAACTCGCCACAGGCCAACAATCATTCAATTGCCAAACTACAGTTCCCATATTATAAGGCGCTTTGGAACGATGAATCCCAATAATATTCTTTAGCGAATAATATTGCAAACACTGGGTGAGATAAGTATAATCGGCCACTTTCATGTTTTTTACTTTGGTGGAATCAATAAAATAGCGATTCAAATAGGAGTTTAACTTCGTAAACCCTTTTCCCGCTTTTTGATGCGCTTTTAATACATCCGAAAACAAATAACGGTCTTCAGGTGACGTAAATTTTTCTATTGAAGAATAATTCGGCATGGCTTGCATTCCGTATTCACTAACAAAACGTCCTGTTTTATTTTTAACCACTTCAATATCTTCCAATCCCCACCAAGTTCCCCAATAATGGCTGTCCCCTTCTGTAATACTTTGTTTTTTTCCCCAACCAAATAATGGTGAACTGCTGATATACGGTCTTTTATTATCTACCTCTTTTACCCATTTTGGAATACTGTCCTGAAACAATCGAACATAATCTTTCCACAAACGAATAGAATCTTGCTTTGGCATATTCATCGTTTTTTGCCATCCCCAGTTTTTAAATGCTTCATCAGATTCGTTATTACCGCACCACAAAACAATACTTGGATGATGACGCAAACGCTTCACTTGGTATTGCACTTCTTCTTTTACATTATCAAAAAAAGCTTTATCTCCAGGGACCATCGTTCCGGCAAACATGAAATCCTGCCAAACGTTGATCCCATATTTATCACATAAATCATAAAAAAAATCGTCTTCATAAATCCCGCCCCCCCAAACACGAAGCATATTCATATTGGCGTCTTTCGCCATTGCAATCACCTTTTCATATTCTTTTTTGGTAACTCTCGAAAGAAAAGCATCCGATGGAATGTAATTGGCTCCTTTCATATAAACCGGCTTGCCATCAATTTTAAAATAAAATGATTTCCCAAGACTGTCGGGTTGTTGTACCAATTCTATTTTACGGTTTAGAACATAAGGCTTCTCTGGTGTTTTTTCATCGTAAGTTTCCAATCGCACTGCTTTCCAAATACCGCAAGTAGTAAATTTAGGTCCCCAATCCCATCCAAAATGATATTGTGCTTTGCGTACATACGCACGAGGATTGTCCGGAATTATAAAAGGCAAATCTTTTTTGGCAAGTGAATCAACAACGTTTTGTGCCGATTGAAATACAACTACCAAATCATTATTGCCTGATTTTATTATTTTTTTCACATCAACACGCCATTGACGAAACATGTTATCAGCTTTTAAGATTAACTTTTCATTCAAATAAACCGTTGCATACGTATCCAGTCCGTCAAAAACCAGTTCTACATTTTTTTTATTTAACGTTCCTGAATTTACTTGAAATGAAGTTTTATACTCCCAGTTCTTTTTTTCAATCCATTGCAGTTTTTTTTCATTATCACGATAAAACGGATCTGGAATGAGTTTATTATTCAGCAAATCAGTATGCACTTCTCCCGGAACTGAAGCGGCATTCCATTTTGCCGTTTTCTCTTGACGAAATTGCCAGCCATTTTTTAGAACTATTGAACTATTTTGAGCATTCGCCACAAAGAACAAATTTGTAAAACAACAAATTACAAACCAACAAAATTCTTTTTTACATTTCATCGTGGCTGATTATTTGGTTATTGTGTTGCTTTTTATCTTTCATAAAAGTAAAATTTCTGTTATTTGATTCCAATATTTTTATGATAATGTATTTCCCAATTTGCTCTCCTTGCAAAGCGCCATTTTCAATGGAATCTCTAAAATGAATCCCTCCGTATAACCTTGAAATAGCTGCTTCTTGCGATGCCTGCAAAAAGGATTTAAATTTTCTTTCAGGCAAACCAAATTCTGTTTCAGTTGTATCTGTAAAGGAAAAATTATCTCCGAAGATTTTAGTAAGCACCGTTGCCGCCGCCGTAGATATCACACTATGTCCTGATGTATATTCCGGAAAAGGCGGTGTTTGTAATAATGGCTTCCATTTATTGTCAATCCATTTATTAATCGCCGTTTCTGGTCTTACTCTATTCGTTTTATATTTTCCATCCCAACAAGAAATAAATGCATCGGTTAATGTAATGGCGACAGTTGTATGAATAAAAATAGTTTGTTCTAAACTTGTTTCCTTTTTTAAACAGGCATTCCCCGTAATACCAATCCAATGTCCGCCTGGAGATATTTTTTTTAACCCAAATTCTACATGTCCAATCTGTTGTAAAGCAAAAGGATTACAATCCCAAAAACTGGCTATTGCTTTTTGTTTTTTGGTCAATTTGTTTACAATATTATAAACCTCATCCATTTGTTTATAGAAAGGAGATGTTTTGGCAGTATCAAATACAATGGGAGCAATGGGTTTAAATTGTTGGGCAGAATCCAATAAAAAAGGGCGTATTTGGTTCCAGTTTGGTTCCAGTGCTTGCATATATCCCGGTCCGGTTGGTTGCCAATGTCCGTCACCGCTTAATGGCGTATATTTTTTAAAGCTGCTTAATTTTCGGAAATTATCTGCCTTTATATACGGTGTTATTTGAGTTATTGCAATTTGCACCAGCTGTGAAGTACGCTCCGTTTGTTCTTTAGAAATTCCTTTTTTTATAGCTACCCGTATTAAAGAATCCCCTTCAGTTGAAAACTTATATCCAGATGGCAACAGTTTTTCTGCCATTTTATAAACGGTATATACGGATGCTAAAGAAGCGTCACTTTTTGTGATAAGCGTATCGGCAACCTGTACTTTTGGAAAACCATTGAGCGATTTCGAAAAAGATTGCTCCGGCATTTGAAATAACGACATTACTTCATTCGACGCAAGCGTTACATAGGCATAGTATCTAGCTGCTGCCACTGGTGATGTAACATCATTAACCATGACATCGGTTACTTTTTTTAAAGCTGAAACATAATCTTTTGAAGAAAATTTTTCAGAATTCTGGGAAAAACATGTAGTTCCCAGAAAAAGTATAAACACGACAAGAATATATTTTCTCATATTGGATATATTAATATTTGTAAACCGCAGGAAGCTGGTTGTTGATAGAAAACAAGACCTTTTTTTCACCCTTAGATTCTATAGAAATAATGTCCTTTACGCAGCCCTTTACATTCAAACCAGAACTTAGTTGAGGCATATAAGTAAAATTCCCTTTTCCGTCTCCTGTCAATAAAACACCATAATTAGCATCTATTTTTCCAATTTTTATTCTTGTTTTCTCTATATTTCCTCCTAATAGAATGTCATTTTTACCGTCATGATTATAATCCGCAATGGCAATAGCATAAATAGGAGCATAATTTGCCTGCATGGGTAAACGGTGTGGAATGAAAGTACCATTCTTATTTTCGAACCAACTTGTTTCAAAAGAATCCGCTTTCAGAACTTTTGCCAACTGCAATTGCTCTGGTGATAAAACTTCATTGATAGTTGCTTCTGAATAGGAATCATAAGTAGGAAAGCGCTGTCGGAGGCTCACCATCTGATCAGTCAATTCATCTCTACTCGCCACAGGAAAGGATTTGCCCTGAATGTATTGACATAAAAAGGGATCTATAGAACCATTTTTGTCAAAATCGCCATAATAAAGTGTCGCTGGTTCCGTGTTGCTAACCTTGATTTGACTGTTAGTACCCCAGTTTGCGGCTACCAAATCTAAATCACCATCACCATCTAAATCGGCTGAAGCCAATCGGTTCCACCAACCAGATAAAGCAGTGGGGAAATATTTTTGAGTGGCATCGACAAGCTGACCATTTTTGTTTTCGAAACAAGATATTATCATCCATTCCCCACAAACAACCAAGTCCGGTTTTCCATCTTTATTTACATCCATCCAGATGGCATCAGTAATCATACCTAACCGTTGCAATCCAGGTGCTACTGTTGCAATAGCATTCGTAAACTTCCCTTTTCCATCATTCAATAATAAAAAACTCTCGGGTGCTTCAGGATATTTTCCCGAAATAACACGACTACCTATAAATAAGTCAGGATCATCATCACCATCTACATCCGCTAGTTTCACACAAGAACCATTACTTGTTTCTATTGGTAAAGCGCCCTGACTTTTTACAAATGTACCGTTGTCATTTATATAAATTCGGTCTTGTAAAGCCGCGTCATTTTCATCAAATGCATAACCACCGCTTACGACATACAAATCCATATCTCCATCCATATCGGCATCAAAAAATAATGCATCTACATCCTCAGAAAGGCTGTCTTCTTCAAATGCTTTTTGAGTAGAACGAATAAAACTTCCATTTTGCTGTTGCAATAATAACTGCCCTGCCTGATTTTTAGCTCCGCCAATGAAAATATCTTCCAGCCCATCTTTGTTCACATCTGCTTTGGCAATATGTGGTCCGCTATACGAAAGCATATTGGTCATTAAAGGCTGTGTTTTAAAATCATTCGTTTCTTCTTCAGTATGTCTGTAAGGAACAGAAACATCTGCTAAAGAAAATACAGTTGAAGCACTAGTTGGAGCAGAATAAATACGATTTGGATTAGTATATGTAACATGTATTGTTTGATTTACCGTGTTATTTTTAAGTATCTCCAATTTGCCATTCGGCCAATAAACAGCAATCGAATCAATTGTTGCAGAAGGCAAACCAATATGCAAGGGTTCTTGCATTGCACTTTGAAAACCATGTATCGGATAATTTTCCTGTGTTACAATTCCCTTTGGTGTATACACTTTTACTTTCGCTCCCAAAGCATTTCTATTTTGCCCCGGCATTTGTAATGCTACGTTAATATAATTCCCCGTATTATTCATTTCAACAGCATTATTGCGATAAATTGCTGCCACATCATTCATCCTATTTATTACCAAATCAAGATCTCCGTCATTATCAAGATCCGCGTAAACTGATCCCTGAGAAAAATTTTCATTTTCGAGTCCCCAATCCATGGAGCAATCTTTAAACTGAAGATTTCCTTTATTTTCAAAAATATAATTGTGAAGTGGTGTAGACTGGATTCCTTTCAGCATTTGAAACATTCTTTCTCCAGACTCTCCACGCAAATATTTCAATCGTTCATTGGCATAAAATTTTGCAAAATCGCGATTTATCATGTCTCTTCCATATCCATTGGAAACAAAAAGATCTTTATTACCATCATTATTAAAATCAGCAAACAAAGCTGACCAACTCCAATCCGTATTAGAAATTCCGCTTAATTGTCCCGTTTCGCTAAAGGTGTTATTCCCATTATTTACCTGTAACATATTACGCATTAACTGGTGGTAAAACCCATTTTGTAAGGTGTTATTATAGAGCTCATAATTATCTGGAGCGTATAATAATTTCTGCCTTTTATTATCTGCCGGCAACATGTCCAGCGTATAAATATCAGGCCAACCATCATTATTAATGTCTGCTATATCAGCTCCCATAGAAAAATTAGAAATATGTCCCATTTGCTCTTTTAAACGATCCGTAAAAGTTCCATCTCCATTATTGATATAGAGATAATCTTCTTCTACATAATCATTGGACACATAAAAATCTGGCCATCCATCATTATTAATATCACTGACAATAACTGAAAGCCCATATCCAAGCGGATTGGAAATAATACCAGCTTCTAGAGTTACATCTGTGAAATGATTGTTATCATTACGATAAAGTCGGTCACCTGCATCAGGGTCTACCATCTTTTTGACAAAAGCAGCATCAAAATTCCGTAATTCTTTAATATTGTGATTTAGTACAAAAAGATCCAAATCACCATCACGGTCATAATCAAAAAAAGCAGCTTGGGTAGAATAGCCCGAATCAGCAACTCCCATTTCTACAGCTTTGTCTGTAAATGTAATTTCACCGTTGACAGAGGGAGAAGGCCCATTATTGATAAACAACTGGTTCCTTCTCTTTTCAGGTTCGGTATCGCCGGAATAACTAACATACAAGTCCAGCCAACCATCCCCATTAACATCTGCCACACTTACACCTGTTTTCCATCCTTTATGTCCATCTACACCGGCACTTTTTGTATTATCTTCAAATTTGAAGTCTCCTTTATTCAAATATAATTTGTTGGGCTGTGTATTAGCGGTAAAATACAGATCTATTAATCCATCATTATTAAAATCGCCGGTAGCTATACCACCACCATTGTAAAAATATTCATAGGTTATAATGTTAAGTTCGGGTGATTCTTTTAAAAGGTTATTGAACGTAATTCCAGTTTTTTCAGCAGGGAGCAAAGAAAACAATTTTGTCTGCTGCGAAAAAACAGGTAAAAAGAACAGTAAACCAATCCCAATAGGTAACAAAAACTTTTTCATACTTTCTTGTTGTTATTAATACCGATAGCTTAATTTAAAATAAGTCGGGTAGGTTTTACTACCCGACTCAGATTAAGTTTTATCTAAACTACTGCTTTAAAATCAAGGCTTATCCCACCAAACTCTAGTAGTGAATTCATCGGTACCTTGTTGTGTAATAGCTGTATTATAATTAGCCGTATTATTAACACGTTCCGTTTCGTCATAAATTAAACGTCTTGGCATTGTTCCTCCAGTTAAATTACCTGGAAAATTTACCGGTGTTATAATTGGATAACCAGTTCTTCTAATCTCGGCAAATGCTTCTAATCCATTGAAGAATAATGCAATCCATTTTTGTGTTCCTATCTGATTTAATTTAGCGGCAGTTGTACCCAATGTCATAAAAGGATTTGCAACTAAATAAGCAGTAACCTCAATATTACTTACAGGAGCCACGGCACTTCCATATACAGTAAGCATTTGCATGGCAGCAGTTACTCCGTTGTTGTAATAGGTTTGTGCATTTCCTGAATCCCATCCTCTTACAGCTGCTTCAGCTAATAAAAATTGTACTTCGGCATAACTCATAATAATATCTGGGGCATCTTGACGCAATATAGTCAAGGTATTAGGATCAGAATACGCTTTAATTCCTGCAGCAGTCCAGCTTGGATGCGTAGTGATTGTTCCTGAAGTATAGCCATTAGGTAATCCTTTTTGACTAGCAGGTGTATTATCACCCGTGCTTTCTATACGAGCATATATACGCAAACGCGGATCACTGGTGTTTTGCAATTGATCAATAAATGTCTTACCAAGTTTTGTACTACCATTTCCTTCTTGTAAATCTTCACGTAAAAAAGGAGTTGTATAAGGATTTCTGTTTACGCCGTCAGGTCCAGTAGCATGATTTAAAATAACATTATCAGCATTGGATTGAAAAACGCCCCCAGCTATTGCTTTACCAACCCAAAGTTGTGCTTTTGCAGGATCTACTTTAGAAAGACGCATTCCCAATCTAAGCATTAGAGAGTAAGAAAACTTTTTCCATTTAGCAACATCTCCCGAATAAAACAGATCTGAAGAAGCAAAAAAGGGCTTGCTTGCATCCAATGCTTGAGCTGATTCATCTAATTCTTTCAAAAGATCGTTATAAATATCTTGTTGCTTATCGTATTTAGGTTTCAGGATTACATTAGTATATCCTTTACCTGCATCAAAATAAGGAACATCTCCGTACAAATCAGTCAAACGGTGAAATAAATATGCTTTAATGATTCTAACAGCACTTCTCTTATTCGCATTTTCTGGAGTATCCGGAATGGTTGCCAATAATTGTGATGTTTCTTTTATTCCGTTGCTGTAAGTTGATCCAAAAAAAGCACCAGACCACTCGGTTGAATAGGCATATTTATCGCCAGAATAGGTAAATGAACCTAAATGTTGAACCATAGCACTTGCGTAAATCAAGTTTGCTCTATGATTTTCATAATCTTGTCCATTCATGTACACTTCTGATAAAGAAAAAACGGAATTTATATCAGGAGTTACATAGGCATTAGGGTTTTTATTTAAATCTTCAAACCCATTATCGCAGGAAGTAAGCACTAGTATACATCCTAAACCAGCGCTTAAATACTTTATTAAATTATTTTTCATTTTCGTATGTTTTTTTATTAAAACTTAACATTCAGGTTTAACCCAAAGCTTCTGGTTACAGGCACTCCACCTCTTTCAAGTCCTTGTTCATTACCATTTTGATAATTTGATTCAGGATCAACATTAGGAACTTTACTATAAAGACTTAGTAAGTTACGAGCTACGAAAGAAATATTTACACCTTCAATATGTGATTTTCCAAGGAAGCTTTTTGGAAAGTCATAACCTAGCGATACCGATCTCAACTTGATAAAATCTGATGAGTAAACAAAATTAGCTGTTTGTCCACGTGCCCATGCTCTCCAATAATCCTGTGCATTAGCAGTTACATTTACCGGAGCTCCATTTACATCTACACCACTAACCGGAATTCCATCTTCTCTTCCTTCCAATGTTCCTTTGTGTAATCCTAAACGATATCCTAAATAGTTACTGGATGAAAATACATCACCACCAAATTTAGCGTCAATCAATACTGATAATCTGAAATTTTTATAAGAGAAATCATTGGTAAAGCCCATACTATATGGAGCTACACCTTTACCTGCTGTTACTAATTCACCTCTGCGTAAAGTACCATCAGTATTGTATACCAAGGCCCCACTTGCATTTCTTTCAAAATCATAGGCTTTTATAATACCAAACGGTTGCCCTTCTTCTAAAACAATAAAAGCATTACCATCTCTATTATCAGCCAAAGTTTTAGACTTAAGTTCATCCGAAAGTTTTACTACTTTACTTTGGTTATACCCCATATTAAAACCGGTATTCCATGTAAAATGCTCTGTTTTAAAAGGGATTCCGCTTATTTGTAGTTCTACCCCTTTATTAGAAATTTCACCTACATTTATTTTTGTTGAATTATAACCTGATGAAATAGAAACGTTTGCATCAGCGATATCATTAGTCGTCGTTTTACTATAGTAAGTCACATCCAGGCTCAATCTGTTTTTAAAGAAAGAGTTTTCTGTACCAAATTCTATAGTTCTTACATTATACGGTTGTAAATTTCCATTAGGTATGGTATTTCCATTTGTTCCAACCAATGGTTGTCCAAAATAACCTTGTCCTACTGGATTGTATGTTAAAACCAAAGCATAGGCATCTGGCAAAGCACCACCTACATTACCCCAGCCACCTCTGAATTTACCGTAACTCCACCAATCTGGTAATTTAACAGCATCCGAATAAATAAAACTGGTACTAACCGACGGATAAAAGGTATGATTGTTTTTTGGGCTCAAAGTAGAAAACCAGTCTTCACGTCCAGTAAAGCTTACAAAAAATAAGTTTTTATAACTCAAATCGGCAGAACCAAACAAGGAGTTCACTTCGCTTTCTGCAAAACTTTCATTAGAAGATTTATTTTTTAGGTTGCCATAAAAATATTGAAAAGGCACAATGAATTCACTACCGCTAAGGTTGATTCCTTTGCTACGATTATGCTGGCGGTTTGCTCCCACAAAAGCATTCACTTCAAATTTATCCAAAAAGGTATTTTTATATCCTAGGATTCCCTCAGCATTATACTCATATCTGGTTTGTTGAATAACATTCATTCCTCCATTTGGATTATAAGCTATACCTGTAGGCTCGATATCAGTATATTCATAATTAATATGGTCAATACCTAATTTACCCTTTGCATAAAGATTTTGATTGAAGTTATAAGTAATACTGGAAGAACCAATAAATCGGTTTCTACGATCAAAATTCTTAACATAATTTGTAGCGAAATATGGCGTTTGAGAATAAATATTACCCCCAAAATGATTCGCTTCAAACCCATTTGCATCTACACCTGGTTGCAACCATCTAACATCTGTATTGGTCGCCAATTGATAAACGGATAGGTTCGCATTCTTTGGTGAATCCGAAAGAAAAGGTCTGTTATTTGCTCCTTCAATAACATATTGCGCATTGGTCTCCAAAGTAATTTTGTCATTTGGAGTTGCATTCAACGATAAAGTGAAATTTTTTCTATTGAAACCTGCACTAGGCAAAATGGCTTTATTCTCAACATTTCCTAATGAAAATCGATAATTGATTTTATCATCTCCACCAGTTAATGCAATAGTATTCGAATTAGTCGTACCATTGTTATAGAAGTTTTTCATGTTATCCTTTTGAGCACTATAAGGATGCATCAAACCATCGATAGAAAGGACCTGAGAACCATCTAATTTTGCTCCCCAAGAATAATTATATAAATCCTGAGCATCGGCTAAATTAGCTGGTTTTTGCCCTCTGTCTCCTGAACCATATACATATTGCCAATCGGTAGTTTTAAATACTTTTTCAAAAGTGTAGTTTGAGGTATATTCCACTCCTATTCCGTGTCCTGATTTCCCTCTTTTAGTGGTAATTAGGATAACCCCATTCGATCCTCTATATCCGTATAATGCAGAAGCGGCACTTCCTTTCATAACAGATACTGAAGCAATATCATCTGGGTTAAAAGAAGATAAACCATCTCCTTTGTCAGCTCCACCCCAACGTCCAGCGTTACCTTGCTGTGTATTGTCTATTGGAATTCCATCCACAACATACAAAGGTTGATTAGAACCGGATGCTGATGTAGCGCCACGAATTACTACTCTACTGGAACCTGCTGGTCCTGTCGCAGTTCCGGAAACATTTACTCCAGCCACTCGACCTTGCAAAGCATTTCCTAAATTGATTTCTTTTGCTTTAGATAAATCATCTCCTTTTACCTGACCAACTGCATAACCAAGTACTCGTTTTTGTTTTTTTACTCCTAAGGAAGTAACAACAACTTCACCAAGCTCTTGTGTGCTTAAAGCCAGTACAACAGTAATATTGTTTTCATTTTCAGTAACATCTACTGATTTAGAACCAAATCCTATAGAAGATACAATCAGAGTGGTTTTACCTGAAGGCACCATGACCGCAAAGTGTCCGTCTGAATCTGTTATTGTACTAATGGATTTCCCTTTTACCTTTACGGTTGCAGAAACAATACCCTTGTTTCCTGCATCTGCGACTACGCCTGTTATGGATCGGTTTTGTGCTATTGCGCCAAAGCAACTGAGCATAACCAATCCTAACACTGCTAAAATTCGTTTCATAAGCAATTTGTTTTAGTTTGTTTTTGGTTTTGTTTAAAAAAATTAATAAAAAAATAAGGACTCAATTTCAAAATAAGACTGAAATAAATTCTCCAATCTTACTCTAATTTCTTGCACTTTAAATACTATAAATCGATGGTTTAAATCGATTCAATAATTAGAAGAAAAAACATTTGTTACATTTTCAATATTTCAAAATAGCTTCCTATTCTTATTAAACAAAGATCGAATTGAGCGACTATATCGATTTCGTAAATAAAAAAAAGCGTACAGATTCCCTGCCTTTTTAAAGCTATCCAGTCTTTTAATCAAAATCGAATAGAGCAATTATCGACTTTACGATTAAAAAACATACTGAATTCACAACTACTATTCTTTCCTCTTTATCATTCCTAAACCGAATAGAGCAATTATCGATTTTATAATTAACAAAAAAAGTAGCATTTTTAACTCCTAAATAGTTATTCCAATTCCTTCTAAAATTGTTTGAAACAACTATTCCAACTTAATAATTAAATGAAAATCAGCTACATTTTCATTTTCTAAATCACTTACCCTTCGAGTAAAGTTTTAATTCATTTTACTAAATCGATTTAGCAAAATGATAAAAAAAACGAACTTTTCATTTTTTGCAATAAAATGAATAGCCCTAATCTAAATTATACAGATTCCCTTATGAGAAGCTTCCCTTTTTGAAGCACCTTCTCTATTACAAAATCCCTACTGTCTATCATTTGATCCATAAGCAACGCTACTGCTTTCACAGCTATAGCATCAATAGGTTGCTCAATAACAGATATTGATGGTGTATGTAATCTAAAACTATAATGATCATCAAAACTAATAACAGATAAATCTTTTGGTATTTCTAAATCCATTTTACGAAAAGCCTGTAATCCAGCAAGTCCCATATAGTTAGCTGAAAAAAGCACAGCATCAATCCCAGTATTCGTTTCAAAAAAATGAACTATGGCTGCAATTTTAGCATCTTCATTACTATGATATTCTAAATGAAGAATAAGGGATTCTTGGTAAAGTCCTGCCTCTTTCATCGCATCAACATAGCCCTTTTCCCTCAATTGCATCTGAATCATTCCTGATGTATTATTTACAAAAGCAATACTACGACGCCCTTTCTTTATAAGAAATTGTGTAGCGGAATAAGATCCCTCATAATTATCCATAACAACATGACTAACATTTTGCCCTGGAAAATACCTGTCAATCAATACCACAGGCTTTTTTAATTTAATCAGGTGATCGATACTTTTTTCCAATTTTTCTGTTGGAGTAATAATAAAGCCATCCACATTAGCCTGAAGAAGGCTTTGTATCAGTTCATCTGAACGATCATCATCATTACCGGTACTGCAATAAAAAACTCTATAACCCAGTTTTTTTGCCTCATCCTCAATTACCCTTGCCAAATCAGAAAAAAATTGATTCGAAATATCCTCCACAATAAGACCGATTGATCTTGTCTTTCCGGTACGTAGACTACTCGCAATCATATTAGGTCTGTACTGTAACTTTTCAGCAACTTCCTGTACCTTTTTAATAACAGCCTTACTAATGTTCATTTTCTCACCTTTATCGTTAAGGACAAAAGATACCGTAGAGATGGAAACCTTAGCTTCCATGGCAATATCTTTAATGGTGATTTTTTTCATTTAGCGTGTTAATTTTATATTAAACTGTTATTGATTATGTGACAAATATATATAAAAATAGTTACAAAATCGTTTTAGTAAATATTTTTTTAAAAGAATTCTTTTTATAAAGTTAATAAATCAGCAAATACACAGTATTTATGAATATATACAGAGATATCTTTATATCTGAATAATAAATAAATTCGCATTAAAATTAGACTCACAATTAATTTTAATTTGACAAAAAACAACTTTATTCAACTACGAATCGCTACTTATGAAATAAACACCTCTAAAAGGGACGCTTTTCCTTGGAGAACAAATGCATTCATGGCAGCTGGAATTAAAACCGTATCCCCTCTTTTATATTGTAATTTTGAATTGTTGTACTCAATTTCAAATGTTCCCTCTACACACATATATACCGTAAAGCTTTTCCCAGATTTAGAAACGGTAATTGCTCCATCTAACGGAATGAAATTAGTCGTGAAATAAGGACAGTCTACAACAGTATTGGATTCGTTTACCTTTTTAGTATATTCTTTTTGAGTCTCTACCACATTGTAGTTAATCGCATCCAAAGCCAAATCAACATGTAGTTCCCTAGTATTACCACTAGCATCAATCCGCTCAAAATCATACAATCGATACGTTATATCAGAAGTTTGCTGAATTTCAGCAACAACTAATCCCGCACCAATTGCGTGAACTGTTCCCGTTTCCAAAAAGAAAACATCTCCTGACTTTACTTTTACATCATCCAGAATAGAAAGTACCGTTTTATTTTTTAGATTTTCTAAATAGTCGTTTGCATTCGATTTTTCTTTAAAGCCAACAATTATTCGAGCATCATCATCAGCTTGCATAATGTACCACATCTCCGTTTTCCCAAAAGAATTATGACGCTTTTTGGCCAACTCATCATTAGGATGAACTTGTATGGACAAATCTTCACGGGCATCCAGATATTTAAAAAGCAACGGAAACTGTTTTCCAAACTGAGTATGAACCGCTATTCCCAAAATCTCATTAGGAAACTCATTAATAATATCAGTCAACGATTTCCCTTTCCAATCTCCATTAGCAATGACACTCACATCACCTTCTACAGTGGATAACTCCCAGCTTTCACCAGTTATTTTTGATGTAATTGGTTTATGAAGTACTGTTTTCAGTTTTTCACCGCCCCAAATTCTTTCTTTCAAAATAGGATCAAATTGTAATGGATAAAATTTCATTTTGCTTTTTTATATGATTATTTTTTTTCTAGTTAAATCAATTTTGCTAAATCGATTTAGCAAATATATAAAAATAGTTATAAATCAGAGAAACTGAATTCGAAATTTAAATATCATCAAAAAATAAATCATTTTAAGGTTCCATTTATTTCTTAAGAATTCCCAATAACAAAAAAACCCGAAGTAGCTACTTCGGGTTTTCTCCTATTAAAACAATTCGTTTATAATCGATAAACAAAAGGATTGACTACCATTTTATAATAGCACTCCCCCAAGTAAATCCGCTACCAAAAGCAGCCAAAACTACTGTATCTCCTGATTTTATTTTTCCTTTTTCCCAAGCTTCAGTCAAAGCAATTGGAATAGAAGCGGCAGTTGTATTGCCATATTTTTGAATATTATTATATACTTGTTCATCCGTAAGGTTGAATTTCTTTTGGATGAATTGGGAAATTCTCAAATTCGCCTGATGCGGAATTAACATATCAATATCCGAAACCTGCAAGTTATTCGCTTGCAAACCTTCATTTATTACCTCACTGAAACGAACTACAGCATTTTTAAACACAAATTGTCCATTCATATAAGGAAAATAACTTTCATCATCCGGATCATTATCGGCTAAAATATCCGTAACCCAGCGTCCTCCCATTCCTGGTGCTTTCACAATTAGCTCTTCGGCGTGTTGTCCTTCTGAATGCAAATGTGTGGATAAAATTCCTTTAGTCAAATCTTCTTCTCTGCTCAAAACGGCCGCTCCTGCTCCATCTCCAAAAATTACAGAAACACCTCTGCCTCGAGTCGTCATATCCAATCCGGTTGAATGCACTTCAGAACCAATTACCAAAACATTTTTATACATTCCCGTTTTGATATATTGATCAGCAACTGACAACGCATAAACAAAACCGGAACATTGATTTCTAACATCCAATGCACCTACAGTTCTAAGACCTAAATCACGTTGAACTAAAACTCCCGGTCCAGGAAAATAGTAATCAGGACTTAAGGTAGCAAAAACTACAAAATCAATGTCTTCTTTTGCAACACCGGAACGCTCAATCGCAATTTCAGCCGCTTTCACTCCCATCGAAGTTGTCGTATCTTCCCCGCGTATAATGTGTCTTCTTTCCTGAATACCCGTACGCTCCTGAATCCACTCATCATTCGTATCTATAATTTTAGACAAATCATCATTAGTAACTATATTGGAAGGAACGTAAAATCCTAATCCTGCAATTTTCGAATGGTACATATGTTTTATTATTTTATTAAAATCAAGGCTATAAATTTAAATATACTTTAAAATATTAGACCACAAATTACTACTTTTTTGGTAATATGCAATTATTTTTTCAGGAGCTATTTCCTGCTATACGCTGTATCTTTTATTCTCGTAAAAAAAAAGAATAAAAGGATGCCGCTTCTATCAGGGCTAGGGCATTTTGTTAAAAAACAAGATCAGTTTTTAGAAAAAAACTTAAAAAATTAATTTTGATACTAAAATAAAAAAACCGTCTCGATATATCGAGACGGTTTTTTTTAACCTTGAATTAAATTTAATGTTGCCTTTTTTTTTAATAAAAACAAAAAACCATCTAAGAGTATTAGATGGTTTTATTAAAGAGCCGGCGGAGGGACTCGAACCCACGACCTGCTGATTACAAATCAGCTGCTCTAGCCAACTGAGCTACGCTGGCGACTCATTACGGGTGCAAATATAAGTCTGAATTTCTATTTTCCAAAACAAATTCAAACTTTTTTTGCTTTTTTTTTCACTACAATTCGTTGATTTTAGCAATCAATTGATTAGCAGTTTGTTCCAATTCAACATTAATTTGTTTGAAGTGTGCTTTTTTATCTTCTACCTTTTTTGCGTTCACTTTAGTGATTAATGCGTCAAAAGCAGCGATAGCTTCGTCAATTAAATCATTAGTTTCTGTTGTTGGTTTTCCTGTTGTAGAAATTTCGAACAAGTAAACTGCTTCAATAATATCTCCTAAAACGTAGTTGATGTCTTTCTTTAAATTCTTAACGTTTGCCATTTTTATTTTTTTAAAATTTGAATTTTAATTTGCGTCTGCAAAAGTACACATAATCTTTCTATTACCGACTATGAAATGTAAATTTCTAAAATTGAAGCTTTTCCATTGAGAATGAATGCATTCATTGTAGCAGGAATCAAAATAGTATCTCCTTTTTTATATTGCAATTTTGAATTGTTAAACTCAATTTCAAATGTTCCTTCCACACTCATATAAACAGTAAAAGTTTTTCCGGATTTAGATACCGTAATTTTATCTTCTAGCGGAATGAAATTAGTCGTAAAATAAGGACAATCTACTATAGCATCGACTGCGCAAAAATTATAAGGCGGCAGGTAATCTATGATACTAATTTTTTAATGGTTTCAAGTGCTTTAGACATGTGCTTAGTAGCCAAGACACTATCAAAAATCATTTGAATAATTCCATTTTTATCTACTACATAGGTCACTCTTCCTGGAAGTAAACCAAGGATTCGAGAGTGAACACCAAAAAGCTTTTTGATTTTTTTATCAGGGTCTGACAAAAGAAGAAAAGGCAATTTATAATGTTTGGTAAATTCTTGATGGGAAGCTACACTATCGCTGCTAATACCAATTACTTCAGCTCCTAAATCTTTGAAATCTTCATATTCATCTCTAAAACTACAGGCTTGGGCGGTACAACCCGGAGTATTATCTTTTGGATAAAAGTATATGACAAGAGGTTTCAATCCAACTATATTTTGACTGTCAAAATCATTGCCGTTCGTATCTTTTGCTTTAAAATTCGGGATTTTATCTCCCACTTTTAAGTCCATTATTCCCCTTTATAGGTTACAAAATTTCGAGGTGTTTCATAAAGAACAACTTCCAATTCAAATTCTGGTTTGACTTTTTTTCTGATTTTATTCCAAATAACTACTACAATATTTTCGGCAGTAGGATTTAAATCTTGAAACTCTGCAACATCAAGATTAAGATTTTTATGATCAAATTGATCCTCAACTTCTTCTTTGATGATTTCGCTCAGGAATTTCACATCCATGACAAATCCAGTTTCGGGATCAATTTTCCCCGTTACACTAACAATCAATTCATAGTTATGTCCGTGATAATTAGGATTATTGCATTTGCCAAAAACTGCATCATTTTGTTCGAAAGTCCAGTCTTTTCTATACAATCTATGTGCCGCATTAAAATGGGCTTTTCGTGAAATAGTAACTTTCATATTAATTTAGGGTATTTATCTTCAGCTACGCTCAGAATTACAATTAAATTTTAATTTATTCAGATACTGCAGTCTGAAATTTCACAACTGTAACCTTATATTTTATGTTCTTCCAGGAAGTGATAAAACTCGTCGAAAATTATTTTAAACCAAACGGTATATAGTTCGGGATTAATTTCCATGTCAACTCTTACATCTTCAATTGTCATCCATTTCCAATCTTCAACTTCCTCTCTATTTATTTCCGGACTATCGCTGTAATACCCTATCATCACATGATCTAATTCATGCTCGGTCAATCCATTGTCAAAAGGGGCTTTGTATATAAAATGAAAAAGCTCTTTGAGTTCTGTTTTAAAACCCATTTCTTCAAATAATCTACGACTTCCAGCTTGAATATTGGACTCTCCTTCCCGTTGATGACTGCAGCAGGTATTCGTCCATAACAAAGGAGAATGGTATTTTTGATGGGCTCGCTGCTGTAACATCAATTCGTTTTTACTGTTTAAAATAAAAACAGAAAACGCACGATGTAAAACTGCTTTTTCATGTGCTTCTAACTTAGGCATCAGCCCTATTTGCTCATCATTTTCGTTAACTAATATTACGTTTTCTTCTTTCATAGGTATTTTTAGCATTACAAAAATACAAAAAAGAAAATTATCGAATAGGGCTTTAACGTTCTGTTTCGATTTGTTGAAGCGGAATAACTTTGGGCAATCCAAATAAAACACAAAGTCATCAATTTAAATATTCTTTTGTATTTTTATATTCAAATACAAATATCACAATGCACGACATCACAATCCGAAAAGCACATCCTGACGATTTAAAGAAACTCCTTGAATTTGAACAAGGAATTATTATAGCCGAACGTCCTTTTGACCCCACTTTAAAAGAAGGAAAAATCCATTATTATGACATTGAGAAAATGATTTCGGCATCTCATATTGAAGTATTGGTAGCCGAAAGTGATTCGGAAATAATTGGTTCCGGATATGCACGATTAGAAGACGCGAAGCCTTATTTGAATCATGAAACCTATGCCTATTTAGGATTCATGTACACAGATCCCAATCACAGAGGAAAAGGAGTGAATTCCAGAATTATCGAAGCACTCAAAGATTGGTGTCGTTCTAAGGACATATTCGAACTCCGATTAGATGTATACAATGATAATACTCCAGCAATTAAAGCCTATGAAAAAGTAGGATTCAAAAAACACTTGATAAATATGCGAATGGGTTTGTAGTATTACACTTTTATTAATTACAAATCCAAAAGTGATTTTTTTTCGTAAATAACAATAGTTAAAACTTACTTAAATCGCTATTAATTTGTAAAGTAGGCGACATATAATGATTCTAAACCGCTTTACATTTGTAGTATAAAAACAAAATTATGAAAACAACAACCCGTTTTTTAAGCGTATTATTTTTACTCCAACTATTCATGTTTACAGCCTGTGGGCAAAATACAAGCAAACTAAACAATACTAAAAAAACTACTAGTATGGAAAATCCAATCAATAAACCCGGAAATCCGTATTATTCCAATACGGATACGACAAAACTGAACCTTACGGATGCCGAATGGAAAAAAGTATTACCCGAAGATGTCTATGAAGTAATGCGACATGCAGATACTGAAAGACCGTTTACAGGAAAATACTGGAACACGGATGAAAAAGGAACGTATTATTGTGCTGCTTGTGGCAACAAATTATTCCGCTCTGGTGCAAAATTTGCCAGCAGTTGCGGTTGGCCCAGTTTTTTTGAGCAAGACAATAAAAACAGCGTGGTTTATAAAACTGATAATTCCCTTGGAATGGAAAGAACCGAAGCCCTTTGCGGTAGATGTGGTGGCCATTTAGGACATCTTTTTGATGATGGACCCGCACCTACCGGAAAAAGATATTGCATGAATTCGATAGCACTTGACTTTATACCTGATACTAAATAATATGAAAAATCTATTTTTGATTTGTTTACTGACATCATTAAGTATGTTAGCACAAAATAATGTTGCCCAAAAAGCCCCAAAACAATCCAATTTCGAAACCATCACTTTAGCAGGCGGTTGTTACTGGTGTGTAGAAGCCGTTTATGAAAATCTCAACGGAGTAAAATCAGCAGTATCAGGATTTGCAGGCGGTAAAATGATGAATCCATCGTATGAGGATGTTTCCACCGGAAGAACTGGTTATGCCGAAGCGGTACAAATTACCTACGATAAAAATGTAACGAATCTAGACGAAATTTTCAAAGTTTTCTTTAGTGTGCATGACCCTACAACCTTAAATCGCCAGGGCGCTGATGCAGGAACACAATACCGGTCTGCTATTTTCTACAAAAATGAAGAACAAAAAACTGCGGCGCAAGCGATTATCAATGCCTTAAAAAAAGTTAAAGTATATGACAGTCCTATAGTAACAACATTGGAACCGCTAACCAAATTTTACAAAGCTGAAGATTACCATCAAAATTATTATGCAAATAATAAAAGCCAACCGTATTGTCAAATGGTGATTCAACCCAAAATAGAAAAATTTGAAAAGCTATTTAAAGATCGATTGAAAAAGAAAAAATAGAAATTATGACAAAACCGCCTCCTTATAAAGAGGCGGTTTTTTTATCTCTATAAAGAAATAATCCTACGCAACACCTTGATTTTCTGCTCTAAATTTCATATATTTATACTGATTATTCAACAATTTAAATAATCTATCATGTATAACGGACATCACTTTTGGGGAATGCATATGTTATGGTGGGTATTCTGGATCGTCATTTTAATATGGGTATTTGTAACTCCTTATGGCATCCCAGGTCAGCGAACAAAAAACGATACTCCACTGGATATTCTAAAAAAAAGATTCGCCAAAGGAGAAATTACGCAAGAAGAATTTGACGAAAAAAAGAAATTTCTTGATCAGAATTAACAACAATCTTTTCCTCATATACATTTCACACACTCCAACTAGCAATCAAAAAACTCCATGTTATATTTGATTTGGCTAGCTTTTGCGACAAAAGATTTAAACAAAAAAGGCTTTCAAACCCTTCAAGCTTATTTTTCAGAAAGACAGGAAAATAAGGAACTTCAATTGGAGACATCTTTACTTGAAAAGATAAAAGTAATATTTATATTCAAAAGGGAATTATTATATAAACCCGTTGGTTGCAATTAGTTTTTGATACTAATTTTCTAGTTCTCGATATAATTTTCTTCCCGAAGCTTCGGGAGAAAATCACTCGAACTAACGTTTTGAATAATTACACCAAACTGGTTAAGTATATTTATATAGCTATGCTAAAAAAATTATAATTCACGTTCTTTGCATACGCTAATGAGTACATAAAACTTAAAAAATGAAAGCACTTACTTTTTCAACATTTGGCAATTCAGATGTTTTAGAATATATTGAAATTCCAACTCCAACATTAAAACAAGAGGAAATACTGATTGAAATGAAAGCCATCGGTTTAAATTTTGCAGATGTTTACAGACGAAAAGGAAATTATCATCTAAAAGGAAACCCTCCCTTTATTGCGGGTTATGAAGGTTCTGGAGTGATTGTAGACACAAACAATAATCCTGATTTTAAAATTGGGGACCGAGTTGCATTTGCTGATGTTCCTTTTGCAAATGCTGATTTTGTGTCTGTTCCCGTTTCGAATGTGATACCGTTACCGGAAACCATTTCTTTTGAAACAGCTGCAACGATACTGTTACAAGGATTAACAGCACATTATTTAGCCACAGACAGTCACAAAACTAAAATTGGAGAAACAGTCCTTATTCATGCTTCGGCAGGAGGAGTGGGACAATTTCTGACACAAATCAGTAAATTATTAGGAGCCAAAGTAATTGGTTTGACCTCATCAAAAGAAAAAGCGGAGATTGCACTACAAAATGGTGCCGATAAAGTATTCCTATACTCCGAAGATTGGAAATCACAGGTTTTATCTTTTTGTCCAAACGGAGTAGATGTGGTTTATGACAGTATCGGCAGTACTTTAAGTGATAGTTTTGAAGTGACTAAAAATCGTGGGCAAGTAGTCTTTTTTGGTATGGCCGGTGGCGATCCAGATTTTGTCAATCCAAGAATGTTGATGGACACATCCAAAACATTGACTGGCGGTGACTTATGGAGTTATTTAACTACTAAAGAAGAGCGCATTAAAAGAGCGCATCAATTATTTGATTGGATTAATAGCAATCAAATTACTATTGCTGCACCAACTGTTTTCAAACTTTCTGAAGGCAAGAAAGCACATGATTATTTGGAAAGCAGAAAAAGTACTGGAAAAATCATATTGATTCCTTGACGCATTTTGTACAGTCGAACACAGTCGGAGACACAATACTTTATCTCGACTACACTCGATGAGACACAACTACTGCTTTTTCAGTAAGAAAACAACATACCATTTAGACCTCGATTAATTTTTCGAGGTTTTTTATTTATTCAAAATTGCCCCAATCATCAACGCACATTTCTCGCCATCAATAGCTGCAGAAATAATTCCGCCGGCATAACCCGCTCCTTCTCCACAAGGATACAACCCTTTTATTTGCACATGCTCATAAGTCAATGGATCTCTAGGAATACGTACTGGTGATGAAGTACGGCTTTCTGGCGCATGAAGTACCGCTTCATTAGTCAAATAACCGCGCATGGATTTACCGAATTCAGAAAACCCTTCTCGCAATATCTGCGTTAAAAATCCAGGAAAAACCTGCCCCATTTCTACTGAAGTCGTTCCGGGAACATAAGACGTTTTCGGAATATCCGATGAAACTTTATTTTGGGTAAAATCAATCATGCGTTGTGCAGGAACTTTTTGGGTTTCACCAGCCAAATGCCAGGCGCGTTGTTCAATGCTTTTTTGGAATTCCAATCCAGCCAAAGCACCAAATTTAGCAAACGGTTTAAAATCTTCGAGTTTTAATTCGATTACAATTCCGGAATTGGCAGTAGCCTGATCCCTTTTGGATGGAGACCAACCATTCGTAACCACTTCACCCGGACTCGTCGCACAAGGCGCAATAACACCACCAGGGCACATACAAAACGAATACATTCCCCTGCCTCCTACTTGTTTTACAATAGAATAAGGTGCCGGAGGTAAATGTTCGCCACGATAATCGCAACTGTATTGAATGCTGTCAATTAAGGATTGTGGATGCTCGGCTCTTACGCCCAAGGCAAAAGATTTGGCTTCAATAAAAATTTCCTTTCTGTCCAATAATTCAAAAATATCACGGGCAGAATGTCCAGTGGCCAAAATGAGTTTGTTAGCAAGAATCGTATCTCCTTTTTGAGTGACGATACCTTGCACTTCATTGTTTTTTACTAAAATATCAGTCAATCGGGTTTCAAACAAAACCTGTCCACCGCATTCGATGATTTTCTCTCGAATATCCTGAATAATTTGAGGCAATTTATTCGTTCCAATATGCGGATGCGCTTCAATCAAAATATCTTCTGAAGCACCAAAAGCGACAAATAACTCCAGAATTCTCGTTACATCGCCACGTTTTTTGGAACGCGTATATAATTTCCCATCTGAATAGGTTCCTGCACCGCCTTCACCAAAACAATAATTAGAATCTTCATTGACAAGATGATCTACATTGATGGCTTTCAAATCCCTACGTCTGCCACGTACATCTTTTCCTCGCTCAACAACTATAGGCTTCAAACCCAATTCTATCAATTGCAATGCAGCAAAAAGTCCAGCAGGTCCTGCACCTACAACAATTACTTCGGGAGCTGAAGAAATATTTTTATAATTGGGAAGTTGGATTTTATGCTCTTTAAAAGATTCTCCTTTCAAATAAACAGCCACTTTCAAATTGATTTTTATCGCTTTTTGACGCGCATCAATAGAGCGTTTTAAAATAGAAACATGCTGAATTTCATCTGCAGAAACTTTAATTTGTTTCGACAAATGGTCTTTTAGCAACGATTCATTCGCAGCAATTTCCGGAGTTACTTGTAATAATAGTTCTTGAGGCATTTTATCTTATTTAATCATTGTTTTGTTGATTCGTTTATTCGAAAAACAAAAACAAAGTACAAAAATAGTATTTTGAAGTGGAATTAGTGATTCAATAAAGAATCCATTTTCAAATTTTCAAATTAGCTCATTTTCAAATTAGACTTTGTAACTTTGCCTCTTTGAGTCTATGAACCTTTGTACCTGATAAAAAATGTCTAGAAAAATAAAATTGATTTGGGATTTCCGTGGACCTGCAGCTGCAAAAACGGCGGAGCATCACGAAATTCATTTGAGAGAATATATCGCTATTGAAAAATTTGACTTAAATATCACCGGTTTTGAAATTCATGGTGAAATGCAAGCCATTGCTTTTATGGTAGTAACCGATGAAAACATGATTCAGGTAAGAGATGCTTTGAAACCGCATCGAGGAGAACTTTTTTAGTTTACAGTTTGCAGTGATGAGTATTCGGATAGCAAAAATTCCTGAACACTGATTACTGCAAACTGATTACTTTCTAATTTGCCACTTCGCTGATAAACTTAATCCGCATCAGTCGCAATTCATCAATATCATAATCGCCTTCAAATTCTTTGAGTGCAGCTTCTATATTATCGGATTCGGATTCCATAAAATAATCATGAATTTCTTCTTGTTGATCATCGTCAAGCATATCGTCAATCCAATATTTTATGTTTAACTTGGTTCCGGAATAAACAATTTGCTCCATTTCTTTGATTAAATCATCCATCTTTAACCCTTTTGCGGAAGCAATGTCATCAAGAGATAATTTTCTGTCGATATTTTGAATGATGTAGAGTTTATTTACTGAATTGACTCCGGTGGATTTAACCACTAAATCTTCTGGACGAATAATATCGTTATCTTCTACATATCTACTAATTAATTCGAGAAATGCCGCACCGTATTTCTTGGCTTTTCCTTCTCCAACACCATGAATATTAATCAATTCTTCTTGGGAAATCGGATATTTCAAAGCCATATCTTCGAGCGATGGATCTTGAAAAACCACAAAGGGAGGAACACCTAATTTCTTGGCAACTTTTTTACGTAAATCCCGTAACATGCCCATCAATAATTCATCGGCAGTTCCTGTAGATTTTGCCGCAGTAACAATAGCTTCATCTTCGGATTCATTATATTCATGATCTTCAGACATCATAAAGGATTCGCGGTTTTTAATAAAATGCAATCCTTTCTCGGTAATTTTTACGATTCCGTAGGTTTCTATGTCTTTCGACAAAAGTCCGGCAACTAGAACTTGCCGCAATAAGGCCATCCAATATTTCTCGTCATGATCTGAACCACATCCAAAAAAAGACTGGGTATCCGTTCGATGTGCTTTGATAACTGCATTGACACGGCCAATTAACGTAAAAACAACTTCTTTTGATTTGTACAAATGCTTCGTATCCCGCACTACTTCCAAGAGTTTCACCACTTGATCTATGGCCTCCACTTTTGTTTTTGGATTTCTGACATTATCATCCATATCAGCACCTTCTCCATTGACATCATCAAATTCCTCTCCGAAATAATGAAGCAGAAATTTCCTTCTGGACATCGAAGTTTCAGCATAAGCCACCACTTCTTGTAATAAGGCAAAACCTATTTCCTGTTCAGCAACGGGTTTCCCCGACATGAATTTTTCTAATTTCTCCACATCTTTATAGGAATAATAAGCAAGACAATGGCCTTCGCCACCGTCACGACCTGCGCGACCCGTTTCCTGATAGTAACTTTCCAATGATTTAGGAATATCGTGGTGAATCACAAAACGAACATCCGGCTTGTCAATTCCCATTCCAAAAGCAATAGTTGCCACCACCACATCAACATCTTCCATAAGAAACATATCCTGATGTTTAGCTCGGGTTTTAGCATCCAATCCAGCATGATAAGGAACGGCACTTATTCCGTTTACTTGTAAAACTTCGGCAATAGCCTCCACTTTTTTACGGCTTAAACAATAAATAATTCCTGATTTTCCTTTGTGCTGTTTGATAAACCGGATAATATCCGATTCAATATTTTTAGTTTTGGTGCGTACTTCGTAATATAAATTAGGTCTGTTGAACGATGCTTTGAAAGTGGTAGCATCAGTCATATCTAAATTTTTCAGAATATCTTCCTGCACTTTTGGTGTAGCTGTAGCGGTCAAGCCAATGATAGGCATATCGCCTAATTGCTTGATGATGTGTTTTAAGTTTCTGTATTCAGGTCTAAAATCGTGCCCCCACTCTGAAATGCAATGCGCTTCATCAATAGCCACAAATGAAATGGGTACTGTTTGAAGAAACGCTACATACTCTTCTTTTGTCAAGGATTCCGGGGCAACATATAACAATTTGGTTAAACCGGAAGTAATATCCTTTTTAACTTGAGCAATTTCCGTTTTGGTAAGGGAAGAGTTTAAAACGTGGGCAACCCCATTTTCAGAAGATAAACTTCGAATGGCATCAACTTGATTTTTCATCAAAGCAATTAAAGGCGAAACTACGATTGCAGTTCCCTCTTGAATTAAAGCAGGCAATTGGTAACAGAGTGACTTCCCTCCTCCAGTAGGCATAATCACAAATGTGTTTTGCTTATTAAGGAGGCTTTTAATGACTTGTTCTTGTAATCCTTTAAATTGGCTGAAGCCAAAATATTTTTTTAATTCTTTGTGGATATCAATTTCGTTTGAATTCATTCTTGATTATGTGGTATTTTGTATAAATTTGCATCACATAAAGATACTAAATTCTTTTAAACATACAAATTTTAACCATTCTGTTTTGATAACAAAAGAAAATATATTGGCTAGCGCCAAAAAAACTATTTTATCTGAAAGTGAAGCAATTGCTAAACTAACTGAATATCTTGATAAAAACTTCATTGAAGCTACTCAAAGTATCTACAACTCCAAAGGGAGATTAGTGGTCACAGGTATAGGGAAAAGCGCCATTATTGCTCAAAAAATGGTAGCTACTTTTAATTCTACCGGAACACCTTCCCTATTCCTTCATGCCTCAGAAGCAATTCACGGCGATTTAGGAATGATCCAAAACGAAGATATAATTATCTGCATTTCAAAAAGTGGCAACAGCCCGGAAATAAAAGTTTTAGTCCCGCTTTTAAAACGTTTTGGCAATACCTTGATTGCAATCACAGGAAATATGACCTCTTTTCTTGCTAAGGGCTCTGATTTTGTTTTGAACACTACAGTAGATGCAGAGGCTTGTCCTAACAATTTGGCTCCTACCAATAGTACAACAGCACAATTAGTCATGGGCGATGCTATTGCGGTTTGCCTTATGGAAATGCGCGATTTTAAACCAGAAGATTTTGCCGTGTACCATCCCGGTGGTGCTTTAGGTAAAAAACTATTGTTGCGTGTGAAAGACATGCTCGAACATACTTTGAAACCAATGGTTACTCCTGATGCCTCTATAAAGAAAGTAATTTTCGAAATTTCAGAGAAACGACTTGGTGTAACAGCCGTTGTAGATGAAGACAGAGTAATTGGAATTATTACCGACGGCGACATTCGAAGAATGCTAAATGACCGTGATTCATTTGCTGACTTGACCGCCAAAGACATCATGACTAAAAACCCAAAATTAATAGCATCTACAGCTATGGTTGTTGACGCATTGAATATTCTGGAAGACTTTTCCATTACACAATTAGTGGTGGTAGACAATGGCGAGTACAAAGGCGTATTACATTTACACGATATTTTAAAAGAAGGAATAGTATAATGGCGAAGAAAAACTTAAACGAAATGTCGTTTTTAGATCATCTTGAAGAATTAAGATGGTTATTGGTTCGAAGTACAATGGCAGTAATAATAATGGCTTTTCTTACGTATTTCATAAGTGATTACCTATTTGACATCATCATATTTGGACCTACAAGACCAACCTTTATAACCTATACTTTTTTTTGTGATTTATCGCATGCCTTAGGTTTTGCCGATAGTATTTGCATCACAGAAATGCCTTTTATAATACAAAATACAGAAATGGAAGGCCAGGTAAACATGTTTGTATGGATGTGTCTTTTGGCCGGTTTCATCTTAAGTTTTCCTTATATTCTATTTGAAATATGGAAATTTATAAGTCCTGCTTTGTATGAAAAAGAAAGAAAAAATGCTAAAATATTTATATTCATTTCCTCACTACTTTTCTTTTTAGGCGTTTTATTTGGCTACTATGTAGTGATTCCAATGTCAGTCAATTTCTTGGCTACATTTACGGTAAGTGACATTGTAAAGAACCAATTTACTTTGGATTCCTATTTAGGTATGGTAAAAACATCAGTATTAGCAAGTGGAATATTTTTTGAAATGCCAATAATCATCTATTTCTTAACAAAACTAGGTCTGGTAACACCCACTTTTTTAAGAAAATACTGGAAATATGCCGTAATCATAATACTTATTGTTGCTGCGATTGTTACCCCGCCTGATGTGGTTAGTCAAACCATTGTTGCTATCCCTATGTTATTAATCTATGAATTAAGCATCTTAATTTCAAAACTAGTAGTAAGAAATCAAAAAAAAGCTAATGGCTGATATAATACAAGAATTCAACGAATACCGTTCTAAAATGAACGAGAAATTATTGGCAGACAACAACAAAATTGTAAAGCGTATTTTCAATTTGGATACCAATGCGTATGCCGCAGGAGCCTTAGATGTTAAAACAAAAGAGTTGCTGGGATTAGTGGCTTCGGCAGTTTTACGTTGTGATGATTGCGTAAAATACCATTTGGAAACCAGCTACAAAGAAGGGGTGACCAAAGAAGAAATGATGGAAGCAATGGGAATTGCCACGCTTGTTGGCGGAACTATTGTTGTACCTCATTTGCGCAGAGCATACGAATTCTGGGAAGCATTGGAAGAAACCGCTGTGAAATAATTGTTAAGAAGCAAAATCGTTTAATTGTTTATTCGTTTATTTGAACGATTAAACAGTTAAACAATCAAACGATTAAACTAAAAAAAAATGAAATTAAGAGCCGAAAATCTTATAAAAACCTATAAAGGTCGTAGTGTTGTAAAAGGCATTTCGGTAGAAGTGAATCAAGGCGAAATCGTAGGGCTTTTGGGACCTAACGGTGCTGGAAAAACAACTTCGTTTTATATGATTGTAGGATTGGTTAAACCAAATTCAGGCAATATATTTCTGGATGATTTGAATATCACCGATTATCCTATGTACAAAAGAGCACAGCAGGGAATTGGTTATTTAGCGCAAGAAGCTTCCGTTTTTAGAAAATTAAGTATCGAAGACAATATACTGAGCGTCCTTCAATTGACAAAATTATCCAAAGCCGAACAAGAAGCCAAAATGGAAAGTTTAATCGAAGAATTCAGCCTAGAACACATTCGAACCAATCGCGGTGATTTACTTTCTGGTGGAGAACGCCGTCGTACTGAAATTGCACGTTGTCTTGCTACCGACCCAAAATTCATATTACTAGATGAACCTTTCGCTGGTGTCGATCCGGTTGCCGTTGAAGATATTCAACGAATTGTCGCGCAATTAAAAAATAAAAATATCGGCATTCTTATTACCGACCACAATGTTCAGGAAACTCTGGCAATCACGGACAAAACCTATCTTATGTTTGAAGGAGGAATCCTAAAAGCGGGTATTCCGGAAGAATTAGTGGAAGATGAAATGGTACGAAGAGTGTATTTAGGTCAAAATTTCGAGTTGAGAAAGAAGAAATTGGAGTTTTAAAAAGTGGTCCGTTTTTGAGTGATCAGAGGCTTGGTTATAAAATTACTATTTCATCATTTTTTATTTAGCCTGAAATTCACAAAAATGAAAAATCAAGACAACCCAAGTCAAGAGACATTAGAGAAATGGAGTAAAGATCCCGACAACTGGATTTGGGGAATATTTTATTACAACAAAGAAGACAAACGCATTTTACCTCCTAAAAAAAATGCTTCGATAGGAAACACCATAAACTTTGCAAATCGCAAATCAATACTTTTTATGATTGGAGCGCTGTTATTTTTTGCTTTTGTAATCTTTTCTATCTTGAAAAATAAATAATTACTCCACAGTAATATACCGCAACTGTTCTAGATCACCATTGTAAATATTGACATCAACATTTCCTTTTATTCCTGGTACGGAGGCTTTCTCCGTAAACTGCCAGAACAACCATTTTCAGAAACTAACAACATATAAAAAAAAATCTATATCTTTGTTTTTATGTATTTAATAACCCAAAATAAAGAAATAATCAAAAAATTATGTGAAACACATAATGTTGAAAAATTATATCTTTTTGGTTCAGCTACTACAACAAAATTTAATGAAGAAAGTGATATAGATTTTTTAGTGAAATTTAAATCTTTTGATCTTAAACTATACTTTATAAATTATATTGATCTTAAAAATAAACTCAAAAATTTACTGCACAGAGAAATTGATTTAGTGGAACAGCAAACTTTAAAAAACCCCTATTTAATTAGTTCCATTGAAGAAAATAAAGAATTAATTTATGGATAAAAAAATCCTAAAATGGCTTTACGATGTTAAAGTATCAATTTGAGATAAACAGTTATTTCATTGATGAAAGAATGGATTTTTTTGAATACAGAAAAAACTTAATGCGAAAAAGAGCTGTAGAAAGAAATCTTGAAATAATTGGAGAAGCCATAAATCGAATATTAAAAACTGATAATTCTTATACCTCAAAAATTACTGATGCTGCTGCAATAGTTGGATTAAGAAACCAAGTTATTCATGCTTATGATAACATATCAGACGAAACTATTTGGGCAATAATCACCAATCATTTACCAAAATTAAAAATCGAAATCGATAAATTATTGAAAGGCAACTAAAAGCCTTAAACTACTAACATTTCTTAATCTGAAGCCTAATTACTGCAAACAGTACCAGACCTGAATACTCCGACTGAAAAATAAATAATTACTCCACAGTAATATACCGCAACTGTTCTAGATCACCATTGTAAATATTGACATCAACATTTCCTTTTATCCCTGGTACGGAGGCTTTCTCCGTAAACTGCCAGAACAACCAATCGTCATCTATTTCTTCTCTGTAAAAATTATAATTGGCAATCCAAAAAAGATAATTACTAAATTCATCTTTCAAAAAATCATCGTAATATTTCTCCCCGGTATAGATAATCGGTTTTACTCCATAATGCAATTCAATCGCTTTCAGCCATCGTTTCAATCCAACTTTCAAACTATCGAGAGACTGATTTTTTGGTAGTTTTTCAATATCTAAAATAGGTGGCAAATCCCCTTTTTGTAGCCTCACTGTTTTTATAAAAAGTGCCGCTTGCTCAAGTGAATTTTCATTAGGACGGTAATAATGATAAGCGCCCCGAATCATTTTATTGTCTTTGGCGCCAAGCCAATTCCGATTAAACTGACGATCTTTCCTGTCCTTTCCTACCGTGGCTCGAATAAATACAAAATGTAAGGGATATTTTTTTTCTAAAGTGTCTACATAAGACCAACTGATTTTTCCTTGATATTCAGAAACATCTAAACCGATGCTTTTCCCTTCTTGTTTTTCTAAAACCTGAAAATTTCGAACATCGGAAATACGCTTGCTCTCGGCTGCTTCGCTGAGCATTTTATTCGATTTAAAACTAAAATAATAAGCTAAACCATTTCGATAATGATACCCAACTCCAAGAACCAGTAAGATAAAAAAAGCAATAATAGAAAAACGCACGAGCTTCCCAGAGAAAATTGAGACTTTCTTTTTGGGTTTACGAGTTGTAGTCGTTTGTCTTCGGACCGGCTTTCTTTTCATTCAAAAAATTACTTTTTTAGCCATTTATTAGTCACTACTGACAGCAAAACATAAAAAATAATCAGCAACGGAATTCCTAAATACTGGAAGAAAACTAACAACATAAGTGACAGTAATAGAAAGATAATCTGAAGTGCATTATCCTTGAAACTAAACTTTTTAATTTTTAATGAAAACAATGGAATTTCAGCATTCAGTATATAAGCACTTAATAAAGTTACCACTAATAAAACCCATTTCTCTGTCAAAATTTCAAAAACCATTAATGAATCCGCAGAATAATAATCTAAAACTAGACGAAGACTTAATATAAAAAGGGCATTTGCAGGAGTTGGTAATCCTATAAAAGAATCGGTTTGACGAGTATCTATATTAAATTTTGCTAAACGAAAACAGGATCCCAAAGTAATGATAAAACCTAAATAAGGAAAGAATTGAAGATAACCTTCACTCATAGCAGCAGAACTGCTACTCATCATTTTAAACATTACAAATCCAGGAACAACACCACTTGTAACCATATCTGCAAGGGAATCCAGTTGCAATCCCAAAGGCCCAGAGACTTTAAACAAGCGGGCAAAAAAACCATCAAAAAAATCTAAAAAAATCCCTAGACAAACAAAAAAGAATGCCATTTCAAATTGATCTTTACTCACAAATACCAAAGCAATACAACCACAAAAAAGGTTGAGTAATGTAATGAGATTAGGGATATGCTTTTTAATATTCATAGTTCTAAAGTTTAGTGATGCAAAGTTGGCAAATTTAGCATAATAAGTGACGGAGAAGTACGTTTTTTAATAGAGATTTTTCAACAACGGTTTCATGTTTGTATATATTTATACAAAGGAAGAAATAACCTCAGTAAAAAATTATATTTTTGATAAAAATTAAACAAACGTTCTGTTTGTAAAAATAATACTATTGAAAAAAGGCTACTTATTGCTTTTGCTTTTGGTTTGTACCGTAAATCACAGTCAGGCCGTCAGGAAATACTCGAATGAGTTTATGAATATCGGCGTGGATGCGGCAGCCTTAGGTATGTCGAATACTGTAGTGGCTTCTACCAGCGATGTCAATTCAGGGTATTGGAATCCTGCAGGACTTATTCATCTGGAAGACCATCAGGTATCCCTGATGCATGCCAACTATTTTGCCAATATTGCACAATATGATTATGCTGCTTATGCTAGTCCTATAGATGACCGCAGCGCTTGGGGGATTTCTTTAATTCGTTTTGGCGTGGATGATATTTTAAATACTACTGAATTAATAGACAGTCAGGGCAATATTGACTACAACCGAATCAGCCTTTTTTCTACGGCCGATTATGGTTTTACTTTTTCGTATGCCAGAAAGCTTCCTGTTCCCGGATTTCAGTATGGCGTAAATGCCAAAGTAATCCGTCGCATTATCGGAAAATTTGCCAGTTCTTGGGGATTTGGATTTGATGTTGGATTACAATTCGAAAAAAACGACTGGCAATTTGGAATCATGGTCCGTGACATAACCACTACCTATAACGTATGGAATATTGATGAAGCCGAGTATAAAAAAATTGCCAATGCCATTCCTGGAGAAAATCAGGAATTACCTGAAAGCACAGAAATTACCGCTCCAAAAGCACAACTGGGAATAGCAAAAAAGTTCATCATTCATTACGATTATAGTATTATGGCTGCAGCCAATATGAACATGCGGTTTGCCAAAACTAACGACGCGTTTTCAACTAATTTTATAAGTATTGATCCTGCGGTAGGACTGGAATTTGGCTACACCGATTTGGTCTTCTTGCGTGCTGGCGTTGGGAACTTCCAAAAAGTACAACAACTGGACAGTACCGAAAAAGTAGGATTTCAACCCAATATTGGATTGGGCTTTAAATACAAAGGCATCCAAATTGATTATGCACTAACCGATTTAGGCAATCAAAGTACCGCTTTGTATTCGAATATTTTTTCGGTGAAAGTAGATTTAGGTTTGTTTCGAAATTAATTATATTTATTTAATCATCAAGTCAATGAATTTCTCTTTATTAAAAAAAATTTCTTTTTTCATCATATTATTTATTACCATAAACCAAAGTTTTGGTCAAAACCTTTTGTTGTCAAAAGAGGCGAAAGTGAGCGTACTTACTTGCGGTACAGGGAACGAATCGTATTCTTTGTTTGGACATACTGCTATTCGCATCAATGATCCCTACAACAATATTGACGTAGTGTATAACTATGGAGCTTTCGACTTCAACACGCCTAATTTTGTTTTGAAATTCATAAAAGGAGACTTACAGTATTTTGCAGTAGCGCATCCCTATGCCGATTTCATCAATGAATACAATTATGAAAAAAGATCAGTTTACGAACAGGAATTGAATATTCCGGACAATCTCAAACAAAAATTATTTGATAACCTGAATACTTCCTTAGCTTCAGGAGACAGCCATTATACGTATAAATTTATTGATAAAAACTGTACGTCAATGGTAGTTGACATCATCAATAAAACACTAGGCACTAATGCTATAGTAAAAAATACCGATACTGATATCACCTATAGAACCATACTGTATCCGTATTTTGACAATCACTTTTATGAAAAATTAGGCACCAGCATTATCTTCGGAAAAAAAGTGGATGGCTTGGGTACCCAGATTTTTTTACCTTTTGAATTACAAAAAAGCCTTAAAAAAGTGTCTTTCCAGAACCATCCTCTCGCTCCCGAAAACAAAACGATAATCGAATTTGAAAAAGAAGTTTCCAGTTCTTGGTGGAACAATTGTTATACTTACTTAATTCTTCTGGGATTCGTTGTACTGATCAATAAGAAAAGCATCAATCTATTTTACCTTACTATTATGGGACTATTGGGATTCTTCTTCGTGTTTGTGGGATTTTATTCGTACCATTTAGAATTAGGATACAATTACAACATTTTGCTATTCAATCCTACTTTATTGGGACTGCTTTATTTATACGCAACAAAAAACAAAAAGGGAATTTACAATCTGGCTATATTCAACATCTTTTCGTTACTGATTTACTTAGTCATTCTAATTGACAAAGCACATTTATTACTTGTACTCCCTTTGGTAATTACAAGCATGATAATTTTAGTAAAATTGGCAATTCAGAATAAAAAACGCATTCCAATAATTATTTAAAATACAACGCTACATTATAAATAATACATTGCTACTGCCCTCTATAAAACAACACAGTGGTAATTGTTTTAAAAGCAATATTTAAATCTAAGAAGATACTTCTATGTTTGATATAATACAGGTCATATTGTAGTTTTATCAAACTGTCTTCAATAGTGGCACCGTAGGAATAATTGACTTGTGCCCAACCCGTTAGACCAGGTTTAATAATATGCCGTGTTTCGTAAAAAGGCATTATTTCGGCTATTTCTTTAACAAAAAAGGGGCGTTCTGGTCTCGGGCCTATAACAGCCATGTCGCCTTTTAGAATATTTATAAATTGAGGAAATTCATCGATTCTGGTTTTTCTCAAAAATTTCCCGAATGCCGTTACTCTGGAATCTTGTGTAGCGGCAAAAACAGCTCCATTGGATTCGGCATTGGTAATCATAGTCCTGAATTTTAAGATTTCAAAAATAACTCCATCTTTACCTACACGTTCTTGGGTATAAAACAGTTTCCCTCTGTTTCCTATAGCATTTCCAATAACTATCAATGGAAATAGGATCAGACCAATGGACAATCCGAGAACCGAAGTAGCTATTTCTAAAAATCGGACACTCAATAAATACAACTTATTATGATTGCTGCGACTAAAAGGGAAGAACCTATAAAAATCTCTGGCGATATAATGAACCGGAATGCGTTGCGTTTTACTTTCGTACACTTGTGTATACTCCCTAATAATACTTCCAGACTCTAATAAATGAAGCAATTGCTGGTACAATTCCGCAGTAATTCCTTCTGTCTTTTGGGAAGCTATCACAATTTCAGATATAGAATTTTCTTTGACGAAAGAAAATAATTCTACTCTTTTTATGTTGGGCACATAGTGATATTCCGATATTTCGTCTTCAACAGCATCAGCATGGACAAAGCCTATTATTTTATAATGCGGATCTATATTTTCTAATCCTAAAATCAACTCCTCCACCTGTTCTTTATCACAGATCAAAATGGCATTTTGAAAAAATCGATTGGAAGCTAAAAAAGTAACATAAAACAGGCGCCATAAAACCAAAGCAAGAAAAACGACAAAATAAAACAATAGGATTTCAATTCTTTTAGAAGGCAATTCCGGAGAAAAAACGGGAGTCAATAAATACACTAAAACGGTCGTTGAGACAGTAAGAATAGCACTTCGCAAAACCTGAAATTGATTACTGGCCACTTGAAGGTTATAAATTTCAAAAATAGTTCCAAAAAGATTCAGGTAAACAGCCAAAACGACAGCCCTCGAAAAATCAGTAGTGGAAAAAGTAAAATAATCAAAATCGAAAATCTTGCCTATCACAAACAAGGCACTCAAAACAAAAAACACATCAAAAAGACGAAGAATCATTTTCCGCTCTGAGATTTCAAAATGCATTTTGTCTACTGAAAACATGGGTGGTATTTAGGATTATTGCCGCAATTTAGGGCTTTTGCCGCAAACTAAATTTAAGATATGTTAATTTTTTTAACAAAATTTTCTTTTTAACAGATTTATTTAATAACATACTCCAAATAATTAAAAAAGGACGCAAAATTATATAGAGAACCGCTTCTTAAAACTACTTCCGTCAGGTTGCGTATTTCTTTTTTGTTTACCCCTTACCCTAAAAGGAGCAAAAAAGAAATACAAAATCCCAGTTACAAACCAATATTCTTTAAAATTTTTAGGTTCCCTTTAAGTCTGGTATAAAATTAAGATTGAGGTAAAACGAAAAGTTTCTCACTTAAAACTCAAGTCCTAAATTTTCGGCTCCCTTTAGGGCTGGGGTAAAACGAAAATTAGAATTGAGGTAAAACGAAAAGTTTCTCACTTAAAACTCAAGTCCTAAATTTTCGGCTCCCTTTAGGGCTGGGGTAAAACGAAAATTAGGATTGAGGTAAAACAAAAAGTTTCTCACTTAAAACTCAAGTCTTAAATTTTCGGCTCCTTTTAGGGCTGGGGTAAAACGAAAATTTCCTACACTTATTTTTACGCGTAACACGTTTAATTAATCTGAAACTTCATTTTTTGAGACACCAACTTAATACTTAATACCTGATACTTTCTACTTAATCTTCATTTTTTGAGACACCAACTTAATACTTAATACCTGATACTTACTACTTAACATCATTCTTTTTTTTCAACTTTTTTACCCCACCCCAACTGCACATTAAGCAAGGACAAAGAATAGACAAAAGCAGGCGCTGCGGTACGCATGGCAGCATGGTTAATCGTCAACAACCAGAACACCACAAAACACAGCAAGAACATGTTGAACTTATTTTCTAAATACAAAACAAGGGGGGTGAAAAATAAGATTAGCAAGGCTATGATGCCGAAGGTACCATGCTCTGCCAGCATACGGGTAATTTCATCATGAGATAATGCAGCATTCGCCCTATCTAATTCTCGAACTTCTACTCCTTTTCCAACTCCTACCCCAAAAATAGGATTCTTTAAAAATATATTAATTTCATCCTTAGCTATATCTTCCCTCCCGGTAAATCTACTTTCTTTAACTCTCCCTGTTGCATCTTGATTGGCATAACGTTTGTCAATCAATCCTCCCGTTTGGAAAGAGGTATATCCCCAAGTCCCCATCATGGCTAGAGTAACAAATACTATAATATAGTTAAGCTTTACTTTCCCTCTGTAATTCGATTTAAAATACAAGAAAAGCAACAACAAAACAATCATTAAAAACCCAGTGACCATACCGCCTCTGGAAAAGGTAATCATACCCCGATAGGAGATATTCAATGCAACAATCAAATTAATGCCCAACAAAAATTTATTCCGAGACTCTAATATAACCCTGGAAAAAAAAATAAACATGCCCAAACCTAAAATAGTTGCCACCTGATTAGGTCCAAATCCTCCAGAAGTAGCAAAATTTGATCCCGTTCCCGTAATTACCTCCCTAACTTCAGGGGTATATAAGATCAAATAGACCATGCAAGATATTATTGGCAGCCCCATACTTAATAATATATTATTCATCTCATCTAATAAAATTTTTCGCCTAAAAGTATATAGAGAGGCAATCCCTAGACAAACCGGACCCGAAATATTAAAAGCGATGGCTTTCCGAATATTGGTATCAAAATCCAATACAAAAGTAGAAATAACTATACTGGGGACTAATAATAATAAAAATATCCAGTAAGGAACTGCTCCTTTGGAGAAACCGCTAAAATACATCCCTATAAAAATAAATAGTATCACCCCATATTTAGAAATTTCATATAAGGGATTCCCATCCGTCATCCTCAAAAAAACTTCACTTCCTACTACATAGGCAGCAGCAATAAGCGCTTCATTATTCTTATTTTGCTTTTTAATGACATAATAAATTCCAAAAATAAAAATGGAATACCCATATATTTTGGAAACGAAGGGAACTGCATAAACCATTGCCCCCAGAACAACATGGAAAAGAATTAAATAGAGATAAGTTTGATCCTCTTTTTTCATTTACAACTATTTTTTAACCAATTTAAATACTGTTCCATGACAGCCGTTTTTGAATAAGTATCATTTATCATTTTGTAAAGTGCATTACCAAACTCCAGTTGCAGAACTTCACTTTTTATTAATTCGACCAAGGCTTCATAAAATAAATGCTCTTGTTGAGCAGCAATAAGAAAACCGTTTTTACCATTGGCAACCAAGGAGGATATTTCGCCTACATCGGTCACTACAACAGGTTTTTTCAACCATCCATATTCTAAAAGAGCTACGGGTAAACCCTCAGATTGCGACGTTAAAACGCCAATGGTAGATTGTTGCAAAATATTTTCAATATCTTCTTTGGTGCCGTAAAGAAACACATTTTTTTCTAAAGCAAAAGCAACTATTAAATCCTTAATTTTTTTAGAATAGCTATCGTCAAAATCTTTTCCTATCAAATGAAAGGTCCATTCGGGATGTGATAGCTGCAACTTTCTGGCAACTTCCAGTAATAAAAAATGATTTTTCTGTACCCTCAGATTAGCCAAGCAGACAATCCGCTTTCCGGTAACCCCTTGCAATACGGTTTGCGCGGTACAATTCTTTTCTTCAGATGGAAAATTGGGTAAATAAACCGTATTCTTGAAATTCATTTTTTGCTTAGCCCAAATTTTCAATTTTTGGTTAACAGCTATAATTCCACTAAAAAAAGGCAAAGTCATTTTTAAAGCACCTATGGGTCTTTTATTTAAAAACTCACTATCCCCATAATGGTCATGCCAAATTAATTGTATCGAAGGATGAACTAATTTCAATAAAAAAGTTAAAAAAAAAGAAGTACTATGGGCATGAATATGAGTTACCTTATTTTTTAAAACAAAAGAATGTAATTTAAAAAGCGCGCTAAAATCAATCAACTTTTTTTTATCCAAAAATAAATACGAAACATTCGGATCGATTTGATGAAGTAAAACCCCTTCCTTTCTAGTGGCAACCAGTCCTGAAAATTCAATTATTGTTCCTAAAGCATTGGCATAATTAACTGCCATACGCTCTGCCCCTCCAGCTTCCAGTGAATCTATAATTTGAATAATCCGCATTTTTTGATTGTCATCTTTCATCTTTAATCGTTACTTTATTTTAAACGTTTAAACAACTAAACCTTTAAACTTTAAATTCTTTTAAAACCAACAACGCCTTTATTCCCTCCTCAAAAGCATCTAAAGTATACCCTCTGGACCATTCCGCAGCTTTATTTCTTTTAATGTCAAAAAGGGTTTGATCAAGTAAAATAGCATCTATTTGGGCACTGTCTTTTTCTAAATTCATTTCTAGTAAAACCCCTCTTTTCCCATAATCCAACATAAAAGGAACACAAGAGACGGAGGTAGCTATTGGTACACAACCCCAAAACATCCCTTCTGCAATAGCTTTTGGCCAGCCTTCACTTTCAGAAGGTAAAACCACAAAATGACTGCCCATATAGGCTTTCTTAACAATATCTTGTGTTTGATTCCCTTCTAATGAAACTATGTTTTCTAATGCATGAGCTGCAATATAATCCTCCAGCATTTCTCGTTCCACACCTTCACCATAGACACTCAAACGTACTGAATATCCTTTAAGATGTAAATTTTCCACTAATTGAATAGCATATAGCGGATGCTTTCCTTTTACTAAAGTCCCCACAAAAATAAAATCAACAAGCCCTTTTAATTCTTTTTCAGTTACCGGAGCCACCTCTTTTTCAGTATAAGTAGCCGTAAAAAAAGGTTTGATATTAGTAGTCATTCCTTCCCATTCTCCATATACCAAAACGTGCATATTACGGGTCAAAAAAGGGTTACTCAAGATCCATCGTTGCAATTGATACGTCCACGGTTGATTCGATTCAGGATCCCAATTTCCGGCATATTTAGCAGTTTTAGGCTTATTCGGAAATACAATTTGTATTATACAGGCTAACAAACCAATATTACCGGGACAGCGCAAATGGATGTGATCGGCAGATTGCATGGCTTTGAAAATTTGCCAACTTATTTTAGGTACTTTTAAAATCGTTCTAAAAATAGATTTTAGATGCAACACATCAAAACTATCAATAAGCACAAACTTAATATTTTGATGCTCATAAGCAATATCTATAGGAGTTTTCCCTAAATCTGTTAGTGGTGCAACAATAACGACCTCATTAGCATATTGAGTCCAAATATTCATTTCCAGTACATAGGGGCTATAGGCAAAATACTTGTTTTGCAATAGAATATGGGGGACATGGGTTATAATTGCAAAGGTCATTAATTTTCTAATTTTGGCTTATGAATAAGTAAACTCCACCACCCCACAGTTCTACCTAAAGCTTCCGTAAAAGCTTCTTTTTTATTAGTAGTGGTCAATGCATTGGTAAAGCGGATGATAATCAAAAGTATTGTTATAGAATGCCATCTAAATTGAGCCTTTATATCTGGCTTCGAATTTTTCACCCTCCATACATACCAGCCATTGCGTACCACCATTTTACCATAAATATATTGGTTAGGTCTCCCAGAAGCATCATGGTAATGACTTAATTTTGCTGCAGTATTCAAATACAATTTTCCTTGTTTGGCCACTCGCAACGTAAAATCGGCATCTTCATATAAACCATAGCCCTCAAAATAAGTAGAAAATTGTAAAGTTTCAAATACTTTTTTTCGAAAGGAAGAAACCCCTCCCATCAATTGTTCTACTTCATAAATTTTGTTGCTGGGAGGTAAAAAACCGACACTTCTCCCATGGGAAAATAGAGGAGAAAAACCTGGCGGACAATCACTGTCTAAATTCATTTTTTTTCTAAGAACAAATCGACTACCATCCTTCCTTTTCCAACTATCAAAATAATATTCATCTATTTTTGGAGAATAGTTCTCTCCTACAAATTCACATTCTGACTCATTTATAATATACCCACCAACCCCCAAAGCTTGGGGATATATCTGGTATGTTTTCAATATTTGTTCAAAATAATCATTTTCCAAAACGGTATCATCATCTAGGAAACAAACTATTTCTATCTCGTTTCCTACCCTTTCAATACCATAATTACGTTGTTTGGTCAACCCACGGTGTTCTAATGACACCAAAAAATAATGCAGATTTTTAAATTTATTTTTATTTAAAGTAGCTTCTGTTTCATTGTTAGTTGAGCTATCTATGATTAAAATTTCATTTGGGTATGCCGTTTGAACCAAAACCGATTGTAACAATTGGAGCAAAGGTTCTGGACGCATATAAGTGCAAATAATTAAGGTAAACTTCATTATAATTCTTTAAAAATAGTATAAATAGTATTAAAATAAGCTTCTCTATTAAGGTAATTCAACCACAAATTTCGATTATTTATTTGCATTTGTTCAAAATCCTTTTCACTAATAGTTGCATGAAAATGGATTAATACATCCATAAAATTATTTTCTGAAGCAATTACACAATGCTTTTTCCATGTAATATTATTAGGCAATGGTAAACGAACATCCGTATCAATCACAAATGGGATTCTTCCCATAGCCAATGTTTCATATAATCTAATGGAAAAATTACCTGCCCCTCTAAGACAAAAAACGTATGGATTAGAAACCATATTTTCAAAAAATTCTAAAGTGGTTCGTTTTTTTTCCTCTTCGGTTTTAACTCCTGCTCTATATTGTTTTCTGAAAATAAAATTAGTTTTAATTTGATTGTTTTTTTGCAAAGCCAATAAAAATTGATACCGTTTTACACTTGAGGGATAAAAAGATTGATAATCCTCAAAAACTTGTTTCGTGATTCGTTTTGAATTATGGTAAAGATAAATAGAAAACTCTTTACACCATTTAGCTAACGAACCGTTTGCATTTCCTACAAAACCAATAGTAGGATAAGTTGTTTTGGCTAGGGGTTGAAATTCATTTTCCAACTCCATATAGGGGTCCATAATTAATGCAGGCACTATAAATGTTTTATCATTCAATTTACTATCAAAACCACCCAGTCTAAAGGTATAAATGGTTGTATTTAATGTAACTCCAAAATCACCAGCACTATACACCCAAACTTTTTTATTTAATCTGTTGGCTTCACCTATGAAATCATAAAGCCATTCTACTTTATTATTTTCAAAGAAATAAGCAATTTGAACCGGTACAATAACGATATCCGCATCTTCAATAACAGCAACAATTTGATATTTTTTTAAAAGATTCAAATTGTTGATATAACACAAATCAAGCAACAAGGGAAAGATAATTTTCCTGTGCTGAGGTGTTATAAATGTACTATCAGTATAAATTTTAATCATCCCTCTTAAGAATTGTAGCCCAATGAATACTAGCATTCCAATGTTTATTCGTTTTTTTTAAAAACTGAAGCGGATTTTGAAAAACATTGGTATTATATAAATTATAAAAATAAATTGTTTTATATCCTAAAAGCTGTTGATGCGTTTTATAAATCAAATTACTAAGCATAACAGTAGGAGAAGGTTTTGGAATAACTGCATCGGTACTCCATACAAAAGTAGGTTTAATTCTAAATCCCCCGATAGGTGCCTTTAAATGAAGAATTGCTGGTTCCGGAAAATAAATTACATCCGTCCCCCTATTTCTCAATTGCATACCAAAGTCAAAATCTTCTCCATAAGCAAATTCATAATTTGAATTAAATCGCACCTGATTTAAATAAGATTTTTTAACAATACTACATCCTGAACCAAAAATAGTAGTTTGATGAACCTTATTGTACTCATTTTTGTCCCCTTCTAACAAGCAACTAAATATTGATGATTCAATACCAAAAATTTTACAATTATCTATTCCTTGTTTCAAAAAATCATTATTAATGCGAATATCATCATCCGCTAAAAAAACCCATTCGCTTTTCACTTTAGATAATGCAATATTACGTGCATTACAAGCACCTGACTGATGGATAAAAACATGTTCTATTTGAAACGGCCATTTTTCATCAGAAATAAAGTCTAATTCAGAAACACTTCCTTCTTTTGGATTTTGCTCCACTATGATAACATTTTTAGGTAAATGTGTTTGATTTCTCAAATCATACAAAACATCTTTCAAGTATTTTATTCTCCCAATGGTAGGGATAATAACATCTATTTCATCTGAATTAGAAACCTTTCTATTTGAACTTACTTGAATTTTATCCAACACTTTTTTATCCCAGTTTCGCTTTTTAAAAAATAAACTATACAGTAAAGGAAACAGCATTATTTTTCTTTCATAGGCCAGAAAACTGGCAAACAATATGAAAACCCATTTTATACCATGATGATGTTTTACAAACTTAAAAAGAGTATAATTATCATTTACGGAACATGGAATGGCTAATATCTTTTTCTTAAATAATCTAGGTTCTGAGTAACAAAAAAGTCCCATTGGCATAGCTCTTTTCGCTAATGAATTGAGTAAGTAATCAAAATTTTCTTTCTTATTAAGTATTTGACTGTCTACAGCATTCAAAACTGTTGCAGAAATGGCACCAACAGCACTTGACATTTGCCAGGTAAAAAAAGAAACTTCTTTGTTTAATCTTAATATCGAAGCATTGTCGACATATCCTAATCCATCATTAATCATATTTACAACATACGGATTATAAGAAACCATCATTTTTTTGTGATGCATAATGTCATTTATACTTTCTTTATCTAAATGGGGCTCCCATTTTACATCACACCATACCAAAGTTGCTTCAGGAAATTTTTGGGCTAAATGGAATAGTGTTGCTCCAATAGAAAAATGTTCATTCTTACATGAATTTTCAACACCATCAATTCGTAATACTGTTTTCGTATTATGGTAAATAATTATCATTTTCTAGGCACTTATTCTTGTAAAACAATAACTTTGTTATTCCCCACTATAGCTGCATATTTTGAAAACCCACTATTGTACATTTTATCTAGTTTTAACAAATATAGTGTATCACTTTTCGCCATAAAATAAAAATCGGTAAATGTTTTATAGTTAGATTCTAAATCCGCATTGTTGTTTTTCATTCCTATATGTTTTGGGCTTCCTTCTAAAATAGAAAAAGAGGTTTTTTGTTTTACAAAGTTCAAAAAAATATTACTATCTGACAATACATAAACTTTTTTAGTCGGATGCAAAACAACAACCTCTTTCATTTTTCGAATTAATTTATTGACTAATTCTTGCTTCTTGTTTTCATCTAAAACGGTATGGGTTGTATCTTTAAAATCACCCATCAACGACGTAAATCGGGTATGAAAAACAATCCTGTTATCATGAGGAAGTTTTTGAATTTCTTTGTTTAATTCATTGGAAACCGCAAACAATTCATTATAATTAGTATGCCAAATCTGTTGGTTTTCACTTTCTGTATTCTTTGTATAAATTGTTCCTAGGTAATCAATATTACTGTATACAAAAAAAGTTTTGGCTGTAGAATTCTTAATTAATTGTAATGGATTTGCTTCAAAGTTATCCATCAAATAAATCACTTTGGTATTGAAAGGATTGTATTTTAATTCTTTCTCTTTTATATCCCAATTTACTTTATTGGGATATAAAAAATGACTTAACTGAAATGGGTGAGTAAAAGAAATATAAAAATCATAGTCAAGACTTTTAGCTATTTCATAAAAAGAAATAATACCTTTTAATCGGTCTACTAAACCTCCATGAGAAAAAAGTCCATCAAAACAAATAACTATTCTTCCTTTGTCCTTATCAGAAAAAAAATTAATTTTCCTGCCATAATACATTAATAAAAGCAACTGTTTTCGAAATAAACTAATTTTTTTTATCCACTTTTTATTCATCATTAGATTGTATTAAACCTTGATAAAAATTTATATTTTGATTTACTATTTTCCCAATATCAAAAACTTGCTCAGTTCTAATCCTTGCCATTGCACCCATTTTTGAAGCAAGCTCTTTATCATTTAAAAGTGCTACAATTTTCTCAGCATATTCCTTATGCTGCGTTGGATCTACTAAGAAACCACTTTCACCATCTATAACTACCTCTTTCCCCCAACCAATATTAGATGCAACAATTGGTTTTTGCATTGCCATGGCTTCCAACCAAGAAACAGGTAATGCTTCTGCAAAAGAGGGGAACACGCAAACTGTAGCTTTTTGAATGTAATCTCTAATTTCATCATGTGAAACACCTCCAAAATACGATACATTAAGTAAAGCCTTTTTAGAAAATGACTCTTGCATCATTCCCCATGTAGAATTATTTCCTGAAATAACATCACTTGAGTCTCTACCTACCAAATACAATTTGGCTTTAGGATATCTTTCAATTATTTTATTAAAGATAAATGGAATTTCCAACAATCCTTTTTTCCTAATTAGTGTTCCAAAATACAAAATAATTGGAAAGGTACTCCCTTCATCATAAATCTTTTTGAAATCGAAACAATTAATTCCATTATGAATAATTGTATAGCTATTGGTTAATTCAAAAAGTTGATTGGTTAACGATGCTGTATATTGGCTAGCTGCCAAATATCCATCAGCATGTTGCAACGCTTTCTTTTCATGAAATTTATTTACCCATTTCACTGGACGCTGATCCAAGTGACAAAAATAAGTATCCGAACCATTCAATCGAATAACGACAGGACATTTTTTAGGTGAAATAAATGAGGTAATCCCAGTCCAATCCGGCGCTTCTACCAAATCAATTTCTTTATCTTGGTGTAATATATTTATTATTTTTTGGAGTTTTTTTCGGGTAAGATACCACGACAACCCCTTGATTTTAACATTTCGTATTTGCTGAATGCAAATCCCATTATCGTCAAAAACACCATCTACTTTCTGACCATAAACCAAAACCCGAACAGAACAACCTTTTGCCAAAAGTCCTGAAGCCAAATTTTTTATACTTGTGCCAATGCCCCCAGAGTTACCTGTTTTCGAATGCGGATATTCTGGAGTTAGAAATGCTATTTTCATATTTATCTATTAAAAAAAAATCTTATAATTATTGCCGTAAACTTTCTTGCTCCAGCATCATTTAAATGACCACAGGAGGAGAAATACTGATCGCCTTCTACCGCATTTTCATAATTGTAGATTTCAGGATAAATTTGATGCACTTTCTCAAAATAATCCAATCCTTTGGTATTTGTACACATCGGTGTCATAACGGCAATCAAATTAATCTTATTTGCTTTACAGATATGCTTTATCTCTTCATAACTTTTATTTTGGTGTGGAATATAGTTTGACAAATCATATGTTAAATTTTCACCTTCATTATTTAATGCATAATAGCCTCCATTCTTTAAATATGCACTTTTTTTACGAATTAAACTTAAAACCATTTCTCGAAAACCTATTTGAGGCTCATAAGCAACATATCTATAAAAAGGGATGTAATAAAAAGCATTAAAATTAGAAACAGAATTGAGATGTTCCCGAATTGTTTTTGAATGATGAATGTAAGGTAAAACTTTTGCAACTGTAGATTCTGAAATACCATCTGATGCAATATTTAAATCAACCTCGATAATAATATTTTTTATTTTATAATGTCTTTCAATCATTAATTTTAACAACAAATCTGATTCAAATAATCTGGAACCACTCATCCCATAATTAAAAGTTTTCAATCCCTTTTCTTCAAACATTTGGGAAACAAAATGATTATTCGCCCTAGAAGACCCTAGAATTACTACATCATAACTTCTCCCTTTCGAATTATAAACATAATCAATTTTTCCTCGATCTTTGGATTGTAAATAAACAGCTGTATAAATAAAATCTAAAACAACTAGTAATAAAAGTGTTGTGAGCAAAATTTTAGCAAATAAACTTAAAAAGTTTTTCATTAGAATCTAAATATATAATTCTTAAAGAGGAAACGTTTCTTAAACGATTTTTTTTTTTAAACCTACTAGATTTTAATTTTAAAGCACTCAAATTAAACAGACTGATTTCGATATTAAATTATTCACCAAACAAATACAATGTCGAAAAAAAATCTTTCATATGATTTAATATTTCTTCAAAACCTATATCAAATCCATATAATATTCTTAGTTATCATTGATTAAAAAAAAATCTCTTATAATTATAGCGGTAAATTTCCGAGCTCCACTATTATTCATATGTCCACAGGAAGAAAAATACTGATCGCCTTCTACTGCTTTTTCATAATTGTGAATTTCGGGATACATTTGATGCACTTTCTCAAAATAATTCAATCCTTTGGTATTGGAACACATTGGTGTCATCACGGCAATCAGGTTAATGTGATTTGATTTACAAAGATGCTTTATTTCTTCGTAATATTTATTGTGCAAGGGTTTTAGATTTGTCAGGTCATTTTTCATATTGGCATTTAAATTTTTACCCAATGGATAATAGCCTAAATGATCCAACAAATTAGTTGGTTTTTCTCTGACAGCAGCATACATTTCTCTAAAACCAATTCCAGGTTCAAAAGCGATGTACCTATAAAAAGGGATGTAATACAATGCCCAAAAATCAGGCTGCTGAGCAAAATGCGATGCAATCACTTCAGAATTGTGAATATAGGGTAAAAATTTAGACGCTACACTCTCAGACTCCTGCTCATTAGACAAGTTTAAATCAGCTTCCAGTATGACATTTTTTATTTCATACTTTCGTTCTATCATTAGTTTCAACAGCAAAGAAGCCTCAAATAAGTGCCCTCCACTCATACCATAATTAAAAGCCTTTAATCCCTTGTTTTCAAACATGGGTGCCACAAAATGGTTATTGGCTCTGGAGGATCCTAAAATCACCACATCGTAAACTCTGGCTTTTGAGTTATAAACATAGCCTATTTTACCTCTGTTTGAGGATTGTAAATACACTTTTGTATATACAAAATCCAATACAACCAACACAAAAAAGGCTAGCAAAAGTATTTTGATTGTAAAAATTAAAAACCGTTTCATCTTAAATTTTAATATTATTATTTACGTTATTGAAAGCCTTCATTTGACAAAAGTAGCGTATTACAACTTCAGTTGTCACGTCGAAAGTTTAAACTTAGCAGAAACGAAGTGCAAGCGAGATGCTTTCTATGGCAAAACTAATCTCGACTGCGCTCGATTTGACAACTCGACTTTGGCTCGTACTAATTGAAGCCGAAATGCTTTATTTCATAACTGAGATGTGCTTTGTCACGTCGAAAGTTTTTATATAGCGGAGACGAAGTACAATCGATTCCCCTATTTATATTAAAACTGAAAATAAATAAATTCTTTATAATCAGAATAGATTCCTAACGTTAAAGGAGCCGCTAGACAACGTGCTAATTTTAGGATACTATATTTTCCTGAAATAGGTTCAATTTTAGTTCTGGCATTCTACTCTAAAAGAATAAAAACAAAAAACGCCAATCCCAACAGGAATAAAAATAATAACTGGCTATAATGAGTACTGCATTTTGAGTGCTTTTGGTTTTATGAAAAACAATACAACGCGAATACAACAGGTAGAAAAACGACATAGTATTGATATTGGAAAACATAGTAGCTTAAAAATTGTTTTTTTATAAAAGAAAAGAAATTAACTCCTTCTTTCTAAAGTAAATTCAACAACTTTAGGTTGGCCTATTTTTGAAAAACCACCTGAATGATTGACCTCAAGATGAGTCATATCAAAGCTAGAGGAACATTTTTGCAAAAAATTATATAATTTTAAATATTGTTTATCTAAATCATGAAATTCAAACACCATACAATTAAACAAATGAATATTCGCTAAAATTTCATCTAATAAGTCATATTCACTCCCTTCAATATCTAACTTCAAAATAATTTTTTTAGTATCAAAATCGATTATTTTTTCTTTGATACAATCCAAAATTCCTATTTTAACAGAGAGCCATTTACTAACATGCCAACATCTACCAGATCGCTGTAAATAAATAAAAATCAAGGTATTTATGATGTATTTTAGTTTTTCTTTTTTGAAAAAAAATATCCTTAAAAAAGCTTTTGATAATAACTTAATTTTAGAAACAGTTGGATCAACCATTATGATTTTAATATCTTTATTAAATCGAAACATATCATATTCAAATTCAGTATTTGAGGATATGCCTCCACTAAATAAAATATCCGCTTCAAGCACATTTTTTGGAGAAATATAATACCCCCCATCATTAATACTTCCAAAACGAAAAGCAGATTGGGTTTTTACTAAAAACTCTTTCTGTATTATTTCTAAATAATTATTTTCCAAAATCTTAAATTTTTATGTCAGGGTTTAAAAAAACGGCATCACCATAAATCATCTGGCCTTTTTTTGAAACGCTAATGTTGTATAGTGAATATAAATAATAACCATGAGAATGTAAATACAAACTTAATTCATGAAAAAGCGGCTGATTTTCATACAACTGTAAAAACTCAACCTCAACATATATCAAATCAATTTTTTTGTTTTTTAAAGTTTCTTCTGCACCTCGTAATACCATTACATCTGCACCTTGAGCATCAATTTTTAAGATATTAATTTTAGAAATTTTTTCATTTTTAAATATATTGTCAATCGTTTCCGTTTCAACAATTATTTTCTCTTTAGTATTATAACTAGACTCAGAGTTGGTGTATTCATTTTTAGAAGAATCTAACAATGAATTTGTTAAAAGTGAATTATTAATATTAAATGTTGCCTCTCCTTTATTAGAAGACAAAGCGTAATTAAAAATTTTAATATCTTTTCTACCTGAATATTCATTTTTTAAATAATGGTACATATTAGGAGTAGGTTCAAAAGAAAATATTTTACTTTTTGGAAATGATTTTTTGTACAATTCAATACTTCTACCATCAAAAGCACCAACATCAAAAATTAATAATTCTTTTGCATCTGAAAATAATTTCTTTTTAATAATAAATGGATTATTCCATTTATAGGTATAATAGAGATAAGGTGTTATATTTAACCTACATAAATACCTAACAATATATTTTCTAATTTTAATCATTGTCTTTTTTTTAATTGGGGTACTTCTTTGCAAACAACACTGCTTTTATTTAAAATTTTTAATGTTTTTAAAATTGGTAAAACGAAAATTCCCCATTAAAACTGGAAATAAATAAATTCTTTATAATCAGAATAGGTTCCTAACGCCAAAAGACCCGCTAGACAAAGCACTAATTTCACCCAACTGTAGCTGCCCGAAATAGGTTCAATTTTAGTTCTGGTATTCCATTCCACAAGAATAAAAATAAAAATCAACAATACCAATTCATAACTGTATCGTTCATTTTCAAGATATTGTGGTATAAAACTTCTATTCGTAAAAATCCGGCTAATGTAATCAAAAGCAATCTCAATCGACTTTGCCCTAAAAAATATCCAAGCCAGACAACTTAATCCAAAAGTAACTACTATATTCCACAGTACTTTTAAGGAGCCTAAATCCCATTGCAACTGAACGGTTTCGATATTAGAACGGTTTTTATGAAGCAATAATAAAGGCAAAAAGTACAGCGCATTAATAAAGCCCCAAGCTATAAACGTCCAATTGGCGCCATGCCAAAAACCACTTAATAAGAATATAACAAATACATTTCGGACTTGTTTAAATTTACTTCCCTTGCTTCCTCCTAAAGGAATATAAACATAATCCCGAAACCATGACGACAGGGATATGTGCCAACGACGCCAAAATTCAGCAATATCTCTGGAGAAATACGGATAGTTAAAATTGCGCAATAAATCAATTCCAAACAACTTAGACATCCCTAATGCCATATCCGAATAACCGGAGAAATCACCATAAATTTGGAAAGCAAAATAAAAGGCACCAAGAATTAGGGATAAGGAATTCATAGAAGTATAATGATCAAAAATCGCATTGGCATACGTGGCACAAGTATCCGCAATGACTACTTTCTTTACTAATCCCCAAATAATCTGATACACACCTTCTTTTGCTTTTTCATAATCAAAGGTTCTTTTTATTTTTACTTGTGGTAATAAATGGGTGGCTCTTTCGATAGGACCAGCCACTAAAAGCGGAAAATAACTGACAAACAAAGAATAATCAACAAAATTATATTCGGCTTTTATCCTTTTTAAATAGATATCGATTACGTAGGATAATCCGTGAAAAGTATAAAAGGATATTCCCACAGGCAAAACCACATTGAGCAATAAAGGACTGGAATGCAGCCCAAACCCATTTAATAACTCAGAGAAGGAACTGGCAAAAAAATTATAGTATTTGAAAATTCCCAAAAACCCTAGGTTAACACTGATGCTCAACCAAAACCAAAATTTTCGAGAACCATCTGTTTTTGCTTTTTCAATTTGAATACCGGTATAATAATCCAAAAAAGTAGAGAAAACCAACAAAAACAAAAAACGCCAATCCCAACAGGAATAAAAATAATAACTGGCTATAATGAGTACTGCATTTTGGGTGCTTTTGGTTTTATTGAATACAAACCAATACAACACAAATACAATGGGAAGAAAAATGGCAAAAGACAAGGAATTAAAAAACATATTTAGGTATCGCTGTTGTGAATGTAAAAAGAAGACAAGTCTTTATTTATTAGTGTGGCTATAGGACTCAAAACGGTATAAAAATCCGGAACATCATCCGTAACCACTGCATTCGCTCCAATAGTCACATGATTCCCAATGGTTATGTTTCCAAAAACACAAGCTCCCGGCCCTACAAAAACATTATTGCCTATTTTCGGCACTCCAATAGTAGCACCCGCATTACTTACTCCAAAAGTTATTCCTTGAGAAATATTGCAATTATCTCCAATTATGGTATCTCCATGTATCACAACACTTCCAAAATGCCCAATGTAGAACCCATTTCCTATTTGAGTTCTATAGGAGATATCAAATCCATACTTTACTTTTAAGTTGCGCAACCAAAGAAAGAAAAAATAAAATAAAGGCCTGCATCTTCTCCTAAAATACTGCGTCAAACGAAAAATAGTCATGAATTTCAGTCCTGGATTGGGTATGAGTAAAAAGGTCTTAATAAGAGTCCATAAACTTATCTTATTGATACCACATCGCTTATAATCCGATAAAATAGTTTGTTTTAACATATTTCCTTTTAACAAATTTTGGCAATGCCTTCCCAAATACGTTTTGAAGCCTCTTGCGCAGGATGCTGATTTATTTTTCCAAACCATTCTTGGGCATTTTCTATCACTTTTTGAGTTTCTTTGCTCAACATCATTTCAATTTTATCTGCAATTTCATCTGGAGAATTTAACCAAACCACTGCATCGTTTGGCATCGAACGAAAATGAATAAAATTATAAATTTTTTCAACAGACCAATTATAACTCAGCTTATCAGGATTATAATTCATAAATGCGCAAGGTTTTTTATGTGCAGCATAATCAAAAACCATGGAAGAACCTAAATTTACAACTAATTCAGTATATGCAATAATATTCAACTGCAAAATGGAATCTTCTTTAGTAGGAAGAATGGTATTCCAGCCTTCTCCAATTTTGTCCCATCTTGGTTCAATTGCGACAACTATATCTTTGTTTTCTTGCAATATTGTATTAAATCTAGTTGAAAAATCTACTGGACACCTTCGGAAAATAATTCCCAATTGATTTCCTTTTTTATTTAAATTTCTAATTGCTTGAATTAAATCTAATAAGTAATCTGGATCATAAGGTGAGGTTGTTACATCATCCCCAGAGTAACAAATATACTTCTTTTGAATATCCAATCCATTTTGATTAAAAAATACCTCTCTATCGATTATATTATTTAATTGGAAATGATTTTCGAATTGGGGCGTCCCTGTTATTACAATTTGATTTTCTTTGATATACGGATAATAGTATAAAAGTTCTTTTTTCATATGAAAACTCCAAACAAAATAATAGTCGGTTTCTACAACCATGGTACCTTTTGGCAGATTATCCCAAGAGAAAATAAAAGTTGCGGTGGGAATTTTTAAATCCTGAGCTGCCAATAATGGCGCAATGGCTAAACTGATCCTTTGATTAGTACAAAAAACAAGAGCTGGCTTCTGAATTTTTAAAAGTTCATAAGATTCAGAATAAAAACTGGTTTTTCTTTCTGTTTTTTTTATAAGATTTCTAACTGTTTTCAGCCCTTTTTCCGAATCAAATAATTGAATTAAAAAGCGTACGATATAACTTTTTAGTGACGATTTTACAGTCACATAAGAATAAGGGAATCGATACGAATCATAAACGTTATCCTTAGCTTTTCGAATGTTACAATTGAGTTCAATTCCATTTCGAGCATTCTTTAATACTTCTAAAAAAAGACTAGTTCTTTTTTGTTGAAGCTTAATTTCTCCATAACCCATTTTGGATAAATTAAATGGTGTATTATTCCAAAAAATCAAATCCAATGTCATGATATCTTTACCTTTTGTGTAAAAATCTGTAAAGGCAAAATTGCGAAGTCCTACCCCATCTGGCAATAAAATAAATATTTTTTTGGTTGACATAAAATATCTCTAAACAGTCTTTGGTTATTTATCGTTCAAATATCGTTTATTAATCTGATTGATGAGCCAAATTTATATGAAACTATTCCATATTTTTAATCATTTCACACATACTAATACACTGCCAAATATGAAAACTGGATTGTTTATTGCCTTCAAAATAATCTAGGAATTCTTTTTGCAATTCTTTTTGATTGAACCAGTTTAAATAATTAGAGTTTTTAATCTCTTCAAAACAAGTATTTACCCATGACTTTAAATCAGTCGCCAACCACTCCCGTTGTGGTGTTTGCAAAGGTCTTTTAGGTGCAAAAACCAAATCATCTGCCAAATATTGCGAAGCAATTTCCCGCAACATAAATTTAGTTACTCCTGATTTAATTTTAAAATCCAACGGCAACGAAAAAGCAAATTCCACCAAGCGATAATCCAAAAAAGGCTCACGCAATTCTGTAGAATACATCATTGAGGTTCTGTCATTAAACCGCAAGGCTCTTGGGATTTTGGTATAAAACAAATCTCGGTATTGTTTATTTAAAATTACATCGGCAAAAGGTTTTGGATAAATCGGCTTTTCGGCTTTTTCTAAAAAAGTATCCGAAAGCATATTACTTTTGAATGGAGAATCCGTAACCCCTTGAATGGTGGCATCATTTTCTTGGGTATAATAATCATACCCAGCCCATTGCTCGTCCATTCCTTGACCATCGAGCAGTACTAATACATTATCTTTTCTGGCTTGCTCAAATAATTTGGCGTAAGCCAAGGTTGGAATTCCGCCATAAGGTTCATCTTGTTGTCTTTCCATTTTTTGCGCTAAACTTGGAACTTCATTGGCTTGAAGTAACACTCTTCCGAGAGAGTTTGCAGTTTTGCCAACCATCATTTCCACCCAAGGTAATTCATCATACACTGGGTTGTCTGTGTAAAAAGTGTAGGCATTTATGCTCTTATTATTGTTATTATTAACTAATGCCAGTAATATAGAACTATCTACCCCCCCACTGATATTGAAACCTACTGTAACGTCTGCTCGAAATCGTAATTGAATACTATCTTTCAAAAGCATTAAATAACGATCCTTAGCTTGCTCATAGGTTAAATTCTCAGACTGTTTTACTACTTCCTCTTCAAAAAAATACCATTTTTTTAGCACTAATTGCTGATTTTCAAACTCTAAAAAATGTCCGCCTGGCAACTGAAATATGTTCTCCCAAAAAGTTTCATCAGGATTCCCATAAGAACCATACGCAAAATAAGAAGCCCAAACTTTCTCATTTGGAATTTTTAATATCCCTGCTGCATGAATCGCTTTTATTTCAGATGAAAAATAAAAGGAGTTGTTTTTCACACTGTAAAAAAAGGGTTTGACTCCAAATCGGTCTCTTGCAGCAAATAACTTTTTGTCTTGATTATCCCAAATAGCAAAGGAAAACATACCGTTCAATTTTTTCAAACACTCATGCCCATAAACAAGAAAGGCTGCCAGTAAAACTTCGGTATCCGAATCCGTTTTGAAAGAATATAGCTCTTCCAATTCAGTTTTAAGCTCTATATAATTATAGATTTCACCATTAAAAACTAGAGCATACCGACCAGAAGTATCAAAAAAAGGCTGATCTGATTGTGGAGACAAATCAATAATAGCTAATCGATTGTGACCTAAAGCAGCAAAACCATCATCATTATATTTTCCTGTGGCATCCGGACCACGATGATGCTGACTCAAAAGCATCGCATCTAATTGATACGCATCTAAAGTTCCAACTATTCCTGCAATACCACACATTATTTTTGATTATTTTTGATTATTTGCTCAGCCTTTTCCCAATCTGCTATAGTATCAATATTTACATACAATTCAGGCGAGGATTCGATGAATGAAATACTTTTTCCAAACAAAGAATGCTGTTGCAACAGTACTTCTGTTTTAATAATATAAATGTTTCCGTCTCTATGATAGGCAATGGGAAGTTCTTGTCTTCTGCTGATGATTTGATCTTCACCTGTGGCAATTTTTAAGTTTCCTTCGAGATTGACTTCAAACGTCCAATGTGGATTGTATTCATGGGGTACTTTTTGTACCGAAACCAATGAATCACATCCGCTTATGATAAATTTTTCAATCGCTCTATCTAAAAATTTAACCGTTCTAAATGGGCTGGTTACTTGCAACAAACAAACAGCATCAAATATAATATTTTGATTTTCAAACCATCGTAAAGCATGAATAATAACATCAATCGTTGGTGTTTTGTCTTCAGACAACGCTAAGGGTCTTATAAATGGCACTTGAATTCCCAAGCTTTTAGCCACTGAAATTATTTGGGTATCCTCACTGGACAAAATCACATCTGTTAAATATTGTGATTCCAAAGCAATTTCAGCAGTATATTGCAATAACGGTTTTCCGTTCAACAATTTAATGTTTTTCCCGGGAACGCCTTTCGATCCGCCACGAGCTGGTATAAATCCTAAAATACGCATCTAGTACATGATTGTTTTATGAAACTGCAAAGGCAATTCCATCAACAATTCGGCTATTTGCGTGCCCGCTTTACCATTTCCATAAATAGTGGAGGAGATTGATTTTCCTCTTTGTATAGAGTCTAAAATGGCCTCTTCAATCCGATCCTGACAATAATCAACATCAATACTATTCCCACCTCTATCTCTCCTGTTTTGACGAGAACCTATGTTAACAACGGGGACCCCTAAAAAAGCACATTCCCGAATACCTACGCTTGAATTTCCAATTAAACAATCGCTGTGTTGTAGCAATTGTAAAAAATCTTTTCCCTCCATATTCTTAAAAAAATGAACGTTGGGCAACTGATGCTGCTCTCTAAAAGCACGAATCCCAGTTGAAGTTCCGTCCGCTCCGGCATCTACATTGGGCCAAAACCAAAGTGTGGGTTTATTTAATTTATAAATCGCTTCCAGAGTAACTTCGATATGCTTTCGGGAATTTTGATATTCTGTCGTTACTGGATGTTGCATTACGACTAAATAGCCTTCGGACAAATTGGGTTTTGCTCCTACTCCACCATATTTTTCATATGGATTAAAAGGTAGCATTTCACTTAGTAACACTTCATCTGCCAAATCAATAGAAGGACATCCCGTATTAAAAACCATCTCAGGATCTTCTCCCAATTTGATGACTCTTTCCTTAGCATTTTCAGATGCTACAAAATGATAATCAGCCAATTTCGTGATAGCATGACGAACTTTCTCATCAATATTTCCGGTTACTTCGCCGCCTTGTATGTGTGCCAAAGGAATATTCATATAAGAAGCAGCAATGGCAGTGGCCATAGTTTCAAATCGATCCGCAACTGTTACTACAATATCCGGTTTTAAATTATCAAAAACGGTAGATAATTCCAATATTCCTATTCCGGTTGTTTTGGCAGCAGCTGTTAAATTCTCTCCTTCAAGTACATTGAATACCTTTGCCGCAATAGTAAAACCATCTTTCTCAATATAATTCACAGCAGAACCGTAGCGATCTAACAAGGCTGATGCGGCAACGACTAATTGCAATTCCAAATCAGGATGATTTTGAATCGCTGACAAAACTGTTTTTACACGACTGTAAGAAGGACGCGCTGTTATTACTATAACTATTTTTCTTTTTGGCATTTTAAGTTTATTATTCTTGGGTTTAAAAGTAGGCAAAAAAATGGACAGGTAAAAACGTTATTTTTTAACCCCACGTCAGTTCGAATGTTTTTTTTAAGTTAAGAATAACATTTTTTTAAGTAAAAATACCCAGCTTTAAAAATCGTATCGAGAACCCTTATAAAAACAAATCCTCTTCATTCAAAAAATCCCATTGATTTAAATCCCTACTCAAAACCTTCCCTATTATGTCTTGAAATCGCATCGCGTCGACCCCAAACCCTTTTGGTTTTTTAGCTTCTAAGTCATCAAAAGTAATAACATGATTTTTAGACAATTTTTTATTGACTGCCAATGATTTTTCGAAAATTTGTTTGAGTTTCGAAAAATTAATATTGTTGTTTTTATCAATAGGATTTGACAAAGCGGCACTTATCTTTCGAACGGCTAGGACTAAATCCTTTGTTTCAGGAATGGTTAACGATGCTATGGCATCTGGACCAAAAAGTTGCCTATCAAAAACAACATGAAATTCCAGAATACTCGCACCCAAAGCCGTTGCTGCAATGCAAGTTTCGATACGCGCAGAATGATCTGAAAAACCAACAGGCACTTTATATCTTTCCTTTAATTCTTGAATGATATTCAAACCATACTCTTCTGGCATGGTAGGATAGGCGGTCGTGCATTGCAAAATAGAAAAATTAACCTTTCTTTCTTTCAGGAAATCGACTGTTTTATCTAATTCGGAATACGAACTCATGCCCGAAGACAAAATTACAGGTTTCCCAGTTTGTGCAATTTTTTCTAAAATCAAGAAATTAGTAACCTCTCCCGAACCTATTTTATACTGTTTGACTCCAATTTCTTCCAGCCAATCCACGGCTAAATTGCTAAAAGGGGAACATATAAAGTCAAGTCCCAAAGTATCACAACGCTCTTTGATCCCTTTCCATTGCGCTAAAGAAAAGCCCATTCGTTTCCAATAGTCAAAACGAGTTTCATCCTCCAAAGAAAATTTCACACGAAAAGGCTCATGTTCGCTGCTTTCCGCCTCAGCAATATGCATTTGAAACTTCACGGCATCAACTCCCGTTAGTGCAATAGCATCAATATAGGAATACAAAATCCCCAAACTACCTTCGTGTGCCTGACCTATTTCTGCTATGATATAAAGTGATGATTTATTTATTGCCATAATTTAATTATAATCCTTTAAACAAAAATACTTATTTTATTGGGAAGCAATCTTATCTTGTTGATTCAAATTTTGTTAGTCCTGTTTCTAGGGCCAGTTATAATTAACAGGAGCAATTGGCTCCCTTTTACTTTCTCTTTCCTTCCATAAAAATCGCTCTAATGCATATTGTGTAATTTCAATTGTAGCTTTAGCAATATTTTTTTCAGATATTTTTTCCATTACCACTCTTCTTTTTTCACAAAAATCAGAACGCCATATTCCGCTTTCTAAATTAGTGACAACATTTCTAAATTTATCTGAAATATCATTTTCAATGTTTTGATATGAGGAAATTCCTCCATACTCTTTTACAACATTATCCATTACAGAATTTGGATAAGTCACTGCTAAAATTGGCAGTCCTTGTGATATAGCCTCTATTAACTTTCCTTTTAGAAGATCTTGATGCATAATAGAATCTATTACAAGCATACAATCAGCATTAACAGTTATTTTCAAGACATTATCTCTATCTAATTTAGTATGAATTATTGCGTTTGGTATATTTTTCTTAATCCATTGTAATGAAAAATTATCATATTGAGAAAGTATAAAAATAAATTCTACTTTATTAATTTCCTCTGTCAATGAAAATTTCACCAATTCAATTCCAAAAGAATCTGTAAAGGCACTTTTATAAAATGTTCCTGTATAGACAAATTTTAGTTTCCCATTAACAAGTTTTTCACTATCATATATTTTATCTTGCTCGCGCATAGCATGTGGAATAACAAAGCATCTATTCACATCCAAATTGTATTTATTAGCCATTAAAGTAGCTAACCTTTTTGAAGGAAATGTCCAGCACTGAGCTTTATCTACAGTTTCTATCAATATTTTCTCATCATAAGAATGACCATTTTTTAAATTATTTTGAAATGGATCATTGATGTTAACAATAAAAGGTATTCGTTTTTGGTTCCAAACGTTTATAATTGGTAAAATAGAAAAAGTTGGCAAAATTCTGGACCAAAAGACAGTGTTTTCTATACTATTACTTATTTTAAGAACATAATTCGTTTGTATTTTAACCCATAGCATTTGATACAATGAGCTCTCTTTTGATAAAGCAAAAAGCTTTAAAGTAGTTCTATTTATTATTCGATATAAAAATCCTAAGAAAGTATTTTTAGGTAATTTTGACCAATAATAAAGTGTTTTCAAGACATTATTATCTATATTAATCAAACGTTTATTCTTTATAATCTTGATACTTTTTTTTGATGATAAAAGCCCTAAATTATTATGTTTCTCGCTTAAAATATCAAACCAATTTTTATTAACAATACCTTCACTAGATCTAATATGTGGATAAACACTATGAGAACAAACAATAATAGCTTGGTTATTTTCCATTATATAAATTATTTAATTTCAATTTGCAATTACTAATTTGTATCAATTTCTTAAAGCATCTAAAAAAACCTTACGTTTTTAACTAAATATTTTTTAAGACATAAGATAGATCAAAACCTCAAAAAAAGATTTAACCAAACTTTGAATTAATGCTACATTAACTTTGAAACTGCTACTATTTTAACATTAATGGCGTTCGCTACTACAAGAATTTTCATTTTAGTCGTGATGTAATAAATAATCTGCAATTTGTCGCGATGCTTCACCATTTCCATAAGGGTTAGCCAAGTTTTCAAAACCAATGAAATTATCCAAAACATCTTGAATAGCAGTTATAATTTTATTTTTATCAGTTCCCACCAACGTTGAAAAACCCGCTGCCAGTCCTTCCGGCCTTTCTGAAACGCTTCGAGTGACAACAATCGGTTTTCCAAGCGAAGGTGCTTCTTCTTGAATACCACCTGAATCAGAAACAATCAAAAAAGATTGTTGCATTAACCAAACAAAGGCTGGATAAGAAACTGGAGCAATTAAATAAATATTTTTTTTGTCAGACAATAATTCAAATATAACATCTTTCACATTGGGATTTAGATGAACGGAAAACACTATCACAACATCCTTTCTTTCAGAAATTGTCAGAAGCGCTTCACAAAGGTTTTTGAAGCCTTCTCCAAAGTTTTCTCTGCGATGTCCCGTCACTAATATTATTTTTTTATGGGATGGAATCATATTTTTTAATTCCTCAATTTCATTATTTTTATAATTCCCTTTTTCTATTTTATTTAGGGTCCAAAACAAGGCATCTATAACTGTATTACCTGTTTCAATAATACTATTTTTACGAACTCTCTCTTTCAATAAATTTTGAGTGGCTTGTGGAGTAGGAGAAAAATGGATATCGGCAATTCTACTGGTAATTTGTCGATTAATTTCCTCAGGAAATGGAGCGTGCTTGTTATAAGTTCTCAATCCTGCCTCTATGTGCCCAACTTTTATTCCTCTATGAAAAGCTGCCAAAGCTACCATGGAAGAAGTCGTGGTATCACCATGCACCAAAACTAAATCGGGTTGTACTTCGCAAAGCACATCATCAATTTTGGATAAAATCATAGCGCTTAAACCATTTAGGGTTTGATTAGGTAGCATCAAATCAAGATCATAATCTGGTTTGATTCCAAAAAAATCCAGTACTTGATCCAGCATTTCACGATGTTGCGCTGTGACACATACTTTTACTATAAAACTTTTTTTTCGAAGCTCGTGGTAAAGAGGTGCCATTTTTATGGCTTCGGGGCGCGTTCCGAAAACAATTAAAATTTTCATTGTTTTAATTCTTTAGTAATGCTTTTTTGATTTTATCAATTGGTAATCGTACAGGATATCTAATATATTAAAAAGCTTCTATTTAAGTTTTTCAAATATAGATAATTCAATAATTTGATTTTATAAAGCAAAAAGTCAAAAAATGACTTTATTTTTTATTAGTGGTAATAAGAACTGAAAAAAAATTAATTCTTAATATTTTTCAATCATTTCACTTGGCAACTTTTTCCATCGTATAAACAACTTAATCAACCACTTTATAGAAATAAATTTTATAAAAACTCTGTTTTTCACAAAATAGCTAATACTACTTAGCGTTTTATTTTTACTAAAATTAGAAATTGGATATTGATTAGCATCTTCTTGTTGCTGCTGTATTTTCATCCAATCTTCTAATGTATTGCCCATATGACAAGCATAATTATCATATGTTGTTAAACGCCAATATCCTTTTTTAAGTGGTGCTTTATCTAAATATCCCTCACTATCTCCTCCTAATTTATAGCCGATATAGGTTATAATTTCCTGAAACATATCTTTTTTATAGGTCGCTACAAAATGTCCCGAACCAACCAAAACTTTTAAATCTGCGTTTATTTCCAATCCTAAATTATATTTTAAATAGTCCTGATTGTAACTTCTATCCCAACCTATACTGTCATAAAAACGAATTAATGCTTCTTTATTTTTTACTGCTATAAATTTTAAATTTTTATTAAAAAAATTATCAAAAATAATAGTTCCACAATTTACTTCATAAGTTTTAAATTGAGGAACAATGCCAACTACTCCAGCTTTTGGCAATTGAGCGAATACTTTCGTTGTTTCTTTTTGCCAATTGGGAAGAAACAGTACATCAGCATCAGCAATCGTAACCAACTCTATATTATTTCCTGCTAAACCTTTTAAAATAGCATTGAGTTTACCAATATTTTCGACATGAATTACTTCATGAATCTTATTTTTATCAAATAATTCGTTCAAATAATCTTTAACAAAACTACCACTGCCATTATTTACAATTGTAATGAATGTTTTATCATGAATAGTTGCAAATAACGAAGACAAACAAATTTGAAAAATAGAAAAACTATCCTTAAAATAGCCTTCTCGATTTGGAATATAAATAGGAATGATAATCTGATGTAAATATTCAGGTTCCTCTTGTGGTTGGTCTTTATATGGATTGAAGCCTACTCGCATTTAGTATTTTAAAAAATTTTTCAATCTAAAATTCACTCTCTTTTTTAATTTATTGCATTTATACAACAAATTATCTTTCTTTCTTTGATTATCAAAAAAGGATTTGTTTTGCCTAATTAATATTGGATAACTCCTTTTTAATTCATTATAAACGGCCCATTTTTTTTTATCTAAATATTTAGAATTTAATTTCTCATATTTAGTATTATATAAAGATTCAATAATTTTCCAACTATTCAAGAGACTACTTGCTTTCTGAAATGAATTAAGCTCACTTAAATTATTTCCGGTCATTTGTCTATGCCGAACATAAGTTTCATTATTGAAAATAATTTTATTGGAGTTATGAATAATCCTAAAAAAAAACTCTCCATCATCATTTAAAGTCAAATTTTCATTCCAATGTCCCGAAAAATTAATTAAATCTTTACTTATCAAAAAACTTTCAGGTGCATAATACCCCCCAATCTCTCCAATTAACTGAAAATACTCTTCCGTATCACTAAAATTTCGATAATCCTTTCTATCAAAATCTAAAATAATAGTATCCCTTTTTTCTTTAAAATTACTAGTTACACAAACAGAAATTACTTTCTCATCCTCGTTTCTTAAAGTGTCAATTTGCTTTTCTAATTTATTCTCCGCTAAAATATCATCCGAATCTAAAAATTGAATGTATTCTCCTCTTGCTATTTGAAGTCCTAAATTTTTTGAAATACTAGCCCCTTGCTTCAATTCTAAAGGTTTAGAAATTATTATAAATCGATTATCTCTTTTTGAATATTCTTTGAGAATAGCATTTGTACCGTCAGTCGACCTATCATCTACAATAATGCATTCCCAGTTAGTATACGTTTGTTCCAAAACATTATCAAGCGTTTCGCTTATTAGATTTTCACGATTGTATGATGGAATGATTATGGAAATTAATGGGTTCATAATTTAAGTTACTAATATAAATAGTTACGTTTGCGATTTTAAATATTAAAATTTAATCTCTCAATTAATTTAAAACGTGATCTATTTTTGAATAGATTTCTTCTATTTTTAATTGATTATGATTATAGTTAAGTCTTTGTTCGGCTATTTCACTATTTAGAGTCATAGCCTGCTTTAATAAATTTAAATTAGTCAAAGCAAAAATAATTTTCTCTTTAATTTCATTTATATCGCTAGAATCAGTAATGAGTAATCCATTTTTTTTGTTCTCAATTATTTCAGCAGTTGCATTTCCTGGATTAGATTGTATTGGAAATGCTTGCATAATTATAGCTTCTAATAGCGTGTTTGGCATTCCATCAGATATACTATTCCCAATATATAAAATAGATTTACCCATCAATTTAATCAATTCCATTTGAGATAAATCATTCCTTCCAAAAGTCTTAAATGGCAATTTATTAAAATTAATAAATTCAATAACTTCTTGGTGTGCTCCAAAAATAACTACTTCATAATTTACAAAAAGGTCATTCGTAATTTGTAATGCTTTTACGACGTTCAATCCTCTACCAAATAAATGTTCATATCCTTTTATCAAGATTATTTTTCTTTGTTCAAAAGTGAGTACATAATTTTTATAATAGCCTAAATCATACCCCCCACCAGTCGGAATTACGCCGAAAAAATCCCCCATAAAGCCCAATGATTTTGCAATTTCAAAATCCCTTTGACAATCAGTATGCAAAAAATCTATTCTCGATAAAATCTTTTTGATTGTTTTTAGATCATTCGGAATTTGTCTGTTATAATACAAATCATTACCCCAGCAAGAATACAGCCACTTAATATGCTTGAATTTAATCATAGTTTTCAAAATTGGATAACTGCAAGTATGCATTTCAAAACTATGAATAAGATCAGGTTGAATATCTTGAATTAGTTTTTCCAAATATTCACTTGCAGTCACTTCAAAAAAAGGATTTAATAAATTATATAAAGAAGAATAATTTTTCCTTAAGAAATATTCTCCTTTTAAATATGGAATTTTTCTCTTTTTCCAATTAGTAAATTGATAAACTTTATTAATAGTATTTAATTTATCATTACTTGTTACATCAAACCAATATAATTCGTGGTGGCTATCTTTAAGATTCTCTATCCAACGAATGGCATGGATAGAATGCATAGAGACAAAAAGAATTTTCATAAAGTAGATTTAGTAATAGTGCCAGATAAACCAACTATCATCGTTGATTTATTAAAATTTAGTGGAGCTTTATGTTTCAAATATAAATACTTAATAATTGGCTTTACTATAAATCTCATGATTTTTTTTATTACTCCATAAATATTTATTTATCCATAAGCCCATAATTTAAGCCTTAGCTGTATTGTATCTTCCCATTAGTTTAATATTTACATCAATAAATCTCAAGTAGTTATAATAGAAATCGCTTTTAAAATTTATTTCTAATAATATAGTTATCAAGATTACGCATCGATAAACTCAAGCTGGCAAACTGATTTTGTATCAAAATTTTATTTTTAAATTCATAATCTAGGTTTCAATATTAAAGATAATAACACAAAAAAAAAAGTTATAAAATATTTTAATTAAATGAATTAACGCAACATAAATCTTCTTAGACATTTAGTAAACCGTAGAAATTCAAAATTGATTGCATAAATATAAAATAATTCAAACCATTCACTATATTTCAATTTTCTATTCTTTTTTATTGCAATTTCATAATACAATACCAATTCTATTTGTTGTTGCTTTTTAAACAAATAAAATTTATTTAAAATACTTTTCTTGATGAATTTAACAGATGCATGATCTTTTAAATTTTGATTCTCATTATTTCCAGAAATACTTCTTTCAGAAAATCTAACAAATACATTACACTCATTAATGGTATAAATTGGCTTGTTATTCGAAAAATCTAACCAAGCTGCATCGTCACTATGCCAAGCCAATGGGAAATCATGAAACCCATATTTCAAAAAAGATTCTTTAGAAAACACATATTCTGATAATGTACTTCTTGTCAATCCCTTAAATCTTCTATAGTAGGAATCCGTTGCTTTTTCCCACAAAGGATGAGTAAAAGAATCACTTATAATTCCATTTGATTTCATATTTACAGATTTTGAAGCAAACCTAATAACATTCGATTTATGATAAAACTCACTATAATTTTTATACCAAGAAGCTACAACATTCGTTTCTAAATAATCGTCATCACCCAATATCATTATCCATTTTTCGTTTTCCATCTTATCAATACAACGCTCCCATTGCTTTACTAAGGATGTTTCTCCAAAATTACTTTCAAACCGATGATATACAAAATCAAATTGTCCTTTATACTTTTCTATTAAATCGACAGGATTTTCCGGACTTGCATCATCACCAATATAAACTTTAAACCGTTTATCCGTCTGATTAGCTAACGACTGCAAAGTTTCTTCAAAAAAAAAGAGTTTGTAATAAGGGATTACTATGGCTAACATTACTATTTTTTTACTTTGTACAATCCAAATACAGAAAAACCAAAAAAAGTGGCACAAAAAGCATCTATTACAAATTTCTCGCTTTTTAAATTTTCAGAACATTTTTTATTAAAATCTATAACTTCATTAAGTTCCATAAAAGATCCCAATTGTTTAACAAAGAAGTCTACATGCTTAATACTCATATATTCATTCATAATTTTTGTCTTTTTCCCTTCTAATTGCTTTTGTCTAGACATCTTTTTAATTCTATAATAAAATTCTACAGTTTCTAAACAAAAAACATTCCCTCCGTCTTTTAAAATTGCGATCCAAAACTCCCAGTCCTCTATACCATGAATCATATTGATATCATACCCCCCTACTAACTCCCAATCCTTTTTTCTATATATTGCAGAACAAAAAATCATATTTAACCGTGCTAAATCTGAAATTGAAAAGGGTTGTAAGTTCCAAGATCCAGTCTTGTCACCAAAATATTCGGCTTTACTATATACTAGTTTTAGAGCGCTATCACGTTTAAATTCCTTTATTCCTAAATTAATATAATTACTTCCAATCCTATCATCGGCATCTAAAGGCAAGATAAACTCCCCAATTGCATGACTTATCCCCAAATTTCTGGCACTGCTGACACCTCCATTTTCTTTATAAAAATATTGAAATCTCGCGTCTTTTTCCAACCATTTTTTAGCAACTTCTTCCGTATCGTCTGGACTGCCATCATTCACTATAATACATTCCCAATTTTGATAGGTTTGGTTTAATACAGATTGCAATGCTTCATCCAAATATTGGGCTTGATTGTAACAGGGAACAATTATGGAGACTATATTATTCATTTTAAAACTTATTTAATATTCCAAGTTTCACCAATATTTTTAGTTTTCTTGATTTTCGGAGATTTGAGATTAAAGTTTTTAATTCAACTAATTCATCACTATCGGAAATAAAAGCCTGAAAGTCAGATTTTAAAACTTTCTGCTTTTCTTCAAAAATTAAAATTTTATTTTGAGGATCTGAACTTAATCCATCCAAATGAAAAGTAGCCAAAGTTTCATCTATTCTAATATATGAACAATTAAATTTACATATACTTTCCATAAAAAATTTCCAGTCGGAAACAATTTTAAAACTTTCATCATACATTCCTATCTTACTAAATAAAGAGGCTCTAATAAAAGTCGCGGGATGAGGTAAAGTGTCATTTCTAAAATAGAAGAATGATAATTGATTCGGATATTTTTTTAGGAATCTATTGTTGTCATCAATGACATTAAGATTAAAATAAATTAAATCATGATTTGCTATTCGATTTTGGTTTTCTTGGAGTGAAGTATCGCTGTAAAAATAATCTCCGCTATTCAAAAACAATAAATACTCACCAGTAGCTTTAAGAATACCTTTGTTCATAGCATTATAAATACCATTATCAGTTTCACTTACCCAATAATTTATATGTTCATTTTGACTCTCAATATAAGTCATGCTCCCATCTGTAGAACCACCATCAATAACAATGTATTCAAACTCTTTCCAAGTTTGGTTCAACACACTCTCCACAGTTCTTTTCAGCCCTACGAGGTTGTTGTAGTTTATGGTTATGATAGAAATTTTTTTATTCATTCTCAAGATATACCTTAATTAATAGTATTGATGATTTGACTAAGATTTAATGCAAAGTTTTTAATATTCTTTGAATAATCTAAATCATATTTGAGCTTAACAATAGGTTTATTCATAACCTCAAGTATTTTCTCTGCCAAAGCATTATAATCATGAGGTTCAAAATAATAGGTTTTATCTTCTAGTTGCTCTTGATGAACAGCTATATCGGAAACAATTAATGTTTGATTCAATGCTTTTGCGTCTTCTACCACCGTACTCCAGCCTTCAAACAAAGAGGGTTGAATTATAGCCTCTGCATTTTTCATCAATATCAACTGATCTACCCTATCAATAAAACCAAGAAAAACAATTTGTTTTTCTAACTGATAATCCACTACTTTTTGCTTCAAATTTGTAGTATAGTCTGGATTCCTATAATCATATTCTTTTCCTGTAAAAACAACTTTTACAGCTATTCCTTTCTCTTTTAGGATTTTTACTGCTTCAATAATCGCAATTTGATTTTTGTGTTGCCAAAACTGATTGGGTGAAAAAAAATAACTCCCCTCAACACTATATTTTAGCTTCACCTCATTTATATCTTCCCGCTCAAATTTAGGATGAACAACTGCAAATTGTATTACTTTTTTACTATTTTCAGAATGAGGGTAAAAGATATTAAAATCATTTAGAGCTGCTTGACTGCTAAAAACAATAGGATGATTTAAAACTACCATTTTTTCATAACATTCAAAACGTTGTTTCACTTCTTCTGGAGAAAAAAAATCCGGCAAAAATTTTTCTTGTAAATCAGGTATCCAAAAAACTAAATTATTGATGTGCTTTAAATTTTCTGGGATATGATAAAGAGGAAAAACCCAGTCTAGTTGAATCTTCTTTTCAATAATTTTCTTTTTAACGATTTTTAATGAAAATTTATTTATCATCCTTTCAAGTATAGTATAACGTGATGGATACTCCAAAAACTTTAAGTGAGCATAACCTGTAATTTGTTTTAGTTCTTGAAAAAAACCTTTATTACCAGTAAGAATATACAATTGAATTTGTTCGTTTTCAGGAAGAAAATTAAGAGAACAAATCAAATTCTGAATGTAATAAGCTCCGCCTATCCAGTTTTCATTATAGTTGTAAATAATTCCTACTCGTTTTCCCTTAGCCATTCAGCATATTTTTTAAGTCCCAAATTTAAATTAAAACGAGGTTCAAAACCATATTTTTTGAGGATTTCCATATCAGCAAGCCAGTTATTTGGATCACCTACTTTTACTTCTCCATTAAAAACTACTTCTTTTTCGGGCGAAAATGCATGAATAAAAACTTGTGCTGCCTCAGTAATTGTAGTTTCAGTATTGCTGGCAACATTATAAATGGAACCTTGAAAAGTAGAGTTCTGAATTACTAAATCTATGATTTGCACTAAGTCATTAATATAAATAAAATCCCGGGTTTCATTTCCTGTCCCAAAAAGTGAAATCACATCACTTTTGAGTGATTTTTGATACAAGTCCCAAAACAACTGTTTTTTTAATCGCGGTCCATAAGCCGAAAAAACTCGTAAACTACAGGTATTTAAGCCAAAAAATTTGTGATACTCTGTTAATAATAGCTCACTTTGAAGTTTATGAAAACCATAAGGAGACAAAGGTTTACAGATGCTATTTTCAGTAATAGGCAAAGTCTTTGGATTGCCATATACTGCAGCACTTGAAAAATTAATAAACTTACAATTGCTGTTATAATTTCTAATGGCAACCAATATTTTTTGAACATTGGCCACATTCAATTCAAAATCTTTAGAAGGATTCTCAAACGAAAAACCCACGTGGGCAGAACCCGAAGCATTGATACAAACATCAAATTGATGTTCTTTAAAGACTAATGAAAAATCAGAATTTTGGCGTTCTATTTTATAAAATTTTTTATCCGCAGACTCATTCACATCAGCTTGCCAAACTTCATAGCCTTTGGACTGAAAAAAATCAACACAATGACTACCTATAAATCCTTTGGAACCAATAATAAGTATTTTCATTTAAAACTATTTAATTTATTAATCGAATTTTCAATCAAACGAAAACTTAAATTTTCTATTAGTTCACTTAAACCATATAACTGGCTAAAACATTTCAAATCATTCAACATAATGATTTTATTTTTTGATAAAATCATATGTCATACGCACTAACCTATAATTAAAATACTTTTTTACTAGGTACTTTAAATTTATAAATCGATTTTTCTTTAGCTTTCTATAATTCTTATACAAACTAAAATAATGTCCAGATTGTTTTTTTACATCAAATTCTTGACTAATTTTTGCTGAGCAAGAAATACTTCTGTTTTTTAATTCAATTCTGTTTTTAGCCAAAAATTCGATTTTATCAGCCATCGCCATTACATCTCCTTTCTCTACTACAAAACCAATATCTGAAGTTATTACTTTTTTTATTCCTTCACTAAAATTATAAACAACAGGAACACAACCAACACTCATTGATTCAAGCAATGAAACAGGTAATCCGTCAAGCGAAGACGGTAAAACATAAACATCAATAGTTTTTAAAACTGCTATAAGATCTTCTGTGGTTCTTGGAACTAAGAAGTTAAAGTTATCTCTTGTTTTAACTTCATTTATAAAATTTTGTTTTTCCTCTCCATCACCTAAAATAAACCATTCAACATCTATATTACGTTTTCTGAGTTCATCATCGATTTTGGGTAAATCATAAATACCTTTAAGTTTTACATGACGAGCCAAAAAAACTAATCGTAATTTATTTTCTAAATTATGATTCCTGTCAAAATTCTGGACTGTAACACCATGTTGAATAAAATGTATATCCTTTTTTCGGTTTGGCAATAGATTACAAATTTCTTCATACACAGCAATATTATGAGTAATTATAACATCTATTATATGATTGTACTTTTTAGCCAAATAAATATAAGCATCATCCTGACAAATAAAAAAAACTGCCTTTTTTTTTCTATTATAAGTATTTAGAGTTGCTAATTCTGTATCAAAATTAGTAATAACAACTCCCGCTCTTTCTGATATTAACTTTTCAAGTCTTGATGAAACATCATTAATTGGCTCCTCAGAAAAATCAAAAACAATATTATTTATATCCAATACTACATCGTCACTTCTTTTAGCATTCCAATGTAATGGATTAAGATAAATACATTTTATATCAAAAAAATCGTCTGGACGATTGCTGATCATATTTCTATGAAAACTTGCTCCTCCACCCATTAAATAGATACTAAAAACGAGTAGTTCTGGTTTAGATTGCATTTATTATTTTTAAATTATAAAACTTATTTAATTAGGGATATAATGTAACTTATCTTTCTTTTTAAGTCCTATTAATATAAGCCTTAATTATTAAGGTAATGCATTTTTTATAAATTTAGCGGGATTACCTGCTACAATAGTATAGGGGTCTACATTTTTTGTTACAACACTACCAGCACCAACTATTGCTCCTTCGCCAATTGTTACCCCTTTTAATATTATACATTTTGCTCCTATCCAAGAACCCTTACATATTTTTATTGGCTTACATTGCACATATTCCCACTGTTGTATTCCTCTCTCCTTCCAATCAGCACAGTCTTTTTTTCTAATTTTTCTACTTAAATTATGATTATCCGAATCCTGTATCAAACAGTCTGATGAAATTAATACGTCATCCTCCACAATAATTTCTACAGTAGCAAATATTGTTGAATTCCCAATAAATACATTATTACCGATACTGATTTTTGCTGTTGCTGTTTCCGTCGAAATATTACCATAAATTAAGCAATCATTCCCTATATCAATTTTAGATTTTTCAGGATACTTCACAGTAATTATAGCTTTATTATCTGTGTTTTCACCAATTGTCAAACCAATTATTGTATGCTCTTTTGTTTTCTCTTCAACAAAAAAATATTGATATATAAGTTTTAATATTTTTTTAATTAAGTTCTTCATTAGTAAGCAATATTAAATTTTAAATTATAAACAAGAATAATGTAATTATTCAACTTTTCTAAATACACCTTTTATTCTAGAAATAAACCCCACTAACTTCTTTTTCCATGAATACATTCGGTAATTGATGAATCATTTAATTTTTCTTTTAAGATTCTTAAAATTTGCTTAGCGTTCTTTTTTACGCTAATGTATTCAAACAACTTTATTTGGATAAAAATCAATAATTTAATATCTTTTGACTTTAAAACTATACTATAAATATGATTAGCCATTGCTTGATACATGAACTTTTTCCATTTATTTATAATAATTGGATTTAAAAATGCCATAGCATCAAAAGCAATACTATCTATAAAATCTAATTCTTTTATTTGAAGTTTTATATCTCTAATAAAAGTTGTGTTCTCTTCATGAATTCTCCATGTAGATGAAATAGAAGGCAAATAAACAACTCTTCCACGCAAATACAATCTAAAAAGGGATTCAGAATCAGACCCCATTGATGGATGTCTATAAAAATCCAATTCACATGCTAGCTTTCTATTATAAATTGAAGTTTGATGATTTGCTAAAAACTGAGGGACTTTAAAAATATCTTTCCCCTCAAATATATGGTTAGCTTCTGTAATTTTTAGCTCTTTATTAAAATTATCCTTTTCGTAAAAAAAATTAATTCCAGCCCCTACTACTACTATTTTTTCATCCTTATTAAAAAAAGAAACTGCTTTACTAATATGTCTATTATCAATAAAGAAGTCATCTCCATCCAGCATTATAACATATTTACCATTAGATAAATCATAAAGAAGCTTTCTGTAGTTTTTTATTCTACCAATATTTTTATCATTTTTATAGTATGCAAAATTTTTAAAATTTACATATTTCTCAAGAACAATTTTAGTATCATCATTTAAGCTGTCATCAGATACTATAATTTCTATATTACTATAATCCTGATTCAAGGCACTTTCTACAGCCTGTAAAATATACTTTGATTGATTATAGGTAGCAATCATTACAGTTACTAATGGATACATGTTTTAAGTTTATATCATTTAAAGTATTATTTTTTTTTCGCAGACAAGCATTTGAAAACCAGATTTAATATCAGCTAAATCATATTGTTTCTCATACTTCTCAAAAGGTATTTTATTTCTATATTTAAATTTTTTAATTTTTAATTTTTTTAAAATTTTATCAAAAAAAGATTGTTTTTTAAAGTCACTAAAAAGGACAATATTTTGGAAATACACTTCCTTTACATTAAAATATTTACTCATGAGTTTATGAAAATCAATATAATTCCATTCAATTACATGATGAGGATTATATGGTTTTGTTGTAGTTATATTAACAATAGGCGTTGATATAATTAAAAGGCCCTTTTTTAATAAAACTTGTTCAATATTACCTAAATATTTTTCGTAATCAGCAATGTGTTCTACAGTTTCAAAACTTGTAATAACATCATATTTTTCAATAAATTTATATTCAGTAGCATCTCCAACAACTCTAGAAATATTTTCATGACTATATCTATAATTAGAATATCTTACAGCATCCTCACTTATATCAAGACCAAATACTTTTTTAGCTTTTCCTTCAACTGCCAAAAGATACGAACCATACCCACATCCTGAAGCTACATCTAAAACCACTTTATCTTTTACAATTTCTACTGCAAATTTATATCTTCTTAAATGTTCTTCCTCAACCTGTTCTAACATATATCCATATAACCAACGCTCACAACCCTTATAACATAAAATTTCTGAAAGTGCTTTTGTTTCTTGTCTCTGACAAAATAATTCTTCTAAAACATTTGTTTCAATCATAATAAAATAATTTATTTTTTAATACCCTTTGATTGAATATTTTTTTTTCAAACATATCAAACAATTTCTAATCACCCCTCTATTTTGGACAGTTTATAAAAACCTACCTTCTTTAAAAAATGGTTTTTATAAATTATATAGCTTAATTTATCAATCCAATTATTTATTCCCAATTTAATAATGGCCGAACTATTCCCGGGAATCCGCCTGAATAACTCCCTCTAACAGACTTTTCTCCCATTTCATCAATAACATTAAAACCTACAATATTCATTTCGTGAAATTCAATATGAAATGGATTGTAACGCATAATTGCAAAACTACACGAATAACCACTTTCAGCTAAAAAATTACCTGGAATGGTAATACTTTTTGAATGAACTCCTATAGATAAAGGTTTTTTTAAAGTTAAAGAATCTTTATCATGGGAACTCAAAATATGTATATTATGATTATTAAACAAGTTAAACCCATGTGTGAAAAATTGATTTTCTTTAGTAATTTCATAAGTAAATTCAATAACAATATCATCAATTACAGAATGGTTTATTGTGATTTTTTTGTCACTATTTAAAACTCTAGCTTCTATCAATTTAACAAAATCACAACTTGGTGCTTGAGATATATCCCATTTTCTAGATGCATTATTATTCGAATCATTTAAATATACCTCAATTGCACTATCAATTTTACCATCAAATACAACGCTACCATTTTCTAAAACAATCCCCCTTGTACACAACTGTTTCACAGCCGCCATATTATGACTCACAAATAAAACCGTTCTACCACCTTCTTTCGAAATATCCTGCATCTTACCAATGGCTTTCTTCTGGAACTCCGCATCACCCACAGCCAAAACCTCATCGATAATCAAAATTTCAGGCTCTAGAAATGCAGCAACGGCAAAAGCGAGTCGCACATACATCCCGGTACTATATCGCTTTACAGGGGTGTCGATATAGCGCTGACAGCCTGAAAAATCTATGATTTCATCTAGTTTTGAGGTAATTTCTTTCTTATTCATCCCTAAAATGGCACCATTCAGATAAATATTTTCTCTACCTGTCATTTCTCCGTTAAATCCAGTACCCACTTCAAGCAATGAGGCTACACGCCCTCCAAACTTAATACTTCCCGTTGTAGGTGCTGTAACGCGTGATAATATTTTTAACAAAGTCGATTTTCCAGCACCATTTTTACCAATAATTCCTAAAACTTCACCACGTTCCACTTCAAAATTAATGTCTTGCAACGCCCAAACATAATCACTGTTGCCTTTTGTAGTGCGGTCATTGGTATCCCCTATTTTCAAATATGGGTTTTCTTTGCCTCGTACCTGATGCCACCAACGGTTTAAATCGTGTGCCATAGTACCAGTACCTACCTGCCCCAAGCGGTATTGCTTAGAAATATTCTCGGCTTTTAAGATAATATCTTTTTTCATTGTTGACTTGAATCCTATTCTTTTAAAAAAAAATTATTTTTTTTGAATCCATAAATTCCCTCCCGTATTTTTATAACTTAAGGGTAAATCTCTAAATGAATCTTTATGATGTTTATGTAAATACTCTGAAAATAGTTTAATTTCAAATTTATCGTTATACATTAAAAATGCTTTTAAGATATAGTCCTCATTCCAATTAAATCCTTTAAAAACCCACTCTTTTGGATATTCAAAAGGGTAAAAAACATCATGAAAATGAATTAAAACTCCACTTTCAAGTATTGGTAAAATTTCAAATAAAATATAATTTACATCACTTCCCGTTTTAGTAACATGTGTACTATCAACAAATAAAACATCTCTGCCTTTTAGTTTTCGAAAAACATCTAACGGAATTAATTGAACATCCGTTTCGATTACTGTGGTCTGTTTCTTATCGGATTCTGTCATTAGTGAATATAATCTTTCCGGATAAGGATCTATAAATGTCAAATCAATTTGATTATTAAAAAACAACTGATTTGTATCAAGCATAACTGCTGAAGAAAACCCTGACCCAATTTCAATTATTCTTTTTGGTTCAAAGTATTTTATCATTGAATAAAGAATAATTCCATCTGTATAAGAATAATATTCGTTTTCAAAATAATACCTGACATTAGATTGTTTTTCAGATTTAAAAGGGATTTCTTCATAGAATTTTGTAAATTGCTGAATCAATTTTATTTGCTCTCCAGTTCTCAATTCAACTCCTCGAATTCCATCTTCATCAGCATTTTTCCATATTTCAAATTCTCTTTTTTTTATCTCTTCTATTGAGATTATGGGAGAATAGTAATGCCCCCCAGGATAACGACTATCTAAACTTATTTCATATAATACCTTGATATATGGCAATTTATTAATTACACTCTTTATATATTTTTTTAATGGCATTATAATATATTATTTTATTAGTTGTTAATTTAAATAAATCCGTGATTATCCGTTCCAAGCGGTATTGCTTTTAGATATTTTCGGATTTTAATATAATGTCTTTTTTCAAAGTTGAAATAATTCATTCGTGTAATAAGGTGATTGACAATTTGTAATCTCAATACTCCTTCTGAATACTAAACCGTATCAATAAAACTCTTTTCCGTTTTATTAAAAATCAACACACCCACTAAAAAAACCACTAAAGTTATCACAAACGTGTAACCCAATCCCCAAATGGAAATGTGCCCTACATTCAGCAACATATAACGGGTTGTTTCAATCACATACGCCAATGGATTGTATTGAACAAGCCAACCATAAGTAGGCAGTTTTTCTTTGATTAATGCCATAGGATACATGACTGCTGACAAATACATCAATAATTGTACACCAAAACCGATTAGATTACTAAAATCCCTGTATTTGGTTACCAAAGAAGAGATGAACATTCCTAAACCCAATCCTAAAACACCCATCATAACTACAAGCACAGGAAAAAATACAGAAGCTTCGTTTAAACTAATCCCGGCACCTTGAAAGTAATAATAAAGATAAAAGGCTATAAATATGAAAAATTGAATTCCAAGTTTTAATAAATTAGAAATCGCAATGGATAACGGAACAATAATTCTTGGAAAATAGACTTTACCAAAAATTCCTGCATTACTCCTGAAAGTATCAGAAGTTCCATTTAAACAAGCCGTAAAATAATTCCATACCGTAATCCCAGCTAAATTAAACAAAAACGGAGGCACCGTTCCCGTATCAATCCCTGCAACATTATTAAAAATAATAGTAAAAGTTACAGAAGTAAACAAAGGTTGTATCAGATACCACAGTGGTCCTAAAACAGTTTGTTTATAAACCGTCACTACATCTCTTTTTACAAAAAGCATAAGCAAATCACGGTATTGCCAAACTTCCTTAAGGTTCAGTGAGAAGAATTTATTTTTAGGTGTTATTTCAAACAGCCACGTGGTATTGGTATGTTCGGGTTGGTTCATTGGTTTATGCTAAAATCCTAATGTTAATTTTGTCATCTCAAGCGCAGTCGAAAGACTTTCACTTCTATTAACTAAACAATATCATTTCGAAGCAAATATAAATAATTTGTACTGGTATTTCCTTAAAAAGGGCATCGTATCGTATTTATTTTCTAGTAATACCTGCTACTTAATCAATGTGTAGAATCAGAACTAATATAAAAAATGAAACTTCTGGATACGCTTCGCGGCTCTAACTAACAGTATGGAGACAAAGCCCATATGATAATAAGAGTTGTTTTCCAGCGAATATACTATTCCTTGCATAAATAACAATGACAATTCATCCTCTCTCTATAATTTTATAACTGGTAGGTTTGTTTTCATTATCCCATCTTAAGATTTGTTATACATCCAAAAACTAAAAAAACACCCCTTAATTGTCTCAATCATGCTATTGGTCGAATTATTTCTTAGTTACAAACACTCTTTTCTAAATTTATCCAACCGAAATAAAACCAACATATTTTATGAAAAAAATAAATCTATCATTTATTTTGATTGCTACCGTATTGTTTTTCAATCAATTTACAACAGCACAAACTAAATACGAACTCAATACTGGCTGGTATTGCAACCCCATTAAAAAAACAACAGCAGACGGATTTGAAATTTCCAAAACATCCTATTCTTTAAAAAAATGGATGCCCGCAACGGTGCCGGGAACTGTATTAACAACCTTGCTAAATAACAAGGAAGTACCCGATCCTTTTTACGGAATGAACAACGAAAAAATAAAGGACATTTACGAAACCGGACGTGAATATTATACCTACTGGTTCTCAAAAGATTTTACCGAAACTGCCAAAAAAGACGAACAGGTTTGGCTAACATTTCGAGGTATCAATTACAGTGTAGATATCTTTATCAATGGTGCCAAAGTAAACAAAGAAACATACAAAGGGATGTATCTGCGAAAAACATTTAACATTACCAAATTTCTTAATGCCAACAGTAAAAACAGACTGGCGGTGTTAGTACATCCTGTAGATGAAGTAGGAAATCCTAATGGCGGACAAGGTGGGGACGGAACCATTGCTAAAAACGTATCATCACAATATGTGGCAGGTTGGGATTGGATACAGCCCATACGAGACAGAAATACAGGAATCTGGGACAAAGTTTTTATTGAAAAAACGGGTGCTATAAATGTAAAAAACCCACATATTATTACTTTGGTAGATGGTGTTCGTTTGCCTGAAGGGCCGCAACAACCAGCAACGCTAAAAGTGTCGGCCGAATTAGAAAACAGCGCGGCTACCGATGTAAGCGGAACAATTCAATATACGTTAGACGGAACCCTTGTTACCCAAAAAGCAATTCTTAAAGCCCTTACAACCACAGAAGTGAGCTTCCCGGATTTTATCATGAAAAACCCTAAATTATGGTGGCCAAATAGGTATGGAAAACAAGATTCCTATGCTATTGATATTAAATTTATTGCTGACGGAAAAACATTGGATAGTGAACCGGTACATTTTGGTGTACGGGAAATCCAAACCACTTGGAATACACATACGCAAAGCAGACAAATTGCAGTAAACGGACAAAAAATATTTATAAAAGGTGGAAACTGGATTATGTCTGACGCGATGTTGCGTTTATCCAAAGAACGATACGATACCGAAATTCGTTTCCACAGAGATATGAATCTGAACTTGCTTAGAATCTGGGGAGGTTCCTTAACGGAACGCCCTGAGTTCTACGAAGCCTGTGATAAATACGGTTTACTGGTCATTCAAGATTTCTGGGTTTCTGGAGATTGCAATGGTCGATGGGTAGATCCAATGAAAAAAGAAGACCAATGGACCCGAAGAAACTATCCAGAGGACCATCAATTGTTTACGGAATCTGCAGAAGATATGGTCAAAATGATACGCAACTACCCTTCTCTGGCCATTTGGTGTGGTGGCAATGAGATTACTCCTTCTGCTGACATTCTACATTCCCTTAAAAATGAAATTTTACCAAAATTAGATGGTACGCGTTGGTTTATAGACTATTCTAATTCCGATGAAATGTCATTTAACTTTAAAGGAGGTAATGGTGATGGACCTTATGGAATACAGGATATTGCCACCTTTTGGGAAGAACGCACCTGGCCGTTTAATTCCGAAATAGGCTCAGTAGGCACAGGCGATGCTGTTTCTTTGAAACGCTTTCTTCCAAAGAAAAATCAGGTGATTCCGCAAGAAATGAAAGGTACCGAAAAAGTAGAAGACGAAGCTTGGACTTATCATAAATACATAGCTTACGGGAACACCTTAAAACCATACGGAACACCAACGGATATGGATGACTTTGCCACTAAAGCACAGTTGGTAAACTACGACCAATACCGTGGATTAATGGAAGGATTCAGTGCGCATATGTGGGACTGGTATACAGGAACCATCATTTGGAAAACGCAAAACCCTTGGACAGCGCTTCGTGGTCAAATGTATGATTACTACCTGGATCCAAACGCTTGTTTATATGGTACTCGCAAAGGAAGCGAACCACTACACGCCATGTACAATCCTGTTAAAGGAGACATTATGATTGTGAACAACACTTTTGTACCTCAGCATGACGTAATGCTGCGAATTACATCTTATGACATGAAAGGAAACAGCCAGTTACTCACACAAGTTTTCACATACACAGAACCATCAAGTACACGATTGATACTGTCTCTTAAAGACAAAATAGCAGCTCTAACCGCAAAAGAAGGCCTGTTTTTATCCGTTCAGTTGCTTAACTTAAAACAAGAAATTATAAGTGATAACTTCTACTGGCTAGCAGATGAAAAAGGGAATTATAGCGGTTTACAAACCATCGCAAGCGCACCGTTACAAACTTCTGCAAAAAAAATAAGTTATAACACCATAGCGCTTACAGTAAAAAACAATGAAAAAAATACTATTTCTTTTTTCAACAGAATCTCATTGTTAGACGCTAAAACCAGCGAACGTGTATTGCCCACTTTCTATAGTGACAACTACATTTCTCTGGTTCCTGGTGAAGAGAAAAGCATTGAATTAGAATATGAAAACCTTAACAATATAGAAGCCGAAATTGAGATTAGTGGCTGGAACACTCCAATACAAACCTTAAAAATAAAGTAGTCTTATATATTCATTTACTTGATAATTTATCAGAAGGCCGGTACTTATTTGTACCGGCCTTCTCTTCTTAAAAGCAAAGTATCGTTCGGCTCCCCTTAAGGTCGGGGTAAAACGAAATTTAAACAGAAAGTCCCAATTTTCGACTCCCTTCAAGACCGGGGTAAAACGAAAATTAAACGGAAAGTTCTAAATTTTCGACTCCCTTTAGGGCTGGGGTAAAACGAAAATTAAAAAACAAATTCCCAATTTTCGACTCCCTTTAGGGCTGGGGCAAAACGAAAATTAAAAAACAAATCCCCAATTTTCGGCTCCCTTTAGGGCCGGAGTAAAACGAAAATTAAAAAACAACTTCTCAATTTTCGGCTCCCTTTAGGGCCGGAGTAAAACGAAAATTAAACGGAAAGTTCTAAATTTTCGACTCCCTTTAGGGCCGGGGTAAAACGAAAATTAAACGGAAAGTTCTAAATTTTCGACTCCCTTTAGGGCTGGGGTAAAACGAAAATTAAAAAACAACTTCTCAATTTTCGACTCCCTTTAGGGCTGGGGCAAAACGAAAATTAAAAAACAATGTTATAAAAGAAATAAATACAAGTCAACATAAGTTAAAAATGAGTAACTTTAATACACTAAAATTTAGATTTAAAATACTTATAATAAGACAATTATACTATTTACAATCAATTTAAAAACGATCATGAACAATCAAAACATAAGCCAAAAATTGATTAGCAGTCATCTTCTTTCAGGTGAAATGAAACCGGGAAGCGAAATTGGATTGAAGATTGATCATGTGCTGCAGCAAGACGCTACTGGAACCTTAATTATGCTTGAACTGGAAGCTTTTCAATTAGAAAGAACCAAAGCGGAAGTCGCTGTTCAATATGTCGATCATAATCTACTGCAGACCGATTACAAAAATATGGACGATCATCTTTTTCTTCAATCGGCTGCTGCCCGCTTTGGATATTGGTTCAGCAGACCGGGGAATGGAATCAGCCATGCCGTACACATGGAACGATTTGGCAAACCCGGTAGTACACTATTAGGTTCAGACAGCCATACTTGTGCAGGTGGTGGGATAGGAATGCTGGCCATTGGTACCGGTGGATTAGATGTGGCTCTTGCTGCTGCAGGCGAGCCTTATTTTGTAAAGATGCCAAAAATCATGGGCATTAAACTCACGGGCAAATTACCGGACTGGGTCAGTGCAAAAGATGTAATTTTAGAAATGTTAAGACGTTACGATGTAAATGGCGGACGAGGATATATTTTAGAATATTATGGTCCGGGACTGCAACACCTGAGTGCTTGGGACCGACACGTAATTGCAAACATGGGTGCCGAAATGGGTGCCACTTCTTCCATATTCCCTTCTGATGAAATCACAAAAGAGTTTCTTCGAAAAGAAGGACGGGAAGAACAATGGATGGAATTGAAAGCAGATGAAGGGGCTACTTATGATCATAATGAAGAAATTAATTTATCTGAGCTAGAACCTTTAATTGCAATTCCCAGTAGTCCGGGGAATGTAGTCCCCGTGAGAGAAGTGAGTGGCAGACCGGTAGCACAAGTGGTATTGGGTTCATCAGCCAATCCGGGACTTCGTGATTTCTGGATTGTTTCCCAAATTGTAAAAGGCCAATTTACATCTCCTGAGGTTTCCTTTGATGTCAACCCTTCCACACGTCAGATATTACAAAACTTGACCGAAATGGGGGCACTTGCTTCCTTGATTGCTGCTGGTGCCCGCGTCCATCAATCGGGCTGTATGGGTTGTATTGGCATGGGGCAGGCTCCAGCTACCAATAGCATTAGTCTCCGCACAATGCCCCGTAATTTTCCGGGGCGTTCTGGAACACTTGATGACCAAGTATACCTTTGCAGCCCGGAAACGGCAGCTGCAGCTGCTCTCACAGGAAAGATTACCGACCCAAGAGATCTTGAGAAACAATTCAATATTGGGTATCCAAAATGGAAAGAACTGGATACTATTAAAGTGAACCAGCAAATGCTGATTGCTCCCAATGGAAAATCGCTTGAATTAATTAAAGGACCTAATATAAAAACCCTTCCCGAATTTGGGGAACTTCCGGACGAATTGGAAATCCCCATTCTTTTAAAAATGGGAGATGACATTTCTACAGATGAAATACTAAAAGCGGGTGCCGATGTATTGCCATTACGCTCCAATATTCCCGAAATCAGCAAATATTCTTATTATGTGATTGACCACCACTTTTACGATCGGGCAATAGAAAACCAAAACAAGTACAAAGGCTTTTGTGTAATAGCAGGCGAAAATTACGCACAGGGATCCAGCAGAGAGCATGCAGCATTGGCTCCAAGATATTTAGGCCAGCTGTTTACGATTTCAAAATCGTATGCACGAATCGGTTGGCAAAACCTGATTAACTTTGGTATTATCCCTTTCGAATTCCAAAATAAAGATGATTTTGACAAACTGGAACAGGGGGATATAGTAAGAGTCGAAGGACTAAGATTAGCAATAAAAAACAGGAACGTTTTGATTGCGAAAGTAATTGGAAAACAAATAGAAATTCCGCTCGTTTTAAACATAAGTGACCGCCAAATTGAACTAATCTTAAAAGGAGGAGCTATAAATTACGTAAAGAATAAGAAACACTTAAAAAAATAAAAATTTATTATTTATAACCCGCTAGTTAGGATTATTCAAAACGTCAGTTCGTCCCGATGCTTCGTGATTTTGTCTAGTAAAAATGAAACAAAAATGTATCGAGAACCGTTTCAATACCAATTTTCTAATTCGCAGTACATTTTTCTGACGAAAATCATTTTCAAAAAACGAATTACGACTGGCAGGGTATTTATCGTTACAAAGCAACTTTACGATAAGAGATGATACACATCAAACGGCACAAGTGACTGTTACACTTTACGATTAAAAATCTTAAATCAAAAAACATTATCTCAGCTTGAAAGAGCGAACTGGCGAATCACGTAATTCAATTTTTTTAATCAAGAAAATTTGTCCTCTAGATGAAGGAGTGATTACACAATTAGCTCGTCAATTCTGGCAAATTCAATTCTGATCACTAAAATCTGTAAACTGAATACTAAATACGGAACACGCAATACTGATTACTTTTTTCTACCTTTGCACCATGTTTTCACTATTCAAATCAAAACCCGTACTTAAGGATCTCATTCCGGACAACCATATCGATATTCACTCGCATCTCTTGCCGGGTATTGATGATGGTGCCAGAACTTTTGAGGATACTTTAAGACTAACCAAAGCACTTCAAGGATTTGGCGTTACAGCGTTTATTACTACTCCACATATTATTCAACACGTTTGGGACAATACACACGAACAAATTCTATCAAATGCCAAAACAACGGAATCCAAACTAAAAGAACAGGAAATCACGGTTCCTTTTAAAGCGGCTGCTGAATACTTGATGGACGATCAGTTTGTGAAACTTTTTCAATCGCACGATTTATTGACGTTGAAAGACAATTATGTTTTGGTCGAAATGTCCTATATCAATGCGCCTATCCAATTGTATTCGATACTGTTTGACTTACAGGTCGCGGGATACATTCCGGTATTAGCACACCCGGAACGCTATTTATTCTACCATAACAATTTTAATGAATACATAAAACTAAAAAGAGCAGGTTGTTTATTTCAGTTAAACTTATTGGCAGTTGTAGGTTATTATGGCACTGAAATCACTAAAATAGCGGAGCAATTGCTACAAAAAGGAATGTATAATTATGTGGGTTCTGATGTACATCATGACAGCCACATTGCTTCTTTTAACCAAAAAATAAAAATAAAAGATACAGCACCACTAAAAGAAATAATTGCCAACAATCAGTTTTTCAAGTTTGAATAATTCGTTTTTTAGAAATAAAACTTCTCTAAACAGCAATTGCCTGCCCTGAGTTTTATCGAAGGGTCAGTTCGAGTGATTTTATAAAGTAGCGATAGCGTTTTTATAAAATTGTATCGAGAACCGTTGTACAAACTATACCTTCACCATTAGAATAAGTTCAAATTGAGCACTATTTTTAAACTAAAAAAAGGGTACAAAGAATAGTTCTTTGTACCCTTTTTTTGAGCAAACCGTTATGAAGGAATTATTACTTATCTAACAACTCAAATGCGGAATTCATACTTTTAAACTCCGGTACTATTTTCTTCATTTTAGATACAATAGCATCATTATCAAAGTTATTGGCAATCCCTATAAGTTCATTAATGTCAATATTTAAAGCTTCAAAATCATCTAAAATTTCTTCTGCTATCATAATTTTATCATGATGAGTAGGTAACGTTTTTGAAGTATCGTTAAGCAACTCTTCATATAATTTTTCACCTGGCCTTAATCCTACAATCTGTATTTTAATCTCTTTATCTGGTATAAATCCAGCCAACTTAATCATCTTTTTGGCCAAATCAATAATTTTAACGGGTTTTCCCATATCAAAAATGTAAATCTCTCCACCATTACCCATAGCTCCGGCTTCTAAAACCAGTTGACAAGCTTCGGGTATGGTCATAAAATACCTAATAATATCAGGGTGTGTAATCGTAACCGGACCACCATTAGCAATTTGTTTGGTAAACAAAGGCACTACGGATCCATTCGAACCTAAAACATTTCCAAAACGAGTGGTAATAAACTTCGTGGTATTTTTCGTTATGGTATTCGTATTTTTAAATTGTAACGATTGCACATATTTTTCAGCGATTCGCTTACTGGCTCCCATTACATTGCTGGGATTCACTGCTTTATCAGTGGACACCATCACAAATTTTTTCACATTATAAAAACAGGAAAGATCAGCAAGGTTTTTAGTTCCTTCTATATTGGTCAAAATGGCCTGAGAAGGATTTTCTTCCATTAAAGGCACGTGTTTATAAGCTGCGGCATGAAAAACAACTTGAGGTTGATGCAACCTAAAAACATTATTCATGGCTTCTTTATTTCTTACATCGGCAATAACGGTATAAATCGCTGAATTTGAACCTGAACTTTTCATTTCTAAACACATATGATGCAAAGGTGTTTCAGCTTGATCCAAAATAATTACGGTCTTAGGATTGAAAATCAATACCTGACGTACAATTTCACTTCCTATAGATCCTGCCGCACCGGTAATCAATATAGTCTTATCTTTTAATTGCTTAGAGATTAATTTGCTGTCCAAAACAATAGGCTTTCTTTCCAACAAATCTTCAATTTGGATACTTTTTACTTTTTGCGAAATCTCTTTTTGATTTTCCCAATCCGAAATCAAAGGCACCGTGTATACGGTATAGTTGAATTCTAAACATTGATCAACAATAATTAATTGTTCCTCTTTAGACAAACTTTTATCTGCTATAATAACAGCCTGTGCATTAACAGAACGCATCAATGGTGGCAATTTTTTCTTTTTAACCAAAATTGGCAAATCCAACATCCGTTTGGTGGCATTTTGGTTATTCTTGTCTACAAACCCAACAATTTTAAAACGGGAAGGAGTTTCAAATTTTAAAGCATTCGCAACTGATATGGCATTGGCATCAGTACCATAAATAATGGTTCGTATTAATTTATTCGTTCCTTGATCTGAAAAATAAAGTTCAAAAGTCTGTTTTATGATGACACGGTATAAAAATAGCCCACAAAAAGAGAGGACGATATTGATAAAAATAGCCGTATTTAAAAAGGCTTTCTGTCCATACAACAACTCATAAGAAAAATTAAAAAAAAGAAATATGATGAGCACCGCCATTTGCGAAAACAAAAGCTTTACCGCATCAATATACGAGGAATGCCTAATAATTCCGGAATAAGTCCTAAACAACCAAAAAAAGAAAACATTAACACCAAAAAAACCGGCTATAAACCGAAAAGTATGTGGGGTTACAATGTAATCTAATCCTGTCCCTTTGAATATTAGAATAGTAAAAAAAAACGATACAACTAAAACCGAAAAATCCATCATAACAATAATCCATCTGGGAAGATAGCTCAAGTTATGAATGCTGAATTTCAAGTTTTCTCTTGAAAAAAAATTAGAGCTTACCGACGTGGAACCAGAGTTTTTAGTAGTACTCAAAATTTATATTTTTTATAATATTATAGCTTTTCAGTTAAACAAAAATACTACTAAATAATTTGAAAAAAGAAAACTAATCAAACCAATTCAATTACAAACACAATAAAAACATAAAAATTTCACCAATCAAATTTGTAAGAATTTATATTTCATTTAGTTCTGGTCTCTTTTTACTTTTTAAATAATTTCAAAACAATCGATTTAATAGCCGCACAATCCTCTTGGGTTAGATTAGATCCTGATGGCAAACAAAGTCCCGTATTGAAGAGCGTTTCGGCAATTGTAGTGCCATAATACTGATAATTATGAAAAATTGGCTGCAGGTGCATGGGTTTCCATAAACGTCTGGATTCAATATTTTCTTCGTAAAATGCCAGTCTTAAATCCTCACTGGTAATTCCATTCGTTTCCAAAGGATTGATTAGAATGGTGCTCAACCAATAATTCGCAAAATAATTCGAATTCGGAACCGTAAAAACAGTAACCCCTTCGATATCCTTGAATAATGCAACATAAAACGCATGCATCTCCCTTCTCAAAACAATATGATTATCCAAAACTTCCATTTGCCCCCTGCCAATACCGGCACAAATATTACTCATTCTATAATTATATCCTATTTCGCTATGCTGATAATAAGGGGCATTATCTTTAGCTTGCGTAGCTAAAAAAACAGCTTTGTCTTTTAGTGCTATTGTATGGGTTACAATCGCTCCTCCTCCGGATGTCGTTATAATCTTACTCCCATTAAAAGAGAAAACTCCTATATCTCCAAAAGTACCGCACTTTTGACCTTTATAACTGCTCCCTAAAGCTTCGGCGCTGTCTTCAAGAATAGGAATCGAATATTTATCGGCAACTATTCGCACTTCATCAATTTTATAGGGAACGCCATATAAATGGACTGTTAGTATTGCTTTTGGTTTTTTTCCATTACCAATACTTGCAATAATAGCTTCTTCCAAAGCAATAGGGCATAAATTCCAGGTTTCCGGCTCACTATCAATGAAAATAGGTGTTGCTCCTTGATACAAAATAGGATTGGCTGAAGCAGCAAAAGTCATGCTTTGGCAAATGACTGTATCACCAGCCTGAACGCCTAATAGTATTAATCCCAAATGAATGGCAGCAGTCCCTGAATTTAAAGCAGCAACATGACCAGAACCCAAATAAGTTTCTAAATCACTTTCAAAATTAGCTATATGAGTCCCAACGGGAGCAATCCAATTAGAATCAAAGGCTTCTTGTATGTAACGTTGCTCACTGCCCCCCATATGAGGTGATGAAAGCCAAATTCTATTTTTACGCATCTTCTAAAAATTAAAAAAACACAGAAATTATAGTAATACTACCCGTTGGGGGAGTCTAATTAGTTTTTGAGGATAATTTTAGTCAGTTCTATTTTATAAATTAGCGCTATCGTTTTTATAAAACTGTATAGAGAAGCGTTTTCTCCCAATATTTCTCGATACAATTTTATGACAATCACTAACTAAGAATTTTTCAGAACCATTTTACGAATGATACGCTTTCGAACAAAGAGATAAATAAGAGCCAGCATCAATAAAAACGCACCCGTAAAAAACAAAGTGAGATAACCCTTAATATTCATATAAACAACGAATGCATTGATTACCAATTGAAATCCTGCATAAATAAAGGCTACCAAAATATGGGAATATCCCATTTCATTGGCTAAATATTGATACAAATGAGAGCGGTGCGGTTGAAAAATATTTTCTTTCTGAAGTAATCTATTAATGATAGTAATAATGGCATCAATACCATAAACACAAAAGAATAAAATATACCCTAATTGCCCCGAATCAATAATGGTTTTTATCATGAAATAGCCTAAAAACAATGCCATACTGATACTACCCACATCACCCGCAAAAGTTTTAGCTTTTTTTCGAACATTAAAGAATCCAAAAGCAACACAAGACAATCCCATCGTAATTAATAATGGCAAACTGGTTTCGTTAGTCGGTAAAAAAGAAAAACTGACTATAGCCGTTAATGCATACAAAACGGTGATACCATTAATACCGTCCATAAAATTAAAGGCATTAACCCAACCAATCAGTAATACAAATACAATAGGAAGCAGCCACAATGCTTCTGAAAATAAGTGCAAGTCATAAAAAACCAACCCAACCGCAATTATATGTGAAACAAATCGAGGTAACTGAGACAAAGGTTTAATATCGTCAATAAAACTAACTACTGCAACTAATCCCACAGCAAGTGTTACAGCCCAAGAAACGTATCCCAAGAAAAAAGCAATACTGATCGCTATTGGAAAAATAATGCCTCCACCTCTTAAAGTAACAGAAGTATGGGATGATCTGCTATTAGGCTTATCGATGATATTGTATTTATCCGCAATTTTAAAATAAAAAAGCTCAATACCAATCAATAAGATAATTAACGCTATATATATCATGTTTTAAATGCTATGTAATAATCTTAAACTTATACGTATTTTCTGAACACTGATTACTGAACACTGCCATCTGCAATTCTTACAACTTATGCTTCAACAATCCTAAAAGATACTCCCCATAACCCGATTTTTTCAAAGGTTCAGCCAGATCTTTCAATTGTTGCTCGGTAATAAAACCTTGTCTCCAGGCAATTTCTTCGATGCAACCCACTTTCAACCCTTGACGTTCTTCAATAACTTGAACAAATTGTCCGGCTTGCATTAAGCTGTTAAAAGTTCCGGTATCCAGCCAAGCAGTTCCTCTGCTTAAAATGCCCACTTTCAAAGCTCCTTTTTCTAAATATACTTTATTCACATCGGTAATTTCATATTCACCTCGGGCACTTGGCTTGATATTTTTGGCAATCGCTACAACTGAATTATCGTAAAAATACAACCCGGGTACGGCATAATTCGATTTAGGTTCCAATGGTTTTTCTTCTATGGAAAGTGCTTTAAAATTAGTATCAAATTCAACAACACCATAACGTTCAGGATCTGAAACATGATAAGCAAAAACAACCCCTCCTTCTGGATTGGTATTAGACTGCAACAACTCATCCATATTGGATCCAAAGAAAATATTATCCCCCAAGACCAGTGCGACACTGTCTTTTCCGATAAATTCCTCCCCTATAACAAAAGCTTGTGCTAATCCGTTAGGGATAGCCTGTTCCGCATAACTGAATTTACAGCCAATAGAAGAGCCATCACCTAATAATTTCTTGAAATTAGGCAAATCATGCGGGGTGGAAATAATTAATATTTCATTTATACCTGCCATCATCAAAGTGGATAACGGATAATAAATCATAGGTTTATCATAAACTGGCATCATTTGCTTACTCATAGCAAGCGTTAAGGGATGCAAACGGGTTCCGGAACCTCCGGCTAATATAATTCCTTTCATATATTGACTTTTTTTGACCCCTAAGACTATACATCGCAAAGGGTATGCTTTTTTATACTAAAAAATCTTTTGATTTTTGACTTATACTTCACATAAACGAAATAATGAAACCTAATTACAGAACACTGCCTTCTGAAAACTGATTACTAATTATACTGTTTTTCGTAATACGTAGCATATTCCCCGGAAGTGATATTATTCAGCCAGGTTTGGTTTTCCAAATACCAAGTTACAGTTCTTTCCAGTCCTTGCTCAAAAGTAACCGAAGGCTTCCATCCCAACTCCTTATTTATCTTAGTGGCATCAATAGCATAGCGCAAATCATGTCCGGGACGATCTTTTACATAAGCAATTAATTGCTCTGATGTTCCAACAGCTCTTCCTAATTTCTCATCCATTATCTTGCAAAGCAATTTAACCAAATCGATATTTTGCCATTCATTAAAACCCCCAATATTATACGTATCATGGTTTTTCCCTTCATGAAAAACCAGATCAATGGCAACGGCATGATCTTCTACAAAAAGCCAATCACGAGTGTATTTCCCATCGCCATAAACAGGCAAAGGTTTGTTTTGAATGATGTTATTGATAAATAAAGGAATCAATTTTTCAGGAAAATGAAATGGTCCATAATTATTGGAACAATTGGTCAGTACATAAGGTAAACCATATGTTTCACCATACGCTCTGACAAAATGATCCGAACTGGCTTTAGAAGCTGAATACGGAGAATTAGGATCATAAGCAGTCGTCTCGGTAAATAATCCTTCGGCACCTAAACTACCATAAACCTCATCGGTACTAATGTGGTAAAAACGTTTCCCATCATAATTTCCTTGCCAAGTAGCCTTTGCTGCATTCAACAAATTCATGGTTCCAATAACATTTGTTTTTACAAAAGATAATGGATCCGCGATAGAACGATCCACATGAGATTCAGCAGCTAGATGCAAAACACCATCAAATTGATGTTCAGCAAATAAATCATCGATAAATGAGGCATCAACGATATCTCCTTTTATAAAAGTATAATTAGGTGATTTTTCTATATCAACAATATTTTCGAGATTCCCTGCATAAGTCAGCGCATCCAAATTAAAAATTTGATACTGTGGATATTTGTTAACGAAAAGTCGTAGTACGTGAGACCCAATAAAACCGGCACCACCTGTGATTAATATTTTTTTCATTTTATCATATATTTTTACATTCGATTTATTTTATTTAGTAAAAAACTTCCCGAAATTCATTTTTTATCTACCCCAAAATCCTGAAGGTCTCAAAAAATAAATTACAAAAGACACTTATCTTATATAAAATAGAAGTTCTGGATTTTCGGCTCCCTTTAGAGGCGGGATAAACTGAAAATTGTATGTTCCTCTTTTAATTTCATCCTTTAAAAGCGAGATAAATCGGAAATTATATCATTTAGACATTCTTTCAAACTTTCGGTATAATCTGGAATAGTAATCCCATAAGCTTTTTTAATTTTACTTTTATCCAATAAAGAATAGGCAGGACGCTTCGCAGGCGTAGGATAAGCTGATGAAGGAATACCACTCACGTCACAAGTATAACCGCCAATTTCCTGAATAGCCAAAACAAATTCATACCAGCTGATTTCACCTTCATTCGAATAGTTATAAATTCCCGGAATCCACTCTTTGGCGGTTACGATGGTCATCATAGCTTGAGCTAAATCGGCAGCATACGTAGGGGATCCAATCTGGTCATTGACTACACTAATGCTATCGCGCTCTTGTAACAATCGCTGCATGGTTTTTACAAAATTGTTTCCAAATCTACTGTAAACCCATGAAGTTCTAATTATAATAGCATCTGAATTTGCTTTTAAACAAGCTACCTCACCCGCCCTTTTACTGGCGCCATAAACATTAACAGGTTCCGTTAAAGCCTCTTCTGTCAATGCAACAGATGAGTTACCGTCAAAAACATAATCCGTTGAAATATGAATTAGTTTTACGGAATGATCTTTAGCATACTGGGCAATAATCCCAACAGCCAAATGATTAATAACACCCGCTAATTCTTGTTCGGTTTCTGCTTTATCAACAGCAGTATAAGCGCCACAATTCAAAATTACATTTGGAGAAATTGCCACCAACTGGTTTTGCAACACCTCTAAATTATCCAGTGAAACTTGGGTTCTATCCGCAAATATCCATTCAAATTGCGAATAAGTACGAGACAACACTTTCAGTTCTGAACCCAACTGTCCGGTAGCTCCTGTTACTAATATTTTTTTCATTTAATTTTTAATCTTTTCAATTTTCACTCCTCACTATTAACTCCTCTCCTTAGTCTCGAGACAAATTTATGTTCTGAATTTTTGGCTCCCTTTAGGGATGGGGCTAAACGAAAATTTTAAACCCAAAACCCAATTAAAACTCCCAGTCTATTTCATCAAACCCCGGCAATATCAAATCTTTTTCAGAAACAATTACTTCATCAGGATTCACTTGCCAATCAATGGCTAAAGTAGGATCATCGTAACGAATCCCTCTTTCGCTTTCTTTATGATACAATTGATCTACTTTATAAAGTACCGAAGCTGTTTCACTCAAAACCGAAAAACCATGTGCAAATCCGTGAGGTACCATTAATTGTTTTTTATTTTCGGCACTTAAAACGATACTGAAATGCTGCCCATAAGTAGCAGAGTTTTTGCGTAAATCTACCGCTACATCAAGAATTTCTCCTTCCAAGACCCGCACCAATTTAGCTTGCGCAAAAGGATTAATTTGCAAATGCAATCCGCGAATCACCCCACGTTTAGAGAAAGACTGATTGTCTTGTATAAATTGATATTCAATTCCATTTTCATGAAATTGAGCTTGATTGTAGGCTTCAAAAAAATACCCTCTTGAGTCTTCAAAAACTCTGGGAGTTACGATTACTAAATCCTGTATAAATGTTTTTTCAATGTGCATAATATAATTTTATTAAAAACCATCCCTTAATTTATAAATTGGATAGCATATAGATTGCATTTTTTATTAATGTTTTTAATTTTATTTTTTTTCAACAAGAAATAACTCTCAAAAAAGTGACTTACTTCTAGCATAAAAATCATTTATTTCTTTTAGCGGAATCAATAGCTTTAATTGTTTTTTTATTAATCAAAGTTCTTTTTTTGTCAAAAAACCATCCCCACTTATTATAATAGTAGAAAGCGGAAGTAAAGTACATTTTCAAATTTGCCACTGTCAAAAACGATTTAAATAAATGATCATGATAAACAATTTGATTTGGATAAAATAAAGTTTTAAAACCAGCATCATAACATCTTCTGGTGATATCTAAATCTTCCATATGCATAAAAATATTTTCATCAAATCCATTTATTTGTTCTAAAACTTCGGTTCTAAAAACCATAAAACAACCAGATAAATAAGGGACTTCCATAATAGTATCATATCCACTAAACCGCAATTCAAATCGATCTGAAATATTTTTCTTTAAGCTCTTTAATGGGAGAAAACGTCTGGCAAAAAAAACATAAGGGCTGGGAATTAATTTTGCTAAGTATTGAATCTTACCATCCGGATAAAGAACTTTAGGCATCACTAAACCAATATTTTCATCACCGTTCATAAAAGAGATAATATCCTCTATAACACCTTTGGCATAATAAATATCAGGGTTTAAAATCAAATGATACTTCGTCTGCCCAGAATACTTTCTTATGGCTATGTTATGCGTCGAACCATACCCGGGATTGGATGGATTATGAATATACTCTACTCTGGAATCTTTTTTTATGTCGATTAAATCATCATTAGGGGAATTATCAATTAATACCAACCTCACTTTTAGATCCGTATTAAGAAAACTGTTAATGGCATCTAAAAGTTGCTTTCTGTCATTTTTATAAATTACTAAACTACAAACTATATCGTACATCTTATTTTGCTAAAATTTTATGAAATAACTTAGACCAGTTATACAAGACACCCCTTTACTTTTATATTGCCAAATCAAAATTTTGATCAATTCAAGATTTTTTCACTTAACTATTTAAAAAATCCATTATTTTATATTTAAAATACTTAGAGATGATTTAATTCCTTTTTTAAATCATCAGTAACTTCTTTAATAATGTCAAGATGCGCATAACCATATTTTTTATCAGGCTCTAAATATGCAGATTCTGACCATTCATTCCATGCATTAAAAAAAACATAAGGAGAATTATTTTTAACAGCATCCTGCATTAGAATTTTAAGATTCTTTTTCTTTTGTTCGAAAGAAAGTCCTGTAAATATTTTTGATTTCTTTTTATATCTGGGTGTATTATCCCATTCAAAAAAAGCACTTTCAAAAACTTTTAATTTAGTCTGCTTAAATTCATTTACAAATGAATTCTCCAAAATGATTTTCCATAATATTTTTGAATCATATATTTTATGTTTAGATAATTTTTGATTCAACTTTGTCAAATATAATTGAAAAATATGAGGCAATCGTCTCAAAAATTGAAAACGGGAAGCAGCATTATATTCTTGAAACCCTTTACTTGTATAAGCTTCTCTTGGTTGGAATTTCATAATTGCATTATAAGACTCTAAAAATTCAGTTGTTTGAAAATCATGATTTTTTATAGCAACAAAATACAATCCATTCAATCCATTTTTGATTGCTAATTCAGTCCAAAAATCAATCATTTCTTTCGAATTATTGATTAAAAAAGGTTGATAAATTAAAAAAACAGGTTTGTCCTCAATCATAATGGCTCTAGGGTCTTTGAAAAAAGGCAACAAATAATTAAAATGACTTTCCCAAATCTTTTTATCATTAGTGTGTAATTGTTTTTGAAGAAAAATTTCAGGCTTTCCAACCCAACTTCTTGTCCAAGATTCGTTAGCCCAAGTAACACAAAAAGAAATATCAATATCCGGATTTGATAAAAATACTTCCATAGGTTTTTCTAAGTACAATTTTCCATCAAACCAATAATGATAAAACATAAAACCTTCTATGCCATATTTCTTAGCTAATTCAGCTTGCTTTTTTAAAGTTTCTTTTTCACATGGATTATAATAATCTTCATTTATTGGAATTCTTGGTTGATTGTGTCCTTCATATAGTGGCTTAGCTTCTTTTACTAATTTCCAATCAGTAAATCCTTTGCCCCACCACTCATTGTTTTCTGGAATTTCATGAAATTGAGGGAAATAGAAAGCTATTATTTTTGGTATATTCATTTTAATTGATTGATAGTAATTTACTTTATAATTTGATTGGATTATTTGTATTACAAATAATCATTTAAAAATCATGAATTTTTATGAGAAATGTACTTTTTAATCATATTGTTTCCAAATTTAGCTATTGGAACTTCAACAAAAGTTGTTAAAAAATAGGAAAAAATAGTCGTAATAAACAATAGAAATAGTAGTGATAAAATCCAAATTATAGAACTATTAATTATCCCAATATGATTTAAATAATTAATAAAAATTGGTGTTACAAAGATGAGTACTATCAAGTGTGTTAAATATATGGCATAAGATATTTTACCAATAAATCTAAAAAAATGTAAATTGAGCATTTTTTGTAATCTAGTTGATGTAAAGCAATATAATAAAATAAGAAAACTACCCAACCCTGTAAGTATCCAAATTAAATCATCATTACTAAGTAAAGCTGAATATTCTCTCAGAAAATAGTAATAATACATAGGTAAAGTATATCTATAAGTGTACATGAAAATTATAAAAAAAATTAATATTATTTTATAATTTGTTTTTATTCTGGTAAAAATTGTCAAGATATAATCTTGGTTCATTGCTAGAGCAATACCAAGTGAAAAATGAAAAATATAAACCGGTATATTAAAAAAGAAGTAAAGAATAAGATTAAAAACCAAGAAAAAAATGAAATTTGACTTTTTATAAATTAAAAAAAGAAAAGGAATTAAAAAAGAAAATTGCATTTCAACAAAGAGTGACCAATTTTGAAAAACTAATTCAGCATAACCATTTTCTGGAGTAATAAAAACGATTTGTTTTATAAAATTTATAAAATTAAGAGGTTTAGACCAAAATGAATTAATCCAAGAACTAGTATCAGGAATTGTATGTATAACATTAAAAAAAGAATAGAATAATAAACTAGTAAAAAGAACAAAAATATATGCAGGCATAATTCTGAAAATTCTCTTTAGATAAAATGATTTTAATTCAATTTCAACTTTATTCCTCATAGACAGTGTTAATACATAACCACTCAATACAAAGAAAAAAGTAACTGCTGCGAAACCATCGTAAAAAAAATGCAATGGACTATAATTTATCAATCTAAATTCCAAATCCAATCTATAAGCCAAGACAAAATGGCTAATTACAACCGAAATTGAGGCTAATCCTCTAAGACTGTCTAAATATTCAATTCTATTTTCTTTCATTATGCCAAACTACTTTTTGAAGATTTAAAAAAATTCTTAATAGGATTAAACAATTTAATACCTACACCTAAAACACCAAAATACCTGAAAATAAGTTTAAAGGAATCCTTCCTAAAGTCTACATCTTCAGTTGTGCTAGACAACCCTGTTATATTGTAAACAGATATCGTTTTTTCTAGATAATTAAATTTAAAATTTTTAGATGACCATAATTTTAAATTCATCACATAATCTTCCATTAATTTATAATCATCCCCGTATTGATATTCTTCAAATACTGTTTTGGGAAATAAAATACTTTGATGGCAAATATTTCTATTTATTAATTTCGCAGTACTAAACTCACCTCCATATAATTTATTTGATGGCGACAACAAAACATCTCCGTAATAAATAGTTTTTTCATCCAACAGAAGACCGGATAATTCTTGAAGATTTATGACTAATTGATCGTCAGCACCTAAAAAAAGGATGTACTTTCCTGATGCCATCGAAACTCCTTTATTCATTGCATCATAAATTCCAGAATCCTTTTCAGAAATAAACTTAGAAATATATTTTTGATATTTCTTAATGATATTTATAGTATTATCAGTAGATAAGCCATCAATTATGATAACTTCCGTTTGTTCGTTTATTCGGGATATAAGACTCTCTAAAACATCTACTATATGCTTTTCAGCATTATAAGTAACGATAATGATTGTAACTAAATATTTTTTATGCATTGGTGTTTCTTAAGGAGAGATAGTATGAAATAAAGACAAAAAAAGGCAGCACAACTAATAAATTTATAAAATCAGCTAAAGCAGATTGAAAATCAGATTCTAATTTTAAAGCAGCATTTAAAAATAAAAAATAAACTATACATCCAAATATATTGGATGGCAACAAATAAAAAAGTCTATTTCTGAAAAATGAAAAAATAGCCCCAATTACAAAACAATAAAGGGGTGAATAAATAATTCCAAAATATACATAACTAAAAACATTCATTCTTGCATTTGGCCCTCTAAACTCAACATCAGGATGGTGATATTGCATTATAAAATACCCCATTGGCTCTGGAACCATTGACCTGGGAATAATCCTTAATAAACTTAATGGACCACCAAATAAAGCAACAAACCAATTAACCGTTGGAATTAAATCTATGATATTATTAGGATAAGCCATATAATAAACATCCCCAGACTGACCTATTCTTAATAATAAAAAAATAAAAGGATTGGCTTCTGCTTCGGATAACATTATTACTGCAAAAGCAGTTATTAGAGCAACAACCCCAAATTTGAGTATGAATTTTTTTATAGTAAAAAACAAAGAAGTATTGCCCCATCGCATAGAATACAAAGCATAGATAAAAAAAGCAAGACCAAAAGACATAAAAGCACCTTTGGAACCTGAAAGAATTGAAAACAAAAGAATGAATGCAACACTAATATTGGTATATATTTTAAAAAAAAAGCTCTTCCTTTTAAAGTATATAAAAAATATTGTCAAAAATATATGACACTGAAGCGTCACATCTAAGATTCTTTTTAATAAATTATTAATACCACCACTTTCCCCATAAATACCTAACCTTGACTCTGCGAACAAAGGAATCCCAACTAATTTATATGAAAATAGTTGAAGCCCAATATTAGTAAAACCTATTAAAATAAAAAACCATTTAATGAATCTGATTTCTTGAACATTTTCATCTTGTCTTTTACCAGACATAATCTTATCAACTCTTATTGGTGAAAACATCCTAAACCCAAGGAAAAAAAACATTTGAGTAAGGACAAAAGAGAGAAATATTCTATTCGTAATTGCATTTACAAAAAATAAAAAAACGGGAACAGTAATGGACATCGCCGAAAAAAAACAAGTAAATGTAAATGGATCTAATAATGATATATAATATTTTTTAAAAACTATATAGTACACTAAAGCAACAATCAAGACGCTTGCTAAATATTTAGGCCAATTTTCAAAAAGTAATACAAAGTACTCAAATGAATCCATCCCTAATTATATTATTTTTTTATAAAACGATTCGTGTTTTTTTGCAACCTGCATATAACCAAATCTATCTTCTATATCGTTACGCATTGCAATAGGATCCCACTTTAAAGAGAGAGCTAAAATAATTTTTTCAGCCATATCATCCGTATTAAAAGGTTTAGATAAGAACCCGTTAAAATTCTCTACAATTATATCTAAAAGCCCCGAAGTTCCAAAAGCTACAACCGGAACCCCACAACTAATAGATTCAATAGCTACTTGACCGAATGTTTCAAGATAAGACGGAACTACAACTAAATCAGCAGAACAATATATTCTATTAATTAATTCTAAGTCATTAATTTTACCAACTGACTTCAATTCAATATTATTTGACAATTTAATTTTTTTAATAGTAGGGTCGCCAAACACCAGCAACGTTAATTGCTCATTATTAAGTAATTGCCCCGCAAGCAAAATAGCTCTTTCTAAATTAACATATCCTTTTAGCTCATCTGTTAAACCATTAATGGCTCCAAAAACGACAACTTTATTTTTTTGTGGAATGTCTAAAATAGCTTTACACTCCTTTTTATTTTTTAATTCCCAAGAATTAACTTGAATTGGATTATGAATTATTTGAGGGTTGCATTTTTTCCATAAAAAAGATTTTTTTGTTTCTTCAGAAAGCCAAGAACTAACAACTACAGGATGTATCTTTACCCTACTAAAAATATATTTTTTTCTTTTCCAAGTCCATTTATCAATGTCTATTCCTTTTGTAGATTGTGGTTTATTTAGAGCTGAATAGCCTTCAACAAACCGCATTGTATTTTTAATATCAGTATGCTCTGCTCCCAGCAACGGCCAAGTATCATGAAATGTCCATACAATAGGTTTTTTAATTTTCATCAAATCTTCTAAACGGATGGTCTCATTTCCTATCCAATGCAAATGCAAAATATCAAATTCAAGATTTGCTAATCTACTACCTACTGTAGATGGAAAAAAATTAATGGATCTACCCGAATGATTCGATGATCTTTGCAAAAAAAGTACTGACTTGTATGCTAACCTAACTCGAATATAAAGCCATATTTTATCCCATAAACTTGTACTCAAACAAATGTTTTTTGAGTTTTCAGAATGAGTTACAACAGCAATTTTTGAATCAATTCCATCAATCAAAGACAAAGCTTCATTTAATCGAGTCATAGCGACACTAGCACCTCCATAATCATCACTATATCCTAAATGCAGTACCTTAATTACTTGTTTCATACCATATAAAATTAATATAATCCCATATTTAAACAAAAAAAAACTTATTTAATAAAAAGACCAATAGAAAAATCAATTATTTCCTTACTTTCTAATTCAATTAGTAAAACAAAAAAATTATAAATTTTTCTAAATAAATCCACTATAAACTAGATGCTTAATAAAAATAAGTCTTACTTTTTTTTGATGACTTGCTTAACAAGTTGCTTAAATGAAGAATAATATAGTATAATAGTGCTTGGAGCTTCCTTTGCTAAGCCATAAGAATCAGCTGCTCTATTTGCAACAAAAATAGTGGGATGTATTATATTTAATGGTAAAGGAGTCACTTCCATATTCGCATAAGGACTATTTTCATCTACTGTATGAGTGCCGTCATCATTAAAGCCAACATTAGTAATCATATTATTATTAGGAATAACTGATAGGTATCCATTGATTGTATTAGAGAAAAAATATTGATAGTCCCAAGTATTTATTAATCCTTTTTTTGTTCTAACAAAACAATTATAAAGAAAATTTTTGATTTTTTTATTATCAGTTACTTTTGAAAGAAAATCATTTTTTTTAGCTTTTTCCAAATCTGTTAGATTTACATCATAATTTACCCAAACTCTTCTCCAGCTGGCCCATCCCCATACATGGGTTAAATTAGAAAAATAATAATCCGCATCACCACGTTTAATATTATCCTGAAAATTGCAACCGCAAATATGTCCTATTCTATTATCATCACGGTATTGTTCTAATCGTTCATCACAAAATCTAAAAAAATCAAAATTAGGCACACAATCATCTTCTAAAATTATACCTTCTTCTTCATTTTCAAAAAACCAAGTAATAGCCTGACTAACCGCAATTTTACAACCTAAATTTTCATCCCTATAAAGTGTTTTTATTTCGCAATCCCAATCTATATTTTTTACAACATCCTTAGTTTCTTTACACAATATAAAATCTCTATCATTTGATCTTGGCCCATCCGCTGCTATATAAAGTTTTTTTGGTTTTGACTTACGAATAGCATCAAATACTTTTTGAGTTTCTTTAGGTCTATTAAAAACTAAAAACAATACGGGTGATTTTACTGAATACATTATTTAAAAATTAAGATTGATTGTGTTTGTAATTTGAATATATGCCTTGTTTCCTTATAAAAAGCATAATAAAAATAAGAGGCATAACTTTGTGAAATTAATGTAGCAATAGCTGCACCATTAATCCCATATTTTGGTATTAAAATTACATTTAAAATGATGTTAATTACCAAACCCTGAATTGATTTTGTAAAATTATGTCTACTTAAATTTTCTATAACTAGAAAATTTCCTGCAGCCATTCCCCAAAATACAAATACACCTGTCCATATACTCACTTTTAGAGTAAATACTGCCGACATGTATTCATCTCCATATAAATGAAAAATTATTGGCTCTGAAAAAAACATAAAAAATATTGAAATACTAAAGCTTAGTAAAAAAAGAATTTTTAAAAGTTTTAGACATGCTTGTTTATAAAGTAAACCTTCTTCATTATTTTTATTTATCAAACTCGGAAAAGTTGAAGTAACAAAAATGGAAGGAATAAAATACCACAATTCTGTAAAACGAGTAGATATTGAGTAATAACCCACGAACTTATCGCCTAATATTTCTCCAATCATTACCTGGTCTAATCTCATGTACAGCATAATAATAACCCCTGAAAGGATCAAAGGCCAGCATTGTCTAAATAATAATTGACAATACTTAATGTTAAACTTCCACTTTATAACCTTTTCAAAACCATAATTAAAGACTAATCCTAAAGCCCCTAGAAAAAACTCAATTAATGTTGCCAATACTAGAAACATTAAGGATAATCCACGATATATTATAATAAGCTTAACAATAGCTACCAATAAAAAGGCAGAGTTCTTTATCAAAACAGTTTTTTTTGACAACAATAAGGACTGGTTTTTTAAATCAATGACATCAAAAGATTGAAACCATAAATTTGCGGAAGTTAATAGCCCTAACAAAATCAACTCCTTATCTGATTTAAAAACATACAAATACAAACATCCAATTAATGTACAAGCAAAGGATCCTGTAAGTCTAAGCCAAAAGGCCGTACCTAAAATAACATCTTCATTTTCTGTTTTTTCTAATAAATGCTTAACTAAAATTTGATCTAACCCTAGAGTAGAAAGTGCACTCATTAAAGCTATTAAAGCTATTACGTAGTTCCACTTTCCAAAGAATTCCGGTCCTAAATACCTAGCAACCAAAATACCTACAAAAAGACCTATACCTAATCGTATTATTTTGTCAATTAAAAGCCACAGAGCATTTTTAGACGTATTAAGAGTAAGAATTTGAGTTACTTTCTTAATGATTTTGATTTTCAAACTATTAAATCTATTTGTTATAGTTTAATTTATACCTAAAATCGGTAAAACTATAATATGTTCTTAAAATATTCTATTGCTTTAACCAACCCTTCTTCTAACTGAATATTTGGCTCCCAATTGTTTAATTTTTGTTTTGCTAATGAAATATCTGGTTGACGTTGTTTAGGGTCGTCTTGTGGCAAAGGCATAAAAATAATTTTTGAACTAGACCCTGTCAGTTTTACTACTTTTTCAGCTAATTCTAACATTGTAAATTCATTAGGATTACCCAAATTTACAGGTCCTAAAAATGATTTATCAGAATTCATCATTCGAATCATCCCCTCCACCAAGTCATCTACATATTGAAAGGATCTTGTTTGTGTCCCATCGCCAAAAATAGTAATATCTTCTCCTTTTAAAGCTTGTACAATAAAATTAGAAACTACTCTACCATCATTTGGATTCATATTAGGTCCATAGGTATTGAAAATTCTAATAATTTTAATTGCTACACCGTTTTGAAGGTGATAGTCCATAAACAAGGTTTCCGCACAACGTTTACCTTCATCATAACAGGAACGCAAACCTATAGGATTTACATTTCCCCAATAACTTTCAGTTTGTGGATGCACATGCGGATCTCCGTACACTTCACTAGTACTGGCTTGTAATACCTTTGCTCCCACTCGTTTTGCCAACCCTAATACATTTATAGCTCCCATAACAGAAGTTTTTATTGTTTTTATTGGATTGTATTGATAATGTACTGGAGAGGCAGGACATGCTAGATTATAAATTTCATCTACTTCCGCAAAATACGGTTCGGTAATATCATGTCGCACTAGCTCGAAAAAAGGATTATTTAATAATTCTAATATATTATTTTTATTTCCTGTAAAATAATTATCCAAACAAATAACTTCGTTACCTTCATCTAATAAACGCTTACATAAATGCGACCCAACAAATCCGGCACCACCTGTTACTAATATTTTTTTTCTCATAATTAATGTAGTATTGATAAACCTAATATTTAAATCCCAAACTTTCCATTACTATTGTGGAAAAATATTTTTGACGAAAATACATTGGGAGTATTACTTTTATGCCAAATCCTATAAAATTAGGAAAGCAAAAATGTCAGTTTTGTTACCATTAATAATCGCAACTATGATATATTAAGGTTTGTATTCATTGTTGCTATAAATAATCTTAATTAATAATTATAAATACAGTTTCATTTATTTGAAGAGAATCAAGAATGACTTATTCTATTTCAGAAGTGCTGCCGCAATTGCTGCAAAGAAAACTTCTGGATCTCATTGCTATTTTCTTGATTTTTTGATTTTTTTCCAAAATACAATACTTAAACTAATACTGTATAATTTTATTTAATTTCAATAAAAATTCTTTTTGCAATCAAACTAAACACCATCAAGAATCCTATCAAAAAAGCCCCAAAAAAAGTCCCTTTCACTTTACCAAACGTTTCTTTTTGTAATGGCAAAATTGGTTTATCTATAATTTGAATTAATGGTGTCTCTTTCCGTAAAGTCACTTTGGCTAATTCAGTTTGTTTGACCAATTCCGTTAAGATAGCCGTATTAGCTTGAACATCTACTTGACGGCTTGCGGATGGAGCACGACGCACATTAAGCGCCGGATTCAGATTAAAGGTATTATCATTGGCGACAGCCACACCAGTAATAGCGCGATTCAATTCACCCCGAATAGAATCCGTTTGCCTTTCTAGGATATCCATATTCATTCGCGCTTTTTTGCTTTTGGAACTGACATAGAAATCAGAGACCTGTTTGGCCAGGGCTTCACAAAAATATTTGGCAAACAATTCATCTGTAGAAGTCATATCAATACTAATAATCGATACTTTTTTGTCTTTTTGTGCCACGGCTAATCCTTCTTTTGACAGATTTGCATAAATCACACCCAAAATACTGTCATGCACCCGCGTGAAATATTTTCTTTTTACATTTGGTAAAAACTGGATACTCTTGAATTTGGGATTGTCATTCCACTTGTCTCTCCATTTATTATTTTCAATATACATTTCTGCCAAAGAAATAACTTTTCCATTAGAAGTAACTGGACTCAATAAGGTTTGTTCAACCATACTACGGGACTTGAACAACTCAGTCAAATTAGATCCTGTAAAAATACTCCCACCGCCTCCTCCAAGATCCAGACCAAGTGAACTCGCTAAACCTAAAGCTCCTCCAAGTCCACCACCAGACTTTTCATCTTCCAATGCAAAAGACAAAGTAGCAGTATAAACTGGTTTTTTAGTAAATGAGTACGCTAAACCTAAAGCTGCTCCAATTACTCCTGCTAATACTATAATTTTCCATTGGGATAGTAAATAGTCATATAATTCTTTGACTTTATTTATTAATTCTTTCAGAGTAATTTCTTCGCTGGCTATTTTCTTATTATCCATATTCATGTCCAGTTATTATTTAAAAGCGTTTAAGATCAGTAAAGACAAGCTTGTTATTACACTGCCTATACTTACCCATTCTCCAGTACTCATCTTCTTAGTCTCTGGTTTTTCCGGAACTATAATTTGGGATCCGGGTGTAACCTTAGGATAGGATCTAACAAAAAGGAAGGAATGTGCCACTGCTGCTTTACCATTTGGATAAATGATGTAAGCTTTCTTTCTCCAGCCTTTACTATCCACACCTCCAACAGAACCTATATAATAGGCAAATCCTTTCCCTTTCTCATAAGGAATCTCAGAAGTCAACAATACATTTCCGGTAACTTTAACTCCTTCATTAAAAGCCGCCACTTCAATTTCATCTCCTGGAAACAGAATTACGTTAGTATTGCTTTTAGGATTATCAACAATCGACTTCCAATCTACCGGTATAGTAGCAAATTTTAAATCTTCTTTTAGTTTTTTCTTCAATTTATTTTGAATGCTGTCTTTTTTACCTAAATTCAAATTAATACTTTCTACCTCTTCAATTTGCTTCACTTGGATAGGTCTTTTGATTTTAACCCCGTCTATATTCGCTAACGAAGTTAGACCACCTGCACGTTCAACAATATCATAAACCCTATCTTTTTTATTGGCCAAAACATATTTTCCTGCATAATTGACAGCACCTTTAATCGTCACCATTTCTGGTTTTTCGTATACTGCCATTTTACGAATATTCACTACATCAAAGGGTTGTAAGGCAAAATTTTTCAACTGTTCATTGTTATTGGCAGTAATTTCGATATTAAATAGTTGAACTTTACTAGGATTGGCATCATCGATCTCTTCTGCTTTTATCATTCGGGCAACCTCAACTCTTTTAGAGGCAGAACCCGTTAATCCGCCTGCTTGAACTAACAAATCATTCAAGGTTAGATTTTCATGGTAATCATATATTCCAGGTTTTTTTATTTCGCCATCGATTGTTATTTTATATTCTTCAACAAAATCTAAAATAGAATATACGGTTACAACGTCCTCTTTTTTCAAAGCAAGGTCAGCTTCAAGGTCACCATCCAAAGCTTTAGATAAATTCACATTAACAATTTCCGTAGTCAAATCGGATTTTAGTCTGATTATTCTCGCTCTATTGCTATAAGCATCTTCTTTCAAACCGTCAGCCTTTGCAATCAAATCTGAAATGCGCATCCCTTCATAAAAAGAGTACGTATCAGGTCTAAAAACGGCACCTTCAATTTTTATACGGTTTTCAAATCGATTCAATATTTTTGCCACCCTGAATACATCTCCTGAAAGCGGTTTGTAACTATTATATTCGGAGGCATTAACATCTTTAACTTTAAATTCTTTATTTGTTTTTTGCAATACATTTACGGAAGCTGTATAAGCAAACTCATTAAATCCTGAGGCAAAAGACAATAAATCAGAAAAGGTTTCTCCTTTTTTCATTTCAAATATCCCTGGTCGTTTTACCTGACCTTCCACAGTTACACGTTGCGTATAGGCTGGAATTCTAATGACGTCATTATCTTTTAAACCCACATTATCGGATTGATCGCCATTGACCAAAAAATGATAGATATCAATAGTACGATAAACTTTATTACCCCTTAACAACTCGATGTTTCTATAACTTCCATTCTTTCCGGGACCTCCACCCAAAAACAAAGCATTATAAACAGTCGCCAAAGAAGATATAGAATAATTACCAGGCTGTTTACTTCCAATTATAGTAACGCGAATGGTTCGGATACGGCTTAAACTTACTCCTACTTGCGATTGCCCGGAGGCAACAGTGCTGTACACTCTGGCTATAGCTCCTCTTATTTTCTGGGTAGCTGCTTCAATCGTCATTCCCGAGACCGGAATCTGGCCTACATATTGAATGGTAACTTTACCTTCTATTGATACTGGAATACTGGCATTAAATTCCTGTACACCATAGACACTAATTTGTAATTCATCTCCAGGACCCAATACATAATTAACAGGGGTAGCCAATTTCAAATTAGGTTCAAAATTCAAGGTGGGATTATCGAACAATTCAGAACCAAAAATTAAAGTATTGATAGAATCTTTGACTTTAGTATTGACAATTTTTTCTTGCTTTCTTCCAAAATCATCTTTCTCATCATCCGTTTGTTCATCTTCTGAAATCCCTTTCTTGACTCCTTCTTTTTTTGAACTAATAGCTAGTCGCTCTTTCAATTTAGCAAACTCTGATGCCGACATACCTTTTGCCAAGACCATTGGCTCGGCTTGTTCTATAGTTACATTATTCGATTGCAACTGTGTTTTTATTTTTACGATATCAGCATCCGATAAATAATCTACCTTAAGCGTACTTAAGTCTGTACTTTTAAGCAAATCTTGCGCCATAAGAGTCGAAGTTTGAAAAAGTGCTACAAACAACACAACAACTGTAATTATTTTTTTCATATTTAATCTAAATTTTTACTTTTATGAAATTTATTATATAAAAAACGTATTCTATTTAAAATTACCTATAGAAGAGCACACCTAATTATTCAAAACACAATATGGCTTCGCCATAGCTAACCACACAGTAAGCATACTCATTTTTAATATCTGTACAAATCTAGAGTAAAAATACAGTATAAGCTATATTTTTCAGTAGGAAATAGAAAACAAAAAAGAATAAATTATTCCTTTTTAAAACAACGCAAAGTTTCTAATACTAAAATACTAAAAATCAGAAATTTCACATAAAAACTACAAATACGGATAAATAAAAAAGTTTACAAAATAAAAATACTTTGTAAACTTTTTTAATAGAGAATGGTAAATTTAAAACTTAATTATTTTTTTATACCAAGGTTCTTTTTTAACTTTTACTCCATACCCATAGCCATAGCCATAGCCCTTAGTTGAGTCAGTGTCATTAAGAAGTAGGCACATATTAGGCAATTTTTTTTCTTTAAATAGGGTGTTAGCAATGGCAAGCATACGTTTTTCTAAAAAGTTAGCACGAGCCACGTAAATAAAACAATCCGCATTTTTAGCAATCAATAAGGTATCAGTGACTAAACTTACTGGAGCGGTATCAACTATAATATAATCGTACTGGGTTTTTAAGGTTTTAAAAGTCTCATCTACCTTTTTACTCATTAACAATTCGGCAGGATTAGGAGGAATTACTCCTGCTGGCAGTACATAAAAATCCTCATAGCCATCATATTTGACAATCAAATCTTCCAGAATCAAATCTTTGGAAGATAAGTAATTCGTAAATCCTCGGTCTGGCAAGGTTAAATATTCATCCAGTCTTGGATTTCTGATATCCATTCCTATCAACAACACTTTTTTACCGGATAAGGCGAATGTGGCAGCAAGATTGGCCGAAACAAAAGTCTTCCCTTCTTTAGGAAAAGTAGAAGTCAAAAATATAGTTTTAGCATGGCCATCAGGAACCTTACTTAACATAAATTCCAAATTAGTTCGAATAATTCGCAAGGCTTCTGCTGAGCTGGTCCGGCTTTCTGATTTTATAATTTCAGAAGGACTGTCCGAGGTAGGCACATCACCTATAAATGGAATCAATGTTTTACCTTCTAAATCCAATCGGCTTTTTATTTTGGTATCTAACAAGTCATCAGTATAAATAATTCCAAAAGGCACCAACAACCCTAATAACAAACCAGCTAAATATATGATATTTTTCTTTGGTGAAACAGGCTTTTTTTCAGCTTTTGCAGCATCAATAACCCTGGCATTAGGTTCTGTAGCCGATAAAGAGATGGCAGTTTCTTCTCTTTTTTGCAATAAATACAAATACAATTCTTCCTTAACTTTTTGTTGTCTGGCAATGACTCTAAACTGACGTTCTTGAACGGGTATTTTCCCAATTTTGGCATTCAACATCCCTTCGTTGCTGCTCAAATCTCTTTTTTGAATCTCCAAGGAAGATTGTAATCGTCTCAAACTGGCGGCTACAGTTGCTTTTAATGACGTAATTTGCTGATCAATTTTAACCACGGAGGGATTAGCAGTGGTGGCTGATTTCAATATGCGGTTACGATCCAAAACCAATTGATTGTACGAACTAATCAATCCGGAAGTATCACCCTGCCCTGCAATAATATTACTCGGAAGTAAATCAGCATTAGTGCTTTTCTTCATAAAATCCAACATAGAAGAAACTACGTTCAACTGTATTTCAGTTTCCACGCCTTTTTTATCATATTCATTTGAACCTTCTATAAAAAGCTTGGCTTCTGATTCGATATCAGTCAGTTTATTTGATTTTTTAAAACTTTCAACATCTTGCTCCACACCATCCAACTCTTGGGTAATCAAGGTCAACCGATTCGCTATAAACTTAGACGTATTTTCGGAAATAAAATTTTTATCCTCGGCAGCATCTTCATTATAAATCTGAATCATATTGTCCAAGAAAGCCTCTGCTTTTTTAACAGCAGAATTAGTAATAGAAACGGTAACAACGCTGCTCGTTTTACTGATAGACTCCACTTTTAATTCTTTTCTAAAACCTTCTACTACATCCTCCAGAGGACTGACAACGATACTGATTGATTTCTTCTTGTCTTTGGCATTCATAACAAATTTTGACTTATTTATCATAAGCCGTCCGTATTTCGTAGGTATTAATTCCCCATAGCGAAATACTTTTTTATTGTTTAAGAGTACCTGTGACGTATCTTGTACCAATTCGTTTTCCAATTCAAAGGTATTGGAAGTTAAGAATGTAAATTTTAAATCCATTTTATTCTCGTAAAATGAGTCTTTTTTATCAACAAAATATACTTCAATTGGGGATTTCTGATAAATTTCTCTATCCACTACTTTACCCCTGATAATAAAAGCCATGTTAAGATTTAACTTTCTTACAGTACTTTCAACTAAAGTTCTGGATTTTAAAATTTCAACTTCATTATCCACATTACTTTTGAGACCTCCACCCATACCCAAATCAGCAAAAGCAGACAGTTCAGAAAGCATTCCGCCTTTTTTATCATCTTTTACTAAAATGGTAGTAGTGGCTTGATATTGAGGTATAGTGTAGCGCAAATACAAAAAAGCCAACACCATACTAATACAAATACAAATTAGGAACCATTGCCAATGCACAACATACTTATCTAAAACTTCTTTTAATTGAAAATCATTTTCCTGATCGTCGTCAAACCTATTATTTTCCATGCAATAATTTATTTTGTAGTAGTAATAATCAATGTAATTAATGTAATCAATAACGAAGAGATAGAAATAATTACCCCGGTATTAGGTCCAATGGCAGCTCCATTTATTTTATTCTTATTGGGTTCTACATAAACCACATCATTTTGGGCTAAATAATAAAAAGGGGAATTAATAAAATCCGATTTGGTGATATCCACTCTATTATACGATTTGACCCCATCAATTTCTCGTATGACCAAAATATTATTTCTTTTCCCATAAATGGTCAAATCTTTAGCCATCGTCAAAGCTTCAATCAAAGTAATTCGTTCCGAGGCTACCGGATAACTTCCAGGCAAATTAACTTCTCCCTGTACCGAAATTTTGAAATTCATGACTCGAAGATTAATTATTGGGTTTTTAATATAAACTGCAATTTTATCTTGCAACATTTTTAATACTTCGGATCGGGTCAATCCACTCACTTTCAATTTACCCAAAACAGGAAAATCAATAGTCCCTTGAGCATCTACTAAATACAATTGAACGGTCTCCTGTCCACGAACAATATCTAGTTTACTGGCATTTGAAACGCTAAATGTTTTTAAATTGAAAGGCATAGCAATTTCAGGATCTTCAGCAGATACAATAATCATCAGCAAATCATCCGGCTGCATCTTGATTTCATACGAATTAGACTTTTCGGGAGGAGTTGCACCATCAATACCCTGATAATAAACAATGTCTTTTCGGGAAGCACATGAAAAAAGGAACAGTACAAAAAACAAAGGGATTGTTTTTTTTATTAAAAATAAATAGTTCATAGGGTTTTAATTTATAAAAGCAGCAAATATAGGCATTAAAGTTCTATTAAGGTTTAAAAAGAAGCTATCAGCTAATTCGCTTTTAAAGAATAGGCGGTAAAAATTGCCGGTTTTAGAATTTGGAATTTGTTTTAACCGTGAATAAATGAAAATAGGACTGTCCGCTAAGCAGACTACAATTATTTTTTTAGCCACGAATTTCCACAAATCTCACGAATTAGCATTTAATTTTTCTTTTAAGGAACAAAATTCCTGAAATTTGCGACTAAATTTTTCTTTAGTATTATTTGCGGATAGTAATAAATGGAAAAGCAGGGACAGATTCCTCAATTGAACGATTAAACAATTAACTAATTAAACCAACTCAACTAGTACGCGTTCTCCTCTCCGCGAAACACATTAATAACAGTCCTATAAATAATTTTCAAATCCAATAACAAGCTCCAGTTTTCAATATACCAAATATCATGATCTACGCGATCCTTCATATCAACAAGTTCCTTCGTCTCTCCTCTAAAACCATTGACTTGTGCCCAGCCTGTAATTCCGGGTTTAGCATAATGACGCACCAGATAATTATTGATTAATTCAGAGTATTGTTCCGTATGCTTCAACATATGGGGACGAGGACCCACTACTGACATAGTTCCCCAAAAAACATTAAAAAACTGAGGCAATTCATCCATATTGGTTCTGCGCAACAATGCTCCAATTTTGGTGATACGCGTATCGCCAAGAGTAGCCTGCTTCTTATCCGCAGCAGCATTCACTTTCATAGTTCGAAATTTAAGACAAACAAAAGCCCTGTTATCTCTTCCGGAGCGCTCTTGTTTAAAAAAGATAGGACCTGACGAGTCTATCTTGATAAGGAGAATCAGTATGGGAAACAACCATGGAAAAAGCAATACAATAACTAGAAAGGAAAAACAAATATCAAATGTTTTTTTTAAAAGGAGATTAAAGGTTAACTCCAATGGTTCCTTGCGAAGCATCAACACGGGAGTATTTTCATAAAAACTAATCTCAACCTTACGCGATTTAGTATACAACTGAAAATCAGGAATAAACTTAATCCGCACCATATAACGCTCACAGAGTTGTGTCAGCTGATTAATTATTTTTATATTATCGATATGCAAGGCAACATACATTTCATCCACATTTTCCTTAATAATATAGTCTGCAATGGCATCAAACCCACCTAAAATTGGGGAAGAAATAAAAGTAAAAGGATCCACTTTGTCATCAAAAAAACCCAAAACTCTGTAACCGTAGGTAAGATCTTTAGACAAAATTTTACGCATATGTTCTCCGGTATCATTAGCACCTATTATTATTACGTTTTTAAAATTGTATCCTTGAGCTCGAATATACTTCAAGACTTTCATAAAAAGCACTCGGGAAACAAAAAGAAACAGAAAAAAAATCATATAAAAATAAAACAAACGCAAACGGGAAATATCATTATATTTCAAAATAACAACAATAGCAATAATCAACGCTACATGAAAGAGTACCATTCGAATTGTTCTGGTTAAGATAGACTCTATTCGTTCAACACGAATGATGCGATACGAATCTTTTCGGAGTAATAAGATAATCCAAAAAAGATTGGATAACAGAGAAATGGTTTGAATTTCTTTTAAATCCAAACGATCTAAATTATCATAACGGAATAAAAAAGAAAGAATAATTGCTACATTTAACAATACAATGTCCCATAGGAGAAAACAAAGTTTAAAATAACGCGAAAAACGATAAGCGGCGAGTTCTTTTAAGAGTGACATATAATGATTTAGAGAGTCATTTATAGTAATAGATTCGTTTTACATTGCGCAAATTAGGAAATACTTTAAAAAAAAGTGTATTTTTTTTCTAAAATTATCTTGATAAAAACAGGCCCGTAATACAGGTATCTTTTCCACATGCGCTTGGGTTCTTTTACCAGACGAATAAACCATTCCAATCGCAATTGTATCCAAAACGGATGCGGGCGAACTATAGTACCGGCATAAAAATCAAATACGGCACCAATGGAACAAATAATTTTAGTATTTAATTGATCTTTATGCTCAAAACTCCATTTCTCCTGTTTGGGAGCAGTCATTCCAACAAATAAAACATCCGGTTGAAAAAGATTAACGGCATCAACCATTTGCTTATTTTCAATAGCCGAAAACTCAGTTTTGAATGGTGGAGAAAAAGTGTTGATCTTAATATTTGGAAACTCTTTGGAAACACGCGCTACAATTTTATCCAATGTGGCTTCTGAAGAACCTAAATAAAAACAAGACCCTCCTTTTTTGTTCAAATCCTCTAAAAGAAAATGATGAATATCGGCTCCCGCAATTTTTTTTATTTTTTGATTGTTCAATAATTTAACTGCTGCCACAATAGCTATCCCGTCTGGCAATAAAATATCGGATTGTTGCAAGGCGTTTTTAAAAGCGGCATCCTTCTCGGCGATACAATAAGAATATTGATTAACTGTGTTGATAAGGGTTTTGTCAGCAACAGTAAATCCTCTCAAATCTCCACTGTAGATAGAGTAGCCCAGAAAAGTAACTGTAGAAATGGAGTTAGTCATGAGTTGATAAATAAATTTAGAATTTATTATAATTTGAAGTTAATTAGTTAAAACAATTTACTTCTTTTATTTGTAGTTTCAAATTATTTGCCAAAAGATATTCTATAATGCTCATCTAAATCTTCCGCAGATTCGAAACGATTTGCAATTTTTTTTGCTGGATTACCTCCGTAAATACTAAAAGGTTCTACGTCTTTTGTAACCACTGAACCTGCAGCTATAATAGCTCCATCATTAATTTGAACTCCCTGAACTATAGTAGCCCCATATCCTATCCATACATCATTACCAATCCTAGTAACAAGGTTCAAACCTTTCCACGAGTAATCGGCATCCCGCATAGCTGAAGCCAATCTAACTGGCACTCCTATTTGTTGATAATGATGGTCATACTTGCCTACTACAGCTACCTTATTTCCAAAAATTACGTTGTCACCAATAGAACAATCAGTCTCAATAAATGAGTCCCTGCCGATATAAAAATTTTTTCCAATCTTCAACGTTGATTTAGCCCAAAGTCGTACTCGAACTCCTGAATGGAAACCAGTACCTATTGAATATTTTCGATATTTTACATCTACAAGGTATATATTTCTTATTTTTTTCAAAAACTTAATTAAAATCATAGGCCTATAAAAGTTTCAATTTTAGATTTTAATCGAGAAAAATAACCCATTTTAATTTGGAATTTTTGTTGGGCTTCCCCTGTTATTTCTACTACTAAAGGATGTACAAAAGTTCTTTTGTTGTTTGTATCCAAAAAGGGCATATATCGTCTTGGCGAACCTTTTGTATGCGTTGCATTGACACCAAATCCTTCGTTAAGAATCTTTGACTCTACTGGGTAAACCGTTAATCCTTTACATTTAAACTGGTTATAAAACCACCTTATAGCCCAAGAATCAAGTTTACCATTCATTTGTTTTTTTAGCATCCCATTTAAATCTGAGCCTCCTTCTGAAAATGTTTTTTGTGCATTACTATCCTTGACAAACTCACTGTAGTCCTGAATCTCCCAGTCAATTTTTTCCCATCTATCTCGCCAGGTTGCCCAACCCCATGACCATCCTCTATTTAAAAAATAAGTGTCATAAATATACTCATCATCGATTTGCAAGTTGAATGAAAAGCCAGAAATAGAAAACACTTTATCTTCATTTTTAAAATCATCAAGAGATTGATTCATAAAGTCTAAAAAGTTATTAGTACTTACTAAATCATCTTCCAAAACAATAACCGTTTCATGAATTTTTAAAATTTCAGTAACTCCTTCAATAATTGAACTGGCCAATCCTTTATTCAATAGAGACTCATATATCGTTACCGTTTTAAAGCCATCAATTGACTTAATATAATTTCTAACTTTATCAACACCTTCCGCATCTTGATCCCCGCGAGCAGCATCTGAAAAAATATACAAATCAGACTGTGAGGCTAGATTATTTTTTTTGAGAGCTTCTACTGTTTGCTTTAAAGTATCAAGGCGTTTATAAGTGAAGAGGACTATGGGAGCAAAATCTTCCATTTGTATTATGATATTTTTTGATATAATTTAGGACTGATCATTTTGGCATAAGCTTTAATAGCAAAATTGATCCATTGACTGCCCCAAAATTTCTTTCTAAACTTGATATATTCTCTAATATTCAATCCGAGTGGAGAATGCAATAATTTCCAACGTTTTTTTAAAGGGAAGTTTGGATTACACCAACCTGGAATACCCTCGTTAGGAGGACAGGTTGCTACATAGTCACTTGTTGTGTAACACCCAAAGTCGGCTTTTAAGGCGCGTAAACCATAATCAAAATCACCCATTCCATGTGTATAGTCATTGCATAAATTGCCTAGTTCTTTATAAATTGCTTTTGAAATCAGTACGGCGTTGCCATTAATGTATTTACATCGTTGAGGACTTCCATTGGGTACCACCGGACCTGTTTCGATTCTTCCTCCATAGGAAAAAATATCGTACTCCAGTGCAGTTCTGCAAGCAGCAGTAATGATTACTTCTTTTTGGTCAAGGCTAGTTGCAAGGTTATAAGTTTCAATCAGATTTACTAATGCATTTATATCCAAAAGAGTATCATCATTCAGCCAAAAATAAAAATCATAGTCTTTTGTTGCGGCTGCAGTTTTCCATGCTAGGCGCATTCCCTGGTTCCAATAGAGATTACCATTACCTTGAATGACATTAACTGAAGGGAATTGATTTTTTGTCGCTAAAGCGGTTCCGTCCGTCGAACCATCATCGACCAAAAACACTTCCAGTTTGAAATCAACTACTAAACCTTGTTGCTCATACAAAGCTTTTAGACATTGCAAGCTTTTCTCTTTTCGGTTGTGGCAAGTGAGTAAGACGGCTATAGTTGATATGGATGTCATTATGATTTTAAATAAGTTATTTTATAGCTGTATTAAAAGTATTTTTCGAGTAATGAGTATGAAACAGTTTATGAGAGTTAGATACTTTTTATCATATAATAGTGGCCTAAAGTCATTAGATTTAAACAAGAGTATTACACTTACAGTTCTATTATTCACTTCACTTATACATATTATTTAAGTAAGTCACTTTTTTGAAATCAATAGACTACTGACGAGATAAATAAAATATGTGTAAATCATTATTGTAAGTGTTCCAAAAAAGACTGTAGCTTGACCATTTATTAGTAAAACAAAAAGACCAAATAATATTGAATTTTGAATTAAATTAAAATACGATTTCGGATTTAATATTCTTTGTGAAATGCGGTTTGCAAAAAAGGCAATAATTACCATAATTGGCAAAACAAATAAACCATATGCAAAATATAATTCACCAACAATACCAATTCTAATTCCAAAAACTTCATTATATAAATTCATGAAGGCATGTTGACTTCCCATTTGATATAATTCATCTTTATTCAAATTAAGCAGTTCAAGTGAGGATGAGTTCATAAAAGATCCAAATGCACTCCATTCAAAATTGTAATTTTTAATTGTTTGATTAGAATAAGTATTAAAAGAATGAACATAATCTTTAAATTCAACTCCAAATGGTATGTTTTCTACCAATAAATTAAGAGATTCTTTTATATCCCCACCTGTCCTTAAAATATTAAGAAGAATATAAACAATCCCAACGGTGGAAAAAGATAAAATAACCGGTGTATTGTTAAATTCTTTTCTATTAAAAGTAATTTTAGAATTACTATCTCTTAACATTATTGATATTGGTACTAAAGTTAAAAGACTTAATAACAGAATGAATCTTTTTCCATCAACCGACACCACAAATAATAAAAATAGAATAAACAAGGATGAAATAATAACCCATTTTTTCTTTTTGTAAAGAAAAAAAACTAAACAAAAACTATAAACAGTTATAAATTTATAATTATAAAGAACTCCATAGTTGTATTCATACATTTCATTTACAAAGCTTTGCCCAGACAAAATTGGAAGAAAACCAATACTCCCATAAATACTAATTAGTAATAAAATAGGAAATATGATTAGAATATAAGTAAAAGGACTTCCAAATAAAATATTCAAATCATCTTTAAATTTTATTTGTTTTACCTTAAATTTTTCGAAAAATGTAAGACTTAATGTAAAAATTAACAAACAACATAGATATAAAAATGAAGCGTTATATGAATCCAAATTCCAAATATCAGTTTTTAATTTTATGCTATTTATATTTAAAATTCCTAAAAAATAAAAGAACAACCATGAAATTGAAATTATTTTATTAAATAAATTTTTCATTTTGGTTATTGAAAAAAAAATTATTAAACATCCTAAAATTAATTCATTCGGAATTAATTGAACAGAATTTTCTGGATATAATAATAAAAGAAAACTATTAAATAAAATAATTAATATATAAGGGAAAAACTTTTTTATATGTGTTTTTGATTTCAAGCTATTATTTTTAATTTATAATCTTATAAATTTAGCAGGATTTCCTGCCCAAATTTCATTGGCAGGAATATTTTTTGTAACAACCGAACAGGCTCCAACAATAGCATTATCACCTATGGAAACACCTTTAAGGATGGTTGTATGTGCACCAATGAAAACATTGTTGCCTATTTTAATTGGTTTTGTTTTTGTACCAGCCACATCCAATGAACGTATTAAACGATCCTGAGGATTTAGACTATGAAAGTCCGTGTCATATATTGCAACATTTCCTCCAAAATTCACATTATCACCGATTTCTATTCTTTCATGGCATACTATTGCTGTTGAACTCATTCCGACGTTATTACCAATTTGAATAACTCCTTTTTTTTCTACAACAATACTACATGAATTGAAACGACCAATTGGATTCGATGATTCTCTATTATTTATTTTGAAGTTAGATCCAATAATACATCTCCCCCCAAGAGTAATGTATATTTTTGGAATTCCACTACATTTAAAAGTACTAAATTTTACCCCACTAGAATACAATACATAATAACAAAATAACCAATCAATTGGTTTCAATATATAATGTCTTACCCGGCATAACATTTTAGTTAAAATAACAAATATTTTTTGCATCAAAGTCATTTATTCCATAAGCCAATGGCTCTTTGATTAATAATTTTATTATATTGAATCGTAGAAAGAAAAACACTTGGAAGTATACATATTATAGTTCCAAGTATCACTCCTGCAGAGCCCAAATCACAATATGAGGCAAAAAATATTGAAACAGGAATATTAAGGATACCCATTAATATAGTTTGATATAATTGTAATTTTATTTTGCCAACACCATTAATAAAATAATTCAGAGGCGTTAAATATATTATTAGACAAGTATAAATACACATCAACAAACTAATTCTAAACGAAACATCAATATTTTTTCCTATCCAAATTTTATATAACAAACTGGAAAAACAAAGTAGGATAAAGCAAAATAAACAAAAAAGAATTACAATTTTTTTTAAATTCCCCATGGAACATTTAATCCAACTATAATCTTTTTTTAAATACGCTTCGGTAAATGTTGACCAATAAGGAGTCACAATAATTGTAAAAAGCATTGTTGATATACTAAACAGCTTAAATGCCAAATTGAATGGAACAACTTCTTTTGGTGAAAATAACTGTGAAATTATCATATTATCAGTAGTTGTTATTACAATCCATGCCATCTGAATAAAAAAGAAACTTATTCCCAATCCAAAAATATCCCTTAAATATTCTTTTTTCCATAAAGAAAGAGTAGGTCTATATTCTTTGTATGTTTTTGAAAACGCAAAAAAATTTAGCCACAGTAGTATTAAAACGGGTAAACCTGAAAAAACAGCACCAAAAATCAATAAAGAACTTTGTGATGTACGAGTCATTACCCAAATTGCTAATAAAGACGCTACAGAAGTAAAAAAATTAATTTTTCCTTGCATAGAATGGTGTTGATCAGCTGTATAAATTGTAGTTATAAGTTTAACCACCAATTGCAAACAAAAAAAAGAAAAAACTATAGGCATGAGTATTCCAAGCTCATTTTGCAATGTAGCATTTGCATTAAATACTCGAGGCCAATCTATAAAAAAATTTAGTCCAAAAAACACTATTACTAAAAGTAAACAAACACTTCCAATTGTAAAATAAGCAGAGCTAACATAAGCTTTGGCTAAGGTCAAATCACCTTTAGCTTTAGATTCCGCAAATTTATTTCGCAATCCATTTCCTAAACCAATATCAAAGAAGGAGAACCAAGCGATGAAGGAACTCAACGTAAGCCATATTCCATAATTTTCAGTATCAAGATAATTAATGGTTAGAGGAACCATTAAAAAAGAAGTAAGTATACTACCACCCTTATAAACAAAAGACACTAGGACATGTTTTGTGATATTTTTTGTGCGATCACTTTTTATTCCAATTTTAGAATAGATTTTTTGAATTGTTTGTTTCAATTATAATATATATTTTAAAAATTGTGAAATAAATCTACTCCATCAATAAATAACAAAGAAGTAGATTTAATCTGTTTTACATTTAAAAGTTAATTTATGACTCTTTTATTTTTAAACAAAAAAACAAGAAATTACTCAAAATAATTCAAAGTAGTGTAACCACCATCTTTCAAGTACTGGTCTTTCTGCATCAACTTTAAATCACTTTGCATCATATCTTTAACCAAGGCTGGTAAATCATATTTACATTCCCAACCTAATTTAGTTCTTGCTTTAGTAGGGTCTCCTATCAACAAATCAACTTCAGTTGGTCGGAAATATTTAGGATCAACTGCTAATACTTCTTTTCCTATTTCCAATTGAAATTCAGGATTAGTACACGCTTTAACATACCCTTTTTCATCAACACCTTCTCCTTTAAACTCTAATTCAATACCAACCTCAGCAAAACTCATGCGTACAAAATCACGAACAGGGGTAGTTTTTCCAGTGGCAATAACCCAGTCCTCTGCTTCATCTGCTTGCAAAATCATCCACATCATACGTACATAATCTTTGGCATGACCCCAGTCACGTTTGGCATCAAGATTTCCTAAATACAATTTATCTTGTAATCCCAAAGCAATTCTGGAAGTGGCTCGAGTAATTTTACGCGTTACAAAAGTCTCTCCACGAATAGGCGATTCATGGTTAAATAAAATACCATTACAAGCATACATACCATAAGCTTCTCTATAGTTAACCGTAATCCAAAAGGCATACATTTTAGCAACAGCATAAGGAGATCGTGGATAAAACGGTGTTGTTTCTGATTGTGGTACTTCTTGTACTTTACCATACAATTCAGAAGTAGAAGCTTGATAAATACGGGTCTTTTTTTCTAATCCTAACAAACGAACCGCATCAAGTATCCGTAAAGTTCCTAATCCATCAGCATTACCGGTATATTCAGGAGTTTCAAAAGAAACAGCCACATGACTCATTGCCGCCAAATTATAGATTTCGTCAGGCTGGATTTCTTGGATCAAACGAATCAGGTTAGTTCCATCCGTCATATCGCCATAATGCAAGAAAAAATTACGGTGGTCTACATGTGGATCTTGGTATAAATGGTCAATTCTGTCCGTATTAAACAATGAAGAACGTCTTTTTAATCCATGAACAATATATCCTTTTTTTAGTAAAAATTCACTAAGGTATGCCCCATCTTGTCCTGTTACTCCGGTAATAAATGCTATTTTTTGTGCAGCCATAATTTTACTTTGTTGTTTAATAATCAAGTCTTTCTATACTCAATTTATAGTTTTATTTTTTTTACGTTTTCAATATTTCCCAAAAACCAGTCATAGGTTTTCTGTATTCCCTCTTCCAATCGTACTTGGTGTTTCCATCCCAATGCATGCATTTTGGATATATCCATTAATTTTCGTGGGGTACCGTCTGGTTTAGTAGCATCCCAAATGATATCGCCTTGATGTCCCGTTATCTTTTGAATCGTTTCAGCCAAATGCTTGATGGTCAAATCTTCTCCTGTCCCCACATTATACAAATAATCTGGCAGTATGTTTTCCAAAGCAAACACTACTGATTGAGCCATGTCATCTACGAAAAGAAATTCTCTCATAGGCGTACCACTACCCCAAAGCGTAACTGGCGCATTATTATTTACCTTTGCCTCGTGAAACTTACGGATCATAGCCGGTAAAACATGTGAGGAATTCAAATCAAAATTATCATGGGTGCCATATAAATTGGTTGGCATCAGACTCACATAGTCTTTTCCAAATTGCTTTCGGATAGCCTGACAGGCTTTCACCCCGGTAATTTTGGCAATAGCATACCATTCATTAGTGGGTTCTAAAGTATCTGTAAGCAGGTATTCTTCTTTTAGCGGTTGCGGTGCTAATTTGGGATAGATGCAAGAACTTCCCAGAAAAATAAATTTTTCTACACCTGTTTGTAAGGCTGTATCGACTAAATTATTCTGGATTTGCATATTCTCCATAATAAATTGATACGGAAAATTATTGTTAGCTAATATACCACCCACTTTTGCCGCAGCATCAATAATGACTTCCGGTTTTTCTTTAGCCATGAAATCTTTTACGGCTTGTTGATTCCTTAGATCCAATTCGGTACTGGAAGCTCCAATCAAATTGGTATACCCCTTAGTTGATAGCGCTCTCCAGATGGCGCTTCCTACCATACCATTATGTCCCGCTATGTAAATTTTAGTCGCTTTATCCATGTTTTTATTTAATTTAACAAATCTGGATTTTCTCTTTCCAGCTCATTATATATATTTTTGACGTCTTGGGAACTGTCTTTATGCAAAATTAAATTAGCGGTATCTGTATAAACGAAAATAGTATTTTTCAATCCTACAAAAGCGGTATAATTACTGGTTCCAATCACCATATTGCCATTTTTATCAACTGGATGTCCTGTAGAAACTAAATAATCATAAACGGATTCAAAAGAACCCAAATCAGACCAAATGAATGTGGAGGGTACAACCTTTATTTTTTTACTTCTTTCCATAACAGCATAATCAATACTGATAGAAGGAATTTCAAGTGACAACTCTAAATCTAAATTTCCATTGTTATTCCTATCCCAAGCTATTTTAGATTTTTCATATACTTCAGGTTTAAACAATTTTAATTCTTCTAGAAAGACCCCAGCTTTAAAACAAAACATCCCACTGTTCCAAAGAAAATTTCCTTTGGCAATAAAATCTTTTGCCGTAACTTGATTGGGCTTTTCTCTAAAAGAAATCACATCATCACCTTTTCGTTCAATATATCCATATCCTATTTCAGGCTTAGTGGGAACAATTCCAAAAGTGACAATATAGCCTTTTGAAGCTTTATCTATAGCTTCTTGAATAGCCAAATCATAATTTTTCATTTCATCAATAATATGATCGGATGGCGTTACAATTAAAATATCCTCCGGATCAGAAGCAAAAGCAGCAAAAGCAATAGCAGCAGCAGTATTTCTTGGAGTGGATTCAATTATGTCTACGTAGGGAGTATTCGATTTCTCCATCACTTTCCTGCTGAGATGGCAATTATCAATATTACCCACTACCATAATTTTATCTGCTACATTACGGTTGCGTTCCACAGTCATCTCGAATAACGATTTCCCATCAAACAAATCAAGGTACTGTTTAGGTTGGCTCTTTCTGGATAAAGGCCATAACCTACTCCCAACTCCACCGGTAAGAATGACATGCGTAATTGAATGCTTTTTTTCCATGCTTTACTTTTAAATCTTTGCTATATCTGCTTTCTTTAATTCTATATTATTTATAATCTGCCATCAACTGCATTTCCTAAAACACCTTTTACATCATACAATAAACTGATGTTATTTTGCAATTTTGAAATATCAATAGTCAGAAATTGATGGTGTGCAACACCTAAAACTACGGCATCAAATTTTTGATCGGGTAATACATCAGTAGTTATTAAATCATATTCTTTTTTGACCTCCATAGGGTTCGCTAAAGGATCATATACTGTTACAGTAATTCCATAATCTGCCAAAGCAGCAATGACATCAACAATTTTTGTATTGCGTACATCAGGACAGTTTTCTTTGAAAGTAATTCCAAGCATTAAGAGCGTTGCTCCATTGACCGAAATCCCCTTTTTAATCATCAGCTTTACAACCTGAGAAGCTACATAATCTCCCATACTATCATTCAATCGCCGTCCGGCCAAAATAATTTCCGGATGGTACCCAAATTCTTGGGCCCGTTGTGCTAAATAATAAGGATCAACACCGATACAATGACCTCCAACTAATCCAGGCTTAAAAGGCAGAAAATTCCATTTGGTTTTTGCCGCTTCTAAAACAGCCTGGGTATCAATATTCATTAAATTAAATATTTTAGCCAGTTCGTTCACAAAAGCAATATTAATGTCCCGTTGGGAATTTTCTATTACTTTAGCGGCTTCAGCAACTTTTATGGAAGGGGCTAAGTGTGTTCCTGCTGTAATAACAGATTGATACAAAGCATTCACGCGTTCCCCAATTTCAGGAGTAGATCCTGAAGTAATTTTCAATATTTTTTCTACAGTATGTTCTTTATCGCCGGGATTAATTCGCTCAGGAGAATATCCAGCAAAAAAATCAACGTTAAATTGCAATCCCGAAACTCTTTCTAATACAGGCACACACTCCTCTTCAGTAACACCTGGGTATACAGTAGATTCATAAATAACAATATCTCCCTTTTTTAAAACGGATCCAACCGCTTCACTGGATCTGTACAAAGGAGTTAAATCAGGACGATTGTTTTTATCCACCGGAGTGGGAACAGTTACGATATAATAATTACAAGCCGCAATATCTTCTATAACCGTAGAGCAATATAAACCTACAGCATCACTGTTTTTTTGAAGAAGTACTTTTTGCAATACAGCATCAGAAACTTCAAAAGTAGTATCAGTACCAGATTGTAACGAAGCTACTCTGGATGCATTAATATCGAAACCAACAACAGCGTATTTTGTTGCAAATAACCGCGCTAATGGTAACCCTACATAACCCAGACCAATTACCGCTATTTTTATATTTGAACTCATTTATTAAAAAATTTAATTCGCTAATGTTAATTTTAATGCACCGCTTCGCGTTTCAAACTCACACAAATGAGTTGAAATCGAAATATTTTTTGTGTGCAAATATAGGCATATAGACCAGTACTTTTATTGTATTTTAATATTTGAATGTTGCAAAATTATTGTTTTATAACATTCAAAAACATAACATACTATAAATCAATATATAATAAAAAGCAAATGATACATGATTTCAGGTACCATATAGTTAGAAAAAAACAGGTTATTAAATAATTTGACTAATAGAAACTGGGTTTTAAAATCCAATTAAAAGTGCTCTAATCAATATATACTATTACTTAGAGCACTTCATTATAAAATCACAGTGATTCTTCAAAAACTGACCTTCTCAAATTTACACCCCTCTTAAACAAATCTATTCTTTGTAATTTGAATTATTAGATGTAATTATTCAAAAAAAATTAAAACAGAATTGATTCGAAAAAAGGGATAAAAAAATACACTTCTTAGTATTAAAAATAACCGAACTTGCTTTCTACTTGAATTTCATTTTCAAAACACATCCTAATGATTCCAAAACAAGAATATAGTGGGTCTTATTTACTTCTTGAACTATTGCAGTTTGTGTTGAAAATGGTCCTGAATCCAGTTCAATTTTATCACCAACTTGAAATGGAACTAAAGAAACTTCACAAGTATCAGAACCATCAAGCCCTTTTTTAATAATATTAATTTCTTCATCTCTCACTATTGCCGGTTTTCCTAGCCAAAATAAATAGCGTACGGCTCCTGCTGATTGAAACACTAAATTCCTGTCGGCTTCTGGCAATTGAACGAAAACATAAGAATTAAAAAGAGGCACTTCTACCTTCTTTTTTCTATCAGACCATTGGCGGACTTGTGTAATCAAAGGACAATAGCATTCGATTCCGTTTTTTTTTAATTGTTCCGCTACTTTCTTTTCCCATTTAGGTTTTGTATACACTACATACCAATTCATCTTGCATTTTGTATTGAAATAAAAATATAATTCTTTATTTATTTGTATTTTATTTTTAAGTCTGTTTTATAAAAAACAATTAGCAAAATCAGCACATTCTTAATGATGTTGCTAAACTCTAATTGCATCATAATTTAAGACCCAATTCCCTGATAGACAAAGCCAATCGCCTCTAAAGCTGGACCATCTAGAATATTTCTTCCATCAAAGACAAATGCTGGTTTTTGCATAGAGTCATATATTTTTTGCCAGTCATACTGTACAAATTCATCCCATTCAGTAAGTACCGCTACTGCATGTGCATCGGTACATGCTTCATAAGGACTATCAAACGAAAGAACACTGACTGCATTCGTTGAAGCGGCTCTAGTTTCTAAATAATCCAAGTCAGCGAGAACTTTTTTTCTGGATACTTTTGGGTCATAAACCGCAATTTTTGCATGTTCATTTATCAAATCATCGGCAACATAAATGGCTGCTGATTCTCTGGTATCATTAGTATCTTTTTTGAAAGCCCAACCCAGAAAGGTTATTTTTTTATCAGAAACCGTATTGTAAAGGGTTTGAACTATATTGTTAGAGAAACGTCTTTTTTGATGATCATTCATTATAATTACTTGCTCCCAATAATCAGCCACTTCATTCAATCCATAGGATTTTGCGATGTAAACCAAGTTCAATATATCTTTTTGGAAACAAGAACCGCCAAATCCAACAGATGCTTTCAAGAATTTTGACCCTATTCTGCTATCCATTCCTATGGCTCTGGCAACTTCATTCACATCAGCGCCAGTTTTTTCACAAAGCTCTGACATTGCATTAATTGAAGAAATTCGTTGTGCTAAAAAGGCATTCGCAGTCAATTTTGATAATTCTGATGACCATACATTAGTGGTCAATATTTTTTCTGCAGGAACCCAATTCGAATAAACATCAACAAGTGCTTGTATCGCTTTTTGACCTTCTGCTGAAGGATCTCCACCGATTAATATTCTATCTGGATTTAATAAATCTTGAACCGCCGTTCCCTCAGCCAAAAACTCAGGGTTAGAAAGAATTTGAAACTGAACACCGTTACCGGTATTATCAAGAATACTTTTGATCGCTTCAGCTGTTCTTACTGGAAGTGTTGATTTTTCAACAACTATTTTATTATCTTTCGATATTCTGGCTATTTGTCTCGCACACAATTCAATATATTTTAGATCAGCAGCCATCCCTTTCCCTTTTCCATAAGTTTTAGTAGGAGTATTTACGGATATAAAGATGATTTGAGCTTCGTCAATTGCTTTTTCAACATCAGTAGAAAAATATAGATTTCTTCCTCTGGCTTCTGCAACAATTTTATCTAATCCAGGTTCATAAATGGGAATATTGTCTATATTTTCATCATTCCACGCTGCTATACGTTCTTCATTCAAATCGACTACTGTAACTTGAATTTGCGGACATTTTTGAGCAATAACGGCCATTGTAGGTCCACCAACATATCCTGCTCCGATGCAACAAATTTTTGTAATTTTCATTTTATAATTTTTCAATTTATACTATATTTTATGGATTAAATTTTCCAAAAAATATTTATTTAAGATTATCCCAATACCAGCTAACTGCTTCTTTTAAGCCTTCCTGCATAGAATAGTGTGGATTATAACCCAATAATGCTTTAGCCTTATCAATACTTGCCAAAGAATGTGGGATATCTCCAGCTCTGTTTGGTCCATATTCTACTGCAACAGCAGCAATTCTTTCATCATATACAGATAAAAATTCCTTTAAATAATCAACTAGGTTGTTTAATGTATTTCTATCACCATAAGCAGTATTATAAACGGTATTTACCGCATCTGGATTTTTCGTAAGAATGGCTAACTCATTCATTTGAATCACATTATCAATGTAAGTAAAATCACGAGAAAAGTTCCCATCCCCATTTATTTTTGGACTTTCCAATTGCATGAGTTGCATTACAAATTTTGGAATAACAGCAGCATAAGCCCCGTTAGGATCTTGTTTCCGACCAAAAACATTAAAATAACGCAATCCAATTGTTTCTAAACCATAGGTTCTGCTGAATATTTCTGCATACAATTCGTTAACATACTTTGTTATTGCATAAGGCGAGAGCGGTTTCCCAATCACCTCTTCTACTTTTGGCAACCCTACAGAATCTCCATAAGTGGAAGAACTTGCAGCATAAATAAATCGTTTTACCTTGGCGTCACGAGAAGCCACAAGCATATTTAAAAACCCCGAAACATTGACATCATTAGTTGTAACTGGGTCAATTATAGAACGGGGTACTGAGCCTAAAGCTGCCTGATGCAAAACATAATCTACTCCTTTTACTGCATTTTGACAATCAGTTGCATTGCGAATATCTCCCTCTATTAAACGAAAGTTAACATTATTAATAAAGTCTTTTAAATTATGTCTGTATCCAGTCGCAAAATTATCAAAACAAACAACTTCATGTCCTTTAGATAAAAAATATTCACAAAGATTAGACCCTATAAATCCTGCTCCTCCGGTAATTAATATAGTGTTTTTTGCTTCTTCTTCCATCTTTTCTTAATTTTAAAAAAACCTTTTTTATGTCGTTTTTTTATGAAACTTATCTAATACTTTTTCAAATATAGATTTTGGTTTATCCTCTTCATGATATCCATTTGAATACGTTCCATAGCCATAGCCATAACCGTAACCATAGCCATAACCTGCACCGTATTTAGCTTTATTCTCAAAACCATTTAAAATAATACTGGTATTATTTAGCTCCCCACGTTTAACTCTGTTGTTTAACAATGTAATCATTTCTTTTTTAGTAAAATTCTGTCTTACTATATATAGAGTAACATCACAATATTGAGCTAATTCTAACGCATCCGATACTAAACCAACTGGAGGTGTATCTAATATAATATAATCGTATTTTTTCTTTAACTCTTCGATTAATTCTTTCATTCCTTCACTCATTATCATTTCAGCAGGATTAGGAGGAACTGGCCCAGAGAGAATAACATCAAGATAGGGGACATGAGTATGATTTATGATTTCATCAACTGTTTTTTGCTTAATTAGATAGTTTACAATCCCCACCTCATTGGATAAATTAAATTCAGTAGCCAATTTCGGTTTTCTTAAATCAAGACCAATAACTACAGTTTTTTTCTCACTAAGAGCAAATACTGTAGCAATATTTATAGAACAAAATGTCTTTCCTTCACCACTTACTGATGATGTTATCATGAGTGTCTTGGCTCCATCCACATGTTGTTGTTTATACAAAAATTGAAGTGAAGAACGAATAGCCCTAAAAGATTCAGATAAAGCTGATTTAGGTTTATCATATACTGCTAAATTAGTATTCTCTTTATTTACTCCAATAACCCCTATTAAAGGAATTAGTGTTGACTTACTTATATCCTCTGTATTTTGAATGGAATTATTGACAAAGAAAATAGCAAATACAAAAAGTAACGGAAACAATATTCCCAGAAATAATGCCAATACATAATTAACAGATGTTTTTGGACCAACAAGACCTCCTCCAACATCTTTTGCAGGATCTATAAAATGAATATCCGATAAATTTGCGGCTTTAACAATATCAGCTTCACTTCTTTTTTGAAGAAATGTGCTGTAAATATTATCACTTAAATCATATTTTCTTTTAATCTTGATAAGTTCTTGCTGATCTTCAGGAAGTTTTTTTATCGTACTTTCTGTTTCATTAATTTTACTGCTTACTATAGCTAAATCATACTGCAAAGAAGCTTTGGCTGTAGCAATATTTTCTAGTAAAACATTTTTTACTGCCTCCATTTGATTATCAAAATCCTTAAATATTTTATCGCTCTTCACAGCATAAGCCATTTCAGATCTTTGCGTAGACAATGCAATCAATCTTGAAACATTTGCGACAACATTTGGATCTTCAATTCCTGCTACTGAAGGTGCTGGAAGTTTAGAATAATCAACGCTATTTTTCAGGTATGACTTTAACGAATTATAGTATGCCATTTTACGTGTTACTTCATCTTTCGTAACATCAAATTCTAGAATTTTTTCCGAAAACTTAGCTCCACCATCTTCAACATCATACATGTTTTTATCTTTTCTAAAAGATTTCAACTCATTTCCAGTTTCTTTTAGTTGAGATTCCATAGCAATCAATGTGCTATCAATAAAAGCTATTGTATTAGTTGCAAACTGATTTTTACTATCTAATTGCCTTCTTATAAGCATCTTAACAGTCGCATTTAGATACTCAACCATTCTTGCCTTATTGGTCCCTTGCATTCCCAAAGTAATTATAGAACCTCCTTTATCATCTGATTTAATATTTATGCCTTTATATGAAGACACTGTTCCGTTAAAATCATTAAATTGAACAAAATATTCTTTCCCCTTATAAAAACCAGGATTATCATTTATTTGTAATTTCCAATTCAAAAAAGGCAACGATACTTGTTCCCCTACCTTATATTTTTTTACAAAATCACCTGTTTCAACTGCAGTATTGCTGTATGAATTATTAGAATAGGTTATTAATGAAACGTTTTGATTTTCAAATGGAATTCTGACCTCATATACATTTTCACTCAAAAATTTAATTCGAATAAGATTTCCCGTTAATTGACCTTTTGATTTATCAATATTTACATAGAAAGGAACAGCACCATACGCATCTTCCATATTGTATTTACCCTGAACTAAGTAATTAATATAATACTGTAATTTATCCACAACCAACTCATTATGAGATCTGGATTGTAACGTGGTTGAAATGGTTTGAACCTGATCTGAAGTTCCACCCCAATTAAAAACTAAACTGGTATTGGATGTAAAAAGGGGATTACTTTCTTCCTTTACGGCAATAAGCGTTTCCATACCGTAAATTTTTTCTTTACGAATATTCACTTGGTAAGCAATTGTAAAAGTAATCAGTAAACTCAGCAAAAACCATTTCCAATAACTTCCGATTTTTATTAAGAATCCCTTGAAGTCAAAACTGACTTGATTTTCAAAAATCGAAAAATCTTTTATATCTAACATTTTTTGAACTCTGTTTTATTTTTTTAATAGTAAAAAGGTAGTTGTAGCCAATGATAACAGTGTAATAATTGTACCTAACGATTCTATCCCTGTTTTTCCAGTTCCCCAAGTTTTCTGCTTGAGTGGTTTTACATAAATATAATCATTCGGTTGTAAATAATAATATGGTGATTTCATCACATTTATATCAGTAAGATCTAAATCCTGCATTTGAACACCTGTAGGCGTTTTTCTCATGATAGTAACTGCTTTTCTATTACCGGTAATAGTAATATCCCCAGAATTTGCAATAGCTTCCATAATAGTTACGTTATCTTGAAACAATGTTTTTGTACCAGGTCCTCCAATTTCTCCATTGATAGTATAACGCAAACCTGCTAATTTAACGGTAACAAAAATATTCGCTTCTTTATTAAAATATTCCGCTAATAGTTGCTTTTCAATTCTAACTCTAATTTCATCCAACGTGTAACCAATAACATTTAATTCTCCTAAAACAGGAATTCTAATATTCCCATGATCATCAACTGTAAAACCATCAAAATACAATCCTGATTCTGATTTACTTCCAGTAGCCCCATCATTTGAAGGACTAAACATACCTACCAATTTTGGATCTATTGCTTTTATGGTAATACTCAAAACATCATTAGTTTGCAACCTGTATGGTTTTGACTCTACAACAGCAATAGAAGCATCTTCTTGTGAGTTATTCTTTTTTTGAAGGTAGATTAAATCTTGAGTTGAAATACAAGAAGAAAACAACACACTAATAATTAGCAATAAATAGAGTCCAGGTTTGCTCATTTTCAATATTTTTAGCGACAAATATAGCTTTTCATTTACGATTTAAAAAGCCTGGCGATTCATTAAATGGATTAATTATTTTTAAAAGACTTTTCAAAAGGAACTCTATGCAATATACTTCTACCTAAGGTTACTTCATCAGCATATTCCAATTCATCGCCAACTGAAATTCCTCTTGCAATTGTTGAAATAACTATTTCACAATCGGCAATTTGTTTATAAATATAAAAGTTAGTGGTATCTCCCTCCATAGTGGAGCTTAACGCAAAAATAATTTCGCTTACACTTCCTGATTTCACTTTTTCGACTAATGTAATAATATTTAACTGACTAGGCCCTACTCCATCAATAGGCGAAATTTTCCCTCCAAGAACATGGTAAATACCTCTAAATTGCCCAGTGTTCTCAATAGCCATTACATCTCGAATATCTTCTACGATACAAATGATTTGATGATTTCTGCTTTTGTTAGCACAAATTTCACACAGAACACTATCCGATATGTTATGACAACTATTACAATATTTAATATCCTCACGCATCGTTACCAAAGCTTGAGACAAAAAACCCGTTTGCTCTTTGGGTTGTTTCAATAAATGCAAGACTAGTCGCAACGCTGTACGTTTGCCAATTCCCGGCAACTGAGACATTTCGTTAACTGCTTTCTCTATTAATTTTGAAGAAAATTCCATAAATGCAAAAGTAGTCAATTTGTCCCGAACGTTCAGGATAGATAATTTGAAAATATGAAGATTATTTATGTAATTTGGCATAAATAATTCTTTATACAAAATGACTCCCAGCACCATTCTACTATTGATAATCGTTTATTTTGGTATTTTATTTTATATCTCACATACTGTAAGCAAAAAAAACAGTGGAAACGATGCTTTTTTCAAAGCTAATAAAAATTCAAAATGGTATTTAGTTGCCTTTGGAATGATTGGAACAGCACTTTCAGGAGTTACTTTTATTTCAGTTCCGGGAGAAGTTGGTGCTCCAAGCGGAGAACAATTCAAGTATTTCCAGTTTGTATTGGGTAATGCCATTGGTTTTATCATTATTGCAAAAGTACTATTACCCTTGTATTATCGAATGAATTTGACTTCGATTTATGGTTATATAGAACACCGACTAGGCATTTATTCTTATAAAACCGCCGCAACAATTTTCCTGATAAGCCGAACAATAGGTTCTTCGTTTCGATTGTATCTGGTTGTAATTGTTTTGCAACGCTATGTTTTTGATTTTTATGAAATTCCTTTTGCTGTTACAGTTTTGATTTCACTGACTTTGATATTTGCTTACACTTATCGAGGCGGTTTAAAAACGATTATCATAACTGACACGCTACAAACATTTTTCTTAGTTTCTTCTGTCTTTTTAACAATTTTCTTTATTTGCAGAAGCCTAAATCTCAATATTTTTCAAGCTTTTGAAGAAGTAAAAAACAGTAATTATTCTAAAGTATTTTTCTTTGAGGATTTTGTGTCGAGTAAGTTCAATTTTGTCAAGCAAATTCTGGGAGGGATATTTGTAACTATTGCTATGGTAGGTTTAGATCAGGATTTAATGCAGAAAAACCTGAGTTGCAAGAACATTGGTGAAGCGCAAAAAAACATGTTCACCTTTACGGGGATATTTGTACTTATCAATATCTTTTTCCTCAGTGTAGGCGCTTTGCTTTATATTTATGCCAATAAAAATGGAATTGAAGTACCAACGGATTTAGTTACTGGAAAACCCAGAACCGATTTGCTTTTTCCTGAAATTGCTTTTCATCATTTAGCATTAATCCCTTCGGTTGTTTTCTTGTTGGGATTGACAGCTGCAACCTTTGCCACAACTGATTCAGCCTTAACAGCGCTTACCACTTCTTTTTGTGTAGATTTTCTAGGTATGGATAAAGCAGAAAATTTAAATAAACCAAATGTAGTCAGAACAAGGCATTTTGTTCATATTACCTTTTCGTTTTTGATGTTTCTGGTCATTATTTTCTTTAATGCTATCAATGATAGTTCCGTAGTAGGAATGATTTTTAGGGTTGCTTCCTATACGTACGGTCCGCTTTTGGGATTGTATTGTTTTGGATTGTTTGTAAAATCAAAGACTGTTAAAGACAAATTTGTTCCAATAATTTGCTTCTTGTCTCCTGCTGTAACTTTCCTAATTAGCGAAAATTCGAAAACATTGTTTTTTGGATATGTTTTCGACAACGAACTGATTATCGTAAACGGACTAATCACTTTTCTTGGATTGTTATTGATTAGCAAGAATGCTACATCTGAAACACGATTTTAGTTTTTGCCCAGATGACAGCGACATCCTTTTCTTGCCCACTTTTTTTTAAACGGAAAAAGAAAAGATATAGCGCACAGCTGGAAACAGCTCCAAAAAAAACTAATATTGATTTGTTGCCAACATAACCAATGTACACCCTATCTCGACTTTAATATCATTTAATTTCAACAATTGATAGAACTCAGGATTCTCAGTACCTGGATTAAAAATAACACGTTTTGGTTGCGCCTCAACAATATAATTATAGTAATCGCGCTGACGTAAAGGATTCAGATAAAGTGTAACTGTATCGATATTTTTTAAAGGAATAGCCTTAGTCTGGATTTTTATTCCTGCCACTTCACCCGCATTTTGACCAATTGCAAGAACCGAATGCCCTTTATCAACCAATTTTTCAATTGCCATAAAAGCATATCTAGCCGGTTTTGTTGACGCTCCAAGAACCAACGTTTTTTTATTTTTTATCATTTTCTGTAATTATATTTTGCAAAAGTAATCAAAAAGGTCCATGAGTTTAGCAATTATCAGGTTTAGTTACAAAAGAAATCAAAACAATATCCTAACATTTGCACCTTTCATAGCGCAAAAAAAAGAGTATTTTTGCATTATTAAATTAAAAAAATATGGATCTTTTCATCTATCTCTTTGCTGCCCTTTTTTCAGTATTAAACCCTATAGGAACTGTTCCAATATTTGTGGGTCTCACACAAAATGACACCAAACAAGAACGTTCCAGAATTTCTTTATGGACGGCAATAAATGTTTTTGCCATTCTGATAATTTCCTTTTTTATAGGACAATATGTTTTGATTTTTTTTGGAATTAGCATTGACGCACTCCGAATAGCTGGAGGAATAATTATTGTTAGCTCTGGATTTTCGTTGCTTTCAGGGAAATTTAATAAAAAAAGAGGGATTAACAAAAAAATAGAAACCGATGCTCAAAAAAGAAATGATATTGCTTTGACTCCTCTTGCAATTCCTATGCTTGCAGGCCCTGGATCAATTTCTTTACTTATTGCATTTTATCAAGAACACAACTCAACAAGTGATATTATTATATCTTCGTTAGCCATTCTTGCCATAGCAGTTGCTATTTTTATTATTCTTAGAAGCGCACACTATTTAGCAAAAATACTCGGGGCATCTGGGATTGTTGCTATTTCGAGAATCATTGGTTTTATAGTAATTGCAATTGGAATTCAATATATTGTAAGTGCAATTATCAATATCATTAAAGGAAATCTAACCTAAAACAAATAATTCAAGCCAACTCTGATAAGGTTCTTAATCTTATCAGAGCTGGTTTAAATTAATTTCTAGGCAAGAAGATCTCAGCCATCATACATCTAGCACTTCCTCCACCGCAAGCTTCGATAGTATCTAAACTTGAACTTAAAATTTCAGCGTGTTTTTCTAATTGTTCAATTTGTTTTGGAGTTAAACTTTGGTGCGCAGCTGCACTCATGACCAAATATCTTTTATCATTTGACCCACAAACTTCAAGCATATTACCCGCAAAATTATTCACTTGAGCTTCAGTTATCAGAATGATTTCTTTTCCGTTTTCTTTTAGGTTATCCAAAACCATTTTACGTTCTTTTTTATCATCAATACAATCAGAACAAATCACTGCAAAAGTTTCTCCCAAGCACATCATTACGTTCGTATGATAAATCAGCTTTCGCTCAGAATTTACAGTTTGAAAAGCCTCAAAAATTACTGGTGCATAATCAAAATCTTCACAAAATTCGATAAATAATTCCTCATCTGCTCTAGGAGATAAAGCGCAATAAGCTTTCCCATTAGCTCTATCTAGAAGTAAACTTCCAGTTCCTTCCAAGAAAAAACCATCTTCCTCAGCCGATGTATAATCCATTATATTATTGATTACAAACCCTTTATCTTCCAGAATATCTAAAATATCTTCCCGACGTTCCTGACGACGATTTTCAGCAAACATAGGATATAACGCGACATCGCCATTCTCATGAAAAGAAACCCAATTGTTTGGAAAAATACTATCCGGAGTATCTGGACTTAAAGTGTCATCAATAACAGTAACATCGACACCAACAGTACTTAATTTAGCAACAAAAGCATCAAATTCTTGTTGCGCTTTAGCATTTACCGTTGCTGGCAAAAGTCCGTCTAATACTTTTTGGTAATAATTGTTTACTGCTGTTTGTTCATTCATTCGAAACGCTACCGGACGAATCATCAATATGGAATTTGTTGTCTGTTTCATTTTTTTATTTTTTTATTTCGTAGAGACGTTGCAATGTAACGTCTCTACATTGAAATTAATCTCTTATTAAAGGTAATGTAGAACATCGTAATAATCCTTCTTGCTTTGCAATTTCTGCGTATGGGATTTCTTCTACTATAAAACCATTGGCACGTAACCAATTATTTAATCTGGTAAAGTTTTTTTCAGAAACTACAACATTTGTGTCTATAGAAAAAACATTAGAATTCATAGTATACATTTCGTCTCTTGTAATGTGAAACAAGTTTTCTTTTCCAAAAAGATTTACAAGAAATAGGTAATCTGCTTCTTCTCGGAATCCGCTTTTGTAAATAATCCCTTTATCATTCCCAACAGGTTGAAAACAACAGTCTAAATGCAAAGCATTATCACGGGCTTCAATTTTTGACTTTACTAAATCAAATTCTTTAACAATTTTATTTGGAAATAAGTCTTTGATATATTGAACTCCTTGAACGTTTGTTCTAGCGGTAATATAATCCTTGTAATCACTCCCCTTATAAGTTCCGATAAATATGTACTCTTTCCACAAAATTACATCTCCTCCTTCAATATGCACTTCTTCTGGAGGACGAACGACTTTTTTGGGATCAATTTGATCAATAACATATTGTATCGCATCTAACTCTCGCTCTCTATCCGGCAATATATTAGATTTAATAAAAATATCATCTATAACAAAACCTATGTCTCTGGTAAAAATTTGATTATAATTGACTATCATTTCTGGACGAAAAACAGTCACATTGTATTTTTCGAGCACTTTATTAAAGGCGTCCATTTCATTTACCATATCCTGCTCTAGTGGATAAGTACCTGCTAAAATATGTTCTAATGACTTCGGATCATATGCTTCTTCTGGTCTTGGAGTTGGTCCGTTATTAATCGCAGAACCTAAAACTACAGTTCTTAATCTTGAAGTTTCATTCTTTATATTTAATTCTAGCATCTATTTTCAATTTTGGCAAATATAAAAAAAGCTTCACAAATTAGTGAAGCTTTTTGAATTGAAATTTATCTTTTCTCAGATGGTACAAAGTCTCTCAAAGGACTACCAGTATATACTTGTCTTGGTCTTCCAATAGGTTCTTTATTTTCTCGCATTTCTTTCCATTGCGCAATCCAACCCGGTAAACGACCTATAGCAAACATTACAGTAAACATATCAGTAGGAATTCCTAATGCTCTGTAAATAATTCCAGAATAAAAATCTACATTTGGATATAATTTTCTTGATACAAAATACTCGTCTACTAAAGCTGATTCTTCCAATTTCTTCGCAATTGCAAGAATTGGATCTTCTACCCCTAAAGTTGCTAAAACTTCGTTAGCTGCTTTTTTAATAATTTTTGCTCTTGGATCGAAATTTTTATATACTCTGTGACCAAATCCCATCAAGCGGAAAGGATCATTTTTATCTTTTGCTTTAGCTATGTATTTTTCAGCGTCACCGCCATTCTTATGAATTTCTTCCAGCATTTCAAGTACTGCTTGATTAGCACCACCATGTAATGGTCCCCAAAGTGCAGAAACTCCTGCAGATATTGAAGCAAATAATCCAGCATGAGAAGAACCTACCATTCTAACTGTTGAAGTAGAACAATTTTGCTCATGATCTGCATGAAGAATAAACAATCGATCTAATGCATCGATAACAACTGGACTTGCTTTATAAGGCTCTGTTGGCAATTCAAACATTAAACGCATGAAATTCTCCACATATCCTTTTGTATTATCATAATAATTCAAAGGATAGCCCATACTTTTTCTGTAGGTCCAAGTTGCAATTACCAAGAATTTACCCATGGTTTTGCAAACTGCTTCATACATCTCTTTTTCATTTTCAACATTCACCGACTTTGGATTAAATGCTGTCAAAGCACTTGTCAAAGCAGCTAAAACACCCATTGGATGAGCTGTTTTTGGAAAACCGTCAATGATGTTTTTCATTTCCTCGTTTACCAAAGTATATTTTCTAATATCATTTTCAAATTGCTCCAACTGAACTTTAGTTGGCAATTCTCCAAAAATTAAAAGATAAGAAACTTCTAAAAAATCTGCCTTTTCAGCTAAATCTTCTATTGAATATCCTCTATAACGCAAAATTCCAAGCTCTCCATCAAGGAAAGTAATTTCGCTTGTACAAGAACCTGAATTTTTGTAACCCGGATCAATAGTAATTGCACCCGACAAATCACGTAATTTGTTAATGTCGATAGCCACTTCATTTTCAGTCCCTATAACGATAGGAAGTTCAAACTTTTTGCCATCTATTTCTAATGTTGCTGTTTTTGACATAATATATTTGGAAATAAAACTTTTAAAATAAATAATTTACCAAATCTAGGGAATTTCAAATTAATTAAAAAATGAATAAGACAATGAAATTGTTAAAAGTCAAAAAAAAGCCATTCATTTTACATGAATGGCTTTCCAAGAAAAAATATTCTAAGATTATTTTATTTTGAAAGCATTTAAACCAGGAAAATAAGCTGTATTTCCTAATTCTTCTTCAATTCTTAATAATTGGTTGTATTTAGCCATACGATCAGAACGAGAAGCAGAACCTGTTTTAATTTGACCACAATTTAAAGCTACTGCTAAATCTGCAATTGTATTGTCTTCTGTCTCTCCTGAACGGTGTGACATTACTGAAGTATACCCTGCATTTTTAGCCATGTTAACTGCTGCTATAGTCTCAGTCAAAGTTCCAATTTGATTTACTTTTACAAGAATAGAATTAGCAATTCCTTTTTCAATACCAGTTGACAAACGCTCCACATTTGTAACGAATAAATCATCTCCAACTAATTGTACTTTATCCCCAATTTTATCAGTAAGTAATTTCCATCCATCCCAGTCATTCTCATCCATTCCATCTTCGATAGAAATAATTGGGTATTTAGAAACTAGTTCAGCTAAATAATCTACTTGTTCTGCAGAAGATCTAATCTTACCCGTTTCACCTTCAAATTTAGAATAATCGTATTTTCCATTTACATAAAACTCAGCAGAAGCACAATCTAAAGCAATCATGATTTCATCTCCAAAAGTATAACCTGCAGTTTCAACTGCTTTTTTAATCGTATCTAAAGCATCTTCAGTTCCACCAGGAAGATTTGGTGCAAAACCACCTTCATCACCTACTGCAGTTGAAAGACCTCTATCGTGTAACACTTTTTTCAAACTATGAAAAATTTCAGTTCCCATTTGCATTGCATGTGAAAAAGATGTTGCTTTCACTGGGAAAATCATAAATTCTTGAAATGCGATAGGCGCATCAGAATGTGAACCACCATTGATGATATTCATCATTGGAACTGGCAATGTATTCGCAGAAACACCACCTACGTATCTGTATAAAGGCAAACCTAATTCATTTGCAGCAGCTTTTGCTACAGCAAGAGAAACACCTAAAATTGCATTTGCTCCTAAGTTAGATTTATTTGGAGTACCATCTAAATCAATCATCATTTGATCAATAACATTTTGTTCGAAAACTGAAACTCCTACAAGTTCTTCAGAAATAATGGTATTAACATTTTTCACAGCATTCAAAACTCCTTTTCCAAGAAAAGCTTTCCCTCCATCACGTAATTCAACGGCTTCATGCTCTCCAGTTGATGCTCCAGATGGAACAGCAGCTCTTCCTAAAACACCATTGTCTGTGATTACATCTACTTCAATTGTAGGGTTTCCTCTTGAATCGAAAATTTGTCTTGCGTGAATTTTGATAATTATACTCATAATACTAAAATTTAAATTTTAAAATACAAATATATTCTATCTTTTGTAATGATTTAATGAAAATAATGAATGTTATTAACGAAAACGTTATAATTTTTTCACAAACAAAACATTTAAGCTATTTTAAGAATTTATTTTTACATTATCTGTTATTTTTTTTCATTCCATTAAAATAAAAACAACCAAATCTACATCACTTTGACCAAAAATTAGCAATGCAAATTTTAAACTAAAATAAATTAATTTTAAGGAATAAATTAATCAAAAATACCTCATTATCAACAATATAACCTAACTTTATATTCATTTTTCAAAAGCTATAAACACACTCCATATCGGAAATTTTTTAATTAGAAATTTTGACAATTCAATCTATAAATTAAAAAAATAAAAATGTAATGGAAACTTTAAAAAACCGTAACAATTTAATCAATTCTAGTGAAATTGTAGAATTATTGAACAAAACATCTTCTCCATTGGAAAATACAACAGATTTAGATCCATTAATCGATTCTATCGGAGACGCTAAATATGTCCTTTTAGGCGAAGCCTCACATGGAACACACGAATATTATACCTGGAGAGCTAAAATCACGCAACGACTAATAAAAGAAAAAGGCTTTTCTTTTGTAGGAGTCGAAGGCGATTGGCCCGATTGCTATCGTGTGAATCGATATGCAAAAGGATATTTAGATTCGGGAAAAGATATCTACAGCGTCATGAATGAATTTAAAAGATGGCCTACATGGATGTGGGCAAATTGGGAAACTGCAGCATTCATAGATTGGCTCAAGATTTACAACGAAGATCTATCCGCTGATAAGAGAATAGGATTTTATGGTTTAGATGTGTACAGTTTTAGAGAGTCAATGAACTCAATCATTCTCTATTTAGAAAAGAACGACCCTAAAGCACTGGCAGTTGCAAAAACAGCCATGAAATGCTTTGAGCCTTACAACAGAGATGAAGGCCAAACTTACGCCAGAGCCTCTTCATTCGTACCGGAATTATGTGAAAAGGAAATCCTGCACCTGCTGACGGAAATAATAAAAAATGTCCCCAACTACAATCATGATCCGGAAAATGTTTTAAGCACGGAACAAAACGCATTCATTGCCAGAAATGCCGAAAAATATTATCGCGCTATGATAAAAAGAGGTTCAGCCTCTTGGAATATTCGGGACGAGCACATGGTTTCAACTATAGAACGGCTTATGAAATTTCATGGGAAGGAGGCGAAAATAATCGTTTGGGAACACAACACCCACATTGGCGATGCACGTGCTACAGAAATGTCCTCCGAAGGCATGGTAAATGTGGGTCAGTTAGTACGAGAACAACATTTGAGCGATGGAGTTGTCGCCGTAGGATTTGGATCTTATAAAGGAAGTGTGGTTGCCGGAAGAGAATGGGGTGATTCCATGCGAAAAATAACAGTTCCGGAAGCTGTTGCAGGAAGTTGGGAACATGCTTTTCATCTTGCTGGCGAAGGAAAAAATAAATTAGTATTACTGAATAAAATAAAAGACGAAAAATGCCTTTCTTCTTATATTGGACATCGTGCCATCGGAGTAGTTTATAATCCAGAGCATGAAAGATTCGGAAATTACGTTCCTACAATACTACCAGAAAGATACGATGCCTTTATTTTTCTCGATGAAACAAGCGCACTACACCCGATACATATTCAACCGAATGGACACGAAATTCCCGAAACCTATCCTTTCGGCATGTAAGTTTACATCATTCAACAAAAAAAGGGTTTGACTTTTAATTAAGTCAAACCCTTTTTAAATTTCTAAACTATATTGAATGGTATTCCAATTTTAGCCTTTTATGTTTTCAATAAATTGATCGAATAAATAAGACGAATCATGTGGCCCAGGACTTGCTTCCGGGTGGTACTGAACAGAGAAACAATTTTTGTTTTTCATACGCATACCTGCAACAGTTCCATCGTTTAAGTGAAGATGTGTGATTTCCAAGTCAGGATGATTATCCAACTCTTCTTTATTTACGGCAAATCCATGATTTTGAGAAGTAATCTCTCCTTTTCCGGTAATGATGTTTTTCACAGGATGGTTTATTCCTCTGTGACCGTTAAACATTTTATAAGTTGAAATTCCGTTTGCCAGACCAATAACTTGATGCCCGAGACAGATTCCGAATAAAGGTTTATCGTTTTCAAGAATTTCTTTTGCAACTTGAATAGCACCAGAAAGAGGTTCAGGATCACCAGGTCCATTAGATAAAAAATAGCCATCTGGATTAAATGCAGCTAGATCTTGGTAAGATGAATCAAAAGGGAATACTTTGATGTAGCAATCTCTTTTAGCAAGGTTACGAAGGATATTCGTTTTAATTCCTAAGTCAAGCGCAGAAATTTTATAGGTTGCATTCTCATCACCAAAAAAATAAGGCTCTGTAGTAGAAACTTTAGAAGCTAATTCTAAGCCTTTCATGTCTGGTACTTTTGACAATGCGATTTTTAATTCTTCGATTGGTGTTTCATCTGTACAAATTACAGCATTCATAGCACCATTGTCACGTATGTAGCTTACCAGCGCACGTGTATCAACATCAGAGATACAAATAAGGTTTTGTTTTATAAAATAGTCTTCCAAACTCCCTGAAGCACCTTCGCGAGAATAATTGAAGCTAAAGTTTTTACAAACTAAACCAGCTATTTTAATACTTTTTGATTCAACTTCTGAATCGTTTACTCCGTAGTTCCCAATATGGGCATTAGTGGCTACCATTAATTGACCAAAATAAGAAGGGTCAGTAAATATTTCTTGGTAACCTGTCATTCCTGTGTTAAAACAAACTTCACCAAAAGTAGTTCCACTGATTCCAATAGATTTACCATGGAATATGGTTCCGTCACTTAATAGAAGAATTGCTTTTTGTCGTGTTGTATATTTCATTCTTTGGTTTCTATTATTTTTTTAATAGTCTCATGTAACTCGAAAAAACTCGTTTCATGTGTAGTTAAATATTGTGCAAATTTAATTCTTTAAAACAATGGATGCAATGTTTTTTAAAATTTATATTTTAAAACATAAAACACCCATTATATCTAAAAAAATATAGCTTTTGAACTCTCGATTGTATCTTATTGAAACTTCATATAAAACAAACGTTCTAAATTAGCCCTGATTACTTCACTTACCTCTGTTTTTCATAGGAGTTCAGTGATCTTCGTTTGAAGCGGTATCCTTTTTCTTGTTATTCGAACGAAGAAAGAAAACAAGAAAAAGATATAGCGAAAAGCAGGTCAAAAGTTCCTCTAAACATATAATATTATGCTCCTGAAATTAAAAAAAATCAAAAAAAAAGGATAAACTAGTATTAGCTTATCCTTGATTTTTATAGAATGATTATTTTCATAATTATTCAGCAGTGTCTGTAGTTGTTTCAGTTTCAGCAACTGGAGCTTCAGTAGCTTCATCAGCTTTCTTAGCTTTACCACCACGACGGCTTTTTGCTTTTTTAACTTCTTTTTTACCACCATTGTAAAGTTCATTGAAATCTACTAATTCGATCATTGCCATATCAGCATTATCTCCTAAACGATTTCCAACTTTAATGATACGAGTGTATCCACCTGGACGGTCTCCTACTTTAGCCGCTACGTCTCTGAACAAGTCAGTTACCGCATATTTGCTACGTAAGTAAGCAAAAACGATACGACGATTGTGAGTCGTATCTTCTTTTGATTTTGTTATTAAAGGCTCAACAAATTGTTTAAGCGCTTTTGCTTTAGCAACAGTAGTGTTAATACGTTTGTGCTCGATAAGAGAACAAGCCATATTAGCTAACATAGATTTTCTATGTGCAGTCTGTCTGCTTAAGTGATTGAATTTTTTTCCGTGTCTCATTGCTTTATGAAATTTAATCCGCCAAGGCGGATTAGATTATTCTTTATCTAGTTTGTATTTTGCTAAATCCATACCGAAGTTTAAATTTTTAACTGCAACAAGCTCATCAAGTTCAGTTAAAGATTTTTTACCAAAATTACGGAATTTCATTAGGTCATTTTTATTGAACGATACTAAATCACCAAGTGTATCAACTTCAGCCGCTTTCAAACAATTTAATGCTCTAACAGAAAGATCCATATCAACAAGCTTAGTTTTAAGCAATTGTCTCATATGTAATGACTCTTCATCATAAGATTCTGTTTGTGCAATTTCGTCAGCCTCGAGTGTAATTCTTTCGTCAGAGAACAACATGAAATGGTGAATTAAAACTTTTGCAGCTTCAGTAAGGGCATCTTTTGGATTTATTGATCCATCAGTTTTTATTTCAAAAACTAATTTTTCATAATCTGTTTTTTGCTCTACACGGAAGTTTTCAATCGCATATTTTACATTTTTTACCGGAGTAAAAATTGAATCTGTAAAAATAGTTCCAATTGCAGCATTCTGTTTTTTGTTCTCTTCAGCAGGAACATATCCTCTACCTTTTTCGATAGTTAAATCGAAATTAAGTTTGATTTTACTATCTAAATTACAGATAACTAGTTCTGGATTCAAAACTTGGAAACCTGAAATAAATTTTTGAAAATCACCAGCTGTTAATTGATCTTTACCTGAAACAGAAATAGTAACTGATTCATTATCTATATCTTCAATTTGACGTTTGAAACGTACTTGTTTAAGATTAAGAATAATTTCGGTAACGTCCTCAACAACTCCTGAAATAGTAGAAAACTCATGATCTACACCTTCAATGCGAACAGATGTAATTGCATAACCTTCTAATGCTGAAAGCAAAACTCTTCTAAGTGCATTACCAACAGTCAATCCGTAACCAGGTTCTAAAGGTCTAAATTCAAATTTACCTTCAAAATCGGTTGAATCGATCATGATAACTTTATCGGGCTTCTGAAAATTAAATATTGCCATAAATTTCGACTAAGTCAATTATTATTTGTTGTACAACTCTACGATTAATTGTTCTTTGATGTTTTCTGGAATTTGAAGTCTAGCAGGAACAGTTACAAAAGTACCTGATTTAGTTTCGTTATTCCAAGTAATCCATTCATAAACATGACTTGAATTTGATAAAGAACGTTCGATAGCTTCTAATGATTTAGATTTTTCACGAACTCCAACTACATCACCTGGTTTCAAGTGGTAAGAAGGAATATTTACATTTTCTCCGTTTACAGTAACATGTCTGTGTGATACGATTTGACGAGCACCACGTCTAGAAGGAGCAATACCCATTCTAAAAACAACGTTGTCTAATCTTGCTTCACACAATTGTAAAAGAACTTCACCAGTAACACCTTTAGTTGCTGATGCTTTTTCGAATAAGTTTCTGAATTGTTTTTCTAATATTCCGTAAGAATATTTAGCTTTTTGCTTTTCCATTAACTGGACAGCATATTCAGATTTTTTTCCTCTTTTTTTAGCCATCCCGTGTTGTCCAGGTGGGTAATTTCTTTTTTCGAAAGCTTTATCGTCTCCGAAAATTGCTTCGCCAAATTTACGAGCGATTTTGGTTTTTGGACCAGTATATCTTGCCATTTTAAAAAATTTAAGGTAGAGATTATGAATTCAGGTCATATCCTCCGATAATCTATGTCCTACCTATGTTATACTATAAATATTGTTTTGAGTATTAAACTCTACGTCTTTTAGGAGGACGACATCCATTGTGAGGCATTGGAGTAACATCGATAATCTCAGTTACTTCAATTCCACCGTTATGCAAAGAACGAATAGCAGACTCACGTCCGTTTCCTGGTCCTTTTACATAAACTTTTACTTTTTTAAGTCCAGCTTCAAGAGCTACTTTACTACAATCTTCTGCTGCCATTTGGGCTGCGTATGGAGTGTTCTTTTTAGAACCTCTAAAACCCATTTTACCAGCTGAGGACCAAGAAATAACTTCACCTTTTTTGTTAGTCAAAGAAATGATGATATTGTTAAAAGTAGCAGAAATATGAGCTTCTCCCGTTGATTCAACGATAACTTTACGTTTTTTTGCAGTTGCTTTAGCCATATTACTTATTATTTAGTTGCTTTTTTCTTGTTGGCAACAGTTTTTCTCTTACCTTTTCTTGTTCTAGAGTTGTTCTTAGTTCTTTGTCCTCTTAATGGAAGACCAGTTCTATGACGGATACCTCTATAACATCCAATATCCATTAAACGTTTGATGTTTAAAGAAACCTCAGAACGTAATTCTCCTTCAATTTTGAAAGCTGATACTGCTTCACGAATTGCTCCGATCTCATCATCATTCCAATCTTGAACTTTTTTATCTTGGCTAACTTGAGCTTTTTCTAAAATCTCAATAGCTCTACTGCTTCCTAATCCGAAGATATAGGTAAGTGCTATAACACCTCTCTTATTTTTTGGGATATCTACCCCTGCTATTCTTGCCATAATTATCCTTGTCTTTGTTTAAATCTAGGATTCTTTTTGTTTATTACGTACAATCTCCCTTTTCTTCGCACAATTTTGCACTCGGGACTTCTCTTTTTTACTGAAGCTCTAACTTTCATTTTGAATATCCTTTAATATCTATAAGTAATTCTTGCTTTTGACAAATCGTAAGGGCTCATTTCTAGTTTCACTTTATCACCAGGTAATAATTTGATGTAATGCATACGCATTTTTCCAGATATATGGGCGATTACAATATGTCCATTTTCTAACTCTACACGGAACATCGCATTTGATAATGCTTCAATGATTGAACCGTCTTGTTCTATTGCTGATTGTTTTGCCATAAGTTAAGCTACTGCTTTTCTATTTTTACCACTCTTCATTAAACCATCATAATGCTTGTTTAACAAGTATGAATTGATTTGTTGAATTGTATCTATGGCAACACCAACCATAATTATTAATGAAGTACCTCCAAAAAACATTGCCCAAGATTGTTGAACATCCATAAGACTCACAACAATTGCTGGGAACACAGCTATTAAAGCAAGAAATAAAGATCCTGGAAAAGTTATTAAAGACATCACTTTGTCAAGAAAATCAGAAGTTTCAACTCCAGGTCTAACACCAGGAATAAAACCACCACTTCTCTTTAAATCATCAGACATTTTATTAGTAGGAACTGTAATTGCAGTATAAAAGAAAGTAAATACAACAATTAAAGTTGCAAAAACAAAATTATACCAAAATCCAAACATATTACTAAAAGCGCCAACAATTGATTGTGATGCATCTGATTTAGATAAACCTGCCACTGCAGCAGGAATAAACATAATCGCTTGAGCAAAGATGATAGGCATAACTCCAGAAGCATTAAGCTTCAATGGAATCCATTGTCTATTACCACCCATTAAATCTTGTTCATAATCCCCTGAAGACGTACGACGAGCGTACTGAACAGGTATTTTACGAACAGCCATAACAAGCAATACACAAGCAATAATAACTAATAACCAAATGATAATTTCAATAACCAATAACATTGGTCCACCGTTATTATTTGTAACTCTGGTTGTAAATTCTTGAATAAACGCCTGAGGCAATCTAGCCAAAATACCAACCATAATCAACAATGATATACCGTTACCAATACCTTTGTCAGTAATTTTTTCTCCTAACCACATGGCAAATATTGTACCAGTAACTAAGATTATTACTGAAGAAAATAAGAATTCAAATGAATTAAATCCTAACAAAAATGCACTACTAGGCAAAGTTCTATACAAATTATAAATGTATGTTGGACCTTGAACCAAAGTAATACCTATTGTCAGCCAACGGGTAATTTGATTAATCTTCTTTCTACCACTTTCTCCGTCATTTTGAAGTTTTTGTAAATATGGAATCGCAATTCCCATTAACTGAACAACAATAGATGCAGAAATATATGGCATTATACCTAAAGCAAAAACTGAAGCTTTAGAGAAAGCACCTCCTGTAAACATGTCTAAAATAGATCCAATACCATTTTTGGTTTGGCCAGCTAAACTGTTTAATTGAGTTGCATCAATTCCAGGAAGCGTAACGTGTGCTCCAAAACGATAAACTAAAAGAAGACCTAAGGTGATTAGGATTCTATTTTTCAGTTCCTCAATTTTCCAAACATTACTTAATGATTCAATAAATTTCTTCATCTTAATAGAAAAATTATATTGTTACAGCTTCTCCACCAGCAGCTTCAATAGCAGCTTTTGCAGTAGCAGTAAATTTGTGAGCGGTTACTTTTAATTTCGCTGTCAATTCTCCTCTTCCTAAAATCTTAACGATTTCATTTTTAGTAGCTAAACGATTAGCAACATAAACTGTCATATCAACAGAATCTGTTATCACACCATTATCTACTAATAATTGAAGTGTATCAAGATTAACACCTTCGTATTCTTTACGATTGATGTTTGTGAAACCAAACTTAGGCACACGTCTTTGAAGTGGCATTTGACCACCTTCAAAACCAATCTTTTTAGAATAACCAGAACGAGATTTTGCTCCTTTGTGACCTCTTGCAGAAGTACCACCTTTTCCAGAACCTTCTCCTCTACCTAATCTTTTATTTTGATTGTGTGTAGAACCTTCAGCAGGTTGTAAGTTACTTAAATTCATAACAGTATTTGTTATTTAGTTTCTTCAACAGAAACTAAGTGTTTAACTTTATTTATCATCCCAAGGATTGTAGGGTTTGAATCATGCTCTACAACTTGTCCCATTTTACGTAGACCTAAAGCTTCTAATCCTCTCTTTTGAGTAAGAGGACAGTTGATTTTGCTTCTAACTTGTTTTACTAATAATTTAGCCATAATTTCCTTGAATTAACCTTTAAAAACTTTTTCTAAAGAAACGCCTCTTTGTTTTGCAACAGTATAAGCACTTCTCATTTGCAATAAAGCATCAAAAGTTGCCTTAACTACGTTGTGAGGATTTGATGATCCTTGTGATTTAGATAATACATCATGAATTCCTACTGATTCAAGAACTGAACGAACAGCTCCACCAGCAATAACTCCAGTACCATGAGAGGCAGGAATTAAGAATACACGTGCACCACCAAATTTACCTTTTTGTTCGTGAGGAACTGATTGACCATTCAAAGGAATTTTAACTAAATTTTTCTTAGCATCTTCTACTGCTTTCGCAATTGCTTCAGAAACATCTTTAGATTTTCCTAATCCGTGTCCAACCACTCCATTTTCATCACCTACAACTACAATAGCAGAAAAACCAAAAGCTCTACCTCCCTTTGTAACCTTAGTAACACGATTTACACTCACCAAACGATCTTTTAATTCAAGACCACTTGGTTTTACTAACTCTACATTCTTGTATTTACTATTAGACATACTATATTAGAATTTAAGTCCAGCCGCTCTTGCGCCTTCCGCTAATGATTTAATACGACCGTGATATAAATAACCTCCTCTATCGAAAGTTACTACGTCAATCCCAGCTTTTAAAGCTTTTTCAGCAACTAGTTTTCCAACTGCTGTAGCAACTTCAATGTTCGTACCGTTACCTATTTCTTTTTCTCTTGAAGAAGCCGCCAATAAAGTAACTCCGTTTACATCATCAATAAGTTGAGCGTAAATTTCTTTGTTACTTCTAAATACAGAAAGTCTTGGATTAGTAGCAGTACCACTAATTGTTTTTCTAATTCTGAATCTAATTCTTTGTCTTCTTTCAGGTTTTGTTAATGACATAATCTTATTTTTTAAGCTGATTTACCTGCTTTTCTTCTTAATACTTCACCTACGAATTTAACACCTTTTCCTTTATACGGCTCTGGCTTACGGAAACCTCTGATTTTCGCAGCTACCTGACCTAAAAGTTGTTTGTCAAATGATGTTAATTTAACGATTGGGTTTTTACCTTTTTCAGATATAGTTTCTAAAGTTACTTCTGGAGCAATTTCTAAAACAATATTGTGAGAATATCCAAGAGCTAAATCTAACTTTTGTCCTTGATTTGAAGCTCTATAACCAACTCCAACCAATTCTAAAGATTTTGTAAAACCTTCATTTACACCAATAATCATGTTATTGATTAAAGATCTATATAAACCGTGTTTTGCTCTTTGATCTTTATGATCAGACGATCTGTCTACTTGAACTGAATCGCCTTCAACTGTTACAGTAACGTCCGAAAACTCCTGTGTAAGTTGACCATTTTTTCCTTTTACTGTAATAATACCATTTGCAACTTCAACAGTTACACCAGCAGGGATTACAACCGGATTTTTACCTATTCTTGACATCTTCTACTATTTTAATGATTAGTAAACGTAACAAATTACTTCACCACCAACATTTAACTGTCTGGCTTTCTTTCCTGTCATCAAACCTTTTGATGTAGAAACAATAGCAATTCCTAATCCGTTAAGGATTCTTGGAATAGATGAAGAACCTGAATACTTACGTAAACCTGGTTTACTAATTCTTTGGATATCTTTAATTACGGACTCTTTAGTATCTTTATCATACTTCAAAGCAATTTTGATTGAACCCTGTACAGCGTTGTCTTCAAATTTGTAACTCAAGATATAACCTTGATCAAATAAGATCTTAGTTATTTCTTTTTTTAGATTAGATGCAGGAATTTCAACAACTTTGTGGTTTGCAGCCACAGCGTTACGAACTCTTGTCAAGTAATCTGCAATAGGATCTGTATACATGTGTATTAATTTGCGGTTTTGGTTTTCAACAAACTATTTGCCGAACCTGAAACCAATTTATAAATGTTTATGATACAGACAAAACGTAAGTTAAGTCTGTATCAGGACGCAATAAATTACGTCTTACCAAGATGCTTTTTTAACACCAGGTATCAATCCGTTATTTGCCATTTCACGAAATGTAACACGTGAAAGACCGAATTGACGCATATACCCTCTTGGCCTACCTGTTAATTTACAACGATTGTGCAAACGAACTGGTGAAGCATTTTTAGGTAACTTTTGCAAACCTACGAAATCTCCAGCTTCTAACAAAGCTTTTCTTTTCTCAGCATACTTAGCTACTGTTTTTTCTCTCTTAACCTCGCGGGCTTTCATTGATTCTTTAGCCATGTCTTAATTCTTTTTAAAAGGTAATCCTAATTCTGTCAATAGAGACTTTGCTTCTTTATCTGTTTTTGCACTAGTTACAAAAGAGATATCCATTCCTGAAATTTTGTTTACTTTGTCAATATCAATTTCCGGGAAAATGATTTGCTCCAAAACTCCAAGGTTGTAATTTCCTCTTCCGTCAAAACCAGTAGCTTTAATACCACTGAAATCTCTTACACGTGGCAAAGCTGAAGTAATAAGTCTATCTAAAAACTCATACATTTTTTCTCCACGCAAAGTAACTTTTGCTCCAATAGGCATCCCTTTTCTCAATTTGAATGACGCAACGTCTTTCTTTGAAATTGTAGATACTGCTTTCTGTCCAGTGATCTTTGTTAACTCATCAACTGCATAGTCAATTAGTTTTTTATCAGATACAGCTGCACCAACTCCTTTACTTAAAACGATTTTTTCCAATTTTGGAACTTGCATTACGTTTACGTATCCGAATTCCTCTTTAAGAGCAGCAATTACTCTGCTCTTATATTCTTCTTTTAGTCTAGGTATATACGCCATTACTATAGTACTTGATTAGATTTTTTTGAAAATCTTACTTTCTTATCTCCTTCTACTCTAATACCAACTCTAGTTGTTTCCTTAGTTTTAGGATCAATTAAAGAAATATTAGATATTTGTATAGAAGCTTCTTTCTTTACGATACCACCTTGAGGGCTTTTTGCACTAGGTTTCGTATGTTTTGAAACCATGTTTACACCTTCAACAATCGCTTTGTTTTTCTCACGGTACACACGTAATACTTTACCTTCAGCACCTTTATGGTCTCCAGCAATTACTCTTACAATGTCACCTGATTTTATTTTTAGCTTTATCATCTTAAAAACGAATTAAAGCACTTCTGGTGCTAATGATACAATTTTCATGAATTGTTTTTCACGAAGTTCTCTTGCTACCGGACCAAAAACACGAGTTCCTCTCATTTCACCAGCAGCATTCAATAACACACATGCGTTGTCATCAAATCTAATGTATGAACCATCGGCTCTTCTTACTTCTTTTTTGGTACGTACAACAACTGCAGTTGAAACAGCTCCTTTTTTAACGCTTCCGTTAGGAGCAGTATCTTTGATAGAAACTACAATCTTGTCACCAACAGAGGCATACCTTCTTTTGGTACCTCCTAAAACACGGATAGTTAAAACTTCCTTTGCTCCAGTGTTATCTGCTACTTTTAGTCTTGATTCTTGTTGTACCATAATTATTTAGCTCTTTCTAGGATTTCAACTAACCTCCAACATTTTGTTTTACTCATAGGACGCGTTTCGCTAATCCTTACAGTATCTCCAATGTTGCAGTCGTTCTTTTCGTCGTGTGCGTGATACTTTTTAGTTTTCAACACGAACTTACCGTATAATGGGTGTTTAACTTTACGCACTTCAGCAACAACAATAGATTTATCCATTTTGTCCGAAGTAACAACACCAACTCTTTCTTTTCTTAAATTTCTTTTTTCTTCCATCTTTCAGCAGATTACAATTATTGCAACTCTCTTTTAGTAAGTTCCGTAGCTAATCTTGCAACTGTTCTTCTTACACTTCTAATTTGAAGTGGGTTCTCAATTGGAGAAATAGCGTGAGCCATTTTTAGGTCGGCATATGCCTTCTTAGTCTGGCTAAGTTTTTCTTGCAACTCCGCTGCAGAAAGATCTTTTATTTCTGATTGTTTCATAATATAATATAAATTATGCTTCGAAATCTCTAGCAACGACGAATTTAGTTTTTACTGGAAGCTTTTGAGCTGCAAGACGTAACGCCTCTTTTGCAACTGACAAAGGTACTCCTCCAACTTCAAACATAATTCTTCCGGGTTTAACAACAGCTGCCCAATATTCAACGGCACCTTTACCTTTACCCATACGTACCTCAAGAGGTTTCTTAGTGATAGGTTTGTCTGGAAATATTTTGATCCATAATTGTCCTTCTCTTTTCATAAAACGAGTTGCAGCAATACGTGCAGCTTCGATTTGACGAGAGGTTAAGAACATTCCATCTTCATGTACAGATTTAATACCAAACATTCCATTAGAAAGTTCATGTCCTCTTTGAGAATTTCCTTTCATTTTACCCTTTTGTACCTTACGGTATTTTGTTCTTTTAGGCTGTAACATTTTTCTTTAGTTTAAAAATTTACTTTCTTTTACGAGCGTCTGGTTTTCCACCTTTATTAAAAGGTTTTCTATCTCCTCTAGGAGAATCGCCACCTTTACCACCACCAGTTCCGGATTGTTTTTTATCCATTCCTGCAAGCGGGGAAAGATCTCTCTTTCCATAAACTTCACCTTTCATGATCCATACTTTGATTCCCATTCTACCATAAGTAGTATGAGCTTCAGCCAAAGCATAATCAATGTCAGCTCTGAAAGTTGATAGAGGAATTCTACCTTCTTTGAAACCTTCTGAACGAGCCATCTCTGCACCATTCAAACGACCAGAAATCAAAACTTTGATACCTTCAGCGTTCATACGCATAGAAGCAGCAATAGCCATTTTGATTGCACGTCTGTAAGAAATTCTGCTTTCGATTTGACGACAGATGCTTGTAGCAACTAGATACGCGTCAAGTTCAGGTCTTTTAATTTCAAAGATGTTGATTTGAACCTCTTTGTCAGTAATTTTCTTAAGTTCTTCTTTCAACTTGTCTACCTCTTGTCCACCTTTCCCAATAATAATACCAGGTCTTGCAGTAGTGATAGTAACGGTTACAAGTTTCAAAGTTCTCTCGATGATTACTTTTGATACACTAGCTTTTGATAAACGAGCGTGGATATACTTTCTGATTTTGTGATCTTCGGCAAGTTTATCACCGTAATCATTTCCACCATACCAGTTTGAGTCCCATCCTCTGATGATACCAAGTCTATTTCCAATTGGATTTGTCTTTTGTCCCATGCTGCTTAAGAATTGCTTTGTGTGTTATTGATAGCTCCAAGCACGATTGTTACGTGGTTAGAACGTTTTCTTATTCTGTGTGCTCTTCCTTGTGGAGCTGGACGAAGTCTTTTCAACATCATACCACCATCTACACGGATTTCCTTAACAAATAAACCAGCTTCTTCCATATTAGCTTCAGGGTTTTTAGCTTGCCAGTTGGCAATTACAGATAAAACCAATTTTTCTAATTTTCTTGAAGCTTCTTTAGAACTGAATCTTAAGATGTTAAGTGCTCTTTCTACCTTCTGACCTCTTACTAGATCTGCTACTAAGCGCATTTTTCTAGGTGAAGTAGGGCAGTTATTTAACTTTGCAAAAGCCAATGACTTGTTAGCCTCTTTTCTTGCATCTGCTGTTTCTCTTTTACGAACTCCCATTGCTTCTTATTTTTTACCTTTATTTTTTGCTCCAGCATGACCTCTAAAAGATCTAGTTGGTGAAAATTCTCCTAATTTGTGACCTACCATGTTTTCTGTTACGTAAACTGGTACAAATTGACGACCGTTATGAACTGCGATAGTTTGCCCAACAAAGTCTGGAGTAATCATAGAAGCTCTAGACCATGTCTTAACAACTCCTTTATTCCCACCTGCAATGTTTTCTTGAACTTTCTTGTCTAACTTATAATGAACGAAAGGTCCTTTTTTTAATGAACGTGCCATATCTTATTATTTCTTTCTACGTTCTACGATATACTTGTTACTCGGGTTTTTCTTAGAACGAGTTCTATAACCTTTAGCTGGTATTCCATTTCTTGAACGTGGATGTCCACCAGAAGAACGTCCTTCACCACCACCCATTGGGTGATCGACAGGGTTCATTGCAACAGGTCTTGTTCTAGGTCTTCTTCCTAACCATCTTGTTCTACCAGCTTTTCCTGATACAACTAATTGGTGATCTGAATTAGAAACCGCTCCAATTGTAGCCGAACAAGTCAACAAGATTAATCTTGTTTCTCCAGAAGGCATTTTAATTGTCGCATATTTTCCATCTCTTGCCATTAATTGAGCAAATGTTCCAGCAGAACGAGCGATTACAGCCCCTTGTCCTGGTCTCAATTCGATACAAGAAATTACAGTTCCAAGTGGAACTCTACTTAAAGGTAAAGTATTACCAATCTCAGGTTGAGATTCTGGACCAGAAACTAATTTCTGACCAACTTTCAATCCGTTTTGAGCAATAACATACGTTTTCTCTCCATCAGCATACGCCAACAAAGCGATAAATGCAGTACGATTTGGATCATATTCAATTGATTTAACCGTAGCAGGAATTCCTTCTTTTGTACGTTTAAAATCAATGATACGATATCTCTGCTTGTGACCACCACCCGTATAACGCATGGTCATCTTTCCTTGACTATTTCTACCACCAGAGTTTTTTATCGGCGCTATCAAAGAGCGTTCCGGCTTATCAGTTGTAATGGCGTCATAACCATTCACAACTCTAAATCGCTGACCTGGGGTAATAGGTTTTAATTTTCTTACTGACATTTTATCTTAGATATTGTTGTAAAAATCAATTGTTTCTCCTTCTTGTACTTGAACAATTGCTTTTTTAATTGCATTAGTCTTTCCACTGATTAAACCACTTTTAGTGTATTTAGTAGTTCTATCCGGTCTTACGTTCATCGTGTTAACACTCAAAATAGTCACTCCATAAGCAGCTTCAACAGCTTTCTTAATTTGCACTTTATTTGCTTTTTTGTCAACAACGAATCCGAAGCGGTTTAAAACTTCACTTTCTTTGGTTACTTTTTCCGTTACTATAGGCTTAATTATGATGCTCATATCCTATTATTTACTTAAATTTTCTTCAATTATCTCCAAAGAACTCTCTAAAAGCACTAAATTATTAGCGTTTAATATAGCGTAAGTACTTAATTCTAAGCTACTTACTACGCTAGAGCCTTTTAAATTGCGTGACGACAAATATACATTTTTATTCGTATCACCCAACACAAACAGGGATTTTTTATTCTCTAACTCTAAAGCTTTCAAAACGTTGATGAAATTTTTAGTGTTTGGTGTTTCAAAATTAAAGTCTTCAAGAACGATAATGTTCGACTCTTTTGCTTTAATTGAGAAAGCAGATTTTCTAGCCAAACGTTTCAAGCTTTTATTCAATTTAAATGAATAACTTCTTGGTCTTGGTCCGAAAACTGTTCCACCACCTTTAAACAATGGATTCTTTGCACTACCCGCACGAGCAGTACCAGTTCCTTTTTGCTTTTTAATCTTACGAGTACTACCCGCAACTTCAGCTCTTTCTTTAGCTTTGTGCGTCCCTTGTCTTTGATTAGCAAGATATTGCTTAACATCAAGGTATACTGCGTGATTGTTTGGTTCTATACCAAATACTGAATCAGAAAGTTGAACTTTTCTTCCAGTATCTTTTCCGTTGAAATCTAATACTTTTGCTTCCATTACTTCTGAATGATTACATAAGAGTTGTTACATCCAGGAACACATCCTTTAATAACAAGTAGGTTCTTTTCAGCCACTACTTTTAAAACTCTAAGGTTTTGAACTTTTACATTGTCTCCTCCCATACGTCCAGCCATACGCATTCCTTTGAATACTCTAGATGGATAAGAAGAAGCCCCCACAGAACCTGGCGCTCTTAAACGGTTGTGTTGACCGTGAGTTGCTTGACCAACACCACCAAAACCGTGACGTTTAACAACCCCTTGAAAACCTTTACCTTTAGATACACCTTGTACATCTACAAATTCTCCTTCTTGAAAAATAGAAACATCAATAAGATCTCCTAAATTTTGTTCAGTTGCGAAATCTCGGAATTCAACGACTTTTTTCTTAGCTACAGTTCCCGCTTTTTTAAAGTGACCTAAAGCCGCTTTTGTGGAATGTTTCTCGTTTTTGTCATCGAAACCAAGTTGCAACGCTTCGTACCCGTCAACACCTTTGGTTCTGACTTGGGTAACAACACATGGTCCAGCTTCGATTACTGTACAAGGAATATTTTTCCCGTTCTCGTCGAAAATGCTAGTCATGCCGATTTTTTTACCAATTAACCCAGACATAATTATTAATTATTAATTATTAAATATAAATATAGAACGCAGCTTTTAACCGAATCCTATTTTTTAAAGTGGTGCAAAAGTATAACTTATTTACACACAAACCAAAAAAATATTTTTCGCTTAAAAACAGCGTTCCTTTTTACTCTAAAAGTACTTAAACTTTGATTTCCACTTCAACTCCACTTGGCAATTCAAGTTTCATTAAAGCATCAATAGTTTTAGATGAAGATGAATAAATATCAATCAATCTCTTGTATGACATTACTTCAAATTGTTCTCTCGCTTTTTTGTTAACGTGTGGAGAACGTAGAACTGTAAAAAGTTTTTTGTGAGTTGGCAATGGAATTGGTCCTGTAACAACTGCACCGGTACTTTTTACCGTTTTTACAATCTTCTCAGCAGACTTGTCTACCAACATATGATCGTAAGATTTTAATTTTATTCTGATTTTTTGACTCATTTTCTTAAAGATTATGCGTTTCCTTTTGCTTTTTTGATAACTGCTTCTGAAATATTAGAAGGCGTTTCAGAGTAGTGTGAAAATTCCATAGTAGATGTTGCTCTACCAGATGAAAGTGTTCTTAACGTAGTAACGTATCCAAACATTTCAGATAATGGCACATCTGCTTTGATAGTTTTTGCACCAGCTCTATCACCCATATCATTCACCTGACCTCTACGACGGTTGATATCACCTACGATATCTCCCATGTTTTCTTCTGGTGTAATCACTTCCATTTTCATGATTGGCTCTAATATAACAGCACCAGCTGCTTTAGCAACCTCTCTATACCCCATTCTTGCTGCAAGTTCAAAAGAAAGTGCATCAGAATCCACCGGGTGGAAAGATCCGTCTAATAAAGTTACTTTCAAACTATCTACTTGATACCCTGCTAAAGGACCAGTTTTCATAGCTTCTCTAAAACCTTTTTCAACTGATGGAATATATTCTTTAGGAACGTTACCACCTTTTACTGCATTTACAAACTGCAATCCAACTGGAGCTTTACCATCAACTTCATCTGCTGGCTCAAGTATAAATACGATATCACCGAATTTACCACGACCTCCAGATTGTTTCTTGTATGTTTCTCTATGTTGTGCTTTCTTAGTAAAAGCTTCTTTGTATTCAACTTGAGGCTCACCTTGGTTTACTTCAACTTTGAATTCACGTCTCATTCTATCAACTAAGATATCTAAGTGAAGCTCACCCATACCCGAGATAATAGTTTGACCCGAAGCCTCATCTGTTCTAACTGTAAAAGTAGGATCTTCTTCAGCTAATTTAGCCAAAGCCATACCCATTTTATCTACATCAGCCTTAGTTTTAGGCTCAATTGCAATACCAATTACTGGCGCTGGGAATTTCATACTTTCTAAGATAATTGGGTGCTTTTCATCACACAAAGTATCTCCAGTTTTAATATCTTTAAATCCAACTGCCGCTCCAATATCACCCGCTTCGATATATTCGATTGGATTTTGCTTGTTAGCATGCATTTGGTAGATACGAGAAATTCTTTCTTTGTTCCCAGAACGTGTATTCAAAACGTAAGAACCTGCGTCCAAACGACCTGAATAAGCACGGAAAAATGCTAAACGACCTACGAATGGATCAGTAGCAATTTTAAACGCTAAAGCAGCGAATGGCTCTTTAACATCTGGCTTACGCAATATTTTAGTTTGATCTTCTTCTAATAAATCAGCATCATCAGGGTGAATTCCTTCGATACCAGCTTTATCCATTGGAGATGGCAAATATTTACATACTGCATCAAGCATGAATTGAACTCCTTTATTTTTAAAAGAAGAACCAGCGATCATCGGAATGATAGCCATATCCATTACAGCTGCTCTTAATGCAATGTTGATTTCCTCCTCTGTAATAGAGTTTTCATCTTCCATGAATTTTTCAAGCAAAGTCTCATCATAATCAGCTACTGCTTCAATAAGAATCGATCTGTACTCTTTTACTTCTTCAAGCATATCTTCCGGAATAGGCACAATATCATAAGTCGCCCCTAAACCTTCTTCATGCCATACTATAGCTTGATTTTTAACCAAATCCACAACACCTTTGAAATCATTTTCTTCACCAATTGGCAAAGTGATTGCAACCGCATTAGATTTTAACATATCTCTTACTTGTTGACATACCATCAAAAAGTTAGATCCTTGTCTGTCCATTTTATTAACAAAACCAATACGCGGTACATGATACTGATCTGCTAATCTCCAGTTAGTTTCCGATTGTGGCTCTACACCATCAACCGCACTAAATAAGAAAACCAACCCATCAAGTACACGCAAAGAACGGTTTACTTCAACTGTAAAGTCAACGTGTCCTGGGGTATCAATAATATTGAAGTGATAAGGCAATGTTTCAGGTAATACTTTACCTTGTGTAGTTGGAAAATTCCATTCACAAGTTGTAGCCGCAGAAGTAATTGTGATACCTCTTTCTTGCTCTTGTGCCATCCAGTCCATTGTTGCAGCACCATCGTGCACTTCACCAATTTTGTGTGATTTTCCTGTATAGAATAATATACGCTCCGTTGTTGTTGTTTTACCAGCATCAATGTGAGCAGCAATTCCTATATTTCTTGTATATTTAAGATCTCTAGCCATTTCTTAAGAATTAAAATCTAAAGTGAGAGAATGCTTTGTTAGCCTCTGCCATTTTGTGAGTATCCATTCTTTTCTTAACAGCTGCTCCTTCTTCTTTAGCCGCAGCTAAACACTCTGAAGCCAAACGCTGAGCCATAGATTTTTCATTTCTTCTTCTAGAATAAAGTATCAACCACTTCATTGCCATAGAAATTTTTCTATCCGGACGAATTTGCATTGGAATCTGAAATGTAGCTCCACCAACTCTACGACTACGTACTTCTACGTGAGGCATAACATTAGTTAACGCATCTTTCCAAATTTCTAATGATGGTTTCTCTGCATCTTGTTTTTTAGACTCAATGATGTCAATTGCATCATAAAATACTTTAAACGCTGTCGATTTTTTTCCATCCCACATTAAGTTGTTCACAAAACGTGTTACCAGTTGGTCATTAAACCTTGGATCTGGTAAAAGTGGTCTTTTCTTTGCCGCTCTTTTTCTCATGTCTTTTTTTTAATAAAATGTCATACCCATACAATTGCGATTAATCACATTCCTATGGAAATAACTTTTTAAATTACTTTTTTGCTTCTTTTGGGCGTTTTGCTCCGTACTTAGATCTTCTTTGCGTTCTTCCTGCTACTCCTGACGTATCAAGCGCACCACGAACGATGTGATATCTAACTCCTGGTAAATCTTTTACCCTTCCACCCCTAACTAATACTATCGAGTGCTCTTGTAAATTGTGTCCTTCACCAGGGATGTAAGCATTCACTTCATTACCATTTGTCAAACGTACACGCGCTACTTTACGCATTGCAGAGTTTGGTTTTTTTGGTGTTGTAGTGTAAACACGCGTACAAACCCCTCTTCTTTGAGGACAAGAATCTAAAGCAACCGATTTACTCTTCTTAGTTATCTGAGTTCTTCCTGTTCTTACTAATTGTTGAATTGTTGGCATAATTAATACTAAAAATTTCTTATTATATTAAATTCCCGCTTTTTACGGGGTTGCAAATGTAGAAAATATTTTTCACTCTACAAACGTTAAACCATTAATTTTCAATAAGATTATTTTGTCATTTGATTTTTATTACAAACCATAGATATTTGCATTACATTTATTAAAACTTACGCACATTTGAAACCTCATATAATTTCTTTTCTGCTTTTATTTTTCGGGCTAAATTGTTTTGCTCAAAATTTTCAGCTACATATAATCGGAAGCTCAGACTCCGAAACAAAAACTGTTGATTCCTTAAATTATAATTCAAATCATAAAAACACAAAATCCATTACTGATGAAATAGCTCGAATATCAGACAGACTATCCAAAATAGGATTTATAGAAAACAAAATCGTCACTACCATTAAAACTAAAGACTCCACTTATCTATCCAAATTAAGCCTGGGAAACAAAATTAAATTCATACATATATATATAGGTAGAAATAACCAATTAAACGACATACTAAACCCAACCAAAACTACCGACACAATAACCCTCAAATACGAAGAAATAGAAATCTTCCTGAATAACACCCTAAAAAAGCTAGAAGAAAACGGATTTGCTTTAGCAAAATTAAAACTAACTAATATCCAAAATAAAAGCAAAGCTCTTTATGCGGATTTAGAATTAATATCCGATAAAAAAAGGAAAATAAATTCAATCGAAATAAAATACGCAGAAAAAGACAAAAAAATCAACTTCCCAAAAAGTTACGCTAAGCAAATTAACCACAAATACAACAACAAAATTTTCAACAAAAACATCATTGAAGAAATCCATAATGAATTTGAGAAATTCAGATTTGTAAGCCAAGTTAAATATCCAGAGATTTTATTAACCAAAGACACCACTAAAATTTACATCTACCTTGAAAAAAGAAAATCAAATACTTTTGATGGATTTATAGGTTTTTCTAATAACAATAACAAAAAAATAAAATTTAATGGCTATTTAGACATAGCACTCGAAAACATGTTAGGCGCTGGAGAGGAGTTTTCGATTTACTGGAAAAGTGACGGAAACAAGCAAAAAACTTTTAAAACTAATATAGAAATACCCTATTTATTTAAAAGTCCACTAGGAATTAAAGCTAATCTTGCAATTTTCAAACAAGACAGCACTTTCCAAAACACAAAAACTGGCATTGATTTAGGATATTTGATCAATTACAACTCCAGAATTTATCTAGGATATCAATCAACAGAATCCAGCGACATACAAAACACAAACAGTGAACAACTAAGCGACTATAAAAATTCTTATTTGACTACAAATTTTGAATACACAAAAAATGACTACAACAACACCATCTCTTCAAAAAAATCAGCATTATCAATAACAATTGGTAACGGAAAAAGACAAATAAACAATCAACCCGAAACTATTGGACCAAATAAACAATTTTTTATAAATTTAGAAGCCTCTCATACTTTCTATTTGAATAAAAAAAACAACATCAACATAAAAAGTCAGAATTATTTTTTACAAAGCAATAAATACATAATAAACGAATTATTTCGTTTTGGAGGCATTAATTCAATAAGAGGTTTTGAAGAAAACAGTTTGCAAGGATATTTATTAACATCTATTTTAACAGAATATCGACATATCGTTTCCCCAAGTTTATACTTACATTCCATCATAGATTACGCTATCTATAAAGACAAAAATTCAACCTACAAAAACAACCAAAAAACTGAACTTATAGGACTAGGACTAGGACTGGGACTGCAAACAAAAAGCGGATTACTAAAATTAGCTTTAGCAAATGGAAATACAAAAAATCAAAAAATAAATTTTTATAACACTATTATTCACATATGTTATAATGTTAAATTTTGAATGCGCGCATAAAAAATCATTTCAAATGTTAGGAAAGTTAACAAATTATTAAGATTTTTGTCTCACTAATTCAAAATATTTAAAAATGAAACTAAAGTTCAATGGATTCTTAGTACTATTAGTAGTACTTGTGGCGCAACTAACTTTTGCGCAAGAAAGATCTGTTTCAGGAACCGTTTCTGATAATGCAGGATTGCCTTTACCAGGCGTGAGTGTATTAGTGAAAGGAACTAAATCTGGAACACAAACTGATTTTGATGGAAAATATTCTATCAAAGCAACACCAAGTCAAGTCTTGGTTTTTAGCTACATTGGTATGAAAAGCCAAGAAGCAGCAGCTAGTTCATCAACAGTTAATGTAAAATTAGCAAGCGGTGCATTAGAACTTGAAGGTGTTGTAGTAACAGCTTTGGGGATTAAAAGAGAAAAAAAATCTCTTGGTTATGCTACACAGGAAATTAAAGCAGCTGATTTAACTTCAGGTGCAGGAAGTGGAAACTTCATCAATGAACTTTCTGGTAAAGTAGCAGGTGTTTCTATCAAAAGAAACAACAACTTTGGTGGTTCATCAAGTATAATCTCTAGAGGGGTTAAAAGTTTAACTGGAAATAACGAAATGCTAATTGTTATTGATGGTATGCCAATTAACAACTCGAATGTGAATTCCAGTACCGGTAGCCAATCTGGTGGTGGTGGAAACACATATGACTATGGAAATGCAGCAATGGATATCAATCCTGATGACATCGAATCTATTAACGTATTGAAAGGAGCTGCCGCTTCTGCTTTATATGGTTATTTAGGTGGAAATGGTGTAGTTATGATTACTACTAAAAAAGGAAAATCTAAAAAAGGATTAGGCATCACAATTTCTAGTGAATTAGTAACTGGAAGCGTTGATAAATCTACTTTCCCTAAATATCAAAACAAATACGGAGCTGGATACGGTCCTTACTATGAGGATGCTTCAGGATTCTTTTTATCAAGAGATGTTAACGGTGATGGTATAGATGATTTAGTAGTACCTACATCTGAAGATGCTTCTTATGGTGCTCCTTTTGACCCAAACAAATTAGTCTATAACTGGAATGCTTTTACACCATACTCAGACAGTTATGGAAAAGCGACTCCATGGCAAGCTGCAAAAAACGGTCCGATTACCTTTTTTGAAACCCCTTTATCTTTAAGCAACTCAATTAGCTTAGAAGACGGTAATGAAACTACAAATTTTGTAGCTAATTTTAACAATTACAAACAAAATGGTATCCTACCAAACAGTGAATTAAAGAAAAATAGTTTAAGCGTAAAAATTAACCATAAATTTTCTGACAAACTATCTATCAGTGCATTTGCTAATTATTTAGCTCAAACAACAGTTGGTAGAAACTCTACTGGTTACAATGAGAACATCATGTCTAACTTCCGCCAATGGTGGCAAACTAACGTAGATGTTCAAGAATTGAAACAAGTTTATGAGAGATCTGGTGGACAAAATATTAACTGGAACTATTCTGACCCAGATAATTTAACACAAATTTACTGGGATAACCCATATTTTATTAGAAACAAAAACTACCAATCTGACGAAAGAAATCGTTTTACAGGGTATAGTAAATTAGATTACAAAATAAACGATTGGTTGACTGCAACTGGTAAAATATCTACTGATTCTTACAGCGAATTACGCGAAGAAAGAAGAGCTACAGGTTCAGTAGCTGGCGCATTTGGTATCAATAGACTGGATGAAACATCTGGATATCAAAAATACAACAGAACTTTCTCTGAGCAAAATTATGATTTCATCTTAACTTTCAAAAAGAATTTTTCTGAAGATTTTAGTTTCAACGGTGTAGCCGGTGGAACAGTGGTAAGAACAAGAGTAATATCTACATTAAACTCAACTCAAGGGGGTCTTATTGTTCCTGGATTATATAGTTTATCAAACTCAGTAGCATCAGTTCCTTTTCCTGTAGAAGGAGAAGTAAATTCTGGAATCAATAGTTATTACGCATCTACCTCTTTTGGATTTAGAGATTTCTTATTCTTAGACGCTACTGCTAGAAGAGATGCATTTTCAAGCTTACCAGCAGGAAGTAATGCAATTGGATCATACTCCGCTTCTGGAAGTTATGTATTCACAAAAACTATTGACAAATCATGGTTATCTTTTGGTAAAGTAAGAGCAGGATATTCTGAAAGTCCATTAGGAACTCCAGGTTTATCTTTAGTAGATACTTATGTAAAATCTGATCCATTTGGAACAAATCAACAATATTCTGTTGCATCAACAAAAAACAACCCTAATTTACAAGCTGTAAAAACGAACACACAAGAGGTTGGTTTAGAAATGCAGTTTTTAGACAGAAGAGTAGGATTTGATGTAAGTGCATACAAAAACGTAAATAAAGGAGAAGCTTTTCAAGTTCCTTATTCTACAGCAACCGGTAACAGCGCAAGATACATCAACGCTGCTACTGTAGAAAACAAAGGTATTGAGGTACAATTCAACGTTACTCCAATAAAAACTAAAGATTTTGCATGGGATATTTTTGTGAACTGGTCAAAAAACAAAAATACAGTAACAAAATTAGCTGAAGGAATTGAGAATTTACAATTAAACTCTTTCCAAGGTGGTGTTACTCTTAATGCAACTGTAGGACAACCTTACGGTGTTCTTAAAGGAACCGATTTTACTTACCTAAACGGACAAAAAGTAGTTGGTGCAAATGGTAGATATGTAATTAACGCTTCTACAAACAATGTTATTGGCGATGTTAATCCTGACTGGATGGGCGGAGTTCGTAATAAATTTACATACAAAAGCTTATCTTTAGGTTTCTTAATCGACATGAAACATGGTGGAGATATATTCTCTTTAGATCAATCTTACGGACAAGCAACTGGATTGTATGAAGCGTCTGCAGGACTTAACGAATTAGGAAATCCTGTAAGAAACACAATCGCTAATGGTGGTGGTGTAATTTTACCAGGGGTTAAAGCTGATGGTTCAGTAAATACTACAAGAACTCCAGCTCCTGATCAATATGGTAACATTTCTGGTTACAGAAGAGCTCCTAACAAAGCATTTGTATATGATGCATCATTCGTAAAATTAAGAGAAGTAAACATTACTTATTCTTTACCATCTTCTCTTGTTTCAAGATTGAAACTTAACGAAATGACATTTAGCATTGTAGGATCTAACTTATGGATAATAAGTAAAAATCTTCCAGATGCAGATCCAGAAAGCGGATTAAGTTCTTCAGCTTTATCTTCTGGATATTCTATAGGATCATTGCCAACAACTAAAAATATTGGTTGTAACGTAACATTTAAATTTTAAATTATGAAAAAGATAGTTTTATTAATAGCATTTATGGCACTGTCTGTATCATGCTCTGATGATATTACAGGATTAAATGCAGACACAAAAAGCCCAACGACTACTAAGTCTGAGTATTTGTTTACAAATGCTCAAAAAACATTAGTAGATCAAATGGTAAGTACATCTGTAAACAGGAATGTTTTCAGAATGTTTGCTCAGCAATGGACAGAAACGACTTATCCAGATGAAAGTCAATATAACATTACTACAAGAGTAATTCCTGACAATCATTTTACGATTTTTTATAGAGACGTATTAAGAGATTTAAAAGAAGCTAAAACCTTACTTAATGCAGAAGTGCCTGTTTCAGCTGAACAAACTGCTATTTTAAACAATAAAAAAGCAATTGTGGACATATTAACAGCTTATAGCTATAGTGTGTTAGTAGATGTTTTTGGAAATGTACCTTATTCAGAAGCTTTAGATATTGAAGCACATCCATTACCAAAGTATGATGATGCACAAACTATCTATAAAGACCTTATCACTAGATTAACTACTGATTCTGGTTTATTGACTGCAGGAGCAACAAGTTTTGGTTCAGCTGATTTAATTTATGGTGGTAATGCTGCAAAATGGAAAAAATTTGCTAATTCATTAAGATTAAGATTAGCAGTTAACATGCATGATGTTGATGCTGCTTACGCAAGCGCTCAAATATCTGCAGCTGTTGCTGGAGGTCTTATATCAAGTAACGCTGACAACACAAATCTTGTTTATTTAGCTTTGCAACCAAATGCGAATCCTTTATACGCAGATTTAGTAGTAAGTGGTAGAAATGATTTCGTTCCTGCTAACACTCTTGTTAACAAAATGAATACTTTATCTGATCCTAGAAGAGCAAAATACTTTGATTTAAAAACAGGTGCTACTGCTTATTCAGGTGGTATTTATGGAGCATCAAACAATTTTGCAGCTTTTTCTCATATTAGCTCAACAATTGCAGATCCAAAATTTCCTGGTACTTTATTTGATTATTCAGAGGTTGAATTTTTATTAGCCGAAGCAGCTGCTAGAGGTGTTGCTGTAGGGACTGCTCCAGCACATTATAATGCTGCAATTACTGCTTCAATGCAAAATTGGGGTGTTGCTGATGCTGATATCGCTATTTATTTAGCTCAAGCTAATGTAGTATATGATGCTGTAAACTGGAAAAAAAGTATTGGAGAACAAGCTTGGTTAGGTTTATACAACAGAGGTTTCGAAGCATGGACTTCTTATAGAAGACTTGATTTCCCAGTTTTACTTGCACCTGCAACTACTTACGACAATTTAACAACCGTTCCTGTAAGATATTCTTATCCATCAAGAGAACAAACGTTGAATGCAACTAATGTAACTGCTGCTGCAACTGCAATTGGTGGAGACAAATTAACAACGAAAATATTCTGGGATAAACACTAATTACCCCCAAAATAATTTTAAAAAACCATCCCATTTTTTGGGGTGGTTTTTTTTTATATATTTGCACCATGGAAAAAGAACACCAAATATTCGGGATTAGAGCAATAATTGAAGCCATCCAAGCAGGCGCAACAGTAGACAAAGTCTATATTCAAAAGGAAGCAAACAGCGAACTGATGAAAGACTTAATGAAAGTGATGAAACGAGGTAACATTAACTTCTCTTATGTTCCTGTAGAAAAATTAAACCGACTTACTCCTAATAACCACCAAGGTGCTGTAGCTACCATATCCCCTATCTCCTTTTTTGATTTAGAATCATTGATAGAATCAGTAATAGAAAATGGAAAAAAACCATTGTTTTTAATTTTGGATCAAATATCTGATGCACGTAATTTTGGTGCTATAATCAGAACTGCAGAATGTACTGGAGTAAATGGAATTATAGTTCAAAAGGCTGGTTCAGCACCCGTAAATGGCGATACCGTAAAAACTTCTGCTGGAGCTGTTTTCAACATTCCAATTTGTAAAGTAGAACATATCAAAGATGCTATTTTTCTTTTACAGGCCAGTGGTATAAAAACAGTAGCCGCTACCGAAAAAACCGACCAAAATATTTATGATATTTCTTTAAACGAACCTGTTGCTATTATAATGGGATCAGAGGATCGCGGGGTAAATCCTTCGGTTTTAAAAATTGTTGACGAAAAAGCAAAACTACCTATGTTTGGAACTATTGGATCTTTAAATGTTTCAGTAGCTTGCGGTGCATTTTTATATGAAGCGGTAAGACAAAGAAGTTAATCCCCAGCTTTCCCGAAGGGAAGCAATGAAACTAAATAAAGAAATAAGAAATGAATCAAGACTCCGGTTTTGGTTCATTTTTTTCATTTAAGACGATTGTATATTCTACCGGAAAATCAGAAGAGTAATACGACAGTAGTGCTTCCGTTTCATCTTGTGGGAGATTTACAAAATTCCCATTTGCATCGAAACGTTGCATGAATTTATCTCCCTCAGGATTGTAATCTGGTTTTTCCCAATCGTATTTGATTACTTTTTTATACTCTGGTGTTTTGTAGATTAAAGATAAAACAAAACCAGTTATCAATCCTGCCAAATGACCTTCCCAAGAAATTGCTTTTTCTCCCGAGGTCTCGGGACTTGGAAAAACATACCAAACCAAACCACCATAAATAACAATTACGGCAAGTGACAAAGCCACCAAGCGATAATATTGTGTTTGCATACCCTTGAAGAAAATAAAACTCACCAACACATAAATCAAACCACTAGCACCTATATGGTAATTATCTCTCCCAATAACCCAAGTAATTATTCCCGAAAGCAAAATTCCAAATACAATAACTTTGACAGACTGATTGGCATAAAAAAATTGCAAAGCAGCCAATAAAATTAGCAATGGAATTGAATTGTTATAAAGATGCTTAATATCAGCATGAATAAAAGGGCTAAATAAGACTCCTTGTAAACCAGAAAACTCTCTTGGATAAATTCCATATTCAACAAAATCAAAATCAAATCGAATTTCAAGCCAAAAAACAAACCAAAGGAATACTACAAAAAAAAGCGGAAGTCCAATAACCGCATTAGTAAATTTGAAATGATTATCCATTAGTTTTAGTTTCATGTTCTTTTAAATTAAACTCAAAAACTTATCCAAAAGCAATTTAGTGCTATTTTGTCATAGTATAACTAAAAGGGCATTTTAAATACAATCCCCTAGCCCAGATGGAAACGGCATCCTTTTTATCTCGTTTTTTAACGAGATAAAAAGATATAGTGGACAGCTGGAAATAGCTCCAAATAAAAATAGTAATTTTACCAAAGTTATATTTTTGATTTATGATTGAAGATTAACGAATTTAGATTTCAGATTTAAAAAACAAATGGAAGCACCACTTGCAGAACGCATTCGACCACAAAAACTAGAAGACTATATCAGTCAATCCCATTTGGTAGGACCAAGCGGCTCATTGACTCAACAAATTACAAAAGGAATAATTCCTTCGCTTATTTTCTGGGGACCACCTGGAACTGGAAAAACAACTTTGGCACAAATTATTGCACAAGAATCTAAACGACCTTTTTACATTTTGAGCGCTATCAATTCAGGTGTGAAGGATATTCGAGATGTTATTGAAAAAGCAAAACAAAGTGGCGGATTATTTACTGCAAAAAATCCTATCCTATTTATTGATGAGATTCATCGTTTTAGCAAATCTCAGCAAGACTCTTTACTGGCTGCTGTGGAAAAAGGCTGGATAACACTGATAGGTGCAACCACAGAAAATCCAAGTTTTGAAGTTATTCCGGCGTTACTTTCGCGTTGCCAAGTTTATGTTTTAAATGCTTTTACAAAAGCCGATTTAGAAGCCTTATTGGAACGCGCCATGAAAACGGATAATTATTTAGCAAACAAAAAAATTGTTTTAAAAGAAACAGAAGCTCTATTAAGACTTTCCGGAGGTGATGGACGCAAGCTATTAAATATTTTTGAACTTGTCGTAAACGCTTCTAATGAAGCCGAAATTATAATCACTAACGATCGAGTCTTTGAATTGGTGCAACAAAATACCGTTTTGTATGACAAAAGTGGCGAACAGCATTATGATATTGTTTCGGCTTTTATAAAATCAATTCGAGGAAGTGATCCAAACGGAGCCGTTTATTGGCTTGCAAGAATGATTGAAGGTGGTGAAGATGTAAAATTCATAGCCAGACGTATGCTTATTCTAAGTAGTGAAGATATAGGAAATGCAAACCCTACTGCTTTCATCATGGCAAATAATGCATTCCAGGCAGTTTCAACTATCGGCTATCCTGAAAGCAGAATTATATTAAGCCAATGCGCTATTTACTTAGCAACTTCCCCTAAAAGCAATGCTTCGTATCTTGCTATAGGAACTGCACAACAACTGGTGAAACAAACAGGCGACTTACCGGTCCCCATTCATTTGCGTAATGCACCCACAAAATTAATGAAAGAATTAGGCTATGGGGAAGAGTATAAATATTCTCATGATTTTGCCAACAATTTTGCTGAACAAGAATTTCTTCCTAATGATTTAAGTAATACCCCTATTTATAATCCGGGAAACAACTCGCGAGAAAATACCATTCGGGAATTCCTAAAAAATCGTTGGAAAAATAAATACGGGTATTAAAATTAAAAGCGATGCATTGTGCATCGCTTAGAAAATTATATCTTTTGAAATCTAAAATTTAACATCTACTTTTTCAGAAATTAATTTATCATTCTGGTAATATTCAAAAAACCATTGGTTGTCCTTTGCAATTAGAATACCTTGTATATTCCCTCTAGCAGCAATGAAACAATCCTTTCTTGAAGAATTAAATATTTTCAGAATCACTTTTGGCGTACTATCAATTAATTGAAAACCTGTAGCTGTAGGTTGTGCATAAAGTGTTCCCAAATTATCCCCACCTATGTTTGCCTTAACAGTTTCGCTTGTAGATAGAGGTGCTGAAACTTCTTGATAAACTGGCGATGGACTAGTTGGGCTAAAATTTGTATCTGAATTGCGAACAACTGTATTATTATATTTATATTCCAATGCATAAACAGAAATAAAAGCTTTATTCAAAGCCTCAGTATAGGCCAATTGAAAATCTTTTTCTTTACTTATACCGCTAGCAGATTGAAAAATAATTTTTCCATTACAATCCTTGAAAGTGATATATAATTTTGTTGTTAAAAAAGACTTTTCTTTTACAACATCAAAATACATCAAACTACATCTATCATTGTATTCTTTTGGTAAAGACTCATTTGCATAAAAGGCCTGAAAGCCAGCTTTATTCAAATTAAACTTAGATAAAGTTGCGAGTCTATATTGATTATCACTTTTTATAAAGTCAAATTTTAAAGGAATAAGTACTGCTTTATAATCATTTATAGATTGCGAGAAACAGTAACTTGAAATTAATACTGCGAGAAATAGGAATCGTGTTTTCATATGTAGCTAATATTTGTTTTTAATTTAAATGGCATCGTCTTTCTTCATTTATGCTTGCATTTTTGAATCATGGCGATAGGATAATTTATAAATATTTTTTTAATTCTAATAAGTGATTGACTTGTTTAATATCTTGTTCCACTTGTGCTTTACTTTCATTAAAATAAATAGCATCAAAACCTGCATTAAGAGCTCCTTCAACATCTGCTTCTAAGCTATCCCCAATCATAATACTGCTTTCTTTTTTGGCTTTTGCCAAATCAAGGGCATATTCGAAAATAATAGGATTTGGCTTTTTTACACCTGCCATTTCAGAATTAGTAATTGTTTGAAAATAATTCCCAATATTTGAATTGTTTAACTTTTTAAATTGCACTTCAGCAAAACCATTGGTAATAATATGCAGTTTATATTTTTGATTTAAATAATCCAAAACCTCAAAAGTTCCATCAAAAAGATGGTTATTTTCAGGTAATCGCTGAATGTATTCTTGAGCTATCGTTTCAATCTCCTCATCAGAAATAGCGTAGTTTAATGCATCAAAAGAATGTTTCAACCGATTGTAGCGCAATTCACCATGCGTAATTTTATCATATTGATATAACTTCCAACATGCTTGATTTATTGGCACATATTTTTCAATGAATGCTGCGGTTTCAATTGTTGGGTGGCTTTTATTAAAAATAGCCTCAAACGTTAATTCAGAATTTTTATCAAAATCCCAAAGCGTATGATCTAAATCAAAGAATACGTCTTTTATAATGGTATGTTTCATTTTTAACTTCTAAAATATTCCTTCATCGACAAAGCTAAAATAACTAGTTTCAGTCACGATAAGATGGTCTAAAACTTTTATTTCTAAGCTATCTCCTGCTAGTTTTAGTTTCCGTGTAATTTGTTTGTCAGCATCGCTTGGAATCAATGTTCCCGAAGGATGATTATGACATAATATTAATCCCGTTGCCCCCATTTCAAGTGCCGTTTTAAAAACCAATCGCACATCAACCAAAGTTCCAGTTATTCCGCCTTTACTTAATTGTGATTTTGAAATGACTTTATTTGAATTATTCAAATATACAATCCAAAATTCCTCGTGTGGCAATTCACCAATAATAGGTTGCATGATTTCAAAAATCGTTTTACTGGAAGTAATTTTTGTTAATTCAACTGCATCCTCTGCCCTTCTTCGTCTTCCCAGTTCCAAAGCGGCAATAATCGAAATTGCTTTGGCCTCGCCTATTCCTTTAAAATTTGTCAATTGAGAAATCGATAATTTTCCTAACGCATTCAAATTATTATTGACACTCCCTAAAATCCGTTTACTTAAATCAACCGCTGATTCGTTACGACTTCCTGAACCTATCAAAATAGCAATCAGTTCTGCATCGCTCAAAACACTTTTGCCTTTGAGCATTAGTTTTTCTCTTGGTTTGTCGTCTTCGGACCAATTAGTAATTGGGAAAAAAGAATTTTCAGGCATAGGCATATTTCTCTTAAATTTGTTTTTTCATACAAATACTATTTTCTAAGCCTACATAAGGTTCGTAATTATCAACAATAGTATAGCCTACTTTTTGATACAAACCGATGGCTTCTTTTTGTTTATACAACGTTTCTAAAACAGAGAAAGAAAAACCTAACTCATGCGCCCAAAGCTCTAGTTCTTGCAATATTTTTTGCGCGAACCCCATTCCTCGTGCTTCGGGAGAAACAAACATACGCTTTAATTCAATTGTATTTTTATCGTATTTCTTAAAACAACCACAGGCTACAGCTTTATCATCGAGATAAATAATAACAACATTAGGATTTAATTCTATAACGTTATTTCCCCAATAATTTGTTTTTAATTCTGGATAACGCTCCCAAAGACTGGCATCTAATGCTGCAATGAGAGTTCCAAAATCTAGATTCTCACTGGTCGTTTTAATAACTTCTATTTTGTTATTCATCCTATTTCTATTTCATCAATTCCTTTACTTCATCGAAATTTAATCCACCATAATTCCCTGAACTCATCAATAACAAAGCTGAATTTTCAAGATTTAAATGAAACAAATAGTCTTTGAAATCTTTTGGATTGGTATAAATGATTAAATCTTTTCTGTTGAATGCATTTGCTATTTGTTCATAAGTCACTTCTTCCAGCTGCTTAATTTTTACTGCATCAGGCGAATAGAAAACAACTGCTTTATCAGCATGTTCCAACGCACCTTCATATTCTTTTAAAAATTCAGCATTCAGGCTACTATACGTATGCAACTCTAAACAAGCCACCAAAGTTCTATTTGGATATTGTTCTTTTACAGCTTTTGTTGTTGCCGCCACTTTGCTTGGCGAATGGGCAAAATCTTTATACGCTACTTTAGTTTTGCTTTCAGCGATTTTTTCTAATCGTTTTGAAGCGCCTTTAAAACTCGCGATAGCTTCATAAAAATCGGCTTCATCGACTCCCATATTCTGGCAAATCCATTTGGCTCCAGCCAAATTATTAAGATTGTGTGCTCCAAAAACTTCTATTGGCATGTCGCCTTCCGGAGTTTCGAGAAGTGTAACACCATCACTTACGGTATATTTTGGAGTATGATAGGATAATTTTCGGATTGGGTTCGTAGCGGCTTCGGCAACACGTTTCACTTCGGAATCATCTTCATTGTAAACCAAAATCCCACCATTTGTAATTTTGTCAATAAAAATTTCAAACTGTTCTACATAATTTTCATACGTTGGAAAAACATTGATATGATCCCAAGCTATTCCAGAAATCAAAGCAATATTGGGTTGGTACAAATGAAACTTTGGCCTTCTGTCTATTGGAGAAGACAAATATTCATCTCCTTCCAAAACAATAAAATCATTTTCTTCTGTAAGATGCACCATCGTGTCAAATCCTTCCAGTTGTGCACCAACCATATAATCTACCGCTATATCGTGGTAATGCATCACATGAAGAATCATTGAAGTTATGGTTGTTTTCCCATGAGAACCACCAATGACAACACGTGTTTTATTTTTAGATTGTTCATAAAGGAATTCAGGATAGGAATATATTTTCAAACCTAATTCTTGAGCTTTCAACAGTTCTGGATTATCAGCTTTGGCATGCATTCCTAGAATTACTGCTTCAACATCTGAGGTAATTTTTTCAGGAAACCAACCTAACTCAGGAGGCAAAATTCCTTTCTTATCTAATCTTGATTTTGATGGTTCAAAAATGGCATCATCACTTCCCGTTACTTGGTATCCTTTGTTGTGTAATGCTAAAGCTAGATTGTGCATGGCACTTCCACCGATAGCTATAAAATGTGTACGCATTTTAGTTTATGATTTATAGTTGTTGTATTCGAAATAAGTCAGTAATTAATACTTGATCCATTTATCCTTTTTTATCTTTATATTCTTCTAAAACTGATTTGGCTTTTTCAGGATCATTCATTTTGTTTTTATACAAATTAGCCAGCATTTGATAGCTGACTTTTGACCCACCTACAGCTATTGCTTTTTTATATTGTTGTTCGGCGACTTTGTATCTTTTAAAATATTCATCAATATGTCCTTTAGATAAATACCCATCAACGGGTGACAATCGTAACAATTCATTTGAATACTTTATAGCTTTAGATTCACTACCCCCAACAATTCCGGGTAACTGAATATACAATTCTACTAATGCCCAACGTGCCTCAATATGCTTTGGGTTAAAAACTATCGCTTTTTCAAAGGACTCTTTAACTTCATCTATCATTCCAAGGGCCTTAAATTTATTGACCTGTGTGGCTTTCATTCCTAGCGCTCCTCCATATTTAAAATAATAATTAGCTTCCGAAGGTTTTAATTGTTTGAGTTTTTTATAATAACCAATCGCTTTATCCCAAGATTTATTTCGTCCGGCTATATCTCCTAAATATTCAATGGTTTTCAAATCAGAAGGATTGGTCTTCAAAATGGATTCAAAAAGGGACTGTGCCTGATCAAATTTTTCTTCTTTGAAAAATTTCTCTGCTTTATCAAAATTGGATTGAGACCAAATCATTAAAGGAAGTAATAAAAAGAAGTATACCATTTTTTTCATCTTTCAAAAATAAGGAAATTTTGAAGTATTAAACAGCTTTTTTTAGGCTAAAAGAACCCAAAATTAAAAAAGGAAACATAATGAATAAGAAACATTACCATAACATAGAGTAATTACTTTCGTTAAAACAAATTATGAAAAGAAAGAGAAAAATTCCTTTAGTGGTATTAAGCGATGTACACTTAGGAACATATGGCTGCCAAGCCAAAGAATTACTGCAATATTTAAAATCTATTCAACCACAAATGTTGGTTTTAAATGGAGATATTATTGATATGTGGAGTTTTAGCAAAAGCTATTTTCCAGCATCACACATGAATGTCTTGAGACAAATTATAAAGATGTCAAATCAAGGAACCCGTGTTATTTACATTACCGGAAATCATGATGAAGCTTTGAGAAAATATTCTGATTTTATTTTAGGGAATTTTGAGCTGGCAGATAAATTAATTCTGGATTTAGACGGAAAGAAAACGTGGATTTTCCACGGAGATGTATTTGACTCCTCTACGAAAGGTTATGCTAAAATATTAGCCAAGCTTGGTGGAAAAGGATATGATTTATTGATTTTAATCAACAGTTTGATTAATTGGTTTTTAGTGCTTTTGGGAAAAGAGAAAAGAAGCTATTCAAAAATGATTAAAGACAGTGTCAAGAAAGCGGTTTCGTTTGTATCCAATTTTGAAACTACAGCAGCAGAAATTGCCATTCAAAAAAAATACAGCTATGTAATTTGTGGACATATTCATAAACCCCAAATGAAGGAAGTTGAAAACGAACATGGGAAAGTGATGTATCTCAATAGTGGCGATTGGGTTGAAAACCTAACTGCATTGGAATACAAAAAAGAAAAGTGGCGTATTTATCAATACAAAAGATCCGACTATTTAGACCTTGAAAACAAAGAAGACAAAATTGTCAATGATATTGTTACTAAAATTTTATCCTAGCTATTTCGCACAATTACTTTCAAAATCAAACCATTAAAAAACAAGTTTTTCTATCATTTTTTAATTAGAAATTTATATTCGATACAATCTAAATAAATTCACATGAAAATATTTTATGCTATTCAAGCTACTGGCAATGGACATATCAGCAGAGCAATTCAATTACATCCTTATTTAAAAAAGTTTGGAACTGTCGATTTTTTTATGAGCGGAAACAATGCCAATCTGGATGTCAATTTGCCTATAAAATTCAAAAGCGATGGCTGTAGCTTACACTACAGTAAATGTGGCGGTTTAAATTATTGGGATATTGCCAAAAACATTAAACCATTACAGATGTTCAACGATGCAAAGTCGCTACCATTAAAAAATTATGATGTTGTAATTAATGATTTTGATTCGATAACTTCCCTTGCCTGCAAATTACAAAAAGTACACTCCGTACAATTTGGACACCAAGCCAGTTTTATTTCAGAATCGACGCCAAGACCAGAAAAGAAGAGCATTATGGGAGAAATGATTCTGAAACATTATGCGCCTTCTCCACAATATATTGGCTTGCATTTTGACAAATACGACTCCTTTATACGCCCTCCAATTATCAAGGATGAGATCCTAAATGCCGAACCTAAAAATAAGGGTCATATTACCGTTTATTTGCCTTCTTTTCAAAAGGATTGTTTAGAAAAAGCATTCAACAAGCTTCCTAACTTCTCTTTCCATTGGTTTTTGAATGATATAAAAACCAAACACACTATAAAAAACGTTACTTATTTTCCCGTTAATCAAGCATACTTCAATAAAAGTCTAATAACTTGTGAAGGAATTATTACTGGCGGAGGATTTGAAACGCCCGCTGAGGCATTATATTTAGAAAAAAAAATACTTTCTATTCCTATTCGGAAACACTATGAACAAGAATGCAATGCAGCGGCTCTCAAAAAAATGGGTGTTCCAGTCCTTTATGATGTTGATGATGATCTCTATTTAACAATAGAAAACTGGCTTGATTCTCCTACAAAATACCCAAAGATACAGGCTAACAATATCCCCGAAACCTTGCAATTTTTATTTGATACTTATAATCATAACGGAATCCAATAAATTATAAAAACAGAAAAAGGTGCTCTTTTCAGAACACCTTTTTATATAATTTTTAAAAATATTAGTCATTCAACATTTTCCATAATTTGTCTTTCAATTCGGTCAAACCTTGTTGAGCCACAGAAGAGATAAACATATAAGGAATGTCTTTGAAAGCAACGTCTAATTCTGTTTTCAATTCAGCTTTCAACTCATCATCGAGCATGTCGCATTTTGAAATCACCAATAAACGCTCTTTGTCAAGCATTTCTGGATTGTATTTTGTCAATTCGTTTACCAAAATATCGTATTCGGCTTTAATGTCTGGCGTATCCACTGGAACTAAGAACAATAAAGTTGAATTACGTTCAATATGTCGCAAGAAATAATGTCCAAGACCTTTCCCTTCGGCAGCACCTTCGATAATTCCGGGAATATCAGCAATTACAAAAGATTGGAAATCTCTGTAGGCTACAATTCCAAGATTTGGTTTTAGAGTAGTAAACGGATAATCCGCAATTTTTGGTTTAGCTGAAGTCAGTACTGACAACAATGTTGATTTTCCTGCATTAGGAAAACCTACTAAACCTACATCGGCTAGCACTTTTAGTTCAAGAATAACATCCATTTCTGCACCTGGCAAACCTGGTTGTGAGTATCTAGGCGTTTGATTGGTTGAGCTTCTAAAATGCCAGTTCCCTAAACCTCCTTTTCCACCACGAGAAAGTATTTGTTTTTCACCGTCCTCGGTAATTTCAAATAATATTTCTCCGGTTTCTTTATCTTTTACAACAGTTCCTAGCGGAACTTCAATGAATTTATCATCTCCATCAGCACCTGTGCTTCTGTCACCACTACCATCTCCACCGTTACCAGCTTTAATATGTCGCGCAAATTTAAGGTGAAACAATGTCCAAAGACCTTTGTTACCAACCAAAAAAACATGACCACCACGACCACCATCACCACCATCAGGACCACCTTTTTCAATAAATTTTTCTCTATGCAAATGCGTAGATCCTTTTCCTCCTTTTCCGGAAGAAACATATATTTTAACGTAATCTACAAAATTCCCTTCAGTCATTTTTTTTAATTTCAGATTTCAGATTTCAGATTTCAGATTGAAAAATTCAAACTGCTATCTGTCTCCTGTCCTCTATTTCTATTATTATTATTTAAGTGCTTTCACCATCACTTTATCAATCTTCACGCCATCCATATCAATGACTTCCAACTCAAATTTTTGCCAAATTAATTTCTCCCCTTGTTTAGGTATATGAGAGAGTTCTGTCATTATTAACCCACTCACTGTGGTTACCTCGTAATCATTGATTAATTCATCTAATTCAAAATACGTCAAGAAATCATGTAAGGAATAATGACCATCAACTAGCCAACTTCCATCTTCTCTTTCAATCAACTGAAAATCATCTTTATAAAAATCAGAAGCGTCTCCTACCAAGGCTTCCAGAATATCATTTAAAGTAATTACGCCTTGAAAAACACCGTATTCATCAGAAACAAATGCATAATGAATACCTGTTTTTTTGAAGTTTTCTAAGGCTATATAAGCAGTAGTTTGCTCCATCATAAAAGGAGCTTCCGTCATTATATCCGCTAAATTGAAGTTTTCATTTTCAAAATGAGCAAAAATATTTTTTAAATTAACAACACCAACAATATCATCATAATTTTCACCATAAACAGGGTAAATGGAATGTAGCTCTTTTAACATGAATTCCTTAACCTGTTCTTTATCAGAATGCAAAGGTAAAAAAACTACTGACTTCCTGTGCGTCATCAAGGAGTTTATTTTTCGGTCTCCAATATGAAAAACACGCTCCACAATATCTTGTTCAATTTCCTGTACTTCTCCACCTTCAGTACCTTCTTTGATAATCGCTTTTATTTCTTCTTCGGTTACTTTACCGTCGGCTGTTGGTTTTATTTTTAAAATATCCAATAAAAAATCAGTTGAAGTGGTCAACATCCAAATAAATGGCGCCGTAATAATAGACACCACTTTCATGGGTAATGCCACCGCTTTAGCAATCGATTCCGGATGATTCAATCCTATTCTTTTAGGTAATAACTCTCCTAAAACCAAAGAGAAAAAAGTCAATATTACTACTACTATACCTACTGCAACTGAATGCGCGTAAGGTCTTATCATTTCAAATCCAAATATAAACGCTTCAACATCTTTGGTTATTTTATCACCACTATAAATACCGGTAAGAATCCCTATCAGTGTTATTCCTATTTGTACTGTTGACAAAAACTTATTTGGAGAATTAGCTAAATCCAATGCAATTTTAGCGCTTTTATTTCCTTTTTTTGCTGCGGTCTCTAATCTGTTTTTTCGTGCTGAAATCAATGCGATTTCTGACATAGAGAAAACCCCATTTAATAGTATTAGAAAAAATATTATTAGTATTTCCAATTTTTTAGTTGATTCGTTTTTTATTTAAATTCTGATTCCTGAGTTTTTACTTTCTGAAATCTGCGATCCAGATTTTTAGCCCTGATGGTAATGAAAAGCCCGGAGTTAAAAAAGCTAATTTTTCTTGTCAAAAAAGAGCGACCAAAGGAAGCTCCTTTTATTACTTAGAAAAATAGTTTTTTTAACGAGGACTTGTAATGTACAGCTGGAATTGCTGCTATAAATTATCAATAACGCTACTTACTCTTTCAGTAATTTCAGCAATTGAACCTATTCCATTTACTGCGTGAAATTTTCCTTGCTCCTGATAATAATCCATTAAAGGAGCTGTTTTTTCATTGTATTCTTGGTACCGATTTCTGATTTTTTCTTCGTCTTGATCATCAATTCTACCACTTGTTTTTCCTCTTTCAAGTAATCTTGCAACCAAGATTTCATCATCGGCCTCGAGCGCAATTGTTGCGGCAACTTGAGAACCTATTGAAGTAAGAAATACATCTAAATCTTTGGCTTGTGAAATTGTTCTTGGGTACCCGTCAAACAAAATTCCATTGGTATCTGGGTGTTTATTTACCTCATCTATTAGCATTTTAGTAGTCAATTCATCTGGCACTAAATCCCCAGCATCCATATATACTCTTGCTTGTTTCCCAAGTTCGGTATCGTTTTTTAAATTAAAACGAAATACATCACCCGTGGAGATATGCGTTAATTTGTATTTTTCTTTTAAAAATTCAGCTTGAGTTCCTTTACCTGCTCCTGGTTTTCCAAATAAAACAATGTTAGTCATGTTGTTGTGTAGTTATTCTTTTAATTTATATACTTCGGGTAAATTCCTTCCTAAACCATCATAATCTAGTCCAAAACCTACAATAAACTTATTTGGAATTCGAATTCCAACGTAATCTATTTTTACTTCCTTTGTGTATGCTTCCGGTTTGAAAAAAAGTGTTGCTATTTTAAAATGTTTTACATTTTGTTTTTTGAATAATTCTTTCAGTTCCACTAAAGTATTTCCGGTATCTACAATATCTTCTATTATAATAACGGTGCGTCCGGTCAAATCCTGATTCAGTCCTATTAATTGTTTTACTTCGTTTGTGGAAGAAGTTCCTTCGTAAGAGGCCATTTTTATGAAAGATACCTCACATGGTTTTTTATACAGTTTCATAAAATCCGAAACTACCATAAAAGAACCATTCAAGACACCCACAAATACTGGTATTTCGTCAGCAAAATCATCTTCTATTTGCGCAACCATTTTTGCGATTGCAAAGTCAATTTCTTTAGCAGAAATAAACGGAACAAATTGTTTATCGTGAAGTTGTATCATTATTTTCGTGTTTAAAATAATGCGCAAAGATACAGAATTCGAATTTGACAATTGATAAATGGGCATTAATTTGTAATCGAGTGATTGAATGCACTAATTATCCTAATAACACAACTATAAAATTTAAATTAAAAATCTTAAAAAATTCATATAATTTAATCAAAAACAAGCAGTTAGACGACTATTAGAATCTGTTAATCGAAAAAATATTGTATTGAATTTATTTATTCCTAAATTTAAGTGTAGGATATTGAAAATCGTAAAATTATGGCTTCATTAAATCCAAATACAGCAGTTTTAGGTGTCAAAAACGCTAAACATTTATTGCGAAGAGCAACTTTTGTTTACACCAAGGTCTTGATAGACCAATATTCTAAATTAACTCCAAGCGAAGCTTTGGATTTATTATTAGCAGACAATCCACTTACCATTAATCTACCTTATGACCCTCTTCCATTAACAGCACCCGATGGTTACTGGACTGAATCTACAAATTTAGCAACTACATTTCTTGATCAAAATAGAAAAGCAACAATTGTAACTGGATGGTGGTGGTATAATTCTATAAGTAGTCCGACGTTAAAATTCAAACTTTCTCATTTTCTATCAACCCGATTTACCGTGATAAGAAATACTGATGTATCTGGATCAGCAACAGAGTTTTATGACTACATCCGTTTGCTTTTATTTTATTCTTATGGTAACTATAAAAAGTTAGCAAAAAAAATGACGCTCAATAATGCTATGCTTTGTTTTTTAAATAACAATTCTAATATAAAGAGTTCCCCAAATGAAAATTATGCTCGTGAATTTCTAGAATTATTCACCATAGGCAAAGGTGTGCAAATTGCCGCTGGAAATTACACGAATTATACGGAGTCAGATATTGTTCAGGCAGCACGAATTTTAACCGGATTTAAAAGAAAAGCGGACCGGTCTATAATTGATTCTGATACTGGAATTCCAAAAGGATACAATCAATTCTCTGATCACAATACTAGTTCTAAAACATTTAGCGGTGCTTTTAACAACAAAATAATTACTTCTGCAAGTGATGCCGCTTCGATGGATACCGAATTAGAGAATTACATTGAAATGGTTTTTAACCAACCGGCTACAGCCAAAAATATTTGCAGAAAAATATATTCCTATTTTGTAAAAAGTACTATTTCAACCGAAGCTGAAAATGATATTATAACTCCCTTAGCACAAGAACTCTATGACAATGGCTATGAAATTATTCCAATTATTAGAAAATTATTAGAAAGCCAACATTTTTATGATTTAGATGACAGTAATGCAACTGATGAAACTATTGGAGGAATTATAAAATCCCCAATTCAACAACTCTCAGAAATATGTACGTATTTACAAGCTACCATACCAGATCCTACTTCTAAGCCATTAGAATTTTACAGTACTTTTTGGTTCAATTTTGCTTATAATACATTTTTAACAAGTTCAAATATGGGGTTATTTAATCCTGAAAATGTAGCTGGTCATGCTGCCTATTATCAGGCTCCTGATTTTGATAAAAACTGGATCTCTTCTTCCACTTTAATCGCAAAATATAGGTTAGGGGAGTCCTTACTTGACGGAGTAAACAGGATTGCTGGCAATAGTAATATCACCGCCAAAATATATATTCCAGACGTACTAAAAAACACTGGAATTGTATCAAATCCTTCGGATCCTTTTGTGTTAACTTCTGAGTTATGTAATGCACTTTTTGCTCAGGAAGCAGACACTGATCGTATTAACTATTTTATGAATTCTTTCCTCCTGCAGGGTCTTTCTGATTATTATTGGACAGATGCATGGAATACTTTTATCAGCACCAATAATAGTACAGTGGTCGAGTCTCGATTAAAGCTATTAGTAACCAAAATATTAAGAGCTCCCGAATCTCAAATGTTTTAGTATTATTTCAAAAATTTATTTAGGAACCAAGATATTTAAGGAAACTTAAATCTCAAATATTTTGGTATCATTCAAAAATTCATTTAACGACCAAGGTATTAAGAGACCCCAAATCTCGTACGTTTTAGTATTATTTCCATAATTAATAACAAAACAACAAATATCATGAGAAGAAGAAATTTTATTAAATTGACTTCAACAGCTAGTGCACTTTCATTATTGCCTACAGAAGTTTTTGCTCTTTTCAAATCAGCAGGCATGACAACCTGCCCTGATTCCAGCTCAAAAAAAATAGTTTTAATTCAATTAGCTGGCGCTAATGATGGATTAAATACTATTGTACCCATCAATCAATATGATACTTATGCAGCATTGCGACCGAACATAAAGCTTAATAATGTTGGGATGACAAATGGTATTATAAATCTGGATTCAACTTTAGCATTAACAGATCAAGTAGGACTACATCCTTCATTAATAGGGTTTAAAAACCTGTATGATAACGGATTCATGAGAATCATTCAAGGGGTTGGCTATCCATCCCAAGACAAATCCCATTTTAAATCAACTGATTTATGGTTAACAGGAGGAGATGGCACCATGGCCAATAATAATTTTGACAGCGGATGGACGGGACGTTTTCTTGAGAATTATTATGCCGATTTTTTAAATTCAAACTTTCCTTTAGGAATTCAACTTGGAAGCAGTGACAATTCATTAGGTTTTCATGGTGAAATTGAACACGGCATGTCTTTAAATATTAGCGGTCAGGATTTATCCGGATTTTATTCTGTAGTGAATGGTTTAGGAGGACAACCACCAGCAACTATTGCAGATTCAGAATATGGAGGTTTAATTCAATACATTATTAACAATGATACTTCCACAAATTCTTATGCGCAAACTATTTCGAATTCCTTTAATTCTGGATCCAACACATTAACCTATCCTAATACCAATTTATCCAATCAGTTAAAAACAGTAGCACGTTTTATTTCAGGTGGTCTTCAAACCAAGGTTTATTTAGTTAAAGTGGGCGGATTTGACACTCATGACATGCAAGTAGCCGCAAATAATACGACACATTTAGGTAATCATGCCAATCTTTTGACTCAAATATCAGAGGCGATTAGCACTTTCATCACGGATTTGAACAATCAAAACATAGGAAATGATGTTGTGGCGGTAACTTTTTCAGAATTTGGGAGAAAAGCGGGAGAAAATGCAAGCCTAGGTACTGATCATGGAGAAATTGCCCCGATGTTTGTTTTTGGAAATGCAATAAATCCGGGAATCTCTGGTACAAATATTAATTTATCAGAAGCCGTTTTAGCAAATAATTATCAGGTTCGAACTGTTCAGCATGATAACAGGAGAGTTTTTAGTACAATCCTTCAAGATTGGTTTGGAACGAGCAACCAAACATTGGATTTGACTTTTTATAATAACACCACCAATACTGGATTTTCAAATAATAAAATAGCGGATTTAATAAAAACTCCAAACGTAGTTAATTCGACCTGTTATACTGACAAATTACTTTCCCTAAATGAATTCAAAAATGCGTATGAAGTTCTCATTTATCCAAATCCAACTTCAGAACTCATCACCATTAATGCACCAAACAACAATGATATTTATTCGGTTTCCATATATTCAATAGACGGGAAATTTATTGGAAAATATAAAAACCCTTTAAACGGCAGTCAGTTTTCAATTAATGTTGAAAATCTATCCACGGGGTTTTATAATTTAAAAATCGAGACTACCAACGGGAACTTTTCTAAAAAAGTAATCGTGAGAAGATAACATCCTCAATATTGAAATATCTATAAAACTATTTTACAAGTCGTATCTTTTTATTATTAATCATTTAAAAGTATCTTTGTAAAATCAATTTTACAGATAAATTTCTATACAACGATGAATTATTTTTCTTCTGATTTTAAACTGGGAATTCTAGGCGGCGGACAACTTGGCAAAATGCTGTTGTTTGACACCCGAAAATTCGACATACAAACTTATGTACTTGATCCAAGTGATGAAGCACCATGCAAAATAGCTTGCGACCAATTTTTCAAAGGGGACTTAATGAATTTTGAAACCGTTTATAATTTTGGAAAATTAGTTGATGTTTTGACTTTTGAAATCGAATTGGTTAATCTTGAAGCTTTAGTAAAACTCGAGGAAGAAGGATTAAAAGTATATCCTTCTCCTAAAACACTGAAACTTATTCAAAACAAAGGAATTCAAAAAGATTTTTACTTACAACATACTATTCCAACTGCAAATTACAAGCGATTTCCTAATCTAAAAAGTGTAATTGTTGACATTCTTGATTCCAAACTAAAATTACCATTTATATGGAAATGTACGGAATTTGGATACGACGGAAATGGCGTTAAAGTAATTCGACAAATATCGGATTTAGATAATTTAGCCAATGTAGAATGCATTGCTGAAGAAATGATTCCATTCAAAAATGAATTGGCAGTTATTGTTTGTCGCAATCCTTCAGGAGAAATAAAAACCTATCCTGTGGTTGAAATGGAATTTCATCCAGAAGCCAACCAAGTGGAATATGTCATTTGTCCTGCTCGCATTGATGATAAAGTAGCCGAAAAAGCAAGAGCAATCGCGTTGAATGTTTCCGAAAAATTCAATCACGTTGGTTTATTAGCCGTTGAAATGTTTCAAACTGAAAATGATGAAATACTAGTTAACGAAGTTGCTCCTCGCCCGCACAATTCAGGTCATTATTCTATTGAAGCCAGTTATACCTCACAATTTGAAAACCATTTACGCGCCATTCTCAATTTACCTTTAGGAAATACGGACAGTAAAGTAGCAGGGATTATGGTGAATTTGGTAGGTGCAGAAGGTTTTTCTGGAGATGTAATTTATGAAAATATCGAAAAAATATTAGGTTGGAATGGTGTTACGCCGCACATTTACGGAAAAAAACAAACGCGTCCCTTTAGAAAAATGGGACATGTAACCATCGTAAATGAAGATATTAACGAAGCCCGAAGAATTGCTGAAAACGTGAAGAATACGATTCGAGTAATTGCCTAAATTATTTAAAAGTAAAATTATAAATTTTGATTAATCGATTAAACGGATAAGCAAATAAACAAATAAAACGATAATGAAAGTAGCCGTAATAATGGGAAGCATCTCTGATATGCCAGTTATGCAAGAAGCCATAGACATCTTAAAAGCATTTGATATAGAAACAGAAGTTGACATTGTTTCTGCACACAGAACTCCAGAAAAATTATTTGATTTTAGTAAAAATGCACATCATCGTGGAATTACGGTAATTATTGCCGGTGCTGGCGGTGCTGCACATTTACCTGGAATGGTCGCTTCGATGTCGCCACTTCCAGTAATTGGTGTTCCTGTAAAATCCAGTAATTCAATTGATGGTTGGGATAGTATTTTATCCATTCTTCAAATGCCGGGTGGCGTTCCTGTAGCAACTGTTGCACTAAATGGAGCAAAAAATGCTGGAATTCTTGCCGCTCAAATCATAGGAAGTCACAACAAAAGTGTCCTTGACAGAATCATATTGTATAAAACTGGATTGAAAGAAGCGGTAAATATTGCCTCCGAAACTCTTAATAAATAATAAAAAAAGCTCCATTACGGAGCTTTTTTTATTTCAAATCAGGAATTCTTTATTCTACATTGACTGCTACTTCCAGAACTCCTTCGAATTCCGAAGCAATGATATCTTCTTTGTTTAACCAATATTCTGAGGTAGTCAAAGTATAATTTACGTTATCCGAAGTTGTCAAATTCCATAAAATATCTTCGGCTTCCGGAAAAGGTGCATTTTCATTCATCGCGTGATCAAACAATCTTTTGATAAGAGTACTCCCTGACAAACCGTTACTTAACAATTTTAAAACATTTTCTTTCGTTAATTCACTTGCTCCTTCTGATGCCGTCATACTGCACTCAAGAATTGTGGCTTTTGCATTAGGGAATTTACCGTTGTACGCTTTAAAAAGCAATTGATTGACATGAAATAAAGTCGAATGCAAACCTATTTCAGGATATTCTTCACAGACTTTGTCTAAAAACATATCATTTGAAATTTGCTGAATTTGACCTTCATTTAAATCTTGTGATAATTTGTATTCCAATACAATTACAGCAGCATCTTTAGGTTCAAAATCAGAAATTGCCATAAATAACAATTCTCTTAAACTGGCTGCATCAGCATCTGAAGCATCTGGATAATCGAATTTTTCAAGTAGTTTGACATAATCTTCATTTGTCCAATATTCCTCGATTTGATCAACAGTATTAGCGCTTTTTATTATAATTTGATACTTCATATTTTATTTATTTTTTAATCCGTTTCTTCAAAAACCAATCCTTTTTTTACAATTTAAGGCTTTATTACTGCCAAACGAAATAAATAACATTTAAATAACACAATCCATTCTAGCATTTTAGGGCAAATCAATTCCTTTAGCAACCTCATTTTTTTCAATAAATCCATACCTTTGTTATCTTTAAACATCGAATTATTTTTATAAAAAAAATACAAATGAGCATCCTAACACACCATTTCAATACAAAATATAACACTGCCCCTTTTTCGAAAATAAAGAACGAAGATTTTCTTCCTGCTTTTCAAAAAGGAATCGAATTTGCAAAAGCCGAAATCGATGCTATTGTAAGAAATCCTATAAAACCAACTTTCGAAAATACGATTGAAGCATTAGCATTCAGCGGAGATGTTTTGGATAGAATTTCAAGTATATTTTTCAATTTGAATTCAGCGGAAACGAATGATGAGATTCAAAAAATTGCACAGGAAGTCTCTCCTTTATTGTCTGAATTTGGAAATGATGTTCGCCTAAATCCAGATTTATTTGCTAGAGTAAAAACGGTTTACGAGCAAAGAGACAAGCTGAATCTAAATCCGGAACAAACAACACTTTTAGATAAAAAATACAAAAGCTTCTCCAGAAACGGAGCTAATTTACCGGAAGACAAGAAGAATCAATTACGAGAAATCGACAAAGAATTATCGAAAATGAGTTTGCAGTTTGGTGAAAATGTTTTGGCCGAAACGCAAGCGTATCAATTGCATATTACAAACGAATCCGATTTAGCTGGTTTACCGGAAGGAACTACAGAAGCAGCCCATTCATTGGCTAAAAGTCAAGAAAAAGAAGGCTGGATTTTTACGTTGGATTATCCAAGCTATGTTCCGTTTGTGACGTATGCTGATAATCGTGAACTACGCAAGAAAATGGCAATCGCTTTTGGTGCCAAAGGTTTTCAAAATAACGAATTTGACAATCAGGAAATCGTACTTAAAATTGCCAAATTGCGTTTTGACCGAGCTCAGGTTTTAGGATATGCATCTCACGCTCATTTTGTTCTTGAAGAAAGAATGGCAGAAAATCCAGAGAAAGTAAAAACATTTTCGAATGACTTATTAGAAAAAGCCAAACCGGCCGCTTTGAAAGAATTTGCACAATTGACCGCTTTCGCAAAAGAATTAGATGGTATTGAACAATTGGAAAAATGGGATGGTGCCTATTATTCGGAGAAATTGAAGCAGCAATTATTCAATCTGGATGATGAAATATTAAAACCGTATTTCCAATTAGAAAAAGTCTTGGACGGTGCTTTTGCAGTAGCACAAAAATTATATGGAATCACCTTCGAAGAAATTTTCGAAGTGGATAAATACCATGAAGAAGTAAAAACGTATGAAGTAAAAGACGAGGAAGACCAATTAGTTGCCGTATTTTATGCTGATTTCTTTCCAAGAAAAGGCAAACGCAACGGAGCCTGGATGACGTCTTTTAAATCGCAATACATAAAAAAAGGAATCAACGAAAGACCACACATTTCAATTGTATGTAATTTCACAAAACCTACAGAAACAAAACCATCTTTGTTAACTTTTAATGAAGTAACGACTTTGTTTCATGAATTTGGCCATGCGCTACACGGCATGTTAGCTAACACAACATATCCAAGTCTATCAGGAACTTCTGTGTATTGGGATTTCGTGGAATTGCCAAGTCAAATTTTGGAAAACTGGTGCTACGAGCCGGAAGCATTGGCTTTGTTCGCATACCATTATCAAACTGGCGAAATGATTCCGATGAAATTAGTTCATAAAATTAAAGAAAGTGCCAGTTTTCAAGAAGGAATGGCAACGATGCGCCAATTGAGTTTTGGATTGTTAGATATGGGTTGGCATGCTCAGAATCCATCAAACATTAAAGATATCAAAGCTTTCGAAACCGAACAATTTGCAGCCACACAACTCTATCCTGATGTAAAGGAAAATGCAATGAGCACTTCTTTTTCCCATATTTTTCAAGGTGGTTATTCTTCTGGATATTACAGCTACAAATGGGCGGAAGTTCTGGATGCTGATGCTTTCGAATATTTTCAGGAAAAAGGTATTTTCAATAAAGAAGTGGCAACCAAATTCAAGGAAAATGTACTTTCTAAAGGCGGAACAGAACATCCGATGATTTTGTACAAACGCTTTAGAGGACAGGAACCGAAGCCGGAAGCGCTGTTGAGAAGAGCGGGATTGGTTTAAATGAATGATTATTTGAAACCCGAAGTTTAAATTTCTTCGGGTTTTTTAATGCGCTATGATTTAGTACTGAAAATTAAAATGCAATAATTTACTTTTGTTAAAGATTTAAAATCAACTCATTCTTACCATTGGGTCAAAAATCATTATTGAAGACAAACGAAAAACCTAAATTTTGATGACTACCATAAAAATTCGAACAAAAATAAAAGCACCAATACAAACTGTTTTTGATGTATCAAGAGATATTGACGTACACCAACAATCAGCAAGTCCTACAAAGGAAACCGCTATCGACGGAATAACTACAGGATTGATCAATTACAACGAAACGGTGACTTGGCGCGGTAAACATTTTGGTTTTTATCTGACTCATAAAAGCCGAATAACTGCTATGAATCTGTATGAGTATTTTGTAGATGAAATGGAAGAAGGAAAATTCAAATCATTCCGACACGAACATTTTTTTTATGAAAAAAATGGCGTCACCACAATGAAGGACAAATTGTATTATGAAATGCCCTATGGACTCCTTGGCGAACTATTTGACTTTTTATTTTTAAAAAATCATCTGATCAATTTTCTTATCGAAAGAAATAAAATATTAAAAAATTTATCTGAAAACGAGCAGTAATAACCACCAAACAATTGGCACGCTTTCCACCCAAAAAGAAGTATAGTATTTGGAGCGTTTTTCATTGGCAAAAACCAGAAACAATGCAATCATAATCACTAGTATCAAGTTTACAATTAATTGATTTTCATCAAAATTACTTTTTAGTAATTCCAGAAAATAAAAAGGAATCAAAAGTAACAATCCCAGCATTTTGGTTCGCTTCACTCCTATTTGTTGCGGTACGGTTTGTAAATGTGGATCATCATTTGCCAAATCAATAATTTCAAAAATAAGCACCAATACAAAAATCAGGATAAATCGCTGTATGCATTTCAGATAGAAATCAAGTGTTATCGAAACATCAGCATTCAAAATAGGCAAAGCCAAAGTCACTCCTACCCAACACAACGCCACAATGTAAATTTTTACGCCAGCCCAGTTTCTTGCATTTTTTTTATTTGGAAAAAACGGAAGCGTGTACAATAAAGTGATACTCAAAAAAGCGACTGCTACGATTTGGGTAATCCGCTGCAAATGAAAAAAATAAAAACCAACCAAAAGAAGCGCAAAAAAACTAAATACGGCAATGATTTTCAACTCCTTGCGCATCTTTAATTTTTTGGCTCTGGCCAAAGCATCATATTTTACGAAATTATATCCTACAATTGTTCCAAAAAAAACAAAATTAGCTATTGGTTCATCCGAAAAAATGTGGAACATATGTTGCGTCATTCGCACTAAGGCATAACACGACAATCCCACGTGAATACTGCTATTGATATAAAAATTGAATAGTTGTTTAAAAATCTTCATTAGACAAAATTAGTCAATTGTGAACAAATACATCATTTAGTTGAAAAATTGATAAAAAAGGAGACCAAAAATACCTTTTAGATTATTAATAATACTTAATTTTGCACCACTAAAAAAACAACACCTACATTTTTATATGAAAACAGATGCTTTTGCTTTAAGACACATTGGTCCAAGAGAAAACGACCTACAACATATGTTGAAAACGATTGGAGCGGAGACGCTTGACCAGTTGATTTTCGAGACAATTCCTAGTGATATTCGTCTAAAAGCTGATTTAGATTTAGATCCGGCAATGACCGAATATGAATTTGCAAATCACATTCAAAAATTAGGGAATAAAAATAAAGTTTTCCAATCCTACATTGGTTTGGGTTACAATGCAGCTATTATCCCTGCAGTTATCCAAAGAAACGTTTTTGAAAACCCGGGATGGTACACTGCTTACACACCTTATCAAGCTGAAATTGCCCAAGGTCGTTTAGAAGCAATTTTGAATTTTCAAACTATGGTTATCGAATTAACCGGAATGGAAATTGCCAATGCTTCTTTATTGGACGAAGGAACTGCCGCTGCTGAAGCAATGGCATTACTTTTTGATGTTCGCTCTCGTGACCAAAAGAAAAATAATGTTTGTAAATTCTTCGTTTCCGAAGAAATATTACCGCAAACTTTATCGGTTTTACAAACGCGTTCTACACCAGTTGGTGTTGAATTAGTAATTGGAAACCATGAAGATTTTGACTTTTCAACGGAATATTTTGGAGCTATTCTTCAATATCCAGGAAAATTTGGACAAGTTCATGACTATGCTGATTTCATAGCTAAAGCTGCCACAAACGAAATAAAAGTAGCTGTTGCTGCTGACATTTTGAGTTTGGCAAAATTAACTCCTCCTGGAGAAATGGGCGCTGCAGTTGTTCTTGGAACTACACAACGTTTCGGAATTCCATTAGGTTACGGTGGTCCACATGCTGCCTATTTCGCTACTAAAGACGAATACAAAAGAAGCATGCCAGGAAGAATCATCGGTGTAACTGTTGATACGAATGGCAATCGTGCCTTGCGTATGGCGTTACAAACCCGTGAGCAACACATTAAACGTGACAAAGCCACTTCAAATATTTGTACTGCACAAGTTTTATTGTCCGTTATGGCAGGAATGTATGCCGTTTATCACGGACCAAAAGGCTTGCAATATATCGCTAATAAAGTCCATGCTTCGGCAGCTACATTGGCAAACGCATTAGAAAAACTAGGTTTACAACAAACCAATACTGCTTTCTTTGACACTATTGTTGTTAAGGCTGATGCCAAAAAAGTGAAGGCTATTGCTGAACAAAACGAAATCAACTTTTATTACATCGACGAAAATACGGTTTCAATTTCTTTAAACGAAACAACAAGTATAGCTGATTTAAATACTATTATTGCTGTTTTTGCTTCCGCAAAAGAGACTCAAGCAACTACAATTGAAAGTTTATCAGAAACCAATCATTTTCCAGAAAACATAAACAGAACATCTACTTTCTTACAACATGATGTTTTCAACAAACACCATTCGGAAACCGCTTTGATGCGTTACATCAAAATGCTGGAACGAAAAGATTTGGCTTTAAATCATTCCATGATTTCACTAGGTTCTTGTACCATGAAACTGAATGCAGCTTCAGAAATGTTGCCATTAAGCATGCCACAATGGAATAACATTCACCCATTTGCACCGCTTGACCAAGCACAAGGATACCAAGAAATGTTGGCTAAACTAGAGCAACAATTAAATGTTATCACTGGTTTTGCAGGAACAACTTTACAACCTAACTCAGGTGCGCAAGGGGAATATGCAGGATTAATGGTTATTCGTGCCTACCATCAGTCAAGAGGAGATCATCATAGAAATATTGCTTTAATTCCATCATCAGCTCACGGAACAAATCCGGCTTCAGCAGCTATGGCAGGAATGAAAGTAATTGTTACTAAAACATTGGAAAATGGAAATATCGACGTTGAAGATTTACGTGAAAAAGCAGTTCTTCATGCAGCCAATCTTTCTTGTTTAATGGTAACCTATCCATCAACTCACGGTGTTTTTGAAAGTGCTATTAAAGAAATCACACAATTGATTCACGATAACGGTGGACAAGTTTATATGGATGGTGCCAATATGAATGCGCAAGTAGGATTAACAAATCCTGCAACTATTGGTGCTGACGTTTGTCACTTAAACTTACACAAAACGTTTGCAATTCCTCACGGTGGTGGTGGACCAGGAGTTGGACCAATATGTGTTGCTCCACAATTAGTTCCATTTTTACCATCAAACCCTGTAATCCCAACAGGAGGTTCAACTGCAATCACAGCTATCTCTGCAGCTCCTTGGGGTTCTGCTTTAGTCTGTTTGATTTCTTACGGTTACATCTCAATGTTGGGTGCCGAAGGTTTGAAACAATCCACTCAATATGCGATTCTAAACGCAAACTACATTAAAGAAAAATTAAACGGTCATTATGATACGTTATATTCTGGAGAAATGGGTCGTGCGGCTCACGAAATGATCTTGGAATGTCGTCCTTTCAAACAAAAAGGAATTGAAGTTACTGATATCGCAAAACGTCTAATGGATTATGGTTTCCACGCTCCTACCGTTTCTTTCCCAGTTGCAGGAACCTTAATGATTGAACCAACAGAAAGTGAAAATTTAGAAGAGTTAGACCGTTTTTGTGACGCGATGATTTCAATCAGAAAAGAAATTGAAGCTGCTACTATTGAAGATAAAAACAATGTTTTGAAAAATTCTCCACATACGTTAGCCATGCTTACAACTGATGTTTGGGACTTCCCTTACACTCGCGAACAAGCAGCTTTCCCATTAGATTATATTGCTGAAAATAAATTCTGGCCAACTGTTCGTCGTGCTGACGATGCTTATGGCGATAGAAATTTAGTTTGTTCTTGTGCGCCAATTGAGGCGTATATGGAAAGCTAATTTTTAAATTAATTCAATAAAATGTCTCGAGAAATCGGGGCATTTTTTTTATACTTGAAAATTTATACAAAATTTTAAAAATAGTACAATGTAAATTCTTAAAAGATCCATTTTACTAATTGCAACAATTAGCAAAGAAATATCGCATCGTTTTTTGTAATTTGTAAAAAAATAATCAATATTTTTGCCAATAAATTATTATTTCATAATTATATGCATGCATAGTAAATTTTATGAGTGTACTAATTTATTTATGATTAAATTAGCCTGAATTTTTGGAAAAATAACCCGATGAAAATAAAAATAACTGGAATAGGAAGTTATATTCCTGAGAAAAAAGTAAGCAATACAGACTTTGGCGAACATGTTTTTTTAAACGAAGATGGAACCGCCTTTGGTTACCCTAACGAAGTTGTCATTAATAAATTTAAAGGGATAACGGGAATCGAACACAGACGTTATGCCGAGGATGAGTACACCTCATCTGATTTAGCTTTTTTTGCTTCTCAAAAAGCAATAGAAAATGCAGGAATTGATCCGGAAACAATAGATTATATCATCTTTGCACACAACTTTGGTGATGTAAAATCCGGAACAAATCAATCTGATATGATTCCAAGTTTGGCCACACGTGTGAAACATAAACTACAAATAAAGAACCCAAAATGCGTTGCTTATGATATCCTTTTTGGATGTCCAGGCTGGATAGAAGGGGTTATGCAGGCCAATGCTTTCATCAAATCAGGAATGGCAAAACGATGCCTTGTAATTGGAGCCGAAACGCTTTCAAGGGTAGTCGACGCACATGACAGGGATTCTATGATATATTCGGATGGCGCTGGTGCCTCAGTCATTGAAGCTTCTGATGATGAAACAGGAATGTTGTCTTATGAAAGTGCTACGTATGCGAATGATGAAGCTAATTATTTATTTTTTGGAAAATCATACAATCCTGATTTAGATCCAGACATTCGTTACATAAAAATGTATGGTCGAAAAATATACGAATTTGCATTAAGCCAAGTTCCGGCTGCAATGAAAAGTTGCTTAGACAAAAGCGGAATAGGCATTGATGACGTGAAAAAAATCCTTATCCATCAAGCCAATGAAAAAATGGACGAAGCGATAATTCAACGTTTTTACAAATTACACGACAGACCCGTACCAAAAGACATCATGCCTATGAGCATCCATGAACTTGGAAATAGCAGTGTGGCAACAGTACCTACGCTTTACGACCTGTTAATTCGCGGAGAAATAGAAAACCAATCCATACAAAAAGGCGATGTTCTTATCTTTGCATCAGTTGGTGCGGGAATGAATATCAACGCATTTGTTTATAGATATTAAGCATCAAGGAATTTGGTAATCAGGAGCTAATCCGGCTGTACATTACAATTCCTCACTACAAAACTTGTTTTTCTAAGGTGCAAGAAAGCTTCTTTTAGTCGCTTTTTGCACCTTGAAAAACTACATTTTGAAGCTCCGGGATTTTCATTCCCATCCGGGCTAAAAAACAATGCCCAAAAACACATTTATTACTATATTTGTGCCTTCGTGCCCTTGCGGCAAAATCAAAAAAACATGTACGAAAAAACGTTTCCCAATAAAAGATTCAAACACACTTTAGAATTTCTAAAAAAACACATCTCAACGGATGAAACCATATTAGATTTAGGTGTAGAAAACCCTTTTTCTAAAATCATGAAATCGGAAGGATTTACTGTTAAAAACACAACAGGAGAAGACTTAGATACCGACCAAACTGTACTTTCAAATGAAAAAAAGGATGTGGTAACAGCTTTTGAAATCTTTGAACATTTGCTAAATCCTTACACGATTTTAAGCGAAATAAAATCCGATAAGCTTTTTATATCGATCCCAATGCGTTTGTGGTTTTCACCAGCATATAGAAGTAAAACTGATATGTGGGATAGACATTACCATGAATTTGAAGATTGGCAATTAGACTGGCTATTGGAAAAAACAGGTTGGAAAATAATCGACAGAGAAAAATGGACCAATCCAGTAAAAAAATTTGGTCTTCGTCCCTTATTGAGAAAATTCACCAACAGGTATTATATTGTTTACGCTGAAAAAATAAAATAATGAATTATTACATTGTTATTCCGGCTCATAACGAAGAAGCATTTATTGCTTTAACATTGGAATCTTTGATTTCTCAAACCGTTTTACCAAAAAAAGTAGTCGTAGTCAATGACAATTCCACTGATAAAACTGCCGAAATTGTAACAGCTTTCGCTAAAGAAAATCCGTTTATCACTTTGGTAAACAAAACTTCAAGTGCCATACATCTCCCGGGAAGTAAAGTCATTCAGGCTTTTCACAAAGGTTTCGAAACATTGGACGAAGCGTATGACGTTATCGTAAAACTGGATGCAGATTTAATTTTACCTAACAACTATTTTGAAACTGTTTTAAATATTTTCGAAAAAGATGCAACAATAGGAATGGCAGGTGGATTTGCCTACATTGAAAAAAATGGCGAATGGATTCTGGAAAACCTAACCGATAAAGACCATATTCGTGGTGCCTTTAAAGCCTACAGAAAAGCATGTTTTGAACAAATAGGGAATTTAAAACCAGCTATGGGTTGGGATACCGTTGATGAATTATTATCTAAATTTCACGGATGGAAAGTAGTTACTGATGCTTCCTTAATCGTAAAACATTTGAAACCAACAGGTGCTAATTATAACAAAACAGCCCGATACAAACAAGGCGAAGCATTTTACACTTTAGGTTACGGATTTTTAATCACTTCGATTGCTTCAGCAAAACTGGCAATGATGAAGAAAAAGCCTTTCCTTTTTTTAGATTACATCAAAGGTTTTTGGAAAGCCAAAGCGGCTAAAACTCCTTTATTAGTAACAGCAGAACAAGCAAAATTTATTCGAAAGTATCGTTTAAAGAAAATGAAAGAAAAGCTTTTTTAGCTTCATTAATCAAAAAATTGCAAACTGAAAAGTATAAACTGCTAACTAATCCTTAATTTAGCCTATAATCGTAAAACTATGATGCTCATTCGTTATATATCTCAAATAGGAAGATACTTCCTAATGCTGAAAGAAATTTTCAATAAACAGACGAAATGGTCTGTGATGAAAAATTTAATTTTCAAAGAAATTGATGATTTAATTATTGGCTCTCTTGGAATTGTAGCTTTCATTTCTTTCTTCGTAGGAGGTGTTGTTGCTATACAGACTGCATTAAATTTGACAAACCCTTTGATTCCTAAATATCTTATAGGTTTTGCGACTCGACAATCTATTATTTTAGAGTTTGCACCTACTTTTATTTCCGTGGTTATGGCAGGAAAAATGGGTTCGTTTATTACCTCAAGTATTGGTACCATGAGAGTAACGGAACAAATCGATGCCCTTGAAGTTATGGGAGTAAATTCATTAAATTATTTAGTTTTTCCTAAACTAATGGCATTATTATTATATCCGTTTCTTATTGGGATTGCTATGTTTCTTGGTATTCTAGGTGGTTATATAGCTAGTGTATATGGCGGTTTTGGAAGCAGCGTTGATTTTGTTGATGGAATTCAAAGAGAATTTATTCCTTTTCATATTGCCTATGCTTTTATAAAGACTTTCATATTTGCTTTACTTTTAGCAACAATCCCATCCTTTCACGGATACTATATGAAAGGTGGAGCACTAGAGGTAGGAAAAGCCAGTACAGTATCCTTTGTATGGACATCAGTGACCATTATTTTGATGAATTATATTTTAACACAATTACTCTTAACGTAATGATAGAAGTAAAAAACGTAGAAAAATCATTTGGCGATATTAAAATTCTTAAAGGCGTATCGACTGTTTTTGAAACTGGTAAAACAAATCTAATTATAGGACAAAGTGGATCAGGTAAAACCGTTTTGCTAAAAAGTCTTTTAGGAATTCATCAACCAGAATCTGGAACAATATCATTTGACGGAAGAGTATATTGTGATTTTAATGCTGATGAAAAACGGGAACTACGAACTGAAATAGGAATGGTTTTTCAAGGTAGTGCCTTATTTGATTCTATGACTGTCGCTGAAAATGTGGGCTTCCCATTGAAAATGTTCACCAAAGATAATAGAGCAAAAATTCAACAACGTGTAGATTTTGTATTAAAAAGAGTCAATCTTACTGACGCCCATAAAAAATTACCATCTGAAATTTCAGGAGGGATGCAAAAACGTGTCGCTATTGCCCGCGCTATTGTAAACAATCCAAAATACCTTTTCTGTGATGAACCAAACTCTGGATTAGACCCAAATACAGCTATATTAATAGATAATCTTATTAAAGAAATCACGGAAGAATACAATATCACTACTGTTATAAACACTCATGATATGAACTCAGTGATGGAAATTGGGGAGAAAATTTTATTCCTAAAAGATGGTGTAAAAGCTTGGGAAGGAACTAAAGAAGAAATTTTCAGGACTGATAATCAAGCTGTAGTTGACTTTGTTTATTCTTCGAATTTATTCAAAAAAGTAAGAGAGGCTTATTTGAAAGAGTAATTTTTTTAAAAAAAATTAACTGGTTTTCAATAACTCTACTTCTGCATTAGGATTGAATAAATACGTTTTACCAGAACTTATCTCTAAGCATTCAAAACGTTTGGTTCTAATGGCTATTTTTTTAAAAATCTTTCCGTTTTGGATTCTGAAAACGCTGCCATAAGGAATTTCGAAAACATAATTTTTATCATTTTGCTGATCAAATTGTTTTAATGCCAATGCCAAAGTAGCATCGGTATCACTGCTGGCTGTTGGATTTTTGAAATGTCTCGCCAACAACGGCAACAAGTGATTTGGAAAAATCTCCGGGCGAATGTATGGAATCATTAATCGTTGAAAGGAATACTTCCACTCGTTTCCATGAGGCTTAATATGTCTCCCAAATTTCTCAAACGCAACCAAATGAGAAATTTCATGAATCAACGTAATCAAAAACTTGTATTTATTCAAGTTTGAATTTACCGTGATTTCATGCTTACCATTCAAGCCTTTTCGATAATCACCATGACGCGTTTGACGCTCGTTAACAATCTTAAGGTGAACCTGATTTTCCACAATGAGTTCAAAGACTGGCTTTACGGCATGTTCCGGTATGTAACGCGCTAATGTCTCACTCATAATTCACCACTTACTTAAATTTTTATAACTCTTTGTTACGGATTTGTAGAAGACACTTGCAACACTTTTCCGTTGAAATATTTATTTCCGGTCAGTGTAAAATTAAAAATATAATCTGCCATTTCACTTGCCGTAATTGGAGCTTGATAACCAGGAAAAGCTTCCGCCAACATTTCTGTTTGAACGGAACCTAATGCCAAAACATTAAAAGCAATACCTCGCTCTTTATATTCCTCTGCTAATAACTCTGACAGTGTAATAACGGCACCTTTACTGGAACTATACGCTGCAAGTCCGGCAAACTTTAAACTTCCTTGAATTCCGCCCATAGAACTTATCGTTACAACGTGACTACCTTTTTGTAAATAAGACAAGCAAATTCGGGTCAAATTAGCAACACCAAAAACATTGACTTTATAGATATTTTCAAAATCTTCCTGAGACGTTTCTGAAAAGGGTTTCAACAATAAACTTCCTGCATTATGAACGACAGCATCAATTTGTTTCCAAGACTTAGAAAGAAAATCTTGCACTTTTTCCAATTCAGACTCATTGGACAAATCAACCGAAAGACAAGTGATATTTTCATTCCCTAATAAAGCCTGAGGAATTTTTCTCGAAATAGCCAAAACTTGATGTCCAGCCTTGGCAAATTGCAATGCCAACTCATATCCTATACCTCTGCTCGTTCCTGTAATAATAATATTTTTCATGTAGCAAAAATAAACAAAAACACTAAAAAAACATCATTTTGACGGTAGGTATTCTTTCGAAGATAAAAATAAGGTTTTCTATAATTTTGCTTAATTTTGCCGAAACAAAATAAGATTTGAATTCGCATAAGATGATAGCAAACATACAATTTGAAGTAGCAAAACTGAGTGACATTGATGGAGTATTAGCATTACAGGAATTATATCTTGTGTCTAATTTATCTGAAGAAGAAAAAGAATTTGGTTTTGTTACCACACCGTTTACAATTCCCCAATTAACCGAAGTCATAGAGCAACAAGGCTTATTTCTTGCTAAAGACAATAGTAAAACCATTGCTTACATATTTTCTGGAAGCTGGGATTTTTTCAACCAATGGCCCATATTCAATTACATGATTACGCTATTACCTGATCTTAAATTTTTAGATTTCGATGTTACTACAACCAACAGTTTTCAATATGGACCTATTTGTATCGATAAAAAATACAGAGGAAAAGGATTGATAACTCCCCTTTTTGAATTCATGAGAAAACACATTGTCAAAAGGTATCCATTAGCATTGACCTTTATCAATAAAACTAATATTCCATCGACAAAAGCGCATACCGAAAAACTAAAATGGACGATTATTGGTGATTTTCAATTCAACAATAACAACTATTTTATTTTGGCTTATAATATGAATCAGCCTGTCTCTTAATATTCACTAATTCATATGAATTTCATGTGTTGCCGTATTGGCCATTTGTGTTACGGCAGGTAATAATTCCTGAATAAATGAAGTCATGTGAGGTAAATCCATAACTTTAAATTCATCCGAAACATGATGGTAGAATTCGAAATTTTCAAAATCGAAAGTACTAACAGACTGGCAAGGGACCTTGAAAACATTGTAAAAAGAATAATTATCTGACCTGTAAAACAATTGATATTCGGCTTCTTTTGGTAGAAAACCAATCGTGTTTTTTCCTGTATATTCATTGATTTTACCTGCCATATTCGATTTGTCAAAACCGGTAATATACGCCAGATAATCTCTTTTCATTGGCACTCCTATCATCTCAATATTGAATTGTGCGTATAAATTAAAATTTTGAGCTTTTAGCTTTTTGGCTAAATGTTTAGAGCCTAACAATCCCTTTTCTTCACCAGCAAAGAACACAAAAAGAATACTCCTTTTATTGTTTTTAGCACTACTGAAATATTTTGCCATTTCAGCAACTGCTGTTGTTCCCGAAGCATCATCATTCGCACCATTATTTATAAAATCTCCATTTACCCCTTTTTTATCGATTCCTATATGATCATAATGTCCGCTAATAATAACGAATTCATTTTTTAGTACAGGATCGTTTCCTTCAACAAAACCGACGATATTAAAAGCAGGTTCTTTGAAATTTGATAACGTATCGCGATAACTGGAAAAATAAGGCTTAACATTATTGTCTTTGAAAAACTGTTCCAAATAATCTGCGGCTTTCACCATTCCTTTTGTTCCGGTTTCTCTGCCTTCCAATTCATCCGAAGTCAAGTATTTCAACGTTTCCGCAACATCACTTTCTTTGACTCTATATTCAGACAGCTCTAATTTTAATCGGGTATCGTTTGTAGCTTGAGCTGTGATAGGAGAATTTCGTACGCATCCGAACAGAACTAACGGTAGCAGTAAAAATCTGTTTTTCATAGTTAATAATTCTTTGGTTAAAAGAAGCAATATCCTTATTCTAATTAATAGGATCAAAATCTTATTTCTTATAATATTTTTTGTAGACAGTATACATTTGAATAAGAGCTAAAACTACAAAAAATAACGGAATAATTACGGGTACTATATATCTTGAAAAACTAGCCGTGTTTTGGGAAAACAAATTTAGAATAATTACTAAAGCCAGCATTCCAAAAAATGTCCCTACCAAAGTCCCAAAAACGTAATAATATTTAAGTCTTTTCTCGATAGCAATATAATTTCCATTAATCAAATAGAGATTCCATCCCGTCCAGAATGGCACTTGAAGAAAATTGATACCATTCAAAAACACACCGATAAGAAAAGGCGAATATTCTATAAACTTCTCTAAATCGTTATGATTTTCTACGGTTTGATTCGAATGAGCATAAAACGAATATCCCAGAAACAGCAAAAAGAAGACTGCAAAAAAATCGATAATTTTCATCAATTTTTTATTGTTTACCAATTGATTTGCAAAAATCAACGTGAAGTAAATTACAAAAACCTCAACCGAAATAACGCCCAACAAATAAAAAATCAAACTATTAATTCCTAATTCAGAATAAATTTCGAATCCAATAATATTTAAATATCCCAGTGGAACTGAGCCAAGAAAACTCACCAAGAAACCAACGAGAATATTTTTTATAACTTTCATTTTATTAGAAATTTACTATTCTATTGCTTTGCTCTACATGCAAACGATATTCTTTCATCCCTTCCTTGTGGGACAAATACGGATTTCCGGCTTTATGATTTTCAACACTTATTTCATACATATACGTAATATGCCGAGCAAGTTCTTTCCACGCAAATAGCAACGAATGTTTTGGATCATAAATATGCGTAGGTTCACTTGCAGCTCCATTCAACTCAACAATAGCACAATTTTTCCCTTCTTCTAAATCTTCGAAAGTAGTGTACATCACATCCAATCTTCCGAAATAGAAACCCGGAATTTGCAAACACATTTCATTGATGCTTTCATTTAATTTTGGGGTTATCCAATGGCTTCCATCAATAAATTTTGCGCCTCGTGCGTGATTTCCGTACGGAACCAAATTTAGTTTTTCTCCTTTTGGCAAAACCTCCAATAATTTCTTACCGTATTCTTGTTGCAATACTTTAAGCTGTAATTCGTAACGCGGGTTTTTCTTGATTAACTGTTCAATAGTTGCAATTCCATCCCCGGTGATTATTAGAAATTCTTTGGAAACTATTCCTGTTATTTTACCCGTTTTCTCGTGTGGATAACGTACATAAAAAATGCCAACTTCATTTTCAAAAGGAATTAAATCTTGCACTACATAATCAAAATTTGCCTTTTCAGCGTATATTTTTAAATCGGCAACAGTATTTATTTTCTTGACTCCAGAACCACGCAAACCAATATCAGGTTTTGCAATCAATGGATATTTTATTCCAGAAAATTCGATTATTTTTAGAATTTCTTCCAGTGAAGTTCCTTCGATTATGAGTTCGGTTTTTGGATAATACCGCTGTGGGATTAAATCGTAGATGGCTTTTTTGGACTCCATCATAAATCCGCCATTTTTTATTGTTGGATTTGCCGCGTTAAAGAAAAAAATAGATTTTGCTTTAAGCGAATAAAATGCCCAAAGAAAATAAATTGGAATATAAACAATCTGAAATGGCCAATATTCCCAATGCGTAATCTTATGAAAAAGTAATTTCAATTGAGAAAATTTTAAATAGTGATAAATGAGGTCTTATGCTCTTTTTGTGCAATCAAATCGCAATGCAATATAGCGACTTTATTTTTTTCGATTACAGATTGGGTAATACTTAAGGTTTTCATTTCGTCATTCCGATTGATAACCAATCCGTTTTCTTGATTTTCCTCTTCGGTATAGCGATGAAAATGAAGCATCTCTGTTTCAGATATTTCTGGATTTGCATCCAAAAAAGTATAAAACCAATTTGTACGTTTCTCCCGAATTGCCGCTGGATACAATGTTGACGAAGACCAAATATGATTTTTATGAATATCTAAAGGAGTCGTTTCTTTTTGACTTCCATTCCATCGCAATTGAAACAGCTCCTTATTTTGAAATAAAACTAATGTAAAAGGTTCTATGTTTTCCAAATCAATTTCGTTCCAAAAATCCTTCGGCGATAAACTGCTAATAACATCTAGCACAATTAGACCACGACTTTTCCTGTAAGGAAGTACTACTTTGTGTTTTTCGTCAGCACCATTTAATAAAACTAAAACAGTTCCATTTGCATCGACAACAAACCAAGTTCCACCAGCTTTTGGGTCTTTTGGAAAAATGACATTCTTGCCTTTTAAGGTATAATCTCTGGGTGGTATTGCAGACGGTCTAATTACTTTTTCATCTCGATTTGAGGTAATGATTATCCTATCATGGACATGAACAAAACTTACTGTGCACATTGATTCCTGTATTCAATTGTAGAACGGGCAACTCCAAAATTCTCATCGACCGTAATATTTTCACATTTTAAAATAGCCACTTTTATCAGTGCCTGATGATGAATACAATGTTCTAAATTATAAAGCAATTCTCTATAATAATTACTTTGAATTCGGATTTCTTCACCGTCAATCACTTGTTGTAAATCGATATTTTTATTCTCTTTTTCAAGATTATTTTTAATTTCTAAAATATGATGAATCGCATAATTCATATCAGTTTGGATTAATACATTACGTTCTCTTTTATCGTAATTCACAATCCCTAAATCGTATTGATTCTCGAGGCATTGAAACATTTCGATAATATGCCTCGTGTGTTCACCTATACTGGCATTACTCAATTCAGCACATGGGTTTGAGTAATCCTTTTTCGATAATTGATTGAGTAAATCAATCAATTCGTTTAGACTATTAGTAATAGAAGGTATCAGCATATTATCGTTTTAATTTTAACAAATTTGACAGTTTATCTCTATTTAAAAAGATCAAAGTAAGACAACTAAATAAGGTTATGTTAGCCAACGCAAATAGTGTTCCACCATCTCCCTCGACTTCAATTCCAAGAACAAACAGGTGCGAAAGAATAGCACCAACCATTATTCCGGAACCCAGTAATGCACCCTGCAATGTAGTTCTAGGCATTAAAATTAGAATTACAGTAATCAATTCTAAAATTCCAGTACCAATTCTTCCATAAGGTTCCACTCCCAAAGTACTAAAAATATAAATACTTTCTTCAGCTCCAGTAAATTTAAAATATAACGTTTGTGATAAAATTACTGCAACTGCAATCCGTAAAATCCAAGATAAAATAGTTGTTTTCATGATTACTGTTTTATTTGATTATTTTTTTCCAATTACTCTCTGCTTTTGACTTTAAATTAGCTTGGTCTTTATTCCAACTTTTCAATGTATTATTGAAATAAGCATTATAAAATAAATATAATTTTTCGTCAATAATTTTAAAAGTATCTGGGTTAATCTCGACTTTTTCTCCTGAGTCCCCCATCGCATAAGCGCACCAACCTCCAAATTGTGGTTCATATTTCAAAGGATTTTTTAAGAAATACTCTTTATTTACAGGCATTGAAAAATTATATGTCACCCCTTCGTATGTTGCTGTCAGTTCTTTTTTTCCCTTTACGGCTTTCCCTTGTTTAAAATAAGCTACTGGATCGTAGCCTTGTATGGCAACTTTACGTTCTAAATTGAAATGAGTTAATCGACTATTTTCGGTTTGCGCAAATGTTGATAATGAAATAAAGACAACAAATAGATATAGAATCTGTTTTTTGCTTACAAGTTTAAAACTATTTTTTTGGCCTTTGTGATTTTTTGACTTCATTGTATTTTAATTTAAAAATGATACTTCGTTTATTTCTTAAACAAAGATATTTAGAATCAAAAAAGCCATTTGTCAGCTACTTTACAATAGATACGAAATAATTGAAACTACAGTTTTGAAATGTCCGAGATAATGATTTCTTTTCGGTTATAAATCAGTGTTCCGTTAGTTTCCATTTCATTTAGCAATTGAGTCGCAGTCTGTCTTGAAGTACAAATAATCTGTGCAATGTCATTTTGTGTGAGATAATTTTCAATCACGACTTTATTATCTACTCTTTTACCTTCTTTTTCAGCCCAATCTTTTAGAAACTGAAACAATCTGGTTTTTGCATCTTTAGAAATCAAATTAGAATAACTATTCTTGATGCGTTTCATTTTTAAACCTACAAATTTGGTATAAGAAAGTGCCAAACTAGGATTTCGCAACAATAAATCCTCGAAATCTGACATTAGAAAGCTACAAATAGCCACATCATCAGAAAGTACTTTTGCATATTCATTTGCTTCATCATCGGCTTCTAAAGTCAGTTCCCCGAATAAATCCCCTTTTTGAATAATATCTTTTATCGTTTCATTTCCTTCTTCATCAACTGCTACAATTTTGATATTCCCTTTTTTCAGCAGAAAAATCCTTGGCACATCCGAAGAAGAAAAATAAATAATTTCGCCTTTTTTCGCTTTTTTAAAACCGGTAATAATGCACAATTGTTTGATTTGTCCAAAACTCAATGTTCGAAACAATTTGTGATCGCGCAAATACCAATATTTTAAATCTTCGTACATGAAAGTAATTGTTTCAGTAAATGTATTAAAAAAATGACTTAAAAAACAAAACCCTTTCAAATCATAACTTGAAAGGGTTTAAAAATTTAATACAATTTTATCTACGAAACTAATGTTCTTGAAATCACAATACGCTGAATTTCAGAAGTCCCCTCATATATTTGAGTGATTTTGGCATCACGCATCATACGTTCTACATGATACTCGGCAACATAGCCATTCCCACCGTGAATTTGAACTGCTTCAATAGTCGTATCCATAGCGGTTTGTGAAGCAAATAACTTAGCCATTGCTCCAGATTGAGAAATATCCATTCCCAAGTCTTTTTCAGATGCCGCTTTAAAACACAACATTCTGGCAGCCATAATTTGAGTTGCCATATCCGCTAATTTAAAAGCAATCGCTTGGTGTTTGAAAATTTCTTTCCCAAAAGCTTTACGTTCTTGAGAATATTTCAAAGCCAACTCATAAGCACCAGTGGCAATTCCCAATGCTTGAGAAGCAATTCCTATTCTTCCGCCGTTTAGTACACTCATCGCAAAATTAAATCCAAATCCGTCTGCTCCAATTCGGTTTTCCTTTGGTACTTTAACATCATTAAACATTAACGAATGGGTATCTGAACCACGAATTCCCATTTTTTTCTCTTTTGGACCAATATCAAAACCTGCCCAACCTTTTTCAACTATAAATGCATTAATTCCTTTATGTCCTTTTTCAACATCAGTTTGAGCAATTACAATATAGGTAGATGCCGAAGATCCATTAGTAATCCAGTTCTTGGTTCCATTCAATAAATAATAATCTCCCTTATCGATTGCCGTTGTTTTTTGCGAAGTCGCATCAGAACCTGCTTCAGGCTCAGACAAACAAAAAGCGCCAATTACATCTCCTTTGGCAAGAGGAACTAAGTATTTCATTTTTTGTTCTTCATTGCAATACTTTTCTAAACCTGCACAAACCAAAGAGTTATTTACAGACATTACCACTGCCGAAGATGCATCTACTTTAGCAATTTCAGTAATCGCCAAAACATAAGAAACGCTATCCAATCCGGAACCGCCATATTTAGGATCCACCATCATTCCTAAAAAACCAAGCTCCGCCATTTTTTTCACCTGTTCCGTTGGAAATTTAGAGAATTCATCTCTTTCAATAACACCTGGCAATAATTCGTTTTGAGCAAAATCTTTAGCTGCTTGCTGAATCATTAACTGCTCCTCGGTTAGATTAAAATCCATAACTATATATTGTTTATTTTATTAAAATTTCAACTCTACAAATAAAAGTAAAATTACTCAATTACAATCCTTAAATTTACAGCTTAAGAATTTTTTTTATATATTTTACTTTTCGTTTTAAAATTGACGATTGTTTTGATTTGCTTCCATTAAATTACTTTTTATTTAAAAAAAGCATCCAAAGATACTTTTTTATTATGAAATTACTAATTTTGATTTAGAATTTTATTCAATGAAGGAAGATTACTATAACGTTATCGGAGTAATGTCAGGAACTTCGCTTGACGGAGTCGATTTAGCACATATTCAATTTAGTGTAAAGAACAATAAATGGACTTTCGAAATTCTTGAAAGCGAAACTATTGCCTATGGTTTAAGCTGGATAAAAAGTCTAAAATCTGCGGTGGATTACTCTAAAGTACAGCTCGAAAAATTAAATCAGGATTACACCCACCTTCTCGCTTCCATTATTGCTGCTTTTATCGAAAAACATAAAATCGAAAACCTGGATGCCGTTTGTTCGCATGGACATACTATTTTACATCAACCACAGAATGGGTTTACGCTTCAAATTGGGAATTTATCCGAAATCGCTACTTTAATTCACCAAACGGTAGTCTGCGACTTTAGAGTACAAGATGTCCAACTTGGCGGTCAAGGTGCTCCTTTAGTTCCTATTGGTGACCGAATATTATTTCCTGAATACGATTATTGCATGAATTTAGGTGGTTTTTCGAATGTATCTTTTGAACAAGACAAGCAACGAATTGCCTTTGATATTTCACCGGTAAACACCGTTTTAAATTTTTACGCTAATCAATTGGGATTCGATTATGATGATAAAGGGACCATTTCTAGAACTGGAAAAATCGACACTAATTTGCTACAAGAATTAAATGCTTTGGATTTTTACCAAAAAAAATATCCTAAATCATTGGGTTTTGAATTTGTAAAAGAAACCGTTTTACCTTTAATCGAAAGTTTTGAAATTACTATTGAAGACAAATTATGCACGTTTACTGAACATGTAGCGCTACAGATTGCTTTGGCTTTGCCTAATAAAAACGGAAGTCTTTATATAACTGGCGGTGGCGCCTACAATGATTTTCTTATCGAACGTATTCAATTCTATTTACCGGAAATGAAAATCATAATTCCGTCAGCTAAAATTCTGGAATTCAAAGAAGCGTTGATTTTTGCGTTGCTTGGCGTATTAAAATTACGAGGAGAAATCAATGTTTTGAGCAGCGTTACGGGTGCTAAAATGGATCACAGCTCTGGAAATATTTATTACTCAAAATAATATCAAAAATACATAATTCGCATTATTCTATTTTTTATATTTGTCAAAATTAAACATATCGCAATAAATGAAAGATTTATTAAAGAAATTCGAAAATAAAGAACCTGAGATAGTTTTCCATTGGAAAGATGCTGAAACAGAAGCCGAAGGTTGGACTGTGATTAATTCTCTTCGTGGTGGCGCTGCTGGCGGCGGAACTCGTATGAGAAAAGGATTGGATATGAATGAAGTTTTGTCTTTGGCAAAAACAATGGAAGTGAAATTTTCGGTTTCAGGACCTGCTATTGGCGGTGCTAAATCCGGAATTAATTTTGACCCAAATGACCCAAGAAAAAAAGGCGTTTTGCAACGTTGGTACAAAGCAGTTTCTCCTTTATTGAAAAGTTATTACGGAACCGGAGGCGATTTGAATGTGGATGAAATTCATGAAGTTATCCCCATGACGGAAGAATGTGGTGTTTGGCATCCACAAGAAGGCGTTTTTAATGGACATTTCAAACCTACCGAAGCAGATAAAATCAACAGAATTGGTCAATTGCGTCAAGGTGTGGTTAAAGTAATTGAGAATCCAAAATTCTCACCGGATGTTTCTCGAAAATATACCATTGCAGATATGATAACCGGTTTTGGCGTTGCCGAAGCAGTTCGTAATTATTACACTATTTATGGCGGCGATGTAAAAGGCAAGAAAGCCATTGTTCAAGGCTTTGGAAATGTAGGATCAGCCGCAGCATTTTATTTGGCCGAAATGGGAGCAAAAATCATCGGTATTATTGATAGAGATGGCGGATTAATAAATGAAGAAGGTTTTACTTTTGAAGAAATAAAAGCATTATTCCTTGCTAAAGACGGAAACAAACTGGTTGCCGAAAACATGATTCCTTTTGAAGAAATCAATAAAAAAATCTGGACAATCGGTGCTGAAATATTTACCCCTTGTGCAGCTTCCAGATTAGTGGCCCAATCTCAAATTGATAGCTTGATCGCTAATGGTCTTGAAGTAATTTCATGTGGTGCTAATGTTCCTTTTGCAGACAAAGAAATATTTTTCGGTCCAATTATGGAAGATGTAGATCATAAAGTGAGTTTGATTCCTGATTTTATTTCTAATTGTGGAATGGCTCGCGTTTTTGCTTATTTCATGGAAAAGAAAGTACAAATGACGGATGAAGCTATCTTTCAAGACACATCAGAAACCATTAAAAAGGCAATTGAAAAAGCACATGATTTGAATCCAAGCAAAACAAATATTAGTGCCACTGCTTTCGAAATTGCATTGAAACAGCTTACTTAAAAAATAGCATTCATAAAACATATTGGAACTGGGATTAAGTAGATTATTCAACATCTATTTAATCCCTTTTCTTATTTCTAATTTTAAATAAAAGCAAACTTATTTATATTCCCTCAGTAGCTTTTTACTCTTGACAATTTTTAGTACTTTTCAACGTTTTTTAGTAATACACTTTTTTAAATTTAAAATACAAATGAGTTCCACCATTTCATCAGACCAAAAGAAATCTTTAGCAATATCAATTCTTTTGTATGCGACAATGTTGTTAATTTTATTTTTCATACGCTTTTGGCCACCAGCAAACTTGGCTGAACTTGCCGGAGGTGGTGGAGGTGGCGGCGTTACCGTTAATTTTGGAGATAGCGATTTAGGATCTGGAGCGAATTATAAAAGCGAAGTGCTGCAAGTAAAAAATCAAACCAAACAAACACCAACAAAAACAATACCTCAAGAAGCTATCTTATCCCAGGAAAACAGTACCGAAGAAAGTGTTGTCATTCCTCAAAAAGAAAAACCTAAAAAACCAATAACTGTTGTAAAGGAAGAACCTAAACCGGTGGTTGTAAAACCTAAAGTTTCCAATAATACTAACGATGCGTTATCCAGTATTCTAAAAGGTTCCAATAAAGGTGGTGATGGCGATGACAAAGCTGCCGGAAATAAAGGAAAATCAAACGGAAGTTTAAGTTCTAATGGTTATTACGGAACTGGAGGTTCCGGTGGAGGAACAGGTGGCGGAAATGGCACTGGAAACGGAATAGGGACTGGTAGTGGATATGGCTCTGGAAGTGGAGGAGGAAACGGAAGTGGTTCCGGAGGCGGTAGCGGTTACTCCTTAGGAAACAGAAAAGCAGTTTCTAAACCAGCACCTAAATACACCTGTAACGAAGAAGGAAAAGTTGTTGTAGAAGTTTCTGTAGATAGAAATGGACGAACTATAAATGCAATTGCCGGTATAAAAGGAACCACTAATACAGCGCGATGTTTGCTAGATCAAGCAAGAATCGCAGCGATGAATACTAAATGGGATGCCAGCAGTGATGCCCCGGAAAAACAAGTGGGCAAGATTGTTTACAATTTCAATTTAAATTAAATACCAATAATTTAAACATAAAAAAAATGCCTCGACTTATCGAGGCATTTTTTATATAATTTACAATCATCCGAAGAAAAATCTCAACTATGCAATTGCTTATTAAAAACTCGCAATGACGTTACTTTGGACTGGTAGCAATCACAAACTTCAAATTATTTTTTACCCCTATTTGCAATACATCAACTAAGTCTTGCACTTGCAAATTAAATGGGATTCTCACGACAACCGTTTGATCCTTTTCACTATTCATTTTAGACATTAAAGTCGCCTCTAGTTCCTCAAATGCTACCGGTTGTTTGTCGATATAGAATTTCTTGTCTTCGGTAACTGACAAACTGATGTATTGCTTGTTGGTTTTCTCGTTAGCCTTAGCTTTTGGTAATGTCATTTTTATAACATTAGGATTAGCCAAAGTGGATATGATCAGGAAAAACAACAACAAGAAAAACATAATATCACTTAATGACGAAGTAGCCACTTCGGCATGAAATCTTCTTTTTCGTTTTATAGACATGTTACGATCTTTGAATAATATTTACGAATTCCAGTATCTGTTTTTGAATTTTCAAAGCAAAATTATCAATTTTTCCGTTTAATAAGTGATATGCGCTATACGCAATAATACCAACTAATAATCCAGAACCACTACTGATCATTTTCTCGTATAAACCACCAGAGATATTACCAATACTAATATTTTCAGTAACCGAAATACTATAAAATATTTTAATTACTCCTGAAATAGTTCCAATAAATCCTAAAGTTGGCGCAATCCCTGCAATAAGACCTAATTGACCCAAATGCTTCTCCATTTCTCCAATTTCAATGTCGGCAGCGCGATCCATATTAGATTCAATTTCGGCAATAGGTCTGCCAATAACAAGAATTCCTTCTTTAATAATGTTCCCGGAAGACGTGTTGCTTCTTTCAGCGATAGATCGAGCCAATTCCAAATTACCTGAATTTAGATTATCTCTTACATCTAACATCAATCGGTGATCAATTTTCGATGCTTTATTAATATATAAAGTACGTTCTATAATCAAATAAAAAGTATAGAATAATAGGATTGAAATTGGGATTAAGAAGAACCCTCCTTTTAAAATAAATTCCAAAACAGAGATTTCAGTATTTGGTGCAATTTTCTCGATTACTACGTTTGACGCAGCATTAGCAATAGTGTCGGCCTGTAATTGTATAAAACTAAACATATATTATTATTGATTTTTACTCATTAATTCTAAAAATTATTTCAATTTTGCAATAAAGATACTTTTCGATGTACTATTAAACTAAAAAAATCGAAAAATATTTTAAACAACTACTATTTTATTCAAAAAATGAACTATCAGGAAACTATAAATTGGATGTTTAATCAACTCCCGATGTACCAACTGCAGGGCGCTTCGGCCTATAAAAAAGATTTAACCAACACGCATTTACTAATAGATCATCTTGACAATCCTCAAGAAAAAATAAAATGCATTCATGTTGCAGGAACTAACGGAAAAGGTTCTACCTCGCACATGCTGGCTTCCATACTACAGGAAGCGGGCTATAAAGTGGGATTATACACTTCTCCTCATCTAAAAGATTTCCGGGAGCGCATCAAAATTAACGGAATGGAAATTTCTGAAGCATTTGTTACTGATTTTACAAATAAGCACAAAGCTTTTTTTGAAGCAAATGATATGAGTTTCTTTGAAATGACCGTTGGATTGGCTTTTGATTATTTTGCAAAAGAAAAAGTGGACATCACCATTATAGAAGTTGGAATGGGCGGAAGATTAGACGCTACCAATGTCATTACGCCACTTGTATCCGTTATTACAAATATTGGATTGGATCATACCCAATTTCTTGGCAACACACTTGAAGCTGTTGCTTTTGAAAAAGCGGGAATTATAAAACCAAACATTCCCGTAGTGATTGGAGAATATACTCCTGAAACCAAACCCGTTTTTTTGGCGAAAGCCAAAGAATGCAACTCCGAAATCTATTTTGCTTCCGATTCAATTACAGAAACCTATCCTTCTGATTTAATTGGCGATTATCAACTCCATAATAAAAAAACCGCAATACAAACAATTGCTATTTTAAATGCGCAAAAAGAATTTAAAGTCTTCCAGGATGATATCAAATCTGGTTTGCTTCTGGTTGTAAAAAATACAGGACTTCAAGGAAGATGGCAACAACTAGGTGAATCCCCAAAAGTTATTTGCGACACCGCACACAACAAAAACGGATTAGAAATTGTCATGAACCAGATTCAAAAAGAAACGTTCGAAAAACTACATATTGTACTTGGAATGGTCAATGACAAAGATTTAGATGAAGTTTTACCTTTATTCCCAAAGAATGCCATTTATTATTTCTGTAAACCAAACATTCCCCGTGGTTTAGACGCTGCCATTTTACAAGAAAAAGCAAAAACACATCATCTTAATGGAAACACATATACCTCTGTAACAGACGCTTATGAGTCATCTAAGAATACTGCCACAAAAAATGATTTTATCTTTATTGGTGGCAGTACGTTTGTAGTAGCTGAATTGCCTTTAAATAAAGGGATTTAACTTTGCGCAATAATTATCTTCAAAAATAAATTGTTTATTTCCGCAACTAATTGACTCATAATTAGTTAAATTTATGTGACTATTTTTATTCATTAATCACTTAATTCTTAAACTATTATGAAAAAGAAAGACAATTTAGCATTGAGATTGTTAATTTTAACATTCATGTTAAGCATCGGAATGTTTGCTCAAGAGGACCCTAAACCTGTATTTATTACAGTGACGACATTACACAGAAATTTAGATACGGATAGGAAAGACTGGAAACAAACCGAACAAGAATACTTTGACAAAGTCACCAGTAAGAACGATTTAATAATTGGCTCCGAAATTCTTAATCATTATTTTACAGAAAATAGTTCTGAGGTTTTACTGGTATCTGTTTTTAAAACTTGGGAAGACATCGAAAAATCTAATGATGTTTCTAATGAATTAATTAAAAAAGGTTGGCCAGATGAAAAAATCAGAAAGGCCTTTTTTGATAAATACAATACGTATTACGGCCCTATGCATTCTGATGAAATCTATTCTTCAATTACAGGATCTAAAGAATTCAAACCCACTTCAAAAGAACCTATGGTTGTCTATATCCGAAAATCTCAAATGTCGCTGAATGGTCAAGGAAAAGGCATGAAAGAATTTAATGAAAAAATAACCATGAACAACCCTTATATCAAAGGATATTACCCAAATCGTCATGCTTGGGGATCTGACAGCAGGGATTTTCTCGAAGCTTATTATTATGATTCCTTATCCGATTTAGAAAAATCCAGCGATAAACAAACGGAGTTAATAAAAACAACTTGGCCAAAAGAAGATGATCGAAAAGTATTTTTTGATGGATTGAACAAAGCTTTTACAGGCATTCATGGTGATTTCATTTACCATAACGAACCTTCACTTTCCAAATAAATTATAAATTTTCAAATAAACTCCGTCTTGCAATCTATAATCGGAGTTTATTTGAAAATTCAATCAAACCTAATAAACTAAATACCAATTAAATATAAATTCTTTCGAAAAAATATTAAAATTTGTGCAGAAATGTTTTGGATAAGCGAAAAACAAGCTTATATTTGCACTCGCAATAAGGTAATGAAAATTACTAAATTGTACTAGGGCGATTAGCTCAGCTGGTTCAGAGCACCTCGTTTACACCGAGGGGGTCGGGGGTTCGAACCCCTCATCGCCCACAAAAAACTTCATTAGAAATAATGGAGTTTTTTTTATGCTTATATTTTTCTAAATTTTCAGGATTACCCCTTGTTATTTCCTAAGCCACAATACATCATAAGCGCTAATAAAGTTTTTTTCGTGAATCTCAATATCAGTTGCCGTTAGCAAATTATACATTTTATCTCCACTAAAATCAGCAAACAAACTTCTTTCAAAAACAGTATCAAATTCAGAAAAATTCACAATAACACATATCTCCTCCCCTTTGCTATCCGTTTTTTTATATACTAACAAATGTGTATTCCCGTAATCAATAAATTCTAAATCATTATTATCTGCGAAAGCTGGAGTTTGCTTCCTGATTTCAATTAATTGCTTTAACTGTTTATAAACCTGAGCTTGTGCCGATGCAGAATCTTCTATGTTTTCGACCAAACTCCAATTCATTTTAGAACGGTGCAACCAGCGGTTATCATACTTCTTACTTTCATCATTTAAGTAATCGTAATTATTTGGCAGAGCAACCTCATCTCCACTATAAATCATTGGCAAACCACCTAAAGACAAAATAACAGCATGCTGTAAATTGATACGTTTTATAGCTAGTTGAATTTGTTCTTGATTATTTTCTTTTAATGCTTTTTCAAAACCACATAATGCCGCCATAGAGCCAGAAATACGGGCATTACCAGTTTCATGCTCAATCATAAAACGCGCACCCAATGCAAAACTGCCATTAAAACCATCACAATAATGTTTTAAAATATACAAGCGATGCTGTAAACTGTCTAATCCAAGTTCAGTAACTAATTTGTCATCAAATCCCAGTCCTATATCATCATGACAACGGGCATAATTTATCCAGGTTGTATTTCTTGGTTTTTTAGGAACCGCTTTGATTGATTTTTTAAGTAAATTAGTATTTCGCGTAGCCAAAGCTTCCCAACTCAACGCCATAAAATTAGCATTATACGCAATGTCACACTCATCACCTTGAGCTACTCCTTCACCAAAATACTTTATAATTTCCTCAGGAGCCACAATCGCTTCAGCAATATAGGCAACACCCGGAGCCACAATCTGACCACATAATTTAAAGAGCTGCAACAAAGAATGAACTTCCGGTAAATTTTGATTAAATTTCCCTATTACCTTCCACATGAAAGCTACAGCATCTAAACGAAAAATATCTATTCCTTTATTAGACCAAAACAACATGGTGTCTATCATTTCCACTAGAACCATTGGATTCTTATAATTCAAATCCCATTGATAGCCATAAAATAAAGTCATTACCCATTGATCACTCTCTGGCAAATAGGTGAAATTCCCAGGTGAAGTATCCGGAAAAATTTCAATCATTGTTTGTTCATAAGCATTCGGTAAATTTCTGTCTGGAAAAAAATAGAAAAAATCTTTGTACTTTGGATGCCCTTTACGAGCCTCAACAGCCCATTGATGCTGATCTGCACAATGATTGAGCACAAAATCCATAATTAAATTCATATCATTTTTTTGAAACTCTTGTACCAAAGCTTCAAAATCCTTCATTGTTCCAAATTTAGGATTCACCTCACGGTAATTACGCACAGCATAACCGCCATCATTTTCAAATTCTGGCACATCCAAAAAAGGCATTAGATGCACTGTGTTAATTCCCAAATCTCTGAAGTAAGGGATTTTCTCTTTCAATCCATTAAAATCAGTATTAAAAAGATCAACATACAACATCATCCCAACAATTTTCTCACTAGAATACCAATTAGGATTAGAAACACGCGTCATATCGCGTTTCTTTTGCAAAGCAGAACGTTCTTCAAAATTCTTGACCAAAGACTTCAATAATAAATCAAACGCCTCATCTTTATAAGGACTATTGGAATATAATTTTTGATATAAATCACTAATAATTGGAAAATTTGCTCCCAATCTTAAATGAAAATTCTTGTCTTTAATTTTTATATCTTCCAAGAAAACATTCAATTTCGATAACTTTTCAGCCTGTTGCATATTTATATAAATTTTTACCTATTTATCATTATTTATCTTAAAATAATATAGAGTCCTATTTCCAAAGATAAAATGATTTTAAATATAATAAAAAAATGCATCCCGAAAAAAAATTACATTAAGAACCTAATTTATTACAAAAATAACAAAGACATTATTCATTATTATTTCCAAGCATAAAGGCTACCCTTTCGGATAGCCTTTATCGTTTATTATTCTTCAAATTGGTTTTAAAAATGCATTTCATTCCACTTTATATTCTTTTTTTTGAATCAATCATGGAACATAGAAAAACTACCAACCTTGATGCAACCCATTCTTTACAACTTCATTGTATTTATCTTGATCGAAGCTATATAAATTTGGCGCTTTATGAGCCACATTGCTTTTCTTTTCATCGAGTTTTGTAAGTATTCCTATAGCAGTTATTTTGCGAAGAAAATTTCTTCGATCGAGCTTTCTGCCTAATATAGTTTCATACAGTTTTTGCAATTCAGGTATCGTAAATTTTTCAGGAAGTAAATTGTACCCTACCGGTATTAGATTCAATTCCATTCGTAAAGTCTCCAATGCCTTATCCAAAATTTCTTTATGATCCAAAATCAAATCTGGTACCGCATCATGATCAATCCATTCCACAATTTCATTTTTACCTTCTGGTTGCGGAACCGTTTTTAAAAAATCTACTAATGCATAATAACCTACAGTTACGAAACGATTCGTATACCACTTCCCATCATCTAAAGGTATCCCGTAAAAATTCAAAACGCCGTTACTAAAATCAATACTATTTCTTTTAACGGCTCCAAATGTTGCAAATTGCCTCAGGAAAATTCCCTTTAAACCTGTTCTCCCATGTAAAATACTAACTGCCGCTTGATCAATATCTTCATTAATAGGCACAAAACCACCAGGTAAGGCCCACTGATCGTTGTATTTTGTTTTTATCAATAATATCTTAAGCTGATTATCATGAAATCCGAAAATCACACAATCTATTGATAAACCTGGCTGATAATTTTCCCTGTTATCTAAAATATTTTTTAACATGCGATTTTTATAGTATTAAATTTATGCGTTTTAAAAGGCGCAATTTAGTTCATTTTTTCAAAGAAAATAAATGAATGTTACATTTTCAAAACGAGTCCTATAATTCTACGCTTTAAAGACCAAGGAAATGATTTGAATAAAAAACAAACCTATTCAATAATAAGACATACTCCCGCAAAAATTAACTAAAAAATATTCAAAAAAAAGATACATAAAAAAATCATTTGAAATGCATTGCAAATCAAAAAAAAATGTACATTGCGTCAAAACAACACAAGTATTACCAAAGCAATAAATAGCTCTCAAAAAAGAACTAAATTAAAGATTACGAAAAACAACTAATTGTGACTAGTTAAGAACTCAATCTTATGCCTAAAAGCAGACGATAGGGATAAACTACAAGTCTAGTTTTGAAAAGATAATTGAAGAAAAAGTTCTTACTGTTCTAGAAAAACATCATGGACTGAAGAGGAAAAAAAGCTTCGTTTTTAGAAGCGATCTTATCAGACTTATTAATAAATTTATTTTCTTGAGAAAAATTCACAAGTAAAAATCTAGATATAATATTGAAATCTGCTAACCAAAATTTAAAAAGCATTTGCGAAAATTGTTGATTAATTGTTGTTAAAAAAGTATTGAAACAGAATTTAAAAGAGGTTGACCTGTAAGTCAACCTCTTTTTTAAATTCCCTCTTTATCAAATGTGTTTTCCTATATTTAATACTATAACTACAAGTTCATCAGGAAAATTGATTAAGAGTCAATACTTTTTTTATTCATACCTACATCAATTTCAACATTCTAGCAAGTGCGATTCATTAAAAAAATACCGCATCAAATATATTAATTTTGAGCAATAAAGCCCAAAATACTATTAAAATATAAAATAAATTCCTTTTTATTTACATAAAATTAAAGGATTTAAGAAATAGAACTCCTTAGTAATCACAATCATTTACTATAAATCCTTATTTTATCTAAAAAAACAAATCCCTATTCTTTCAGTAATTATTGTTTCATCAATTCAAAAGTGTCTTTCAAACGAATATCTACAGAAGATGATCCAATCATTAAATCAAAGTCCCCAGGTTCAGTACCCCACTGTAATGCTGCATTATAAAAAGACAGTTTTTCTTTGTCAATACTAAATTTTACTGTTTTAGTTTCTCCAGCATTCAGTTTTATCTTTTGGAAATCTTTCAGTTCAATAATTGGTCGTACTACTGACCCAACTTTGTCTCTTAAATACAACTGAACTACTTCTTCTCCCGCTACTTTTCCTGAATTGGTTATAGTTACTGAAGCTTCGATTGTCTCTGTACTTTTTATTTTATTTTTAGATAATTTCAAATTAGAATATTCAAAAGTGGTATAACTCAACCCGTATCCAAAAGGAAATTTAGGACTGTTTTTTAAGTCCGTATATGCCGAAACATAATTGGATTCCGTTTCGTTTTTAGCTGGTCTTCCTGTATTAAAATGATTGTAATAGATAGGAATTTGTCCTTCTTCTCTTGGAAAAGACATTGGTAATTTCCCCGAAGGATTGTAATCGCCAAACAAAACATCGGCAATGGCATTTCCTGCTTCGCTTCCCAACCACCACGTATACAGAATTGCAGGAACATTATCAGCAGTCCAATTAAAAATAAGCGGTCTTCCTGCGTTGATTAAAACCACAACAGGTTTTCCCGTCCCTTGAATCGCTTTTATCAAATCTTCCTGAACGCCCGGCAAACGAAGATTGCTGCGACTTTTTGCCTCACCGCTCATATCTCTTCTTTCCCCAATACTTAAAATTACAACATCAGCTTGATTCGCAACAGCGATCGCTTCAGCAAAACCATCTTTATTATCACCTTCAATTTCACAACCTTTGGCGTAAAGCAACTTCGCAGTATTCCCAACCTTATTTTGCAAACCTTCCCATTGTGAAATAACTTGTTTGTCATAATCCACTTCTGGCAATTCTACGGACCAAAAACCCATGTTTTGCTTGCGTTCTTTAACCAACGGACCAATAAAAGCAATTGTTTTTGTTTGTTTTGAAATAGGTAAAATGTTTTTATCATTCTTCAACAATACAATACTTTTTGCTGCAACTTCTCTCGCTGCTTTTCTATGTTCCGGATTGTTCAATTCTTTTTGTTCTCTTTCCGGATTGAAATATTTATACGGATCTTCAAATAATCCCAATTCAAATTTCTTGCGTAAAATTCTTTTCACGGCATCATCAATTAGCGCAATTGGAACTTTTTTCTCTTTTACTAATTGTGCCAAATTATATCGGTACGCATTACTTTCCATGTCCATATCACTTCCTGCAGTTATAGCAGCTAATGCGGCTTCTTTACTGTCTTTTACATATCCGTGATTGATCATTTCTCCTATTGACCCCCAATCAGAAACCACAAAACCTTGAAAATTCCATTTCCCTTTCAGAATGTCTCTTTGCAAATATTTATTTCCTGTTGCCGGAATTCCGTTAAGGTCATTGAAAGAATTCATGAAAGTAGCCGCCCCAGCATCCAAAGCTGACTTGAAAGGTGGCAAATACGTTTCCCAAAGCATTCTTTCGCTCATATCAACCGAATTGTAATCTCTCCCGCCAACAGCAGCTCCATAAGCCGCAAAATGTTTCACGCAAGCCATTACGGAATTGACATCACCCAATTTCCCTTGAAAACCTTTCACCCTGGCATAAGCAATCCTCGAACCCAAATAGGTATCTTCTCCGGCACCTTCCATTACACGTCCCCAACGAGGATCACGCGCAATATCCACCATGGGCGCAAATGTCCAATGGATTCCGCTTGCAGCCGCTTCGGTTGCAGCAATTCTTGCCGAAAGTTCCATCGCATCTAAATCCCAACTTGCGGCTTCTGCCAAAGGAATTGGAAAAGTAGTTTTATATCCATGAATAACATCTTGGCCAAATAACAACGGAATTTTCAATCTCGATTGCATCGCTAATTCTTGGTATTGTCTCGTGTGTTGCGTTCCCAAAACATTCAACATAGAACCGATTAAACCTGTTTTAATTTCGGATTGTTTATTCGGATTTATGGTTATTGGTCCAGTCGCAGCATTGTCTCCAGTATATTGATTAAGTTGCCCTATTTTCTCTTCAAGAGTCATTCGCTTTAGCAAAGCATCTACTTTTTGGCCAATCGTTTTTTGTTGAGAAAACGTAATAAAGCAGGTCAATAAAAGTGTTGTAGTTACTATTTTTTTCATTTCTAATTGCTGTGTTATTTTATAATCAATTTCATTTATACCATAATCCAAAAATTAGGAAATGGCATTTTATTTTTTACTCGCTTGGTTTTTTAAATTCTAAAAAGTTTAAATTGAAATTTCCTTTTTCGAAATAGACTCTAATTTTATTTGTTCCTTGTTTTAAAACCACATTTTTCAAAGTCACCGTTTGCCAATTACCTATCCCTCCAGAAGATGGAATCGTAATGGTTTCAGAAAGTTGCCCGTTTTCATCTTTAAGAAAAAGCTTCCCTCCGGCTACTTCACTTGAATACCGAATATCAACATCGAATGTTTTCTCTGCATTTAAATTTAATGTGTATTGCAACCATTCCCCGTCTTCAATAAAGGCTACATGAAAACCATTAGTAACTTTATCATTGCAAGATTGAATGTCAACACCATCATTTCTCATGGCACCACCTTTATTCCATTTGGTAAATTTAGTGCCATCATAATTGGCGACATCTTTATCAAAATAAGCATATCCGTTTTGCCCTAAATCATATTCTGTTGCAAACACTTTTCCAGGCAACGGATGACTTTTGTATTTTTTAGTGTCAGTTGTTTGCACTTGTCTGAACATCGCATCAATCACATCATATCTGATGGTCAGATTTTTAATTTTGTAGTTTTCAGCAATTTGCATTAGCGCTTTTTTTGCAAAAGCTACTGTTGGCTTTTTTCCTCCGGTTGCCCAATATTGCAATAATTGCTCGTATTCCGGTGTTTTTGTAACCGAAGTAACTCCCGCTAAATTTTCAATTTTTTTCATTGGCCAAAAAGCCCAACCTATATTATTGGATTCTACCAAAGAGATTGCTTCCTTAAACCAAACATTAGAGTTTTCACCACTTTCACCTAACCAAATTGGCACATTGTATTCGGTTCTGAAATTCAACATATTCTGTATGGAAGCCGTATCATTATCGTTCCAGTATTTGTGAAAGCTCAACGCCATATTATCGTCCCAAAGCGGAAACATCCCATTGTAATTATTTCCCCAGCAATTTCCTTCTATAAAAATTAAATGATTGGTATCTACTTCTCTTATGGTCTTTGTAATTCTGACTTGCAATGCTCTTAAAGGCGCGTTAGATTTTTCATCACATCCATTTTGATTCGTTCCCGTGAAATTCCAATTGGGTTCATTGATAATATCATAGGCTCCAATCCAAGGATTATCTTTGTAACGCAATGCTAATTTTTTCCAAAGCGCCACCATTTTATCCTGATTTGCCGTATTTTCCCAAAGTGATGGTTTTGAATCATCATAATCGGATATATTGGCATCTTTTCCCTGACCTCCAGGAGTTGCATGTAAATCTAAAATCAAATATATTTTATTGGCAGCGCACCATTTCAATACATCATCCGTCATTTTAAAACCTTCTTCCAACCAAGTATTCTGACCCGAAACTGCTTCTTTTTCAATAGGCAATGTATACAAGTTGTAATGCATGGGCAATCGAATGGAGTTGAAACCCCAAGCCGCCAATGAATCAATATCGCTTTTTGTAATTCCGTTTGCTTTATAGGCATCATAAAACTTCTCCGTGTTTTTAGTTCCAATTAAATCCGTAATCTTTTGTTTTATTGCATGTTGCGAACCTGCAAACGAACCAGTTTGAAGCATGTATCCTTCCTGAACCATCCATCCTCCTAATCCCAAACCGCGCAACACCACATTTTGTCCATTTCCATCGACAATTTTCTGTCCATTTCTATGTAGAAATCCTTGTCCGAAGGAGGAAACTGATAAAGAAATAAGAAATAATAGAACTATTTTTTTCATAGAGAAGATTTTAAAACAAATCGTTTTTGGCATTTAATAAACTAATGTTTGAATAGCATGAGGCAGTATATAAATTTCGGCAGCTTTTGTTCCAATGCACAAATTATACTTCAACTTCTTATCGGTTTTATTCATAACCACCGTTACTGCTTTACCATTCTGGTTTAAAAACGAAGTAGTCATTAAATAGCTTTGACTGGAAACACTGCTTATTCTTTTTGCGCTTTTACCAATAAATTTAGAAAAATGACCAATAAAATAATAGGAAGGCGTATAGATTAATTCCCCTGTTTTTGTATCGCCATGTATCGGCGAAAAGCAAAAATTTCCTACATGATTTGGTCCTCCATTTTCATCCAAAAGAATATTCCAATCTGTCCAACCTACTGTACCATTATTAAAGTCATGAATCATGGATTCTCCATATCGTTCCCCATTTGCCCAAAGTTGTAATTTTTTAAAATCAAATTTCTCAACACAACCTTCCGTGAACATTAAGTTTTTGTCAGGATACATTTCGTGCACTTTTCCAACATTTTCAAACATAGAATCTCCTCCGCTCCAGTTTTCATACCAATGAAAACCAATTCCCCAAACATATTTATTAGCTTGCGGGTCATCAAGAATTGTACTCGCTCTTTGTGCCAGTAAATCTCTGTTGTGATCCCAAACCGTAATTTTTTTATCACCAAGTCCTGCTTTTTTCAATGTTGGTCCCAAATAATTCTTCAGAAAATCACGTTCTTCTTCGGCCGTGTAAATACAGGATTCCCATGTTTGTCTAGCCATTGGCTCATTTTGAATTGTCAATCCCCAAACTGGAATTCCTTCTTTTTGGTAGCTATTAATAAATTTCACATAATAATTAGCCCAAGACTGATAAAATTCAGGTAGTAATCTACCACCTCTCAACATGTTTTTAGTGTCTTTCATAAAAGCTGGTGGACTCCATGGAGTTACATACAATGTAGCCTTACCTCCAGCTGCTGCAATTGCCTTTTTGATTAATGGAATTTTAAATTCTTTATCATGTGCAATGTTGAAACTTTTTAAAGCTGCATCACCTTCATCAATATAAGTATAACTTCCTGAACTAAAATCACAACTGTGAATATTCGTTCTTATTATTGAATACCCAATTCCTTTTTCTTTATCATAATAAGCTTCTAAGAATTCTTTCTGATTTTCTTTAGTCAATTTAGCAAAAACCTCAGCACTCGCATCCGTTATTGCTCCACCAATACCCAAAAATGTCTGAAAAGTTTTACTTGGATTCACAAAAACACACAGTTGAGTTTCTAAAGGTTGTTTTAAGTCCGTGAATTGCAGATTATCTGTTTTTGTTAATCTTAAATTTGTCCCGTCTGCGGTAGTATAGACGGTAACTGTCTTATTATTTGTTGAAAAAGGCTTCGATTGTATTTTACTTTTTTGCTGAGCAAAAGCCAAAATAGACACTGCTATAAGTGCAGCCGTTGTGATTTTTTTCATTCTATAAATATTACGTATGTTATTTTACCAAATATAGGCAGTTTTACCAAATAAATGTCCCTACTGAACCCGATTCTAATGACGTTGTTACCCAATTTCCATTGTACTTAACATTGAAAATTTCAGCATTACTTCCATCATTTTCAACAATTAAAACGTTTTTCCCACTTGGTGTTTTAAAAGCTACGTTATTCAAGTTCCCACTTATAGTACTTGCAATTCTAACGGAACCTGCAGGCACAAATTTAGAAGCATGTGCAATGATATAATACCCTACATTTCTGGTAAAATTATCACTACTATTTATCGTCAATGCTCCTTTACAGGTTGTACAACCACCCGGAGTATTAGGCCCAAAAGAAGCATTATTGGCTAAGTTCCATTCTAATGCTGTTTTGCTCCAATTTCTCATAGAACCAATAACAACATTTTTCACATGCCATTTCAAATCCCCTTCAAAACTTCCGGTTGAGGATGTGTATTGTTCTGTGAAATATAAGTTTTTATTAGGGAAAGCATTGTGAACTGTTGACAAAGCACTTATATCTCCTTCGTACAAATGAAATGCAGAACCATCAACAAAAGGATAAGCTCCAGAATCGTTTAGAACTGCTATAGGATATTCCGGTTTGTTGCAATTATGGTCATAAGCCACAATTTTAGTCGTCAAATTTGCAGCCTGAAAAGCTGGTCCCAAATTGTTTTTTATAAAATCGGCCTGTTGTGAAGCGAGCATCAGCATACTAGGATTATTTCCAGGATGCAACGGCTCATTTTGTGGCGTAATGGCGTCAATAGTAATCCCTTCGGCTTTCATTTTTTGGATGTATTTCACAAAATACTGTGCATAAATTCCATAATACTCCGATTTCAAACTTCCTCCAATAAAATTAGCATTGTCTTTCATCCATACTGGCGGGGACCATGGCGTAGCCATAATTTTAATCTTTGGATTGATTGCCACAATTTCTTTTAACATGGGAATCAAATCCGTTTTATCCGGAGCTAAACTAAAATTGTCTAAATTCATATCTGTTTGTCCGCTTGGCAAATCATCATAAGTAAAGGGCGTAGCATTCATATCTGAGGCGCCAATACTGATTCTTAAATAACTTATTGCAATTGAATTGCCATTGGCACCAAATAATTCTTGCAATAATTCTTGTCTTTTTTGTGTATTTAATAAATTAATAACTTGAGCGCTTCCTCCAGTCAAAGTGTATCCAAATCCATCAATACTTTGAAATGTCTGAGAATCATCAACCTCAATAGTAGCATAATTATTATAGGTTGTCCCAAATGCTAAAATTGATGTTTGCTTTTGAAGATTTACAGTCTGATTGCCTTTGGTCAACCAAAAGTCAACTTCATTTACTGCTACCGGTGGAGTTGGTTTTGGAGTAGGATTAACAGTATCACTAGCCGGAGAACATTTAGATAGCAGGACTGATAAGGTTATTAAAAAGAAAATTTTCATAGTATATTTTATAGTATTCATATTAATTATTAAAATTTATTTCGACATAAACCGGCAAATGGTCTGATGGATATCTTACATTTTTTGAATCGCTTAAAACTGCATATTTTTTGACTTTTAAAACACTGTCTTTAGAAATAAAAATATAGTCTATCAATTTGGTTACTGGTTCATTATGTACAAAATTATTAAATGTTCCAGAAGGTCCAAAAGGCTTCTCTACTGAAGCTTCTCTACAATCGTTCATTACTTTTTTTAGTGCGATTATTCTATCTTCGTTAGGTTCTGAATTGAAATCTCCCATAAAAATTACAGGATATTTTTTAGTGTTCAGTTCCTTTATTTTCGAAAGAATAAGCTGTATTCCTTTGGTTCTTGCGTCTTCGCCAATGTGATCCAAATGCGTATTAAAAACCCAAAACAGTTGTTTTGTTTTCAAATCCTTGAACAGCGCATACGTACAAACTCGGTTGCAAGCGGCATCCCATCCCATAGAAATTTCATTTGGTGTTTCAGAAAGCCAAAAAGTGTTGCTTTCCTTAACGCTAAATCTTTCCTTTTTATAAAAAATATTCGAAGATTCTCCTTTTCCAATTCCTTCTCTCCCAATACCTACATTATCATATTGCAATAGCGCCGTTGCAATATCAATAACTTGATTGGGTCTTGCTTCTTGAACTCCAAAAATATCTGGTTCGTAAAATTGAATCTGCGATGTAAAATAATCTTTTCGATGGTTCCAATCATTTTCTCCGTCACTCGCAACATCCAAACGAATGTTATACGTCATTACTTTTAATGTTTGGGCTTGAGAAAACAAACTCATTAGAAGAAAAAACACCGAATAGATTATTTTTTTTGACTGATACATTTCTTTATTTTTAAATTATTATTCTCCACTGAAGCTTCTATCCAACTTACATATAGAAGCTCACAATGAAGAACGTACTAACTAAACAAAAACACCATTAATTATACACTCTAATATAATCTATCTCAAAAGTTGAAGAAGTAAAATTAGGATCAACAGGACCTCCCCAAACACCTCCCATTGCTAAATTTACAATCAAGTAAAAGTTTTTGTTGAATGGAAATTTATCTGAATTTACAAACGTATAATACAAAATATCATCTACGTAAAACTTTATAGAAGTAGCCGTCCAATCAGCTGTATAGATATGAAATTCGGTATTATCATTAGGCACATTTATAGTTCCTGTATCTGGAGTATTTCCTGAACGCCCGGGGGAGTGCAATGATGAATGATTGACATTCAACTCTTTCCCAACAGATTCTAAAATATCTACTTCACCACATGCAGGCCACCCAACACTGCCAATATTGCTTCCCAGCATCCAAACTGCAGGCCAAGTCCCAACTCCAGTAGGTAATTTTGCTCTAATCACTATTTTGCCATAAGTAAAATCAAATTTTCCATTGGATTCCAGTCTTCCAGAAGTATAGTTTCCTTTCCCATATTGTTCCCTAATGGCTTTTATTTTCAAAACTCCCCCTTCAACAATGGTGTTTTCTGAACGATTGGTATACGATTGAAGTTCGTCGTTTACATAACCTGGATCCCATACTTGAAAATTCCATTTGGAGGCATCAGGTGCTCCGTCAATATTAAATTCATCTGACCAAACTAAAGAAGATCCCACAAAAACTGTTAATGAAAGCTTGGAAGAAATAAAATGCTCTGAATTGTATGCAGATACATATATAACATAAGTATTAGTCCCTGATGTTGTATAGGTATAAGTAAAATCCCCACTTGTTAGCTCTTTAGTTTCTCCATTTCCAAGTAAAATTTTATAGGAAGTTGCATTAGTTGCACTTATACTAAAATTCACAGTTCCGGTACCATTCCCATTTGGATTTTGTGCACTTACTCCAACTACTGTTGCTGAAATTGCAAGATTTGAAGGCGTTATTACAGCTTCACTTCCATCATTAGTACTCCCACTACAGGAAAACAACATGAAAAAATTAGCTAAAGCAATGAAAAACAGAACTTTTGAAAATCGATAATTATTGTTTTTTGAAAATTGAATCAACACATTATTTTTCATATTTTTTTATTTTTTTAAAACTAATGTTAAAATAAAGCTCAGAACTACCAAATGTAGTTCTGAGCTCACATTTAATTTCAATTAATTAGAGTGCTGGTTTTAATTTTAAGTACCACGCATTTCCAGTTTCAGTTCCTTGAACTCTAACATACAAATAAGTTGATGTTATAGCCAAAATCTCATATTCTTTCTGAACAGCACCATACCCTATAAAGGTATTAACTCCTGATAATAAAATACTAGTCTGAGTAGAAGGGGAATTTGCAGGCTTAGATGCAACAGCAGGTGCTCCTGATGATGCAGGTATAAAACTAAAAGCCGAAGTTCCTCCTCCATAAGGATAACATCCTTCATCACCTGATGATGGAATACCCGGAAGACTTGTCAACGAACCCGTTTTTGTGAATGCTCCATCCGGAGTGGTAACTTGTAAAGAATAAGTTCCTGTTCCGGTAACTTTAGCAAAAGTAAAAGTGGCTGTATAAAACCCATTTGCAGAAGCAACTTTTTCATTAACTCCAGCAGCCCACCATTCTGGATTAATAGAATCTACACTCCATGGACCAACACCAAGATGACCTGTTACGCTTTTATCAACAACCCAAGTTTTTGACGCATTATTTGTTAAAGCTGTAACGATTGAAGCATCAACAGTAAAATCACTTCTTACCGTAACATCCTTAGTGACATTTGTAGAAGACCCACCTTTACCATAAGCAACAACAGTAATCCTATAGGTATTTATACCAAGAGTTGTGTACTTTTTAGTAGCTGTAGCATTAGGCAAATAGATTAAATCTACTGCAGTATTAGCATCATAATCTATTTTATATGAAAGAGCATTTTCTCCCGTTACAGAAATTTTTACGCTTCCTGAACCGTCACCATTTGGATGCGCTGCATCTTGCCCTACAACTTCTGTATTGACAACAATATTTGACGGAGCTGTTAAATCTCCTAACGAATAGGTTTCTTGAGTACAACTACTTAATGTTAGAAGCAACACCAAGAAAACACCAAAAATATATTTTAAATTTGTTTTCATAGTTTTATTTTAATTTGTTAATCGAATGTTATCAACATAAATAACTTCTCCAACTCCAGGATCTGAATCATTGTAACGCAAAACAAGTTGTGTAAATTTAGCTCCTGCAGGTATCCCTGAAATAGTACTGTAATCAAATACAATTTCTTCCCAAGCGCCAGATGTAGTAAATGGTGCTTTTAGTACCGCAACTCCATTTGCAGGAGTTCCACCAACAGCCCATTCTAATTCAACATTTAATTTTTTACCAATATTTGCAGGATCAGGATTGTAAGCTAAAACTTTAATTTTACTTCCATACGCAAAATTAAGAGGGATATTCAATGGACTATACGTACCACTCCATGAAGGCACTCCAGTTGGTTTAGTATATTTACCTACTGTTGCACTAGTATTTAAACCTGTCGCATTTGGATTTGCTACTTTAGAAAAAGTCACATCACCAAAAGTTCCAAAAAAGTAATTTACGGCTGCAGTTTCAAAATCAATAGGGAATCCAAATAATGTTTTAGTTCCTTGCGCAGTTGCCACTCCACCACTTTGGGCTATCACTTTCAAAACAAAAGGTCCTCCCGTTGCCGGATATGTATGAGCTGGCAATTCTTGGTCTATAGCCATTGGTGTACCTACTTCATTTGACACATCTCCATAATATACTAAAAATGATTTAGCGTATAATGCTGTAGCTTTTACTTTCATCTCACCAGAGGTAGAAATGATTAAGTTTTCGGGAGCTCTATAAACAACATCTAATGGAAATGTTTGTTCTGTTTTAGCACCAGAGATAGAAGTAGCAATAATTTTTACCGTATATTTTCCTTCAGGATAAACGTGAGTTGTACTTGCTCCTGGAGCAACTGTTGCTGGTGATCCAGTACCTTGCCCATAAACTACTTGAAACGAAGTAGCGCCATCAGCTGTTGGAGTTATCTTTACTTTCCCTGAGTTATCCGTACTGATATCAAATATTTTATTGACATTTGCTGATGAATCTGTCCCTAAAAGAGCAGTGTCATTATTGATTCCCTCAACAGTACAACTTATAGTAACAGCCAGTAGTAATACAAAGCTGAAAATAAATTTTATCTTTTTCATAATTTTATCTTTTATTAATTATACCCTGAGTTTTGTTTCAATTTAGTTCCTTGAAGTTCTCTGGTTGGTAATGGAAAAATTTCATCTTTACCTGCTACGAAACCTCTGTTTGCTAATTTAGTTGCAGCATCTCCCCATCTCACTAAATCAAAGAATCTATGTCCTTCGCCTGCAAGTTCCATTCTTCTTTCATTTTTAATAGCCGCAAGTGTAACCGGAACAGAAGGCAAACCAACTCTTGCCCTAACCGCATCAAGTAAAGCTTGAGCTCTTGCTCCTGAACCTAATGCTTCAGCTTCCATCAAATAAGTATCGGCAAGTCTAATTACATAAGTATTCTGTCTGTAATTTAACTCTGCTGCTCCACCACCAGTACGAACATCTGTTTTTCTTGGAAGGAATTTATTCAAGAAATATCCTGTATCTTGATAGCCTCCAATATAATCTGCCTGACCTGCCGCTTTTAGAGCTTTTAGATCAAATACAGTAGCCCCAAATCTTGGATCTAATTTAATGGCATCATATAAATCTTGTGTGATAACATTGAAACTCCATCCTGATGGCAAATCTGCAGCTGTAGAACCAGATGGTCTCGAATAACTTCTAGGACCTACCATAACATTTAATGAATTCCCTTCATCTCTACCACTTCCCCAGAATCCCCAATCAGAATTACCGGCACTTGTGTGGGATACTTCAATAATTGACTCAGTATTAAATTTATTGGCAACAACCCATAAATCATTAAAGTTAGACAACAATTTATTGCCGTATTGATTCGTTGCGCCCGGTGTACCATTTACTTGAGCCAAAACAGTAGCTGCCTCCGTTTTTTTACCTTCATACAAATATACTTTACCAAGCATTGCTTGAGCGGCACCTTTTGTAAGACGTCCAGATTCTGTTGCAGCTGGAACACTTGTTGGCAAAACACTTATTGCTTCTGACAAATCTTTTTCTATTTGAGCGTAAACGGCTTCAGGAGCTGCTTGCTCTACCTCATACATATTAGTCGCAGTCAATGGCTCTAATAATAATGGAACGTTTTTAAATATTCGAACCAAATTAAAATAATAGATAGCACGCAAGGCTTTCGACTCTCCAGTAAATCTGGATTTTAGATTATCTGCCATTGCAACATCCGGTAATTTTAAAAGCAAGGTATTTGCTCTAAAAATCCCTTGGTAATGATCATTCCAAAAACTGCCAGGTACATTTGTTGAAGTAAGCGTATGTGTGGAGAAAGCTTGAATTCCTGCTCCATCTGTAGAACCACCACCACCGGCATAAAAATCATCTGAACCTGCGTTCATCATGGAAATTATATTTTCAAAACCGCCTGAATTTTTTCTGATTGGATCATAAACTCCAACTAGGGCTGCAGTCGCTTGTTCTTCATTAGCATAATAATTATCAGAAAGAAAGGCTCCTTTTGGTGTAACATTCACAAACTCTTCAGAACAAGAGCCTAAGGAAACCAGTGCTGCTGCTATAAATAAATATTTAAATTTTATCGTTTTCATAATTCTTGATTTTATTAAAATTGTAAATTGGCTCCAAACATAAATGTTCTTGCTTGTGGATAGATTCCTTTGTCTATTCCAAATACACCTCCACCAATTTCAGGATCATATCCCGTATATTTGGTTAATGTAAATAGGTTTTCAGCAGTTAAATACAAGCGCAATTTATTGGCTCCAATTTTACTAATCACATCACTTGGTATTGAATATCCTAACTGAACTAATTTTAATCTCAGATAATCTCCTTTTTCTAAATAGAAATCAGACATTTTACCAAAATTGCCATTTGTATCATCATTTGTAAGTCTAGGATACACATTTGATGTTCCTTCACCAGTCCATCTGCTTAATGCAACAGTTTGATAGTTGGCGTTACCAACATCCAATCTACGCAAACCTTGGAAAATTTTATTTCCTGCAGCACCCTGTGTAAAGGCCATAAAGTCGAAATTTTTATAATCTAAATTCAAAGTCAATCCGTAAGTGTATTTTGGAATATTACTTCCCAAAAATTGTTTATCATCATCACCTATAGAACCATTACCATCTGTATCAACCCAACGGAAATCTCCTGGACGAGCATTTGGTTGAATTAAACCACCTGAAGTATTTGTATAAGCAGCTATTTCAGCCTGATTTTGAAAAATTCCAGCAGTTTTAAATCCGTAGAATGAATTATAGGATTGCCCAACCTGTGTTCTAGTTACTGCCCCCATAGATTGAAAAGAAGCATCCCCTGTAATATAATTTGAATCCGCAGCAATATAAGTAACTGTGTTTTTCAAATAAGCAATATTTCCATTAACGGAGAAATTTACTTCCCCAAATTTCTTCTTATATCCTAATTCAATCTCAATACCTTTATTATCCATGTCAGCAACGTTTCCTGTAGGATTTGCACCAACTCCAACATAACCAGGTATGTTAATCGGACGTAAAATTCCATTGGTTGTTTTCTTGTATAAATCTACCGTAAGATTGAAATCATTGAAAAATCTTGATTCAAAACCAATATTTGTTTGAGAAGTTTCCTCCCATCTCAAATCAGGATTATCAAGAGTAAGGTTAGCATAACCAGTAGTTATTGCTCCTGTATTTCCAAAAGAATAATTATAACCTCCTTCGACTAAGGAAAGATATCTGAAATTTGGAATTGCATCATTTCCTACAACTCCATATCCACCTCTAATTTTCAACGTATTAAGTACATTGTTTTCTTTCCAAAAATCTTCTTTGGTTAGTACCCATCCTATATTAAACGATGGAAATACACCAAATTTATTATTGGCTCCAAAACGACTTGAACCATCACGACGAATAATCCCTGTAAACAAATACTTTTCTTTATAATCATAATTCACACGTGCGAACAAAGAAGTCAATTTATGTTCTGTCAAATCGAATGTATAACTACTTCTGTCTGACTGTGGTATATCAAAGTTAAAAGAGGCATCACGATAATCTGTAATTGGCAATCCAAACATGGTAGAACCCGATCCTCCTCCGATATTGTCCACATAAGAACCTTGTCCCAACAATACCGTTAAATTATGGTTGCCGAATTGATTTGTATAGGTTAGTATGTTTTCAATATTCCAAGCAAAACTTTTGTTATCATTTTTACTGTAACTGTTTTTAAGCACACTTGAAGTGGCACTTAAATAAAAAACAGGTGTAAAACCTTGTCCACCCCAAGAAGATAATTTTCCTCCAAGAGTTGATCTCACTTTAATATGTTTCGTTATTGCAGCTTCCAAATACGCATTTCCAACGATATCATCAGACAAACCATAACCCCCTAATCTAGTTTTGGCATAAGCCAAAGGATTACTCATTTCTTGACCAACTAAGCTTGAAATTCCATAAGGATTTCCGTTGGCATCTCTAATAACAGGATTTGTGCTATATGGAGCACCATTCGCTTTAACAGGATCTGTTTCAATAATTGGAGTGGTTGGATCCAAGTTAATTGCAGAACTCAATGGTCCTCCAAATTCACTATTTGTATTCCCAATTCCGACTGTTTTTTGTCTCGAAAATCCAAAAGTCTGCCCGAAAGTAAATACTTTAGATATTTTATGAGTCGAGTTCAAGCGGAAATTCTTTTTGGTATAATTCGAAATTTCAGTAGAAACAATTCCTTCCTGATCTTGAAGCCCAAAAGAAGCATAAAAATTAGAAACATCGCTTCCACCACTGATACTTAATTCATGGGAATAACGAAAAGCATTTGTATTAAAAATTGCTTTTTGCCAATCCGTTCCAACCCCTAAAGTTGATAAATTAGGAAATATAACGAGACCTCCAGCAGCAACTGATTTTTCATTTAATAAAGCACCGTACTGAGTTGCGTTTAGTAAATGCAACGTTTTTTCAGGTGATGAAACTCCAGAGAATCCATTGTAGTTTACAGTAATTTTTCCAGATTTTCCTTTTTTGGTTGTAACCAAAATAACTCCAGTTGCAGCACGCGTTCCGTAAATTGCAGCAGAAGCAGCATCTTTAAGTACTTCTATCGATTCAATATCAGATTGATTAAGAAATCCTATTCCACCTGCATCAACAACAACACCATCAACAACCCAAAGAGGATCATTCCCTCCTTCACCAAAAGTAGTCACCCCTCTAATTCGAATTGTAGATGACGAACCTGGTTGACCAGAACTGGCAGCAATGGTAACTCCTGAAACTCTACCTTGCAAAGCTTGTTCAATACGCCCATTAGGAACTTTCTCAAGATCTTTAGCCTTAACACTTGATATTGCACCTGTAACAACACTTTTCTTTTGAGTACCATATCCTACAACAACAACTTCCTGTAAGGATTCTGATGAAGGATTAAGTTTAACATCAATTTTATTTCTTCCGTTAATAGGTTCCTGAACGGAAGTATACCCTAAATAACTAAATACTAAAGTCCCTTTTGAAGTGGTCTTTATTTGATAATTTCCATCAAAATCCGTAGCCGTGGCTTTGGAAGTTCCTTTAATTAAAATGGATACTCCTGGGATGGGAAGTCCGTTTTCGTCATAAACTTTTCCGCTTACATTAACATCTTGTGCTTGTGCGTAAACTGAGAATAGAATAGATAAAAAACAAAAAATAAACAATTTTGTAAATTTCATATTTCTAAAAATTTTGGTTAATTAATTAGTAATTTCCAGCAATATTATATTTATTTTTTCTATATTATCATTTATCTTTCCTTACAAAAACACATCAAAGTCATTTTTAATACTTGACAAAAACACATCAAATTTTACATAAGTATCTAATTATAAATTATTTAAATTTAATTTTATAGTGTTACACAAATGTTAATTAAAAAAAAAACCACTACATTTATAGAATATATAAATACTTCCATTTTTTTATCAAAATCTAACTAAAACAAGTACTTCTTCTTATTGTTCATGAGTAGAAACCAAAGTCTTTTTAAATAATAATCAATTCATTACATTTAGAATTTAATCATGAGATTTACAAAATTCCATCTTCTAATTTTATTAATAACAACAACACTCTGTAGTCAGGTCAAAAACATAGGACTACCAGATATTAGAAATTATAAAAGATCTGACTATAAAGGAGGTACTCAAAATTGGGATATTGACCAAGATAAAAACGGCAATTTATATTTTGCTAATAATAGCGGTCTTTTTCAATTTGACGGCTCATCATGGAGGAAATATAATATCCCAAACTCTGCAGCTGTACGATGTGTAAAAATTGATAATTCTGGAAAAATTTTCGTGGGAGGTTATAGTGAATTTGGCTATTTTAAATCTAATTCAAAAGGGAAATTGGTTTATTTTTCTTTGTCTAAAATGATAAACAAATCCAATTTCAAACTGATGGACTTTATCTGGAAAATACACATTCATAATGACGAAGTTATTTTTCAATCATTTGAAAGAACGTACATCTTTAAAAACAAAAAAATTAAAATCCTCGAGGCCCCTAAAAGATTCCAATTCTCATTTCAAGTAAAAAACCACCTTTATATACAAGATATTTCAATGGGGATATTGGAGTACAAAAATGGAAAACTATTTCAACTGAAAAATTCCACCATTTTAAATAACACAGAAATCTGGGGTATTTTCCCTTTACCTAAAAACAAGTTATTAATTGCCACTTTAAATAAAGGTCTTTATATATATGACAATGAAAAAATGATTCCTTGGGATACCGAGGCGAATGTTTTCATTAGAAAAAATAGTTCACTTGGTGGTGTAGCAATAAAAGATAAGTTCATTGTACTCAATTCCGTTTTAGAGGGAATTATTGTATGTGATTTAAATGGGAAAATTATTCAACATATTAACCGCACAAAAGGATTACAAAACAATACCATTCTCACCTCTTTTGTTGACAGCAAAAATAATCTTTGGCTAGGCCTTGATAACGGAATCTCTTTTGTAAATGAAAATTCTCCTTTTACTTATTTTGGATTTAGTTATAATCTAAGTACTGTTTATGGTACCGCATTACATAAAGGAAATCTTTACGTAGCTACGAATCAGGGTGTTTTTTATCATTCTTGGAATAATTCAACCAAAGAAGATACTTTTAAACTAGTAGAAGGAACTACTGGACAAGCATGGAACATACAAGTGATTGACGACCAATTGTTTTGCTCACACAACACAGGAGCGCTATTGATTGCGGGGGCAAAAACTATAAAAATATTGGACAACATAGGTTATTGGAAATTTATGCAAATTCCCAATCATCCAAATTATATAATTGGCTCCAATTATAATGGCTTTTCAATATTTGAAAAAACACTAAATGGCTGGCAATTTAAAAATAGAATTGAAGGTTTTTCTAAGTCATCCGGCTCATTTGAAATGGAAGGAAAAAATATTTGGATAAAAAAAGACAACTTAGCTTATAGGATGACATTAAGTAACGACTTGAAAAGGTTCGAATCTATAAAAACATATCAAGATTTGTCGAAAACAATAAAAGGAATTGGAAACATACAACAATTGGAAAACAAGGTCTATTTCCAAACAAACAATCACTTTTATAACTATTCCTACGAACAAAATTTATTTTTTGAAGATAAAAAAATGAGTGATTTATTTGCTAATCTTCCAAAAATAAACACTTTAACTCAAGATAATTATGGAAATATTTGGTATATTTTTGATGAATCATTAGGTGTCTTAATGAAAACCAAAACGGGTAATTCCAAAAATATTGTATCTCCCTTTTCAAAACTTACCGGTAATATAGTATATAATAATCTATCCATAAATACGACTGGCCCTAACGATACATTCATTGGCTTAACAGATGGATTAGCGCATTATGACTCCGATTTATTAACCAATTACGAAGCAAAACCAAAAGCCTACATAAGAGGATTTTCGTTCCCCGGAGACACCATAGTTTTAGGAAATGGCCAAAAAGCATTGGATAATTATAAAATTCCATATGCTTCTAATCATGTAAAATTCACTTTTTCATCTCCTTCGTATGAAAATCTTGAGAATCTTGAATTTTCTTATCAGCTGGACGGTTTTGATAACCAATGGAGCAATTGGACTACAAATGTCATTAAAGAATACACCAATCTAAGAGAAGGCGATTACACTATGAAGTTAAAAGCCAGAACTAATTATGGCAAACAATCAGAACAAACCACATTAAATTTCTGCATTTCTCCTCCTTGGTACAGACATTTTTTAGCGTATTTATTTTATATTTCACTTGTTATAGCTTCTGTATATTTTATTAGAAAACGAATAAAAAACAAAATACGAAAAAACAAATACTATGAAACTATTGAGCAAAGAAGGCTCTATTTGGAAAAAGAATCAAAAATCAGGCAAGAACAATACGAGCTGGAAAAAGAAATTGAAAAATTAAAAAATGATAAACTTCAAATTAAAATTTTAGCAAAAGACAAGGAACTTGTAAACAATTCTTTACAAGTTGTAAAGAAAAATAAAATCCTGAATGGAATTATCTATAAACTAAAAGATATTAATGTAGAATCCTTTGATGAGTCAACCAAATTCCAATTTACAAAACTGAACAGAAGTATTACAAAGGAAGTAAATGCAGACAAAAGCTGGAAAGATTTAGAAAAACACATTAAGAATGTCCATTTTGATTTTCTAAAAAGATTGAAAGAAAAATATCCAACAATTTCTCCACGAGAATTAGATTTATCAACCTATTTATTGATGAACATGTCAACAAAGGAAATTGCCGAAATCATGAATATTTCAAACGGAGGTGTTGAATTAGCACGTTACCGATTAAGAAAAAAATTAGACCTTAATAAAAAGGAAAATCTTATTGGATTTTTAATGAGCATTTAAATTGAAATAAAAAAGCCATCATAAATTAAAATGATGGCTTTTAAATTCTAAAAAATAGAAGTTTCCGTTACAAAAAATCCAAAGTTCGCTCTAAAGCCATTCCCCTAGAACCTTTTATTAGAATAGTACTATTTTCAATTTTTATTTCTTTTAAATGACTTGCTAAAGCCTCAAATGTATCATAAAAACGAAAATTGTTTTTATCAATTCTATTGTCATAAAATGCTTTGCCAATAAAGTAACTGGTTACATTTTTTTCATTCAAAAGCATTGTTACAATTGCTTTATGCTCTTGTTGACTTTCCTGCCCCAACTCAAACATATCACCTAATATCATAATCTTATTTGGATTATCCAATTGTATGAAATTGGCAATAGCAACACTCATACTACTCGGATTTGCATTATAGGCATCCAGAATAATTTGATTAGTTCCTTTGGTTAATAGCTGTGATCTATTGTTCTCAGGAATATAACTCTCTAAAGCCTCTTTAATAGCGTTATCCTCAACTTCAAAATATTTTCCTATAGTAAGTGCCGCATTAATATTATTGGCATTGTATAATCCAATTAAATGAGAAACGATTGTACCACTAGAATAATTTATTTCTACAAATGGATTCGCTGTTACACTCGTTATATTCACATTAGCATTTTCTTTATTTATGCCAAAAGAAAATGATTTCAATATTTTTGCTTTTTCAACTTGAATCGGATCTTCTAAGTTTATAAAAGCTAGTTTATCGTTCTCAAAAAGATAGTGATACATCTCACTTTTCCCTTCAATAACACCTGCTACCCCACCAAAACCTTCTAGATGGGCTTTACCAAAATTAGTTATATAGCCATAATCCGGTTTTGCTAATTCACAAAGAAATTGAATTTCTTTTTTATGATTTGCCCCCATTTCTACAATTCCAATTTCAGTTTCTGAATTAAAAGAAAGCAAAGTCAATGGCACTCCAATATGGTTATTTAAATTTCCAATTGTTGCCTTGGTTTTGTATTTTTTTGAAAGAACAACATTAATAAGCTCTTTTGTTGTTGTCTTTCCATTACTACCTGTAAGAGCAATTATAGGTAATTTTAAATAAGTTCTATGAAACTTAGCTAATTCTTGCAGCGCCATTAAACTATCTTCAACCAAAATAGTTCTTTCGTCAATAAAGTATTCGCTATTATCAATAATAACATAAGACGCGCCTTTTTCCAATGCTTCCGCAGCAAATGTATTAGCATCAAAACGATCTCCTTTTATGGCAACAAATAATGAGTTTGGTTCAATTTTACGCGTATCTATTGAAACCGATTTACATTTTAAAAACAAACTATGAATGTAATTAATATCCATTTAAAAACGATTTAAAAAAATAAAAGCCCTAATCAAAGGGCTTTTATTACTATTATATATAAAAAATTAATTTCTTGCTGATTTTTTCTTATCTGCTTTAGGTCCAACTCTTGACATCGCACATCTAAATCCAATATAATCAGTTGCCATATCTTGTGGAAAATATCTTCTTTGAGCTGGATCTAACCAATATGCTCTATCTCTCCAAGATCCTCCTTTATAAACTCTTACATCATCATTTATCAAAGTGGTTCTTTTACTGGAAACATCATATTTTCTAACCATTTTCCCTAAACTGTCCGTAGTGACATTGTGTTTAGGAGAATTGTACATGATTTTTTCTTCTTTTTGTTTTTCGTTATCCGATTCAGAAGATCCAAAATTATAATACCTAGTAGACTGCTTATCACCATCTCTATAATTGATATTATCACTTTTATCAAAATTTGTTCTTAAATAGGTTTCATTTTCATCAACTGGAACCTGAGCAATTTGACCTGGAAAACTAGTCGCAACTTTTTTACCATTGCTTAAAGTTTTATACTGCATGGTTTCTTTAGTGACAATTTCTACTTTACCATCAGCTCCAATTTTATTTTTAGTGTATTGATTTCCTCTAAAATAGTTAAAATCATTCGATTCATTATCAATAATTGGTCTATAAACATCCTGTACCCATTCAGCAACATTTCCAGCCATATCATACAAACCAAAATCATTCGCTGGATAACTTTTTACTGCGTTAGTAATATCAGCACCATCATCAGACCATCCTGCTATTCCTCCATAATCACCATTACCTTGTTTGAAATTGGCCAATTGATCTCCTTTGCTTTGTCTTTTTCCAGAACGGGTATAACTACCAGACCAAGGATATTTCTTTTGACCTTTGTAAATATTGTATTCTCTTTGTCCAACATCGGCTGCTGCTGCATATTCCCATTCTGCCTCAGTAGGAAGTCTGTATTCTGGGAGTATAATTCCAGAAGAACGTTGTGCATATATGTTTTTTTCTTCAGTAACCTTACCATCTTTTCCAGCTTTTGGTGCTTTTCTAGCGCCTTTTCTTCCTTTTAAAACAATTTCTTCATTACCTCCATAAGTCAATGTAGGACTATTCAAATAAGTTTCAGTACTAAAAGAACTTTCTGCACTTACATCATTAGTTTTTGCATTTTTCTTAAGGTAACCGTTTTTTTCTAGAATTGCTTCATTCACACGATCCGTTCTCCATTTACTAAACTCAACTGCTTGAATCCAATTAACTCCTACAACAGGATAATTTGCATAAGAAGGATGTCTTAAATAGTTATTGGTCATTGTTTCATTATACCCCAATCTGTTTCTCCAAACTAAAGTATCTGGTGAAGCACCTTCATATATATTTTTGTAATTTTCTTCAGTAGGAGGAAATACTTTTTTCAACCAATCTAAATACTCCAAATACATAAAGTTTGTAACTTCAGTTTCATCCATGTAAAAAGACTGCACATGTTGCTGTGTAGGAGTATTGTTCCAATCATGCATAACATCATCTTCAACTTTCCCCATTGTAAATGTACCACCTTCAACAAAAACCAAACCTGGTCCTGCTTCTTGCTTTTTACTGCTAGAACCTTTTTTACTGTCTACATTCCAACCTGTAGCTCTTGATGCATTTTTTGAGCTGGATTTTTTACTGCAACTCGCCAAACCTACTATCAAAATCATTGATATCATCAATCGCAAGGTCATAATTTTGTTTACTTTCATACTCTTTAGTCGGTAATAATTTAGGTGCCGCAATATAATAATTAACCATTAACTGACAACATCCTTTTTTAATAAATTTAATTCTCTAAATTTTATCAGAAAATTATACAATAGAAACGCAAATTTATAATATTTATTATTTACAATAACACTAAATGATTTATTTTTACTCATTAATAACAATTCACTTTATATCACGTTTAAAAAACAATGAAAAAAATAATTCTGGTTTATTTATCACTAATTTCTTTCGTTTCTTTTGCACAAATTAAAGGTGATGTAACCATCGAATGGTTAGAAAAAAAGGAAATGTTTTTTGGCGATTTCAAAGTTACTGTCCCTCAATTTAGTGGGAATAGTTATTATTTTGATTTTTCAAAAAAAACAATAATTTATACCCTTAAAATATCAGAATCAGCTTCATTTGATGAAAATGACCTCCAAATTACAAATGTAATATACGAATCAATTCCAACTTCACAACTTGGCGAATTGGCTTTGGAAAACATTCCAAAAACGCCAAATCCTGCACTAAAAAATACTAATTCAAGAGATATTAAACAAGCCTTTCTTTCTTTATCTCCGATTGTAAAAGATGACTTTGGATACAAACGAATTAAATCATTTTCTTACAGTATTAAAACCAGTTCTTCCAGAATTTCACAATCCAATAAAAGCACGAGTGTCATTTCTAATTCTATTTTAGCTTCTGGAGATTGGTATCAATTTTACGTAGAGAAATCTGGTGTTTATAAAATTCCCAAGAGTTTTTTGCAACAATTAGGACTCGACGTAAACAATATTGACCCAAAAAAAATAAAAATTTATGGCAATGGAGGTAAAATGTTGCCTTTATCAAACAGTACTTATTACCCATCCGATTTAACCGAAAATCCTATTCAAATTATTGGCGAAAGCGATGGTGTTTTCAATAACGATGATTATATTTTATTTTATGCCGAAGGATTAGACACTTGGAATGAAGAAAGTCAAACCTTCAATAACTTGTATGATACAAAATCCTACTATTATGTAACAGTTCAAGGTGACGATGGAAAAAGAATTCCTGAAATGACCCAACCTACGGGAAACAGCTCATTAATATTAGACACATTTGATGACCATCAATACCATGAACTAGATCTTGTAAATATTGTACATCTTGGACGTCAATGGTTCGGAGAATCGTTTGACATCAATCAAGAACAGGAATTTGAATTTAATTTTCCAAACTACGATTCAACAACGCCAATAAAAATTATGGCAACAACTGCTTCTGCTGCTTTTACTCCTACTTCATTCAAAGTAGCAGCAAATGGTCAAGAAATAGGAAACATATCATTTGCATCTTTGAATACCAATTCAGATACCGAATTCAATTTAGGTTTTTTACCAAAAAACACTACTTTTAATGGTTCCGAAAATGTAAAAATAAAGCTAACTTATAATAATAATAGTGTCCCTGGTTCAAAAGGATATTTAGATAACATTCGGCTTATCGCCAAAAGAAAACTTCAAGGTTATGGAAAACAGTTTGCTTTTCAATACGACTTATCTAATTCAAGCCTTGGCGTAGTTAGTTATTCCATTGCTAATGCAACTGGCATTTCTCAAGTTTGGGATGTAACTGATTTATTCAATGTAACCAAAATTGAAAATTCAAATCAAAGCTCCTTTACTTTTAAAGCTAATTTGGGTGAACTCAGAAAATATATCGCAGTTGATGCTTCAGACTATTATACTCCTTTAAAAGACAGTAAAACAAAAATCAACAACCAAAACTTAAAAGGAACACTTTTTAAAAATAATCAAGGCCAATTTCAAGATATTGATTATGTAATTATAACTCCAAATTCCCTAACGACACAAGCTGAAAAATTAGCTAATTTCCACCGTACTAATTCTAATTTAAATGTAAAAGTAATCACCCTTGAATCCATTTATAAAGAATTTTCATCAGGAAAACAGGATATCTCTGCCATAAGAAATTGTGTAAAATATATTTATGAAAACGCATCGACAGCTGATAAAAGAATAAAATACGTAAACCTTTTTGGCGACGCTTCCTATGATTTCAAAAACCGAATTACAAACAACACCAATGTAGTTCCTATTTATCATTCCTTAAATAGCAATACTTCGGGGGAAACTTCCTTTGCTTCCGATGATTTTTTTGGATTGATGGATGCTAATGAAGGGAATATTGTTTCCTATTTTGGAGGAATTGATATTGCAGTTGGAAGAATGCTCGTAAATGATGCTACACAAGCTGATGAAATGGTAAATAAAGTCATAGAATATTATGATTTAAAATCATACGGAAGCTGGAGAAATAATTTTGTTTTAATTTCAGACGATGCAGATAAATCTTCGGACGCAAGTCTTCAAACCCGTCAAAATAATTTAGCCGATGTCATTGCTATCGAAAAACCATTTCTGAATGTCAATAAAATAATATTGGACTCCTATGTTCAAGAAGCTTCCGCAGGAGGTTTTAGATATCCAAAAGCAAGAACAGATCTTTTTAATGCTTTCGAAAAAGGAGCATTAGTCTTTAATTATTTAGGACATGGCGGAGAAGATGGCTTATCAAGTGAGCGCATTTGGGAAAAATCAGATGGACAAAATTTAAGTAACCAATACAAATATCCTTTATTCATAACCATAACTTGTGAATTTTCTCGTTTTGACAATCCTTCCAGACCAACTGCGGGTGAATATACCTACTGGAATCCTAAAGGCGGTGCCATTGCAATGATTACAACCATACGGGCTATAGGCCAATATAACGCAGAAAATTTCAATGATATTCTTTCTGAGAATTTATTGTCATTTGGCTCTAACCAATATACTTCTATTGCTGAAACATTGCGACTTTCCAAAAACAGCAACCCAAATTCAGCAACTAATGTAGTTTTTTATATTGGCGATCCTGCATTAATGCTTGCGATCCCTAAACCAAAAATAAGTCTTACTAAAGTAAATGACGTTTCCATTTCACAACCTGTTGATGATTTCAAATCATTAGCCAAAATTAAATTGACCGGAGAAATCACGGATGAAAACAACAATTTACTATCAAACTACAATGGGGAAGTTTCCACAACCATTTTTGACAAAATCATTCCAAGGACAACACTTAATAATGATGGAAATAGTACCCCAATAAATTTCAATGTTTTGGGTGAAACTATTTTCAGAGGAAATGCATCTGTAACTAATGGTAAATTTGAATTTACTTTTGTTGTTCCCAGGGATATCCGAATTCCATTAGCCAACGGAAGAATCAGTTTTTACGCCAAAAAAAATCAAATATTAGAAAATGAAACGGGCTATAACGCCACTATAAAAGTGGGAGGAATTAATGAAAATGCAGTTGCGGACAATATTAGTCCAAGAGTGAAGTTATATATGAATGATGAGACTTTTGTTTCAGGAGGCACAACTAATGAATCGCCTTTCCTACTTGCTTTTCTTGAAGATGAAAATGGTATAAACACAGCCAGTGGAATTGGTCATGACATTGTTGCAATATTAGATGGCGATGTGAATAATCCTTACATTTTAAATGATTATTACCAAACAAAATTAGATGATTACACTAGTGGAACACTTCGGTTTCCGCTACGTAATTTATCAGTCGGCTTGCATACTATAACTTTCAAAGCATGGGATGTGTATAATAACCCCATAATTACTGAGATTCAGTTTGTAGTAGTTGGTGATGAAACGATAACATTGACTCATGTCTTGAATTATCCCAACCCATTTGTTAATTACACCGAATTTTGGTTTACGCATAACAGACCTTACGAAGCGTTAGAAGTCCAGGTTCAAGTTATGACGATAACAGGAAAAGTGGTTTGGACTAAAAACCAAGTTGTTTTAACCGAAGGTTTTTTATCAAAAGAAATCACTTGGGATGGAAAAGATGATTTTGGCAGCAAAATTGGGAAAGGAGTTTATATTTATAAACTCACGGTAAAATCAAACTTGACGAATAAAAAGGTTGAAAAGTTTGAAAAACTTGTAATACTTTAATAAAATACTATATTTGTTTAACCCATATTCTTACAATAATGAAAAAAATTACGTCAGTCTTTATCTTTTTATTTATAGTTTCATTAGCTAAAGCACAAGATAGAGTCATAACAACAGGAGTTCCATTTTTATTAGTATCTGCCGATGCAAGAGCTGCAGGTATGGCTGATATAGGTGTTGCATCATCCGCAGACGCTTTTTCACAACAATGGAATCCAGCAAAATATGCTTTTGCAATAGACAAGCAAGGCTTCTCCGTGAGTTACACCCCATATCTTACTGATTTAGTAAACGATATTTCATTGGGGCAATTAACTTATTATAACAAACTGAACGAGCGAAGCGCATTTGCAGGAAGCTTTAGATACTTTGGTTTAGGTAACATTGAACTTCGTGAAACTGGTAATCCAGATGAAGTTCCAAGGATAGTTTCTCCAAACGAATTTGCTCTTGACGGCTCTTATTCTTTAAAGCTAAGTGAACGTTTCTCTATGGCTGTTGCCGGACGCTATATTCATTCCAGTCTAAAAGTGGCATCTGACAATGGTGATGCTACACCAGCGAGTTCATTTGCAGTTGATGTGGCAGGATTCTATCAATCAGAAGAAATAGCTTATACTGACTTTAACGGAAGATGGAGAGCAGGATTTAACATTCAAAATTTAGGCCCAAAAATAAGTTATGACAATGATGAATTTAGCACTAATTTTCTACCCGCAAATTTAAAAATAGGAACTGGTTTTGATTTCATATTAGATGATTATAATAAAGTAGCTTTAAATCTAGAATTCAATAAATTATTAGTACCCACTCCACAAAACCCAGATTTAAATGGAGACGGAACAGTGACTAGCGAAGAAAGAGCACAAAACCAACAGGATTATCGTTCTATTAGTTGGGTATCTGGCGTATTTAAATCATTTGGTGATGCTCCAGACGGATTTAAAGAAGAATTAAAAGAATTCACTTATGCTGCAGGTGCTGAATATTTATACCAAGATTCATTTGCTATGCGAATGGGATATTTTCACGAAAGTCCACAAAAAGGAGCGAGACAATTTTTCTCTCTTGGAGCAGGATTTAAATATACAATTGTAAAAGTGGATGTCTCTTATTTGTTCTCCGCATCGAAAGTAAAAAACCCTTTGGAAAACACACTTAGATTTTCACTTACTTTCAATTTTGGAGATAAGTATGACGAATATTAAATAAAGTAAATTTTAACTATAACAACAAATCCAAATTTCATATCGTTGAAATTTGGATTTTTTTTCCTGTAAAAAGAATGAAAGAAATTACCATTACTACACAATTCAATGTCTTTGATTCCGTTGAAGACTTGCCAAATGACATAATAAATTTAATGGAACAAGCTATAGCTGTCAGAAAGAAAGCATACGCTCCTTATTCTAAATTCAGAGTCGGCACCGCTATTCTTTTAGACAATGGAAAAATTGTACTCGGTTCAAATCAAGAAAATGCAGCTTATCCTTCTGGTCTTTGTGCAGAACGTGTGGCAATTTTTCAAGCAGGAGCAATTTATCCTGACGCAAAAATTTTGAAAATGGCCATAACAGCAGCTTCAGACACAAATAAAACAAGTGTCCCCATTCCCCCTTGCGGTTCCTGTAGACAATCAATTGCAGAATATGAAATAAACCAAGATACCCCTATAGAAATCTATTTCATGGGAGAAATAGGAGCTATTTACAAATCTGCATCCCTAAAAAACCTGCTCCCATTCATGTTTGACAAAAAGTTCTTGTAAAAAAGACCAAAAACTAGCGTATAAATTTTACTTCTTAGTTGGAATGTCTTATTTTTGCGATTCGCAAATTTGTGGGAGGAAACTATTTTGCGTTATGGTACCAATTGATAATACAATAACACTTTAGCAAAAGAATTAATTCAGATGAAAGAAGTTACAAAAGAAGTTTATTTAAAGTGGTATGAAGACATGCTGCTTTGGAGAAAGTTTGAGGACAAACTTGCAGCATTATACATACAACAAAAAGTTAGAGGATTTCTACACTTATATAATGGTCAAGAAGCCGTTCTGGCAGGTGCATTGCACGCCATGGACTTGACAAAAGACAAAATGATTACCGCTTATAGAAATCACGTTCAACCAATAGGAATGGGTGTTGACCCAAGACGCGTAATGGCTGAACTAATGGGAAAAGTTACAGGAACATCTAAAGGAATGGGTGGATCTATGCACATTTTCTCAAAAGAACACCGTTTTTATGGTGGTCACGGAATTGTAGGTGGACAAATACCTGTAGGAGCTGGATTGGCTTTTGCAGATAAATATTTTGAAACAGGTGGCGTTACTATGACCTATTTTGGTGATGGAGCTGCTCGTCAAGGTTCTTTACACGAAGCTTTCAACATGGCTATGTTGTGGAAACTTCCAGTAGTCTTTATCGTTGAAAACAACGGTTACGCTATGGGAACTTCTGTAGAAAGAACTGCAAACCATACAGATATCTGGAAACTAGGCTTAGGATACGAAATGCCTTGTGGACCAGTTGATGGAATGAATCCGGTAAAAGTTGCTGAAGCAATGACAGAAGCTATTGATAGAGCACGTCGTGGTGATGGACCAACTTTTCTTGAAATGAAAACATACCGTTACAGAGGACACTCCATGTCTGATGCACAATTATACCGTTCGAAAGAAGAAGTAGAAGAATACAAAAAAATAGATCCAATTACACAAGTTTTAGATGTAATTAAAGATCAAAAATATGCTACTGAGGAAGAGATTGAAGTAATTGATCAAAGAGTAAAAGATTTAGTGGAAGAATGCGTAAAATTCGCTGAAGAATCCCCTTATCCTGAAATCCAACAATTATACGACGTAGTATACGATCAAGAAAACTATCCATTTTTACCTCATAAACTATAAATCAATTATGGCAACAATAATAACAATGCCTCGTTTGAGCGATACTATGACGGAAGGAACGGTAGCGACTTGGCTAAAAAAAGTAGGAGACAAAATCAGCGAAGGTGATATCCTTGCAGAAATTGAAACTGACAAAGCAACAATGGAATTTGAGTCTTTCAATGAAGGAACTCTTTTATATATTGGTATTCCAGAAGGAGAAACTGCACCAGTAGACTCTCTATTGGCAATAATAGGAAATGAAGGTGAAGATGTTTCAGCTTTAATAGCTGGAAAAACAACTCCCACAACTGAAGAAGCTAAACCTGCCGTTGCTGAAACTGCAGCAGCTCCAGAAGTTAAAAAAGAAGAAACAACTGCTTCTGCAGCTTCTTTACCAAAAGGAGTAATCGTCGTTACGATGCCTCGATTGAGCGATACCATGACAGAAGGTACAGTAGCTACTTGGTTGAAAAAAGTAGGTGATAAAATTACCGAAGGTGATATTCTTGCTGAAATTGAAACCGATAAAGCAACAATGGAATTTGAATCTTTCAACGAAGGAACTCTATTATACATAGGAATTGAAGAAGGAAATACGGCACCTGTTGATAGTCTTTTAGCCATCATTGGACCTGAAGGAACTAACATTAGCGGTATTGCTGAAAATTATAAAACAGGAGGAGCTCCACAAGCTCCTGTTGCAACTGAAGAAGCAAAATCAGCAACAGCTGAAAAAGCAGAATCAATTGTACAAGAAGCATCAACTGATGCACAACGAATTTTAGCGTCACCATTAGCAAAGAAAATTGCAAGTGATAAAGGAATCCAACTGACTCAAGTGAAGGGTTCAGGTGAAAACGGACGTATCGTAAAAAGCGATATCGAAAACTTCACACCACAAACTGCTTCTACGCCAGCAACTGCTGCACCAGCCAAAACAGAAACTGTTGCTGCAGCAAAACCATTTGTTCCTGCAGGAGAAGTTTTCACAGAAGAAATCAAGAATTCGCAAATGCGAAAAATTATTGCTAAACGTTTAGCAGAATCTTTATTTACAGCTCCACATTACAACTTAGTAATAGAAGTAACTATGGATGATGCAATGAAATCAAGAGCTATCATTAACAGTGTTCCAGATACAAAAGTATCTTTTAACGACATGGTGATAAAAGCTTGTGCATTAGCTTTGAAAAAACATCCAAAAATAAACTCACAGTGGAGAGAAGATGCTATCATCATCAACCATCACGTGAATATTGGAGTTGCCGTAGCTGTTGAAGACGGACTTGTAGTTCCTGTATTACGATTTACTGATGCTATGAGTTTATCTCAAATTGGTGGAAATGTAAGAGATCTTGCAGGAAGAGCTAAAAACAAAAAATTATTACCTACTGAAATGGAAGGAAGTACTTTTACTGTTTCTAATCTTGGAATGTTTGGTATCACTGAATTCAATTCTATCATCAACCAACCGAACTCTGCAATCCTTTCAGTAGGAGCTATTGTAGAAAAACCGGTAGTGAAAAATGGACAAATTGTAGTAGGAAATACAATGATGCTCTCTTTAGCTTGTGATCACAGAACAATTGATGGCGCTACAGGAGCACAATTTTTACAAACATTGAAACAATTCATAGAAAACCCAGTTACGATGCTTGCGTAATAACTTGGTCTTTAAAATACAAATCCCGTCTTGTTTTAAAACTTGACGGGATTTTTTATTTATTCTTTGCTTCTATCCAACGGGACATATACTTTGTACTGTTCAACGTATGATGTTGCAACATAGCTCCCATAAAGTTAGTCAAACGGTGTTTTTGTAAATCGGATTGTAACAACTCAACTACTTTTGAAAAATCATCCTCGAATATTTTTTTCTGGTACCGTTTATTTATAATTTTTATTCCACTATGTTGTGCTTGTTGCCAAATAATTTCATCTTGATACAATTGAACGGCCCTATCTGCAAAAATACTAGGTTCATCAACAATAAAGCCATTCCAAGGTAAATCGCCAAACATTGATTCACCTCCAATAGTTGTAGTAACACTTGGTGTACCACATAGCATTGCTTCCAATAATTTCCCTTTTATACCTGCGCCAAAACGCAAAGGCGCCAAAACAACTCGAGCATTGCAAACTACTTCTTGGGCATCATTCGCACGACCCATAATTAAAAAACCTTCTTTATTATTATGCAATTGCAGTACTTTTTGCGAAGGATACGCTCCATAAATATGCAAAACAGCTTGTGGTAATTCTTTTCTAATTAAAGGCCAAATTGTTTCTTTTAAGTACTGAACTGCATTCCAATTGGGTTCATGAAGAAAATTTCCAATAAAAATAAAGTTTTTTCGATTTTCAAATAAAGGTAATTCTTGAAGCTGAGCAATCTCGATTGGTTCCAATAAAAAGGGTAAATAATACAACAACGTTTTATCAATTTTAAAAACGGATTTTAATAATTCCATTTCAAATTCAGAAATCATCAAAGACAGATCACAACGTAAAATGCTGGCAATTTCTCGTTTAGCAACATCTTCAAGAAACAAATCAGTCACACTAAATAATCGATTTTCCTTAAATGCCTTTTGTCGTGCTAAGCGTAAACAGTGTAAATCTTCAGTATCTAACAATCGCAATGCATTAGGACAATTTTCGGCAACGCGCCAACCAAATTGTTCTTCCATCATAAAACGATCAAACAAAACTACAGTCGGATTCAGTTCTTTTACAAAATCATCAAAACTAGAATTATTTAACTCAATTGATTTTTTATCAACTTCATGTTCTTCTAAATCGACCATAAATTCACTATTCTGTGCTGGACTTGCAAACGTTATGCTAAATCCTTGCGCTTTAAAAAGCGAAATCAATTGCATCATCCTTCCCCCCGCTGCCGATGAATTGGGCTCTGGCCAAACAAAACCAATAACTAAAAGCTTTTGAACCTGATTCATAATTATTATAATTTCAACTGCAAAATAATGCTATTTAGATGGCAATTATATCATTTCAAAGAAAAATCAGTAAGAAAAGACTAATTTTGCATTAAATAAATTCCAATAAGATGTTAGGATTAAAATTAGCCACAGACCCACGTTGGGTAAATATAGTTGAATCAAATATAGAAGAAATCTTAACCGATCATGCTTGGTGCGAACAAAAAGCAGCCTCAAATGCGATAAGTTTAGTTACTTACAATTCTGAATTAGAGGAATTAGTAACCGAAATGTTGATTATAGCAAAAGAAGAATTAGACCACCTCCAATTGGTTCATAACCTAATAAAAAGTAAAGGTCTAACTTTAGGACGAGAGCGTAAAGACCATTATGTAAATGAACTTTTCAAATTTATGAAAAAAGATGGTAGCCGAAAAGATGCTTTATGTGATCGATTGTTATTTTCTGCCATGATTGAAGCCAGAAGTTGCGAGCGTTTTAAAGTCCTATCCGAAAACATAAAAGACCCAGAATTAGCTACTTTTTATCGCGATCTTATGATTTCAGAAGCTGGACATTACACCACTTTCTTGGGATTTGCACGAAAATATGCTGATAATGTTGACGTAGACAAACGATGGGCTGCATGGATTGAATTTGAAACTTCCATCATTACTAATTATGGTAAAAATGAAACCATTCATGGTTAATAAACTATAAAAATTTAAGTGATTTTTACAATAAACAAAAAGAGGATGCTCAATTGAACATCCTCTTTTGTTATAATTCCGATTGAATTTTATTTAATAATCATAAACTCTGAACGTCTGTTTAAGGCATGCTCATCATCAGTACAATTATCTCCACAAGCTACTTTTGGTTCTGATTCACCAAAGCCTTTTCCTGATATCTTATCAGCACTAATTCCTTTTGAAATGATATATTGTATAGTAGCGTTAGCTCTTCTATCCGAAAGATTTAAATTATATTCATCACTACCTCTTGAATCTGTATGAGACTTAACATAAATAACCAACTTATCATTTTGTGACATTACATAAACTAATTTATCGAGTTCCTTAGCTCCTTGTTTAGTTATATTGCTTTTATTGTATTCGAAATATATAGGATTCAATATAATTTCTTTTTCAGTTACTGTAACCTCAATTGGATCTATAGCAGCATCAATACTCACAGTCCCTTTTTCAATTTTAGAAACCGGAAATGATTTAGTAATAAATCCATCTTTGTGCACTTCTAATAAATATGGCTTTTGGCAATCAACTTCATATGACACTTCCCCTTTTTCATTAGATATTTTAGTATCTAAAATAGTATTATTTTCATCTAAAATAATTACTCTGGAATCAGCCAAAACAGCATTATTTTTTGCGTTTTTTACTATCGCTAAAATTTGTCCTTTACAAACTGGTACTGCACTATAAATATGATCTACACCAGATCGATTACTGGACAAATATCCAATATTTTTTTCTTTGTTAAATGTAAATGCAAAATCATCTTTTTCTGTATTTACAGGATTTCCAACATTATTTGGAATCCCATTTTTATTTAAGTCTACAGCAAAAACATCTAAACCTCCAAAACCTGTTAGACCATTCGAAGAAAAATACAAAACAGAATCGTCCGTAACAAAAGGAAAGTTTTCATCCCCTACCGTATTTATTTTATTTCCTAAATTTTCAGGTGAGCCAAAGCTCCCATCTGAATTTATTGCTACTTTCCAGATATCAGTTCCACCAATTGATCCTGGCATATTTGAAGCGAAATAAAGAAAATTCCCTTCTTTGTCAATAGATGGATTTCCGGTAGAATAACTTTTACTATTAAATGGAAGCGCTGTAATTGCAGTCCATTTATCATTTTCTTTAACAGCTTTATACAAACTTACCTGTCCGTATTTTATTTTCTTTGCTTTATCTTTTTCAAATAGCTTGTCTTTAAAACTTTCACTAGAAAAATAAATTGTATTACCATCTTTTGTCATCGTCAAAGGACCTTCATGATAAACTGTGTTTAATTCTGAAATTAGCGTAGGCTCTGAATAAGTCGCGTTTTCTTCTTTATAATTTGATTGATATAGATCTAAATAGGGTTCGTTATTCCATCCATAGATTTTTCCGTTTTCATTTCTTGCACTTGCAAAATAGAGTACATTATTATAAAGTATAGCTCCAAAATCAGATTTTTCAGAATTAATATTTATTTTCTCCAATATAAATAATTTTTCTTTCTGTTCAAGTTTAGAGAGATAATTTGGGTTTTCATTGAATACCTTGGTTCTTTCATCATTAGGTAACATACCTGCAAATACTTTCATTTGAGCATCAGATTCTGCATATTTACCGTTAGATTTTAACACCTGAGCATATTTATAATATGTTTCTGCATCCTGTTTAGTCTTTACAGCTTGCTTATACCATTTTTCAGCTTCAACAAAATTATACATGTTATAATAACTATCTCCGAGTTGCTTATACACATATACATCTGCTTTCCCTTTTTCGACTAAAGCTAAATATTCTTTAACCGCTTGAACATATTCATATCTGTCAAATAACTCATCTGCATTCTTAGTATCTTTATTTTGTGCGGTAAGCGAAATTACATTGAGCACAAAAAAGAACAATAGGGTATATTTTTTCATTAATTATAAATTTAATATTAGAAAAATCTTGGAGAACGTGAAACTTTTTTCGAAACAAACAAATCATATAATAATATGAATTCATGAGAAGACGGCGCAGTAACTTTTAAATCCGAAATAACATGATCGTATGCATAACCTATTCTTAATTCCGGTGTTATTGCAAAATTAATCATTGCTCCAAAACTATCTTCTAATCTATATGTAGCACCTATTTCAAACTTTTCTTGGTACAAAAAATTGGCAGAAAGATCGAGAGAAGGTTTTACATTAAATGCTGACTTCAACATAAAAGAAGGCTTAAATTTCAACTCATAATTAAGGTCAAACACATATCCTGCTGTTAAAAAATAGTGCGATACATCTGAACCGTATTCACGCCCGTTATAATCCAAATGCGCTGCCTTTAAAACATTAGGTACCGATAATGACACATAATATTTATCCGTGTAATAAAAAACACCTGTTCCTAAATTTAATGCCACGTCATTTATATCTTCTCCAAAAATACCTTCAGAAGGATCTGGCAAACTAGATTGTATATCCCTAAGTCCTACTTTGTGAAAAGAGGCACCAGCTTTCAATCCAAAAGCTAATCGTTGTACATCTCCTAATTTCAACGTATAAGAGAAATCGCCGTATACATTTTGTTCCGTAACCGGACCAATTTTATCAGAAATAAACGACAATCCTAAACCGACATTTTTTCCTACGGGCGTATGCCCCGAAAAGCTAAAGGTCGTTGGAGCATCTTCTATATTTACCCATTGTTTTCGGTACAAAAGACCAAAAGAAATATTTTCTTTTGATCCTGCATAAGCTGGATTAATTACATTCATATTATACATATATTGGGTATAATGTGGATCTTGTTGTGCTTTTACATCCATATAGGTAATAAGAACCAAAAGAGACGTCAAAAATATTTTGTTCATATCTGTTTATTTTTCGATTTATTAGTCTATGAAAATTTCATAACCTATAAATTTATTAATTACTATTTTTCTCTGATTAAATAAATCCAACCTGTTTTTGTTTCTCCATTATTGAATTGTATCACATAGTAATAGGTTGCGCTTGGAAGCTCATTTCCTTTGTCAGACTGGCCTTTCCATTGATCAGTATAATTAGTCTGATTGTAAACTTTAATACCATATCTATCAAATATTTCTAAGTTTTTTACATCCATTAATCTTAAATCAAAATAGTCATTTGACCCATTACCATCAGGAGAAATTCCTTTTTGGATGTTACAATAAATAGATTCAATTGTAACATTATCCGTTGTTTCACAACCAGTTGCAATTGATTTTACAGTTAAACTATACTTAATAGGAAATACCTCTTGACCTGTGGTAGATGCAATCACATCAGATACATTTAAAACATTAGAATTTGTTCCAATAAGAGCTCCAGCACTATCTTTCCATTGATAATCAACATTGCTTGAATCATACGAAGATGCAATTGGACTTGCAGTTAAAACATAATCTTTAGAATCACATTCTCCTGAAATTTGAAATTGAATTTGTGGAGGAATAGGATTAATAGTTATTTGAGAACCTGTACTGATACAAGCAATACTATTTGTAAATCGCACACTTATTGTATATTTTCCAGGCGCTAAATTTAAAAACTCTGGATCGTCTTGATATCCATTTCCTAAACTATATTGAACATTCGCTTGTGCAGTAATCTGAATTCTACCCATAGGTTGTAAACAAGTTGGCTGTGTAATTTGTGCCAATGTTGGTGTTAACGGTAATGGAGGAAGAGGATCGATTGTTACACTTAAAGTACTTTGAACAGAACATGTATTATCAGCAATATTTCTTGCATATAAGATATAATTATTTGGAGCTAATCCAGAAAACATACTTGAAGTTTGATACGTAGTTCCATCTAAACTATACTCGACACCAGATTGTGCAGCCACTACTATAGTCCCTGAGGGTACAGCACATGTTGGTTGAAGCGTACTTACCATTGTTGGTACAACTGGAGGAGTTGGTATTTGATTAATTGTTACTAGCGAGGTTGATAAATTTAGACATGAGTTGTCCGCAAGATTCCTTACATACAATGTATAATCGGCAGGTGCCAATCCTGTAAAGGTATTCGATGACTGATACGTTATTCCATCCAAACTATATTCAACGCCAGATTGGGTTGCTATCGCTATACTTCCTGATGGAGTTCCACAAGTTGGTTGTACGACACTGGTACTTGTTGGTACAACTGGAGGAGTTGGAATTGCATTAATTGTTGTTACGGAAGCCGATGGGGTGATACATGTATTGTCAGCAAGGTTTCTTACATACAATGTATAATCTGCAGGTGCCAATCCTG
>NZ_JSYM01000004.1 GCF_000812945.1 Flavobacterium sp. AED
AAAGAAAGGCGACGACATACTCTCCCACATAACTGCAGTACCATCTGCGCAGGCGGGCTTAACTACTCTGTTCGGGATGGGAAGAGGTGAGCCCCGCCGCAATAACCACCTTAAGAGGTTATAATTGCTTTGGGCAATTACTGTAATGTTGTTTATATTGTAAAATAAACATCAATTACATAATATCTTAACATACTGAGATAAAGAAAACAAAAAGTATTAGAAAGTTTCTTCCCCGGGTTGCCCCGGGGAAAAGCGTACATAAGCTTACGGGTTATTAGTACTACTCGACTATGACATTACTGCCTTTACATCTATAGCCTATCAACGTAGTCATCTCCTACGACCCTTAAAAGAAATCTCATCTTGTGGTGGGTTTCGCGCTTATATGCTTTCAGCGCTTATCCCTTCCAAACGTAGCTACTCTGCGATGCCACTGGCGTGACAACAGATACACTAGAGGTTTGTCCAATTCGGTCCTCTCGTACTAGAATCAGATCCACTCAAATTTCTTGCGCCCACAGTAGATAGAGACCGAACTGTCTCACGACGTTCTGAACCCAGCTCGCGTGCCACTTTAATGGGCGAACAGCCCAACCCTTGGGACCTTCTCCAGCCCCAGGATGTGACGAGCCGACATCGAGGTGCCAAACCCCCCCGTCGATATGAGCTCTTGGGGGAGATCAGCCTGTTATCCCCGGCGTACCTTTTATCCTTTGAGCGATGGCCCTTCCATGCGGAACCACCGGATCACTATGCTCTACTTTCGTACCTGATCGACCTGTATGTCTCTCAGTCAAGCTCCCTTATGCCATTGCACTCTACGCACGGTTACCAAGCGTACTGAGGGAACCTTTAGAAGCCTCCGTTACTCTTTTGGAGGCGACCACCCCAGTCAAACTACCCACCAAGCAATGTCCCCCGCATTACGGGGTTAGGCCTCAGATAAACAAAGGGTTGTATTTCAACAATGACTCCACAACGCCTAGCGACGCCACTTCACAGTCTCCAACCTATCCTACACATCATTTATCCAAGGTCAATACTAAGCTATAGTAAAGGTGCACAGGGTCTTTTCGTCCCACTGCGGGTAAGCGGCATCTTCACCGCTACTACAATTTCACCGAGCTCATGGCTGAGACAGTGTCCAGATCGTTACACCATTCGTGCAGGTCGGAACTTACCCGACAAGGAATTTCGCTACCTTAGGACCGTTATAGTTACGGCCGCCGTTTACTGGGGCTTCAATTCAATGCTTCTCCGAAGATAACATCTCCTCTTAACCTTCCAGCACCGGGCAGGTGTCAGGCCCTATACTTCATCTTACGATTTTGCAGAGCCCTGTGTTTTTGATAAACAGTCGCCTGGACCTCTTCACTGCGGCCAGCATTGCTGCTGGCGACCCTTCTCCCGAAGTTACGGGTCTATTTTGCCTAATTCCTTAGCCATGCATCTCTCGAGCACCTTAGGATTCTCTCCTCGACTACCTGTGTCGGTTTGCGGTACGGGTACTTATTACCTGAAGTTTAGAGGTTTTTCTTGGAAGCCCTTAGGCGCACTATCTCTTTGTCCGAAGACTCCGAGTACTATCGTATTTCCCCAAGCCGCGTGGATTTGCCTGCGCAGCTTATAGGTAGGTACTTCAACGAACTATTCCGTCAGTTCGCGGCGCTTTCATCACTCCGTCACCCCATCACAGTAATAACTAGTACGGGAATATTAACCCGTTGTCCATCGACTGTCCCTTTCGGGTTCGCCTTAGGTCCCGACTAACCCACAGCTGATTAGCATAGCTGTGGAAACCTTAGTCTTTCGGTGTGCGGGTTTCTCGCCCGCATTATCGTTACTTATGCCTACATTTTCTTTTCTAACCAGTCCAGCATGCCTTACGACACACCTTCTACCCTGTTAGAATGCTCCCCTACCACTTGTAATAAATTACAAATCCATAGCTTCGGTAATACGCTTATGCCCGATTATTATCCATGCTCGTCCGCTCGACTAGTGAGCTGTTACGCACTCTTTAAATGAATGGCTGCTTCCAAGCCAACATCCTAGCTGTCTGGGCAGACAAACCTCGTTCTTTCAACTTAGCGTATATTTGGGGACCTTAGCTGATGGTCTGGGTTCTTTCCCTCTCGGACTTGGACCTTAGCACCCAAGCCCTCACTGTTATGAAACATTATATAGCATTCGGAGTTTGTCAGGAATTGGTAGGCGGTGAAGCCCCCGCATCCAATCAGTAGCTCTACCTCTATATAACTTTACGCATAACGCTGCACCTAAATGCATTTCGGGGAGTACGAGCTATTTCCGAGTTTGATTGGCCTTTCACCCCTACCCACAGGTCATCCGAAGACTTTTCAACGTCAACCGGTTCGGACCTCCACACTGTGTTACCAGCGCTTCATCCTGCCCATGGGTAGATCACACGGTTTCGCGTCTAACACTACTGACTAAAGCGCCCTATTCAGACTCGCTTTCGCTACGGATCCGTGGCTTAACCACTTATCCTTGCCAGCAACGTTAACTCGTAGGCTCATTATGCAAAAGGCACGCCGTCACCCCACGAAAGGGCTCCGACCGCTTGTAAGCGTATGGTTTCAGGATCTATTTCACTCCGTTATTCACGGTTCTTTTCACCTTTCCCTCACGGTACTGGTTCACTATCGGTCTCTCAGGAGTATTTAGCCTTAGCGGATGGTCCCGCCAAATTCAGACAGGATTTCTCGTGTCCCGCCCTACTCAGGATACCACTATCGTTATCTTCTATTACTTATACAGGGCTATCACCTTCTTTGGCTCTACTTTCCAGTAGATTCTAATTCTATCCGCAACAAATGTCGTGGTCCTACAACCCCAAAATTGCCGTAACAACTTTGGTTTGGGCTAATCCGCGTTCGCTCGCCACTACTTACGGAATCACTTTTGTTTTCTTCTCCTCCGCCTACTTAGATGTTTCAGTTCAGCGGGTTTGCCCACCTATCGGTGTACTATGTCTTCAACATAGTGGGTTGCCCCATTCGGGTATCTACGGATCATATCGTGTGTGCCAATCCCCGTAGCTTTTCGCAGCTTATCACGCCCTTCATCGCCTCTGAGAGCCAAGGCATCCCCCATACGCCCTTATTTTGCTTATTGTACCAATCCTAAAATTAATTAGGACCGTTTCTTCTGTAGATGCGTTGCAATGCAACGCATCTACAGAAAATGCTTTCTACTTTTTATTATTTTCTTATCTCAATATGTCAATGAACTTTAAAACAAGTGTTCAGTGTTCAGTTTTTAGTATTCAGTCGAAACTGAGTACTGACCACTGTAAGCTGATCACTCTTTTCGTGGAGAATAACGGAGTCGAACCGTTGACCTCCTGCGTGCAAGGCAGGCGCTCTAGCCAGCTGAGCTAATCCCCCAATCTTTTTTAATTATGAATTGTGAATTATGAATTATGAAATACTTTCATAACGCCTCAACTCTAGAATTTCTTCTTTTTATCCTGAATTTATTTCAGGATTTTTTAAGTTTAAATAGTTGTCTCGGACAGACTCGAACTGTCGACCCCTACATTATCAGTGTAGTACTCTAACCAGCTGAGCTACGAGACACTCTTATTCTTAAATGGTATTATTTGAACTAACAGCAAGAGTAATAAAATTTCAACATTTGTTTCCAATTCGAACTTTCGTCTTCTTTCCTAAAAGTGCTATTCATAAGTAATAAGTAGGAAGTAGTAAGCATTTTCAACTTAAAACTTAATCCTTAAAACTTAATCCTTAACTAACATTTAGGCTCTAGAAAGGAGGTGTTCCAGCCGCACCTTCCGGTACGGCTACCTTGTTACGACTTAGCCCTAGTTACCAGTTTTACCCTAGGCAGCTCCTTGCGGTCACCGACTTCAGGCACCCCCAGCTTCCATGGCTTGACGGGCGGTGTGTACAAGGCCCGGGAACGTATTCACCGGATCATGGCTGATATCCGATTACTAGCGATTCCAGCTTCACGGAGTCGAGTTGCAGACTCCGATCCGAACTGTGACCGGTTTTATAGATTCGCTCCTGGTCGCCCAGTGGCTGCTCTCTGTACCGGCCATTGTAGCACGTGTGTAGCCCAAGGCGTAAGGGCCGTGATGATTTGACGTCATCCCCACCTTCCTCGCAGTTTGCACTGGCAGTCTTGTTAGAGTTCCCGACATGACTCGCTGGCAACTAACAACAGGGGTTGCGCTCGTTATAGGACTTAACCTGACACCTCACGGCACGAGCTGACGACAACCATGCAGCACCTTGTAAATTGTCTTGCGAAAAGTCTGTTTCCAAACCGGTCAATCTACATTTAAGCCTTGGTAAGGTTCCTCGCGTATCATCGAATTAAACCACATGCTCCACCGCTTGTGCGGGCCCCCGTCAATTCCTTTGAGTTTCATTCTTGCGAACGTACTCCCCAGGTGGGATACTTATCACTTTCGCTTAGCCACTGAAATTGCTTCCAACAGCTAGTATCCATCGTTTACGGCGTGGACTACCAGGGTATCTAATCCTGTTCGCTACCCACGCTTTCGTCCATCAGCGTCAATCCATTAGTAGTAACCTGCCTTCGCAATTGGTATTCCATGTAATCTCTAAGCATTTCACCGCTACACTACATATTCTAGTTACTTCCTAATAATTCAAGTTTAGCAGTATCAATGGCCGTTCCACCGTTGAGCGATGGGCTTTCACCACTGACTTACTAAACCGCCTACGGACCCTTTAAACCCAATGATTCCGGATAACGCTTGGATCCTCCGTATTACCGCGGCTGCTGGCACGGAGTTAGCCGATCCTTATTCTTACAGTACCGTCAAGGTTCTACACGTAGAACTGTTTCTTCCTGTACAAAAGCAGTTTACAATCCATAGGACCGTCATCCTGCACGCGGCATGGCTGGATCAGGCTTGCGCCCATTGTCCAATATTCCTCACTGCTGCCTCCCGTAGGAGTCTGGTCCGTGTCTCAGTACCAGTGTGGGGGATCTCCCTCTCAGGACCCCTACCCATCGTTGCCTTGGTAAGCCGTTACCTTACCAACTAGCTAATGGGACGCATGCTCATCTTTCACCGATAAATCTTTAATAACTCAACCATGCGGTTGGGTTATACTATAAGGTATTAATCCAAATTTCTCTGGGCTATCCCTTTGTGAAAGGTAGATTGCATACGCGTTACGCACCCGTGCGCCGGTCTCTAGTTCCGAAGAACTATACCCCTCGACTTGCATGTGTTAAGCCTGCCGCTAGCGTTCATCCTGAGCCAGGATCAAACTCTTCATCGTATATTGTGCGAATCCAAATAAATTTGAACTCTTTTTTATATTCGACTAAATTCTAGTGGTTTTTTCAAATCTATCGATTCTATTACTCTTATTCTTTTGTTTTGAAATCTCTTTCAAAACGGCTGTCAATTCAATATGTCTAGGAACGTGTTCTGCTTTATTTTAAACTGAATCTTATTTCAGTTTATTTACCTTGTTAACTCTCCTTAAAGTGTTTCTCAAAGCGGGTGCAAAAGTGCAACTTCTTTTCTTAACTGGCAAGAAATTTTTGAAGTTTTTTTTGGAAATTTTTATTCCCAATTTCTTCTCGTTTTCTTATCAGTCTTTCAAGGAACTTCGCTTGTTTTGCGGGGTGCAAATGTAGTAAGCGTTTTCTAATCTCACAAGCTTTTCTGAATCTTTTTTAGAAAATAAATTTTCTTGTTTAATTCGTTTTACTTGCCAGTATATTAAAGAACCTCTGCGTCATTGCGGGTGCAAAAGTAGCTCCTTTATTCCCTTTTACAAGCTTTTTTAAACACTTTTTTTAATGTTTCTTTAATCTTGGATTTAACTCGCTGAAAACATGAATCTTGAAACTAAACTTTTTTTCCTCTCCCCGGCCCTCTCCGAAGGAGAGGGTGACGAAATAGATAGGATTAATAGCTATCATTATATATAGGGACTCAGAATAGTTGATACTTCGCTCCTATATATAAGGACACAATATTAATATTGGTCATGAAGATTTCTCCTTCGGCGAAATAATAAACTCGATTGAAACAGTACCCGCGCTAGGGATAGCAGCGAAAAGCCCACAGAAAAATGAAATGAAATGGAATTTTTCGAGGACTTGCAGCGAATAGCCCGACCCATTATAACAAAAGAAGCAACTACCCATAATGATAGTTGCCTCTTTTTTATAATGGGGAGCGCCCAAATAACTATTTTAATCGAAACGTATTGCTTTGGATTCCCGTGAATCAATATAAGGATTATGAATTAAATCCAAAAAACCTTATAACAAACAATCCTATAGAATTTAAACCTTTTAGACTAATAACACGTACTAAATTTCCATCACTCCACAGATTTTAGGATTACTCCTAATTAATTCGCTTTAACCTACAAACTTCCTGAAATCAAAAAAGCCTTTCAGTTACGAAAGGCTTTCTTAAATCTAGCGGTCTGGACGGGACTCGAACCCGCGACCCCATGCGTGACAGGCATGTATTCTAACCAACTGAACTACCAAACCTGCTTTATTTTTAATCAAAAAAGCTATCCACAAAAGTGGAAAGCTTTTCATTGGTCTAACTACTAAACCCGCTACGAGTTACAAATTCGCAGCAAACAACACAACTAGCTTTAGATACCTTATTGGGGCAAAAAAGCCTTTCAGTTACGAAAGGCTTTCCCCAATATTAGCGGTCTGGACGGGACTCGAACCCGCGACCCCATGCGTGACAGGCATGTATTCTAACCAACTGAACTACCAAACCTGCTGCTTTATTGCGGTGGCAAAGATACAATAGATTTCCGTTTACGCAAGCGTTTTTTGAAAAAATATTTGATAAAAATTCGCCGTATCACCCAAAGTTTTGTTTTTCAACTAAGTATGCCATTAAAATTTTTTCAAAACTTTCACCTACACTTACCGGAATGTACTTTATTCGGTTTTGCGCGCAGGTTAACGCCAGCTTCTTGAAGTAACTTTCTGCCTGTTTTTCGTATTCTTCTTTTACATTATCTGCAAAAACTGCTACTTCTTCACCCGATTCTACATCAATAAACTTTCTTGGCGCATTGTCAAAGTCAAAATTCAGCTCCGTTTTGTTATCCACAACATGAAATAAAACCACTTTATGCTTGTTGTGTTTCAAATGTTGCAGGGCATTAAATAGTGCTTCTTCTCCAGATGTATCAGAACCGGACTGAAACATATCCGTAAATAGGATAATCATCGAACGACGGTGGATTTTCTCGGCTATTTGGTGTAAGAATGTAATAGTATCAGTACTTTTTTTGACTGTAGGTTTTTCCAGCAGTCCTTCAAGTGCGTTCAAAATCATTCTGTGATGGCGATCGCTGCCTTTTTCAGGCGCGTAATACTCATATTTGTCCGAAAACACACTTAGTCCCACAGCATCGCGTTGCTTCTTTAAAAGATTCATTAAAACTGCCGAAGCCAAAACCGAGAAGCCAATTTTGTTTTCATAGAATTGCTGACTGTCTTTTAATTTAGGATAATGCATCGAAGAGGAATTATCGATGATGATGTGGCAACGTAAATTCGTCTCTTCCTCAAATCGTTTCGTATACAAACGATCCGTTTTGGCAAATAACTTCCAATCGATGTGTTTAGTGCTTTCACCCACATTATAGACCTTATGCTCCGCAAATTCTGCCGAAAATCCATGAAACGGACTTTTATGCATGCCCGAAATAAAACCCTCCACAACCTGATTGGCCAGCAATTCAAGATGCTGAAAACTGGAAATTTTCTCTATTTGCGATTCAATCTTCATATCTCAAATGTAGTAAAAGATGGAATGATTTAAAAATTAAAATATTAGAGAAATAAAACTAAATCGGGAAGCTTAAATAAATTCAGCTTAAACAAAAAAAAGGCCTGACTTTCGCCAAACCTTTTATCTGAATCCGTACAGATTCTATGTAAATCATAATCTATCGATTACAACAAAGCGTCTAAACTATCTGCGTAGGTTTGTTTCGGAGCAACTCCTACTTGTTTTCCTACTACTTCTCCGTTATGAAAAACCAACACAGTTGGAATATTTCTCACTCCGTATTTTGCAGCAAATTCTTGGTTTGCGTCAACGTCAACTTTTCCCACTACTACTTTTCCTGCGTATTCTTCGCTGATTTCGTCAATGATTGGTCCAACCATTCTACAAGGTCCACACCATGCTGCCCAAAAATCCACCATTACCGGTTTGTCTGATTTCAAAACTACTTCATCAAAAGTAGCGTCTGTTATTGCTAATGCCATATTTTTTTATTTAAATGTTTAAGGTTTCAAACCTGAGTACAAATTTAGAAATTAAAAACTAATCAAACGCCATTCATAAATTAGTTTTGATTATAAGTGTATTGTCAATTGCTATTTTCAGTAAATTCAGGAGCTATATCCTGATGGAAGCGACATCCTTTCCTTGCCTAAAGAAGGCAAGGAAAGGATGTCGCTTCCATCAGGGCTAGGGCATTGTGCTCTAATTCAACTTAAAGTTAATCTGCATTTTCTCCAGCTCTACCAACAATTCATTCGAAATTTTGATTTTCAATTTTCTGCTCGGCATCGTCAACTTGGTTACAACCTTAATTTCTTCGACTTCTTCCACTTTTGCTTCAGTATTTATCTCTGGAATTTCGAGAGCTTCCATTTCAGAATCTTCATTTTCATCGACAAAAACTTCTTCCTCATTTTCTATTTCAACAGGAGCTACGGTAACTAGTCGTTTTATTTTCTCCAGTTCCATAATTTCAAAAGAAACCGTATTGTCTCCTTTATTTTCTTGAAAGAGGTGGCTTAATTTATGGATAAAATCATTTTCTAAATCTGATATGTTCAAAAGCAAGATTAATTTCTTAGCGTAAATATCCAATACATCCTGTAATTGTTTTGCATCAGTAAACTGCATTCTTGGTTCGGATTTTTTTCCAGTTTCTCTATTAACCCATCCGTCTTTAATCAGGATTTTAAAATAAACAAAATTATTAGGCAGCAAGTATCGATGAAAATTCAGGTACTCTTCATTAAATATTTTAAATTCAAAACTTTCGTCAAAACCTTCTAAGTTAAAAATCGCCCATTCCTTACCGTTTTTGGCTATCCGTCTTTGTACATTAGAAACAATACCTCCAAAAGCAAGGGTTTTACCCACGTAAAGCTCCATGTTTTTAAGCATTTCCAATTTCGAATTGCAGAAATACTTCATTTCAAATTTAAAATCGTCTAAAGGATGCCCCGAGATGTAGATCCCAACAACCTCTTTCTCTTTGGCAAGTTTTTCCATCGTACTCCAATCCTCGCAAGGCGGCACAACCGGTTCCGCAATTTGCACTTCGCTGGTATCCCCAAACAAACTCACTTGCGATGAATTTTCATTTTCCTGAAATTTAGCTCCATACCGAATCGCTTTTTCATAAAAGGTAATTCCATCACCATCATCATGAAAATATTGCGCTCTCGTTGTCCCTAAAAACGAATCGAATCCTCCAGCCAAAACCAGATTCTCCAATGCTTTTTTATTCGCTGCACGCAAATCAATACGTTTGGTCAAATCAAAAATCGACTTGTATCTTCCATCTTTTCTATTCTCAACAATCGTAGCCACAGCTCCAGATCCAACACCTTTTACGGCCCCCATTCCAAAACGCACCGCATAATTATCATTTACGGTAAATTTATAAAACGACTCATTCACATCAGGACCTAAAACCTGTAATCCCATACGCTTGCATTCCTCCATAAAGAAAGAAACCTGCTTGATATCACTCATATTATTAGACAAAACCGCAGCCATATATTCGGCTGGATAATTGGCTTTCAAAAATGCCGTTTGGTAGGCAATCCATGCATAACAAGTCGAGTGCGATTTATTAAACGCGTATTCCGCAAAAGCTTTCCAGTCATTCCAAATTTTCTCTAATTTATCTTTAGCATGTCCTTTTGCCATGGCTTGCGAGATGAATTTTGGCTCCATTTTTGCCAAAACATCAATCATCTTTTTCCCCATCGCTTTACGCAAAACGTCGGCATCACCTTTGGAGAAATCTGCCAGTTTCTGGGACAAAAGCATTACTTGTTCTTGGTAAACGGTAATTCCGTAGGTGTCTTTCAGTAATTCTTCGCAGTCATCCAAATCATATTCGATAGGCTCTTCCCCATTTTTCCGTTTAATAAAACTCGGGATATAGGCAATCGGTCCTGGACGATACAACGCATTCATGGCAATCAAATCGGGAAATACCGTCGGTTTTAATTCCTTCATGTATTTCTGCATTCCGGGACTCTCATATTGGAAAATCCCTACCGTTTCTCCTCGTTGAAAAAGCTCATATGTTTTCAAATCATCAATCGGGAATTCATCGGGATTGAGGTCGATTCCAGTTCTGTATTTTACTAATTTAACGGTATCTTTTATCAACGTTAGGGTTTTCAAACCCAAGAAGTCCATCTTCAACAAACCGGCACTTTCTACGACCGAGTTATCAAATTGAGTCACATACAAATCGGAATCTTTGGCGGTAGCCACAGGAACAAAATTCGTAATATCGCTTGGTGTAATAATCACCCCACAAGCGTGGATTCCTGTATTTCTTAGATTCCCTTCTAAAACTTTGGCCTGCTGAATGGTTTCCCCACCCAAATCGCTTTCATTAGCAAGACCTATTAATTCTTTTATTTTATCGTATTCTTCCGGACGAACGGCCTTCTTGATTATATCTTCTTTTTCATTCAAAAATCGCGCTAAATTCCACTTGGAAGGCATCATACCTGGAATCAATTTTGCAATTTTATCGGCTTCGAATAAAGGTAAATCCAAAACACGGGCGGTATCTCGAATAGCCGATTTCGTTGCCATTTTACCATAGGTAATAATTTGCGCCACTTGTTTCGAGCCGTATTTTCTGATCACATAATCCATAACGCTGCTTCTTCCCTCATCATCAAAATCGATATCAATATCGGGTAGTGACACACGATCGGGGTTTAGGAAACGCTCAAAAAGCAGATTGTACATTAACGGGTCAATATTGGTGATTTTCAAACAATACGCCACCACCGAGCCCGCAGCAGAGCCCCGACCAGGTCCTACTGAAACGCCCATACTTCTCGCTTCAGCAATTAAATCCTGTACAATCAGGAAATATCCCGGATAACCGGAATTGGATATCGTTAATAATTCAAAATCCAGTCGTTCCTGAATTTCAGGTGTAATTTCCTTGTAACGGCGATTGGCTCCTTCAAAAGTCAAATGCCTTAAATACGCATTTTCACCTCGTACTCCGCCATCAACTGCATCTTCAGGATTATTAAATTCAACCGGAATTTCAAATTTTGGCAATAAAACTTCACGAGCCAAATCGAAAATTTCAATTTTATCAACAATCTCCGAAATATTAGAAATCGCTTCTGGTAAATTTGCAAAAAGCTGTTTCATTTCGTCTCCCGACTTGAAATAGTATTCCTGATTGGGCAATCCATAACGATACCCACGACCACGACCTATAGGCGTTGTCTGTTTTTCACCGTCACGCACACAAAGCAAAATATCGTGTGCATTCGAATTTTCTTTGTCTATATAAAAAGTATTGTTCGTCGCTATAATCTTGACATCATGCTTTCTTGCCAATGAAATCAAAGATGCATTCACTCGATTCTCATCTTCCTGATTGTGACGCATCACCTCAATATAAAAATCTTCCTTGAACTCATTTTTCCACCAAATCAAGGCTTCTTCGGCTTGGTTTTCACCAATATTTAAAATCTTGTTTGGGATTTCGCCATAAAGGTTTCCAGACAAAACAATAATATCTTCTTTGAATTCCTGAATAACTTTCCTGTCTATTCTTGGCACATAATAAAAACCTTCGGTATACGCGATGGAAGACATTTTAGCCAAATTATGATAGCCTTTTTTAGTCTTCGCCAAAAGTACTATTTGATACCCATTGTCTTTAACCGACTTATTGTTATGGTCTTCACATACAAAAAATTCGCAACCTACAATCGGTTTCATCTGGACTTCTGTCGGTTCTTCACCATTTGCGACAGCGGCTTTATTCTTGGCTTCAGCGGCTTTATTATGGTATAAAATATCGCGAACAAAATGAAAAGCACCCATCAAATTCGCATGATCCGTCATGGCAACCGCAGGCATTTTTTGTTGTGCCGCCGCTTTTACTAATGCTGCAATACTAATAGTAGACTGCAACACCGAAAATTGGGTGTGATTGTGCAAATGCACAAAATCAGTATCAATAAGTACCTTTTTATTCTCAGAAAGTTCTTCTCTTGAAACGGCCGGAGCTTGTTTCTCTCCAAACTGCTGGCGAATTTTTTCGGAGGCCTCCTTAAGATTGATATGCTTTAATCCTATAAGCTGAATCTCATGTGGATTCTTATTTTGGAAATCTTTAAAATAACCAATTTCTACATCGAGTTCTTCTTTAGTGAAAACATCTCGACGAATTAATTCCAAGAAACAACGCGTAGTTGCCTCCACATCGGCAGTAGCATTATGGGCTTCACCGAAGGGTTTATTAAAAAGATAAGAGTGTAATTCAGTTAAAGTCGGCAATTTAAATTTACCTCCTCGGCCACCTGGTAATCGCAATAAAGAAGCAGTAACTTCAGTACACGTATCCAGAATAGGCATGGAACTCATTTGGCTTTCGACCCCCATTCTATAAAATTCACAACCCATGATATTGATATCAAAACCTAAATTCTGACCGACAATAAATTTGGCTTTGCCTAAAGCGATATTGAATTTTTCTAAAACTTCTGCCAACGAAATTCCGTCGGCTTCCGCCAATTCCGTAGAAATACCGTGAATTCGTTCCGCGTCATACGGAATATTAAACCCTTCGGGCTTCACCAAATAATCCTGATGCTCGACTAGTTTACCCATATCGTCGTGTAACTGCCAAGCGATTTGAATACAACGCGGCCAGTTATCCGTATCTGAAATGGGAGCGCCCCAACGCTTTGGTAATCCTGTAGTTTCGGTATCGAATATTAAGTACATAGCTGGAATTGAAGTGTTTGTAATTCTGTAAAATCACAAAAAATGAATTTCAAATTTAGGATTTTTTTAGATAGAATAACACCTAAATCCGAACAAAAAAATTCAAAATAATCGTTAAGAATCACCCTACGAATTACTTCATCTTTTAGGATAAAATCACTTAATAACACCCCATTAAAAAGAAAAATAAACGCATTGTGTGTTTTTTGGATGTCGTAGTATTTCACCAAAACAAATTGAAATAAAAGCCCAAAAAAAATACTGCTTTAGTTATATAAAAAGCCCTAAAAAGGCACTCTATAGAAAATAAAACACGATGCTAATTTTGTTAATTATTACTATTTTAACTCGTTTTGTTATATTTTTTGAATCAAAAAACCCTCGTTTACACCAAAATAGCGATAAATTTGCAAATTATCAAATTGGACATATTTAAAATAAAAATAGCTTTAAAAAGAAATTTAATATCAAAATAAAAAGAAGGCATTCAAACTATAAACCTATAACAGAAGAGGTAAGGTGTTGTAAAAACAGTTTGGGTATCGTATATAATGAAATATTAAAATTGACAACCTTATTTCTTTTTTTAAATTTGTTCCCATTGTTACAACTTTATGTAAATAATTTGGTTGTAAAAAAAGAAATACACTTAAAAAATATTTAAAATGAGTACTACATTATTTGACAAAGTATGGGATTCGCATGTTGTGCGTAAAATTGAAGATGGACCAGATGTGTTTTTTATTGACCGTCATTTCATCCATGAAGTTACTAGTCCTGTAGCTTTTTTAGGTTTAAAAGAAAGAGGGATTTCGGTTTTATACCCAGAACGCACTTTTGCAACTGCCGATCACAATACACCAACAATAAACCAACACTTGCCTGTTGCTGATGCTTTATCTGCCAATCAATTAAAAGCATTAGAAGACAACGCAGCAGAATATGGTATTTCTCACTGGGGATTAGGTCACCAAAAAAATGGAATCGTACACGTAGTAGGTCCTGAAAACGGAATTACTTTACCTGGTGCAACTATTGTTTGTGGAGATTCACACACTTCTACACATGGTGCTTTTGGTGCTATTGCTTTTGGTATCGGAACTTCTGAGGTAGAAATGGTTATGGCTACTCAATGTATCATGCAACCAAAACCAAAGAAAATGCGCATCAACGTGAATGGTGAGTTAAGCAAAGGTGTGGGACCAAAAGACGTTGCCCTTTATATTATTTCTCAATTAACTACTTCTGGAGGTACAGGATATTTCGCAGAATATGCAGGAGATGTTTTTGAAAACATGTCTATGGAAGGTCGTATGACTGTTTGTAACTTAAGTATCGAAATGGGTGCTCGTGGTGGCATGATTGCTCCTGACCAAAAAACATTCGATTTCTTAGAAGGAAGATTATACGCTCCAAAAGGCGAAGCTTGGACAAAAGCAGTTGAATATTGGAAAACATTAAAAACTGATGCTGATGCTATTTTTGATGCAGAATTAAACATCAATGCTGCAGATATTGAACCAATGATTACTTATGGTACAAATCCTGGAATGGGAATTGGTATCTCAAAAAATATTCCAAACGCTAACCAAGTAGAAGGTGGCGAGGAAACATATAAAAAATCTTTAGCTTACATGGGCTTTGAAGAAAATGACGTGATGATTGGCAAACCAATTGATTTTGTTTTCTTGGGAAGTTGTACCAATGGTAGAATTGAAGATTTTAGAGCTTTTACAGAAATTGTAAAAGGAAGAAAAAAAGCAGATAATGTTACGGCTTGGTTAGTTCCAGGTTCTCACGTGGTAGAAGCTCAGATTAAAGAAGAGGGTCTTTTAGACATTCTTACTGAAGCTGGTTTTGTATTGCGTCAGCCAGGTTGTTCCGCTTGTTTAGCGATGAATGATGATAAAGTACCTGCAGGAAAATATGCAGTAAGTACTTCAAACAGAAACTTCGAAGGTCGTCAAGGTCCAGGTTCAAGAACATTATTGGCAAGTCCAATTATGGCCGCTGCAGCAGCAGTTACTGGAAAACTAACAGATCCTAGAGATTTGTTCTAAAAGATTTCAGATTGAAGATTAACGATTTCTGAATTCGGATTTCGTTAATCTTCAAATCACAGATGTCTTTTACAGCATTCAGTTTACAATATACAATTTAGATTATACAAAATAATATTAACGTTTACGATTACATTTTCCTTGCGGTAAATCAAAAATCAGAAATCGTTAATCATAAATCATAAATCACAATGGCATACGATAAATTTAATATCCTTACGAGTAGTGCAGTGCCACTACCAATAGAAAATGTGGATACCGATCAAATTATCCCAGCACGTTTCTTGAAAGCTACCAAACGTGAAGCTTTTGGAGACAATCTTTTTAGAGACTGGAGATACAATGGAGATAATACTCCAAAAGCAGATTTCGTATTGAATGACGCAACTTACAGTGGAAAAATATTAGTAGGTGGAAAAAACTTTGGTTCTGGTTCTTCAAGAGAGCACGCAGCTTGGGCAGTTTACGATTACGGATTTCGTGCAGTTGTTTCTAGTTTCTTTGCAGACATTTTCAAAGGAAACTGCTTAAACATTGGTGTTTTACCAGTACAAGTTAGTCCAGAATTTGCTGAAACAATCTTCAATGCAATTGAAGCTGATCCAAAAACAGAATTGGAAATCAATCTTCCGGAACAAACCATTACGCTAAAAGCAACTGGTCAAAAAGAATCTTTTGATATCTCTGGATACAAAAAAGACAATATGGTCAACGGTTTTGATGATATTGATTATTTACAAAACATCAAAGAAGAAATTGTTGGGTTTGCCAATAAGCTTCCTTACTAAAAAACAAATCACATTTAGTTAAGAGACCCGACAGATTTTAAAAAACCTGTCGGGTCTATAAATAAAAATTAGATATGATTTTAGAAGTTGCCATTCTTTATGTAAAAAAAGGAGAAGAATTACTGTTTGAGAAAGATTTCGGAATTGCAGGACAACATATAAGCTCAATAAATGGATATGTTGGCCATAGTTTAAGAAAATGTATCGAACTGGAAAATAAATATATCCTGCTTGTTGATTGGGAAAAAATAGAAGATCACACAATTGGTTTCAGAGAATCTGAGCAATATTTAGAATGGAAAAAATTACTTCACCATTATTATGACCCTTTCCCGGTTGTAGAACATTTTGAGATGATTTTGGAAAATAAAAAATAATAATTTCCAAGTAACACAATTTATATAATGGCAATTAACAAACACATTCAAAGAGACGGACAACAAGCCTCAAAGATATTTGACAATAGAAGCCTGGCAAATGACTACAGACATTTGACTCAAATATTGAAGCCCGGAATGAATGTTTTGGATGTTGGTTGTGGAACGGGTGCTATCTCGAAAGATATTGCCAATATTGTTGGAGAAAACGGAAAAGTTACCGGAATTGACAATTCTGAAAATTTTATTTTAAGTGGTCAAGAAACGTATCGGTCCGTTGTCAATTTAGAACTAATCTCAGTTGATTTATTCGAATATAATTCAGAAGAAAAATATGATTTAATTGTTTCAGCAAGAACTTTACAATGGTTGAGTAATCCAAAAGAGGCTTTGATTAAAATGAAATCAATGTTAAAACCTGATGGTCAAATTTCAATTCTTGATTACAATCATACCAATCTAAATTGGAATCCGTTGCCGCCAGAAAGTATGCAAGAGTTTTACAAAACCTTTTTGAAATGGAGACAAGATGCTGGAATGAATAATGAAATTGCAGATGACCTACCTAATTTATTAGAAGAAGTAGGATTCCATTCTATTGAAAAAATAAATTCAGATGAACACTATAATCAAGAAATACCTGATTATAAATCTAAAATGGGAATTTGGTCAAAAGTAGCTGGTTCAAAACAAATGGTTGAGGAAGGTTATTTAAATAACGAATTGCGATTAAAAGCAATTGAAGAATACGATAATTGGATTGGAACTTTAGCAATTTCCATGACAATGAAATTAAATGAAGTACGAGGGAAAATATAATCACATTCCTTCCCATACAGACATTTACAAATAGTAAAAATAAAACATTTCCAATACCTGAATTAGTATTTGTAATTTGTTTTTTTAATAATACCAACAGTTTAAACTGTTACAACTTATTTTAATCGATATGACAAAAAGAAAAATTGAAATAATGGATACGACGCTCCGTGATGGTGAACAAACCTCGGGAGTATCATTTTCTGCTGCAGAAAAACTAACCATTGCACAATTGTTACTGGAAGAATTAAATATTGATAGAATTGAAATCGCTTCGGCACGCGTAAGCGAAGGTGAATTTCAAGGAGTAAAAGGCATAATGACTTGGGCTAATGAGAAAGAGTACTCTAACCGAATAGAAGTTTTAACATTTGTTGACGGTGGACTTTCAATAGACTGGATGAAAAAAACTGGAGCTAAAGTCCAGAATTTACTAACCAAAGGATCCCTCAACCATTTAACCCACCAACTAAAGAAAACGCCCGAGCAACATTTTACCGAAATTGCTCAAGCCATTGCATTAGCTCAAGAAAATAATATTGAGACCAATGTGTATTTAGAAGACTGGAGTAACGGGATGCGTAATTCACCTGAATATGTATTTCAATATTTAGACTTTTTGACGAAACAACCGATCAAAAGAGTTTTACTACCGGACACTTTAGGAGTTTTAATCCCTTCTGAAACTTTTGAATTCATTTCGAAAATTATAGCGAGATACCCAAATACTCATTTTGATTTTCATGCACACAACGACTACGATTTAAGTATTGCCAATGTAATGGAAGCTGTAAAAGCCGGTATTCAAGGACTTCACGTAACGGTAAACGGAATGGGAGAACGTGCTGGAAACGCACCGCTTGAAAGCACTGTTGCTGTAATCAATGACTTTTTACCAGAAATAAAAATCAATGTAAAAGAATCTTCATTGTATTCTGTGAGTAAATTGGTAGAAACTTTCACAGGATATAGAATTCCTGCTAACAAACCAATTGTTGGTGACAACGTTTTTACTCAAACTGCAGGTATTCATGCCGATGGAGACAACAAAAATAATTTATATTTTAATGATTTACTTCCGGAACGTTTTGGAAGAAAACGAAAATATGCATTAGGAAAAACATCTGGCAAAGCCAATATTGAAAAAAACCTTCAGGAATTAGGGCTAAAATTAAACCCCGAAGATCTAAAATTAGTTACCCAACGCATCATTGAATTGGGCGACAAAAAAGAGACTGTTACCAAAGAAGACTTACCTTATATTATTTCTGATGTTCTAGACAGCCAAACTTATGAAGAGAAAATTGTAGTGGAATCCTATGTATTGGTTCATGCCAAAGGAATGCGACCTTCTACAACACTCTGTTTAAAAATAGATGGTGAAGTAATCGAAGAACATGCTCAAGGTGATGGACAATTTGATGCTTTTATGAATGCTCTAGCAAAAATTTATAAAAGTAAAAAAATGGAACTGCCTAAATTAATTGACTATGCTGTGCGAATTCCGCCAGGAAGTAGCTCCGACGCATTATGTGAAACCATAATTACATGGACTAATCATGGAAAAGAATTTAAAACGAGAGGATTAGATTCAGATCAAACAGTTGCTGCAATCATTGCAACGCAAAAGATGTTGAATGTGGTTACTGCCCAATAAAAATAAATAAAAAACGATACTAATATAAAACTTACCTAATGAAATTTAACATAGCCCTTTTAGCCGGTGACGGAATTGGACCAGAAGTAATTAATGAAGCTGTAAAAGTTTCTGATGCTATTGCAAAAAAATTTAACCACGAAATCAATTGGACCCCAGCTCTTACGGGAGCTTGTGCTATTGATGCCGTTGGAGTTCCTTATCCTGATGAAACGCATGAAATTTGTATGGCTGCTGATGCCGTTCTATTCGGAGCTATTGGGCACCCAAAATACGATAACGACCCAAGTGCTCCTGTTAGACCAGAACAAGGTTTATTGTTAATGCGTAAAAAATTAGGTTTGTTTGCTAATGTACGTCCTACATTTACTTTCCCTTCTTTGATTGACAACTCTCCTTTAAAAAGAGAACGCATCGAAGGAACTGACTTAATTTTCCTTAGAGAACTTACTGGAGGAATTTATTTTGGTGAAAAAGGAAGAAAAGATGATGGCGAAACTGCTTTTGATACTTGTACATACACCAGAGCTGAAGTAAAACGTTTAGCAAAAAAAGGTTTTGAACTTGCCATGACACGTTCAAAAAAATTATGTTGTGTTGATAAGGCAAATGTATTGGAAACTTCCCGTTTATGGAGAGAAACAGTACAAGCTATGGAAAAAGAATATCCTGAAGTAACGGTAAGTTATGAATTTGTGGATGCTGTAGCGATGCGTTTAGTGCAATGGCCAAACTCTTATGATGTCCTGATTACTGAAAACTTATTTGGAGATATATTAACGGATGAAGCTTCCGTAATTTCAGGTTCTATGGGATTAATGCCATCAGCATCAGTAGGAGAACATACTTCATTGTACGAACCTATTCATGGTTCTTATCCACAAGCAACAGGATTGAATATTGCCAATCCATTAGCAACAGTTTTATCTGCGGCAATGATGTTTGAAGATGCTTTTGGATTAAAAGAAGAAGCAGAAGCGATTAGAGCAGTAGTGAACAAATCATTGGAGCAAGGAATTGTAACAGAAGATTTAGCCGGAAAAGGTGCTAAAGCGTATAAAACTAGCGAAGTTGGTGACTGGTTAGTTGCAAATTTGTAAAACAATTATAATTCTGTAGAAATGCAATGTATTGCATTTCTACAGAATATATACCAAACAAAAAAGGTGTCAATAAATTGACACCTTTTTTTATATTGTAGAAAAAAATATTAATATCCTCCTCTGTTTCCACCACCACGGTTATCTCCACCACGGCTGTTTCCACCACCATAACCACCGCGTGAATCTCCACCACGACTGTTATTGTTAAAACTTCTTCTTTCACCTTCTGGTTTTGGCTCAGATTTGTTTACTACAATTGCACGTCCTTGAACAGTAGCTCCGTTCAATTCATCAATTGCTTTTTGAGCTTCGTCATCATTTGTCATTTCAACAAAACCGAATCCTTTACTTCTTCCAGTAAATTTATCAGTGATGATTTTAACTGAATCAACTGCTCCGTAAGCCTCGAAAGACTCTCTTAAATCTGCTTCCTCAATACTGAATGGAAGACTTCCAACAAAAATATTCATATGTACTTATTTAAATAATAGAACAAATGTACTCTTATTTTATTCTAATCTACTATATATTAGCTTATTTATGATTTTTATTTTAATCCCAGAAAGAACAACACTATCATAAAGCACCTAAGTAAAGTCTCTTAAGAACACAACACACCCTAGTTTATTGAACAGGTGAACTTACAGGAACTTTATAAAAAACGCCTTGTTGGAAATTTACTAAAGGGCCAGCCAAAGGATTATTGTAAGTGTTTTCTGCATTAAATTTAAAAGTACCCGTAACCGTTTTATTGGCAACATCATATTCGGTTATTACAATTTGACCATCTCCAATGCCAAAACCCGTAGAAAAAGTAATCAAACTACCCGTAGCATCCGTAATAGTATACGTCACTTTTTTTGATTCACTGGTTCCTAAAAAATAGGTTTGAGCTTTTGTAGCAGTAGTTTTCAAGGACAAAGTCTCATTACTGGTATAGGCTTGAATAAGCAAAGACCCATCTGCAGCGATAGTTGCTTTAGATTCTACTGCTCTCCAAAATACATTGTCCTTTAGACCTTGCAGTGAAGGATTATTAAACCTAACATCTTCCTGACAAGAAATTAAAGAAAAAAGCACGACAATAAATAGAAAGTATTTTTTCATAAATGCATCTTTTAAACAAACAAAAGTATGATATTATAGCTAAAAAAAATAAAGTAGACACAAAAAATACCGATCAAATCCTCACTAACACATTACCATTCATTAAAATACTATTCGAATTAGCATTTATAAATAAAAAATGTATCTTTGCACCCTTAATTAATCGAGGTCGAGTACCTCAAAATTTAATCACAAGATTATGTCAGTAAAAATTAGATTACAAAGACACGGTAAAAAAGGAAAACCTTTTTACTGGGTTGTAGCAGCAGATGCTCGCTCAAAAAGAGATGGTAAATACTTAGAAAAAATCGGCACTTACAATCCAAACACAAACCCAGCAACTATCGACTTGAACCTTGATAGCGCAGTAAAATGGCTACACAATGGTGCTCAACCAACTGATACTGCTAAAGCAATTCTTTCTTACAAAGGAGCTTTATTGAAACATCACCTTGATGGTGGTATCCGTAAAGGAGCTTTAACTCAAGAACAAGCTGATGCAAAATTAGCTACTTGGTTAGAAGCTAAATCTGGAAAAGTTGATGCTAAAAAAGAAGGTTTAACAAAAGCACAAGCTGATGTTAAAGCTAAAGCTTTCAAAGCAGAACAAGATGTTAATGCTAAACGTTTAGCTGCAGCTGCTCAAGCAGAAGCTGACGCTATCGCTGCTGCAACTCCAGCTGTTGAAGAAGAAGTTACTGAAGTTGAAGCTGAAGAAGCTCCTGCTGCAGAAGAAAATAACGAAACAACTGAAGCATAATTTTAGAAGGCGAACATGCGTAAAGAAGATTGTTTCTATTTAGGTAAAATCGCTAAAAAATTTAGTTTCAAAGGGGAAGTTCTTGCCTATTTAGATACGGACGAACCTGAGTTATACGAAAACCTGGAATCAGTGTTTGTTGAATGCAACAAACACTTGGTTCCATTTTTTATTGAAAATAGTTCACTACACAAAAACGACTTCCTTAGAATTCGTTTTGAAGATATGAACACCGAAGAAGATGCTGATGCTATCATAGGCAACGCCATTTATCTTCCTTTAAATATGTTGCCAAAACTTACCGGCAATAAATTCTACTTTCATGAAGTAATTGGTTTTGAAGTTGAAGACAAACGCTTAGGCGTTGTTGGAAAAATTCAATCCGTAAATGATACTAGCACCCAACCTCTTTTTGAAGTTTTAAACGGTGATGTAGAAATCCTCATTCCTATGATTGACCATTTTCTTGTAAAAATTGACCGAGAAAATAAAAAAGTCATCATGGATTTACCAGAAGGACTTATTGAAATGTACCTTTAGGGGAAATTCCAACCGAAAAATAAATTCCAAATTTTTAAATTCCAAATTCCAATAATAGGAATGGAAATTCAAATATTTTAATCTAAATTTGAAATTCAAAATCAACTAGAAGAATCTATCTTCTTGTTAGAGTATTGGAATTTGATATTATTATGGAAAAACCATACGATTTAGAAGAAAGAACTTTTTTGTTTGCTAGAGAATGTAGAATCTATGTTCAAAAGCTGCCGAAAACTATTTCAAATATTGAAGATGGTAAACAATTAGTAAGATCTTCAGGCTCTGTTGGCGCAAATTACATTGAAGCCAACGAAAAACTAGGAGAAAAGGATTTATCATTTCGTTTGAAAATAGCCAGAAAAGAAGCTAAAGAATCTAAATATTGGCTTCGGTTATTACAAGAATTAAATCCAGAATTAAAAGAAAATTCAGAAAATTTACTGTTTGAAGTCGAAGAATTAAGAAAGATTTTATCGGCAATAATAACAAAAACAACAAAATAGAAATTCCAAAATTGAAATTCTCTCTTTTGTTGGAATTTGGAATTTAAAAAATTTGGAATTTTCATTATCTCATTAAATCCTAAATTATGTTTTCATTTAAAAAATTTGTTGTAGAGCAGGACCGTTGTGCCATGAAAATTGGGACAGACGGTGTTTTACTTGGAGCTTGGACACCAATTGATAACAATCCCTTTAGCATTTTAGATATTGGAGCCGGAACAGGAATTATCGCTTTAATGCTTGCGCAAAGAAGCAATGCAGAACAAATTGACGCTTTGGAAATCGACGAAGAAGCCTACGAACAATCTGTCGATAATTTTGAAAACTCCCCTTGGAGTGATCGCTTATTTTGTTTTCATGCCGGTCTAGATGAATTTGTAGAAGAACCAGAAGATGAATATGATTTAATTGTTTCCAATCCTCCATTTTACACTGACGATTACAAATCCGAAAACGAACAACGCGATTTAGCTCGTTTTACTGACGCGATGCCTTTTGAAGATTTAATTGAAGCGGCCGCTTTGCTACTTTCTGAAAACGGTATTTTCTCCGTCATAATTCCTTTTAAAGAAGAAGCACTTTTTTTGGCTCTAGCTAAAGAATACGAATTACATCCTTTGAAAATCACTCGCGTAAAAGGAACTCCAACTACTGAAATCAAGCGAAGTTTATTGGCTTTTAGCCGAAGTGAAAATACTATCATTTCTATTGATGAATTAATTATTGAAACTTCAAGACATCAATACACACCCGAATATATCGAATTGACAAAAGATTTTTACTTGAAAATGTAATTTGGAATTTTATCCAAATCCGTCAACTCCCTCATTTAAAATAAATTTCGAACGGCAATTAGCTATTTTATTGTAAATTAGTAGACAATGATTTTTTTACTAAAATCATGCTTTAACAAACACCTTATTTGATTGTAAAATTTTGTTATTTTCAATAAAATTAAAAAAATATAACATTTATTAATGCTTTTGTTATATTTCTTTATGTAAATTTGTCGCATAAAAATTACCAAACCATGAAACCAGACTTATTTCAAGCCCCAGATTATTATAACTTAGACGATTTACTAACCGAAGAACACAAATTAGTTCGTGATTCTGCCCGTGCATGGGTAAAACGTGAAGTATCTCCTATTATAGAAGAATATGCTCAAAAAGCTGAATTCCCAAAACAAATTATAAAAGGTTTGGGTGAAATTGGTGGTTTTGGCCCTTACATACCTGAAGAATATGGTGGCGCAGGTCTAGACCAAATTTCGTATGGTTTAATCATGCAAGAAATTGAACGTGGAGATTCTGGTGTTCGTTCTACTTCATCCGTACAATCTTCTTTAGTAATGTATCCAATTTGGAAATATGGAAACGAAGAGCAACGCATGAAATACTTACCAAAACTAGCTACTGGTGAATTCATGGGCTGCTTTGGACTGACTGAGCCTAATTATGGTTCAGACCCAGGAAGTATGATTACGAACTTTAAAGATATGGGCGATCATTATTTACTGAATGGTGCCAAAATGTGGATTTCGAATGCTCCTTTTGCAGATATTGCCATAGTTTGGGCAAAAAATGAAGAAGGAAGAATTCACGGTTTAATTGTTGAAAGAGGAATGGATGGTTTCACCACTCCTGAAACACATAACAAATGGTCCCTTCGTGCCTCTTCTACAGGAGAGTTGATTTTTGATAATGTTAAAGTCCCAAAAGAAAATTTATTGCCAAATAAATCAGGATTAGGAGCTCCGCTAGGCTGTCTTGATTCAGCACGTTACGGAATTGCCTGGGGTGCTATTGGTGCAGCAATGGATTGTTACGATACGGCGCTGCGTTATGCCAAAGAAAGAATCCAGTTTGACAAACCTATTGCAGGAACTCAATTGCAGCAAAAGAAATTAGCCGAAATGATTACTGAAATCACTAAAGCACAACTATTGACTTGGAGATTAGGTGTTTTGAGAAATGAGGGCAGAGCAACAACAGCTCAAATCTCTATGGCCAAAAGAAATAATGTGGATATGGCTATTCATATTGCTCGCGAAGCTAGACAAATGCTAGGCGGAATGGGAATTACAGGAGAATATTCTATTATGCGTCATATGATGAATCTGGAATCAGTAATTACATATGAAGGAACACACGACATTCACTTACTAATTACAGGAATGGACATTACTGGAATTCCAGCTTTTAAATAGTAATAAACGACTATTAAAGTATTTATAAAATTGATAGTAAAAGCTTCTTGGAAACAAGAAGCTTTTTTATATTTACACAAAAACACCACCAATGAATATTGAAACAATCAACAATAGGATACGGCCCCAAAAAGAACTATTGTTACAACATCCTTTATACAAAAAAGTAAAAACTATTGAAGACTTACAGTGTTTTCTAGAGAGTCACGTGTATGCGGTTTGGGATTTTATGTCATTATTAAAAGCATTACAATCCAAGTTAACTTGTACAACAACCCCTTGGTTCGCCACAGAAAATCCAGAAACCAGATATCTCATTAACGAAATAGTTCTTGCTGAAGAATCAGATTTGACCATTGACGGTCGCCGCCAAAGTCATTATGAAATGTACATTGAAGCAATGAAAGACTGTGGAGCAAACACAGCGGGAATTGAACAATTTTTATCAGAAGTAAATTCGCTTAAAAACATATTTGTTGCTATCAAAAAAAGCAATTTACACCCTAATATCAAAGCATTTTTAGATTTTACTTTCAGAGTTATTGAAGAAGGAAAATCGCATGAAATAGCTGCTGCTTTTACTTTTGGAAGAGAAGATCTGATTCCGAGTATGTTTACCGCAATTTTAAAAAACTTTCAAGCTAATTTTCCTCAAAAAAATTTGAGTAAGCTAATTTATTATTTTGAACGACATATCGAATTAGACGCTGATGATCATGGTCCTATGGCGATGAAAATGATAACGGAACTTTGCGGAACTGACGCACAAAAATGGTCAGATGTAGAAGAAATTTCGATTTTAGCTTTAGAAAAACGCATCGGCCTTTGGGATGCCATCGAAGAAAACATAATGATGAATGTGGAATTAGCTTAAATGCAAAACCAATACCATCAAATAAACGTAACTATTATTTAGAAATGACTTATACCAAATTTCAAAATAATGAAAAACCAATTCAAAATAATAGTTGCGTTCTTTTTACTACTTTTTATAGTGGGCTGCAGCAGTGAAAATCCAGTCCCTAGAACAGCTTCTGCACCAATAGTTTCAAACCCCACAACCACAACTAATCCGGTAGTGATAACGGTCCCACAAACACAAAATCAAACCTTTAGTTATTTGGCCCTTGGGGACAGTTATACAATTGGACAGAGCGTATGTGAAACCTGTAGATTTCCGGAACAACTCAAGAAAAGCCTGAGTAATTTAAATCCAAACAACACCTATCCTTTGCGACTTATTGCACAAACTGGCTGGACAACCACAAACTTAATTTCGGCAATTGATTTACAAAATCCGACATCAGATTATGATTTAGTCACGTTATTAATTGGCGTAAATAATCAATATCAAAACAGATCTTTTTCGTTATACGAGAAAGAGTTTCCTGAATTAGTAATTAAAGCTGTTGCTCTTGCAAAAGGGGATAAGGCGAATGTGATTGTAGTTTCTATTCCAGATTATGCCTATACACCTTATGGACAAGGATCAGGAATTCAATCGAAGATTTCTATGGAAATTGATGAGTATAACGCTTTTGCAAAAAAATATTGCACCGATAACGCTATTGAATTTATAAACATTACTGATATCACCAGACAAGGTTTAACTAACACTAATCTTGTCGCTCAAGATGGATTGCATCCTTCGGAATTAGCGTATTCTTTATTTGTAGAACGGATTTTGCCAAAAGCGGCCATAGCCATACAAAAATAAAAAAAGCGTTCACTAAGATGAACGCTTTTCAATTAATTTTCCGGAGCCAACTCCAGTTCTAAACCTTCGAGGCTTTCGGTGATTGGGATTTGACAGCCCAAACGACTGTTAGCTTTTACGTAGAATGCTTCAGAGAGCATCGCTTCTTCATCGTCTCCCATTTCAGGTAATGCAACATCATTCAGAACATAACATTGACAAGAAGCGCACATGGCCATTCCGCCACAGGTCCCTTCTACAGGAAGTTCATATGCTTTACATAATTCCATGATATTCATGGCCATATCTGTAGGAGCCTGTAATTCATGCACTACTCCTTCTCTGTCTTTAATTTTTATTAATACATCCATTTTTTACTATTTGGAATTGGTTGGTTAATCAATAGCTTCTTTTTGGTATCCAGATTTTTTGCGTGAGGGATAAAAGCTAGCTACCGAAGTAGCGCGTATAGCCCGACCATTTTAATAAAAAAGGCTGTTACCCATTTATCGAGTAGCCTTTTTTATTAAAAGGGGCACGCCCTAATCATTTATAGGATATTTACAACAGTTTCTATTTGGGGAGCAAACTTTTTGATGGTGGTTTCCACACCGGCTCTCAATGTCATTTGGTTTACACTGCAACTGGTACACGCTCCTTCGAGACGCACTTTTACATGTTTGTCGTCCTCGATGGAAATAAGGGTAATGTCTCCGCCATCAGAGTTCAAAAAAGGTCTGATTTCTTCAAGTGCTTTTTGAACTTCTAGTGTTAATTCTTCTGTTGTCATAATTTAGATTTTTAGATAGTTAGATTTTCAGATAGTTAGGTTTTTTCTCAAAGTCTAACTATCTAAATTGTCTAAGTAGTCTATTTTTTATTTACTGCTGAACAACCTGCCATAGTTGTAATTTTCACCGCTTCGGTAGCGGGTAAACTTTCGTTTCTGCTTACTACTTCCCGCACTACATTTCTCGTGATTTCTTCAAAAACAGTTTCGATAATTGAACCGGTTTGCATCGCTGCAGGGCGACCGTAATCTCCAGCTTCACGGATTGATTGTACAATTGGCACTTCTCCAAGGAATGGAACGTCTAAATCTTCTGCAAGATTTCTGGCTCCTTCTTTTCCAAAGATATAATATTTATTTTCAGGTAATTCTTCCGGTGTGAAATAAGCCATGTTTTCAATAATTCCCAATACAGGAACATTTATTGCTTCAGACATAAACATAGAAACTCCTTTTTTAGCATCGGCCAAAGCTACTGCTTGAGGTGTACTTACAATTACAACGCCTGTGATAGGTAATGATTGCACGATTGAAAGGTGGATATCACCTGTTCCCGGTGGTAAATCAACTAACATGAAATCTAATTCTCCCCAATCAGCATCAAAAATCATTTGGTTTAATGCTTTGGAAGCCATTGGTCCTCTCCAAATTACCGCTTGACTTGGCGCTGTGAAAAAACCTATAGAAAGAATTTTTACTTCGTAGCTTTCAACTGGTTTCATTTTTGATTTCCCATCCACCATTACGGAGACTGGTTTTTCACTTTCTACATCAAACATGATTGGCATAGACGGTCCGTAAATATCAGCATCAAGGATTCCTACTGAGAAACCCATTTTAGCCAATGATACCGCTAGATTTGCAGTAACGGTAGACTTTCCTACCCCACCTTTACCAGAGGCAACTCCGATAATATTTTTTATTCCAGGTATTGATTTCCCTTTCACTTCTGGCTTGTCCGGAACCTCAACTTTACTATTGATTTTGATTTTAGCATCCGGAGATACTAATTCAAGAATTGTTTTTTTGATATCGTCTTCAGCACGTTTTTTAATGTGCATTGCCGGTGTGTGCAATACTAAATCTACTACAACCTCATCGCCAAAAGTAATTACATTTGCTATTGCACCACTTTCAACCATGTTTTTTCCTTCTCCAGCTATAGTAATCGTTTCTAAAGCTTTAAGAATGTCTTTCCTATCTAATTTCATTTTTAGTTTATTGTTTTCTATTGGCATTTTAGTACCAGAATATTATCTTTATTTAAACTGATTTCAGATTACAAAGATACTATGAAAAGTTCTTATTATAAAGGATTTGTATTGCATTTATTGATGTGGAAATTGATGGTATTTATTAGCCAATTTCAACGTTATAATTTCCCAACACCAATCCATCTAAAGGGAGCTATTCTCTTTCCTGATTTAATTAAAAAACAACATCATTAAATCCAATAAACTAAAATTTATAATTTAAATTTATAAGAAAAAATATGGGATTAAGTTTTCATTATAAGGGAGCACTGAGAAACCCTACACTTTTAAAAAAATTAATTGAAGAGGTGACTGACATCGCGCAGGCCAACCAATGGAAATTTCATGTTTTTGAAGAAGTATTTCCAAGTCCTATTTTTACTCTTGATTCCTATAATGATTCCATTTACGGCATTTGCTTTAGTCCTCCCAATTGCGAAGTTGTTTGCTTGACTTTTCTATCCAACGGAAAAATGTGTACTTTCTATAATTTCGAATCTACGAAGGTTTCCGTAAATGAGTTAGACGAAAACTATTTATCGGTAAAAACCCAATTTGCCGGACCTGAAATCCACAAACAATTGATGGTCATCTTCGATTATATAAACAAGAAATATTTAGAAAATTTTGATCTTAGCGATGAAGGAAATTATTGGGAAACAAAAAATGACCAATTACTCCAGGATACATTTGAGAAATACACCAATTTAATTAATGGATTTGATAGTTTATTAAACAACATCCCAATTGGAGAAAACGAAACCATCGAAGCCTATTTAATTCGAATTGCCGAAATGAACAATAAAAAGAACGACACTAATGAAGGATAAAAACGACAACGAAAGTGAACTTCCAAAACTGTAAAAATTACTCTTGCCTAACCTCTGGCTGCCAAAAATGTTTTTCAAAATCCACAATTTGATTGTCCACAACTTCTATTCCTTCGTTTTCCAATAATTGTTGCATAAGATTTGTTCCGTTAAAATGAAGTTTTCCGGTAAGCAAACCTTTTCTATTGACCACACGATGTGCCGGAACATCTTCCATATTATGCGAAGCATTCATCGCCCAGCCTACCATTCGAGCAGAGCGCGCAGTTCCTAAAGCTTTTGCAATAGCACCATAAGAAGTGACTTTTCCATAAGGAATTTGTCTGGCGATGGCGTATACCCGTTCGAAAAAATTGTCGTTTGACATGGTTATGAATCTGATGAAAAATGTTTTCTATTTTGCGCAAAGCAAAAAAACTAACTCAAATAATATCGTATAATATTGAATAACGTAATTGCAGCAATCAATCCGGTTATCGTTCCAATAATCGTATTCATATTCCTCATGATATAATCCGTCTTGTTTTGTATTTTTTGAAAGAATGTGATATAACAGTAAAAAACCAAAGAAGAACCCAGCACCACACCAGTCACAAAAACAAAAACATAGCCCATATCATAAAAAAACAAATTATAAGAAGACAAAGTGATGCTTACAAAAACATAATATGGAATAGGAAAAAAATTAAGTGCAGAAAGCAGCATCCCAAGAAAAAACCTTTTTGTACTGCTGTACTTTTTTATCTTACCCTTTTTTTTCTTTGGTTTTTTTGCAATCCAAAGAAAATAGACCGTCAGAGTGGCAAAAACACCAAATCCGGCTTCACGCAATAAGATTAATACATCAGGACGTTCATCAATATAATGGGCAAATAGTATGGCAAGATAAGCTTGAAAAAATATTATAATGACAGCTCCTAAAACAAACCAGGTTGCACTTCTTTTTCCTTCTTTAAGATTTACTTTAGCCGCTGTCATATTGATTAAACCTGGTGGTGTAATACCAATAAAAGCAGTAACGAAACCCAAAAGCAAAGATATAATTAGATTCATAGGCAATAAGTCAGTAGTAAAAAAGCAAGACTATTCAAATTCTAAATGCGAGACTATTCTTTAATTTTGAATCTAATATACGTAATTGCTTTATTAATCTCCAAATATTGTTTTTCGTAAAAAGTTTGAAAAGCAGTCACTTCCTCCGGACTTCCTTCGTTTACATACACATTATGATTGGCATACAAAACTTCATGACCCTCTCCATGCAGCAATCCCAGCGTATATCCGTGCATGAACTCACTATCGGTTTTTAAGTTTACGACTCCGTCTTTTTTGAGGATTTTTTTATACAACTGCAAAAACTCCGAATTCGTCATTCTGTGTTTTGTGCGTTTGTATTTTATTTGCGGATCTGGAAAAGTAATCCAAATTTCGTCCACTTCATTTTCAGCAAAAATATGATTGATTAACTCGATTTGAGTTCTAATAAAAGCCACATTATGAAGTCCTGTATCAACAGCAGTTTTGGCACCACGCCAGAAACGGGCTCCTTTGATATCGATACCTATAAAGTTTTTATTTGGGTATCTTTCGGCAAGACCTACTGAATATTCTCCTTTTCCACAGCCTAATTCCAGTACCAATGGATTTTCATTTTTGAAGAACTCCGAGTTCCATTTCCCTTTAAGCGGAAATAAATCCCCTACTACTTCTTCTCTTGTTGGTTGAAAAACGTTATTGAATGTTTCGTTTTCCTTGAACCTTTTTAATTTATTTTTGCTTCCCACTTTTTCAAAATATTTCGGCAAAATTAAGGAAATATATAAGACCGAATGGTTTGCTGAAGAAAAAATGAAGAAAATCATTTCGAGAACCTTTGCTATTGCAAAAGTATTTGTGTTTTGAATCGTTTTTACGAAACGATTTCTAATTCTTGTATTAATTAAACCGGCAAGATTCTTTGAACATAAACTCGATTGTCATTCGTTTTTTACCAAGAAAATATTTCATTATCTTTATATAAATAATTACGCTATGAGAAACTTTGTAGTATCGTTTGTAATTATATTTTTCGGCTTTACGCTTGCCATCGTTTACCGCAATAACAAAGAAAACGAGATGGTAAAAGCAATTGCTATTGCCTTATCCCTTCAAAAATCATCGGATGCAAAATCTGTAATTCTCATCAACAGCGCTATTATAGCGGATTTTTTTAAGAAATATCCTGATTTAAAAAAATATAAATCAGATGTTAGTGCTTTATACAAAAAACGAAACTATAAATCTATTTGGTATGATCGCAAAGGAGTCATTGAGTTTGCTAATTTGTTATATTCGAAAGTAAATCTGCTTGATGAAGAAGGGGTAGCATCCAATTTAGCCTACAAAGATAAAATTGACGGGATTTTCAAAGAAAAACGCACAGACGACCTATCTCCTGTCGATACTGAACTATTATTATCCTCTCTTTATGTTTTCTATGCCAAAAAAGTATTCCAAGGAATTGACACTAAAAAAATCAGGGAAATAGGATGGTTTTTACCTCTAAAAAATCTCTCGTATGAAAATTTATTGGATTCGCTGTTAGTCGATCCTAAATTGCTGAGTAAAAACGAAAAACAACTATTTGGACAATATTATAAACTGCGTGAAGCTTTAAAAAAATACCGTCAGATAGAAAAAAATGGAGATTGGAACCCAATAACAACTGATTTCTTGCCAAAAGAATACAACCTTGGTGACAGCTCAAAGACCATCGGTCAAATTAGGCAACGCCTGGCAATTACAGGAGATTTAAAACAGAATTCCAAAAGCAATTTGTACGACAAAGAATTAATGGAGGGTGTATTGAATTATAAAAAAAGAAACAGCATGAAAATGGATTATTCAATAACTTCGATGCTTATTCAGCGCATGAACACCCCAATTGAGAAATACATCAAAGCCATTATCGTTAACATGGAACGCTGCAGATGGATTGCTCCAGAAATGACTAAAGCAGATGAATATATCATTATAAATATTCCATCCTTCAAACTGATTTTTAAAAAAAATGGTAAAAAGGAATTAGAGTCAGCTGTATTTGTAGGCGAAACCATGAATGAAACGGTTATTATCAGCAGCAATGTGACACAAATTGTATTCAGCCCGTACTGGAACGTTCCCAACAGCATCATAGAAAATGAGCTAGTTCCAGCGATGTCTCGTGAAAAAAATTATCTGGAAGCCCATAATATGGAATGGAATAACGGTAAAATCAGACAGAAACCCGGAGAAAAAAACGCATTGGGACTCGTGAAGTTTATTTTTCCGAATGCAAATGACATCTACTTACACGACACTCCTTCTAAAAGCTTATTTGAATCGGAATACCGAGCCTACAGTCACGGCTGCATCAATATGAGCAAAGCCAAAGAGCTGGCTTTATTGCTTTTAAAAGATGATCCTGACTGGCCTATAGAGCGCATTAATGACGCCATGAAAGGGGGAAAGGAAACCATTTGTATCCTAAAAAAGAAAATTCCTATCCATATAGGCTATTTCACAACGTGGGTAAACGATTCTGGTGAAATTAATTTCTATAATGATGTGTACGAAAGAGACGACCGCTTAGCCGAATTGCTGTTTTCGGATGATTCCAAATAAATAATTTCATACAAAACACCGCTCTATTCTTCGTCAATAACCAGATCTGAACACTCAATTGGATAAAGTGTTTCGTCATGCTGCGAAAGGTCCAATCCCATAATCTCGGATTCTTCGGTAACGCGCATCGGAATAATTCTATTGGTTATTTTGAATAAAATATAAGCCCCAAAAAAAGTATAAATAGAAACCAAAACCAATGCCATCATGTGATGTCCAAAAACGTTCCAGCCACCATGAAGCAAACTCGCATCTTCACCATGCGCAAAAATTGCCGTTAGAATCATTCCCATAATTCCACCAACGCCATGACAAGCAAAAACATCTAAGGTATCATCAATCCCTTCTAAAAATTTAGCATTAACAACCGTATTTGAAACAAGGGCAGCAATAAAGCCAAAAAACATACTTTCAGGAACGGATACATATCCTGCTGCCGGAGTGATTGAAACCAGCCCTACTACAGCACCGATACAAGCTCCAAGTGCCGAAACTTTTCTGCCATTTATACGATCGAAGAAAATCCAAGTTAACATAGCTGCTGCCGATGCGGTTGTTGTCGTAGCAAAAGCCATCGCCGCAACGCCATTGGCCTCCAAAGAAGAACCAGCATTAAAACCGATCCAACCAAACCAAAGCATTCCCGTTCCTAATAAAACAAAAGGGATATTAGTAGGTACGTGACGGCTATTTTTTCTTTTTCCCAAAACAATAACTCCTGCCAAAGCGGCAAACCCGGCACTCATGTGTACCACGGTTCCACCTGCAAAATCTTTAACCCCAAAGTAAGAACCTAAAATCCCTGTAGGATACCAAACAGCGTGGCATAAAGGAGCATATATGAACAACGTAAACAAACAAATAAAAAGTAAATAGGAAATAAAACGAACGCGTTCCGCAAAAGATCCTGTGATAATCGCTGGCGCAATAACGGCAAATTTCATTTGGAACAAAGCATACAACATAAACGGAACGGTACTCGCTATACTTTTATGTGGCAACATCCCAACATAATCCATAAACGCAAACGTCCCCGGATTACCCACAAAACTATAAAAACCGGAACCTATATGAATTCCCATCGGTTCGCCAAAAGCCAAACTAAAACCTACAACTACCCATAATAATGTTACGACACCCAAACAAATAAAACTTTGCAACATGGTAGAGATTACATTTTTCTTTCCTACCATTCCACCGTAGAAGAAAGACAAGCCTGGCGTCATAATTAACACCAAACAACAAGAAGTTAGCATCCAGGCAACATCAGCAGGAATAATGTGATCTGTTGTTGCAAATTGTGAAAGAACAGGACTAGTTCCTGACACCGCTGGCCATAATACACCAGTGATACAAACCATACTTATAATGACAAAGGATATGATCCAGCGTTTCTCTATTTTCATTTTCTTTACTTAACCCCGATTTATTAGGGGGCAAAGTTAAAAAAAAATTGATTTCGAGCCATAAAACAATTTAAAATAGGGGTCGATAAAACAATTATCGCTGAATTAGCAATTATAAAGGCATTTTTTTAAATTTATTCGATTTAGCACCTATGATTTCAGGTGTTTATTGAGGAATATATTATAATGAATTTTTCAGTCAAATTAAAAATGGAATATAAGTACTACTTATTTTGCAGGTTTTTGAGCAGCGTGTCTTCAATGGATGCTTTTATTTTGACAACCTCATTAACATTATCGTTAGGAATAGTCATGGACAAAACATAGTGTTTTATTTTCCACTCCTTACCTATTTTTACAAGTACTCCAGAGCCTCGACAAATTTTCATTTGCGTATTTAACAACTCATCAAACCAGGCCGTTTTTCCCGTTTTATCAAAATAAATGTGGCGCTCCAATGCGGTAAAATTCCAAGCTTTGCCTTGGTCAAAAAAAGGTTTCGCCCAAACTTTGAAGGCGGTTTTATTCCAATTTTCCGTGGCATCCGTGCCAATGAAAATAGCATCTTCCGTCATGACATTAAAATACGCATTATAGTTTGCTTCGGCGGCAGCTTTATGCCACGCATCAAGTGTCGTATTGATGCTTTCTTTCTCGTTTTCAGCGTCTTGATTCTTTGGGATAAAAGCTGAAAACAGCAAAAAACTTAAAGAAAACAGGATTATTTTTTTCATAATTTTTGGATTTACATAAATTGATTTGATAAAAAAAATTGATTTAAAAATTAAATTAAATATATAAAATACTAATAACCAACATATTAACAAATTATTTTGTTTAATTCAAACACTAAAAGTAAAGATAGAATTTAAAACTTAAAAAACACCCCCTTTTAGAACCCGTATTACAACACTCGATTTGACGTATTTTTGTAATGCCTTCAAATGAATTATTACGCATTAAAGTTCAACCTATGAGAAAGTTACTATTCCCAATTATAATTATTGTTTTTACAATAGTATTCACCACCGTTTCCTGCAAAAAGAAAAGCGAAAATATCCCTGCAGAAAATAAGGAAAACATAAGCAGTCCAGAAGACATGACTTTTGACAGCACTCATGTCGAAACGTTTTTCGGGAAGTATCCAAAACTGGAAAAATACAAACCCGAAGTAGAATCGTTATACCGCAAACACCAATTTCATTATGTATGGTTTGATAAAAACGGAATCAATGAATTTGGAAATTTGCTACACAACAAAATCAATAATCTAGCACAAGAAGGCGTTCAGACTGCTATTCCCTACAAAGAAAAATTAGACGAAATTTACGATGATGCTGATGACAATCAAAAACCAAACATTGATATCGAACTGTTAAACTCTGCATTATACTTTTTTTATGCCGATAAAGTATATCATGGTTTAGACGCACAAAAAACAAAAGATATGGGATGGTATTTGCCACGAAAAAAACAATCCTATGTCAGTTATTTAGATTCACTGTTAATCAATCCTTCCTTAATCAACAAAGACGAAAAAGGAGTATTAGGCCAATATTACTTATTGAAAGACGTCTTGCAAAAATACCGCCAAATAGAGCAAAAAGGCGGATGGAAAGCCATAACTGTTGACCCAGAAGTGAAGTCGTACAAACCTGGAGACAGCGCTACAGCAATTGCTCAAATCAGACAACGGTTATTCGTCACTGGCGATATTACAACTGATTCAAAGAGCGCTGTATATGATAGTGCATTGGCCGCAGGAATTTTGAAATACAAAAAGAGAAGCGGCAATACCCTCAATAAAACTATTTTACCCGAACACATCAAAGACATGAATGTGACCGTAGCCGAACGTATCAAAACCATCATGGTCAATATGGAACGCTGTCGCTGGATTTCAAATGACATTACCAAAGCCAGAGAATTAATTGTCATCAATATTCCCGCCTACGAATTAACGTTTCTTAGAGATGGAAAATCAGTATTAAAGTCTAAAGTCGTAGTGGGAAAAGCCTTGAACAAAACGGTTATTTTCAGCGCTCCAATGAAATATATTGTATTCAGACCGTATTGGAATGTCCCAGCGAGTATTTTAAAGAAAGAAATTCTTCCCGCAATCGAGAAGAATCCAAATTACTTGGCGGAACACGATATGGAGTGGAAAGACGATTACGTAAGACAAAAACCAGGACCTGAAAATTCATTAGGACTAGTGAAATTTTTATTCCCTAATTCGAATGCTATTTATTTGCATGATACACCTGCAAAAAGCTTATTCAGTCAAGAAGACCGCGCTTTCAGTCACGGATGCATTCGTGTGGCCAAGCCAAAAGAGCTTGCCGCCATGATCATGAAAGATGACAAAAACTGGAATCTTGAAAAAATAGAAACAGCGATGAACAGCGGAGAAGAATACTGGTACACCCTCAAAAATAAAATTCCGGTTTACATTGGCTATTTTACCGCTTGGGTAGATGCTGACGGAGTGGTACATTTCTATGAAGATGTTTATGACAGGGATGAAACATTAGAGCGATTGCTGTTTAACAGATAAATTTTGTTAGTTTCCTAAAAAATCACACCCAAAAAAAATGACACTTTCTTATTTAAAAGATTGTGTCATTTTTTATTTTTTATTGCTATTTGCCCAAAGGCAACTATTTAATACGTTTTCTGTTTTTCGAAAGTTGTATCCAACACTTTTTTAATTTTATCCAATGCCCCGTGAAATGCTTTCTCCGTAGAATCTGCATGATGCGTAACCGCAACTGGCTGCATGTTTATTGGCCGTGCCTCAATAAGACATCGTTTGTCATTGATTCCGGTTTTATCACTGTTCTCGTCTCCAAGATGTACTTCTAAACGGGTAACTTTTTCTTCAAAACGCGTTAACGCTTTTTCTAGTTCCTCTGCAATATACGCTTTCAAACGTGCGTGTCCTTCTACATTGTTGTCGGTGTTGATTTGTATTGTCATAGTATTATTTATTTAATGTTGTCTTTCAAATTTACCGAACCCTTTATGAAAAACCGAGTCCATTAGTAAAACATTGTGAAAATAAAAAAGAGAGGAAGGGAATTTCAAGGAAGGAATTGAATCGTGATTTGTAATTTACAACCTAGCTTTTTTGATTTTGTCTCGAAATAATTTCTGACTGGATTTTAGCGATACAATCCTCCAGATGTTTCTCTATTTCTGCACTCCAGAAACGGAGCACTTTCCAGTTTTGTGACTCCAGATAGTTGTTGACTTCAACGTCTCGTTGCATATTTCGTTCTATTTTCTTTTGCCAAAACTCTGTATTGGTTTTCACTTTGTCTTTTTGGGTTTCCCAATCTTTTCCGTGAAAGAATTCGCTGTCAACAAATATGGCAATCTTCAAATTTTTGAAGGTTAAATCCGGTGTGCCGAAAATCGTTCTGTTGTTTTTACGGTAGCGATAGCCAAAAAACCACAAAGCTTTAGCAAGCCTAACTTCACTCTTAGTGTCTTTGTTTTTAATGGCACTCATGTTTTTTGAGCGTTGGGATGGAGTTAGGCGGTCCATGAATTAAATTACACCTTCCTCAATAAGATCTCTAAGTTTATACATTAGATTTGGTCTATGTACACAATAGGTATATGTATCACCTTTATCAACTAATTTTCTTAGTCCTTCTTGATCCAAATTAAAACTATAAAAAATTATCGTGCAAGTTTTGTTAACAGAACGAATGTTTTTTATCACTTGATTTCCATCAATTCCATCACCATTGTTACTCAAATTATAATCAATGCAAAAAACAAGAGCACTTGGTATGTCATAAGCTATGTTTTTAAATTTATTTGAATCATTTTCTTCAGTTATATCAAGATTAACATCACAATCGTGTTGTATTTCATTTAACTCATCACCAATAGATGGTAGATATTGTCTGTTATCTTCCACCCAAACAATATCAATTACTTTTTTGTACTTTCCTGCCATGTTTATTAAATTTTAAAATAAATATTACTCCTTTTTCGTTTTGGTTGTCTACTTCAATACTCAAATTTTCTGTTTTTGAAATTATACTATTCACGTGAAAAAGACCTAGCCCTGATCCTGAAGTAGTTGTAAAGCCGATATCAAAAATATTCTTCAAAGAGCTATCTGGAATACCTTTACCATCATCTTTAAACTTAATCATTAATTCGTTATTGTTGATTTCATAGTTGATATCAAAGTATTTTGCTTTTGCTCTAATTGAATTACTCACTAAATTATCAATGATAATTGTTATTTCAATAGGTCTGAATTTGCAAATAAATTTTAATTTTTCAGAATTAATCGAATTTATTTTTATGTCTTCAGATCTAATTTGTGTTAGTATGTTAAGTGTATATTCATGAATAAATTCAATAATATCAGTTTCTATTTCCTCAGAAAACAATTTAAAGTTTGCTTTTGTGGCAAATTGTGAAACTGCCAAAATTTTTCGGTTCTCTAAACTTATTTCTCTTAACTTTTTCGCAAGTTCTTCATTGCTAATTTTTTCACCTCTGTTTACTCTTTTGTATAGACCATTCACGTAGTTATTAACAATGTCAGATGAAATTCCAACACTATGCATAAAACTCACAATTTCATCTAGATCTTGAGATTTTACAGATTTAAGAAATAGATTTTCTGAATTTTTTTCAGAAATTAATTTATCTTTTTGTTTTATTTCTTCCTCAGCGATTTCAGCAGTGGCTATTGCATCTTCAAGAGTAGATTTAATAGTATTAACTTTTTCTAATAATTCTAAATTATCAAATTCTCTGGCAATATTTTCAATTGAACTTAAAACTGTAATAGCACTATTACTTTGAATTTGATTATTACCAATTATACCCAACAAGTCAGGATGGAATTCAATAGAAAGAATATCTTTATTATTAAAGCCAGATATATATTTAACTATACCTTCTAAATTATTTCTTGAACTATCATATTTTTTAATATCTATTCCATATTTTAAAAACTTCATTACATAGTTCTCAAGTTTAGAGATGACATTATTAATAAAGAAGTCTTGGAGTTGATAATAACTACGATTTTTAATTAAACCGTCTCCTCTGCTCGTAGTCTCTTTAAATTCTTCATTTTCTCCTGAGATTTCAATTCTTCCAATTAATTCTGTTGTCCCAACATGATTACCAATTTTCTTTTGCTGTCTTATATCTAATGAAAAAGAATCTTCACCAGGTTCTCCATATGGATATATCCTTATATTGTTTTTGTAAAGAAAAAGTGATCCATAATCGACGGCTTTTATTCCCATTAATCTTGTGAAATTTGTTCTCGCTTTTCTATCAAGATGATAAAGTTCAACCAGAATATCCTGGAGTAAATGATATTCATTATTTTTTTCAACAATTTTGTATAATGTTCGTCCATTATCTGATAATTCAGTTGTAATCGTATGTCCATCAGTTGAAATCCTTGATAATAAATGAACTGTTTTGTTCTTTAGAATTGAAAGTAAATTATTTTCAACTGGACCATTTACTTTCCAATACGAACTCAATTTATCATTGTCATATTCAACAAAATCTCTTGCTGTTACATTAATTTTAAATTTTCTATTGTTATTGTCTTCAAATGGGTTAATTAATTTAGATAATGAATGCTTCAGTTTGATTATTTTGTTTGAATCCCAATTTGAATCTACTCTTAACCCAGTAATTTCAAGAAACGTTCCTGTTTGAAATTTCGAAGGGTTGTCTTCAAGTATTTGATGGTCAACAGGAATATTTACAAACTCAGCTCTAGAGTTTTCCTCAAACTTTGTCCAATCAACGATTATTTCCTCTATTCTTGAGTTAGGTTCATCTTTTTTTGACACTAAGCGCAAACTTGTACCTAGTTTGTCACAGGAAAATCTTCCAATACCCTTAGCTCCTGCATAGTAAAAACGATTATTAATTTTATCTCTATAGTCTATATCCTCAGTACCGTCTTTTTTTGCTGAGTAAGCCACAAATAACCATTTGTTTATAAGGTCATCATAATTCATTCCCTTACCATTATCAATAATGATAATCTTACCTTCAGAAGTATAAATATTTTCGAAAATTATTTCTACTTCAGTAGCGTGGGAATCAAATGAGTTCTTAACCAACTCAAATACTGCAATGTAATCGTCAGTAATTAAATCACGACCAATAATATTTTTCAGTTCTGAACTTACTCTAAATTTTAATTCATCACTCATTTTATAAATCGTATTTGTAAGTTTAGTTTAATTTTTTGTTTTCCATTCTCCTCATATATTTTACCGAAATTATGCTTCTTTGGATCTCCAGTTTCTAATTTTGTGTTTTGGTAAAGATAATTTTCAAAGTTTTTGGTAAAGTAAAAATGGTAACAAATTAATTCTCCATCATCTTTTACTATTAAATACCCCCCTGTAGCTTGATAATCTCTTGTCCAAACTTCCGCCGCTCTCATTCCTAAAGCATAGTCGGTTAAAAACTTTTTCATCATCATTTCATACATTTTCGAATTAATCGAAAGATTGTAACCAATCGGATTTATTTCTTCTATTTTGGTTATGAACTTTGGAATTGTATTTTCAGAACTTATATTATTTGTGTAAAACATTAAAATAACTTCTGCTAGAATTTTACTGAAATTAAAATCTACTGTTTGTAGATTAGTAACAAAAACTTCGTTATCAACTTTTTCAAATTCAAGTGAAGCACCTGAGTTTTTTATGATTTCTATTTTTTCTGAAAACTCTTTAGCATCATTTATTTTTAAAATTATACTTTCATCTAAATAATTGCCTTTTATTAAGAAAGTAAAATTGGTTGCACCACTGGCATTAACAAGTGTCGCAGGTCTTCCTAACTGAGACTTAACGCTAAATCCAAGAGTTGGCATTAAAAATGAATTAGGATCTTCGATTTGTATTGTGATATCGTTTTTTAATTTTGACTTCGCTTTTAAAGTATTAATTGAAAAAGAATTTAAAAAAATTTCTATTTGAGGTATAGAAAAAGCTCCTTTAGATTTCTTTTTTGCCTTAATTTCGTTTAAACACAACTTTGTATTTTCAATAAATTCATAAATAGGTATTTTGAGTAGAAGTTTACCGTCTGTAATTATAATTAATTCATCTTCATATGAAAAACTAACATTTCTATCTTTTTCATTTCTAATAATTTTCAGAATTGGGTAAAAAACATCTTCTACTTTTTTGAAATTTTCTTCTCCTAAATGTAGTTTTTTATCTACAATTAATTTTAATAAAGCATATGGCTCACTCCATTCTCCAATGTTTCCTGTTAGCATAATTTAGCTTTTATCAGATCAATAATTTTTTCTGCTGTTGCTTGAATGGCTGGAACCGCAACGGAATTCCCAAATTGTTTGTAAGCAGAAGCATCTGCGACAGGAATTAAAAAATTATCTGGAAAGCCTTGTAATCTCGCCCATTCTCGCGGGGTCATTTTTCTAATTCCTTCACGATTGACTTCTCCTTTGATATGAGTTGTTGGCGTATAATCTGTTATTCGATTATCAATAACTAAATTTCTTTCTCTACCCATTCCACCAACTACAATTGCATTTGATACCTCATCATCTTTAATAATTTCATATCCAAATCCATTTCCTTTACTTGCGTGTCTTTCTTTATGACTAATTAGAGTACGCAAATATTGAGTTGATAAATAATATTTTGTAGGAACTACGTTTTCTTCTTTTACTTTTCTGAAAAAGACTTTTTCTTCTAAAGGTTCAGGATATGAAAATGAATCTATATTTAAATCATTTCTAAAACCAACTATATATATACGCTCACGATTTTGTGGCACTCCGAAATTTTTAGCATTAACTATTTGAGGTTCTGGGACAAAATAACCCAAGTCATTACGTAAAACATTTAGGATTGTTGCTAACGTTTTCCCTCCATTATGATTTCTTAAACCTTTTACATTTTCTAAGAAAATTGCTTTTGGTTTTCTGTTTTTTATTATCTCTGCAACGTCAAAAAAAAGTGTTCCTCTTGTGTCTTCAAAACCTCCTCTTTTACCTGCAATTGAAAAAGCTTGACAAGGAAATCCTGCACACAAAACATCAAAATCGTCTGGTATATAATTTTTTGTTCTTTCTTTAGTTATGTCGCCGAATGGTGTCTCTCCATAATTAGCTCTATAGGTTTTCTTTGCATTTTCATCCCATTCAGATGTAAATACACATTTACCGCCAAGATTTTGCATTGCCATTCTAAATCCTCCAATCCCTGCAAAAAGATCAATAAATTTAAAAGTATAATTTTCCGGAGTTGGAAAAGGAACTTCTCTAACTTCAAATAATAATTGTTGTAATGCTACATCAGAAACGAGATTTAATTTCTCTTCATCATTTTTATATTCAATTATTTCTTTTAAATATTCTTTCGCTTCTTTTTCAAAATGCTTTTTTACACCATTATCATAATTATGAAGATAATGTGTCAACACAGCTTTTTTATTATCTTCTTGTTCAACAAAACGCATTTTGAATTTCTTGTTATCGAATTCTTCAATTGATATATTCTCTTTCATTATCATTTTTTAAAACTATTATCATTAAAGAAGCTTGCAAAATCAGTATCGAGTGCGAGTATGATTTTTTCAATTATTGTTATTGAAACATTTCTTTTTCCTTTTTCTATATCAGAAATATAATTCCTGTCAACATTCGAAATATTAGCCAGTTGCTCAATAGAGAAATTTTTTCTCTCTCTTAATTCTTTTACTTTTTGACCGAATTTTTCTTTAATCTCCATATTTGATAAAATTAGTTTTACGCCTACAATTGACCCGCCTACAATTGACCTCATTAATTTTTAGTTTTCAACTTGATCTGTTAAAACAAAAAAACGCTACTCTTTCGAATAGCGTTTTTTGAAAAATAAAAGTTCTTATGAAATCTAATACCCTAGCCCTGATGGAAGCGGCATCCTTTTTCTTGCTTCTTTAGCAAGGAAAAGATATAGCGTACAGCAGGAAATAGCTTCTGAAATAAATTCAGAATAAATCCTGAAAATATCCCGAAGCCTCGGGACAGGATAAATACTAATCAGCTAACTTTTGCAATTCCGTGATACCCATATTGTACAACGTAAAGGCCTGAATATCGACATTTTCCTGAATGGTTGCCGCCACGGATTTTCCTGCGCCGTGTCCTGCATTGATGTCAATTCTAATTAAAGTAGGATTGGTTCCGGTTTGTTTTTCCTGTAATTCGGCAGCAAATTTAAAACTGTGTGCCGGCACTACTCTATCATCGTGATCGCCCGTGGTGACCATCGTGGCCGGATAGTGCGTTCCCGTTTTTACGTTGTGTACGGGAGAATAGCCCTTGATGTAGGCAAACATTTCCTTGCTGTCCTGCGCGGTTCCGTAATCATAAGCCCAACCCGCGCCTGAGGTAAAGGTGTGGTAGCGCAACATGTCCATCACGCCTACGGCCGGCAAAGCGACTTTCATCAAGTCCGGGCGTTGCGTCATGGCAGCACCCACAAGCAATCCTCCGTTTGACCCGCCACGAATGGCCAGAAACTGTGAAGATGTGTAGTTGCCGGCAATCAAATATTCGGCAGCTGCGATGAAATCATCAAAGACATTTTGCTTTTGCATTTTGGTTCCCGCATCGTGCCATTTTTTCCCGTATTCACCACCGCCACGTAAGTTTGGTACGGCCAAAATGCCTCCGTTTTCCATCCAAACGGCATTGGAAATACTGAAAGCTGGTGTCAAACTTACGTTGAATCCACCATAACCATACAACATCGTTGGATTTTTACCATCGAGTTTCAATCCTTTTTTATGAGTGATAATCATTGGGATTTTGGTTCCGTCTTTGGAAGTGTAAAACACTTGTTTGGACTCATAATCTTCGCTGTTGAAATCTACTTTTGGTTTTTGATACACCGCAGAAGTTCCTGATTTTGGTTCAAATGAATAGATAGAACCCGGAGTGATGTAATTCGTGAATGAATAATAGAGTGTTTTTTCTTTTTTCTTTCCGCCAAAACCACCGGCAGTTCCTACCCCCGGCAACTGAATTTCACGAACCAGTTTTCCGGAATAATCGTATTGTTTCACCACCGAAACGGCATCTTTCATGTAATTGGCAAAGAAATAACCGCCGCCGGTTGTTGGTGTCAAAACATTCTCGGTTTCCGGAATGAAATCTTTCCAATTTTCTGATTTTGGATTTTTAACATCCACGGTAACGATGCGTTTGTTGGGTGCATTTAAGTCGGTTTCAATGAACAATTTCGTACCTTCATTATCAATAATGTTGTTGTCGCTCTTAAAATTATCCACAATAGTCACAATAGGACTATTTGGTTTTGTTAAGTCTTGGATGTACAATTCATTTCCATAGGTGGAAGTCGATGCCGTGATGACCAAATAATGGTTGTCCTCTGTAACACCACCGCCTACATAACGTCGTTTTTTATCGGCGCCAAAAATTACTTTATCTTGCTTTTGTGGTGTTCCTAACTTGTGGAAATACAGTTTGTGTTGGTCCGTCTTTGCGGATAATTCGCTTCCTTTTGGTTTGTCATAACTGGAATAATAGAACCCTTCGTTTCCTCTCCAAGACACACCGCTGAATTTTACATCGACTATCGTGTCTTCCAATACTTTTTTAGTAATGGCATCTAATATAATAACTTTTCTCCAGTCGCTTCCACCTTCTGAAATGGCATACGCTACTTTTGAACCGTCTTTGGAGAAATCCAGTCCGCCAAGCGATGTGGTTCCGTCTTTAGAAAACGTGTTGGGATCCAGGAACACCGTTTCGGTTCCTTTGGCGTCTTTTCTGTACAACACCGATTGGTTTTGCAAGCCGTTGTTTTTATAGTAATACGTATAATTTCCCTCGATAAAAGGAGCGCCTATTTTTTCATAATTCCACAGTTTTTCGAGTCTTGCTTTTAATGCATCCCGAAACGGAATTTTGGATAAATACCCGTACGTCACTTCGTTTTGGGCTTTTACCCAAGCGCCCGTTTCGGCAGATTTATCATCTTCGAGCCAGCGGTATGGATCGGCAACTTTGGTGTCGAAATACACATCCACAGTTTCCCCTTTATGGGTAATGGGATATTTTATAGGATTTTGGTTTTGTCCAAAAGAGGCTATTGTAGTTGAAACTGCCATTATTAAAAAAGTTTTTTTCATTAAATTCTGATTTAAATCGTTACAAAAATAGACAAATAGTTCCTGTTCCTTATGTAAGGAATTCTTAAAAAGAGTTAGTCGCACGAATGCCGTTTTTATTACAGTTGTGTGAAAATCGCAAATTAAAACCTTTTCTTAAATAAAAAACGCTACCCTTTCGAATAGCGTTTTTGTTTTTTGCTGAAGCAAATGAGTTACAAATTAAAATTCACACCCAAAACCACGTTTCTTCCTATGTTAGGAATTCCATCGGTTTTCAAGCGGGAAAGGTGCGCGATGTATCTTTTGTTCAAAAGATTATTCCCGTTTAAATTCATGTCAAAAACCGTTTTACCCAATTTTACTTTTCCACCAAAACCCAGATTTACCAAGGAATATCCATTGGATTTGGTTTCAAAACCACTCACGTTATTTTGATTGAAAGTCGTGGAAAGATTCAAAGTCGCAAAACCATCTTCGAGCCAATTTTTGATATTGAATTCGGTTCTAATCGTGTTGTTCCAATTGTTTGCAGGAATTAAAGGCAGAAAATCGCCATTTTCTTTCTTACCGGTTACGGTTTCAAAACTGGTTTCATAATGCAACCAATCCAAAGGATGCGGGTGAAAATGCAGTCCTATTTCGCCTCCGTACAACTTGGCATTATTCTGAATATAATCAAAAACAGCATTATTGTCAATCACTGCTCCTGTTGGTGAGGTGTAGATATAATTATTGATGTGGTTGTAAAATCCATTGGCAAAAAACTCAAAATGGCTGTTTTTATATTCCAAATTTACATCGGTTTGTACATTTTGTTCCGTTTTCAAATCGCTGTTTCCTACTTCATAACGATTCGTTCCCTCATGAACACCATTGGACGTTAATTCGGCTAGGTTTGGTGCTCTAAATCCAGAAGCAAGATTCAACCGCAATGTCAAATCATCAGCAAGATTCGTTTTATAACCCAAGGAAGCATTGAAACTGTCGAATGATTTATCGACGGCTTTAAAATAGCCTTCGGAACCTGCAATTCCATGTTCTACAGTAATAATTTGTCTATTATCGAAACGCAATCCGGCTTGGAAAACATTTTTTTTCCACTCATAATTAGCGGTTCCAAAAACACCAAAATCATTGGTCGTCGCATCTGGAATCAAATATTCTTCACCAGAATTTGTGTTAGTTTGGTGCATTCCCTGTATTCCAAAAATAGATTCCACTTTGCCTATTTTTGGCAAATGGTATTTCGCATCGTAATTGAATGTTTTCAGTTTCATGTGTAAACCAGCGACATTGCTGTCTACGAACTCACTTCGGTCATTGGCAACATAACCCAAATCAACATCCAGTTTTGATTTTTGGAAAAAGAAAACATTGTTCAAACTCAGCAAATGATTGAAAACGCCTTGTCTTGGAAATCCTGTTTCCTTACTGGTGGTTTGTTCAGCAATGCCATCTTCCGGGATTCCTAAATCCAGCTTGTTGTAATTGTAACGCAGCACACTTGAAAATTTAGCATTACTATAGCCAATCCCTGTTTTGAAATCGGTTTCATTGTAACGGGTATTCGTTACTCGGTCGCCATTAGCAATTTTATAATCAGAGTGTGTATTGTAACTTCCGCGAGCTAGGAATTTCCAATTATCGGTAGACGTTTTCAGCCCCAAAGAAGAATTACTACCCAAGGTATTCGAGAATAATTTTTGGCTGAAATTAGCTTTGAAAGTATTGGCATCAGCAAATTTTTCGGGATTAAAATACAAAACACCACCCAAAGCATCTGAACCATACAACAATGAAGCCGGTCCTTTGATAACCTCAACACTTTCTATTCCCGAGTCGTTTAATCCCAAACCATGTTCGTCACCAAACTGTTGATTTTCCATTCGAACGCCTTGTGAATACACCAAAACCCGATTGCCGCTTAGTCCGCGAATTACTGGTTTCCCAATGGATGTTCCGGTAGAAACCTGTGAAACTCCCGGAATCGTTGCCAGTCCTTCGATTAAAGTGGCAGTTCCTTTTCGTTGTAATTCTTTCATGCTTTGATGTTCCACTTTCATCACATTTTGCGATTGTATTTTATTGAAAGCGGTCGAAACAATCACTTCATCCATTTGGAATATCGTTTCTTCAAGGATTACATTCAGTGTATTTTCTTTTTGTAAAGCAGTTATGGCTTTATTTTGTGTCCCGAACCCTACGAATGTAAAAGTCAATTTTAAGTTTCCACTAGGCAGATTGATAAAGGTATATTTTCCGTTTTCGTCTGTTGCTGTTCCCTTGTGTAATTCTGATGCATACACCGAAACGCCTTTTATGGGTTGGTTATTCTTATCCATTACGATTCCCGAAAGGGTATTTTGCGCTTGAAGCATTGCCGAAAACCCCAAGAATAGGGCTATAATAAAATTTTTCATTGAAAATGATGGTATTGTTCCTCACCCCAACCTTCTCCAAAGAAGAGGGAGTCGAGTCCGGAATTATTTAGTAAATAAAATAGAAATGATAAGTACTGAAAAAATCAACAGAAGTTGAAAAAAATTCAGCTTAAGTTATTTACAGGTGGTCCGCGATGGGAATATAAACTTCCGGAAAAAGAAAGAACAACTTCCTTAGTCGTAATAAAATAAGGAATTTCTTTGTAACAGGAATGTAATTGATAGGAGAAATCTTTTGGAGAAATATAACTGCCAAAAGTAAAATCACAGACATAACAATGATCAAAACTGTGGTGTTGATGCGTTATCTCTTTATTGGTAACATTGTATTTATGATGGCACTGCTTTTCGGAAAGCTGTTGCTCTAAATGTTCATAGGTATGGAAGGATTGAAACAGTATTGAGAACAATACCGCAATCGCCAAAGAAAGACTTATTAAGAGTTTATTCTTTTTCATCCTTGACAAAGGTAACAAAACAATTTAGAAAAAGTAACACGGTCTTTTAGCATATAAGATATTTAAGGAAACATAAGTTTTAAACCCAAATAAAAATCACTCTCTTAAATGAACTTATATTCCTTATATGTTTCATAAATAAACTGTTTTTATTGGTTATGAAAAACTGCAAAAAAGAAAACCATTTGTTCTGACAAAATTTAATTTGACAAAACAAATGGTTTTAATTTGAACTAAAAATTAAGTATTACACCAATTTAGCAGCAATCAAATATTCTGCAATTTGTATGGTGTTAGTAGCAGCTCCTTTTCTAAGGTTATCAGCAACAATCCACATATTCAAGGTGTTTTCTTGGCTTTCGTCACGACGAATTCTTCCTACAAAGACATCATCTTTACCTTGTGCATACATTGGCATTGGGTAAGTATAAGTATCATTGTTATCTTGAACCACAACACCATCCGTATGATGTAAAATATTTTGTACTTCGCTAATATCAAAATCATTCGTGAATTCCACATTTACCGCTTCACTGTGTCCACCTACGATTGGCACACGAACAGCAGTAGCCGTAACTGCAATTGAATTATCACTTAAGATTTTTTTAGTTTCACGAACTAATTTCATTTCTTCTTTAGTGTACCCGTTGTCTTCAAATGAATCACATTGTGGAATTGCATTTCTGTGAATTGGATATTTGTAGGCCATTTCACCTTGAACTCCTGCGTATTCATTTTCTAACTGTTGTACTGCTTTTACACCCGTTCCAGTAATGGATTGGTACGTAGAAACAATAACACGTTTGATATTGTACTTTCTATGTAATGGAGCCAAAACCAATACCATTTGTATCGTAGAACAGTTTGGATTTGCAATGATTTTATCGGCTGCAGTCAATTCAGACGCATTGATTTCAGGAACGATTAATTTTTTGGTTGGATCCATTCTCCAAGCCGATGAATTATCGATAACGGTTGTTCCCGCTGCTGCAAATTTTGGAGCCCATTCCAGTGAAGTATCACCTCCTGCAGAAAACAAAGCAATATCCGCTTTCATGTCTACAGCAGTTTGCATACCAACCACTTTATATTTTTTACCTTTATATTCTATTTCTTTTCCCACTGATCTTTCAGAAGCAACCGGAATTAATTCTGTTACAGGGAAATTTCTTTCTGCCAATACTTTTAACATTACTTCGCCAACCATTCCAGTAGCGCCTACAACTGCTATTCTCATAGTATATTTTTATTATTGAGTACTAAATTTGAATGGCAAAAGTAAGTAATATTCAAATTAAAACAAGCGTGTTCACAAAAAATAACAAAATGTTATAAATATAACAATTCATTGCTTCCTATCTAAAACAAAAAGAAAAACCGCCTCCATTACGAAGCGGTTTAGTCCTGAAATTAATTCAGGATAAATTAGAATATATAGTATAGCGGTATTATTTTTTCAATAAATCTCTAATTTGAGTAAGCAATTCTTCCTGTGTAGGTCCAGCTGGAGCAGCAGGAGCAACTTCTTCTTTCTTTTTAGCTTTTTCAGCAGCTCTTAAAACAACAAAAATAAAGAAAGCAATAATGACAAAATTAATGATGGCTTGCACCAAATTTCCATAAGTAATTACAGCGGCACCGGCAGTTTTTGCAGCAGCTAGAGTTTCATAGCTCTTTCCGTCCAGTGTGACAAATTTTTGTGTGAAATCAATTCCACCAGTTATCAAACCTACAATTGGCATAATAACGTCATCTACGGCAGATCCTACAATTTTACCAAAAGCACCACCTATAACAACAGCTGTGGCTAAACTCAATACGTCACCTTTCATTAAAGATGCTTTAAAATCACTGAAAAATCCCATAATTTATTTTTTAAGGTTAAAATTTATTTTGTATTACGAATTTAATTAAAATTTCAAAACAATTAACAGTCTTTTCCCTAATATTTAATTATTCTCTATAAAACACCCGTTTTACCCGTTGCGATATACTCGTAAGAATTTCATACGGTATGGTATTTAATTTTTGGGCTATGTAATTTACGGTTGGGCTTTCGCCAAAAATAATTGCCTCATCCCCTTCTTTACAATCAATTTCGCTGACATCTACCATCAGCATATCCATACAAATACTGCCCAGAATAGTCGCTTTTTCATTTTTAATGTTCACAAAACCTACTCCATTTCCCCAACCTCTTGAAATCCCATCCGCGTAACCTATAGGAATTGTGGCGATTTTTGTTGGTTTCTCCGCCATAAAACGTCTGCCATAACCCACACTTTCACCGGCAGGAATAGTCCTGATTTGAGAAATTACTGATTTTAGTGTTCCTACATTTTCTAAATACTTCTGTTCTTCACTGTCATTTGAAACGCCGTAAAGACCAATTCCAAGGCGAACCATATCAAATTGTGAATCCGGATAATTACTGATTCCCGAAGTATTTAAAATATGACGAATGGGTTTTATTTGTAATTCGGTCATTAATTTTGAGGATAATTTCTCAAACAAATCAATTTGCGAATGTGCAAAATCTTTGTATTTTAAATCATCACTCGTAGCCATGTGAGACAAAATACTTTTCACTTTAACGGTTTGATTCCCTTTTAAAGTCGCTATCAAATCATCAATCGTATTATTCTCAAAACCCAAACGATGCATTCCGGTATCGAGCTTTATATGAATAGGAAAATGTTTTAATTTCTTTTGCTCTGCAATTTTCAGAAACGCACGCAATCCTTTCAAGCTATAAATTTCAGGCTCTAATTGATGTTGAATAATTGCCGCAAAACTGGTAGTTTCCGGATTCAATACCATAATTGGCAAATTAATTCCGCCATTTTTTAACGAGATTCCTTCATCGGCGAAAGCCACGCCCAAGTAATCTACTTTATGATGTTCCAGCAATTTGGCAATTTCAAGACCACCGCTTCCATAACCAAAAGCTTTTACCATCACCATTATTTTAGTTTTTGGTTTCAACTTTGATTTAAAGAAATTCAGGTTGTGGCTAATGGCATTCAAGTTAATTTCCAGAACGGTTTCGTGTGTTTTCTCTTCTAATAAAGCCGCGATTTCTTCAAAATGAAATGTACGCGCTCCTTTAATCAAAATCGTTTCATTGTTGAAATCCAAATTTTCAAAACCAGCAATAAATGCTTCCGTATTTTTGAACGTAACACAATTGGTAAATTTATTTTCGAATGCCGAAATGGTTTCGCCAATCCCAATAACTCTGGTAATTTTGTTCGAAACTATCAACTGCGCAACTTTGGAATATAACTCCTCATTGGACAAACCACTTTGAAAAATATCCGATAATATTACCGTCTTTTTTTGACGTTTATTTTGGCTTTCAAGAAAATCCAACGCTATTTTCAGCGATTGAAAATCGGAACTATAACTGTCATCAATAATACTGCAATTATTGATTCCGTTTTTAACTTTCAAACGCATTTCGACCGGATACAACAATTCCATTCGGTTTTGAATCGTCTTTTCGTCATATTTAAAATGCAGCAAGACCATCAAACATGAAATCGCATTTTCAATGGATGCTTTATCCTGAAACGGAATGATCAATTCGAATGCATTTCCTTTGTATTGGTATTGAATGGTTGTGCTGTCGTTTTTAATTGCTGTATGAAAGACAAAAACATCAGCATCTTTCGAATCAAAACTCCATGTAAATGCTTTTGTTTTTTTAGAAATAAAGGAATCTACTAATCCATTCTTTTGATAAATAACCACTTCCGAATCTTCAAAAAGCAGCATTTTCTCTTTTATTTTTTCTTCTAAACTCGTAAAACCTTCGTCGTGTGCTGAACCAATATTCGTTAAAATCCCAATCGTGGGTTTGATAATGGGTTTCAGTTTTTCCATTTCTGAACCGGTGGAAATCCCCGCTTCAAAAATCCCAAGATTGTGTTGTTCATTAATTGCCAAAACGGACAAGGGAACTCCAACCTGTGAGTTGTAACTTTTGGGGCTTCGAATAATATTATAATCCGGACTTAATAGAAAATTGAGCCATTCCTTTACTATCGTCTTACCGTTACTTCCCGTCAATCCGATAATAGGAAAGTGAAAAAGACCGCGATAATACGCCGCAAATTGTTGCAAAGCTTCCAATGTATTTTTGACAACCAGAAAATTAGCTTTGGTTTCACAATCATCAGGAATATGGGTAACTACAAAGTTTTGAACGCCTTTTTCAATTAAATCTTTAATGTAAATGTGCGCATCATTATTGGTTCCAACCAAAGCAAAAAATAAGGTTTGCGAACCATTTTGCAACGAGCGACTGTCGATAGAAATAGTATCAATTGAAACGGCATTGTTGTTGCCTACAAACTCGGCCTGAATTTGAGGAATAATATTTTGGATTTTTAGACTCATTGATTTGCAATACGACTGACGCCGATTTTACTGATTGATACAAATTATTATATCGAAAGGAAAGGAGCGGCACTTTTGCGAAAGCGCAGCAATTACTAATTTTCTTTCTAAAACTTCCTCAAAAATAACACTTCTTTTCAAAATGAAGACTTCGAAACGCTACAATTTACAGCTATTTCGGTTTATTAAAACTCAAATAAAAATACCTTCTATAGTTAGAAATACGTTAAAAACGCCATAAATACCAACCAACTATTTTATCATTATCGCTATATTTGTTGGTATAAATACCATTAGAAATCTTGAAAAAAATCCTTCCAATATTCTCCTACATTTTTCATCCGATATTCATTTCGGTAATGGCAACGCTGGTTTACCTTTTTTATAATGCTTCCTTTATTATAAATCAGGAAAAGTTAGTCATTTTTTTACAAATCTTAATTATTACGGTAATCGTTCCTGTCCTGCTATTTTTTTTACTACGTGCTGCCGGAAAAATTGATTCCATAATGGTTGCCGAAGTCTCACAACGTAAAATTCCGTTGCTCCTTCATTCTTTTCTCCTTATTTTATTGGTTCGAAAAAGCATTACTATAGACCGATATCCCGAATTGCATTTCTTCTTTTTGGGAGCATTAATGAGTACTTTGCAAGCTTTAATATTATCCTTTTTTAAGACAAAAGCCAGTTTGCACATGATGGGCATCAGCTCCTTAACGGTATTTGTTATTGGAATAAGTATGCATTACCAGGTTCAAAGCACTTTTTTGATTGCTTTTTTAATACTTATGAATGGTCTCGTGGCTTCCTCCCGTTTAGAAATGAAGGCGCATACGACTACTGAACTGATTATTGGGTTTCTCCTAGGAAGTGTTTCGCAACTGCTTTTGCTGTATTTATGGCTATAAAATATAGAAAATAATTCCAATATTCAGAGAAGTCATATCGATAGGTTTGCCGTCAATTTTTGCGGTTTTGAACAGAGAATTCAAACCATAATACGCATATACGTTTATTGTATTGTACCCCGATGAAATATAAGCTCCGTATAGAAACTTATTGAAATCTTTATTACCCGAAACAACTATTTTACTTTTATCATCACTGTAAATAGAACGGTCATAAATTAAATAACTAAATTTAAATCCTCCGTAAATTCTCCAAAACTTGTAGCTTTCATAGGTTGATGTTCTCCATCTGAACTCAAGAGGAACCTCAACTAATAGTTGTGAAAATTTATTTTTGCTAAAGGTTGTTTCGGCATCAATAATTGAATAGGCGGGCGTTTGATCTGTATTAGAAATGGCAAGATTTTGATTGTAATTATTATAAGAAAAACCAATACCGGACGCGATTGCAACAGTTCTATTTTTATTTATAGGCATATCCCTAAGAAAACCAGCCGAAAAGCCAGTTGATAATTTACTTTGTGATAACCCTACAGGTTTGTTCAATAACGTATTATATGTAAATCCAAAATAAAACTGATCTTCTCTATACAATGAATCAATTTTTGCTTTTGGCGTATTTTCTTGTTTCACAATTTCTTGCGAAAAAACAGAAAGAACGGATAAGAAAAGAAAAGAACTCAGAAATAATCGCATATTGCTTTTGGTTTAAAATTACTTAATGATTGTTCCACACCTATTCATAGGTTTTTATTTCTCATTATGACTTTACAAATATAGGATTTTGATACTTTTCTAATGCGTATTGCTGACAAATAAAGTTGATTATAACTAAACACACAAAAACTTAAATCAACTTATATTTCTCTTATATGTTGAGAAACATAAACCCTGTAATAAACATAAGTTTATTTAAAAAATTGTGTGGCAATTCAAATCTGCTCCATCAAAAAACAATTAATTAACATATTGATTTAAGCTAGTTTAAATATTTCTTGAATAAATTGCTTGTTAAAAAATTAAAACCAATATTTTTACTAGAAAAAAATTTTAAACGCTTTTGCAAAAGCATTTTCAAATTATACTTAAAACAAAAAAGTCATGCAAATTGGAATTATAGGATTAGGAAAAATGGGCTTCAACCTTGCCCTTAACTTACAGCGAAATGGTTACGAAGTAGTAGCCCAAGATGTAAATACAGACTTTGTAACAAAAATTGGTCAGGAAGGAATCACAACTGCACTTTCAGTAAAAGAATTATGCAATAAATTAATCGACAGAAAAGTGATTTGGTTAATGGTTCCTGCCGGTGAAATTGTAGACGGAGTTATCACTTCCCTAATTCCTTTTTTAGAAAAAAATGACATTATCATTGACGGAGGAAACTCTAACTATAAAGATTCCAAACGTCGCTATTCCCAACTGAAGGAACTTGGTATTGACTTTTTAGATTGTGGAACTTCAGGTGGAACTTCAGGAGCTTTGAATGGTGCTTGTACGATGATTGGCGGAGATGCTCCAGTATTTGAATATGTTGCGCAAGTTTTCAAGGCTATTTCTGTTGAAAATGGTCATTTATATACCGGTGCAGCCGGAAGCGGTCATTTTACCAAAATGGTTCACAACGGAATAGAATATGGTATGATGCAATCCATCGCTGAAGGTTTTGAAGTTTTTGAACATTCCGAATTTGATATTGATTTCGAAAAAACGGCTAAACTATTCAATCATGGCTCCGTAGTTCGCAGTTGGTTAATGGAATTGACAGAAAATGCGTTTTCGAAAGACCCTAAATTAGATGGTATTAAAGGAATTATGCATTCTTCAGGCGAAGGAAAATGGACATTAGAAACAGCCTTGGATTTAGGCGTTCCTACTCCGGTTATCGCCCTTTCAATCATGATGCGCTACCGTTCCCAAATGCAAGATACTTTCTCCGGAAAGGTAGTAGCAGCACTTCGCAATGAATTTGGCGGTCATGCGGTCGAAAAAAATGAGTAATAGAAAATCTTTACTGCATTTAAAAGTTCAAAAACAGTCTCGACTGCGCTCGATTTAACACCCATTTATCTGATTCTTAATTTATCACATTCCAGTCTATGTCCATATTAATTTTAATTGCAAGTATTCTTTTATTGCTTGTTTTGATATCCGCAATAAAACTGAATGCTTTCATTTCATTGATTATTGCTTCTCTTTTTGTTGGAATTGCTAAGGGCATGGGCTTTCCTGATATCATTAACTCGCTTCAGCAAGGAATCGGGAGCACATTGGGCTCTTTGATTTTGATTATCGCTTTGGGAGTTATTTTAGGAAATATCCTTTCGGATAGTGGCGCGGCGCAACGAATAAGTGCTGTAATGATTCGGTCTTTTGGTGTTAAACACATCAAATGGGCGATGATGCTTACGGCTTTTGCAGTAGGAATTTCGATGTTTTACAATGCCGGTTTTGTGATTTTGATTCCAATGGTTTTCGCTGTCGCAAAAAGTACTAAGCAACCCATTATTTATCTTGGAATTGCGATGGCCTCGGCACTTTCTGTGACCCACGGTTTTTTACCACCTCATCCTGGACCAACAGCCATTGCCGTGATTTTTAAAGCAGATATTGGCAAAACATTACTTTACGGATTAGTGATTGCTATTCCCACTTTAGTGATTGCTGGGATTGTTTTTCCAGAATTCATTAAGAAAATTATCGCCAATCCACCGAAAGGATTATTCGAAAGCAAAACATTCGACGAAAACGAAATGCCATCTTTCGGTATCAGTTTTTTGACCGCGCTAATTCCTGTCATTTTAATGGCATTGGCAACAACAAGCGAATTAACCCTGCCCGAAACATCATCCTTACGTCATATCCTTGGATTCATTGGAAATCCCACCACTTCAATGCTTATTGCGGTATTGTTTGCAATTGTATTTTTAGGTATCAATCGCGGTCGAAAGATGCAGGACCTTATGGATAAATCCAGTTCGGCACTGAGTTCTGCCACCATGATTATTATGATTATTGCAGCTGGTGGTGCTTTCAAACAAGTATTAATTGACAGCGGTATCGGCACTGATTTAGCTGCTTCTTTCGAACAATCAACACTCTCTCCTTTACTTTTAGGCTGGTTAATCGCAACGATTATTCGTATTGCCTTAGGTTCGGCAACCGTAGCAGGATTAACCGCGGCAGGAATTGTACAACCTTTAGTGGTTAGTTCCGGAATCAGTCCAGAATTGATGGTATTGTCTATAGGAGCCGGAAGTTTAATGTGTTCGCATGTAAATGACACGGGTTTCTGGATGTTTAAAGAGTATTTTGGAATCAGTATTTCAGATACGTTTAAAACATGGACCGTCATGGAAACCATAATCGGAGTTATGGGATTAGCAGGTGTATTGTTACTGAATTTATTTGTGGGATAGGAATAGTAAGCTTTAGAATAAAAAAAATTAAATGAAACAGTTTTACATAGGAATAGATATCGGCACTACAGCAACTAAAGCAGTGTGTTTTGACAAGGCAGGGAAAGTGATTCGTCAATTTACCCAGTCCTACCCTATGTATCACCCAAAGCCTGATTGGAGTATACAAAAACCCAATGAAATTTTAATGGCTGTTTTAGAATGCATTGCCGAAATCACAAAAGGAATCGAGCCTGAATTTATCAGTTTTAGTTCGGCTATGCAAAGCATCATAGCTATAGACAATACTGGAAAACCCATTACCGATGCGATTCTGTGGGCAGATAATAGAGCGCATTCACTAGCCGAAGCGTTAAAAGAGTCCGAGCAAGGTAAAAACTTCTATCAAAAAACAGGAATTCCTATTCATACTTTTTCTCCCATGACTAAAATTGCTTGGTTGAAAGAAAATGATGCAACACACTTTTCTAAAGCGCATAAATTTATTAGCATTAAAGAATACATTTGGCATCATCTTACAGGCGAATATGTAATTGATTCCTCCATGGCATCGGGTACTGGGTTAATGAATATTCATACGATAAAATGGGAATCGGAAATTCTTGAATTTTTAAAAATAGAAGAATTACAACTTTCTACTATTGTTAGTCCAACGCATCAAAGCAAAGGGCTATCCGATGGTTTCCATTATATTCTTGGTGGCGGTGACGGAGTATTGGCAAATTTAGGAACCGAAGCAATGGAAACTGGACGTATGGCATTATCCATTGGAACCAGTGGAGCAGTGCGTTTGCCAGTTGACAAACCTTATATTGATTCCCAAATGCGAACGCAATGTTATCATTTGATGGACAATCAATACTTAAAATTAGGAGCGGTTAATAATGGTGCAATTGTTTTGCAATGGCTAAAAGAGTCTATTTTAAAAACGAACGAATCTTTTGAAGAATTGTTTGTACAAGCTGAAACAATTCCTGCGGGATCCGAAGGCTTGCTTTTTGTCCCTTATTTATTGGGAGAAAGAGCTCCTATTTGGGATGCTTCCGCTCAGGGAACACTTTTGGGTATCCGAATTATCCATACCAAAGCACACTTGATTCGAGCAACACTGGAAGGCATCTTATTTGGACTATTGAGTATTACAGAAATTTTACTTCCTGATCCGGAAAAAAGACATGAAACCACCATCATGGCTAGCGGAGGTTTTGGAAAAAGCGAACTTTGGCTGCAAATGGTCGCTGATATTTTTCAAATGAAAGTAATTGTGGCCGAAACAATCGAAGCTTCTGCTTGGGGAGCTGTTTTAATTGGTTTTAAAGCTACTGGGATTACTATTTCAAATCATACCCAAATTGGAAAAACCTTTTTACCAAATAAAGATCACAAAGAAATTTACGAACAGGGTTTTGAGAAATTCAAACGGGTTTATCCTTTGTTGAAAGATATTTAAAACGAGCTTTTTAAGTTAATTCTAATGTCTGCTATAAAAAGTTTGTCACGCTATAGATATAGATTACCTTCGGTGATCCCAGGAGGGGGCGTCTCACAAAGAAATCAATGCTTGGCATTTCATGCCTGATCCTTTTTTGTTTTATACGCTTAGACAAACAAAAAAGTTTGTCACGCTATAAAACAAAAAATGCTTCCCTTTCAGGAAGCATTAATTTCATTGCAGAGAGGATGGGATTCGAACCCACGATGCAGTTACCCACATACTAGCTTTCCAGGCTAGCTCCTTCAACCACTCGGACACCTCTCTATTTTTATTCAAGGTTGCAAAGAACACAAAAAAAACTGACTTAGAAAAGTAAAATCTGAATATTATACCATTTCTCCACGTAAAGGTGTTTCAAAGATAGTTTTGAAGTCTTTTGGAGCAATTTTTTGGTTCAATAAGTACATTAATTTTGTAATTGCTGCTTCGGTAGTGATGTCTTTACCTGAAATCACTCCAATTTTTTTCATTCCTGTACTAGTTTCATAATGTCCCATACTGACACTTCCTCCGGAACATTGGGTAACATTAATGATGTACAATCCTTTTTCAATCGCTTTACTCAAAAGAGCTATAAACCAATCTTCGGTTGGAGCATTTCCAGATCCATAGGTTTCTAAAACAATTCCTTTAAGATTTTGAATATTAAAAATGGCCGAAAGAACTGTTTCGTTTATTCCAGGAAACATTTTTATGATGACCACATTATTATCTAAATTCTTATGGACCTTTAATTTTCTAACTCTTGGTATTGGTAAAAATAATTCGGGATTCGTATTTAAATGAACACCGGATTCTACCAAAGCGGGATAATTTGGGGATGTAAATGCTTTGAAATGTTCTGCATTCATTTTTGTCGTTCTGTTACCACGATATAATTTGTATTCAAAATAAAGACAAACTTCTCTTATAACGGGTTTTCCATTTTCACGTAAAGACGCGATTTGGATAGCCGTAATTAGATTCTCTTTGGCATCGGTACGTAAATCTCCAATAGGCAACTGCGATCCGGTAAAAATTACAGGTTTTGATAAATTTTCGAGCATAAAACTCAATGCCGATGCGGAATACGACATGGTATCCGAACCATGAAGCACCACAAATCCATCAAATTCAGCATAATTTTCTTCGATAATCGAAGCAATTTTAGCCCATTCTTGAGGATTCATATTGGAGGAATCGATAGGGTTTTCGAAAGAAATAGTCTCTATCTCGCAGTCTAATTGTTTCAATTCAGGAATTCGCTGCAATAATTTACTAAAATTAAAAGCCTTGAGCGCACCCGTTTCAAAATCTTTCCTCATACCAATGGTCCCACCAGTATAAATTAGAAGTATTTTGGCTTTAGATAACATTATGGTATTTTGATTTATTAACTACAGGATTAGAGTACATAGCTAAAAATCCTTGTAATGCAATGGGATTCGTTTCGTCAATACGCATCTCTAACCTACGTTCGAAAAGTGATTTCTCATTTTCTGTATAAAGATGGGAATGGGTATTGATTTTATTTACTATATCATACGCGATATAATTGGTAGGCCATAGCTTATAATTGGACAATATAGAGTCATCAATAACTTGTGCCAATGCTAGTATTTGCTTGTTACAATTATCATTTTCAGCAACGATTGTATCTATTTCTGTATCTAAAACTTTTCCAATATGAATATGAATTCTTTTCTTCTGTCCCAAAGCGCCGCTAAGGATTGTCATGAAGTCTTCATTTTTTTCTTTGATGTAAATCTCATTATTTGCTTCAGCCATTAATTGAGGCATTTTCAAAGCATCAGTTGGATCGTATTCATAGGAAATAGAAACTGGGACGATTTTAATTTTTTTGAAATAATCCATCAAATTCTTTTCATCTGAAGCCATTCCCAGCATTTTTAAAACACCCGGGTTTGTAGCATCATTTCCATCTTTGGTTCTTCCTTCGCGTTGTGCAATCCAAACCGAACGGTTTTCATGAAGCAACAAGTGACCTATATATTCTGACAATAACTTCGAACTCTGCAACATTTCTCTTGGCGTTAAGCCACGTTGTACCAAAAAATTACGGTTTAATTTTGCTAATGTCTTCAAAAAAGATTTTTTAACCAAATTATCTCCAATTGCTGAAGCCGTCATCACTAATCCGTGCTCAAACAAAGCAGCATTCAACAAAGTGGTATCTAAAAGGATATCACGATGATTTGAAATAAATAGGTAAGACGTATTAGGTTCTAAATTTTCGAAGCCAGAAGTAGTTAATCCTTCGGAACTTTTTTCCAATACTTTCTGAACGGATTGGTAAATAAAATTACATTGAAAATCACGAATAGAATGCGTTTTTCGGAGTTGTTCTTTCCAAACTTCGTCAGCAACATCCGGAAAAGAAAAATTCATTAATGCCTTCATCATAGGGTGATGAATCACATTTTGAAGAGCCTCGTTTATTTCGGAGTCGTAAAATGGCCGAATGGCGTCAAATTTCTGCATTGTTAGTTTTCTATGTTTGTGTGGGCAAATGAACAAAAAAAAAGTTAAAATAAAATAAATTTGTTTTAAATCCCAAAAATTGCTTTAGAATTTTCAGTTGTTGTCGCTGCAATTTCATTTGGCGTCAGACCATAAATTTCGGATAACTTGTTTAAAACATTTACCAGATAGCTGCTTTCATTCCTTTTTCCTCTATAAGGAATGGGTGCTAAATAAGGTGAATCTGTCTCTAAAACGATGTGTTTCAATTCTATTTGATTCAGGAATTGGTCGATTTTACCGTTTTTAAAAGTCACTACACCGCCTATTCCAAGTTTCATATTATACGAAATTGCCTGTAATGCTTGCTCGTAAGTCCCCGAAAAACAATGAAAAATCCCAAACAAATCATCAGAATTTTCTTCTTCCAGAATTTCGAATATCTCCTCAAAAGCTTCGCGACAATGAATCACTATAGGTAATCTATATTTTTTTGCCAGTTGAATTTGTCTTCTGAAAGCAATTTGTTGCTGAGGCAAATGCGTTTTGTCCCAATACAAATCAATCCCAATTTCACCAACGGCATAGAATTTTCTTTTAGCCAACTCCGCTTCTACATGTTGCAACTCTTCCAGATAATTATCTTTTACATAAGTAGGATGCAAACCCATCATCAAGAACACATTATCGGGATAATTTCTTTCTAATTCATACATGGATTCCGTACAAGAAGAATCGATTGCAGGAATAAAAAAACGAGAAACGCCAGCATCAATTGCTCTTTGGATCATTTCACTACGGTCTTGGTCAAATTCCTCAGAATATAAATGAGTGTGTGTATCGGTTATTATTGTTGTTGTTTCCAAGTGTAAAGTTTAAGAGTACAAAGTTGCGAAGTTTTTTAAAATTTAACCACAAAAGTCACAAAAGAAAAAAGACACTCCAGAAAATTCTTTTGTGTCTATTTGATGCAGTAATAAAAGGCTCTTTTTTGTGACTTTTGTATTTAAAAAACCTAATCCAATTTCTTCAACAATTCCTGAACTTGATCATAATCCTCGTAATCTGAAGGAATCGTCAACAAGATTTCCTTACATGATTTATACTCTTTCTGTTTTAATTTAGACAAGGCAAGACTCCAAATCGCTTTATTTTTATAAATGGAAGTTCCTGCTTTCAGTTCATTAAAAACAGCTTCAGCTTCTTTAATTTTGTTAGTTTCCAATAATGAAATCCCATAAAAATATTGAATTTCAGGATTTTTTTTCTCTTTTAAAACAGTTTCAAAAAACGGGATAGCCGCTTTATAATTTTTAGCATTGAAAGCCTCTTCTGCCTGTTTCAAATTAGCATCAACAGTGCCTCTTTCGGTGAAATAAGCATTCTCCTGTTGGTTAAAATCTTCAAAATTTGGATTTGGATTAAAAAGAAATAACCCAAATAAAATAGCAATTGATGCGGCAACTAAATACATCCAAGGCTTGAATGCAATCACTTTTGCTTTCGGCTTATAAGCTTTGAAATGATTATTAGAAATCGATTGTAAGTTTTCTTTGAAAGCATCAAATGCATCGGCATTGCCAAATTTATTTTCCAAGTGAAGATTTAATTCCTTGAAAGTGTCAAATGCCGAAGCCAATTCCGGATCTTCAGCCAATTGGTTCTCGAACTTTACTTTATCCTCGGCAGACAATTCGTCTTGAAAATATTGGTCGAATACTATATAATGGTCCTCGTTCATGGCTAAGTGATTTTTAAAGATTTAAAGCGATTCGTTTCTTGAATCCACTGGGTTAATTGCCCCGTACACAACGATTTTTTCTTCCGGACATAACCATAAGTCACATTGAGTTTTTCCGCCACTTCTTCCATTGACTTAATAGTAAAACTCAATTTTAATAACTCTTGGCATTTGTCGCCCAGTTTTTGAAACATCGCATCAAAAAGCTGTTGTTTTTCCTCGAATGCTTCGGTTTCTGTAACCATATCGGCTGTGGGTTCATTATTAGATGTAAAATCTTCATCAATTGTTACCCCTTTATTCGATGCTTTTTTCAATTCATTCAACCATTTCCTTTTACACAATAAAAAAAAGTAGGCATCAAACGGGCAGGTGAGTTGCAATTTATTGGCTTTAGCCTGATTAAAAAGCAAAATCATAATTTCCTGAACCACATCTTGAGCCTGATCTTCATCACCGGAATTATTCCTTATATAGGAAACCACTTTGGGAACAAACTTCTTATAAATAGATTGGATAATTGCCGAATTATTATTGGCAAGTCCCTCTATATAGATTTGGTCGGGATGAATCACATTGTTAGCCATAAAAAAACTTTTTATCGAAAATAGTAAAAAAAGGGGTAACAATTATAAAACCAATTTGATATAGCTATGTAAACGTTCTTTAAACAACTTGAAATTATCCTGACTTTAAAAAAAATAAGATTAAGGGGTAACAAAATAATAAAAGAGTTGATATAAGAATGAAGCCATAAGAATCTAAAATAAATTCAGATTAAAGGGGTAACAATTACAAAACAAAAAGTATCTATTTAAAAAAAACAATTTAAAAAATTAGAAATCATGAAATCAACGATTCACGCACACCAAAAAAACAATTTGAAACTTGTAAGTAAAACAAATTTTAAAAACATCGGATTATTATTCTTAGCAACAATTTCATTAGTAAGCTGTAACAATGATAGCAACGACACCGCTATTTCACCAGCATCGGCAGCAGAATTTGCAGCTGTCAAAAAAGTAGCTTTAGACGGACAAACACAAAAATTTACCATGACCGCAGGAACTGGCGTAATCACGCTAACATCAGCCAAAGGAGTTAAATTATACATCAATGGAGATTGTCTTACCAAAGGCGGAAATCCTGTAACTGGAACAGTCGATATTGAATTTGTGGAACTTTTTGACAAAGGAAATATGTTGGTAACCAACAAACCTACCATGGGAATAATGGGAGATGGAAATAGAAATTTATTGATTTCTGGCGGAGAATTCTTTATCAAAGCGACACAAGGTGGAGTTGATCTTGCAACTACATGCAACATTAATCTAAAGGTTCCCGCAAGTTTAACTGACGGTGTAGATACAGCAATGACATTTTGGACAGGAATTGTAGATGATAATGGAGACTTAGCTTGGAAAGATGCTAGAGATGCAGCTGGAACAAATGGCGGTAAAGGCGGCGTGCAAGCGGAACAAAATAATTATTACGTTTCTTTTGGAAACTTTGGATGGACAAATGTAGATAAATTTTATAGCGACCCAAGGCCTAAAACGACCATTCTTGCTGATGCTCCTGACGGTTATGACAACACCAATAGTGCGATTTATTTATCTTACGATGGCGAAGGACAAAATGCACTTGCAAAATTAGATACCTACACTGCAGCCGGATTATTCAGCGAACATTACGGTCAAATTCCAATAGGATTAGCATGTCACGTGATTTTTGCAACCGAAGATAATGGGCAATGGAGATACGCCATCAAAGCCGTTACCGTTCAGGCAAACGATGTGTATACTTTTACCTTAGCCGAAACTACGCTAGGTACCGAAGCCCAATTAGTAGCCGCAATCAATGCTATTCAGTAGTTTACAAAATAAATTTAATAAAAAAGTGGTGATTTGCTCATCACTTTTTTTTACATTTAAAAATATTTTCGAATTTATCCTGATGCTTTTCAGGAGCTAATCCTGCTGTACACTGTATCTTTCTTGTCCAGAACTTGCTTCTGGATCCTGAACTAAATTAAGGACAAGAAAGGATGCCGTTTCCATCAGGGCTAAAACCACCCCGATTATGAAACCAACTTTATTTTTCCTCTTATTTCTAACCTCTTTTCTACTTTATTCCCAAACAAAAGTAAAAGACACCATCACCCGAAGAGCAAACATTGGTTACAATCAAAAAGGGAATCTAGTCACTTTCAAGCCAGAAACACCTCCACTTATCCCAATAGCCGGCGCACCAAAACCCAGTTATTCCTACTTATGGGAAATGGGCGACGGACATTACAGCAAAGAAGCGGAACCCAAACACGTTTACAAAACCAAAGGAACCTATACCGCCCGACTTACCGTAACCAATAATTATGATAATGGAAAACCACCCGCAACAAGACCAAAAAAAGTAGTCGTAAATGAAGTTTCAGAAGAAGTTTACAAAGACATTGCTTCCATCGAAGAACAAAACGGATTCGCTATCCAAAAAAATTGTGACCCCATTCCGGAACAAGAAATAGTTGTTATTTTAAGTTATCAAAATCTGGAAAACTATGTGAGCAGTGGTAAATTATATCTTTTTTACAACGAAAAACAATTCAAAAACAACAACTTCGAATTGGTTGATTTTAGAACGCATGCCGGAGAACGCGAAATCAAAGAAAACACCATTGTATCCATAAATGACCTGGACGATTCTAATTCATATTTGGCGTCCAATGAAACTCTAGCTCCAGCCAAAAAATTCAAAACCACCACCACCGAGGAAGATTTAGACGCCACTTTAGTAGAAGCCCATAAAACGTACAAAAACGTTTCCATTTTGGAATTTGACGACACTAATCCAAAAGAAACCCACAATGTTTTCTATACGTTCAAAACTACACCCGAAATGATCAAAGACACAAGCGCAACCATAACCATGCGCGGTATATTTGTTCCCAATCGAAGTTTCAAAAACCACAAAATAAAAAATCTGGAGATGGAAATCGTCACTTCACATGACCCTAACAAAATGGGTTCTAACGGAAGTTTCATGAATTATAGGTTGGTGCGATTCAAGAGAGTCAACTTCAAAACCCGCTTCCAAAACAATGGCGAAGGTCCGGCAAGAATGATTCGTCTGGAAACTGATATTCCGGAAATGTTCGACAAAAAAACATTTCAAATTGAAGATATGTACCCCAAATGTCCTATTTGCCCGAAAGGCGAAGTACCTACAACAAGTTGTTTAGACACGATTATCAAACAAAATCAAATATTCTTCACCTTCAAAAACATTTATTTACCCGGAAGCAATCAAAAAAATATAAAAGAAATTGACAGTACCAAGGGCTTTGTAAAATACTCCATGAAATTCAATAAAGACTTTCACAAAACAAAGACCAAAAGCAGAACTGCAATAATTTTCGACAAAAACGAACCTATTATTACCAATTATGCCACTACCCGATTCTTACCCGGAATTTCTATTGGCGCTAAAGCGGGTTATAATTTGTATCCCAATTTGGAAAATTCCAAAAGCTATTTTGTTGGTGCAACCATTTCTCCCTTCAAATCCTATCGCTATTATTGGCAGGCTGAATTCGTAAACAGTATTCATACCTTTGACAATTCAAGTTCAGTTACAGATACATTTATAACCAGTCCCAATGGCGGTCGGCAACTACAACGTACCACAACAGCATCAAATAATAGCAACATCAACTGCGAAATTCCGGTATTGATTCGTTACAATATTAATAATTATATTGGTATTGGAGCAGGATTGCAAGCCAACATCAATATTTCGGAGCAGCAGGAACAAAGACAAAAAGTCGAAACCTATGAAGGGATAACCGATAAAATTTTGATCAACACAACCAAAGCATCCAATTCGGTTTCCAATTCATTTACAAATTTAAAAACAGGTTTACTTTTTGATTTAACGATAGGCGCAGCCAGAATTGGTCCAAGTTTAGGAGCTCGATATGTGATGAATTTCAAGGAGAATTTTAATTATTTTCAATTTTATGGAATATGGAAGTTTTGAGTTTAAACACAAAAGTCATAAAAGAAAAGCAAAAGTCACAAAAGAAAAAATGATGCAAATAACGAAAACGTTTTTAAAAGATTTAACATACAAAATAAATGGAGCTGCAATAGAAGTCCACAAAGAATTAGGTCCTGGATTGTTAGAAAGTGTTTATCATAAATGCATAAAAACAGAATTAACGCTAAGAGGAATTTCATTCAAATCAGAATTGAAAGTGAGAATAAACTTCAAAGAAAATGAACTTGAAACTGATTACAGATGTGATTTATTAGTAGAAGATTGTATTGTCGTAGAATTAAAAGCACAAGAAAATCTCCCCCCAATTCATCAAGCGCAAATATTAACGTACATGAAACTCTTAAAGAAACCAAAAGGAATACTCTATAATTTTCATTGCATTAACTTATACAACGAAGGTCAAAAGACATTCGTAAATGAATACTTTAGCGCACTGGAAGATTAAAAAAAGCTTTTAGTAGCTAACAAAACTTTTGCGCCTTTTGCTTTTCTTTTATGACTTTTGTGTTTAAAAACATTTTTAATGACAAGACCTATTTTCTTCCTTTTACTCTTTACAACTCTGACCATATTCGGACAGAAAGCACTTATCCAAGAAGATAAAATATACCATACAATTGATGTTTTTGTAGCAAATCCATCCGCTGAAAACTTACAAAATCTCACTGCAACCGAAAAGGAATTTTACAAAAGTCCAAAACCAAAATCCAAAAATGAACTACTTGCCCTAGTCGTATTAAATTGCAATATCGCTTTCTACCAAACCCAATTTGGCCAAACCAATCAAGCGATTTCAAGCTACGAAAAAGCATGGCAACTTTATCAAAAGAACAAACTCAAGGATTATGACATTATCGAATATTGTCTGAAACCGCTAGGAAATTTATACACGATTTTAGGTGATTACGACAATGCCGAAAACACCATCAAACAGTATTATTTCATTGCCAATGCCGAGAAAAACCAATCGCAAAAAATAGCTGCCATTCTCAATTTATCGAACGTGTATCAAAGCTCAGGAAAGAGTGTATTAGCTATAGAATTGTTAGAAAAAACCATTAAAACAGAGCAACTCTCAAACGCCCAAAAAGGGATTTTACTCAATAATTTGGGCGCTAATTATATTATTAGCAGTCACGCAACAAGTATAAATTCAGATGAATATCGAAAAGCTCAAAACGCATTCGAAATGTCTAAAAAATTATTAGAAAAAGAAAAAAGCCAATCCGAAACACTATCTAATGTTTACCGAAACTTAGTTTCGATTTATAGTCAGCAACAAAACTTTGAACGTGCCAATTCGTATTTTGAAAAGGCAAGAAAACTATTTTTGGAAACCAACAACAAAGAACCCAGAAAAATAGCCAAACTTGATTATGAAAATGCTTTACTGCTATTTGAACAGAAAAAATATACCGAAGCAACTGTATTCATTTCGAATGTTTTCAAAATTTTAATTCCTAATTACTCCAATAAAAAAAACATTCTGCCCAACCAAAGTTCCCTTTATTCCGAAACCGTTTTACTGGACGCGCTAGATTTACAGGCAGCTGTTTTTCAAAAACAAAATCAACCAAAAAAAGCATTGGAAGACTATGCGCTTTCATTCCATATCGAAGATTTATTTGCCAATCTTTTAGTTTATGAGAACTCGAAAATCATCAACCAAACCCGCGTTAGAAACCGCACCGAAAAATGCATCGCCATCTATGATTTTCTCTATCAAAAGGAGAAAAAAAGCAGCTATATAGAAAGTGCTTTCCAATTAGCTGAACGAACAAAATCAGGTGTTTTAAAAAATTATCTTACTCAAAACAAAACTATTTCTAAGTCCGAAAAATTGCATTTAGAGCAATTGCAAAACTGGAGTAATGCCATCATCAAAGAACAGCAAAAAGGATCTTTAGCCAATATTTCAAAAATAAATGAAGCCATCAAAAAGCAAAATTCATTAATGCTTTCACTAAAAAATATTCGCATCAAAAATGCTTATTCTGTTCCTGAAAATTTAAATCTAACCGCTTTATTTTCGAAGCTGGAAAAAGACAAAGCCGTTATCGTCTATTATTTCTCAGGCTATGAAAAAGTATATTCTTTTACTTTGGAAAACCAACAAATAAAACTAAACTCCTTTAGTAACGAAGCACATTCCATTGCTAGAATCTGGCAATTCTTAGACTATTTTAGTGATGCAAATACCATTACAAATGATATAAAAGGCTACAATAAAAAGGGTAAAATTGCTTTTGATTTACTGAAATTACCCAAAAACACAATCCATAAAAACCTCATTATTATTCCTGATGGTATTCTTAATTTTCTTCCGTTTGAAGCTTTAATCACTAAAGAAACCACAACGAGTAATTTTGCCAAAATGCATTATTTATTGAATGATTTCCAGATTGCCTACAACAATTCGGCTACATTTTATTTGAATACAAAACCATTTTCGACGGAGCAACAAACAGTTCTAGGGATATTTCCTGTTTTTGAAAAAACAGCTTACGAATTAGCTTTTTCGAAAGACGAAATGCAATCCATAAAAAATAATTTTGAAGGCCGGTTTTTTGAAAATGCAGCCGCAACATTCAATAATTTTAAAACCAACGCTCCTAATTATTCGATTCTGCATTTGTCTACACACGCTTCTTCTGGCGATATCGAAACACCGGCCAGCATCAAATTTTATGATCAGGAGATTTTATATTCGGAATTATACAACCTAAAAATCAATCCTGATTTAGTAGTACTGAGTGCCTGTGAAACCGGAATTGGAAAACTATACAAATCCGAAGGAGCAATGAGTATTGCCAGAGGTTTTCAGTTTGCAGGAGCACAAAATTTATTATTTTCTCTGTGGAAAGTAAACGACTATACAACATCCGTTTTCATGGATGATTTTTATAAAAACATAAAAAACAATCCATCTTACTTTGAAGCCAATGCCAATACAAAACTTAATTTCTTGAATAATAAAAGTATTCCTAATGCCAAAAAATCACCTTATTACTGGAGTGCATTTGTTTATTATGGCGGAATTGAAACAAAAAGTAATCCTATAAATTATATTTTTTACAGTATTGGTTTTTTGATTCTAATTGGATTATTTTTGGTTTTCAATCGCAACCGAAAATGAAAAACCTCCACGATATTCTTAAGAAAGAAAACTACAAAAAAGTAAAATTTAAGATTACCAAAACACAGCATCTTTTAATAAAGGCAAAAATCAATGGTGTCATAGGAAACTTCATTCTGGATACGGGAGCTTCAAACAGTTGTGTGGGATTTGAAAGTATCGATTTGTTTTTATTGAATGCTGAAAAATCGAAGACCAAAGCATCGGGAGCTGGCGCAACCGGAATGCATACACAAATTGCCACAACTAACGTTCTTCAACTGGGCAACTGGAAAGATTTAGAGTTTGATCTTGTAATTTTCGATTTATCTCACGTGAATGAAGCACTGATGCAACACAAATCAAAACCTGTTCATGGAATCATAGGTGCTGATGTTTTGATGAAAGGGAAAGGGATAATCGATTACTTTAATCATTACTTGTATTTGAAGCACTATACTTTTTCAACGAAAAATAAGCAACAATACCACTAATCATCATCAATAAACCACCAAGAATAAATGGCATTCCTGCAAATTCAAATGGTGCCCCTTTATGTGTAAAATAATAAAAAAGACTCGACATTACTGGTGGTCCAATAATAGTTGCGGCACTCGTTAAACTCGCAATTGTTCCTTGAATTTCGCCTTGTTCTGATGGCAAAACATGATTCGTAATGATAGCCCGCAATGATGGACCGGCAATTCCTGCAAGACAATATGGAATCAAAAAGAGAAACATCATCCAGCTTTCTGAAACAAAAGCAAACAAAAACATTCCAATAGTATATAATGTCATTCCAACATAAATACTTTTTTCATTTCCTAGTTTTCGACTAGTCCATCGTATCAATCCTCCTTGAACAAGACTTACTAAAACCCCAACAACGCCCAACGAAATTCCGACCATTTTTTCGTCCCAACTAAATTTGTACATCGTAAAATAACTCCAGTTACTTTCTACCGCATGTCCCGCAACATAAATCAAAAACAGGGCGAATAATAATCCATATAGTGAAGGGTATTTCTTTAAATTCAAAAAAGCACCAATTGGATTGGCTCTTTTTAAATTAACGGGTCTTCTATTTTCTTTTGATAATGATTCCGGTAAAATAAAATAACCGTACAAGAAATTCAGCAAGCACAAAACTGCCGCTGCATAAAACGGAATCCTAGATCCGTAATGCCCCAAAACACCGCCTATAACGGGTCCAATTATAAATCCTAGCCCAAAAGCCACACCAATCATTCCGAAGTTTTTGGCTCTATTCTCTGGCGTACTCACATCAGCTATATATGCCGAAGCGGTTGAAATACTCGCACCTGTTAATCCTGCAATTATTCTTCCTACAAATAGCCATGTAATTGTTGGGGCAAACGCCAACAATATATAATCCAATGAAAAGGCAAAAAGCGAAATTAAAATTATGGGTCTTCGCCCAAATTTATCACTCAAATTACCAATTAAAGGTGCAAACATAAATTGAGTTATCGCATAAGCAAATGTTAACCAACCGCCATATTTTGCTGCATCACTAACATCACCATGTATTAATTCTTTAATCAATTTTGGAATAACTGGAATGATAATTCCCCAACCAGTTATATCAATTAGCATTGTGATGAAGATAAAGCTGATAGCGGCCTGTTTTTTATTTGATGCCATAAAATAGTATTCGTTAAAAAGGCAAATAAACAAAAAATCCGTTTAGAAAATTTTCTAAACGGATTTTTGTTATTTATGAATTTGTTGAATTACAATTCTAATGCTTTTTTAGGATTGTTATCCAACAATAATTCTAATGGATTTTCTAAAGCTTCTTTTACTGCTACCAAGAAACCAACAGACTCACGTCCATCAATAATTCTATGGTCATAAGATAAAGCAACGTACATCATTGGGTGAATTTCCACTTTACCGTTTACGGCAATTGGACGCTCGATAATGTTGTGCATTCCAAGTATTCCGGATTGTGGAGGATTGATAATTGGCGTACTCAACATACTTCCAAAAACACCACCATTAGTAATTGTGAACGTTCCACCAGTCATATCATCAACTGTGATTTGTCCGTCACGCGCTTTTAATGCTAATCTTTTAATATCAGCTTCAACTCCACGGAAAGTTAAGTTTTCAGCATTACGAACTACAGGAACCATTAATCCTTTTGGTCCTGAAACCGCAATTGAAATATCGCAAAAATCGAAAGCAATCTTATGATCACCATCCATCATTGAATTTACATCTGGGAATAATTTTAATGCTCTGGTTACTGCTTTGGTAAAGAAAGACATGTATCCTAAACCAATTCCACCATGTTTTGCTTTGAACGCATCTTTGTATTCATTACGAATCAAGTTGATTGGCGTCATGTTTACTTCGTTGAAAGTAGTCAACATCGCTGTTTCGTTTTTAGCGGCAACTAATCTCTCCGCCACTTTTCTACGTAACATAGATAATTTAGTACGCTCTGTTCCACGAGATCCACCTGTAGGTGTTCCCATAGATGGCACTGCATTTACGGCATCATCTTTAGTGATTCTTCCGTCTTTTCCAGTTCCTGTTACTGAAGCTGGTGCTATATTTTTTTCGTCTAATATTTTTCTCGCAGCTGGAGATGGAGTTCCTGAAGCGTAAGTCGCTGCGGGAGCTGCCGCTACCGGTGCCGCTTTTGGTGCTTCTGCTTTAACTTCAGCTTTTGGTGCTTCAACTGCTGCCGCTGGTGCAGCACCAGATGGTTTTGCAGCACTAGTGTCAATTAAACAAACTACTGCTCCTACTGCTACAGCATCGCCTTCTTCTGCTTTTAATGTAATGATTCCACTTGCTTCTGCAGGCAATTCTAATGTTGCTTTATCAGAATCAACCTCAGCAATTGCTTGGTCTTTCTCTACATAGTCTCCGTCTTTTACCAACCAAGTTGCAATTTCAACTTCTTTTATAGATTCCCCTGGTGATGGGACTTTCATTTCTAAAATCATGTTCTATTATTTTAAATTATGAATTTTAAATTTTAAATTGTTCTAAAACAACCTATGCTTATTATATGTACCATTTTAGCCCCGATAGTAGTGAAAATCCTTTTTATTTTTTCTTTAAAAATAAAAAGATTGCAACGAATAGCGGGAAATAGCTCCTTATTATCTAAATAAATTTTTATCGAATACCATTCGTATTGCATCGGCCTGACGGCGTTTTGCTCTTGTATAACTTCCTGCTGCCGGTGCTGCATACGCTTTTAGTGAAGCCAATCTCCATTTTACTAAATCGAAATTCATCAACATATAGCTGTAAGCTCCCATGTTTTTAGGCTCTTCTTGTGCCCAAACATAATCATCCGCGTTTGGATATTTAGCGATAATCGCTTTTAATTGTTCTACCGGTAATGGGAACAATTGTTCGATTCTAACTACAGCAACATCATTACGACCGTTATTTTCTCTTTCGGCAGTGATGTCATAATAGAATTTACCGGTACAGAAAACTAATGTTTTCACATCCGCTTTATTTACTGTTACATCATCAAATGTTTCTTGGAAACTACCATTTGCAAATTCTTCAACAGAAGAAACAACTCTTGGATCACGCAATAAACTTTTTGGTGTGAACACAATAAGTGGCTTACGGAAAGTAGTTTTCATTTGTCTTCTCAACAAGTGGAAAAAGTTGGCTGGCGTTGTACAATCAGCAACATACATGTTTTGTCTGGCACACAATTGTAAATAACGTTCCATTCTTGCAGATGAATGCTCTGCTCCTTGTCCTTCGTAACCGTGAGGCAATAATAAAACGATACCGTTTTGATTGTTCCATTTATCTTCTCCACAAGAAATATATTGGTCAATCATAATTTGGGCTCCATTACTGAAATCTCCAAACTGTGCTTCCCATATTGTAAGTGTATTTGGGTTTGCTAAAGCATAGCCATAATCAAAACCTAAAACACCATATTCAGATAAAAGAGAATTGAAAATATTGAATTTCCCTTTTTTGTTTTCGATAGCATTCAATAAGATTACTTCTTCTTCAGAATCTTCTACTTTAACAACAGCGTGACGGTGAGAGAATGTACCACGCTCTACGTCTTGACCTGAAATACGAATATCAAAACCTTCTGTCAAAAGCGAACCATAAGCTAATGCCTCAGCAGTTCCCCAATCTATAGTGTTATTGTCGTAACCCGTTTTTCTATCAGTAACAATTTTAGTTATTTTATTGATGAACTTCTTATCTGACGGTAAGCTTGAGATTGTTTTTATGATAGAATCTAATCCGTCTTTAGAATACGAAGTATCTACATTTAAAAGCATTTGCTTGTCAGTAACTTGCTCAAAACCTTTCCATTCATTTTTCATAAATGGAGTAATTATTGTCAGGTCTTTTTTACGGGAAGCTTCAAGATTTACTTCAAGATTAGATTTGTATTCTTTTTCTAATCCGTTTACATAAGTAGCATCAATAACTCCTTCTGACAATAGCTTTTCAGCATAAATATCTCTAGGATTTTGATGTTTTGCAATGATTTTATACAAAACTGGCTGCGTGAAACGAGGTTCATCACCTTCATTATGTCCGTATTTTCTATATCCTAATAAATCGATGAATACATCACGACCAAATTGCATTCTGAAATCCAAAGCAAATGACATAGCGTGTACAACGGCCTCTGCATCATCTGCATTTACGTGTAATACAGGCGAAAGTGTTACTTTGGCAACATCTGTACAATAGGTTGATGAACGAGCATCCAGATAATTAGTTGTAAAACCTACCTGATTGTTGATTACAATGTGAATTGTACCTCCCGTTTTATATCCATCTAATTGTGCCATTTGCACTATTTCATAAAGAATTCCCTGACCAGCAATTGCGGCATCCCCGTGAACGGCAATTGGCAATACTTTAGAGAAATCATTAGGAAAATATTTATCTTGTTTTGCTCTTGTAATTCCTTCGATTACTGCACCTACAGTTTCAAGGTGAGAAGGATTTGGAGCTAAATTAATATTTATTTTTTTACCTGTACTGGTAACTTTGTCAGCGGTAAGACCTAAATGGTATTTTACGTCACCATCAAAATATTCCTGATCGTAATCTTTACCGTCAAACTCACCAAAAATGTCTTGGGTTGATTTACCAAAAATATTGGCTAAAACATTCAAACGACCTCTGTGTGCCATTCCCATTACAAATTGTTCAACTCCTTTTTCTGCAGCTTTTTCAATTAAGGCATCCAAAGCAGGAATTACAGATTCCCCTCCTTCAAGTGAAAATCGTTTTTGACCAACATATTTTGTATGCAAGAAATTTTCAAAAGAAACTGCTTGATTTAATTTATTAAGAATCGATTTCTTTTCATCAGCAGAAAAATTAGGCTGATTATCGTTTATACCTAATTTATCTTGAATCCAAGTAATCATTTCAGGCTTACGAATATACATATACTCCACTCCAATGTGTTGACAGTATATTGCTTCGAGATGTCCTATAATTTCTTGAAGTGTACAAGGCTGAATACCGATAACTTTTGCCGCATCAAAAACCGTATTTAAATCGGCCGCAGAAAGCGAAAAATTTGCGATATCAAGTGTAGGTAAAGTCGCTCTTCTCTCTCTTACTGGATTTGTTTTTGTAAACAAATGTCCACGAGAACGGTACCCGTCAATTAATTTTAGTACGTTGAATTCTTTTTGAAGTTTTTCTGATACGTGAGTACTCTCCATATTCCCAGAAGCTACATTTGCAATGTAGGTTACTGGATTCTCCTCATTATAAGTAGTCATCCCAAAGTCAAAACCTTGAAAAAAACTTCTCCAACTTGGCTCTACGCTATCTGGATTTACTAAATATTGATCGTATAATTGTGCGAAAAATTCGGTGTGTGCTGCGTTTAAAAATGAAAACCTATCCATAATGCTAGTGAATATACTTTTTGTTAAATAGTTTGACAAAAGTACAATAATCCAGTATATCTAAATCTATTTTTTACGTACTTTTACGTAAAAATTTGTTAAAAAAACCCTCAAAACATGAAAAAAACTCATCAATTAGCCATTTTAAGATCTTTTTTGATTTTGACAACCTTATTCTCTTCCTGTTTTTTATCAGCTCAACAGCAAACAATTGCACACCATTCACAAAGTGATTTCTGGAAAAAAGTACAATTTGGAGGCGGTATAGGATTAAGTTTTGGCTCTCAATATACTGATATATCACTGGCTCCAAGTGCTATTTACAACTTCAATGAATATGTAGCTTTGGGTCTTGGCGCACAATACACTTACATAAAGCAAAAAAATTATTACGCTTCCCATTTATACGGTGGAAGTATTGTAGCGCTTCTTAATCCTATAAAGGAAATTCAACTTTCGGCTGAGTTAGAGGAATTAAGAGTCAATGTTAATTTAATTGGTTCCAATAGTAATTCTCAAGATTACTGGAATACCGGGTTGTTTCTCGGAGCTGGCTATAGAACTGGAAATGTAACTATTGGCGCACGTTATAATGTATTAAATGACAACAACAATGTTTATGGTACTGCCTTCATGCCTTTTGTCAGGGTTTATTTTTAATGGTACCCCTACCGAAATTTCGGGACTCTCCAAAAGGGAAGGAGTCTAAACCCTAGAAAAAGCGATTAGCGATATTTGTTTCTAAACCACACTTTTTGCCATTCTCTTTTTAGAATCAAAAAAGAAACTTGTTCAGCAAGGATTACTAAATCCGAACCATCCAGTTTTTTTATTTGTTCTTCAGAAACATCAATAATATAAAGTAGATTAAGATATTCGGCAAATTTATATTGAATTAGCCTGTAGATTTTTTCATGTAATTGTATCTTCAATTCATTGGGAGAAATACTCAACGGAAAATCAATTCCTTCATTCGCAAGATTGAAATCCTTATTCATCTGCTCAATTAATTTCAAATATAAGTTTTCTCCCTCCGCTTCGGCAAGTAGTAAATCGGCATTTTTTGGAGCTATAAACATTTGATTTTAGATTTTAGATTAACGAATTCAGATTTAGGTTTTTAAGAAACTAATAACTAAACATTGTTTCGATTGCGTTCGAGGTGACAACTAAACATTGAGAATGAATACTAATCCCGAAGCGTCCGGACTGAACACTACACAGCCCTTCCCATTAAATTTTCACCAAAAGCTCTTAACATTGCTTTTTTATCAGCACTGATATTCATTTTGTCTAATGTTTGGAAAGCTTTAAATGTAAAATCTTGAATGGCGTCTTGTGTTGCTTTTGAAGCACCTGAATTATTAAAAATTTCTTTTACTGCCTTAATTTTATCTGAATTATCTTCTGGCTGAACAGAAAACAAATCCATCAATTGTTGTTGCTGTTCCTTTTCTGAAAAAGCAACGGCTTTTAGATATAAATACGTTTTTTTGTTTTCAATAATATCACCGCCCACTTGTTTTCCAAAAGTTTCCGGATCACCAAAAGCATCCAGATAATCATCCTGCAATTGAAAAGCCAATCCTAAATTTAGTCCAAAATCATAAATTAGATTTGCATTTTCCTTTGATGCTTTAGCAATAATCGCACCCATTTTCATAGCTGCAGCAACTAAAACGGCCGTTTTATATTCAATCATTTTAAGATATTCCGGAATAGTAACATCATCTCTAACTTCAAAATCCACATCCCACTGCTGTCCTTCACAAACTTCAAGAGCGGTTTTACTGAACAATTTAGCCAGTTTACGAAATATTTTAGGTTGGTATTTCTCAAAATATTGATACGCCAAAATCAGCATTGCATCCCCAGATAAAATTCCGGTATTTATATTCCATTTCTCATGTACCGTTTGCTTCCCTCTTCGCAAAGGGGCGTCATCCATAATATCATCATGAACCAATGAAAAATTATGAAAGACCTCAACAGCCAAAGCCGCTGGCAACGCTTTTTTATAATCTGCATCAAAAACTTCAGCACTCATTAAAGTCAGTACCGGGCGGATTCTTTTTCCTCCAAGATCTAAAATATAATGTATGGGATCATACAAATTTTTGGGCTCTTTGGTTTCATATTGCGATTGCAAATATTCCGAAATGAACTCCTGATACTGATAAATGGTATGCATAAATTAATTTTTGGCTAATTTACAGTATTCACTCTTTATTCCAAACTACGTTTCTTAATGAAATGTTAAATAATCATAAATACATTGGAAACTATTTTGGTATTCAAAGTTTCCTATCTACATTTGCATCGAAATTTAACATTTCAATTACAATCATTTCAAAACATTACGAAATGAAAAACAAACCTAAATAAAACCCAAAATATTATGACAACAACCTGGACAATTGATTCAACACAATCTGATGTTTTGATTAAAATAAGACATTCCATAATTGCCTATTTAGCTGGAACTATTAACAAATTTAAAGGGCATATAGACATTCAAGATAATGAAATTGAAGACGCTTCAATCGAATTTTCATTAGATGTAAACAACACCGATACAAAACTGGAACAAATTGATTCGCACTTAAAACTGAATGATTTTTTTGATATAAATGAGTATCCTATCATAAGCTTTAAGTCTACTTCTTTCCAAAAAGTGAACAAAAACATTAATTTTTTGAAAGGAAATTTAACCATCAAAAACATCACAAAGGTTGTTGAGCTGGATGCAGAATTTATAGGAATCAATGCTTATAATGGCGATCAAAAAGCTGCATTTGAAATAACCGGAGACATCAATCGCAAAGATTTTGGATTAACATCAAATGCATTTACTCAAACTGGCGGCATAACTACAGGGCAAGACATTAAACTTATTGCAAATTTAGAATTCACGGTTTAAGACCCTTTTATGTAAATGTTAAATAATTACAAAATAATTGGAAACTATTTTGGTGTTCAAAGTTTCCTGCTTACATTTGCACTCGAAATTTAACATATTTCTATAAATTAAAACAAACCGTAACAGGTTAAGAATAAACAAAATGAAAGAGAAAATTATATCAAAAGCAAGTGAAATGTTTTTAAAACTAGGTTTTAAGAGCATCACCATGGATGATATTGCCGGTGAAATGTGCATTTCTAAAAAAACGATTTACAAGTATTTTTGTAATAAGGAAATACTCATTGAGGAAAGCACAGCAACAATCCATAAAGAAATACACCAGATAATTGACGATGTTATTTTAAAAAATTACAATGCAATTCAAGAAAATTTCGAGATAAGAAAATTATTTAAAGAAATGTTTAAATCATCAGATACTTCTCCGGTATATCAATTAAAAAAGCATTACCCAGAAATATATGAAAAGGTAATGTGTAGAGAAATTGACGAGTGTAACACTATTTTCAAACAAAATATTGAGAAAGGGATTAAACAAGGATTATATCGAGAAAACGTAAATATTGAAAGCTATGTACGGTTTTATTATCTTCTCGTTTTTAGCATTAAAGAAACCACAAGTTCTGAAAAAGAAGCTCAAAAAATAGAACTTGAAATTTTAGAATACCATACCAGAGCTTTGGCAACGCCAAAAGGAATTATTGAACTTGAAAAACACATACTAAAACCTAATATATAATGAAGAATATAATTTTAACCAGTTTCTTGATTTTTGCAATCTCTGTAAAATCACAAGAGATTAAATCGTTAACGCTAAAAGATGCGATTACCTATGCTTTAGAGAATAAAGCAGATGCTAAAAAAGCCAAACTTAAAGTAGAAAACAGCGAATATCAAATTCAAGAAGTTCGTTCCAAAGCTTTACCGCAAATCTCTGCAAATGGTGGTTTGACTTACAACCCTATTTTACAAACTACTTTCCTCGACGGAGGGTCTTTTGGTGGTGAACCCGGAACTACAGTTAAACTTAATTTTGGACAAAAATGGAATTCAACAGCGGGTGTTTCTTTGACACAAACTCTTTTTGACCAATCTGTTTTTACAGGTTTGAAAGCCGCAAGATCAACTAGAGAATTTTATCAGATAAATGATCAATTGACAGAAGAGCAAGTAATTGAAAGAGTGGCTAACAACTACTATCAAGTCTATGTTCAAAGACAAAAATTAAATGTTCTGGACAGTAATTATGTGAACACTACCAAAGTGAAAAACATAATTAAAGGACAATTTGATAATGGTCTTGCCAAAAAAATTGACTTAGACAGAATTTTAGTGAAAATTTCGAACATCAATACACAACGTCAACAAATTTTAAATGCGGTTCAATTACAGGAAAATGCATTGAAATTTTACATTGGGATGCCAATTGAAACTAAAATCAGTATCCCACAGACTGAATTTCAAGTGACACCACAAGCATTCTCTGAAGCACCAAATACGGCAAACAGAACGGAATATTTGCTTTTGAAAAAACAAGAACAACTATTAATGTTTCAAAAGAAAGCGGATGAAGCGGCATACTACCCAACACTTTCCCTTTCAGCAGGCTACAATTATATTGGTCAAGGTCCAAAAATGCCTTGGGGAGCAAAACCAGCCGATGGGGTATACTGGTCTGATTACTCTTCAATTGGTTTGAATTTGAAAGTGCCCATTTTCACAGGATTTTCAACTAGAGCAAAAGTAAGACAAGCAGATGTTAATTTAAGATCCTTGAAGGAAGACATAAAAGACACCAAATTAAGTCTTGATTTAGCTTATGAAAACGCAAACATTCAAATTAACAACAGTATCGTTACTATAAACAACCAAAAGGAAAATGCACAATTAGCACAAGACGTTTTAAACAACACCAGAAATAATTACATGCAAGGATTGGCTTCTTTAACTGATTTATTGGATGCAGAAAATTCATTGACAGAGGCACAAAACAATTACACTTCTGCAATATTAGATTACAAACTGGCTGAAATTCAATTAATCAAATCAAAAGGAGAATTAAAAACTTTATTAAACAACTAACAACATGAAAAAAAATATAATAACCGGAATAATTATTTTAGGCGCAATAGCAATCATCGCAGTAATCTTAACAAACAATAAAAAAGAAAATAAAGAAAAAACAGATATTGTTGCTCAGAAAAATGCAGCAGTTTCTGTAAAAATTGAAACGGTAAAAACCGAGGAGGTTTCGTTAGATTTTGCCTCAAACGGAAATTTCGAACCTATTCAAGAATTAACTTTTTCTGCTGAAAAATCAGGAAAAGTAGTAAGCGTTTTGGCTAAAGAAGGTGATTATGTTTCTGTTGGACAAACATTGGCTATTGTAAGAAGCGATGTTATCAATGTTAACGCTCAAACAGCAAATTCATCTTATCAAAATGCAGCTGCAGATTACAGCAGATACGAAAATGCATTCAAAACTGGTGGTGTTACCAAACAACAATTAGACCAGGCAAGATTGACAATGGTTAATGCAAAAGCGCAATTAACACAAGCAAATATAAACGTTGGCGATACCAGAATTAAAGCGCCAATTAGCGGTTTTATCAATAAAAAATACATTGAACCAGGTTCTATTTTAAGTGGAATGCCAGCAACATCTTTATTTGATATTGTAAATGTTTCTAAACTTAAATTAAAAGTTAATGTTAACGAAAACCAAGTTGCAAGCTTAAAAGTTGGAACTCCTGTTAACGTTACTGCAAGTGTTTATCCAGACAAATCTTTTTCAGGAAAAATAACTTTTATTGCTGCTAAAGCAAATGAAAGTTTGAATTTTCCAGTAGAAATTGAAATTACAAACAATGCATCAAATGATTTGAAAGCAGGTATGTATGGAACTGCAGCATTTGCTTCAAACCAACAAAAACAATCATTAATGGTTGTTCCTAGAAATGCTTTTGTTGGAAGTGTAAGCAGCAACCAAATTTTTGTAATTGAAAATGGAGCCGCAAAACTAAAAACAGTTACAGCGGGAAGAATTCTGGGCGATAAAGTGGAAATTTTAAATGGATTATCTGATGGCGAAAATGTAATTGTTACAGGACAAATCAACTTGCAAGACGGAAGCAAAGTGGAAATCATCAAATAGGTTTTAATCTAAACCTTTAAAAGTAAAAATATATGAAATTAGCAGAAATATCCATAAAACGTCCTTCATTAGTCATTGTATTGTTTGCAATTCTAATACTTGGTGGACTGTTTAGTTATAGCAATTTGGGCTACGAATTAATTCCAAAATTTGAACAAAATGTAATTACAATTTCTACCGTTTACCCTGGTGCTTCGCCAAGTGAGGTAGAAAACACAGTAACCAAAAAAATTGAAGATGCCGTTGCTTCTTTAGAAAATATCAAAAAAATTGATTCTAAATCCTACGAAAGTTTATCTATCGTATCGATTTCTTTGACTTCAACAGCCAAAGTGGACATTTCGATGAATGATGCGCAACGAAAAATAAATGCCATCATCAGTGATTTACCCGATGATGCCAAGGCACCTTCGTTATCCAAATTCTCTTTGAGCGATTTACCAATTATGACTATTGGTGCCAACGGAAAAATGGATGAAGCCGCTTTTTATGACTTAATAGACAAAAAAATAGCTCCGGTTCTTTCTAGAGTTGCAGGTGTTGCGCAAGTAAATATTATTGGAGGACAAGAACGTGAAATTCAAGTTAATCTTGATGCAGTAAAACTACAAGGTTACGGACTTTCTGTTCCGCAGGTGCAACAAACTATTTTGAGTTCTAATTTAGATTTTCCAACAGGAAATATTCAAACCCGTGATCAAAAAATATTAATTCGTTTAGCCGGGAAATATAAAAATGTTGAAGAGTTAAGGAACTTAGTAGTCTCGTCCCAAAACGGAATTCAAGTTCGACTTGGTGATGTTGCAGATGTTCAAGATACTCAAAAAATTGCTGAAAAAATATCGCGTGTCGATCAAAAAAGTGCCATTGTTTTACAAATCATTAAACAATCTGATGCTAATGCGGTTGCTGTAAGTGAGGAGCTGGTTAAAACCATTAATAAACTTACAACCGATTATAAAAAAAATGGATTAGAACTTCAAATAGCTAAAGACAGTACCATTTTTACGCTTGAAGCTGCTGATTCTGTTGTGCATGATTTATTGATTGCAGTACTTTTAGTTGCCTTTGTAATGTTGTTTTTCTTACACAGCATTAGAAACTCGCTTATTGTAATGGTTTCTATTCCAGCATCATTAATTGCTACATTTATTGGAATTTATTTGATGGGGTATACTTTAAACTTAATGAGTTTGCTTGGATTATCTCTTGTAGTAGGTATTCTGGTCGATGATGCCATCGTGGTCCTCGAAAATATTTACAGGCACATGGAAATGGGTAAAAACCGTGTTCGTGCTGCTTATGACGGAACTGCTGAAATTGGTGGAACTGTAGTATCAATTACTTTAGTTATTGTGGTTGTGTTTTTACCAATCGCCATGAGTTCAGGTTTGGTTTCTAACATTATTACACAGTTTTGTGTAACCGTTATTATCTCAACATTATTGTCATTACTAGCTTCGTTTACCATTATTCCTTGGTTGTCTTCTCGCTATGGAAAATTAGAACATATTGAAGGTAAAAATCTTTTCGGAAGAATTATCCTTGGATTTGAAAGCTATTTAACCCGTTTCATCAACTGGATTTCCCGTTTATTAACATGGTCTTTGGATCATTACAAAACTACCTTAGCAATTGTTTTGGTTCTCTTTTTCGGATCAACCATCGGATTAGTTGGTGGAGGTTTTATTGGTGGTGAATTCTTTGCAGCGTCAGATAGTGGTGAGTTTTTAGTTCAAATAGAAATGCCAAAAGATGCTTCATTAGAACAAACTAACTTTATGACTCAAAAAGCAGAAGCATTTTTAAAAACGCAAGAATATGTTCACAGTCAAATTACAACGGTTGGTCAAACCAGTGAAGGTATGGGAGCTTCTCAAGCAACGGCTTATAAAGCTGAGATTGATGTAAAAATGATTGAACAAAAAGATCGAACAGACGGAGCAAATGTTTATGCGGCAAAAATGAAACGAAAACTAGAAAAAGTTTTGGTCGGTGCCAAAGTAAAAACGGTTCCGGTTGGTATTTTAGGAACAGCTGAAAATGCTACTTTAGGTTTAGTTGTAACGGGACCAAATGTAGAAAGTGCCATGAAATTTGCCAAATTAGCAGAAGCTGAATTAAGAACAATTCCTGGAACAACAGAGATTAAACTAACTGTTGAAGATGGAAATCCTGAAATTAATGTGCAAGTTGACAGAGATAAAATGGCTGCGCTTGGACTTACTTTACAAACAGTAGGTGGAACAATGCAAACTGCTTATTCTGGAAATACAGATGGAAAATTCAGAGCAGGAGAATACGAATATGACATCAATATAAAATACAACAGTTTTGACAGAAAAAGTATTGAAGATGTTAGTAATCTAATTTTCATCAACTCTTCTGGTCAGCAAATTAAATTATCCCAATTTGCAACAATCAAGGAAGGTTCTGGACCAAGTCAGTTAGAACGTAGAGACAAAACTGCTTCGGTAACGGTGCAAGGTCAAAATGTAGGTGTGGCTTCTGGAACCATTGTAACGCAATGGCAAGAAAAGCTTGACAAGTTAGAAAAACCAACTGGTGTAAACTACATTTGGGGTGGAGATCAAGAAAACCAAAGTGAAGGTTTCGGAACATTAGGAATTGCATTATTAGCAGCAATTGTATTAGTTTATCTGGTAATGGTTTCTTTATATGACAGTTTTGTACATCCATTTGTGGTATTATTTGCCATTCCGCTTTCGTTCATCGGAGCAATGTTAGCATTGGCGTTAACTAATAACACTTTGAATATTTTCACCATCCTTGGAGTAATTATGCTTATTGGTTTAGTGTGTAAAAATGCGATTATGCTAGTCGATTATACCAATCAACGAAGAGCTGCAGGAGAATCAATAAGAACGGCATTAATTCAGGCCAATCATGCGAGACTTCGCCCAATTTTGATGACAACTATTGCGATGGTTTTTGGTATGTTCCCTATTGCATTAGCATCTGGTGCCGGAGCTGAATGGAAAAATGGTTTGGCTTGGGTAATTATCGGAGGATTAATTTCTTCGTTATTCTTAACCTTGATTGTCGTTCCTGTAATTTATGAAATTATGGAAAAAATCATTCACAAATTCTCAAAAGGTGAAAAAACAGATTATGAAGCGGAAATGGTTGCCGATTATGTTCATGCTGAATTAAGTGAAGATGGATTTAATCCAAAACATACGCTTTAATACCTAATTATATTTTAGATTAGAACCTGTCCATTAGTTTGGGCAGGTTTTTTTGTTTCTAAAAATCAGCTTTCTGCGAATTCGTTTTTTTAAGACGATGTGTAACTGGTTTTAAACCTTCTTTATCACATAGGTCACGATTCCCCAAATGATCAATTGATTTTCTTCGGTAACTTTTATAGGAGAATAATTAGAATTTTCAGGCATGAGATACAAACAATCTTTCTCAAGTTGAATGCGTTTCACCGTAAATTCTCCATCGATAAAACAAATGGCAACTTTATTGTTTTGCGGTTCTAAGCTTCGATCCACCACAAGAACATCTTTGTCATTTATGCCCGCATCAATCATTGAATTCCCTTTGACTTTGATATAAAAAGTGGCCAAAGGATTCTCGCTTAGCTCTTTGTTTAAATCAATATTCGTCTCCATAAAATCAGCTGCCGGAGAGGGAAATCCCGCCGAAACGCCTTCGGACATGAAAGGGATTTTCAAGTCACTTTCAAAATCAGGCAGAAAAAAGGTGAGTTTTTGATTTTTGTTTAATGACATTTTATTTCGAGAATGTGTTTAAAATTAGTAGTGTATTTTGGCGATAAATGCTTCTGATTCATATTCCACGTCAGGCTTAAATTTTGCGTAGCCAATTTTACTTTTTTATCTCCAATTTTGTTATTAAGACGATCCATCACTTTCATTAACTCCAAATGTTTTGGGTTTTCCTCCTCAAATAGCTGCAATTGTTTTCTGTTTTCATCTATAAGTTCCGTAACAATAACGCCTGCTTTCTTAAATTTTATATTCTCGTTTCCTTTGTACAATTTCTTAAAGATATCAATTGCCGTATTCGAAATTGTCAAAGTAGAATTAGTTGCAAAAGGCAATGTAATAGCCATATTAAAATAATATTTGGAAGTTTGTACCGTATGTTTATCGATGACTAGCAGTACTATAATCGTATGACAACAAGAATTTTGTTTCCGTAATTTCTCAGCACAAACCGATGCAAAAGTGGCAATGCGTTCCCGCAATAAATCAAAATCAGAGATTTGTTTTGGAAAACTTCTGGTAATCGCGATACTTTTCTTTTGATCAACAAGAGGTTCTAATTCTAAAACTGATTTTCCTTCTAATTCATATTTTAACCGAAGACCAACAACTCCCATTTCTTTCTTAATCCAAGCTTCGTGTTGTGGTGCTATAAAGTCTAAAGCGGTGGTAATATTTCGAGCTTTCATCTTTTTATTCATTCGATAACCAATACCCCAAACATCTTCAATTTTAGTCCATTTCAAAGCTTTGATGCGTTTCTCATCACTATCGATTACATAAACACCATGCGTTCTGTCTTGAAATTTTTTGGCAATTTTATTGGCTACTTTTGATAATGCTTTGGTTGGTGCAAAACCTATGCAAACGGGAATTCCCACCCATTTTTGTATGCGGGTTTTCATTTGAATGCCATAATCATGGTAATCTAAAACCTGTAAACCATCAAAATTAAGAAAAGCTTCATCAATGCTGTAAATTTCGACATTAGGCGTAAATTGGCCTAAAATTGACATCACCCGATTACTCAAATCACCATAAAGGGCATAATTCGAAGAAAATAACGTTACCCCTTTCTCTTTTACCAGCTCCTTGATTTTAAATGCCGGCGCACCCATTGGAATTCCAGCTGCTTTAGCTTCACTGCTTCTGGAAATTACACAACCATCATTATTTGACAATATTGCAATCGGTTTTCCTGCGAATTGAGGTTGAAAAACCCTTTCGCAAGAAGCGTAGAAATTGTTACAGTCGACTAAAGCATACATTTTACAAAATTACTCAATATGCTTTTATGCGAGTAAGTAACAAAAGTTAATTTTCGGATTTGTTAATAAGTAAAACAGATTGGATTTTAAGAAATAAATTAGATCAAAACTCGAAATTGAACCCTTTTTGAGTTAATTTTTCATAAATTTCAGAGTCGAATTTATACAACTGTGCAGCTCGATGAGAAACATCTTGTTGCTTTTCATCCAATGGGACTAGTAATTTCATCTGTAGAATCTTTCTGCGAAAATTGGATTTGTCTAATGTGATTCCTAATATTTCCTCGTAAAGATGCATGAGTTGCAATAAAGTGAATTTTTCGGGCAATAAGTTAAAACCTATTGGTGCTTGACGTACTCTATTGCGTAATTGCATCAAACTAAAGTCTAAAATTTCGTTGTGGTCAAAAATTAAATTTGGTATGTCGTTAATTTTATACCATTTAGCTTCCTTTAAGGTAAGACTGGCTTTTATATTATAATCTTCTCGGTTTACCAATGTGTAGTAGGCAATGGTTACAACTCTTCTTTCGGGTACTCGATTTGGATCTCCAAAAGCTTTCAATTGCTCTAAATAGATGTTGTCAAGACTAGTTAGTTCATACAATATTCGTTGAGCAGCGTCATCGGCACTTTCCTCTTTTCGTAACCACCCCCCAAGAAGCCCCCATTTTCCTATGCTTTCTCCTTCGGCATGTTGTACTAAAAGAACTTCAAGACTTTCTTTGTTAAATCCAAATATTACGCAATCAATCGTGATTCCATCGATATCTTGAATACTATTAGTTTTGGTATTGTTTTTAGAAGATGGGAATGTCATTTATTGATTTTATAAGCGATATCAAAACTCGAAATTGAACCCTTTTTGAGTTAATTTTTCATAAATTTTGGCATCAAATTTATACAACTTTGCTGCTCTATGGGAAACATCTTGTTGCTTTTCATCCAAAGCAAGCAGTAACTTCATGTGCAGAATTTTTCTACGAAAATTAGATTTATCCATCTCTACTCCCAAAACCTCCTCATAAAGATGCATAAGTTCCAATAATGTAAATTTTTCAGGTAAAAGATTAAAACCTATGGGAGCCTGACGCACTCTATTGCGTAATTGTTTTAAGCTGTAATCTAAAATTTCATTGTGGTCATAAATCAAATCCGGTATTTCATTAATTTTATACCATTTCGCATCAGAAGCAGTAAAACCAGCCTTTACATTATAATCTGCTCTTTTAATCAAAGCATAATAACCAATTGTAATAACCCTTCTTAACGGGAAACGATCCGGATCTCCAAAAGCTTTCAATTGCTCTAAGAATATATTATCTAATCCTGTAAGTTCCCCCAACAATCGATGGGCAGCATTATCTATACTTTCTTTCTTTTTTATCCAACCTCCCGGAAGCCCCCATTTTCCTTTACTGATACCTTCAGCATGTTGCACCAAAAGAACTTCTAAAATTCCGTTGTCAAAACCAAATATTACACAGTCAATCGTTATTGCATTCATGGCTGATTGCTCTACAATTTTTAAGGAATCGGTATCGGTATTTTTTTCAACCATAGTCTAGAAATTTGAATGAAATATAGAAAAAAATTAAAAAATGAGATTTATTTTCTTTCTGTGTTTTAAGATCTGAATGCTTTTTTGTAAATATTTAAAAAAATAACGGAATTATTGACACATTATTTTTAAAAAATTCATTTGCAGCTAAAATTTAAAAAAAATAATTTTTATCAGATAACACTGCCCTTATTTGATGCAAATGTATAATAATACCCTCAATTAATTATCAATTACAAATTTTTAAACATAAAATATTGTTAATATAAAAAAAATGTTTTACACTTGTAGTCAAATTTACCATAAGCATATAGTTAATTTGACTAGAAGTTTTAAAAAAAGCAAACGTAAACAACAAATACAACCCCTTAAAAACAAGTAATATGTATTTTTTAGGAATAGATTTAGGAAGCTCTTCGATAAAATTATCGGTATTTGATCCCGAAAAAGGAATTACTGTTGGTTCAGTAACTGTTCCGGAATTTGAGATGGATATTATTGCGCCTAAATTTGGCTGGGCGGAGCAAGATCCTAATTCTTGGTGGCAAAATGTTAAGAATGGCATACAAATTTTAGGAACAAAACAGCATATTGATTTAAAACAAATAGCAGGAATTGGCATAGCTTATCAAATGCATGGATTAGTCTTAACCGATGAAAAATTGAATCCTGTACGTCCTTCGATTATTTGGTGTGACAGCAGAGCTGCAACTATAGGGAACGAGACCTACAACCGTATGGGACAGGAATGCTGCCAAGAACAAATTTTAGGAAGTCCAGGAAATTTTACAGCTTCTAAATTAAAATGGGTTCAAACCAATGAACCAGAAGTCTTTGAAAAAGCGACCTACATGATGCTTCCAGGCGATTTTATAGCCGCAAAACTTTCAGGGATTCCACAAATCAGCACTTCTGGATTATCAGAAGCCGCTTTATGGAATTTTTCAAAAGGAGGTTTAGCTACTGAAATACTTCAAGAAATGGGGCTTCCAGAGAAAATGATTCCTGAAATTGTACCCAATTTTGGATACCAAGCAACAGTTCATCCAGATATAGCTTTAGAATTAGGTCTTGATGAAAACACTAAAATAACGTATCGTGCCGGTGATCAACCTAACAATGCATTATCACTAAATGTATTAAAACCGGGAGAAATAGCTACTACAGCTGGAACTTCAGCCGTAATTTATGCTGTAAGCGACAAGGATATATATGACAAAGAAAATCGCATCAATACGTTCCTGCATGTAAATAACACCGAATCTCAAAAAAATAACGGGGTGATGCTTTGCATTAATGGTTCGGGTATTTTATACCAATGGTTACGAAAAATCATGTCCGTTGACAGAGCAAATCTAATTGCTTACGATACCCTTAATGCTGAAGCCGCAAAAGTTGAAGTAGGAAGCAAAGGCCTTCGCTTTTACCCTTTCGGGAATGGTGTTGAACGTATTTTTAATAATAAGAATGCCAATTCAGGGATTCAGAATTTAAACTTTAACATCCATCAATCCGGGCACCTCATTAGATCAGCTTGTGAGGGAATTGTGTTTGCCATGAATTACGGTTTTGATGTCATGAAATCCGTAGGAGCATCTGGAGATGTTGTGAGAGCTGGAAATGCAAACTTGTTTTTAAGCCCTGTTTTCAGAGAAATTTTTACCAATACAACACAAACCACTTTAGAACTCTACAACACTTCCGGAGCCGAAGGTGCAGCACGTGGCGCAGCCTATGGTTTTGGATTTTATGCTTCCCTTGATGAAGCTTTTAAAGGGTTGAAATGCATCGAAAGAATTGAACCCAATCATTCGCTGACTTCACAATATCAAGACCTATATCAAGAATGGAAAAATCATATTAAACTAGAACTATAATGAATACAACTAAACAATCTTATTTCAAAAACATCGATACCATAAAATTTGAAGGTAGAGAAAGTGATAATCCTCTTGCTTTCAAATGGTATGATGAAAACCGTGTGGTTGCAGGAAAGACATTAAAAGAACATTTGCGTTTCTCTATGGCGTACTGGCATACCCTATGCAACAAGGGAGGAGATCCTTTTGGTGCAAATACAGAAACACTTTCTTGGGATAAAAATGAAAATGCAATTCTAAGAGCCAAAGACAAAATGGACGCAGCTTTTGAATTCATGAGCAAACTAGGATTGCCATATTACTGTTTTCATGATTTGGACATCGTAGATGAAGCACCAACTTTGGCAGAGTTTGAAAGCCGAGTACAAGAATTGGTAGCTTATGCTAAAATTAAGCAACAAGAAACAGGAATTAAACTGTTGTGGGGAACTTCAAACCTATTCAGTAATCCTCGTTATATGAATGGCGCTTCTACTAATCCTAATTTTGATGTGGTTGCTCATGCTGCGGCTCAAGCCAAAATTGCAATTGATGCTACTATTGCTTTAGGTGGTGAGAATTATGTTTTTTGGGGAGGTCGAGAAGGATACATGAGTCTTTTGAATACCGACATGAAAAGAGAATTAGACCACATGGGACAATTCTTGACTATTTGCAGAGATTATGCACGCAAGCAAGGTTTCAAAGGGACTTTCCTTATTGAACCAAAACCTATGGAGCCTATGAAACATCAATATGATTTTGATGCAGCGACTACTTTAGGGTTCCTTAATAAATACGGACTTCAAGATGATTTCAAATTGAACTTGGAAGTAAATCATGCTACTCTTGCAGGCCATACTTTCGAACATGAGTTACAAGTTGCGGTAGATGCCGGAATGTTAGGAAGTATTGATGCGAATCGTGGTGATTATCAAAATGGTTGGGATACCGATCAATTTCCTGTCAATGTTTATGAAATTACCCAAGCCATGTTAGTCATCTTAGAAGGTGGTGGAATTAAAGGTGGAGGAATAAACTTTGATGCAAAAGTACGAAGAAACTCTACCGATTTAGAAGATAAGTTCATTGCACACATTGCTGGAATGGATGTTTTTGCCCGAGGTCTTATCTACGCAGATCATATTTTACAAAATACGAATTATAAAAAACTACGCGAACAGCGTTACGGATCATTTGACAGTGGCAATGGAGCCAAGTATGAAAAAGGAGAACTCTCTTTGGAAGCACTTAGCGAAATAGCACGTGCAAATGGAGAACCTCAACAAATAAGTGGAAAACAAGAATTATTTGAACAAATTATTGCCAACGCATATTAGTCTATTAAAATTACCATTAACTAACCAAATTAATCAATTCTTAATTATTATGAAAAGAAAATATTGTACATCGACAATGCTTCCCTTTTGTATGTCGCTACTATTCAGTGTATTTATGCTGCAATCAGGTTTTGCACAACAGCGATCTCTTACCGTAAGCGGAAAGATAACATCTAGTAACGACGGCATGGGCATTCCCGGAGCAAGTGTTGTAGTAGAAGGAACTAATAAAGGCACCACAACTGACTTTGACGGTAAATATCAAATTAATACAGAATCCGATGCTGTGTTAAAAATCAGCTTTATGGGTTTTAAAACACAACGAATATCGGTAAAAAACCAAACCGTAGTGAACGTTGCCATGCAAGTGGAATCAGCAGATCTTAAAGAAGTTGTTGTAATAGGATATGGCTCTCAGAAGAAAAAAGTATCTACAGCAGCTACTTCTTTGGTAACTGGAAAAGACATTCAACAAGTTGCCAGTCTTGATGTCGTTAATGCCTTACAAGGACAAAGTTCTGGAGTATCCATCACTTCGACTTCTGGACAACCGGGAGCAGGTATGGTAGTAAACATACGTGGTGTGGGAACCGCAGGAAACAGTGCTCCACTTTATGTTGTAGATGGAGTTGTCGTGGATAATGGTATTGGGTACTTAGATCCTTCCTCTATTGAAAGAGTCGACATTCTTAAAGATGCCTCAGCAGCATCAATTTATGGAGCCAGAGCTGCCAACGGAGTTATATTAGTGACTACTAAAAAAGGTAAAGATGGTAAAATGAGCGTGTCTTTCAACAGCTATACTGGATACCAGCAGATTGCCAAAAAATTAGACATGCTAAACTCCAATGAATATGCTGTTATCATGAATGAAGCAAGAGTAAATTCTGGTTTTACACCTTTGTATACTGCATCGCAAATAGCGGCACTTCCTAATCACGATTGGCAAAACGATTTATTCAATAATGGAGCTACAAAACAAAATCACTCCTTAATGATTACGGGTGGTGATAAAAAATCTACTATCGCTACAGGATTATCTTATTATGGACAAGAAGGTCTTATAGGAAGTCAAAACAGTCAATCACAGTATGACCGTATAACATTCAATGTTAACACTACATCTGATGTTATAGAAAATCATTTAAAAATTGGAGAAAATTTCTCTTTCGCTAATATTAAAGGTAATGGTGTTTCTGACCAAGGTATATACAATAATAGCATAAGAAGTTTTTTAAACGCATCTCCATTAGACGCTGCTTATAATGCTGATGGAAGTTTTGCCACTTCAATTATTGCTGCTGATGTTTTCAATCCGGTAGCTTCTTTATATCATAACAATTTCAAAGAAGATAAAATAAATCGTTATGTAGGAAATGTTTTTGCGGAAGCAAAATTCATGAAAAATTTCACATTCAAAACTAGCTTTGGAGTGGATATGTCGGACAGTTCTTATCGTTCTTTTAAACCCGTGTATAATGAAACACTTTTTGATAATAATCTTATCTCAAGTGTTACACAAAGTTCTAATAAAAGTTTAGGATGGTTATGGGAAAACACCTTACAATATAAAGCTTCTATCAATGACATCCATCATTTTGATGTATTGTTAGGAACTTCTGCTAAGTCAAATACTTCAGAAAGTATGGGCGCTACAGGTAAAAATCTAACTTTCAATGATTTCACCCATGCCTATTTAAGCAATGCAACTGATAAAACATCAAACACCGTAAATGGAGAAAGATATGATTATAGACTTCAATCATATTTTGGTAGATTATTATACGATTATGACAATAAATACTTATTCACTGCAACAATAAGAAGAGACGGTTCTTCTGAATTTGGGTCTAATAATAAATACGCCTATTTCCCTGCGGTATCAGCCGGATGGAATGTAGATCGTGAAAATTTCTTTCCAAAAGAAAGTATCATAAAAAACCTTAAAATAAGAGCCAGTTGGGGACAAAACGGTAATGATCAGTTTTCAAAACGATTTGCATACATGTCTACCATAAACTCGTATGACAAAAACTATCATTTTGGGACAGGTGCTAATGAAACACTTTACACAGGTTCAAGTCCGGATGCACTTTCAAATCCAGATTTAAAATGGGAAACATCTGAGCAAACTGACTTTGGTTTTGATGCTACATTATTTTCAAACCTTACTTTGACATTCGATTATTATAACAAAACGACCAAGGACTGGTTAGTACAAGCATCTATTCCTGAAATTGCTGGAGCTACACCTCCCTATACTAATGGTGGAGATGTTAATAACAAAGGAATTGAATTAGGATTAGGATATAGAACTAATTTTGGAAAAGACTGGTCATTTTCTATAAACGCAAATATATCTCATAATAAAAACGAAGTGCTTCGTGTTGCCAATTCTGAAGGCATAATCCACGGTGATTCTAACCTTCTTTTTCAAGGTTTAGATGAAATGAATCGCGTACAAGTAGGACAACCAATCGGTTATTTTTACGGACTAAAAACAAATGGTATTTTTCAAAACGCAACCGAAGTTGCAGCGGGAGTTCAACCTAACGCTCAAGCTGGAGATGTTCGTTTTGTGGACTTAAATGGTGACGGAAAGATTGATGCTACTGATAAAACTAAAATTGGGGATCCTAATCCTGATTTCACTTATGGATTAAACATGGAGCTATCTTACAAAGCTTTTGATTTATCTATTTATACCTATGGCGTTTCAGGAAACCAAAATGTTATTGGAGTTCGCAGTATCGAACGTCCTTACTCTAATTTCACGACCACTATCTTGAATCGCTGGACAACAGAAGGAAGTTCTAATTCTATTCCAAGAGTTACATATGGTTCAGATGCAAACGGAAATTACACCAAAATGTCAGATTTATATGTTCAAGACGCGAGCTTCTTTAGAATTAAGTCTGCTACATTAGGTTGCGATTTAACGAAACTAACGGACAAGTTAAATTTCTTTTCAAAATTTAGATTATATGTTGCCGCAAACAATCTATTCACTTTTACCAAGTATCAAGGAATGGATCCAGAAATTGGGTTTGGAAACACAAACCAATCATGGGCAAAAGGGATTGATGTAGGGTACTACCCACAGCCAAGAACCTACATGATAGGACTTAATGTTAACTTCTAATTATCAAAAAAATGAAAAATTATATTAAACTATTTACCGCATCAACCCTATTAATATTAAGTTCTTGCTCGAATGATTTTTTAGACACTACACCTGTAACTGAAAAAGTTTCAGAAAATTTTTACAGAACTCCGAAAGATGCTCTTGAAGGACTCGTTTCAATATATGATGTATTGCAACAAGAAGGTGGCTGGGCTGGATTCCAAATGATTACTGAAGAAGCTTCAGATGATTGCTTTGGAGGTTTTGGAACTGCTGACGGAATAGGTGTTTTAGACTGGGATCGTTTTAAAAACAGCTCTGATCCAGAAATGAATAATGTTGTTTGGCAAACGTGTTACAAAGGAATATACAGAGCCAATATTTTATTAGAAAACTTGGATAAAGTAAATTGGGGTACTGACACTGCACTTAAAACAAAATATGAGGCAGAAGCTCGTTTTTTAAGAGCTCATTTCCATTTTGAATTAGCAAGAATTTTTGGAGATATTGTTCCACTTGATCATACTATTAGCACAAGTGAATTTAATTCCCCTAGAGTAGCTCCTGAAGTTACTTATGCTTTAATTGCCAATGATTTAAAATTTGCCGCTGCTAATTTAGGTGCCGAAAATTATTCTCAAGTAGGAAACCCAAATTACGGGCGCATTACTAAATGGGCTGCAGAAGCATACATCGCTAAAGCATTTTTATTCTACACGGATTATTATGACAAAACTGATTTGGCTGGCATAATTACTAAAGCAGAAGCGATAACTAGCATCAATGATGTTGTAAACAATAGTGGCCATGCTTTGATAGCAGATTATTCTCGTCTATGGCTTGCTGCCTCACTCGCAAATTATGCAGGTGAAGGTAATACAGAGATGGTATGGGCTATTCGCTATAACGGAAGTGGTAAAGGAGACTGGAATCTTCACGAAGGAAACCGTTTATCAGTATTAATTGCACCACGTGGTGGAAACATAGGACGATATGCTTATGGTTGGGGCGGACTTACTGTAACTCCTAGTCTTTATAATGCATACGAAGTTGGAGATACTCGTAGAGATGCTACAATCATCAATTTTGCAGGAGAAGGATTGAATTTTGATCCGGCACCAAATAAAAGAGACCAACGTCAATATACAGGATACGCTTGGAAAAAATATTGTCCGGTTACCAATGAAGCTGGAGTTGCAGACGTAACTGCTAACGGTGGAAATTTCCAAATTGACAATGTCGAAGATTATGCAGTAATACGATTTTCAGATGTATTGCTAATGGCTGCTGAACTTAATCTTGGTACAAATGCTGGTTTTGCAAAAACTTGCCTTGATAACGTTCGTGATCGTGCTTTCCAAAATGCTACTCACCGTGTTGCAGCAACTTTACCAAATATCATGAAGGAGCGTCAATTAGAACTTGCATTAGAAGGGCAACGCTACTTTGATTTAATCAGACAAAGTCCAGCTGCAGCTAAAGCTGCCATTGACAATGTAAATAGTGATTCTCAATTTAATGTAACATTTAGAACAGAGACACTCGGTTTATTTGCATTACCTCAGTCACAAATCGTACTTTCAAACGGAGCAATAAAACAAAATCCAGGTTGGTAATAACCTTAAAAATAATGATTATGAAAAATATATTTTTAACATTAATAGCTATAATTGCAGTCGGTTCGTTATTTTCTTGCGAACCGGTAGAAGACCGTAATAGCCTTCCTGCCATGACTCTTAAGTCCTCAGACCTTAATTATACGGCTGTAGCAAATGGAAATACCATCGAATTAAAAAACCTAACTCCAGACATTATACCCTATTGGAGTTATGTTGATTCAAAAGGGAATGAATTAGGACATTCAAACCTAAATGAATTAACTATTGCCATGCCATTTGCCGGTACTTATACCATTAACTTTTCAGCTTATACAAAAGGCGGTTCAGTAACAGCTACAAAAACGGTAACCATTTTAAAAAATGACCAAACTTTATTTAGTGATCCCAGATGGGCAATGCTAACTAACGGTGTAGCCGGAAAAACATGGGTATTTAACATGGTAACTGAAAGTCCATTTGCATTTGTTGGTGGTGGATATATAAACAAGACCGTAGAAGGAGATTGGGCTTGGTATCCAGGCAGCATCAATGACGTTTCTTGGTCAGGTATAGAAAATAAAGATTGGGGAGAAGTTACTTTCGACTTGAACGGAGGTTATAATGTAAAAGTCAAACAAACTTCATTGACTACAGGAAGTACTGTAAAAACCACTCAATCCGGAACGTACAATTTTAGTCTTACAAATGGTTCTACAAATGATAGAATCATATTAAATGGAGGAATAGAAATTCTACATCTTAATGCTTATTATAACGAAACTCTATCAGGATTTTCATTTTCTAATGTTAGACTAATAGAGCTTACGGCAAGTTCTTTAAGGTATGCCGCAATTCGTAATGATGGTGTACAAGTGGTTATGAATTTAATACCAAAAACTAGTAATTAAACTAAATTGGTTTAGTTATAAAACAGAAAAAAGTATTGAGAATCAGTTTTCTAATAGTTTCTGACCTCAATACTTTATTCGCATACATCAAACATTTAAATATTTTTAAACAGTACGATACACAAAAAGTTATAATATAATGCATCGATGGGTGGTGTGATTTAAACACTTATCGATACATTTATACCACTTTAACCACTATTATAATTTTAAGAAAAATGAAAAACTTAAGCAATTTTATACAAACGTTGACACTATTGGGAATTACAATTCTAATGATGTCATATACTGGAAAAGAAAAGGATAAGATTTCCAATTCCAGAAAAGTGGCTTTCAATTCGGGTTGGAGTTTTCATTTGAACGATAGTATAAAAGATAAGGATACTATCAATAATACTACAACTTGGAGAACATTAAACCTACCGCACGATTGGAGCATTGAAGGAAAGTTTGATGAAAAAAGTCCTGCAGGTTATGGTGGAGGCGCTCTTAATGGTGGATTAGGCTGGTACAAAAAAACATTTAAAGTTGCCACTGCAAATAAGAATAAAACAACTTCTATAATTTTTGACGGTGTTTATAGAAACAGCGAAGTCTGGATTAACGGACATTATCTTGGCAAACGCCCAAATGGGTATATTGGTTTTCAATACGACCTTTCTCCTTATTTGAACTACGGAGATAAAAACAATGAAATTATTGTCAAAGTTGACAATTCAAAACAACCCAATTCGCGTTGGTATTCCGGATCAGGAATATTTAGAAACGTATGGTTACAAACAACCGATAAATTACATATTGAACAATGGGGAACTTATATTACTACTCCAAAAGTAACTGCCAAAAATGCTTCGGTACATTTGGAAACCACAATTAAAAATCAATACACGGCTTCAAAAAGCGCATCCATTATAACTACAATTTTTAAAAACGACACTAAAGTAATTTCGGTTACCCAAAATATAAGCATTGCTGCAAATACAAATCAAGTTCTAAACCAAGATATTCTTATAAACAACCCAATTTTATGGTCTATTGAAAAACCAGAACTGTACACTGCGGTTACAATCATTAGCATAGACAATACGATTATTGACCAATACAAAACCAACTTTGGAATTAGAAGTTTTAAATTCGATGTTGATAAAGGATTTATTTTAAATGGAAAACAAGTCAAAATAAAAGGAGTTTGTTTGCATCATGATTTGGGGCCATTGGGATCGGCAATCAACACCAGAGCCATCGAACGCCAATTGGAAATTTTGAAAAACATGGGTGTAAACGGCATCCGAACTTCACACAATCCGCCTGCTCCAGAGCTTTTGGATCTTTGCGATAAAATGGGTTTTATTGTGATGGACGAAGCATTTGATATGTGGAAAAAAGCCAAAACCAAATATGACTATAGTCTTAATTGGGATCAATGGCACGCTAAAGATTTGCAGGATCAAATCCTTAGAGATCGCAACCATCCCAGCATATTTATGTGGAGTATTGGTAACGAAATTCCAGAACAATGGAGCGATGAAGGTGTAGTAATTGCCAAAGAATTATCCGCAATCGTAAAAAAATTAGACACCACACGATTAGTGACTGCCGCAATGAATCCTGCCGTTAATATGAATATTGATGCGGTAACTTTGCAATTTGAAAAGTCTAAAACTTATTTCAATTCACTCGCAACTTCGGGGGCTTTGGATATTATAGGCTATAATTATGCTCATCAAACTTTTGAATACCATCAAAAAAACTTCCCTAATGTTCCTTTCATAGCCACCGAAACTACTTCGGCATTGGAAACCAGAGGGTATTATGAATTTCCTTCCGATACAGTCAAAGTATGGCCTGTTCGTTGGGATTTGCCTTTCACAACGGGAAATCCAAACAATACCGTATCTGCATTTGACCAAGTAAGAGCGCCTTGGGGTTCGACCCACGAAGCCACTTGGAAAGTGATAAAAAAATACGATTTCCTTGCAGGAATGTACATCTGGACAGGGTTCGATTATATTGGCGAACCAACTCCTTATGAATGGCCATCGATTAGTTCGTATTTTGGAATAGTAGATTTGGCGGGTTTCCCCAAAGATGTTTATTATATGTATCAAAGCGAATGGACTAACAAAACGGTTTTACACCTTTTCCCACATTGGAACTGGAAAGCTGGACAAACTGTTGATGTTTGGGCTTACTATAATAATGCCGATGAGGTTGAATTGTTCCTTAACGGAAAATCAGTTGGTGTCCGCAGCAAAAAAGGAGACGATTTACATGTAATGTGGAGAATTCCTTTTCAAGCAGGAACACTAAAAGCAGTTTCTCGTAAAAATGGAAAAACAGTTTTAGAAACCGAAATCAAAACGGCTGAAGCTCCTGCCACTTTCAAACTTTCAGCAGACAGAGCAACTATTAACGCTGATGGAAATGATTTGTCTTTCGTAACCGTGGATATTACCGATGCAAATGGTGTGCTTTCGCCAAATGCAAATAACGAAATCCATTTCTCATTAAAAGGAAACGGAAAAATAGTAGGAGTTTGCAGTGGAGATCCAGTAAGTCATGAATCGTATAAAGGAACAAAACATACTGCACTAAACGGAAAATGTTTAGTGGTGATTCAGTCTGGAAATAAAGCCGAAAAACTAGAATTAACAGCTACCGCAAATGGTTTGAAAGCAGCTACAATTACAATTTCAGCAGAATAAAACACAATTAAATAATATTAAAAAAGAACACAATGAAAAAAATACAGATAGCTTCCTTGTCTCTATTCATGGGTTTTAGTTTGCTAATTTCGCCAAAAGCGTCAGCACAAATTCAAAATGCAGATGTGCTTAACGCACCAATGGATATCAGCAAAGATTTTCAGAATTACCTGAACACGTTTTATTTTGCTGATGAGCTTACTAACTTTGACCCTCAAACAGGAAAAGGAACAGTAAAATATTTAAGATACAATTACCAAACACGTCAGGCATTCAACAATATGATGATGAAGCCTAGTCCGGTTGTAGCCAATGAATTCCCTGCTACCGAGTATGCAGCTTCACCTGAATTGCCTTTCCAAATTCAGTTTGTTTCAGACCGTACGTTGAGAATAAAAACTACTTCAGGACCACAATTTCGTCCTGAAAAAGAGTCTCTAATGCTAGTTGATGGGGTGGCTCCAAATCACCCGGAATTATGGAAATATTCTAAAATTGAAGGCGGTTATAAATTTACCAGTAAACATGGGTCGGTTGAAATTCAAACCAAACCTTGGCACGTAAAAATTTACGATGAAAAAGGAAAATTGTTAACAGGAACTCTTCATGATTCTGATTTTAAAAACACCTATACACCAACACTTCCGTTTTCGTTTGTGCGTAGAAACAGCGATTATTCCAGAAGTATGGGAGCTGCATTTAGCTTAGAGCCAGACGAAAAGATATTTGGTTGCGGAGAATCATTTACCCAATTTAACAAACGCGGTCAAAAAGTGGTTTTATGGGCTGATGATGCCAATGGTATTCAAAACGAAACAATGTACAAACCGGTTCCGTTTTATATGAGTAGCCGTGGGTATGGAGTTTTCATGCACCACTCTACTCCTATCACTGTTGATTTTGGAAAATATTTTGGCAGTGCCAATGAAATGTATATTGGTGACGATGAGGCCGATTTGTTTTTCTTCATTGGTGAACCAAAAGAAATACTGGATGAATACACTAATTTAACCGGAAAAGCTGCGATGCCACCACTTTGGTCATTTGGTTTTTGGATGAGCCGCATCACGTATTTCTCTGAAAAAGAAGGACGTCAAGTAGCTAAAGATTTACGCGCTTATAAAATCCCAACTGATGTAATTCACTTTGACACGGGTTGGTTTGATGTAGACTGGAGAAACAATTATGAGTTTTCTAAAGACCGTTTCCCAGATGCCGTGAAAATGATGTCGGACATGAAAGACGATGGTTTCCATGTGTGTTTATGGCAATTGCCTTATTTTTCACCAAAAAATACCTTGTTCAATGAAATCATGGACAAAAATCTAGCAGTAAGAGACCGTAAAGGAAACTTGCCTTATGAAGATGCAGTGTTGGATTTTTCGAACCCTGCAACTGTGACTTGGTATCAGGCCAAATTAAAACATTTGTTTGACCAAGGAGTTTCTGTATTCAAAGTTGATTTTGGAGAAGCTGCTCCGCCAGACGGAATTTACCATTCAGGTCGTACGGGTTTCTACGAGCACAATTTATACCCATTGCGTTATAATAAAGCCGTTGCCGAAATTACTCAAAAAGAAAAAGGATATACTTTAATCTGGGCCAGAAGTACATGGGCAGGTAGTCAACGGTATCCATTACACTGGGGTGGCGATGCTGAAACAAGTAATGGTGCAATGTCAGCCGAATTAAGAGGCGGACTTTCATTAGGATTAAGCGGATTCAGTTTTTGGAGTCATGATGTGGGAGGATTTGCAACCAAATCACCTGAGAATTTATACCGCAGATGGGCGCCGTTCGGAATGTTTACATCTCACGTAAGAAGCCACGGTGAGCCTCCGCGCGAACCTTGGTTGTACAGCAAAGACTTTTTGGAAGGATTCAGAAACGCCGATAATATGCGTTACGAATTAATGCCTTATATCTATGCGCAAGCCAAAGAAAGTTCTCAAAAAGGATTGCCGATGATGCGTGCTTTATTTCTTGAATATCCAAATGACCCGGGTGCTTGGTTGGTTGATAATGAATACTTATTTGGATCCAGTATGTTAGTGGCTCCTTTATTCGAAGAAGTTACTGAAAGAGATGTCTATCTTCCGGAAGGAACTTGGATTGATTACCAAACCAAACAAGTCTATCAAGGCGGATGGCATAAAATCAAAGCGGGTGCGATTCCAATCGTAGTTTTGGTTAGAGATGGTTCTGCGATTCCTCACATTGGATTGGCTCAATCTACAAAGGATATGGATTGGAGCAAATTAACTTTAAAAGTATACGCTACAGATGCTACCAATACTGCAACTGCTAAAGTATTCTTACCAGAAACTGATGCCGTACAAACGATTACAGTTTCTAAAAAAGGAAACAATTTCGAAACGACATCAAATCCATTAACTGGAAAAACCACTTTCAAAACCGAGTGGGTAAAATAAATAAGTTGAGTTAGTTTTAAATCGGGGAGTTAACAGTTCCTTAATTCCCTGATTTATAAAAAAGACAATTAAGAAATAATACGATGATAAAAAGACTGATACTCCCCGTTCTATTACTTTCAGTAGTTATAGGTAACGCTCAAGGCAAAAAGGCAAAATCCTACGAATTGACTTCTCCGGGAGGGCAAAATAAAATCAAATTTGAACTAGTAAATAGCGCTCCAAAATATGCGGTATCTCATGGAAAAACAGAAGTTATCACACCTTCTGATCTGGGTTTTTTATTAAAAAATAATGAAAATTTTAGTTCTAATTTCGAAATCACTAAAGTAGAAAAATCAACCTTCGATGAAACTTGGGAACAGGTTTGGGGAGAAAAGAAAAACATTAGAAACCATTACAATCAGTTAGTGGTTCAATTGCAACAAAAAAGCAAACAAAAACGCAAACTGGAAATTCAGTTCCGTGCTTTCGATGATGGAATTGCCTTTCGTTATGTATATCCAAAACAAGGTACAAAAGACAGTATTTTTATCATGGATGAGAAAACGACTTTCAACCTGAAACAAGATGGAAAAGCATGGTGGATCCCAGCTAATAGAGAAAACCGTGACGAATATCTTTTTAAAGATGCTCCCGTAAGTACCCTTGATACTGTTCTTACACCGCTGACTATTGAAAGTAAAAGCGGACTGGCATTGAGTTTCCACGAAGCAAATTTAGTAAATTTTGCAAGTATGACTTTGGTAAATACTACTGGAACACAACTTAAATCGGATCTCGTGCCTTGGGCTGATGGTGTAAAAGTACGGGTGAAAGATACTTTTACCTCTTCTTGGAGAACGTTACAAATTGCTGAGAAACCTACGGATTTGATTACTTCTTATCTGATTTTGAATTTGAACGAACCAAATAAACTAGCCAATACCAGTTACTTTAAACCCTACAAATATTTTGGGATTTGGTGGGGAATGCACATTGGAAAATACACCTTTTGGGAAAGTGAAAAGCAAGGAGCAACTACCAAACATGCTGAAGAATACATTGATTTTACAGCCAAAGAAGGATTCCATCATCTACTAATCGAAGGTTGGAACAAAGGTTGGACTCCTGCTTGGTATGAAAATAAAATGCACATGTTTAGTTTTACAAAAAGTGCCGATAACTTCGACCTGGAAAAAGTAGTGGAGTATGGAAAGAAAAATGATGTAGCGCTTATTGGCTACCACGAGACTGGTTCGAATTTGATTAATTACTTAAAAGAAATCGACGACGCTTTTGCTTTATACAAAAAACTAGGAATGCATTCGGTTAAGATTGGTCATGTAGGTTCTAAATTGAATATGAAACAATGGCATTTTGGGCAATTTGGAGTAAATTATTTCCGATATGTTTTGGAAAAAGCCGCCCAATATGATTTGGCTGTACTGTATCATGAGTCTATAAAAGATACTGGAGAACGTCGCACGTATCCAAATATGGTTTCAAGAGAAGCTGCGAGAGGACAGGAATACAATGCTTGGAGCGAAGGAAATCCACCAAATCACTTAACTATTATTCCTTTTACCAGATTACTTTCCGGACCTATGGATTATACACCAGGAATTTTTGATGTAGAGGTAAAACAAGGGTATCCGGGCAAAAGAGTTCACGGTACAACGGCACAACAATTGGCATTGTATGTAACTATTTATGCTCCAATTCAAATGATGGCAGACCTTCCTGAAAATTACGAAGGTAAACCAGCTTTACAATTCTTAAAAGACGTCCCTACAGATTGGGAAACTACTAAAGTCTTGAATGGAGAAATTGGACAATACATCACCACCGCTCGTAAAGACAGAAACAGTGCCGATTGGTTTTTAGGAAGTATCACCAATGAGAAAGCCAGACATTTAGCTATTCCTTTGACTTTTTTAGATGCTAAAGCCACTTACGAAGCACAGATTTATGCTGATGCGGAAGGTACTGATGAAACACACAATCCATCTGCAGTAGCTATTTCTAAAAAAACGGTAAAAGCTTCGGATGTATTGAAATTGCATTTAGGTGGTGCTGGAGGAACAGCCATCCGATTCAAAAAATTATAAATTATGATAACAGCAACGGATTAAAATCCGTTGCTACAATATGTCCCGTCTGCAGTGAACTCCTACATTGTGTGTTAGAGCCGTAGGCTCGGACAATTTTGTAGGGCTGGACTTTAGTCCAGTTTTTTAAAACAAAGAAACATTTCCAAATGAAAAAAAATGTATTTACCCTTATTTTTTTATTCCTCTTAACCCATATTTCGATATTTGGACAAGATACAAATGCCACAAAATCAACAGTTTACCGAACCATAAAAATCAATTATAATAAATCAGTGGGAGAATTGAACACCATGTTCAAAGAGTGCATTGGAGCAGGAAGAGCGAATGAAGGATTGCGTGCCGATTGGCAACAACAATTGGCTATGGTGAAAAAAGAATGTGATTTTAAATACATTCGAATGCATGGTTTATTAACAGATGACATGGCCGTTTACCGAGAAGACAATAAAGGAAATCCGGAATATAATTACCAGTACATTGACGCTTTGTACGATTTTCTTTTGAGCATCAAGATGAAGCCTTTCGTTGAATTAGGCTTTATGCCTTCTGCATTGGCGAGTGGAAATCAAACCATTTTTTGGTGGAAAGGAAATGTAACACCACCAAAAGATTATAAAAAATGGGAAGACTTAATTCGCAACTTGACACAACATTTTACAGAACGGTATGGAGCCGATGAAGTGAAAACTTGGTATTTTGAGGTTTGGAACGAACCCAATTTATCACCGGGTTTTTGGACAGGCACTCAGGCCGAATATTTCAAATTGTATGAGTATACCGCAAGAGCCATCAAAAGTGTAAATCCAGCTTACAAAGTGGGAGGTCCTGCCACAGCTGGAGCCGCTTGGGTTCCTGAAACCATCGAATTTTGCAGTAAAAACAATGTGCCGTTGGATTTTATTTCAACACATACTTACGGAGTAAAGCAAGGATTTTTAGATGAATTCGGAACCGCAGGAACCGTGTTGAATAAAGAGGAATCGAGTATAAGCGGAGATATAATTAATTCCCGTAAGCAAATTTCAAGTTCAGCTAAACCTAATCTGGAATTGCATTACACCGAATGGAGTTCGTCCTATACTCCTGCTGACCCAATCCATGACAGCTACCATTCTGCTGCGTATATTCTTCAAAAATTGAAACAAGTAGGAAACGCTGCGAACTCCATGTCTTATTGGGTTTTTACCGATATTTTCGAAGAAGCGGGTCCTCGATTTACGCCTTTTCATGGTGGATTCGGATTATTGAATACGCAAGGGATTAAGAAACCAGCCTATTTCTCTTATTATCTGCTAAACAAATTAGGGGAAACAGAACTTCAAAATACGGACACATCGTCTTGGGCAACCAAAAATGCAAAAGGAGATGTACAGTTGCTTTTTTGGGATTTTACTCACACGCTTCCTGATACTTCCATAAACAATCAGCAATACTACATTAAAGACTTACCGTCAAAACCAAAAGGAACTATAAAAATTGAAGTTACTGGGCTCCAAAAAGGAAAATATAATTTGGAGATAAGCAAAGTAGGATATAAAGTGAATGACGTTTACACGGATTATCTGGGGATAAATAAACCAAATCAATTGACTAAACAACAAGTCGATATCCTTAAAGAAAAAAATAATGGTTCGCCGATTGCAACAGAAACAGTAACAATTGATGGAAAAGGAATATATAGCAAAGATTTCAAGATTAATGAAAACGATGTACTGTTGCTGAATTTTGTAAAAACAATGAAGTAAAATTCTAAAAAATGAAATCTTTTTAATTTGGGCGTAACCCTCCAGATTTAAAAACAATTTAGACAACAATAGCCTAAAAAATAATTTAAAAATAAAATTAGCTACACATGAAATATAAAATAATCACATTATCCATCACATGCTCAGTAATGCTTTTGGCTGGATTCAATGCGAATTCTCAAACGGTTAAAAATAAAAAACAAACAAAAACGCTTCCAGCAAAATCTTTAAGCACTAAATACGATGCCGAAATTGACAAGTTGATTTCAAAAATGACCCTTGAGGAAAAAATAGGTATGCTACATGGTAACAGTATGTTTTCAACTGGTGGTGTAAAACGCTTGGGCATTCCAGAATTAAAAATGGCCGATGGTCCATTAGGAGTTCGGGAAGAAATTTCTCGTGATAACTGGTCAGCAGCAGGTTGGAACAACGATTTTGCTACATACTATCCTTCTGGTGGAGGTCTGGCAGCAACTTGGAATACTGATTTAGCTTATACATTTGGGAATAGTTTAGGTCAGGAATTGCGCGCCAGAGACAAAGATATGTTACTGTCCCCTGCGATTAATATCGTCAGAACACCACTTGGAGGCAGAACATATGAATATATGTCCGAAGATCCGTTTTTGAACAAAAAAATTGCAGTACCATTAATTGTTGGTTTACAAGACAATGACGTTATGGCTTGCGTAAAACACTTTGCTGCCAATAACCAAGAAACCAATCGTGATTTTGTTGATGTACAGATTGACGAACGCACCCTTCGTGAAATTTATCTACCAGCATTCGAAGCGTCTATAAAAGAGGCTCACGCTTACAGTGTCATGGGAGCTTATAACAAGTTTAGAGGCGAATATTTATGTGAAAATAATTATATGCTCAATACCATTTTGCGCGACGAATGGGGATTTAAAGGAATTGTTGTTTCTGATTGGGCTGCCGTTCATACTACCGTAAAAACGTTGAAAAACGGATTGGATATTGAAATGGGAACTCCAAAAGCTTTCAACGATTTTTTCTTGGCCGATAAACTAATCGCAGCAACTAAGGCTGGCGAAATTTCAGAAGCCGAAATCAACATTCATGTAAAACGAATACTAGGGGCCTTATTTCAAGTAAAAGCTATGGGAGCTAAAGACCGTTCAAAAGGCAGCATTGCAACCGAAGCACATTATCAAGACGCCTACAAAATCGCATCAGAAGCTGTAGTTTTATTAAAAAACGAAAATAATGCCTTGCCATTAAAATTGAATGGCGTAAAATCTATCGCTGTAATTGGAAACAATGCAACCAAGAAAAATGCTTTGGGCGGATTTGGTGCAGGAGTTAAAACAAAAAGAGAGATTACGCCTTTAGAAGGTTTAAAAAATAGATTGCCAAGCTCCATCAAAATCAATTATGCCGAAGGATATTTAGAGCGTTATGAAGTAAAAAATAAAGGGAATTTAGGAGATATTACCATGAATGGTCCAGTAACTATTGACCAATTGGATCCGGCTAAATTAGAGGAAGCTATTGAAGCTGCTAAAAATTCAGATGTAGCTATTGTTTTTGCAGGTTCCAACCGTGATTACGAAACCGAAGCTTCGGATCGTAGAAACTTGAATCTCCCTTTCGGGCAAGAAGAATTGATTAAAAAAATAGTTGCCGTTAATCCCAAAACCATTGTGGTTTTGATTGCCGGAGCTCCTTTTGACATCGAAGAAATAAAAAACAAAACATCGGCTTTGGTTTGGAGTTGGTTCAATGGTTCCGAAGGTGGAAACGCCTTGGCAGATGTATTGTTAGGAACAGTAAATCCTTCTGGAAAATTGCCTTGGACAATGCCTAAAAACATTATGGATTCACCAGCACATGCGACAAACAGTTTTCCTGGCGACAAAACGGTTAACTATGCCGAAGGAATTCTGGTAGGATACCGTTGGTTTGACACTAAAAAAACAGAGCCTCTTTATCCTTTTGGCTACGGATTGTCTTACACCACTTTTGCTTTCGACAATGCTAAAACAGACAAAAAAGTATACAGTGTGAATGAAACGATTACAGTTTCATTAACCGTTAAAAATACCGGAAAAGTGGATGGTAAAGAAGTAGTACAATTGTATACTTCTAAATCGGATTCGAAAATTACGCGTGCTGCCCAAGAATTAAAAGGCTTCCAAAAAGTATTGGTTGCAGCTGGAAATTCTCAAGCCATAACAATTCAGGTTCCAGTAAAAGAATTGGCATACTATAATGTTGCCACTAAAAAATGGACTGTGGAACCAGGAAATTACATTTTAAAATTAGGAAGTTCTTCTCGTGATATTAAAGAAGATGTTGTCGTAACTATCAAATAAGAATCACTCTAACACTAATTATTTCTTCTTTATTTGAAACTCGAAAATCTATTAAAATGAAAAAAACAGTAAGTCACCACGTATTCCCTTTTATTTTAAGTTTATTCTTATTAGCAATTTGTGCTTGTAGTAAAGACACTCCAGCTAAAGTGGTATTAGCTAAATCCCTTACTGTAGACACCAACAAAATAGAGTTTCAAAGCATAGTAAATAGTATTGGTGTGACTATTACAAGCAATGTTGATGCTTGGACCATTAGTAGCTCAGATACAAGTTGGATAACGTTGAGCCAAGTCTCGGGAAATTCAGGTACAACTTTGGTTAATATATCAGCCTCAGAAAATACAAGTAGCGCTGTACGCTCAGCAGTTATAACTATAAAATCAAGCCAAGCTCCCTCAGTTCAAATTAATTTGACGCAACTTGGAGCTGCACCTGTTGTCGCTACCGAACTTTATCCAAGCTACAACACAAATCCTATTGCAGCCGATGTGTCTGGAATGAGTAGTACTGCCGATCAGCTTGCTGCCAAAATAAAATTAGGTTGGAACATAGGAAATACACTTGAGGCAACTGGCGGAGAAACCGCTTGGGGAAATCCAAAGGTTACAAAAGCATTGATTGATTTGGTTAAGGCAAATGGTTTTAATGCGATTCGAATTCCTTGTTCTTGGAATCAAAATTTGGCCAATACCAGCACTGCTCAAATAAAAACAGAATGGCTAAATAGAGTTAAAGAAGTCGTTCAATACTGCGTTGATAATGACATGTATGTAATTGTCAATATTCATTGGGATGGCGGATGGCTTGAAAATAATTGTACAGAAGCCCAAAAAGAAGCCAATAATGCCAAACAAAAGGCCTTTTGGGAACAAATTGCAACTCAATTACGTGGTTTTGATGAGCATTTACTTTTTGCCAGTGCCAATGAACCAAATGTGGACAACGCAACTCAAATGGCGGTCTTAACATCGTATCATCAAACGTTTATTGATGCGGTTCGTGCTACAGGAGGTAAAAATGCGTATCGTACATTGGTCGTTCAAGGGCCAGCAACGGATATTGAAAAAACAAATAAACTAATGGTGACTTTGCCAACCGATAAAATAGCGAATCGCATGATGGTTGAAGTGCATTATTATACCCCTTATCAATTTTGTCTGATGGACAAGGATGCATCTTGGGGCAAAATGTTTTATTATTGGGGGGCGAATTATCACTCCACAACTGACACCGAAAGAAACGCAACTTGGGGAGAAGAAGCCGATTTAGATAAACTTTTCTTGTCGATGAAAACGCAATTTGTAGACAAAGGAATTCCTGTTGTCTTAGGAGAGTTTGCCGCCATTCGACGTGATTTGACAGGTGACGCATTGACTTTGCACTTGGCATCAAGAGCCTATTTTTTAAAATATGTTGTAAAACAAGCCAAAGCAAACGGGATTTTACCTTTTTATTGGGATGCTGGAAATACAGGTGTTAATGCCTCGGCTATCTTTGACCGAACCAACAATACCGTATTTGACACTCAGGCTTTAACTGGATTGCTTGATGGATTGAAGTAAATTAATGGCTATATTCTAAAACAAATAGTATTAAATTTAACCACTTAAGAAAATAAGGTCATTTAAGTTAGAATGCAAAAAGCAAAACTTATATGACAACCCTTTTCATAGCTGCGGTTGTTATTTTATTACCTGTTTGAAAGAGATGTAAGTTGATAATGCTGTTTGTTATAGAATTAAGCGTAATTTTTAAAATATAAAAAATGAAAAAAAGTATCGTATTTCTTTTTCTGATTGCTAGCATAATGGCAAATGCCAATGTTCGAATGCCTTTGTTGTTTTCTGACGGAATGGTTTTACAACGCAACAAAGAAATTCCGGTTTGGGGTTGGGCTGATGCCAATGAAAAAATCGCAGTCCATTTCAATAAACAAACCAAAACCATCAAAGCCGATGCAACCGGGAAATGGATGGTTCGATTGGATTCTGAAAAAGCAGGAGGTCCTTTTGAATTAACCATTACAGGAAAAAACAAAATCATCATAAAAGATGTTTTGGTTGGTGAAGTTTGGATTTGCAGCGGACAATCGAATATGGAATTTCAAATGTATAAAACGATGAATTCCGAAAAGGAAATGGCCGATTCTGATTATCCGATGATTCGTCATTTTGGTGTAGCACAAGATTTGAGCGGTTCACCAAAAGAAGATTTAAAAGCAGGAAAATGGGCCATTTGTAGCAAAGAAACGGTGAGTGATTTTACGGCTGTAGGTTACTTTTTTGCCAAAAAATTATATGCCGAATTAAAAATCCCAATCGGAATCATAAACACCTCTTGGGGCGGAACTTGCGTAGAAACTTGGACGAGCCGCCAAGCATTCGAAAAAAATGCTGAGTTTAAAGATATGATTGCCGATGTGCCAATGCTGAATATGGATTCTATTTCAAAATTGTATGCAAAAACAATGAGAGAGAGAGTCGAAAAAATTCAAGGAACCGAAGTTAATACCGCCAACGAAACCACTTTTAAAGAATTAACATTTAATGATGCCAGTTGGGCAGAACTTAACGTCCCTGGATTATGGGAAAACCAGCCATTGGGTGATTTGGACGGTGTAGTTTGGATGCGAAAAACAATAACCCTTTCGGCTGAAGATATTAAAAACGGAACGACTTTAAGTTTATCCAAAATTGATGATGAAGATATCACTTATGTAAACGGAATTGAAGTGGGAAGAAATACCCTTTGGGATGCCAAAAGAGTCTATACAATCCCGGAAAATATATTGAAAGAAGGCAAAAATCTTATTGCTGTAAGAGTAGTCGATAACAGCGGTGGCGGTGGAATATACGGAGAATCATCTGATTTGAAACTGACTCTGGGCAGCAAAATAATTCCTTTGGAAGGGAAATGGAAGTATAAAGTGATTGTTGTAAAAACCGCTTTGTCTCCCAATAGTTACCCTTCGTTGTTATACAATGCGATGGTCAATCCATTAATCCCGTATGCTTTTCAAGGCGTTTTATGGTATCAGGGTGAAGCCAATGTGTGGAGAGCCAAACAATATAAAAAAGCATTTCCATTGATGATAACTGATTGGAGAACCAAATGGAAGCAAGGCGATTTCCCTTTTTATTTTGTACAATTATCCACCTTCAATGAGTTTAATGGCAATAGTAAAAACGGTAGTAAATGGGCAGAACTGCGCGAAGCACAATCGCAAACCTTACAATTGCCAAACACCGGAATGGCGGTAACAACAGATGTTGGTAATGCCAAAGACATTCATCCCACAAACAAACAAGATGTTGGAAAACGATTGGCTGCGATTGCTCTGAACAATGTTTATGGTAAAAAAATGATTTATAGCGGACCAACTTACAAATCCTTAGAAATAAAAGGAAACCAAATAATTCTAACCTTTGATAATATCGGTAGCGGATTGACAACTTTTGATAATAGTGAAAATTTAAAAGGATTTGAAATAGCAGGTGCTGATAAAATTTTCTATGCCTCAAAAGCGATTATCAAGGATAATAAAGTAATAGTTTCTAATGAAATGGTACCAAATCCAATTGCGATTCATTACGGTTGGGCAGATGATGATACAGCGATAAACCTTTTCAATAAAGAAAAATTTCCTGCATCGCCTTTCCGAACAGATGATTGGGAAATGATTACAGCGAATGAAAAATATAAAGTTAGCAAGTAATTTAAGATTATAATCTTACAATGAAATTGTGAATTATCAATTATGAAAAAAACGATTCTATTATTTATATTTTCCATGTCAATTGGAATTAATGCACAGCGCCAAAGCATCAAAGTTAGTAATGAGTTTTATCAAAACCCCATATTTGCTGGAGATTATCCTGATCCGTCAATAATTAGAGATGGAGAAGATTACTATATTGTACATTCTTCATTCAATTATTATCCTGGATTACTAATTTGGACTTCCAAAGATTTAGTGAACTGGAAGCCTGTTACACACGCTCTCAAAAAAAGCGTAGGTTCAGTATGGGCTCCTGATTTGGTAAAATACAACAACAAATTTTATATCTACTTTCCGGCAAATGAAACTAATTATGTGGTATGGGCAGATGCTATAAATGGCCCTTGGAGTGATCCTATAGACTTAAAAATCGGTAATATTGATCCGGGACATTTTCTCGATGAAAATGGGAACCGATTCCTTTATTTCAGTAATGGGAATTATGTCCCGCTAGCCAAAGATGGTCTTTCAGTAGCTGGTGCTGGTAAACATGTTTATGATGGATGGAAAATACCAACGGAATGGTCTATTGAGTGTTTTTGCATGGAGGGTCCCAAAGTTTTAAAGCGAGGGAATTATTATTATCTTACTGTTGCCGAAGGTGGAACTGCAGGTCCAGCCACAAGTCATATGGTGATATCAGCAAGATCCAAATCGCCTTTGGGACCTTGGGAAAATTCACCGTATAACCCGATTATCAGAACAAAAGACAGTTTCGAAAAATGGTGGTCTAAAGGTCATGCAACACTGATTGACGACGTTAATGGAAAATGGTGGATGGTTTTTCACGGTTATGAAAATGGCTATTATAACATGGGACGTCAGACGCTTCTGCAACCTATAGAATGGACTAGTGATGGTTGGTATAAAAGCCCTGAAGCAATAAAAACGGAAGAGCCAACTAAAAAACCGGCAGGTCAATCTATAAAAAATAATTTCTCACTTTCCGATACTTTTTCAGGTACAGAGCTTAAACCACAATGGCAATTCTTTAATGAATATGATGCCAAAAGATTTAAACTCACTAAAGATGGAATCCAAATTAAAGCCAAAGGAAACGGTATTGGTGAAAGTTCTCCTCTATTATGTACCCCTTCTGATCATTCTTATTCCGCTGAAATTGAAGTCGAAATAGAAGGTGATGCTACGGCTGGGTTAATTCTCTTTTATGACAGTAAACTTTATACAGGAATAGCTGCCGATAAAGAGAATGTATTGGCTATACTTAGATCATGGCAATTCCCTACTCAAAAAGGGATCAACAAAACACATCTATTTCTTCGCTTGGAAAAGAAAGAACAACTCGTAAATATGTTTTATAGCATTAATGGAAAAGAGTGGATGAAAATTGAAAATTCTGCGGAAGTATCCTCATTCAATCATAATGTATTGAGTGGTTTTATGAGTCTTCGATTAGGGCTTTCTGCTGTTGGGGAAGGTCAGGTTACTTTTAAAAACTTTATTTATAAACCGACTTATTAAATAACAACCAATTAATTTTTAAGTTTGAATCAAATAATTATCTACATATGAAATTAAGCTTCTTAAAAAAACTATTTCTAGTTTTCATCTGTTCCTTTTTCAGTGGAAAAGTTGTAGCTCAATCCAATCATATTCTGTGGTACAACCAACCAGCTGATTTTTTTGAAGAAAGTCTGGTTTTAGGAAATGGAAAAATGGGAGCAACGGTTTTTGGGGGGGTAAATTTGGATAAAATTTATTTGAATGACATCACACTTTGGTCGGGAGAACCTGTAAATGCCAACATGAACCCTGAAGCGTATAAAAACATACCCGCAATTCGGGAAGCATTAAAAAACGAAAATTACAAACTTGCCGACGAATTGAATAAAAAAATTCAAGGTAAAAATTCCGAATCGTATGCACCGCTGGGCACTATGGAAATTAATAATCATCACTCTGGAAAAGCTTCGAATTATTATAGAGAATTGGATATTTCCAATGCCGTTTCCAAAGTTAGTTATGAAATTAATGGCGTAAAATTCACACGAGAATATTTTGTTACTGCTCCAGACCAAATCATGGTAATCAAATTGACCAGTAGTCAAAAAGGAGCGTTAAATTTTGATATCAATTCTAATAGTTTATTGAAATTCAAAACAGAAACTAAAAATAATGTACTTACAATGAATGGCTTTGCGCCTATTCACGAAAACCCAGGTTATCAAGTGGTGCCATCTTTTCTTTTGGAAAAAGACAGAGGAACACGATTTACAACTCTGATAAAAATTAAAAATACGGATGGAACAATTGTAAGTTCTGATACGAGTTTGGGATTAAAAAACGGTACCGAAGCTTTAATTTATGTATCAATTGCAACGAGCTTTAATGGCTTTGACAAGAATCCTACTGCCGAAGGACTAAACGATAAAGCGATTGCATTAGCCAATTTGAACAAAGCATTTATAAAATCATTCGATAAATTAAAACAATCCCATACCGCCGATTATCAAAAATTTTACAATCGGGTTAGTTTAAATCTAGGAAAAACAACAGCGCCAGCTTTACCTACAGACGAGCGTTTGTTGCGCTACTCAGAAGGAAAAGAAGATAAAAATCTAGAAGTTTTGTATTTCAATTACGGACGTTATTTGTTGATTAGCAGTTCCAGAACCCAAGGTGTTCCTGCCAATTTACAAGGGCTTTGGAATCCATACCTAAACCCGCCTTGGAGTTGTAATTACACGATGAACATCAATCTCGAAGAGAATTATTGGCTTGCCGAAAACACCAATCTTTCAGAAATGCATATTCCGCTTTTGAGTTTTATAAAAAACCTTTCGGTAACGGGTAAAGTGACCGCTAAGACTTTTTATGGTTGCAATGGTTGGGCTGCAGCCCATAATTCAGATATTTGGGCGATGACTAATCCTGTTGGGAACTTCGGAAAAGAAGACCCAAGTTGGGCTTGTTGGCCAATTTCTGGTGCTTGGTTAAGCACTCATATTTGGGAACATTATGTCTTTACCCAAGATAAAACTTATTTAAAAAACGAAGGATACCCTATTATGAAAGGAGCGTCTCAATTCTTTTTAGAATGGATGATAACGGATAAAAATGGCTATTTAATTACATCGCCATCAACATCTCCGGAAAACAAATACATTGCGCCTGATGGTTTTATTGGTGCCACGATGTATGGCGGAACTGCAGATTTGGCGATGATTCGGGAATGTTTTGATAAAACAATTAAAGCTTCAAAAGTGTTAAATATTGATACTGAATTTAGAGCAAAACTCGAAACAGCACTTTCAAAATTCTATCCGTATCAAATAGGTAAAAAAGGAAACCTGCAAGAATGGTATTTTGATTGGAATGACGAAGACCCAAAACACCGCCATCAGTCACACTTGTTTGACCTTTTTCCTGGTGATCACATCACACCATTAAAAACACCGGAGTTAGCCAATGCTTCCAGACAAACGCTTGAAATAAAAGGAGATGAAACAACAGGTTGGTCTAAAGGCTGGCGTATTAATCTTTGGGCAAGACTTTGGGACGGCAATCATGCCTATAAAATGTTCCGAGAATTGCTTCGTTATGTAGATCCAGATGGAAAAAAAACAGAAAAGTCAAGAAGAGGTGGCGGAACCTATCCTAATTTATTCGATGCGCATCCTCCTTTTCAAATAGATGGAAATTTTGGTGGTGCTGCCGCAGTTGCAGAAATGCTAGTCCAATCTAACATAAATGAAATCAGATTACTTCCAGCCCTACCCGATGCCTGGGAAAATGGTTCAATAAAAGGAATTTGTGCCAGAGGAGGATTTGAAGTTTCGATGGAATGGAGCAATAAAACGGTGAAAAAAATAACTGTTTTTTCTAAAAATGGTGGAAATACAACGCTTATTAATGGAGACAAAACCAAAAAAGTTACTTTGAAAAAAGGACAGAAAATAGAATTAATCTGGTAATATTTAATTTTAAGACATTTCAACTTACTTTTGAAATTCTTTATTTAAGCACTGAACTAAGTTCTTGACGGTATTGCGAAGCACTTTTACCTGTAAACTCCTTGAATGATTTATTGAAATAGCTGAAATTATTGAAACCACTTTCAAAACAGATTTCAGTAATGCTTATGGGTTTTTCTGCCAGTAGTTTAGAAGCGTGGACCAAACGATAATCATTTACAAAATGAGTAAATGTTTTATTGGTAATTTTTTTAAAATACCGACAAAAAGAAGGCACAGTCATACTTACCAAAACAGCCACTTCTTCTAGTGTAATATGTTCCTGAAAATTATCTTTCACATAATTAAAAACCGCATTAATACGATCATTATCCTGCATCTGCATTTCCATTCTAAATCCATCTGCATTCAAAACGGTATATTCATTAGATAATTCCAGTTCATTGAGAATACTTAACATGGTCAGCAACTTTTCAAAATGCGGCTGTTTTTCCATAGATTCTATTTTTTTCCCAATATTCTTTTTAGTTTCTCCTTCAAAAGCAATTCCGGCTTTGGCTTGACTAAAAAGATTCCGAATATTCTTCATTTCGGAAATATCAAAAAAATCATTCCCCAGGAAATCTGGTTTCATCTGTATGACCGTTTCATTTTTATTCCCAGTCTCTTCGTTGGTAAACCCACAATGAGGCAAGTTACTCCCTATAAGTATTAGGTCTCCATCAGTATAATAGGATATATGGCTCCCTATTTGTCGTTTCCCAGATCCTCCATTTACAAAGACCAATTCGATTTCTGGATGATAATGCCATAAATGTGCCTTACTGTTTGCATTTTCAACATATTGAGAAAAGCAAAAGGAACTCCCGAAGGATGGGGCTATAATTTCAAAGGCAGGCGGTACTATTTTCATCGACTACGTATTTAGAATTAGTACAAAATTACCTAAAACAGACACACGATTATCTTTTTTAACCTTAATCGATTTCGTAAAAGGTAAAATAGCACATAAATTAGAAAATCCTGTACTACTTCATAATGAATCTCTTAGGGTAATTTAGCATCAGATAAATAATCAATTATAAATCTAAACATTTACATTATGAAAAAGATTTTAAAATTTAGTTTAGTATTAGCTGCAGTAGCATTAACTGCCGTAGAAGCACATGCAGGGAACACTGATTTCTCATTAGATTTAAAAAAAGAAGAAGGAAAGACTGTTAGTTTTACTTTAAGAGAAATCAAGAAAATCGACTTGTCGATTTATGACACCAGTGAAAATTTAATTTATCAAGAAAATGTTACTTCTGACGACGATATTAACAGAACATATGATTTAACGGCTTTCCCTGACGGGGTATATTACTTACAAGCTGAAAGCGACCTTAAAATCTCAAAGTATAAAATTGAGGTTGTTGGTAAAGTAGCTAAATTATCTGCTGATGCTGTTTCTGAAGTTTATAAACCATCTTTAACAACTAAAAATGGAATAATAACACTTAACATGTTAAACGTTTCTCAAACTCCAGTTACTGTTAAAATTTATAACTCAAATGATATAGAGGTATATAAAGAAACCTTACCTTCTGAAATAAATGTGGGTAAACTATTTGATGTAAGTAACATTGGAGGAGACAGATGCACGTTTGTGATAACTTCTAACGGGAAAACTTTTATAGAAACCGTTGATGTTAAATAGTGATTAAATAAATTGTAGTAATTTGAGAAGGCTGTCTTTTTGGGATAGCCTTTTTTTTGTTTTAAACTATTTTAAATTGCTAAAGGTTTCCTATAATTTTATCCATAACCCAACTAGTATGAGCGCCGGTTAATCCCGTTGAAGGATGTTTACTATTCCCAAGAAGATGTTCCCGCATTTGCTTTGCATGAAACAACTGAATATTTTCAGGATGTTCAATAGAGACTTCATTTTTTCCTTGCTCACTAGAAAGTACTAAGGGCTCATTTTCAAAGACAGAGAATGTAATTTTTCCTTTACTTCCAAAAATTTCGACTTTATCTTCCCGCTCATAACACCCAAAGTTCCAACTTCCAGTTCCAGTAATTCCAGATTCATGAACCCAACAAGCTGTAGCGGCATCTTTGGCAGAATACAATCCCTGTTGATTAAGACTTATACCTGAAACCTCTTTTATATTTCCTAAAAGATGAATAAACAAATCCAGTCCATGACTCGCCAAATCATCAAAATACCCCCCAGTAGCAATCTCAGAATCAGTTCTCCAATTGTATTCTCCAGATAAATCTTGAGCTGTTGCAGGTTTACTCAAATGCCATCTTATGTGTCTGATAGCACCAATGCTATTAGCATCCAGCCATGTTTTTATTTGTTCAAAACGAGGAAGTGTACGTCTATAATATGCAACAAACAAAGGGATATTTTTTTCTTCAAAAGCCTCATAAATGGCGAGACTATCTTGGTAATTTGGTGCCAAAGGTTTTTCGATACAACAAATTTTCCCGGCTTGAGCCACTTTAAGTCCGTAATATTTATGGGTATCCGGAGGTGTCGCAATATAAATCGCGTCAATTTCTGGATCATTAATTAAGTCATCTCCATTAGTGTAAAATTTATCTATTCCATGTCTTTTAGCATAATCAGCGGCTTTGTCAGCATCTCTTCGCATCACTGCTTCGATTATAAACCCTTCCGTTTTCTGGTAAGCAGGACCACTTTTCACTTCAGTAACATTACCACATCCTAATATTCCCCAACGAATTACTTTTGTACTTTCACTACTGTTAATCATTTTCTATAGTTTTAAAACTAATGCTACTTATAGTATTAGTTTATTTCTTTTTGTCAAGTCAATCTGGTCATTACACATACCTTATTTGCAGACAAAACACACCATTAAGGTTAAAGTAAATTTAAATATTTATTGGCAAAGACAAAACATTCATCAAAGTTATTTGACAAATATTAGAAATAAAAATGTCTTTTCATTTTAGTCTTTTCATTGCTGTAGTAACTATTATCGGTCGTTGAATTATATAAAAAGTCAAGAAAAAATATCCTTAAAGGGAAATTACACTTAAAAAAAACATAAATATTCGTCCCTTAAAAATTATATTATTTGTTTATTTTCAAATTTCAACGTATTGATTTTAAGTATTTTAATTCCTAAAAAATAATTCAAAGTTCATAAGGTCAAAACCGTTATTCAAAACTTTGGCACGCTACTTGGATATACCTAATCAAATAAGTAAAAAAGCGTAAGCCGAAAAGCTCGAGAGTAGGCAAAACCCAAATTATATTGATTATGAAAAAAATTACCCTTTTAGTAGCTAGTATCTTCCTTATTGGAGGTGGTGTAGCGAATGCAACAGAAAAAACGAATTTTTCTCTTGAGAGAAGATCACCTGTTGATTTTAGAAATGCGGAACCAATTGTGTTCACCGAAAGAGGAATCGAATTTTTTGTATTTCCTGACGGACAATTTGATTTCAATACACGTCCATCAACAAGTAGCGATATGTATTATAAATCAACCCGAACAAGTGCTGTAAATAAAACGTATGGTGCGCCCACAAATTATCGAAATGAAAATTACGGTGTAAAAGTGGAACATGATAATTCTGGTAAAGTAAGACGTATTGGAAATGTATTTATCAACTATGATTCAAATGATAGAATCAAACGAGTTGGTTCCGTATACATGACTTACAACCGTTATGCATTAGAACAAGTAGGTGGATTGCAAATTATCTACAACCGTCGCGGTCAAATTGTTGATATTGTAGGAAGTGTAAAAGGACGTAGAGCGAATGAATACAGCCAAAACAACTATGGTAATAATGATCGTGATTATAGAAATAATCAAAATAACGATGACAACGACAATCGTGATTATGGAAACACCCAAAATTCAAATGATCAAGATCAATACTATTATAGAACTAATGGTACAAAAAACAAAATCGAAGACGCTAAAGTAACAGGAAGTTTAGATATTAGAGTAGATAAAAGATAATTAGTTTGTTATAAAAGGTTATTTAAAAAAGTCCCGTTGGTATTCGTATCAACGGGACTCTTGTTTGAATTTCGTTTTAGTCACAACCATTGATGTCGCAACTATTTTCGGTTGTAGTATTCAGCAAAGTAACTTTAGACTCAAATTTACCTTCTTCCCATACTTTATCTAACGTTTTCAGAAAAGCGGCTGCGGGTTGCGCTCCAGAAATTGCATATTTATTTTCGAAAACGAAAAAGGGAACACCTTGAACACCTATTGAGTTTGCCGCTACAATATCTTGCTGTACTTCATTTGCAAAAGCATCAGAATATAACACTTGTTTAATTTCTTCCGCTTCGAGTCCAACTTCAAGCCCTAATTCGGTTAAGGTATTTAAATCGTTAACGTTCTTGCCATCGGTTAAATACGCTTTGAATAATAATTCTTCTAAATCATTTGCAAGATTGTACTTTTTAGCCAAATGCAACAGACGATGTGCATTCCATGAATTCGCCAGAACTGCTTTTTCAAAATGAAAATCCAATCCTGCTGTCTTTGCATTTTGAGTCATGTTATCGAGCATATTTTGAGCCCAATCATTGTCTTTTCTGTATTTTTCTGCCAAATGTTCTACCATATTGTCCTCCGGAGAGGCGATAAAACTCGCATCCAGTTGATAACTTTTCCACTCAATCTCTACAGCTTCTTTATGTTCGAAATTTTGCAAAGCTTCTTCTATTCTTCTTTTTCCTATATAACAAAACGGACACATGATATCCGACCAAATTTGTATTTTTAATTTATTTTCCATCTTCATTTATTTAATTAAAATTCGCAATTGATTCTATAAGACAAAATTAATCTATTCTGTTTTGAGCTTTTTGAGTTTTGGAATTTTATTATAGATACCCGAATAGCAAATATTTATTACAATCCAGAAAACAGGACATCCATGAAACCAAAAAAACCATCAAAATTGCTCTTGATGGTTTTTGTATATTTTTTAAAATTTGGCTTATCCCAATAAATCCAAAACAAAAGACGGAAACAAACCTAAGGCAATATTCAAAATAATCGCTATAACGGCAACGGCATAAATAATAACCGGAGTTCCTTTTCTTTCTTCGTTTGGTTCTTTAGTATACATCGCCAAAATCAATTTGAAATAGTAACCAACGCTTATGATAGAATTCACAACTGCTACGATTACTAAAGCCAAATAACCTGCTTGAATCGTTTGATTGAACAAAACCAATTTGGCAAAGAAACCAGCAAAAATTGGAATACCAGCCATAGAAAGTAAAGCGGCTGTAAGAATCGCTGCTAACAACGGATTAGTTTTCCCTAAACCGTGGAAATTCACAATATCTTCGTTATCTCTATTTTTACAAACATATAAAATCACACTAAAAGCCGCTATTCCTGATAAAGAATACGCTGATGCATAATACAACAAACTACCCGCTGAAGTGGACAAACTCAATAAAGTCATCAACATAAACCCTGCGTGCGAAACTCCTGAAAAAGCCAGCATACGTTTCACGTTTGTTTGTCTTAAGGCCATGATATTACCAACAGTCATGGAAGCCATAGAAATAACGACTACAATAGTTTTAAATGCTTCCGAAATATCAGCATTCATAACGTAAAGTAATTTGTATAAAGTAGCCATAGCAACTACTTTTGCCAAAGTACTCATCAATGCAGTTGTCAATGCAGGAGAACCTTCGTAAACGTCCGGTGCCCAAAAATGAAAAGGAACTGCTGCAACTTTAAATAACATCCCAATGGTTAACAATACAATCCCAATTGGAAACCAAATTGGCAATTCAGCCGATTGTGATAATTCACTTATTTCAGTAACGTCAAAACTCCCCATCGCTCCGTAAATCAAGCAAATACCAAAAAGAATGATTCCCGAAGCAAAAGATCCCATTAAGAAATACTTCATTCCCGCTTCGTTACTTTTTAAATTCATACGGTCACTTGCTGCAAGAATATAAAGTGATATAGATAATACTTCGATTCCCAGAAAGAACATCGCTAAATTTCCAAAAGAAACCATCGCTACTGCTCCCGCCAATAAAAACACTTTTATCGCAATAAAATCAGAAATTTTAGATTGATGATTTTCGTAAAAATTATGTCCTAAAGCCACTAAGAAAATAGTAAGCACAATAAACAAAGAAGAAAACACAGTTGAAAATTTACTGACAATAATCATATTGTTATAGTAACTCTGTGTAGAATTAAATTCAGATATCGTTAAACCAAGAACTGCCAATAATCCAATAATCGTTATTGGAACAATGGCTTTCCTTAAATTAAAAATTTCAAATAAAAGGCATAAAACACCTAATCCTATTATAGCTATTAATGTATTCATTTTTTATTTGACTTAGTTAATTCGGTTTATTTGAGTTAAAATTTCTTCAAGACTTGGTGTGATCAAATCAATGATTGGTTTTGGATACATTCCAAAAAAGAATAGGACAGCAATGACAATTACCAAAGTTATTCCTTCATTGATCGTTACATCAGCAAAAAGTTTTGAATTGGTTTCGCCTAACATAGCGTGTTGAAACATTTTCAACATATAATACGCTCCTAAAATTATAGTTGATCCCCCTAAAATGGCAAACCATATATTAATTTGTGAAAGACTGTATAAAACGGTGAATTCTCCAACAAAGTTAAAAGTAGTTGGCAAAGCAACAGATGCCAAAACCAAAATCAAAAACATGGAGGTGAATTTTGGTGTTTGCGCACGAATACCTCCCATTTCAGCAATTACTCTGGTTTCATATCTTCTGAAAATAATCTCAGCTACAAAAAACAATCCAACAACCACAAAACCGTGTGCAATCATTTGTAAAACTGCTCCACGCAATCCATCTAATGTTAAGGTGTATGTTCCGGCAGCTATTAATCCTACGTGTGCCAAGGAAGAATACGCTAATAATTTCTTCAAGTCTTTTTGTCTCAAGGCTACAATTGAACCATAAATTACACCTGCAATTCCAAGTCCAATAAAGATAAACATGTATTCTTTAGCAGCAAGTGGCGCTAGCGGTAATTGCCAACGGATAACGCTGTACAATCCCATTTTTAACATAATTCCCGATAAAAGCATCGTTCCAACAGTTGGTGCTTTTTGGTACACATTAGCCTGCCAAGTGTGGAAAGGAATCAATGGAATCTTAATTGCATACGCCAAGAAGAAAGCCAGGAATATCCATAATTGCTCGGCTGCTGATAAATTCAATTTGTATAAATCTTCCAATAAAAGGCTACCTGCTTTTTGATACATATAAACAAAAGCAACAAGCATAAATAATGATCCTGCAAGCGTGTAGATAAAGAATTTAACTACCGCTTTTTTGCGTTCTTCCGTATCTCCGTTACCCCATATTAATGCGATGAAATAAATAGGAATCAATGATAACTCCCAGAAAATATAATATAAAAGACCGTCTGATGCTAAGAATGTTCCTGCCATTGCAAATGACATAAACAAGATTAATGCATAAAATGATTTTGAATTTTTATAGTCATTCCCAAAAGAAGAGAAAATAATAATTGGAGTCAAAACCGTAGTCAATAAAAGCATTGCCAGGGAAAGTCCATCTGCTTTTAAAGCAAAAGAAATATTAGGTTTTGTAATCCACTGTTTGATGAAACTGATATTTTCACCTAAATTATAGTGATTTAATAATACAATAGAACAGCCTGCAGCAGCCAACCCAAAGAACAAAGCCACTTTTGAAGCTAGTTTATCGCCTGCAAGAAAAGTTGCAAACGCACCAACTAAAAGTATAATTAATATTAGAGATACATTCATAGTATAAGATTATTGAGCTAAAAATAAATAAGAAACAATGGCACAAAGCCCTAATACGAAAACAAAAAGATAAAGACCAATGCTTCCATTTTGTATTTTCTTTCCTTGGTAACTTATTTCGTTGGTAACTTTTCCGAATCCAAAAACCAAAGCTGATAAACCCGTTTCTATAGTGTCTCTGAAAAAACCAGACAAGACATTAATTGGTTTAACAAAAATAGCATCATAGAATTCATCAACATAATATTTATTGTAAAGTACTTTAGAAAACCCTGTGATTTCAGCATCTTCTCTAGGAACTGTGTTTTGTTTGATGTATTTGGCGTAAGCCAAACCAATTCCTACCAATCCACCCACGACTGCGATAGCCATCAACATATATTCTGTGGTTCCTAAATGGTGCTCAGCATTCAATAATTTCGGTAAAATAGGCGTTAAATACCCATTCAACCAACTATTACCCGGCAAACTGATTAACCCACCTATTGTTGCCAATATCGCTAAAACGATTAAAGGAAAAGTAATCAAAGAAGGACTTTCATGTAAATGGTGTTTTTGCTCCTCCGTTCCTCTGAATTCTTGGAAGAACGTTAAAAACATCAATCTAAACATATAGAAAGCAGTCATTATAGACGCAACCGAAGCAACAACCCATAATGGAATTGTATGTTCGAAAGCCACTAATAATATTTCATCTTTAGAGAAAAACCCAGAGAACAATGGAACTCCAGAAATCGCTAATGAAGCAATTAACATGGTGATAAAAGTAATTGGCATCGCTTTTTTCAAACCACCCATTTTGCGCATGTCTTGTTCTCCATGTAAAGCGTGAATAACAGAACCAGAACCCAAGAACAAACAAGCTTTGAAAAAAGCGTGTGTGATTACATGGAAAACAGCCACTTCATAAGCACCTAAACCTAAAGCCAAAAACATTAATCCCAATTGAGAAACAGTTGAATAAGCTAAGACTTTCTTAATATCATTTTGAACCAAACCAATTGTTGCGGCAACTAAAGCTGTAACTGCTCCAACAATCGCTATAATATCATTTACCAAATGCATACTCGGTAAATCAAGACTATATAAAAAGTTTAATCTGGTTATCATAAAAATACCTGCAGTAACCATTGTAGCCGCGTGAATCAATGCTGAAACCGGTGTTGGTCCAGCCATCGCATCCGGCAACCAAGTATATAATGGTATTTGTGCTGATTTACCACAAGCTCCAATAAATAGAGCAAAAGCGGCAACTCCAATCCAATAGCTATTTAAATTGGTAGCTGTTGAAATAGCCGTTTTTAATGTAGCAAAATCTAACGTCGAGAATAAGCTTCCAAGGATGAAAATTCCAACTAGCAGACCTAAATCTCCAATTCGATTCATGATAAAAGCTTTCTTAGCTGCATCATTAAAATCTTGGTTTTTATGCCAAAATCCAATCAGCAAATAAGAACAAAGACCTACGCCTTCCCATCCGATGAACATTACTAATAAGTTACTTCCTATTACTAAAGTGATCATGAAAAATATAAACAGATTCAAATACGCAAAGAACTTGTGCATATTTTCATCATCGTGCATGTAACTGATAGAATACAAATGAATCAAAGATCCAATTCCGGTTACAAAAAGCAACCATAAAATTGACAATTGATCTAATTGAAATCCGAAATCGACTTTGAAATTACTGATTTGAATCCAGTCAAAAAGTGAAATATGAATTCCTTCCGGTTGTGCCGAAATTCCACTGAAGAAATAAGCGGTAGCAATAAAAGAAACCACTACAGAAAGTGTCCCAATTATTCCAGAAAGCGATTTCCCCAGACTTTTTCCAAAGAAAACATTGATTAAAAATCCTAAAAAAGGAGCAAGAACTAAAACTAAAGCTATATTGGTATTCATTTCCATTTATCCTTTTAAGTTTTTTAAATTATCGATAGTAATTGAGCCTAAGTTTCTAAATATTGAAACTAGAATTGCTAATCCTACCGCAACTTCTGCAGCTGCAACAGCCATCGAGAAAAACACAAAAACTTGTCCTTGCGCATCTTGATGATAGGTAGAAAATGCCACAAACAATAAGTTTACTGCATTCAGCATTATTTCAATTGACATAAATACGATAATGGCATTTCGTCTGTATAACACTCCAAAAACGCCAATACAAAAAAGTATCACGCACAGGAATATATAATTTTCTATACCTATTTGATTTAAAATATTGTTCATCTTATTTTTGCAGTTTTTCTTTTTTAGACAATAAAACAGTCCCAATCATGGCAACCAAAAGTAATATGGAAGCAAATTCAAAAGGAACCATATATTCGTTTAGTAATATTCTACCTAATACTTTTATAGACTGAAAATCTTCGCCAGTAGCAACGTATTCTCCAACAATTGGTTTTGAGTTTATAAAAATCAAAATAAGAACGATGCATATCAAACAAAAAGAAACGATAGCACCTAATCTGGTAATCCTTGGTCTGTGGACTTCATGTTGTTCATTCAAATTCATCAACATAATGGTGAATAAAAATAAAATCATAATGGCTCCAGAATAAACAATAATATGAACAATTGCCAAAAACTGCGCATTCAATAACAAATAATGTCCTGCAACCGAAAAGAAACAAATCACAAGATAAATAGCACTGTGAATCGGGTTTCTACTAAAAATTGTCAAAAATGCAGTGGCTAATGTAATAATAGATAAAACACAAAAAATGATTTGTATCGGTGTTGCATTAGCTAAATCAGGTATATGTATCATTAATTAGCGTTTTTAAGTTGAGCATTTTTCATTGCCATTTCTAAAGGCATGACCAATTTGTCTTTTCCAAAGATAAAATCTTCTCTTTCATAACTGGAAGGAACCAATACTTTTGAAGTCGTTAGATAAATTGCGTCTTTTGGACAAGCCTCTTCACACAATCCACAAAAAATACAACGCAACATATTAATCTCATATATCGAAGCATATTTTTCTTCTCTGTACAAATGTTTTTCATCCGCTCTGCGCTCTTCCGCTTTCATCGTGATTGCTTCAGCAGGACAAGACAACGCACACAAGCCACAAGCTGTACAATTCTCGCGACCTTCCTCATCGCGTTTCAACATGTGTTGACCACGATAAACGGGACTCATTTCACGTACTTGCTCTGGATATTGAATCGTAACTTTTCGAGTAAACAAGTGTTTAATAGTAATAATCAAACCTTTGACTATCGCAATCAGATACATATTTTCCCAAAAAGTCATCTCTTTATTAGAGACCATTTTTTTTCTTCCCGATAAGGATATACTTTCTATTGACATTTTTTATTTTTATTTGAAGCTTAATCCTGCTATTCGTTTCAATCTTTTATGTTTTCAAAGAAAAACATAAAAGGATTTCCACTGCTATCAGGGCTAGGGCTTTTCGGTACTTAATTAAAATCCTAAATAAGTTGCAATTTCACTTCTCAAAATTACAATACCAGTAATCATAATATTGATGATCGATAATGGAATTAATACTCTCCAACCCAAATGCATCAATTGATCGTATCTAAATCTTGGAATAGTCCATCTTACCCACATGTAGAAGAAAATGAAACTACATATTTTTACAAAAAGAGCTACAATCCCAATAACATTAGCAATATTAACACCCCAATTTTCAACAGCCCAACTCATTCCAGGATAGTTATACCCTCCAAAGAATAAAACGGACAAAATCGTTGAAGAGATAAACATATTTGCGTATTCAGCAAATAAATAAAATCCCATTTTCATTGATGAATATTCGGTATGGTACCCTCCAATTAATTCACTTTCGCATTCCGCTAAGTCAAATGGAGTTCTGTTTGTTTCTGCAAAAGCACAAATCAAAAAGATTAAAAATGACAATGGCTGATAAAAAACATTCCAATTCATTCCTGCTTGTTGCGCTGAAATTTCTCTTAAACTCAACGTTCCGGTCATCATCAACAAAGCAATCATCGAAAGTCCCATCGCAACTTCATAAGAAACCATTTGTGAAGCAGCACGAACCGCACCCATCAAAGAGAACTTATTATTAGATGCCCAACCACCAATCATGATTCCGTAAACTCCAACAGATACTACTCCAAAAAAGTACAATAATGCCACATCGATATCAGCTGCCTGAAGTAAAATATCTCTTCCAAACAAATGAAAATGATCTCCCCAAGGAATAACGGCACTGGTCATTAAAGCGGTACTCATTGCAATTGCAGGACCAACAAAAAACAAAAATCTATTTGGTGTATTGGGTTCAAACTCTTCTTTCGAAAATAATTTCAAACCATCAGCAAGCGGTTGAAACAAACCCATTGGACCTGCTCTGTTCGGACCAATTCTATCTTGAAGCCAAGCCGCAACTTTACGTTCTGCCCAAGTAGAATACATCGCCATAAGCATTGTAATAGCAAAAACTACCACAATAATTACGCTTTTATCTATGATAAGTGTACTATTCATTATTTCCCAAACTTTTTTGATTAATAATGTCTTCCTCAGTCAATGGAATCTCCACCATGCTTATTTTCTTACGGTCTTCTTCTCTACCTAGAAGGATATGATCTTCGGTAGCGATTTCAACTTTTTGTAATTTTCTGTTGTATTTATTTTGATTGATAACGGAGTCTTTTTCGAATGCTCTAGGTCCTTCGATAATCCAATCTTTTATGTCTTTGTGGTCAAAACGACATCCATTACAAATAAATTCGTCTACTTCATGGTACTCGTCTTTTCTTCCCGTAACACGTTGAATTTCGTCACCAAACATCCAAACCGTAGTTTTTCCGGAGCAGGTAGGACAATCTCTGTGTGCATTGTAAGGCTTACTGAACCAAACTCTAGATTTAAATCTAAATGTTTTATCAGTCAATGCGCCTACAGGACAAACATCAATCATATTTCCTGAAAACTCATTATCTACCGCTTTAGAAATACAAGTCGATATATTAGAATGATCTCCTCTATCCATTACTCCATGAACACGGTCATCAGTCAATTGATCAGCAACCATTACACAACGGTAACAAAGGATACAACGGTTCATGTGCAGTTGAATATTTGGACCAATATTTTCTGGTTCAAATGTTCTTTTTTCTTCAATAAAACGAGTTTCTGACTTCCCGTGCTCAAAGCTTAAATTTTGCAAATCACATTCTCCTGCCTGGTCACAAACCGGACAATCTAAGGGGTGATTAATCAATAAAAACTCTGTTACTGATTTTCTTGCTTCTTGAACTCTCGGTGAAGATTTACTATTCACTTCCATTCCGTCCATACAACCTGTTACACAAGATGCCATTAATTTAGGCATTGGTCTTGGATCAGCTTCACTTCCTTTTGCAACTTCCACTAAACAACAACGGCATTTTCCACCGCTTCCTTTTAGTTTAGAATAATAGCACATCGCTGGCGGAACTACTTCTCCACCTATCATACGTGCTGCCTGCAGGATTGTTGTTCCTGGTTCTACTTCTATGCTTTGACCGTCTATGGTTACTTTCATTTTCTGAAATTCTTGACTTTATACGATTACTTTAGAAACTAAATGCTTTACTTTTTCAAAAGGTTCAGCAACAAAATGATCTCTATTTTTTATTTTTTCCGGGAAACGAATATGATATTCAAACTCATCTCTAAAGTGACGAATTGCTGCTGCCACTGGCCAAGCCGCCGCATCACCTAATGGACAAATTGTATTTCCTTCAATTTTACTTTGAATGCTCAAAAGCAAATCGATATCTTCTTCACGACCGTGACCATTTTCTATTCGGTGCAATACTTTTTCCATCCAGCCTGTACCTTCACGACAAGGGGAACATTGTCCACAACTTTCATGGTGATAAAAACGAGAGAAATTCCAAGTATTACGAACAATACAAGACGTATCATTGTAAACGATAAATCCACCTGACCCTAACATAGAACCAGTTGCAAATCCACCGTCACTTAACGATTCGTATGACATCAAACGATCTTCGCCAGCGGCAGTTTTGTAAATTAAATGGGCTGGTAAAACGGGAACAGAACTTCCTCCCGGTACAAAAGCTTTTAAAGGCCTGTCAGAACTCATTCCTCCTAAATATTCATCAGAATTCATGAATTCGTAAACACTTAATCCCAATTCAATTTCATAAACACCAGGATTTTTGATATGTCCTGAAGCCGAAATTAATTTGGTTCCTGTAGAACGTCCAATACCAATTTTAGCATATTCCGCACCTGTATTATTGATAATCCAAGGCACAGCGGCAATTGTTTCTACGTTATTTACAACCGTTGGATTTGCCCAAAGTCCCGAAATAGCAGGAAATGGTGGCTTGATACGAGGATTTCCTCTTTTTCCTTCCAATGATTCAATCAATGCAGTTTCTTCACCACAGATGTAAGCTCCGGCACCACAATGAACATAAAGTTCTAAATCGTATCCTGAACCTAATATATTTTTACCCAAAAATCCAGCAGCTTTTGCTTCGTTAATGGCTTTTTCCAATATTTTATAAACCCACATGTATTCTCCACGAATGTAGATGTAAGAAAGGTTTGCACCCAAAGCATAACTGGAAGTAATCATTCCTTCAATCAATAAATGAGGAATAAATTCCATCAAATAACGATCCTTAAAAGTTCCTGGCTCAGATTCATCCGCATTACAAACTAAATGTCTTGGTTTTCCTGATTTTTTATCAATAAAACTCCATTTCATTCCTGCTGGGAAACCTGCTCCACCACGACCACGCAATCCTGAAGTTTTTACTTCTTCGACAACTTCGTCTGGTGTTAATGTTTTTAAGGCTTTTTCTACTGAAGCATAACCCCCGTTTTGACGGTACACTTCGTATGTTTTAATTCCTGGAATATTTATTTTATCTAATAATATTTTTTGTGACATATTATTTATCGTGTAATATTATTTTATCGTTTTTGCAATCAGCAATTAATTGATCGATTTTTTCTTTATCCAAATGTTCTTTGTAAAAATCGCCTAATTGCATCATTGGAGCGTAACCACAAGCACCCAAACACTCAACTCCTCTAACTTCGAATAAACCATCTGGAGTAGGCTCACCAACTTTTACACCTAATTTTTCACAGGTGTAATCCATTAAATCTTCCACTCCATTCAAACAACAAGGAGAAGTTTGACAAAATTCGAACATATATTTTCCAATTGGTTTTTGGTTGTACATCGTATAAAACGAAACTACTTCGTAAACCTCGATTGGTTTAATCAAAAGGATTTCGGCTACTTTATTCATTAATTCAATACTCAACCAATTCTCGTGAGCATCTTGAACTTCATGTAAAACAGGTAATAATGCCGATTTTCTTTTGTCTTCAGGATAATGACTTATTAATTCATTGATGCGAGTCATCAATGCTTCCGTCATATTTATTTCTTGTTTGTGATACGTTCTTTCCATTTTTATTTTTTTTGCCGCGAAGGCGCAAAGTCACAAAGTTTTATTTTAAAATATAAAATCGTTAATCAATACTCTTTATGCGTCTAATTCTCCGGCAATAACATTTAAACTTGATAAAATAACAATTGCATCTGATAGTAATGAACCTTTAATCATTTCTGGATACGCTTGATAATAAATAAAACAAGGTCTACGGAAATGCAATCTATAAGGCGTTCTGCTTCCGTCTGTAACTAAATAGAAACCTAATTCTCCATTTCCACCTTCTACTGGATGATATATTTCGGCAACTGGAACAGGAACTTCTCCCATTACAATTTTGAAATGATAAATCAACGATTCCATGTTGTTATACACGTCTTCTTTTGGTGGAAGATAATAATCAGGAACATCCGCATGGAAATCATTTCCTTCTGGCATTTTTGCTAAAGCTTGACGAATAATACTCAAACTCTCCCAAACTTCGGCATTACGAACACAAAAACGATCGTAAGTATCTCCGGATTTTCCAACAGGAATAATAAATTCAAAATCTTCGTAAGAAGAATACGGTTGCGCTACCCTAACATCATAATCAACACCCGCAGCACGTAAATTTGGACCTGTAAATCCGTAAGCCATAGCTTGTTCAGCTGTTATAGCCCCTACATTTACAGTTCTGTCAATAAAAATTCTATTTCTTTCGAATAAGTTTTCAAATTCTTTCCAAGCTGCTGGAAACTCCTCTAAAAACACATCTAATTTTCTAAAAGCTTCTGCTGACCAATCTCTTTCGAAACCACCAATTCTTCCCATATTAGTAGTCAAACGAGCTCCACAAATTTCTTCGTAGATTTCGTAGACTTTTTCTCTAAATTGGAACACATATAAAAATCCGGTATAGGCTCCGGTATCAACACCAAGAATCGAATTACAGATAATATGATCCGTAATTCTTGCCAACTCCATTACAATTACCCTTAAATATTGTGCTCTTTTAGGAACTTCAATATCTAACAATTTCTCTAATGTCATCCACCAACCCATATTATTTATAGGCGATGAACAATAGTTCATTCTATCAGTAAGAGGGGTGATTTGGTAAAAAGGACGGTTTTCAGCAATTTTTTCGAAAGCTCTGTGAATGTAACCAATAGTTGGTTCCGCTTCTAGAATTCTTTCTCCATCCATCAACAAGATATTTTGAAAAATACCATGTGTTGCTGGGTGAGTAGGCCCTAAATTCAAAATCGAAAGTTCGCTTCCGTCTTCGTTCAGTTGGGCTGCAATTCTTTTAGCATAGCGATGCTCTGGTGGTAATAATAGTTCTGACATTTAGTTAATGTGAAAAATTATAATAGTGAGTATTTTTAATAATTGTCTGTCGTTCTTCCAAAGAAACGGTCATCTTTATCCGTTCTTCCGCTATCTTCCATTGGAAATTCTTTTCGCATTGGAAAAGAAATCATTTCATCCATATTCAAAATACGTTTCAATTGTGGATGACCAATGAAGTTTATACCATAAAAATCAAATGTTTCTCTTTCCATCCAATTTGAACTTAAGAAAATATTAGATATCGTTTTTATTTCTGGATTTTCACCGTTGATAAAAGCTTTGATTTTAATTCTTTTATTTTCGTACCAATTGTGTAAATGATAAACAACGGCAAATTGATGATCAACATCATTGTCAGGATAGTGAATCCCACACAAATCAGTTAAAAAATGAAAACGTAATGTTGGGTCATTTTTCAAAAAAAGAATCACCGCCGTAATTTTATCGGCAGCGACTTCAAATGAAAATATATCTTTTTCCTGCTTGAATTCAAAAACAGCCGAATCAAATGTTTCGACTAATTTTTCTTGGATTTGTATTGTTTCTAGCGCCATTATTTATTTGATATTATAAGAAGCCAATAATTCTTGGTATTCTGGAGAACTTCTTCTTCTTACGGATTCGTTTCTTACTAATTCCTGCAATTTCATTACACCATCAACAATTTGTTCTGGTCTTGGCGGACAACCTGGAACATAAACATCAACTGGAATTACTTTATCAATCCCTTGCAAAACAGAATAAGTATCAAAAATTCCACCTGAACAAGCACAAGCACCAACAGCGATTACCCAACGAGGTTCTGACATTTGCTCGTAAACCTGACGTAAAATAGGCGCCATTTTTTTTGAAATTGTCCCCATTACCATTAGCATATCCGCTTGACGAGGAGAAAAACTCACTCGCTCTGAACCAAAACGTGCTAAATCATAATGCGAAGCCATTGTAGCCATAAATTCAATCCCACAGCAAGAAGTTGCAAAAGGCAAAGGCCATAATGAATTAGCGCGAGCCATTCCCACAACATCATTCAGTTTTGTAGCGAAGAAACCTTCCCCAACAACACCTTCAGGTGGCTCAACCATATTTATTTTAGAATCGCTCATTTGTATTTACGAATTACAATATTTGATTTACGAATAAAATATTCGCTCTATTATATTTAGATTTGATATCATACAATTCTTGAAATCGAATATCGAATTTCTTAAATCGTACATTTAAACTATTCCCACTCTAACGCTTTCTTTTTGATAATATAAAAAAAACCTACCAAAAGTAAAAGCATAAAAATTACCATTTTAACCATTCCTTCCATTCCCAATTCTTTAAAATTGATTGCCCATGGATAAAGAAAAATTACCTCAACGTCAAACAAAACAAATAATATAGCAACAAGAAAATATTTAACTGAAAACGGAATTCTTGCGTTACCTACTGATTCGATACCGCATTCGAAGTTTTTATCTTTGATTTCAGAGTTGCGTTTTGGACCTAATTTCCCAGAAATAAGTATTGTTCCAACTACAAAACCTACAGCTAAAACAAACTGCATTAATATAGGAATATAATTTAATTGATCGGACTGCATAAGTATGTTTTTTTCGTGCAAAAATAAGCAACAAAGATAGGTTTCAAGGAATTAAAACACAAGCTAAAAACTGAAATTAATTTCTATGAAAATATGATTTTCTTGCAATTTTTAATGATTATAAATAATTTCGTATTCACAATGCCCTTTTTTCATAATAATGCAAAAAAAAACGCTCCGATATAATCGGAACGTTTTAAACATTCGTAGGCAAAAAAATAAATTTTTATGCTTAGATCACTGCTACTTTCGCAGCAACTTTTCCTTTTCTTCCTTCTTCTTCTTCATAGCTAACTCTGTCACCTTCGCGTAATTCTTCCGCGTTGATTCCTGATGCATGAACAAAAATGTCTTTTCCTGTTTCTTCGTCTGTAATGAATCCGTAACCTTTAGATTCATTGAAAAATTTAACTGTACCTGTACGCATTGTAATAGTAATAATAATTTATAATGGAGCAAATGTAATATTTAATATAATACGAAAGACATTCTTCGCTTTTTATTTTGTAAAAATATTGATATTCAACGTTTTCTAACAAAATTTAACGATAAACTATTATAAGTCAATTTTTATATGCAGCTCTTTTAACTGTGATATGTCTATTGTAGACGGAGCATCAATCATGACATCTCTTCCTGAATTATTTTTTGGAAAAGCAATAAAGTCACGGATGGTTTCCTGTCCACCTAGAATTGCAACTAATCTATCCAATCCAAAAGCTAAACCTCCGTGTGGCGGTGCACCAAACTGAAATGCATCCATCAAGAATCCGAATTGCGCTTTCGCTTCTTCTTCGGTGAAACCTAGATATTTAAACATCAATTGTTGTGTCGCTTTATCGTGAATACGAATTGAACCTCCTCCAATTTCATTTCCATTTAAAACCATATCATATGCATTAGCACGAACTTTTCCTGGATTTGTCTCCAATAAATGCATGTCTTCCGGTTTAGGAGACGTAAAAGGATGGTGCATAGCATGGTAACGACCACTTTCTTCATCAAATTCCAATAATGGAAAATCAACAACCCAAAGTGGCGCAAATTCAGTTGGCTTTCTCAAACCTAATCGTGTTGCTAATTCCATACGCAACGCACTTAACTGTCCACGGGTTTTATCAGCTGGTCCAGAAAGCACAAAAATCATATCTCCTGGCTGTGCTCCTGTAGTTTTTGCCCAATTGCTTAAATCATTTTGATCGTAGAATTTATCTACTGATGATTTATAAGTTCCATCTTCGTTGCATTTTACGTACACCATTCCTGATGCACCAACTTGAGGACGTTTTACCCAGTCAATTAATCCATCTATTTCCTTGCGAGTATAATTTCCAACTCCGGGAACAGCAATTCCAACAACTAATTCTGCAGCATTGAAAACTGGGAATTCTTTGCTTTTAGCAACTTCATTCAATTCGCCAAATTCCATTCCGAAACGAATGTCCGGCTTGTCATTTCCATATGTTTTCATGGCATGCTCGTAAGTCATTCTAGGGAATTTCTCTACTTCAATACCTTTTATTTCTTTTAATAAATGTCTAGTCAGTCCTTCGAAAACATTCAAAATATCTTCTTGTTCCACAAAAGCCATTTCGCAATCGATTTGTGTAAATTCCGGCTGTCTGTCAGCACGCAAATCTTCATCACGGAAACACTTCACGATTTGGAAATATTTATCCATTCCACCCACCATCAATAATTGCTTGAATGTTTGTGGTGATTGTGGCAAGGCATAAAATTGCCCTTCATTCATTCGAGAAGGAACAACAAAATCTCTTGCTCCTTCCGGAGTAGACTTAATTAAATAAGGTGTTTCCACTTCGCAAAAATCCAAATCTGAAAGATACTTGCGCACTTCCATCGCTACTTTATGACGAAAAAGCAAACTGTTTTTAACAGGATTCCTTCTAATGTCAAGGTAACGGTATTTCATTCGGATGTCTTCTCCACCATCTGTCTCATCTTCAATCGTGAAAGGAGGCGTAAGTGACGCATTTAGAATGTTCAATTCAGTAACTAAAATTTCTATCTCTCCTGTTGGAATATTTTTATTTTTGGCTTCACGCTCAATAACAGTTCCTTTTACTTGAATTACAAATTCACGGCCTAATGTTTTTGCCAATTCGAAAACTGATTTTTCAGAACGTCCTTCGTCAAAAATTAATTGCGTAATTCCGTAACGGTCCCGCAAATCAACCCAATTCATAAATCCTTTATCTCGTGATTTCTGAACCCAACCTGCAAGTGTAACTTCAGTATTAATATGTGAGGCGTTCAATTCGCCACAATTATGACTTCTATACATGATCTAAATTTTAGATTGCAAAAGTAAACACAAAAATCAAATTAATCCCTAAAAATTATACCCATAGGTACTATTTAAAATAGAATATTATGTTAATGTTTAAAATTTTTATAGGTAATTTCTTTATTTTTGAAATGCTATAAATTCGAAAACAATTAATTATGAAGAAACATTTTTTTACCGCCCTTGTTTTAATCAGTACTTTGAGCGCTATAGGTCAAAATAAAAAGTATATGACTATTCAGGCTGAAATAGCTAACAAGAATGGAGACGCAATCTACATCACTGACAGTAAAAACAAATTGATCAAAAAAATCCAAGTCAATAAAGAAGGTATTTTCAAAGACACCATGAATGTTGTCACGGGGAGGTATAGTTTATCCGATGGTAATGAATTTACTATTGTATACTTGAAAAATGGCTTTGATTTAAAGCTAAAAATGGACACCAAACAATTTGACGAATCAATAGTATATGCTGGAAAAGGAGCTATAGAAAACAATTTTTTAGCTCAAAATTCTCTATTCGAAGAACAAACAAACATAAGCACATTACTTGCTTCTACCGAAGCTGATTTCACGAAAGGACTGGACAAGAAAAAAGTGGATGATTTGAAGCGATTGGAAAACCCAAAATTAGATCCTCTTTTTGTTGCTCTTCAAAAGAAAAGTATTGATGAAAATTATAATGGTATCGTTAAGTATTACAAAATGAATTACGAAGCTAATTTAGCTAAAAGCAAATTGGCGAATACGATGTCTCCTTCTTTTAATTATGATAATTATGCTGGAGGTAAGACAAAATTAGAGGATTTAAAAGGCAAGTATGTTTACATTGACGTTTGGGCGACTTGGTGCGGACCTTGTCGTGGAGAAATTCCTTTTTTAAAAAAAATTGAAGAAAAATACCATGATAAAAACATTTCATTTGTAAGCATTTCAATAGATGTGCAAAAAGATATGGAAAAATGGAAAACATTAATAAAGGACAAAGAATTAGGCGGAATACAACTTTTTGCAGATAACGATTGGAATTCTAAATTTGCCAAAGACTACGGAATCACCAGTATCCCAAGATTCATCCTGATTGATCCAAACGGAAAAATTATAAACGCTGATGCACCAAGACCGTCAGCTCCAGAATTAGAAATCCAATTAGACGCATTATTAAATTAATTTATATCAAATGAGCAACAAAGTCAATACGAAAGTGTTGGCTTTTTTTGTGTCTAAAAAAAATCCCAATGTTAAGCTTTTGTCTAATGTTACTAAATTGTTATCTAAAAGTTTTTTTAATGTAAAGTATTCGTTAATTTTGATAAAGAAATGTAAAATATTAAAAACTCAAGATATGAAAAAATGTATTATTTTAATTGCAATATTGTTCTCAGGGATGATTTTTGCACAAGAATCAAAACCAGTATTGGAACCTTTTGGTAAAAAACTAAAAGCAACTTACTTTTTTGAAAATGGTCAAGTGCAACAAGAAGGTTTTTTTGAAAACGGAAAACTACAAGGAGTTTGGGTTGCTTATGATGAAAAAGGGAACAAAATTTCGTCAGGAGAATATAAAAATGGTCAAAAAACTGGTAAATGGTTTTTTTGGTCTGAAAAAAATGACAATGGCTTCCATAATTTAACTGAAGTTGATTATTCTAATAACACTATCGCTTCCATTAAAAACTGGAAACAAGAAGCATTAGTTAACAGAAACTAACGATTATTTTTACTCATACAAAAAAGCTTTCGCACAAAACGAAAGCTTTTTTTAGTTCTATGAGTGTCCCGTCCTGAAATAGCAATACACAAAAAAGTATTCTATGGAAGCAAACACGAATTTTGTTAAGCGTAGTCAGAGAGATTACAGTACGCCCTTAAAACTACAAAACGCAAAACTATTTAAACCATTATATGTAGAAACAGACATTTGGACTTCTGGGTTTGGAAGATTTTAAATAGACAAATTCTCAAAAGATTATTTTAGTTATTAAACACATTGTTTTAGCAATCAAATTATTATAGAAAAAAAAATGGAGTATAAAGGAAAATCTATCAGACCGTTCATTGGCGCTAAAAATTATGAGATATCACGTAATTTTTATCGTGATCTTGGATTTCAAGAGCATATTATATCTTCTGATATGAGCTATTTCAACACGGATGGCTTGGGTTTTTATTTGCAAAATGCCTATGTTAAAGATTGGGTAGACAATACAATGGTTTTTATGGAAGTAGATGACGTAAACCAATTTTGGAGCGAATTATTGAAATTACAACTTACTGTGAAATATGAAAATGTAAAATTAGTAGCTATCCGAGAGCTTGATTGGGGAAAAGAATGCTTCTTACACGATCCATCAGGAATTTTATGGCATTTTGGAGAATTTAAAACGAAATAAGATTTTACATATGTTATTATACATCAAAGAAGTATAAAATTACAAAAAAACATATTTACTCCAACCAAAACCCGATATTAGAATTATAAAACGCAACTATTTATATCCAATGAATTTTAAAAATTTCCCTATTCTTTGCTTACTATTTTTAGCCAATGGTTTATGTTATGCACAAAAAGAATCAATGAACTGGAATGGTAAAAAATGTGCCGTGGTCCTAACCTATGACGATGCACTGAATATTCATCTTGATAAAGTAATCCCAATTCTTAATTCATTTAACTTCAAAGCAACCTTTTATCTAATCACATCATCCCCTGTCGTTACGGGGAGAATAGAAGAATGGAGAACTGCTTCTAAACAAGGACATGAATTAGGGAATCACACTTTATATCATCCCTGTGATGGTAGTTTACCCGGACGTGATTTTGTAACCAAAGAAAATGATCTCTCCAAATATTCGATAGCCAGAGCAGTAAAAGAAATAAGGGCTGCAAACGAATTTCTAAAAGATATTGATGGTAAAGAGGAACGGACTTTTGCATATCCTTGCGGTGATCTTAAAATTGGAGATACTCTTTATTATGATTTTTTGAAGCGTGATTTTGTAGCCGCAAGAGGAGTTGAGCAGGGATTCCTTCAAGCAAAAGCGGTCGATTTAGCTAATGTAAATTCTTTTGTAGAAAATGGAACTACTGCAGCACAAATGATAACTCAAATTGAAGAAGCCGAAAAAGCAGGATCATTTATCGTTTTTTTATTTCATGGCGTTGGCGGTGAGCATCCATTAAATATAGATTTAGAAGAACATCATAAATTGCTTCTATATTTAAAAGAAAGAGAAAAGGATATTTGGGTTACCACAATGGTAGATTTAACTAAATACATCAAAAAAAAGTGTGAAACCAAACGAATTTAGTTTCACACTTTTAATAAAATATCAACTACTAATTTCTACCAGAACTTCACGTACAAAGCAAAAATAATCAATAGCGTTATTACAATCAATACAGTTGTTTGTGGTTTTACCTTAAACATTTCTGTATCTAATTCGAATGCTTTTGGATTCACTTTTGGCCCAGCAAAACTGATGGCAATCATTAGAAGCATCGTAAATGCAAAAGACAATCCCATACAAATATGGAATGGGATTTCGAATCCACCTTTTCCATTGGCGAAAGCTGTGTACAACAACGTTTCATTTCCAAACAATGCAGGTGCAAATTCATTAAACAAAACTGATAATAAGAAACCAGAGATTACCCCTACTATAGCAGCTGTACCCGTTGTTCTTTTCCAGAACATTCCAAGGAAGAACATAGCAAATACACCTGGACTAATGAACCCTGTATATTTTTGAATGTAAGTGAAACCACCCACACCACCAATTCCTAAAACATCATTCCAAGTAAACAAAACAGCAAGAAGCATCGCAGCAAAAACTGCATATCTACCTATGTTTACTTGAGCTCTATCAGTAGCGTCTTTTTGAATGTATTTTTTGTGAACATCCAAAGTATAAATAGTAGAAATACTATTCACTTTACCTGCTAAAGAAGCAACAATGGCGGCTGTCAAAGCGGCCACAGACAATCCTTTTAACCCTGTAGGAAGGAATGTTAACATTGCAGAATACGCTCCGTCTTTTCCACCAACTAATTGTGGTAAATGTCCGTTTTCGTGTAAAACAAAAGCAGCAATACCAGGCAACATAACGATAAGTGGCATTAATAATTTCAACATACCGGCAAACAATATACCAGTTCGGGCAGTTTGTAAGTCTGCTCCCAAAGCTCTTTGAGTAATGTATTGGTTACAACCCCAGTAATTCAAATTAATAATCCAAATTCCTGCTAAATAGGACATCATCCCAGGAAAAGTAAGATACTTATTGATTTCCAATTGAGAAGACGCAGCAGTCGGTCTTGGAATAATCATTTTGAAATGCTCCGGTGCTTTTTCCATTAATACTTTGAAACCGGCGATTGCGTTTTCACCAAAACCAAAATAGTGTCCAACAGTAGTCAAAGCGATATAAGAAGTAACTAATCCTCCGATGATCAAAACAGCAACCTGAATTACATCGGTATACGCCACCACTTTCATTCCTCCTAAAGAAATTAGCAAGGCAAAAAGAGCTAAACCAATCATAATAGCATGTAGGTATTCCCCACCAGCTAAACCATTAATGGCAACAGCTCCTAAATATAAAATAGAAGTTAAGTTTACAAAAACATATAAAAACAACCAAAAAACAGCCATAATTAAAGCCGTAGATTCGTTATATCTGGTTTTTAAAAACTGAGGCATGGTATAAATCTTGTTTTTTAAATAAACAGGAATAAACCAAACTGCAACAATAATCAAAGCAATAGCAGCAATCCACTCATAAGCAGCAACAGCAATTCCTAAAAAGAATCCCTCTCCACTCATTCCAATGAATTGTTCTGCTGAAATATTAGAAGCAATCAATGAAGCACCAATAGCCCACCAAGTAAGAGTTCCTTCTGCAAGAAAATAAGCTTTTGCATCGTGTTCGTTTTTTTCACGCTTGCGATAGATGGTATATCCATAGGTGGACACCACGATAAAATAGATAATAAATACTGCGTAATCCGCAAAAGCAAGGTTCTGGTTCATGAGTAAATGGTTTTTTAGAAATTAATATAAATGAATGCGACTTGTACTATTTTTTTATTGTTAGCTGAACTATTTTTAGTTTTACATCAAACACATCTTATAATTTGGTTAAAAATATACAATTCCATTACAAAATTTAAGTATAAAATGTGATATGTGTTTAAATTATATTGTTATTTTATGAATTACGAAAGTCAAAAGTAAAATAAAAATATTTATTTACGTCATTTATAAATGTATTTTTTACATTTATTACTATTATGTAAGTTAAATACTTAAAAGAGTGGTGTTTCCCCCGTATTAAATACTAATTTTATTTCTGATTCATTTCACTGGTTTACAATACTGTTTTTATTTATTTTAGTTGCTCTTTCTGATTTTCTGCTCCCATTTCCAAGCACTTGCCATCCCTTCTTCAAGAGTTGACTCTGTTTTCCAGCCAAGAATGTTATTCGCCTTATCTGTATTGGCATAAGCCGAAATCACATCTCCTTCTCTTCTATCAACAATCTTGTAGGGTAATTTTTGTCCACTTACTTTTTCGAAAGCTGCAATAACTTCTAAAACAGAGCTTCCTGTTCCTGTTCCAAGATTAAAAGTTTCTATTTTAGCTAAATTCTTTTTGTTAACCAATCGCTGCAAAGCAATAACATGCGCTTTTGCCAAATCGACAACGTGAATATAGTCTCGCACACAAGTCCCATCAGTTGTTGGATAATCATCCCCATAAACGGATAATTCTTTTCTCAATCCAATTCCGGTTTGGGTAATAAATGGCACTAAATTTTGGGGAGTCCCTATAGGCAATTCACCAATTTCTGTTGATGGATGAGCACCAATCGGATTAAAATAACGCAACAAAATAGCGTTTATCCCACTTACTTTTGTAACATCTGTAATGATTTCTTCGCCAATTTGTTTGGTATTCCCGTAAGGTGACATTGCTGGTTTAACTGAGGCACTTTCATTAATCGGCATTGTTTCGGCTTGACCATAAACAGTACAAGATGAACTGAAAATAAAATGAGATTCCGGTTTTTGTTGCAATTCCTGAAGCAAATAGATTAGCGTATTAATGTTGTTTTCATAATACAATAACGGGTTTCCAACACTTTCACCAACTGCTTTAGAAGCTGCAAAATGAATTAGACCAGAAACATCAGAATGTCTTTTGAAAAAATCTTGAACTGATGCTTTCTCTCTCAAATCCAACTTTTCAAAAACTGGCATTATGCCTGTTATAGCAACTATTCCTTTTAAAACTTCTTCAGACGAATTAGAAAGATTATCAATAATCACAACTTCAAAACCTTCCTTTTGTAATTCAACTACAGTATGCGAACCAATAAATCCCAATCCGCCAGTAACTAATATTTTCATAATTTATTATTTATGCTATTTAAAAAACAGTAAAAATTCAGTAGATAACTTATAAATCATTTATTATCTTTTTAACTATTTGGTTGCCTTATTTTACTTCGTTAATCTCTAAAACTACACTCGTTCTTTTCAAAGAAACATTTGGATTTATTCCAGCTTTCATCAAGAAATCGCCTGAGTAAACTTTATCAGAATCAATTGATGAAGTAACGCCTGGATACACGTTAATTTCTTTTACCGTATATTTTTTCTTTGGATTTAATCCGTTTAATACAACTGGTCGCTCAGTAGCAGTAATATTAAATCTATTATTCACTAAGTAGTTAAAAACAACTGCTTTACTTTTCTCTGGATTTACATACATCAATGCTGCAATATTGTTTTCGTGAGGATTCACTAGTCGAAACATATCGCCATGCCAAACTATATCTTTAAATGAATTGTAATTCGAAATAGCTTGTTTGCAAAATGTTTTATCATCAGGGTTTAATTTGCTTGCTACAATATCAAAACCCAATTTTCCCATACTAGCCACATCAACTCTAAATTTTAGTGGTTGTTTTCCCCAATCGGTCACGTGGTTACAGGTTGCAATCGAAGGGAAGAAATAGGAGTAATCCCATTGAACAAAAATTCTTTCCAAAGGTTCGGTGTCATCTGTTGGCCAAAATTCTGTAAAATACTTCAAAAATTCATAATCGCCACGTCCACCGCCACCAGAACATAACATCATTGGAACTTTTGGATATTTGGCACGAATTCGTTGCAGTACTTTATACAATCCTTTGGTGTAATCTACATACAAATTAGATTGTGGCAATCCTTTTTTATTAAGGTATGCGGAATAGGCGTTATAAATAGTCGCATTACAATCCCATTTTATAAATGCTAATTCTGGATTTTTTACAAATAGATTATCTACAATTCCAAAAACAAAATCTTGAACTTCGGGATTCGACAAATCTAAAACGAGCTGATTTCTATAATAAATCTCAGGCCTTTGTGGTTGACGAATTACCCAGTCTAAATGTTTTTCGTATAATTCGCTTTTAGGATTTACCATTTCTGGTTCTATCCAAATACCAAATTTAACTCCTTCTTTTTTAGCTTCTTTTACTAAGTAGCCCAAGCCGCTTGGAAGTTTCTTTTTATTCTCCTGCCAGTCACCAAGCCCTGCATCATCATTATTTCTTGGATATTTATTGCCAAACCATCCATCGTCTAACAAAAACATATCAACACCCAAATCTTTTGCATCTTTAAACAAGCCTTTAAGTTTATTTTCATCAAAATCAAAATAAGTGGCTTCCCAATTGTTCAATAAGGTAAGACGTTCGCCTTGACCATCAAGAAGTCTGTATTTTCTTGCCCAATCGTGAAGGTTTCTACTGGCTTCGCCTGTACCATTATTTGAAAGTGCATAAATTAAAGAAGGAGTTTTAAAAATTTCGTTTGGAGCCAATGAATATTCAGAAGCAAACGGATTGATTCCTGCAATTAGTCTAAGATTTTTATTAGAGTCGATTTCAAATTCAAGTTTAAAATTACTACTCCAAGCTAATTGACCTAACATCACTGTTCCATCATTTTCTGAAGCTGGTTTTCCAAAAGAAACCATAAAATTAGGAGTTTGTGTAAGCATCGCTCTGGTTCCTAATTTTGTATCTAAAGATCTTATTCCCTGCACAAGCTTAGTTTCAACAGGTTGCATTTCTTTTAGATATTCTCCTTGAAAACTGGTGAGATAGAAATCTTTTCCTCCAAAAAACAAATTTGCCGAAGCGTATTTTTGTAACAATACCGCTTTCTTCTCGTTATGTTTTATCTCAGTCCATTGCTCAATTACATTTTCTTTTGCCCAAACTTTATAAAACAAAGTCACCTCAAACGGATAAATTGGATCTTTAAGAATAATACTGGTAATCGAACTATTAGCATCAATTTTTTCCGTTTTATGACTTACATATTTTAGTTCTAAAGAAGTATTTCCATCTGCATGTTTGACCTGAATGGCTGGTTCAGAAAGATTCCAAGTGCCCGATGGTGTGTATGCAGAATTATAAATTCCTTGATTAGAATAATCATAATTATATCCCGCCGAAACCGTTGCAAATTCACTTGCGTTTTCAAGTGGTTTACCAAAATAAACTGTCATCAAACGATTATTATTATCTGTTTGCAACAGCATCATATTGTTATTGGTTGCAATAGGTATTGTAACTTTTTGCGCCCATAAACTGATGACACCAAACATAAAAAACAATGTAAAAACACCTTTTTTATTGAAACAGAATTTTAGTTTTTCTTTCATAATAATTAATTTTAACAGCACCTTTCTATCAGCTCAATTTATTTCACCCTTATTTATAATTGCTAAAATAGGGGCGAAATTTTAATTTTTTATTTCTTTTTAGGTTTAATAACAAAACCGTAATTATATTCTTTATTTTTCAATTGATACTGTTCGTGTGGCATAGCGCCCCAACTGTTGTCTCCACCAACACCTCTTTGTGCTAAATCAACACATACTACAACTTCATGACGTGGTGTAATATCATTCGTATGACGGTATTTTTTAGTCAAACCTGGATCAAAATCTTCAGGATAATTATGTAATGCACTTACACCTAGCGGCTGTAAACCTTCTATTTCAATACCATTTCCTGAACTATTTGTAAGTGTTAACCAACGAACGTCCGTTTTATATCCATTTTCTTGAGGACGTGTATAAGGAACATATTGATCGGCAACTTTACTTTGGTAAATCCCTTTCAAAGAAGAGGTGTTTCTATCTTGATAGTTTTCCCAAGGTCCTCTTCCATAATAACTAAAATTATCTAACTCCTTTTTAAGGGAGAATAACATCCCAAAACGAGGCATTTCGGCTAATGGATTTTCTCCCGCTTTGAATGAATTTTGCACAGTTAAACTACCACTAGAATCCATTGCGTAAGTAATTGTATATGTAGAAGCTACATCCTTTAAGAAAAGGTGAGCCACTACTATTGTTTTACCGGACACTTCTTTGACCTCAATAGCATCCAAATTACTAAATCTTCCCACAGTTCTCCATACATTATTGCTTACTTGCATATAATTCCCAAAATCATTATCCGTAGGTGCTCGCCAAAAATTAGGAACAGGCATTTGATTGAAATAATATTCGTCGTTAGATTTATATTGTTGCATTAAACCCGTTTTCTTATTTATAGTCACTTCAACACCAGCTGCACTAAGAGTGACCGTATCTTCAGTATTTTTAACTATAGGATTTGTGCCAGCATCAGCTGTTTTAACAAAATATTTAGGCTCACCAATTGAAAACTGTTCTCGGGCTACTTCAAAATTTTGAGGTAAAACTTCAGTACCGTCTTTTGTGTAGGCAAAAATATTTAAAAGATATTCTACTCCGTCTTCGGTAGATAATTTTGGCAATTCTAGCTGAACCTCTTTTTTAGATTGTGGCGCAAGACGAATAGCAATAGTTCCCGTTTTGACAACCAACCCATTTTTCAGCACTTCATATTTGAATAGATATTTATCAAGATTGGTATAACTAAATCCATTTTCTACTTGAACAAGTCCTTTTTTCAAATCAGCTCCTGAAAATAAAATATCTTGATATACTTTTTTTACTTCAAAAGCACCAGGATGAGGCGTACGATCTGGCCAAACTAAACCGTTGTGACAGAAATTCTCGTCATTGGTATAATTTTGACTTCCCATATCACCACCATAGGCCCAGTATTTACGTCCTACTTCATCAGTCATTTCAAATCCTTGATCTACCCAATCCCAAATAAATCCTCCTTGCATGTTTTTGCTGCTGCGAATAACGTCCCAATATTCTTGAAAATTTCCACTGCTATTACCCATAGCATGAGCATATTCACACATAATAAAAGGGCGTTTTACGTCCTTACGTTTGGCATACTCTTTCATGTAATCCATACTTGGATACATCGGGCAAACCACATCCGTATTTTCTTTTTCTCCTGCTTGCTCAAATTGAACCAATCGTGTTTTATCTCTATTTTTTATCCAATTATAAGCCTCTTGAAAAACAGGTCCATTTCCGCATTCATTACCCAAAGACCAAAGGATAACCGAAGGTTGGTTTTTGTCGCGTTCTACTAAGCTATAAATACGATCCATGTGAGCTGCTTTCCACTCCGGAAGATAAGCAGGATGTTTTGTTTTATCGAAAGAGCCTTGCAATTCAGCTCCCATTCCATGACTTTCAATATTAGCTTCATCTACCAAGAATAAACCATATTTATTGCATAGTTTTACCCACATTAAGTTATTTGGATAATGACTGCAACGCACCGCATTAATGTTTAATTGCTTCATCAACTTAATGTCCTTCATCATAGTTTCTTTATCCTGATAATGACCTGTTTTAGGATTATGTTCATGAATATTCACACCATGAACCATAATTCGAATACCGTTGACCAATAATTGTCCGTTCTTCAATTCTACTTTTCGAAAACCGATTTGCGTAGCAACCGTTTCAATAAATTTTCCATTTTCATCCTTTAGCGTAAGCAATAAAGTATAAAGATTTGGTGTTTCATTACTCCATAATTTAGGTGCAGAAACATTTTGTGCAAAAGTTGTTGATTCAACTGAATTAGCACCTACATTAATTTTTATTGTTTTCTTAAAAACTTCTTTCCCAGCTGCATCTACTAATTTAGCTTCAATAATCTGGTTGTTTTTCGCAACCGCATTCATATTCTTCAGTTTAACATCAACAGACAGACTTCCGTTTTTATAGGCAGCATCAAGATCAGGACGCGCAAAGAAATCAGCAATACGGGTATTAGTTGTACTGTAAAGATAGACATCGCGGTCGATTCCTGACAAACGCCAAAAATCTTGGTCCTCTAAATACGATCCATCGCTCCAGCGATACACCTCAACAGCAACTTGATTTTTCCCTGTTTTTACATATTTAGTTATATCAAATTCTGTTGGACTTTTTGTGTTTTCACTATACCCTACTTTTTCTCCATTTACCCAAATATACATCGCTGAAGTTCCTGCTTCAAAATGAAGGTAAACACGGCGTCCGTTCCAGTTTTCTGGCAACTCGAAAGCACGTCGGTAAGACCCCACTGGATTATCCGCATGATTAATAAACGGTGGATTTTTGACAAATGGATAAGTAATATTAGTATAAATAGGAATCCCATAACCATCTAATTCCCAGTTTGACGGTACCGCAATTTCTTTCCAATTAGTAGCATTAAAATCAGTTTTAAAAAAATCCATTGGCCGTTCATCTGGTGTTGGTGACCAATTAAATTTCCATTTTCCGTCTAACGTTAAAAACCAAGGAGAACGCGCATAATCATCAGCAATAGCAGATGATTCATCAGCATAAGGCAAAAATGCCGCTCTTGCAGGTTCTCTATTAATCTGAAATATAGCTGGATTTTCCCAATCGTTAGTCGTTGGCTTTTCTTGTGCACACACAACCAAAGAAATAATGGTAAAAATGCAGGATAAAATTGTTGCTTTTTTCATATATAATGAATTTTAAGATCGAATTACTTTTATCTGAAGACATAAAGCTATCAGATGTTTATAAGAGATGACAAATGATTAATTCGCTATAATAAAACGCATTAACCATTTGTCAAGTTCTTATTTAATCTTTTATTAATTAAAAGGTATAACCCAAATTACCAATTGGCATTTTGTGTCATTTTTGGATTGTTATTCAACTCACTTTCTGGAATAGGAAAGAAGTTATATTTCGCTGAGTAATTAAGATAACCGCCAACTTGACTTTCTTTAATTACTTTTTCTAAAGTACCCCATCTTCTTAAATCATACCAGTGAATCCCTTCACGAGCAAATTCAACATTTCTTTGGTGCATAATCTCATCCATCATTTGGGTTTGATTCCATCCTGTCATTGTGATAGTAGCTAACTTTGCTCTGTCTCTTATTCTTTTAACTAAAGGTATCGCTTCAGCCACTTTTCCTTGCATCGTTTTTGCTTCAGCAAGCATTAAAAGAACATCAGCATAACGCATTGCATATTCATTCAATTCTGATTTCCAATCCCCTTCATCATTATTCCACCAGTTTTGGTTTTTTCTAATCCATATAGCATTAGCTCCAAACTTTGATGCAAAATCAGAATTATAATAGGTACTACCCGGATAGTTCCAAGCCAAAGTAGCAAGAGCTCTAGGATCAAAATTATTATCAACCGTTTTTTCTTTAGTCATGGCATCCAATAATACTTTTGTAGGCAACAACTCAAACCATCCTCCAACTTCTCCTGGCGCTAATTCTTGTGCCATAGTAGTTGCTCTAGTTCTTTCGGATGGATTTCCACCCCAAATAGTAGCACCACCTTGTCTGCTGAATTGAATTTCAAACACTGATTCTTTACTATTTTCATGTTTACCATCAAATAGTTGTGCATAATCATCCAAAAGACCAAACCCATTTGCAGATTCGTTATTTACTAGTTTAGAAAATTGCTCTTCGGCTTTTGCCCAATCTTTTAAATACAAATACGATTTCCCAAGGTAAGCAATTGCCGTATTTTTTGTTACTCGACCTTTTAAAGCTGAAGGATAGATTTCAGGTAATGGACTTGTCGCAGCTGCTTGAAAATCAGCAATTATTTGTTTCCACACTTCTTCTTCTGTTGATTTTTCTTTAAAATAATCTGCTGATTCTTTTACTAAATCTGTAAAAATTGGAACACTTCCAAATTCATTTACCAAATTAAAATAGTTCAATCCTCTAAGAAAAGTAGCTTCAGCAACTATTTGTGCTCTTTTTGTTTCATCAATATTCTTGATTTGAGGAGCATAATTGATTACTTGATTGGCACGAAATATACCAATATACATTGCTTTATACATCCCGGTAGTCTCACTTGTACTAGGTGTATTTTTATAACTGGAAACGGCATAACGACCTGGAACATCATTTCTTGCAACAAAATTTTCGGTTCTGTTTTCTTTCAACTGCATCGCTTGTATTTCCCAATAACCCGCGTTATTATTATCTACTAATACATTGTAAACAGTCGCTAATCCAGACTCTAAATCCTCAGGAGTTTGCCAGAAAGAACCAGTTGTTACTTTACTAGGATTTTGTAATTCGAGGTTATCAGAGCAAGAGCTTAGCAAAACCAGTCCTCCCATAAAATATAATATTATTAATTTCTTTTTCATTTTCGTTGATTTAAAAGTTAAGTTGCATACCAAAAATAATAGTCTTGCTTAATGGATACGATTTATAATCGATTCCTCTACCTCCAAGTCCATCAGCCGAAACATCTGGATTATATCCTGTGTATTTAGTAGAAGTGAAAAGATTATCACCTGCAACATAGAATCGACATTTGTCAATTGCTAATTTTTGACTTAAGTCATTAGGAAACGTATATCCTAATTGAATCGTTTTTAATCTAAGATATGACCCATTTTCAAGGAAACGATCTGAGTAATCAGCACCATTATCATTTGGATCATCAATATTTAATCTTGGAAAATTAGAGTTTGGATTAAAAGTAAATGAATTTAAAGTTGAACTGGCATAATTTGTATTTGCTTTTACTGTTGCTAAGTCTGTATTATTTCCATTATATATTTCATTTCCTTGAACTCCTTGAAGAGCTAGGGTCATATCAATTCCTTTCCAATCTGCTTGAAGACGGAATCCATATTCAAAATCAGGGAAAGCACTACCTCTAAATTGTCTGTCTCCAGCATCAATTTTTCCATCTCCATTATAATCAACATATCTGATGTCACCAATTTGAGCTCTAGGCTGAATAGGATTTCCATTTACACTATGTGCATCCAGTTCTTCTTGTGTTCTAAATAATCCGTCAGTCTTAACAAGGAAAAAAGAATAAATAGGATATCCAACTTTACTATAAGTCACTGCTGATCCATGAAATGATCCGCTAGAGCCTGCAAGAATCTGGCTTCCTGTGCTTAGTTCATCAACACGATTTTTTACACTTGAAATATTAGAAGTTATAGAAAAATTAACTCCTCCTACCTTTTGATTGTATGTTAATCCCATCTCAAAACCTTTATTTGAAACCTTCCCTGCATTAGTGTAAGGGTCATTACTAGAACCTACTGACAATGGAATTGGCACACGTAAAAGTAAATCGGAAGTATTTTTCTGGAAGTAATCAAAAGTATAATCTAATTTACCATTCCATAACCCTAAATCAAAACCAACATTAGCTGTTGAAGTTGACTCCCATTTTAACCCAATCGCAGGATAATCTGTTTGAATGTTTCCGATCCAAAGTGTATTTGGCTCTCCTGTACCATAGCTTATTCCTGATGTAATTGACCCCAGATACTGGTAATCTCCAATTTCTTGATTTCCTAAGATACCATAACTAGTACGTATTTTAAATTCAGAAACAGGTAAACCTAAGTTTTTGAAAAACTGTTCTTTTCCTATTCCCCATGCTGCAGAAATGGAAGGGAAATTTCCCCATTTATTTTCTGGGCTAAAACGAGAAGAACCATCACGTCTAAAAGTTGCTGTAAGGATATATTTGTTATCATACGAATATATCGCACGTCCAAGATAAGAAATCAATTTACTCTCAGTAGCATACCCTGATATAGCTGGTTGTTCAGCACCTGCCAAAACAAATATACCATCAGGCATACCTTGAACAGAACCTGAAATAGAACGAAAATTATTTTCATAAATAGTATGTCCTACCAATAAATTTACCGAATGCTTACCAAATTTTTTAGAATAGTTTAAAGTATTTTCTATTTGATAGTATTGATTTAATTCACTTCCTTCCGCTAAAGTATTTTTTAAATTCTTGAAGAATCCACCCACTTCATAACGTGGTGTATAGTTATAACTTTTATGTTCTGAGGCTGTTACCCCAACATTTAATTTATACTTAAACCCATCAAAGAAACTTGCTTCTGCATAGGTATTAATCAATGCTTGGTAATAATCATTTTTAACATCAAAAAGATTCAAAGCTGCCACTGGATTGAATATATCAGTAACCGCACCTGATGCTCCACCATATCCACCTACAGCATTTTCATTATAAATTGCAAACCCTGGAATCATAGAAATAGCAGCTCCAAGAATATTTCTTCCTTGTCCAGGTATTCCTGGTAAATCATTTCTTTTTTCTTTGGTCAACATTACTGTTTCTCCAATTTTAAAAATACCTTTTTTGTAATCCGATTTAACTCTTAAGTTAACACGGTCATAATTAGTTTCCTTGATAACTCCTTCTTGATTAAAGTAGCTCAAAGACATATTGTATTTTAAATTATCTGAACCTCCAGAAAGCCCTAATGAATAGTTTTGTGTAGGAGCTGCTCTGAAAATTTCATTCTGCCAATTAATTCCTGCTCCAGGAACCTGAGGGTTTAAAGCAATGTCCAATGGTGCTTTTCCTGCTGCACTATATGCTGCATTACTTACCTTTGCCCATTGTTCTTGATTTAATAAATCAAGTTTTTTAGTCACACTGGCAATTCCATAAAAAGAATCAAAACTCACTTTCATTTCTCCTTTTTTCCCGCTCTTAGTAGTAATTAAAATTACACCATTTGCAGCTCTAGAACCATAAATTGCAGCCGCAGATGCATCTTTCAAAACTTGAATTGATTCGATGTCATTTGGGTTAAGGTTATTCATTGAGGCAACAGCAATATCATCAACTAATATCAAAGGATTATTATTGTTTAATGATCCTGCACCTCTAATCTGAATTCTGGTTCCAGAACCAGGGGCGCCACCAGCAGACTCTACAGTAACACCGGCAATTTTACCTTGTATTGCACTCCCTAAATTTGTATTACTTTGAGAATCTAATTGTGCTGCTTTTAATCCTCCAACAGCTCCAGTTAAATCACTTTTCTTAACAGTACCATATCCAATTACTACTACTTCATCTAAGGTATTATTCTCTTCTTTAAGTGAAACATTGATCACTTTTCTACCCGCAATAGCTTCTTCTACTTTAGTATATCCAATGTAAGAGAAAACTAGTGTAGCATTAGGGTCAGCTACATTTAATTTATAATTTCCATCGCCGTCAGTCATTGTTGCATTTGTCGTTCCTTTGACAGCTACAGAAGCCCCAATAACGGTTTGAGATGTTTTTTGATCAACAATTGACCCAGTAATAGTGTTCTGAGCCTGTAAACTAATACACGACGTCATAATGATTATTGACATTGTGAGTTTAGATGTTAAGAATGTTTTAATCCTTAACAGCTGATTTACTTTCTTAATGATTTTCATAAATTCATGGTTTTAAAAATTGGTTAGTTAATAATTTTTTTGGGTGTTTATTTAATTATCCTTTTAAAAAAAACAAAAGAATAGTAGCCTTCCTTGCTAAAGAAAGAAATTGAAATTGAGCTAAAAATCAATTCATTCGGAAATTTTACTATATTCTGTGTGGTTTATAGGGAATGCTTATAATGAGATCCTAATAGGTTTTTTAGAATTTCAGCACTCTTTTCAGGAGTAATGTCTCGTTGTGATTCACCAAGCATTTCATATCCTACCATGAATTTTTTTACGGTTGCAGAGCGTAATAATGGTGGATAAAAATGCATGTGAAATTGCCATTCAGGATGTAATTCTCCATCAGTTGGAGATTGATGAATTCCTGATGAGTATGGGAATGACGTTTCAAACAAATTATCGTATTTAGTTGTCAATTGCTTTAAAGTCAAGGCGAAATCAGTGATTTCTTCTTTGGTTAAATCAGTAATTTTTCCAAAATGACGCTTGCTGATTATCATTGTTTCGTAAGGCCAAATTGCCCAAAAAGGAACCAATGCCACAAAATGATCATTCTCAATTACTATACGTTCGTTTAATTTTAATTCCTCTTGTAAATAATCTTGTAAAAGTGTACTTCCATGTTTATCAAAATATGCCTTCTGGTTATTTTGCGTTTTTTCCACTTCTGTTGGTAATGACGATTGCGCCCAAATTTGTCCATGCGGATGCGGATTGCTGCACCCCATAACACTTCCTTTGTTTTCAAAAATCTGAACGTGATTGATGTAATCAACATTACCTAAATCGGTATATTCTTTTTGCCACGTATGAATGATATTTTCAATAGCAGCAACAGGCATTTCCGGCAGTGTAAGATTGTGTTTTGGTGAAAAACAAACCACTCTGGAAATTCCTCTTTCTGGTTGAGCTTTGAAAAAAGTTTCGTTTTTGTCCTCTTCAAATGCAATTTCTTCCTGTTTTAAAGCTGCAAAATCATTTTCAAAGACAAAAGCATTTTCATACGCTGGATTCACTTCCCCATTCGCACGAACATTACCTGGACATAAGTAACAAGTTGGATCATATTCCGGCAAAGAATCTGAGGTAACTGTTTCGTTTTGGCCTTGCCAAGGACGTTTAGAACGGTGAGGAGAAACCAAAACCCATTCGTTAATTAACGGATTATAACGTCTGTGCGGATCTTCGTTGATATCAAAATTTTTCATCCTAGTTATTGTTATAAAGTGATGTACCGTTTCCGATTTTAACATCATAAATTTTTAATTCTATTCCAAAAGCGTCAAAATAAAGTGCCGAAAGTTTCTTTTTAATCCCTTCTTCATGTCCTTTTTTTATCAAGTTGATGGTGCAACCTCCAAAACCTCCACCCATTAATCGGGAACCAACTACCGCTTCTTCCTTTTTAAGAGTATCAACAATCATGTCTAATTCAGCACAACTTACTTCATAATCAGTTGACAATCCTTCGTGAGTTTCAAACATCAATTGTCCTAAAACTTCAATTTTCCCATTATCTAATGCTTCACAGGCTAGTTTTACCCGATTGATTTCTTTTACAACAAAAAGACATCTTTTGAAAACATTGGCACTCATTACCTTTTGCAATTCTAAAACATGTTGCTCCTTACAATCTCTAAAACTAGTGATCTCAGGAAAATTATTTTTTATAATAGCAATACCTTCTTCACATTGCTCTCTTCTTTCATTATAAGCCGATGTCATTAATGAATGTTTTACATTCGAATCGAATAAAATCAAAGAATAATCAATGAAATCTGCATTATGATATTCGAACTCCAATGTTTTGCAATCAATTTTTATGACTTTATTTTCTAAACCCATAACACTCGAAAACTGATCCATTATCCCGCAATTGATTCCTACCCAATGCTCAGCACTTTGACCTATTAGTGCAATATCAACTGGTTTTATATTCAAATTGAAAAGTTCATTTATTCCAAATAAAAAACCACATTCTAAAGCCGCTGAAGAAGATAAACCAGAACCAACAGGAATATTACTGCTAAAAACACAGTTGAATCCTTCAAATTCAAAATCATTTATTTTCAATTGATTAACAACCCCACGAATATAATTAGTCCAAACATTATCCGTTAGTTCCATTGAATCAGTAACATCAATTTCAAATTCATCATCAAGATCAATCGCAATTATTCTTGATGTATCTGAATTACTTTTTTCGAAAGCAAAACAAATAATTTTATCAATCGCTGCAGGCAAAACATAGCCATCATTGTAATCAATATGTTCCCCAATGATGTTAATTCTTCCCGGAGAAAGCACTACTTTTTGTGGCTCAGCACCAAATGTTTCTTTAAAAAAAGCGGTCGTTTTTTTGATTAAAATATCATTCATTATTTAGAAATTGTAAGCGTTCCATTTTGTAATCGTTCGGAACTTGACGTTATTTTTATTGATGTTTTTAAGTTTGATGTTTTAAGAATAATAGTTGCGATTCCTGCTTCGGCCTTTACTGGATTTTTACCTATTAATTCTGCATTGCCTTCGCTTAAAGCAAAAGTCACTTCATTAGTTGCATCAGGAATAATAGTTCCATTCTCATCTGTAATTTTGGCATAAACAAAAACCATATCGGGATAATTCGGATTGATTGCTTTTGATGAAACATCATAATTCAATGCTATTTTAGCAGCACTTTCAGGTGTTTTTACCACATTTGAAACTACTTTCTTTCCTTTTATAAAACCTTCAGCACGTAAAGTTCCCGGAATAAATTTTTCTGCTTTAAAAACAAATGGCGCATGCTTTAATTCATCACTATTTTGATTTATTGTTGGTTTTTGTTTCCCAACCAAAACATCATTCAAATACAAAGCAACTTCGTCGCAATTACTATAAACGGTTATATTCAATGGAGAATTTGAAGTCCAATAATTCGCAATATGTACCATTGGGCCAGAAACTATTTTTTTATCTAAAATGCTATTTGTATCTCGTTGGCTTTGATAAAAATAGTAGGCAAATTTTGGAATCCTAAAAATGTCGCTTATTCCAGAACTCTCTAAATCATTACTGTAACCGCGATTGTAATCGAACATCACCCAGTTTGCTTCACCAATAGTCTGTACTCCTTTTCTATTCGAATTAGCCGCTTCCTGAAAATTATAGGCTTGTTGCAACAATCTTTTTTCACCATTGCTACGCAACTGACGGGAAGTTCTTTCATCTTCTTTCAAATTTGAAAATTCCTTTTGATTAAATCCGGCATTTTGCGCATAATACTCCCAATCACCATATTCAGCAATGAAAATTTTACGATTTCCTTTGTTGTATTTGGTCCAATAATCTGGTGCTTTTCCGTGCTGACGCGCAGGTATAAACAAATCATAATTATCGTTATCAATCCAACTGGCACTGTAATTATGAGCAAAAGGCAATTCCTCTTTCAAGGCTTTTGTCGCTTCTTTCATAAAACTTTCACTCATTTCGGTTTCATTCAAAGAGGCTTCCCAAAAAATAATACTCGGATGATTTCGGTCTCTTCTCGCCATATCCCGAATATCTTTGATAGCATTTTTTTGAAAAGTATCATTCCCGAAAAACTGCCAACCCGTCAAACTATTCATTACTAAAATTCCCAATTCATCACAAGCATTTAAGAATGCTTCGGCATGTGGATAATGTGATAATCGGACAAAATCAAAACCTGCATTTTTAATTTTCACCGCATCACGATATTGTGCTTCATCCGAAATAGCGTATCCTAAATACGGATATTCCTGATGTTCGTTTGTTCCAGTAATGTATACTTTTTCGTCATTGAGATAATAACCATCGTCTTTTATTTCGGATTTTCGGATTCCCACTTTTTCCGAATAACTATCGATTATTTTATCATTTGAAATGACCTGGACTTCTAAATGGTATAAATTTGGGTTCGAAATTGACCATAAATTTGGATTTTTTACTTCAATCTTTTGAGTAATCGATTTATCTGAATTGGATTTTATCGTAAATGCTTTGGATTTAAATTCTAGTTTTCCGCCTTCTTTAGTAGTTAGAATAAATTTCAATAAAGCCTGTTTTGCAACTGCAAATTCATTTTTCAAATCTACCTGAACTGTTCCTGAAGCTTTCTCTTTATTAATGTTATCAAAGTTTGCATAAATCCCGCCACTTGCTTTTTTATCTGCCTGAACGGCATTGGTAATGTATAATTTATCTGTTGTAAGGAGATATACATTTCTATAAATCCCACCATAATAATTAAAATCTAAATCCTTCAATGATTTTCCCGGAAGAAATTCTGGATTATCTTCATTGTTGACTTTAACTTTTATCGTATTCTCTTTTTTCGAATTTAAAAAAGGTGTGATATCTATCGTAAATGGCAAATAACCCCCTTTATGATTGGTTACTTTTTGATTGTTTATCCAAACATCTGCTTCTTGCATTACTCCTTCAAAATAAAGAAAGATTTTCTTGTTGTTTGAATTTCCAACTTTGAACTTTTTTTGATACCATGACGTTCCCTGAAATTGATTATTGACTACCAAAGGTTCAATTTTATCAGTATGTGGAATCGTTATTTTCTCCCAATTGGAAGCTATTTTTTCTTCTCTTTTGAATTCCCAATCAAAACCAAAGTTTATTTTAGTTCTAGATTGCGCTTGCACTTTTCCAAAAGAAAAAGTCAGCGTAATTAGCAATAGAAAAATAATATGTTTCGGAATCAACTTCATTTTTTGGTACAATAAAAATTTAAATAAATAAAAACAGCAATTATTATAATTCGTTTTTGTTAAAAGGATTGAAACTTATAGATCGTTTTATGCTTATAAATCTCTTCTTTTTTTAAAATCGAATTCGGAAAATACTCGTGATTTGGTGCATCAGGAAAATTTTGTGTTTCAAAACAAATACCACTTAACGAATGATAATCTACATTTCCTTTTCCTTTTACAGTATTGAAACAATTGCCCCCAACATAAATGTGAACTGCCGGTTGGTTGGTATAAACTGCCATTTTTAGATTATTCTTTTTATTAAAAAGCGAAGCCGAAAATTCATTTCCTTTTTCTAAAACAAACGTTGTATCAATTTTTGAAGGGCATTTTTTTGGTTGACTAAAATCAAACGAAGAATTAGTCGTATTTAAAAACCTTCCCGTAGGAATATTTTCGTTTGTCGTTTCTAACATTTTATCGGAATTTATAATCAATTCCTGTTCTGAGATTTCGGATTCGTGACCATCAAGATTAAAATAACTGTGATGCGTCAAATTCACAATGGTATCCTCAGTAGTGTTTGCTTTGTATTCTATAATTAATTCATTTTCCTCCGATAATGTATAGGTTAACTCAATTGCTAATTCTCCAGGATAATTCTCTTCATTATTTGGACTAACGTATGATAACGTTATTGATGGGTTTTTACCTTCATTTACATTTTCTATCTTCCAAATTTTCTGGCTGAAGTTGGCTTTTCCACCATGTAATGAATGGTTATTATTGTTTTTATTCAATTGAATTTTTTTTCCATTCAAACTAAAAATACCATCCTTTATTCTCCCGGCAAATCTCCCAACTGCTGCTCCAAAATAAGGAGCACTTTCTAAATCAAAGGATTCCATGTAGCCTTCTAAAGTATCAAATCCCAAAACTACATCTACAATTTCTCCATTTTTCAATGGCATTTTCAATGACGTAATAGTAGCGCCATAATTAATAACACTTAATTGCATTCCATTTTTGTTAGTCAATTCACAAGAATCGACAATCTCACCTGCAGGCATTAAACCAAATAATTCCATTATATAATTAGACATAAAATATGATATATGTTTTATTTTGATTATTTTTTTACGAAATATTAAATTCAAAATTATACGATTAATTCATTTTAGCATACCAGTACCTACCAGTTTTTCGTATATTGCGCAAAAAATTTCCATTTATGAAAATTATTTCAATCCAAAACAATCTTGGAGTTCCAAAATATAAGCAGATAATTCTCTCCGTTGAAAAGGCAATAGAAGAAGAAAAACTAAAAAAAGGAGACCGGCTTCCTTCTGTAAATAAAGTTTGTTTAGCCTCATCATTGTCACGTGACACTGTTCTACAGGCATACGATGAATTGAAAAAGAGAGGTATTGTTTACGCCATTCCAGGGAAAGGATACTACATTAAAAGTGTTGAAATCACTATAAAACAAAGGATTTTTTTACTTTTTGATGAGTTAAACATTTTCAAAGAAGACACCTATAATTCATTTGTAAAAAACATTGGAAAAAATGCACAGGTAGATATCTTTTTCCATTATTTTAATGTGCAAGTTTTTAAAAAACTAATAAATGACAATAATGGGAATTACACGAAATACATTATAATGCCAACAAACTTAATCGATGTAGCTGAATTTATAAAAACCCTACCAGTAAATGAAGTTTTTATACTAGATCAGACCAATATTGAACTAGAATCCTATCCTGCAATTTACCAGAATCACAAAAAAGACATCTTTAATGGGTTATGCAAAGGAAAATCTAGGTTAAATAAATACAAAAAACTCATTATGATTTTCCCTGGATTTAGAGAACCACCGGGAATGAAAGAAGGTTTTTTAGATTTCTGTAACAATTATTCATTTAATTACGAGGTCATTACCGAGTTTGCCGACAGAGAAATAAGCATCGGTGAAGTATACATCATACCTAACGACAGAGATCTAGTTCGTGTGATTGAAAAATCAAAGCTCCAAAACTTAAAATTAGGCAGTGATTTTGGCATTATTTCCTATAACGAAACTCCTCTCAAAAAAGTAGTGGCAAATGGAATTACGACAATTTCCACAAATTTTGAAGCCATGGGAAAAATTATGGCACAGATGATTCTACAAGGGAAAAAAGAACAAATAGAAAACAAGTGTGCCCTAATTATTCGAAATTCTTTGTAAAAAACAATTCTTTTATTTACATACATAAATTTAAAAAAATAGGAATCTCATTTTTTATTGGCAAAGAAAATGTGATTCCCGTTTTAGAAAAGCAAGAAAAATAATTTATTTGTTATTGTAAAATAAATTTACATATATTTGCAAATGTATTTTTTACACTTATTATTAATTTCTACGTTATTCACTCAAAAACAGTCTCTTATTTGATTGATTTAAAAACCACAGAAAAAAATAATTAAATACAGCAACCCGTTTTTAAAACTATTAGCGCATTAAATTTTGACCAACCACTTCAAAACAGAACCGTTTGAGATGGATTTAGAAACTTTAAATTTTCTATGTTGAAATGCCTATACTAAAAACGAACTATGTACTTTTTCTATTTACACCAAATTATGACAATTAAATTATGAATAAAAAAATTGATCAATTAGCAGCCGATAATATAAGAGCACTTGCCATTTCTATGGTAGAAAAAGCAAATTCAGGACATCCAGGAGGTGCTATGGGAGGTGCTGATTTTATGCACATTTTGTACACTGAATATGTGGATTTTGATCCTACAGAAATGGATTGGACATTTAGAGATCGTTTCTTTATGGATGCGGGACATTTATCAGCGTTAATGTATTCTCAATATTATTTATTGGGGAATTATAAAAAAGAAGACCTTCAAAATTTTAGACAATGGGGCTCTGTTACACCAGGTCACCCAGAAGTAGATGTACTTAGAGGGATTGAAAACACATCAGGTCCACTTGGTCAAGGGCATGCTATGGGAGTTGGAGCCGCTATTGCAGCAAAATTTCTAGATGCAAGATTCAAAGGACTTTTCAATCACAAAATATACGGTTTCATAACTGATGGTGGCGTTCAGGAAGAAATTTCTCAAGGAGCCGGGAGAATCGCGGGACATTTAGGATTGAATAATTTTATCATGTTCTATGATTCTAATAACGTACAGCTTTCTTCTATGACAGAGGAAGTTACCTCAGAAAACACAGCCATGAAATATGAAGCTTGGGGATGGAATGTAATAACCATTGATGGTCATGACCATGATCAAATTAGAAAAGCGTTGAATGAAGCTCATGCAGAATCTGAAAAACCTACTCTGATCATTGGAAAAACAATTATGGGAAAAGGTTGTGTTACTGCAACTGGCGCCATGTACGAAGGAGAATGTGAATTGCATGGAAAACCTATTGGTGACACCAAAGCAGATTATGTAAAAACGCTTATTAATCTAAATGCAAATCCTGAAAATCCGTTTGCCATTTTTGAAGAAGTGGAAACGCATTATGCAAAAATACTAGCAATAAAAGCGGAAAAATCAGCTTATAAAAAACTTCAAATTGCAAGTTGGAGAAAAGAAAATCCGGAACTATCTCAAAAGATGGATTTGTTTTTATCCGGAAAACTACCTGAATTAGATCTAAGTAGCATTATCCAAAAACCAAATGCTGCCACTAGAGATGCTTCATCCGCTGTATTGGCCTATTTAGCGGAAAACGTGGAGAACATGATTGTTTCTTCGGCAGATTTATCCAATAGTGACAAAACAGACGGATTCCTGAAAAAATCATCTGTTTTACAAAAAAATGATTTTAGCGGAGCCTTTTTACAAGCGGGAGTTGCGGAACTTACCATGACTTCAATAGCTAATGGAATTGCACTTCACGGAGGTGTTATTCCTGTAGTAGCAACATTTTTTGTCTTTTCTGATTATATGAAACCTGCCATTCGATTAGCCGCTATTCAAGAACTTCCGGTAAAATATGTTTGGACACACGATTCTTTCCGAGTGGGTGAAGACGGACCAACACACCAACCTATTGAACAGGAAGCGCAAATTCGTTTAATGGAAAAAATAAAAAACCATTCAGGTAATCAAAGTTTTCTGGCGTTGCGCCCTGCAGATGCTATAGAAACATCAGTGGCTTGGAATATGGCATTAAACAATACCAAAACACCAACCGGTTTGATTCTTTCGAGACAAAATATCAAAGACATTCCAGCACAAGGAGCTTCAAGATATGAAGAGGCAACTGAATCAACAAAAGGAGGTTATTTGGTTAAATCAACGCAAGATCCTGATATCACTTTAATTGCAAATGGATCAGAAGTGGCAACACTTTTAGAAGCGGCAGTTATATTGGAAAAATCTAAAAATCTAAAAATAAACGTAGCGTCAATTATATCTGAAGGTTTATTCAAAGAACAATCAAAAGCATACCAAGAAAGCATTATCCCAAAAGGGAAATTAGTATTTGGATTGACTGCTGGGCTTCCGGTAAACCTTGAAGGGTTGATTGGTGATAGCGGAAAAGTAATGGGACTGGACCATTTTGGTTATTCAGCTCCGGCAAGCGTATTGGACGAAAAATTTGGATTTACAAGTGAACACGCTTGTGCAGCAATCCTTAAATATATTGAAGAAAGTAACTAAATAATCAAAAAACTAAATAATAAAGAAATGAAATTTTTTATCGATACCGCAAATTTAAAAGACATAAAAGAAGCCAATGATCTAGGAATTCTAGACGGTGTAACCACTAACCCATCGCTAATGGCGAAGGAAGGAATTACGGGTGCTGAAAATATTATTGCACATTACGTAAAAATATGTGAATTGGTAGATGGCGATGTTAGTGCCGAAGTAATTTCAACTGATTTTGCAGGAATGATTACCGAAGGAGAAAGACTAGCGGCTTTACATCCTCAAATTGTTGTGAAAATTCCAATGATTAAAGATGGTATAAAAGCAATAAAATACTTTTCGAATAAAGGAATCAGAACCAACTGTACTTTAGTATTTTCAGCAGGTCAAGCCTTACTTGCTGCTAAAGCCGGTGCAACTTATGTGTCCCCTTTCATTGGAAGGCTAGACGATATTTCAACAGATGGAATGGCATTAATTGCCGAAATCAAATTGATTTACGATAATTACGGATATGAAACACAAATTTTAGCTGCTTCAGTACGTCACGTCATGCATATTTTGAATTGTGCAAAAATTGGAGCCGATGTAATAACTGGTCCATTAAGCGCCATTGAAGGTTTGCTAAAACATCCCCTTACTGATAGTGGTTTAGCAACATTTTTAGCAGATTATAACAAAGGAAATAGTTAAACCCAAAATTTAGAACTACTTATATTTTAGTCATTTTTATAATTACAGTAGTTCTGATTTATAAGAAATAATCTGAGATCTTGAAATTGTAGTAAATCAAAGAAAATAGGATTATCTCTGCCTAATTTTAGTTAGTTATACAAAAAAAGGAAGCTCTTAAATAAGACTTCCTTTTTTTATGCTCTGAAAACAGACTAAAACTATTTATAAATTCAATACAAAATTATCCAATAATTTTGCATCGTATTTTTCTTTGTCAAAGGTATATAGGTACGATCCTTTTCTGGAGGACATCATGTCTTTCTCTTCTAATTTTATAAGAATATCTAACGAATTGATTTTACTGATAAAATTTCTTTTGTCCAGTTCTTTACTTAAAATGGCTTCGTATAATTCCAATAATTGACGCATGGTAAATTTTTCTGGCAAAAGCTCAAATCCAACCGGTTTTATAGAAGTTCTATAACGCAATCTTCTAATAGCGTGTTCTACCATAGAATCATGATCAAAAATTAATTTAGGAGCCTGAGCAATACTAAACCATTGTGCATGATAATTTTGAGTCAATTCTGCGTTGTGATTCTCAATATTAATTAATGCATAATAAGCAACCGATATAGTTCTTTCGACAGGGTCACGATTTATTTCACTGTAGGCATATAATTGTTCCATATAGATATCCTGAAGACCTGTATAGCGATCAAGAATTCTAATTGCGGCAGTATCTAATACTTCTTCTTTTTTAAGAAACCCCCCTATTAAAGACCATTTCCCTTTTTCAGGTTCAAAATCTCTTTTAATCAAAAGTATTTTTAAACCTTCATCATCAAAACCAAAAATGATACAATCTACCGCCAATAAAACTTTATCCGCAGAACTATAACTATTAAGCATACTACTTTTTTTAGGGTAAATATATAAACTTCCTTATAGGTTTCATAATTTTATTAATGTAGATTTTACACTTAGTAAATTTAAAACAAAAAAATGACACTTTAAAATAGGGTTCAATAAGTATTTAACACTTCATTTAAAATAAGGCTTTACGCATTTCAAAATACCCTTTTTACCTTCTAATTTGAAAAAGATAACACGTTGAATTTCAAAATTATTGATTCATGAAATACCATTTCAATCGATTGAGAAGAAAAATGATTCTTTATCAGGTTACAATTTGACTTTTTTTCTAAAAAAAGCACACTTTAAACAAGACTTTTTTTACAATATCACTCTGATTTATAGTTAAAAAAGAGAATATTCCATTTTTTTTTAAAATAATTAACACATCGCGTTTTTTGTAGAAAAGTTTGTTTTTTTACTAAAAGGATGGATTTTAAATAAATAAATTGTAAAAACGGGAACTTTTTTTACAAAACCACAATATTTAAATGTTGTTTTTACACTTAATTTACAAGATGTATTTTTTTAAGGAGTTTTTTTTATCAGATTAATTTGTTTTTGTTGTTTTTTTTTAATTAAATTTACAAATGTAAAATACACACTTATAAATTAACCAAAACAAAACAGAATGAAAACAAACCAACGATTATTTTTCTATTGCAATTTTTTATTGCCAAGAAAAGAATGGCTATTAGCAATAATAGTTATGTTATTTTCTTCTTATACTCTTTCTGCACAACAAGATAAGACTATAAAAGGAATCGTTACATCAACAAAAGACGCGATGCCTTTACCGGGTGTAAATGTTTTAATAAAAGGTACCAACAAAGTAGTTGTTACTGGCTTTGATGGAGAATATTCAATAAAAGCGGACTCAAATGATATTCTTGTCTTCAGTTATATAGGTTTTGCAAATCAAGAAGTTACTGTAGGGAACAAATCTCAATTAAACATAGTAATGAATGATGATTTGAATAAACTAAATGAAGTAGTCGTTGTTGGATACGGAACTCAGAAAAAATCAGATCTTACCGGATCAGTGAGTGTAGTAAACATGGACAATGCCAAAAAAACAGTAAGCTATGATGTTGCAAAAATGCTTCAAGGGCAAGTTGCTGGTGTAACCATGCAAAGCTCTGGAGAACCAGGAGGTTTTGTTAATATTAAAATTAGAGGAATCAGCTCTTTTAGTAATAACAATCCGCTTTTCGTAGTAGATGGTATGATTGTAGACAGTCCTTATGATTTTGCTACAGGAGAAATAGAATCTATGCAAGTTTTAAAAGATGCATCTTCGGCAGCGATTTATGGGGTTCGTGGAGCTAATGGTGTAATCATTATTACTACCAAAAAAGGGAAATCTGGTAAATTTGACATTAAATACAAATCCCTTGTTGGATTTCAAAATGTAGCTAAAAAATGGTCTCTAACTGACAGAGTAGGGTATCAAAATATTACTAGCGCAGCTGAGATAAATGCTGGATTAAGTGTAGCTCCAGGAAATGACCCAACAAGTCCTTCTTATATCAATAATGTAGATACTAACTGGCAAAAAGCGGCATTCCAAACTGGTATCATAGAAAACCATTCCTTAACTTTTAGTGGTGGGGCAGAAAGCTTAGGATATAACATGAATGTAGATTATTTCAAAAACAGCAGCTATCTTAATTCACCACAAGATTACAAGAGATTATCTACCACTTTAAACTTAACAGGTAAAAAAGGGAAATTTAAATACGGTTCAAAAATAGGTTTCACTCAATCTGGTAAAGAAAATTTTAACGAATACAATGCTGGGGAATCGCCAGTTAGTGATTTATTAGGTGCTATTCCTACAATGCCTGTTTATGATGTAAATAGACTAGGTGGATACGGAGGAACAACTAACTTAACACAAAGAGCAATCTCAATGAACGTTATTGGATACAATAACTTAATAACAAATAACGCCAAAAGAAATCGTTTCATTGGGGACATTTGGGGAGAACTTGAAATCGTAAAAGGATTAAAATACAAAATTGACGCTAGTTTTGACAGATTAGATTGGCAAAACAGAAAATTTGTACCGCCAAGTGATTTAGGTTGGTATTACATTACTACTAATGATGAAGCTTCACTAGATGTATCTACTGGAAGTCAGTCTAGAACTTTCCTTAATAATTTATTAACTTACGAAAAAGCAATTGGTAAACATAAATTTGATGTTTTAGCAGGATGGGTTCAAGAAAGAAATGATAATTACAACCACTGGTCAAGAGGTGTGGGTTACAAACCAGGCGAAATTAGCCATTTAGAATATGCTGATGCAACAAGTGCTGGGGAGTATGAAAATACGGTTACTGGTGTATCATACTTGAGTAGAATAAATTACGGCTATGATGATCGTTATTTGTTACAAGCTAACTTTAGACAAGATAAAACGTCTCTTTTTAGCCAAAAATACAATAAAGGTAATTTTTACTCTTTTTCAGGGGCTTGGAAAATTAGTAATGAAAAATTTCTTCACTTACCAGAATGGGTAAGCAATATTAAATTAAGAGGTGGTTACGGTATATTAGGAAATAATACGATACCAACTTATTTCTTCGCTAGTACAATTAATAGTTTTGCTGGTTATGATTTTAATAATCAATTAGCTCCAGGTACAACAGTAGTAAGTGCATTAGATCCAAATGTACATTGGGAAGAAACAAAAACTACCAATGTGGCACTTGAGTTAGGATTATTCAATAATGACTTGCAGTTTACGGCTGAATATTATGTTAAGAAATCAACTGATCTTTTAATTGGTGTTCCATTACCATTTTCAACAGGTGCTTTTCCTGCTAGTGTAACTACAAATGCAGGTGCGGTTAGAAATAACGGTTTAGAGTTTTCTGCAACATACAATAACAATCATCATGATTTCAAGTACAGTATCTCTGCTAACTTAGGAACCTTGAAAAATAAAGTATTACAAATTGGTCTTGATGGAAATCCAATCTATGGTGCTGCTTCAAAAACAGAAGTGGGTAGATCAATAGGTGAGATTTATGCTTATGAAACAAATGGAATTTTTCAAAATGCAGCAGATATTGCTTCATCTCCAACACAAACAAATGCCGGAATTGGGGATGTTAAGTTCAAAGATATCAATGGCGATGGTAAGATTAGTGATCTAGACAGAACATTCCAAGGAATTACAATTCCTAAATACAGTTACGGAATCAACTTTAGCAGTTCATATAAAAACTGGGATTTCTCTATGTTTTGGCAAGGAAGTGGTGGAAACAAGGTATTTGATGGTATGTACCGTAATTTAATGGCTGGTCAATATGGAAACCATAGTACTGACGAACTTAATTATTGGACGCCTACAAATACAAACACGAATGTACCACGTCCAATTATTGGAGATCCAAATGCTAACACAAGAGATTCTAATAGATTTATTGAAAAAGGGGATTATATAAAATTACAAACTATGGAGATTGGATATGAAATTCCTGTTCCAACTGCAAGTTTTATTCAAAAAGCTAAAGTATTTGTAAATGGTCAAAACCTATTGATAATCAGCAAATACAGAGGATACGACCCTGATTTTAATAGCAATGACGGATTGTTCTCTAGAGGATACGATGGTGGTTCATTCCCAAATCCTAGAACTGTTTCTTTAGGACTTGAAGTGAATTTTTAAAACTAACCAAACAAATTAAAAACGAATCAAAATGAAATATAAAATATTTAATTATCTAACCGTTTTCTTCTCACTAGCAGTCGTAACGACTAGTTGTGTTAACAATGAAGATTTAGTTCAAGTTGACCCAAATAATGATGCAGTAGATTCATTCTGGAAAACAGACCAAGACGCTATTGAAGGCGTAAATGCCGCTTACGGAAGCTTATTGACCGATGGTACTTACATGAGAAGTACACCTTTATTATTAGACTTAAAAGGGGATGACACTAGAAGTAACAGTCCATGGGATGCGATGTACAATGTGGGTCGTTTTAACTCAAATGTTTCGAATTCTGCCATTTATGGCTGGGCTTATGAAACGTATTATCAAGGTATTTACCGTGCAAATCAAGTTATAACAAAAGTACCTACTATCGAAATGGCAGATGCAACACTTAAAAATAGAATTCTGGGTCAAGCCTATTTCTTGAGAGGATTGTATTTATTTCATGCAGTAAACATGTTTAAAAGCGTACCATTGCCAACAGAAATTTCTGTTTATTATCCTCAAAAAACAAACGAAGAAGGTTGGGCGCAAGTTATTGCAGATTTCAAAGCTGCTGCTGATTTACTTCCAGCTTCTTATGACAATGTTACTGGTTTAGACGCAGGTCAAAAAGGACGTGCTACTAAAGGAGCAGCTTTAGGATATTTAGGAAAAGCATACTTGTTTACTAAAGATTTTGCAAATGCAAAAACAACATTTAAACAAGTGATTGATTTAGGGGTTTACTCTTTAGTAGCTAATTACCGTGATAACTTTACAGACTCTAACGAAAATAATTCAGAATCACTATTCGAAGTACAATTTAGCAGACAAGCTGGTGGTGTTGATTTAGGTTGGGGTGGTGCTCCAGCTTCTGGTTGGGGGAAAACATCCGCAAGAGCAATTACTTACGGACCTAGAGCTTTTGGATGGACAGACGTACAACCAACAAGAACATTATTTAATGAATTCCATGATGAATTGACTACTTCTGGTGCAGTAGATCCACGTTTAGATGCTACAATGTTTTACAACAAACCAGGTGGAATGCAACTTTATGGACAAAATTTCGCGACTTTTTACGCAGGAAATCCAGGAGATTTAAATGATTTGTTCTGTAGAAAATACGAGAATTCAGATGGGGCTTATGCGAATGAATTCGATTGGCGTTCAGGCATAAACGAGCGTTTATTAAGATATTCTGATATATTACTAATGTATGCTGAATGTTTAAACGAAACAGGCGATACACCAGGTGCATATACTTACATTCAAATGGTTAGAAACAGAGTTGGCTTACCTAATTTAGCTACAGCAAAACCAGGATTAAGTCAAGCTGCCATGAGAGAACAAATAGGTCACGAAAGATTCTTAGAGTTCCCATTAGAAGGGCACCGTTTTGATGATATTCGTCGTTGGGGTTGGTTACAAGATGCTACAAAATTAGCATGGTTAAAATCAAGAGACGTTGAATTTAATTCCTATGCAACAGGGAGAGAATTTTTCCCAATACCACAATTGGAAATGGATAACAATCCAGGAACAATTCAAAACAGTGGTTATTAATATTATTTTGAGTTAGTTAATTATAATTTTAGCATTCTTTAGTATCATGTGGTAAGCTTTTAATTAGCTTACCATGTGATATTATAACTTAGAGACAACATGAAAAAAGCCCTATTAATCTTATTTATTTTTACTTTTTGCAATCAACTTATTGTTGCACAAAAAGAAACCACAGTACTTTCTATAAAAAATACTGCCAATGCACCAACTATCAATAAAAATATCTACGGACATTTTGCAGAACATTTAGGAAGATCAATCTATGGTGGCTTCTTTGTTGGGGATACTTCAAAAATACCAAATACAAATGGAGTCCGTAACGACATTATTGATGCTCTTAAAAAATTAAAAATCCCTAATTTAAGATGGCCAGGCGGTTGTTTTGCGGATACGTATCACTGGAAAGATGGTATTGGTCCAAAAGAAAACAGACCAACAATTGTAAATCAATGGTGGGGAGGAACTACTGAGGACAATAGTTTTGGAACTCATGATTTTTTAAACATGTGTGAATTACTTGGAGCAGAACCTTACTTATCCGGAAATGTGGGAAGCGGTACCGTTCAGGAACTTTCTGATTGGGTACAATACGCCAACTTTGGTGGTAAAAGCCCAATGAGTGATTTGCGTAAAAAAAATGGCAGAACTGCACCTTGGAAAGTAAAAATTTGGGGAATTGGAAATGAAGCTTGGGGTTGCGGAGGTAATATGAAACCGGACTATTATGCTGGCGAATACCGTAAATATGCCACATTTATGTCTGATTGGGAAAACACTGGCGGATTGATGCGTATTGCATCTGGCGCAAGTGATGCCGATTATAATTGGACCGAAACATTAATGAAGAATATCCCAGGAAGTATGTTGGGCGGTGTAGCAATGCACCATTATTCTGTAATTGAATGGAACAAAAAAGGAGATGCAGTAGATTTTACCGAAGGGCAATATTTCACCACCATGAAAGAAGCCTTAAAAATGGATGAACTTATTACCAAACATGGCGCCATCATGGATAAATACGATCCTGAGCAAAAAATTGCTTTGGTTGTAGATGAATGGGGCGGTTGGTACGATGTAGAAAAAGGAAGCAATCCTGGATTTTTATACCAACAAAATACGATGAGAGATGCTGTTTTGGCAGGGGCAACTCTTAATATTTTCAATAACCATGCTGACAGAGTTCGTATGGCTAATCTAGCGCAATGTGTAAATGTTTTGCAAGCCGTTATTCTTACGGATAAAGCCAAAATGATTTTAACACCTACTTATCATGTGATGCAAATGTACAGCGTACATCAAGATGCAAAATTATTACCAATTACAATAAATTCTCCACTATACACCTATAATGGCGAAACACTTCCGGCTTTATCTGCTTCAGCATCAAAAGATAAAAACGGATTAGTTCATATTTCATTAGTAAATATTGACTCTAAAAAAGAAAATAAAATCGAAATCGACATAAAAGAACTTGGAATCAAAAATGTTTCGGGAAGCCTATTAGCATCCCCAAAATTGCAAGATTTCAATTCCTTTGACAACCCAACAAAAATCCAACCGACCGCTTTCAAAGGGTTTGAAATAAAAAAGGGTAAGTTAGTAATAACAGTTCCTCCTTTTTCTGTAATAATGTTAGAAGGTAAATAAAAAAGAATACAATGAAAAAATCAAATTCCATTTTAAAATTAGTACCCTATCTAGTGCTTTTTTTAGTAGCTGTTACCGTTAGTAGTTGTTCGAGTAGTGACGCTCCTACCCCAACTCCAACACCAACTCCTGTGCCGCCAGTAGTGGTTGTACCCGGTTTTCCTGGACCTAGCTATTTAGATAATTATTCCTCCATTTCTTCTTGGGGTTCTAATTCACAATGGAATTTAGCAAACGTTCACGACCCAACAGTTGCCAAATGTGGCGATTATTATTATATGTATCAAACGGATGCTTCTTATGGAAACGCCACTGAAGGACATGGACATTTTTTTTACAGACGTTCTAAAGATCTTGTCAATTGGGAATTTATGGGATCATCTATGACAACAGCTCCGGCTTGGGTAAAGGATTCTTTGAATAACAAAAGAGCAAGAATGAATCCTGCTTTACCACCAATTGAAAATCCTAATTATGGATATTGGGCTCCTTGTGTTCGAAAAGTGGGAAACAAATACCGCATGTATTACAGCATTGTGGTCGATAACCCTATAATTGGAAGTACTTTTGATAACACTTGGGGGGAAAGAGCCTTTATTGGTTTGGCTGAAACCGATGATTTAGCTTCAAATGTTTGGACAGATAAAGGAATGGTGGTTTGTTCAGAACCTGACGGATTAAAACCATATTCTTTTACAGGCACCAGAAATTGGGATGATGCTTATTTCAAATTCAATGCTATTGATCCAAGTTTTGTTGAAACTCCTGGGGGAGAGCAATACCTAATTTACGGATCTTGGCATTCTGGTATTGCAGCCTTAAAACTGAATCCTACAACTGGGAAACCGGATCAATTGAAAACGCTGAGTGATTATGGAACCCGTATTGCCACCCGCAGTGCTACAAGTCGCTGGCAAGGTTCCGAAGGACCAGAGATTATATACAATTCAGATACTGAATATTACTATCTATTCATGGCTTACGACGGACTTGATGTTCCCTACAATACTCGTGTGGCTCGTTCCAAAAACATCATGGGTCCTTATCTAGGAATCAATGGTGCCGATGTGACCAGTGGCGCCGATTGTTGGCCAATGCTAACACATCCTTATTCGTTTAATAATCATACCGGTTGGGTTGGAATCTCACATTGTGCTGTTTTCCAGAACCCAGAAACCAAAGAATGGTTTTATTCGTCTCAAGCACGTTTACCGGAGGGAGTTCCAGGAATTGCAGTATCTAATGCTATAATGATGGGTCACGTTCGTGGCATACAATGGACAGAAGACGGATGGCCAGTAATTGCTCCCGAACGTTATGCTGCCGTACCCACTACAACCATTACCGAATCCTCCTTTTTAGGAACATGGGAACAAATAACGATGAATTACCAATACAAAGTCATTCAGAAATCAGTCACTATATACTTAACTGCCGACAAAAAAGTGAGCGGTGGTGCTACAGGAACTTGGTCGTATGACAGTACCAATAAAACATTAACCGTAAATGGAAATAAATGTAAAGTAAGCGATGCTTGGGACTGGGAAAGTGCAACCCGTAAAGTAACCATAACCTATTCCGGCCTTACTACAGGAGGACTTCCGGTTTGGGGTAAAAAAATAAACTAATTTATTTCCTTTTGCTATTTAATTAAGGAACACAAACGGCCCTTTCTATTTTAGAAAGGGCGTTTGAATAAAAAATAAAACAAAAATGAAAAACATATTTTTAACCCTATTTTCCGTTGTCATAATTTCTTCTTGTAAAACAGTAAAAACTGATGAAGGTATGGCTTCCGCCAATGGGGGGAAAAGCAGCAATTCAATAGTACTCAACAATCCCATCATAAAAGACAAATACACAGGTGATCCTGCAGCTTTGGTTTACAAAGACAAAGTATATCTTTATGCAGGTCACGATGAAGCGCCAAATGATTTCAATTTTTATAAAATGAATGAATGGCTGGTATATTCCTCATCGGATATGGTGCATTGGGAGGAACACCCCGTACCGCTTAAAGTCACTGATTTTGCTTGGGCAACATCCGATGCTTGGGCTTCTCAAGTTATTGAACGCAACGGAAAATTTTATTGGTATGTAACCGTTTCACATGGAGCCATCAATGGGAAAGCCATAGGTGTTGGTGTTTCTGACAGTCCGACAGGCCCTTTCAAAGATGCGTTAGGAAAAGCACTTGTTACTAATGATATGACCACACAAACTAAGATTGATTGGGATGATATTGATCCAACAGTCATGATTGATGATGATGGTCAAGCGTATCTTTTTTGGGGAAATTCCGTTTGTCATTATGCAAAATTAAAAGCAAACATGATTGAGCTTGACGGTCCAATACAAACAATCTCATTACCCAATTTTACCGAAGCTCCTTGGATTCACAAACATAACAATTGGTATTATTTGTCCTACGCTTATCAATTTCCTGAAAAAATCGCCTATGCCATGAGTAAATCTATCAATGGTCCATGGGAATACAAAGGAATTTTGAACGAACTCGCTGGAAACTCAAATACAAATCATCAAGCTATCATTGCGTTCAAAGGAAAAGATTATTTTATTTATCACAATGGTGCTACTCAACCCAATGGTGGCAGTTTTAGAAGATCCGTTTGTGTAGACCGTTTGTATTACAATGAAGATGGAACTATGAAACGAGTAATTATGACTTCGGAAGGGATAACTCAGTAAGTAGTTTCAGTCGCAGTTTTCAGGAATTGCTTTAAACAGGAACGATTAATAAAACCATTTAAACTTACATTTTCTTAAATGACTGATATGGTTTAAAAAAAATAAAACATGAAATTAGATAAAAAAATACAACACCTGCTCCTCATACTTATACTGGCAATAACAACTTCGTCATGGGCGCAGGACATTACTGTTCATGATCCGGTGATGATTAAACAAAAAGACACCTATTATTTATACTGTACAGGACAAGGAATTAGCGTTTTTAGTTCTAAAGACTTGAAAAACTGGAATCCAGAACCTGCGATATTCAATGAAAAACCAGTTTGGGTTGATTCAGTAGTTCCTGATTTTAAAAATCACATTTGGGCACCTGATGTTTCCTTTCACAACAACACCTATTATTTGTATTATTCAGTTTCTGCTTTCGCAAAAAACACTTCGGCGATTGCAGTGGCTACTAATACCACTTTAGATCCAAAAGACCCGGCTTACAAATGGGTAGATCACGGAATTGTAATTCAATCTGTTCCTAACCGTGATATGTGGAATGCAATAGATCCAAATTTAACATTCGATGACAATAACGTTCCTTGGTTGGCTTTTGGTTCTTTTTGGGACGGTTTGAAAATGGTGAAATTAAATCCCGATTTAAAATCAATTGCCCAACCTGAAGAATGGCATACGATAGCCAAACGCAAACGAACTTTCGAATTAGTAGATACTGACCCGGGCGATGCTGCTTTAGAAGCTCCTTTTGTGTTTAGAAAAAACGGGTATTATTACCTGTTCCTTTCTTGGGATTTGTGTTGCCGAGGTGAAAACAGCACTTATAAAGTAGTCGTGGGAAGATCAAAAAACATAACTGGTCCTTATGTAGATAAAGACGGAAAACTATTAACCGAAGGCGGCGGTTCTTTATTGATTCAAGGGGATAAAAACTGGTATGGAGCTGGTCACAACAGCACCTATACTTTTGACGGGAAAGATTACATTATTTTTCATGCCTATGAAATCAAAAATAATGGAAGGCCAAAATTAGAAATCAAAGAATTGCAATGGGATGCCAATTTATGGCCAAAGTTCTAGATTAAATATATAAATCGATTAATAGTAGGTAAAATGACCTTGATAAAAAAAACAATACTAGCAATTTCTGTATTAATGACCGTCTATGGACAGAGCCAACAGCGTACAAAGAAATCAAATGCAACAAAAAAATCAGGTTATACCATCACTCCTGTAAACATTCAGAATGTAAAATTAACCGATGCGTTCTGGTTGCCAATAATAAAAAAGGTACAGGAAAAAACCATCGAATATGCCATTCATAAATGTGAAGAAGAAGGACGTCTTGATAATTTTTTAATTGCAGGCGGGAAAATGAAAGGAACCGTAAAAGGACAAATGCCTTTTGACGATACTGACGTATACAAAATCATCGAAGGCGCTTCAAACACATTAATAAGTGAGCCCAACCCAAAACTCGAAACTTTACTGGATTCGCTCATAAGCATTGTGAAAATTGGTCAGGAAAAAGATGGTTATTTAACGACTTGGAGAACTATAAATCCAGCTAAACCACCAGCTCCATGGGTACCCGTGATAGAAGGAAAGCGTTGGGAATCCTTGCAAATAAGTCATGAATTGTACAACTCAGGCCACATGATAGAAGCTGCCGTTGTGCATTATCAAGCTACCGGAAAAAGAAATTTCTTGGACATTGCCATCAAAAATGCCGATATGTTAGTACGCACTTTTGGTGATGGAGCAACCCAAGTTCATGGTGTTCCAGGTCATCAAATTGTAGAAACTGGTTTGGTAAATCTCTATCAAATCACTAACAACAAAGCCTATTTAAATTTGGCTAAATACTACCTGGACAATAGAGGAAATCCAAAAAACCATAAACTATATGGAACTTATGCACAAGATGACATTCCCGTTATCCAACAAAAAGAACCAGTAGGTCATGCCGTAAGAGCAGTATATATGTATGCAGGAATGACCGATATTGCCGCAATATACAACGACAAAGACTACTTAAATGCCGTAAATGCTTTGTGGACGAACATGGTCAACAAGAAAATGTACATCACTGGTGGGATTGGTGCTATACATGACGGCGAAGCATTTGGTGCAAACTACGAATTACCAAACCTTACAGCCTACAACGAAACTTGCGCCGCTATTGGCGATGTCTATTGGAACCACAGACTGCACAACTTAACTGGCAATTCAGAATATTTTAATGTAATCGAACGCACATTATACAACGGATTAATCTCCGGAATTTCATTAGATGGAAAACAATTTTTCTATCCAAACGCATTAGAATCAGATGGGGTTTACAAAAACAATAGAGGTTCTTGCACTCGCCAATCGTGGTTTGATTGTTCCTGTTGCCCTACCAATTTGATACGTTTTATTCCTTCCATTCCGGGATTGATTTATTCTACAACTAAAGACGTGCTTTATGTGAATTTATATGCTTCCAATACGGCGAAGATAGCATTGGAAAACACAAAGTTGGAAATTTCACAAAAAACCAATTATCCATGGAATGGTAAAGTATCTCTTACCGTTACTCCTAAAAATGAAACTCCATTTACCATAAAATTACGTATTCCAAGCTGGGCGAGAAACCAAGTTTTACCGGGAGATTTATACAGTTATAAAAACACGTCGGCTGCGAAAACTTCAGTTACGATAGACGGAAAACGTATCGCCTATAAAGAAGACAAAGGATATATTACCATTACCAGAAAATGGAAAAAAGGAGAAACAATAGCACTAGATTTCCCTATGGAAGTGAAAGAAGTCGTGACCAATACCAAAGTAGCTGGCAACATAGGAAAAGTAGCTTTAGAATACGGACCAATTGTATATGCTATTGAGGAAATTGACAATGCAACAGCTTTTGATAAAATTGCTATCGATGCAAATGACACTTTCGAAGTTAAAAAAGAATCTAATCTTCTAGAAGGTGTAAATACCATTCAAAACAAAAAATTAAAAGCTATTCCTTATTATTCTTGGTCCAATAGAGGCGTTGGAAAAATGAAAGTCTGGATAGATTATAAAGAATAAAAGAGATATTAAATTATAAAAAAACAGATAATAGACGGAAAGATTAGTGAATTTTAATCCGCTGAATTGAACTTTTAAACAAATAAAGAAACATGAAACCAAATTTAATCACCAAATTAACCCTTTGCGGTTTATTGCTAAATGGTATATACGCCAATGCCCAAAAAATAAATCTCGAAGTAAATACCAGCAAAACAATTACTAAAATTCAACCAACGATGTATGGTGCCTTTTTTGAAGACATTAACTTTGCTGCTGATGGTGGATTGTATGCTGAAATGATCAAGAACCGTTCTTTTGAATTTGACACGCCTCTTATGGGCTGGGAACAACCCAATAGTGATACCCATTCTTTCAATGCAGCATCCGGTATTGCCACAACTATCAAAGCATTAGAAAACAAAACCAATCCTAGTTTTTGTAGAGTTCTTGTAAATAATGACAAAGGATTTGAAATAATTAATACCGGATTTAGAGGAATGGGAATTAAGAAAGATGCTAAGTACAATCTTTCTCTAAAAGCGGCGAATCACAATGGCGCTATCAAAAAAATTATCATCCAATTTATTGATAAAAACAAAAAAGTTTTAGGTGAAACCAGCATTACACCAACATCTAATGACTGGAAAGGGTATTCTGCTCAATTTACAGCAACCCAAACCGAAGCAAAAGCACAATTGAAAATCACTTTTGAAGGAAGTGGAACCATCGATTTAGATATGATTTCATTATTCCCCGAAGACACTTGGAAAAACAGAAAAAATGGTTTACGAAAAGACATCATACAATTATTATATGATATGAAACCAGGATTTTTAAGATTTCCCGGAGGTTGTATTGTTGAAGGAAGAACATTGGCACAACGCTACCAATGGAAAAAAACCGTGGGCGATATAGAAAATAGAGAGACATTAATAAACCGTTGGAATACCGAATTTACACACAAACCAGCACCGGATTATTTCCAGACTTTTGGATTGGGATTTTTTGAATATTTCCAACTTTCCGAAGATCTTGGTGCACAACCCTTACCTATTTTAAGTTGCGGAATGGCTTGTCAATTTAATACTGGGGAATTAGTCCCAATGGATGAATTAGATCCCTATGTGCAAGATGCATTGGATTTAATCGAATTTGCAAATGGCGGCGTTGAAACTCCTTGGGGTAGAATCCGTTCAGAAATGGGGCATCCAAAACCTTTCAATTTAAAACTTATTGGTGTTGGAAACGAACAATGGGGTCCTCAATACATCGAAAGATTTAAAGTATTTGAAAAAGCCATAAAATCAAAATATCCAAAAATGACGATTGTTTCAGGTGCAGGTCCATTTCCAGAAGGTGATTATTTTGATTATGGTATGCAGGAACTTAAAAAGTTAAATGCCGAAATCGTTGATGAGCATTATTATAAAAACCCACAATGGTTTAGAGAAAATGCAACTCGTTATGACAAATACGACAGAAAAGGACCTAAAGTTTTTGCAGGAGAATATGCCGCTCAAAGTGTTGCTATTGCAAGTCCTGATAATAAAAACAACTGGGAATGTGCGTTTTCTGAAGCTGCTTTCATGACTGGTTTAGAAAGAAATGCCGAAGTGGTAAACCTAACTTCCTATGCCCCATTGATGGCGCATGAAGAAGCTTGGCAATGGACACCGGATTTACTTTGGTTCAATAATTTAGAAGCGTATGGTTCTGCTAATTATTATGTTCAAAAATTATTTTCAACCAATAAGGGAACTGACTTAATTGCAATTACCAAAGACGGAAAACCAGTAACTGGCCAAAGTAATTTGTTTGCTTCGGCGGTAAAAGATGTAAATACAAAAGAAGTAATTGTAAAACTGGTTAATACATCCGCAACTGCACAAGAGGTAAATATTGATTTAAAAGGAAGCAAATTAGCGGCTAAAGGAACTCTTATAACACTTACAAGTGCAAACCTGGAAGATGAAAATTCTTTTGCAGCACCTAAAAAAATAAGTCCTACAGAAAAGGAATTTAAGTTAAAAGGTGACAAAGCGCAAACAAGCCTTCCAGCCTATTCAGTAACAGTTTTGAAGTTAAAGATGAAATAATCGCAATAGAATAAATTTATAACAAACGTTTATTATTTATTCTATTCGTAAATACCTGTTTTAATGCTGTTTTAATAAAAATTACAATGTTAAATTAAATTAAGTGTTTTTTATACACTTATAAATTATTTATACTATATTTGTCATTATAATTAAAAGAATCTAGAATGAAAAATTATGTTATAGGATTAGACTATGGAACAGATTCTGTTCGAGCGATGTTAATAGACACTGAAAATGGACAAGAAATAGCATCAAATGTTTGTCATTACAAGCGATGGAAAAACAAGGAATATTGCAACGCATCCATAAACCAGTTTCGTCAACACCCTTTAGATCATATCGAAGGATTAGAAACCACTATAAAATATGTTGTTGAAAATAGCAATGTAGATCCTTCTCTTATACGAAGCATTTGCATCGACACAACCGGTTCTTCTCCTGTACCCGTTACTGAAGATGGAACACCATTAGCTTTGACAAAAGGTTTTGAGAACAATCCTAATGCCATGATGGTACTTTGGAAAGATCATACTGCTATAAATGAAGCCAACGAAATCAATGAGCTTGCCGCTACTTGGGGTGGAGAAAATTTTACCAAATATGTTGGAGGAATTTATTCTTCAGAATGGTTTTGGGCAAAAATTCTACACATAGCCAAACAAGACGAAGCAGTAAAAAATGCCGCTTACACTTGGATGGAACATTGTGATTTAATGACGTATTTATTGATTGATAATAAAGATTTAAAATCATTCAAAAGAAGTCGTTGTGCTGCGGGTCATAAAGCCATGTGGCATGAAGACTGGAATGGTTTACCTCCAGAAGAATTCCTAGGAAAACTACATCCTTATCTTGCGGCACTTCGTGGAAGATTATACGATGAAACGTATACTTCAGACCTTGTAGCAGGAAATTTAAGCCAAGAATGGGCAACCCGATTGGGACTTACAACTGATACGGTTATAGCCGTAGGAACATTCGATGCACACTCTGGTGCTGTAGGAGCAAAAATAGAAGAACACACATTGGTTCGTGTTATGGGAACCTCAACCTGTGATATAATTGTTGCTTCAGAAGAAACAATAGGGACTAAATCAGTTCGTGGAATCTGCGGACAAGTAGATGGCTCTGTAATTCCGGGTTATATCGGTCTTGAAGCAGGTCAATCCGCTTTTGGAGATTTATTGGCTTGGTACAAAGAGTTACTACTATGGCCAACAGATCATTTATTAGCTACTTCTACCCTTTTGACAGCTGCCCAAAAAGAGCAACTAAAAGAAGAAATTAGTGATAATTTAATTATACAATTAACAGCTGAAGCTGAGAAAATCCCAGTATCCGAAAGTGTGCCAATCGCACTAGATTGGATTAACGGAAGAAGAACTCCGGATGCTAATCAGGAAATAAAAAGTGCTATTTCTAATTTATCATTAGGAACCAAAGCGCCTCATTTATTCAAATCTTTGGTTAACGCCATCTGTTTTGGTTCTAAAAAAATCGTAGACCGTTTTGAAGAAGAAGGAGTAAAAATAAACAGCGTCATCGGAATTGGTGGTGTAGCGAGAAAATCTCCTTATATCATGCAAACTTTGGCTAACGTTTTGAACAAGCCTATTAAAATTGCAGCTTCAGACCAAACACCAGCATTAGGCGCCGCTATTTATGCAGCAGTTGCAGCAGGAATTTATCCTAACGTAATTGAAGCCAGTCAAAAAATGGGAAGTGATTTTGATGGAGAATATTTCCCTCAATTAGACAAAGTTGCAGCGTATCACAAGTTGTTGTTAGCGTATGACCAATTAAGTTCATTTGCAGATCCATCTCTTAAAAAACTTCAACAGGAACAGTATGTATAAAGATTTAAAACAAGAATGCTACGAAGCAAACATGCAATTAAACGCATTGAACTTAGTAGTCTATACTTTTGGGAATGTGAGCGCAGTAGATAGAAAAAATGGTGTTTTTGCCATAAAACCCAGCGGCGTTCCTTATGAAGATTTAAAACCGGAAGACATTGTTATTGTGGATTTTGACAACAACATTATCGAAGGCAATATGCGTCCTTCTTCGGATACAAAAACGCATGCTTATTTATATAAAAATTGGCCAAACATTGGCGGTGTGGCACACACTCACGCTACCTATTCTGTGGCTTGGGCACAAGCACAAAGAGACATTCCAATATTTGGAACAACACATGCCGATCACTTAACATCCGATATTCCTTGTGCAGCGCCAATGGTTGACTCACTTATCGAAGGAAATTACGAACACAATACAGGAATCCAAATCTTGGATTGCTTCAAAGAAAAAAATCTTTCTTACGAGGAAGTAGAAATGGTTTTGATAGGCAATCACGGTCCTTTTGCTTGGGGAAAAAATGCAGCGAAAGCGGTTTATAATAGTAAAGTTCTTGAAGTAGTAGCGGAAATGGCTCACTTAACATTACTGATAAATCCAAATGCACCAAGACTGAAAGATTCCTTAATAAAAAAACATTACGAACGTAAACACGGAAAAGACTCGTATTACGGACAGTAATTGTCCAACACATTGAACAGTTAAAACGATTAAACAAATAAACGATTAAACAAAAAATATGATCGATATATCTCAAAAAGAAATTTGGTTTGTAGTAGGAAGCCAAGAATTATACGGTGAAGAAACACTACGAAAAGTAGCGGAACATTCCCAACACATCGCAAAAGGATTAGATGCTTCATCACATATACCGGTAAAAATCGTGTATAAAGATGTGGTAAAGTCTCCAGCTCAAATTACAAATGTATGTTTAGAAGCTAATTCAAACAAAAACTGTATTGGTATTGTGGCTTGGATGCATACTTTTTCGCCAGCTAAAATGTGGATTGGTGGTTTAAGCATTCTTAAAAAACCGTTGTGTCACTTACATACACAATTCAACGCTGAAATTCCATGGGCTTCTATGGATATGGACTTCATGAATTTAAATCAATCGGCTCACGGAGACAGAGAGTTTGGTTTTATCATGTCCAGAATGCGTAAAAAACGTAAAGTGGTTGTAGGACATTGGGAAGACGAACGCGTTCAAAAAAAATTAGGCATTTGGTCCAGAGTGGTTTTAGGTTGGGATGAATTCCAAAACTTAAAAGTTGCGAGAATTGGAGACAATATGCGTGAAGTTGCAGTAACTGAAGGAGATAAAGTCGAAGCCCAAATCCGTTTTGGTTTTTCGGTAAACGGTTTCGACTCTTCAGACGTTATAAAACATATAGATAAAGTTTCTGATGCAGACATCAACAAATTGGTTGAAGTTTATGAAGCTTCGTATACTTTAGCTCCAGCGCTTCAAAAAGGCGGTGCTCAAAGAGACTCATTAGTAGAAGCTGCTAAAATAGAAATAGGCCTTAGAGCTTTCCTTGAAGAAGGTGGTTTCAAAGCGTTTACAGATACTTTCGAAAATCTGGGTTCATTAAAACAACTTCCAGGAATTGCAGTACAACGCCTTATGGCTGATGGATACGGTTTTGGAGGTGAAGGTGACTGGAAAACAGCGGCGATGCTTAGAGCAATGAAAGTAATGAATGTAGGTCTTGAAAGCCAAGGTGGAACTTCATTCATGGAAGATTACACCTATCATTTTACACCTGAAAAATCGTATGTTTTAGGTTCTCACATGTTAGAAATTTGTTCTTCTATTGCTGATGCAAAACCTTCTTGTGAAGTACATCCATTAGGAATTGGAGGAAAAGAAGACCCAGTCCGTTTAGTATTTAACGTAGCTGCAGGAAATGCCATCAATGCTTCATTGATTGATATGGGCAACCGTTTCAGATTGATTGTAAACGAAGTAGAAGCGGTAAAACCTATGGCTGATTTACCTAAACTTCCTGTTGCGCGTGTATTATGGGATTGCAAACCTAACCTTGATATTGCTGCAACTACATGGATCTTAGCAGGTGGTGCGCATCATACCGTGTACAGTCAAGTGCTAACAACGGAATATATGGAAGATTTTGCCGATATTGCAGGCATAGAATTGCTTGTTATTGATGAGAAAACGACTATCAGAGATTTTAAAGATAAAATTAATGCTAACGAAGCGTACTATCATTTGTTTCAGCACGGTCTATAATAACTAAAAAAAAGTAATTATGAATGTAATAAAACGTTGTATTTATGGAATTTCCATTATGAGTTTAGCAAGTATGAATATTCAATGTAAAGGAGATAAAAAGGCTGGAGCCGATGAAACTGCTTTAGAAGCTAAAGCGACAGATTCAGTGTCTATAGCAAAAGCAGAGTATGGCACTACGCCAAAAGGAGAAAAAATAGAGCGCTATACCCTTAAAAACCAAAAGGGAATGGAAGTAAATATCATTACTTATGGTGGTATTATTTCTTCTTTAAAAGTGCCTAACAAAGCGGGGAAATCCGAAGAAGTTGTTATCGGGTTCAATTCTTTGGAACAATACATGAAAGCTAATCCATACTTTGGAGCTATCATTGGAAGATATGGCAACCGAATTGCAAAAGGTAAATTTACTTTAGACGGAAAAGAATATTCATTAGCTATCAACAATGCACCTAATGCATTACATGGTGGCCCAGAAGGCTTTAACAGAGTCGTTTGGACTGCCGCTGAAGCAAAAGGTGGAGACAGCGCATCCTTGAAATTGAAGTATGTGAGCAAGGATATGGAAGAAGGTTATCCAGGAAACTTGACCGTTTTTGTAACCTACACGCTAAAAAATGATAATTCTTTAGATGTACTTTATGAAGCGACTACTGACAAGAAAACGATTGTGAATTTGACACAGCATTCGTATTTCAACTTGTCAGCAGATTTTTCTAAACCTATTTTAGACGAAGAGATCACAATCGATGCAGATAAATTAGTTCCAGTTGCTGCAACACTTATCCCAACAGGTAAACTAACGGATGTAACTAATACGCCTTTCGATTTCAGAAAACCAAAAGCTATTGGAAAAGACATAGAAGCCAAAGATGAGCAATTGAAAAATGGATTGGGTTACGACCATTGTTGGGTACTAAACAATCAGGATAAAGGATATCGCTTTGCGGCATCGGCCTATGATGCAGGAAGCGGAAGAGTATTAGAAGTATATACGGATCAACCGGGAATACAATTCTATACCGGAAACTTCTTAGACGGGACTTTACCAATGAGAAACGGTGGCATGTACGCGCACAGAACAGGCTTTTGTTTAGAAACACAACACTATCCAGATTCTCCAAATCAAAAAGATTTTCCATCTACGGTTTTAAGCCCAGGGGAGAATTACAAAACGAAAACAACATTTAAATTTTCAGTAAAATAAATTTAATAAAAGGACACTAACTATTATAGATTATTTTTCTATACCGTAATTAATAAGTTGAATGGTTTGGTTTATCATATGGAATTAGTTAGTAACCCCGGAAGTAAAGCTTCTGGGGTTTTTTACACCTGTTTATTCCGTTTTAGGTTTCTTTATAAAGCAATAAATAAAGTGTCCTTTACTATAATGACAAATTTCAATCTACAAATTTGCAATATGATAAACCTCTAGCCTACAAATAGATTCCAATAATACCAAGTAGGCTTTAAATTAACTGGGAATAATCCTTATTATTTTTCATTTCGATACTAAAATAGTATAGCAATATCTTAAACTAACACCCACAAAAAAACCTCGAAAGCATAAACTCTCGAGGTCTTTTAAAATTAATAACATCCTTTTAAAACATTATATCTTCACCACAAACCCACCATGAGGTTTCATCATTACTTTCAGTTTAGTGCTTTTTGATACTGTATTTTGCTGAAATCCTTTCTCATTTTCAGAAATAATAAACCCTTTAGCATTGGTTACAAAAGACAAATCGATCTCTATTTCTTTAATAGTATTTTCTCCATTAATACCAACGATATGCCAAACGTTATCTTTTTTTCTTGCCATTACAATGTACTTCCCTGGATAACCGGCAATAAATTTGGAATCATCCCAATTCGTCGGAATATCTTTTAAATAATCCACTACGTACTGTGGCATTTTGGCCATTCCTTCTGGAATTTCAGCAATATGTTGCACTCCGGATAAGAATAAAACAGGCAATGCCAATTCGAAAGCTGGAGTAGTTTTTCTAGTTATGTTTGGAATGGAATCCAAGACCATTGGCGTAAAATCCATTGGATCAAAAACATTACGTGCAAAAGGAAGCATTGAGCAATGACTTGGAGCCAAATCTGCAATATCCTGAAAAAAGGTAATGTATTCATACCCCTTAACTGCTTCAGTGGAAACTAAATTAGGGTACGTACGTTGCCATCCTCTAGGCAAAGTGGCACCATGGAAATTAACCATTAGTTTATGGGCTGCAGCATCTACTAACATATCATGATAATACCCAATCATCGATTGTCCGTCACCACCAAAGAAATCTACTTTAATCCCCGCAATACCCATATCTGTAAGTTTAGTAAATTCTCTATCTCTGTCGGCATGAGTCAATAATTTGCTTTTAGGATGGTATTCAGTGCTGTTCCAAGATCCTGATGAATTGTACCAAACCAATAGCTTCACATTTTTACCTTTGGCGTAAGCCGCTAATTCCTTCATTTTATCATAGCCAATTCTAGTGTCCCAATCGGCATCAATTAAGCAATACGGCCAATTCATTTTGGAAGCGTAATCAACGAATTTTACCGTAGTTTCATAATTAACCGATTCATCTTTTAGCAAAACCCAACTCCAAGAAGACAACCCACTTTTTATGAAAGAAGTATCCATAGCGATGGACGGATCAGCTAAATCAGTTCCCATGGTACTTTCGGTGATTGTTTTTAAGGAACCAATGGTTATAATTCTCCAAGGGGTAAACCAAGGCAATGTAGATTCAGGATTCAAAGCACCATTAGGAAAAATCTCTTCTTTTTGTGGAAAAGTTACCTGCATCGCTTTTGAAGTGTCATTATACACCAATCGGCTGCCACAGTAATTTCTTGGTAATCCCACTTCAGAAACTAAAAGCCAAGTGTTATTCGTATGGAACAAAGCCGGATACACCCACCCTTCTCCAATCGCTGGTTTTGTATTTACGGGAACGCCCATAGCATAATGTTCCTCATAAGCAGGATTGGTTTCTTTCCATCCTGTTTTAGCTTTAGACATGGGTTGCAGCCAAGCTTTTGTCGTTGTGTCAAAATTATAAGCAGTTTTTTCTTCCACTATTTTTTTTATTGCTGTTGAAGTTTCAGGAAAATGGTATCGCAACGCAATTCCATCGTGGGATAATTGAAAAATAATTTCCATAGCTTCTCCGGTACTGTTTTGCAAACGTACCGTATATTGATTTGCAGCATAAGAGATTTGTTTTCGTTTCCCTTGCAACATGGAATAGGTTGATTTAATTGGTTTTGGAGTAGAAACATTTACTATTTTTAAACCGGTATAAAAATTGGCATCTTCTCTTATAATCCCCAAATCCGAAGTATTGATGACCAATTTATCTTTAAAGAAAACTTTGTAAGAAGGCGTCTTCTTTGAAGTTAGATTAAATTCCATTTTTATTGTTTTATCTGAGTTGACAAAATAATAAGCGGTTGGTTTCCCCGCAAACGAAGTCAATGACACCGCCAATAAAGCTAGCAAAACTATTTTTTTCATAATTAAGTGTTTAATTTACACTTACAAGAATACGAAAATAAATTTATATAAATAACGATGTAGTTAAAATTTCCTGACTCAATTTAGAATATCACAAAAAAAAATTTAGACACAAAAAAGGCTACAAGTAAACCTCTAATCAGGTAATTAACTCTGACAAACAATTTTTTTTTGGAGAAGAAAAAACATCTAAAACCAAAAAAACCGCTTCTTTCGAAGCGGTTTTTGTACCCGGAGCCGGAGTCGAACCGGCACGGTTTCCCACAGGTGTTTGAGACCAGCGCGTCTACCAATTCCGCCATCCGGGCTTAGCTAGACATGAAATAACGACAGTTATTTCAACGCAATAAAAGATGTGATTGTGTTTAAATCAACCATCAATTCCTTTAACACGGTGCAAATGTAAAAAATAATATTAAATGTTCAACTAAAAATACTTAAAATTTTCCTTTCAGAGTTGAATAAATTTTATAAATTTGCACCTCGCTAAAAACGGAACACACAACTAACTACAAAACAACAAATTAAATGTCACACCTAGAACCAGAAGCTAAAATTTTTGCTTGTTCACAAAGTGTCTATCTTGCAGAAAAAATAGCAGAGCAATACGGAATTCCATTAGGAAAAATCACCATGTCAAAGTACAGCGACGGTGAGTTTCAACCTTCTTACGAGGAGTCTATCAGGGGTTTACGCGTATTTATCGTTTGTTCAACTTTTCCAACTGCAGACAATTTAATGGAAATGTTACTGATGATTGATGCTGCAAAACGTGCTTCGGCAAGACACATTACCGCAGTAATTCCTTACTTTGGTTGGGCAAGACAAGATAGAAAAGACAAGCCAAGAGTTCCGATAGGGGCTAAATTAGTAGCTAATTTATTAGATGCTGCAGGCGCAACAAGAGTAATGACCATGGATTTGCATGCTGATCAAATTCAAGGATTCTTTGAAAAACCAGTAGATCATCTTTTTGCATCGACTATTTTCATACCGTATATAGAAAGTTTAGGTTTAGACAATTTAACGATTGCTTCTCCAGATATGGGAGGTTCTAAAAGAGCTTATGCTTATTCTAAATTTTTAAATTCAGATGTAGTTATTTGCTACAAACAAAGAAAAGAAGCAAACGTTATCGACACCATGGAATTAATTGGTGAGGTAAAAGGTAGAAATGTAATCTTAGTGGATGACATGATTGATACCGGAGGCACTTTGGCGAAAGCCGCAGATTTAATGATCGAAAAAGGAGCATTAAGCGTAAGAGCCATTTGCACCCACGCTATTTTATCAGGCGGTGCTTACGAAAAAATAGAAAAATCGCAATTAAGCGAATTAATAGTTACCGATTCTATTCCATTAAAGAAAGAATCAAACAAAATAAAAGTGTTGAGTTGTGCACCACTTTTTGCCGAAGTTATGCACATGGTGCACCACAACAATTCCATTAGTGGAAAGTTTATAATGTAACGTCATTGCGACAAACGAAGCAATCTCATTACGCAAAATACTGATAGCCAAAAACTAGAAGTCAAACAAGTAATATTATTAATAACTATATTTTTTTTACAATGAAATCGATTACAATTAAAGGATCAGAAAGAGAAAGCGTGGGCAAAGTAGCAACTAAAGCCTTACGTAATGCTGGATTGGTTCCTTGCGTATTATACGGAGGAAATCAGGCAGTTCATTTCTCAGCAGAAGTTATGGCTTTCAAAAACTTGGTTTACACTCCAAACGCTCACACAGTTGAGATCGATCTTGGAAAAGGAAAATCATTTAACGCTATTTTACAAGACATTCAGGTTCACCCGGTGTCTGACAAGATTTTACATATTGACTTCTTTCAATTATTTGATGACAAAGAAATCACTATGGAAGTTCCTGTAAAAATCGTTGGTAACTCTAAAGGAGTTATGGCTGGTGGAGATTTACGTTTGAATACACGTAAACTTAAAGTAAAAGCTTTACCGAAAAATCTTCCAGATTTTATCGAAGCTGATATTACTCCACTTGACATGGGTAACAAATTATACGTTACTAAAGTGGCTTCTCCAGACTACAAAATCATGCACCCTGACAACACAGTAATTTGTCAAGTGAAGATTTCTCGTGCTGCTATGAAAGCGGCTCAAGAAGCAGCAAAAGCAGCGAAAGCTCCTGCAAAAGGAAAGAAAAAATAATATTTTTTCAATCATTCAAGAAAGCATCAGTTGTAAAACTGGTGCTTTTTTTTGCTTTAAAGCGAAAGAACAGGCATTTTTGCCGGCAATCTTCCCGCTATGCGCTACAATCTTTTTTACCTCGCCGAAAAAGGCGAGTCAAAAAAGGATTTTCACTTCTATCGGGACTAAACAGCCAATACTCTTCCATACTTGCAGACAATCTAAAAATCCAACAATCTAATAGTCTAATTCTCTAATTAAGTCTATTTTTGCAACATGATAAAATGGATTTCAAATTTATTCACATCAACAAAAACAGAAGACAATACAGATTGCATGAAACCGGAGGTTCACGAACACAAAAAAAACAATATAAAAAGCGTGAGTAATAAATTTTTAATAGTTGGACTCGGCAACATTGGTGCCGAATATGTAAACACCCGACACAACATCGGTTTTAAAGTAGTCGATTTTTTAGCTCGAAAAGAAGGAATCAACTTCGAAACCGTAAAATTGGGTTCCCTAGCCGAATATAAATTCAAAGGAAGAACTTTTTTGCTTTTGAAACCCAATACCTATATGAATTTGAGCGGGAAAGCAGTACAATACTGGATGGAAAAAGAAAAAATTCCTTTGGAAAACATCTTGGTAATCACCGATGATTTGAATCTTTCCTTTGGAACCATTCGCATCAGACAAAAAGGAAGCGATGGCGGACACAACGGATTAAAAAACATCAATCTTGTCCTAAATACACAGAACTACGCACGATTCCGTTTTGGAATTAGTGATGAATTCAAAAAAGGAAAACAAGTTGATTATGTGCTTGGAGACTGGGACGATGCTGAAAAAGCGGCACTTCCCGAACGATTAGAAATAGCTTCCGAGATTATAAAATCATTTGGAACTGCCGGATTAGAAATCACTATGACAGCATTTAATGGAAAATAAAAAAAGGGAAACGTATAAAATGTTTCCCTTTTTTCAGTAATTCTATTTTGCGATTATTCAATTATGATCTTCCTTACCTCTTTTCGGTCTCCATCAATCACAGTCAATAAATAAAGTCCGGGTTGAACATTTTTCAATTGAATGTTTTCATTAAAATTAGAATTGCTTTCAAATTTATTCTCAAAAAGTTTTCTCCCCAACAAATCATGTACTAATACCTTCACCCCATTTGATGATACACTGGTAAATTGAATATTAAAATTCCCTTTGTTTGGATTTGGATACAAAACAAAATCATTGATTTGAAAATCAGGTGCCTCCAAAGTAAAGGTTTGTGTACAAATAGTTATCGATGCCGAATTTAAAGTCCCTAAATCAGCCTTGTATGCATCTCGGACTCTCAATGTCCAAACTCCTTGTGGATTTTGCCCATTAAAAGCAGACAAGGGTTCAAATGGCGCTACAGTTTGATCTGTAGTAGTTCCGCAGGCTAGTACGCCTCCCAAATCATCGTAATTCAACACTAAAGTACTATTCGTTCTTCCACAGCTCGTTTCAAATAATTTTACTGTAGTTCCTTGCGGACTGACCATTTCTATTTGTACGTCAGATAGAGAAGCATGTGTAAAACTTACTGCAACATTTACATCTGCAACAGTCCCTGTTGAGCTTGGCACGCTTACTGTTTTAGATGTATAGGATGCTGATTCTGGTATCGCAAAGGGAGCCGCAAAAGTATACGTATTACAAGAAGAAGTAACCGAGTATCCAATAGCAAATGGTATACTGTTTACTGCATAATAAATATTTGCTGTTGGTTCAATCAAAATTCTACAATTTTTTGCGGTAATATTTGGAACCGTTACTGTTTGTGAACCATCATTTGGAGTATTGGAAGCTAAAGTTGTGGAAAAAGTTAATCCTCCATCCGTAGAAAGCTTAATGTTCACATTGGTAGAACCCGTCAAAGCACTTGAACCACTTACGCTCCAAGTCACCGTTTGTGTTGTTCCTTGAAACCAACTTAAATTTTCCGTGTTTTGCGATGTAACAGCAAATGGACCAACTGTACCGCTAACATTGACTATCATTTCATCTGTAGCAGTTTGTGCCGTTCCTTGCACAGCATTATCTCTACCAGTTAAAGTAAAATGAAGTGTTCTGGCAACCGTAGCAACTGATTCCCATGTAGTACTTAATTTACCGGATAAAACAGTACTGTAAGCAGGCATATATCGCACAGGAGAACTAATTGGATACAAAGATCTAAAAAGAGGGCCATCAATTTTGGTAGACAAAGCAATACTATTAGCTCCACTTGTAGTTATTGCTGTGTCGTTTTGCTCCCAACAATAAGATATAGTATCACCATTAACATCAGAACCCGTACCTGTTAACTTAAAAGCTGTACCGTTAGGTATTGTATAATCTGAACCTGCACTAATTGTTGGAGGACTATTAGTTATTACCGTACTAACAGGACAGGTTTTTGTTAGTAAATTGTCTTGTATTTGTTTGATACTTGCATAAGCAAAGTAATCATCCGAATTAGCTTGAATATCATAATCCGTAATCCCTGCATAACCCATAATGGTTGACCCGCTTCCAGGCTCGACACTTACACCTGTTCCTTCAACTGAATAAGAAAATGTGTGTTCCGCACCCAGCTGATGCCCCATTTCATGAGCAACAAAATCAATATCAAATGTATCGCCTGAAGGAACACCGTCAGCAGGCGATGTAAATCCACTTCCTTTACCTGTGTCACACACACAACCAATACATCCGGCGTTTCCACCACTACCAGTAGCCCCAAATAAATGTCCTATGTCATAATTCCCATCACCAATAACAAGAGTTAAATTATCTTGCAATTCTTTATTCCACGCTCCGCCAGCTCCAGCAGTTGCATCAGAATACGGGTCAGTTGCCGCATTTGTATATATAATAGTAGTATTGTTAGCAATAATTTGTAATTTAATTGCTAAATCTTTATTAAAGATTCCATTTACTCTAGTCATAGTAGCATTCATGGCTATCAATGCCGCATTAACAGTTCCTCCAAAATAAGTAGCATATTCCCCTGTACAAGACAATGCAAGTTTCAAGGTTTTGAAAACCTTATTACTCGCTGTAATTTTACTGGTCTTACTTAGCAATTGTTTGTTTAATGCAACATCTTCTGTTTTACAGACAAATGGCAAACTTCCTGTGGATCTATTTTTCGAATTAAAAAGAACATAAACAGTATTGTCTTTTGAATACGGCTCAATAAATTCTGAACCACTTTCCCCTCTTAAAATCATGGTTTGAATCCCTTTTGGTGAGAAACTAAAATAAAGAGATGCATTTTTATCAGTAATCCCAATACCTTTATATGCCCTAATATGTGGATATTTTGCTTGCAATTCAGGTTCAAAATTAGAAGACTCCCAAACGGAAAATTTCTCTAAAACACCATTCATATTTGGAATTGAAATCTCAATTCTATTCTCATTGCTTGTTTTATTTTGGAGTGACAACAAGGATTCTTTAATTAAAGTTTCATCAAATTTAAATAACAATTGATTATCCGTAATTGGTTTAGCACTTATCTGATCTGAAACAGCAACCTTATTTTGATCTATTCTTTTCCAAGGAGACCCGTTTTGAGCATTGATTATTGAATTAGAAACAATAATTACAAAGAATAGTATAATTCTTTTCATGGTTTATGGGTATTTGAACTTCAAAATTAAAGCATTTATGTTAATGTATAAAAGGAATTCTAAATATTTTAAAGGAATTATGAGTTCATAGAGGTTTGTTTTTTTATTTTTTTGTTACTTTTTTAAGAAACGAGGCTAAATTCTATCGAAAATTAATTTCCATACCGTTACTTTTAAAATAGATAGTATAAATTTGCACTATTATAAAACATTTGCTTTGAAGATTTTTCATTCTATAAACGATTTCAGTTCCAATAAAAAAACAATCCTAACTTTGGGCACCTTTGATGGAGTTCATATTGGTCACAAAAAAATTCTGGAAAAGCTTATCCAAAAAACAAAAAACGAAGACTACGAAAGTTTAGTCCTTACTTTTTTCCCTCATCCCAGAATGGTTTTACAAGAACATTCCGATATAAAACTACTCAATACTATAGATGAAAAAATAGCTTTATTGGAGCAAATAGGTATTGAAAATCTTGTCATCCACCCTTTTGACGAGACTTTTTCAAGATTAACCGCCGAAGAGTTTGTAAAAACTATTCTTGTAGATCGATTTCATATTCAAAAAATAATTATAGGTTACGACCATCGATTTGGCCGAAATCGTACGGCTAACATTGACGACCTTATTGCTTTTGGAAAAGAGTATAATTTTGAAGTAGAGCAAATATCAGTTCAGGAAATAAATGACATTTCAGTAAGTTCCACTAAAATCAGAACGGCATTGTTAGATGGGGACATGGATTTGGCAAATAAATATTTAGGCTATGATTATTTCCTAACTGGAATTGTTGTTAAAGGAAAACAATTGGGAAGAACCATAAACTTTCCAACTGCCAACTTAAAAATCGAAGAAAATTACAAGCTTATTCCACAAAATGGGGTTTATATTGTAAAAAGCACCATCAACCAAAAAACTGTTTTTGGCATGATGAACATTGGATTTAATCCCACTGTTGACGGGCAAATTCAAACTATAGAAGTCCATTATTTTGATTTTGATGCCGATTTATACAACCAAAAAATCAGGATTTCCATTTTGCACAGAATTCGTTCTGAACAAAAATTCGAATCGGTGGCACTTTTAAAAGAGCAACTTGAAAAAGACAAAAAAACTGCAACGGATTACCTGAGTAAAATTTAACTTCCTATTAAATTCTTTTTTAACACATTTCATAAAATATTGTCATATTTTCTGTAAATTTGATGTACATATATTGTTTCTCATAGTCGTATTATTTTTAACTCTTCTAAAAATTAATCATATGAAAATGCCAAAAGAATTTTACAACGGATTTATAATTTTCCTTGGAATTGGACTTTACTTTTTGTTCATGGAGCTTTTAGGTCTTGCTGATTTGTTTTACTTACGCCTCTTCAATGTATTATTTGTTTTTTACGGCACTAACAGAACTTTAAAAGCAAATTTTACAGAAGGGAAAACTATTCTTGTTTCTAATGCTGCTTCGGCATTAACCACATCGCTCACAGGGATTTTTTTAAGTGTCATTGGACTCATAATTTACAGCTATTCAAGAGGTGGTGATGCTTATGTAGGGTCATTGTCAAAAACTTTTTTATTTGGAGGAAATCCCTCAGTAATGACTTATTCAATTTCTTTACTTTTTGAAGGAATCGTATCAGCTGTAATTGTCACATTTATGCTACTGTTATATTGGGACAGCCGTTATTCTTCGGATAAGCATCAAAGTTAAATCAATAAAAATCTACTTTTCTGGTTTGTATCCAGTTATCATAAGAAACAATTTACAGCTGCAATTTCACAATATAATAGACATTTAACTTAGAGACACAAGAAAAAAAGCGCTATAGATTTCAAAAAATAATCTTTTTAAAATCAAAAAGGCATTCTGTTTCTAAACGAACTAAATTATTTTAATTTAAAAAATTAATCCTATGAAACTACCAAAAGAGTTATTAAACGGATGTCTTATTTTTATTGGAATTGGCCTTTACTTTCTATTAATGAACGCTTTAGGCTATGCTGATTTATTTTACTTACGCCTTGTTAACGTATTTTTTGTTTTTTATGGTGTAAACAGAACTATAGCAATGAATCTTGCAGAAGGTAAAAAAACATTCATTGCTAATGCAATATCAGCAATGATTACATCTCTAGTAGGTGTATTTTTAAGCATCATCGGACTGGTGGTCTATAGCTACATGCAAGGTGGAGATTCCTATGTGAAATCCTTACCGAAAACATTTTTATTTGGTGGTAATCCATCCGTGAACACCTATTCTATTTGTTTACTCTTTGAAGGCATTGCCTCTTCAGTAATTGTTACCATGTTGCTCATGTTATACTGGAACAACCGTCTTACAACTGATTAACTAGTCCATAAATTGTTCTCCTTTGGCTTTTAGGCACTATTGCATTGCTTCTTTAGAACAATTTGACTACTTTTGGTGCATCAAAAAATCGTATAGATGAGCATTACAAAACATAACTGGACGAAAGACGAAATTATCGCAATATATAATAAACCTATGATGGATTTGCTTTTTGAAGCAGCTTCAATTCATAGAGAGCATCATGACCCTAATGTCGTTCAAGTTTCTACTTTATTATCCATAAAAACAGGTGGTTGCCCAGAAGATTGTGGGTATTGTCCACAGGCAGCCCGTTATCATACCGCTGTTGAAGGCAATGACCTAATGTCAGTAAGCCAAGTAAAAGCACAAGCTTTACGTGCTAAATCAAGCGGTTCTTCCCGTGTATGTATGGGAGCGGCATGGAGAAATGTAAAAGATGGCCCTGAATTTGACCAAGTATTGGAAATGGTTCGTACCATAAATAAACTGGACATGGAAGTGTGCTGTACACTTGGAATGATCACTGAAAACCAAGCACATCGTTTAGCGGAAGCTGGTTTATATGCTTACAACCACAATTTAGACACTTCAGAAGAATATTACAAAGAAGTAATCTCAACACGCGGATTTGAAGACCGTTTACAAACCATAGAGAATGTTCGTAAAACGAATGTTACTGTTTGTAGCGGAGGAATTATTGGAATGGGAGAAAGTATTGAAGACAGAGCAGGAATGCTTGTAGCACTTTCTACATTAAATCCCCAACCGGAATCAGTGCCAATAAATGCATTAGTTGCCGTTGAAGGAACCCCGATGGAAGAAGAAAAACCAGTAGAAATTTGGGAAATGATCAGAATGGTAGCCACTACCAGAATTATCATGCCGGAAACTCAAGTGCGTTTATCTGCAGGAAGAATGAACATGAGCCGTGAGGGACAAGCTATGTGTTTCTTTGCCGGTGCCAATTCTATCTTTGCCGGAGATAAATTACTAACTACGCCTAATCCTGATGTAAATGAAGACATGAAAATGTTTGAAATGTTAGGTTTAAATCCTCAAAAACCATTCACAAAAGTTTCTCAACCTCAAACGGTTGAAGCAGCAGATTCTCAATTTGCTCCGTTAGGTGAAAAACCAAAATGGTCAAGACCAGGACATAGTATCGAGAGAAATCTTGAAGCATCCACTAAAGAAAAATAGACTTTTCTAAATATACAACTAACACCATCTGCTACTATCAGATGGTGTTTTTTTATACATCACTTTTTCTTAATAAATAATTTTCTTGACAACTGTATGTCCGTTTTGTAATATAATTTTCACCAATCCGATTGATTGGTTTGTACCCAAATTTGGTACCGAAAATCCAATACTATCTATATTATTTTTTTGATATATTTTTCTTCCTGACAAATCATATAGTATAATTTTATCTATTAGTTCCGCCGTTGAATACACTTGTATTTGTTTGTTTTTATTAAACACTAAAATAGAATCTTTCTCTGTTTGAAACGTTTTCACAGCTAAAGTTTTATCCGTAAAACGCAACACAAAACGATTATTAAAAGCACCTATTTCTGTATTAAAAGTATAACTTCCACTTTTTAAATCAAAAAATGTATTGTTTAACTTGTCTTCAATAAAAACTACCTGATCGGATAATAATCCATCTACGGCATCAATATTTATTGTAAAAACACCCTCAATAGTTGTACTGTAACCTAAAGGAATAACATCTGTTTCTTTAAATGGTAAAGCCCTACCTTGAATCGCCAAATTCTTATCCTGATTAATACTATAAAAATCGATGTATTCATTTCCGTCAAAACTTTCTCCATCAAAACTGGTATCATAATCATTAGTGGCCCCTTCTATATAGCCAATTAAAGTTTGCTTGAAAGCCCCTTGGCTATTGGATAAATTTAACCAGATTCGATCCTTCTCAACATTTATCTGATTTTGTTTTTTTATTGCATTCGATTTAAAAAAACTAGAATTATTTCCAGCAACACGCATACTGTTATTAAAAATAACTGCTCCGCCCCCATTAATACTTGTTACAAAGAATGCCTGACCAGATGCAATTTTACCATTAGGTTTTGTATTATTTATCCCTAATTTTAAAGCAGCACTGGTTCCTACTCCGCCTAACAAGTTATAAACAGCATAATCATCTGAGGTATACGCATTATTTGTAATAGCCGTATTATGAGTCCAGAGATAAATTGTCCCATCTGTGACGCCAGCATTTGTTGTAATAAAAACATCGGCATCAATTGCGGATGGATATGGATTTCCTATAAGATTTGAAGTATCCGTTGTTGCTATTGGAACTGAAACAATTCCATTATTAGGAACTCCTGAAAAAACAGCTTCATAAATAGATGGAATTATTGTTGAATAATTTTCAGGACCACGAATAATATAACCGTTTCCTGTACCCATCACATTTGTTGGTGTTTCATTATTCCAATTATCTGCCGAAGCATCGAAAGAATAAAACTTATCCAAAAGTGTGAGAGGAGAGACATCAATCAGTTTTTGATTTGAAGCTGGCGAGCACCAATATGTATAATCCGTTTTTAAAATAGGTGTAGTTTGTCTTTTTATTCGAATATTTCCTGTGTTAATAATTTGATCATCTGATTGATAAAGAGCAGCATTGTTTTCTAAAACTAATGTTCCTGATCCAGCATAATCGAAAATCAACCCTAAAGTATTTCCATTTGGAATTGTGACCGTATTCCCTAAATTTATTGAACAAGAACAGGCATTTGTTGAGTTGAAAAAAGGGAAGCTTCCGTTGAATAGTATCGTTTTTTCAGGAGATGGCAATCCATTACTCCAAGCAATTCCGTCCCAAATAGAGCTGTTCGTACATAATTTAATACGAGCAATACGATGTTTTGTAATACCCGAAATAGAATTAAAATTACCTCCAATCATCACTTTATTATTTGGAGTAAAGCAAACACTATATAACGTACCGTTTAGATTTACGGAAAAAGTAGTATCATAGACTCCAGTAGCCATTAATCGAACCATTCGTTTAACCGCAGTTCCATTATACGTTCCCGAAAAAGTTCCTCCTATGAGCAATCGGTTATCTGGTTGAACCAAAATTGTTCTGACTTCTCCACTACTAAAACCCGCTCCAGAAGTAAAAGAAGTATCTAAACTACCATTACTATTGAGTCTGATTATTCTTTTTGCGGAAGCGCCTCCATAATTTAAAAATGTCCCACCAAAAATGAGTTTATTATCTGATTGTATTGCAATGGTATAAACATATTTATCAAACCCTGTGCCTATAACAAATCCAAAATCAGTGCTTCCATCCGTATTCAGACGGACTATTTTATTATATGAAAGGCCGTTAAAAGTTGTAAATCGTCCACCTAAAATAATCTTTCCATCCGGTTGTAATAAAAGAGTTTCTACTATAGCATCAGCACCCAAACCTGTATTAAAACTTACATCAATCGCCCCATCTGGCAATAATCTGGCAATCCTATTAACAGAAACACCATTGTAATTCGTAAAGTTTCCGGCAATAATTATTTTTCCGTCGGGCTGAAGTGCTACCGCATAAATCTGATTATTTGTTCCTGTACCAATCGTAAATGTAGCATCTAAATCTCCATTTAATAAAGTCCTTATTATTCTGTTAGCAACAACTCCATTATAATTTGTAAAACTGCCGACTAAAACCATTTTATTATCTGTTTGTATAACAGCACTCTTAATTACATTATTCGCTCCAATACCCGAAGAATTAAAAGTGGGGTCGATAGCTCCATCTTCTAACAAACAAGCAATTCTATTGACACTTCCCCCATTGAATTTAGTAAAACTCCCAAAAGCCATCGTCTTATTATCTGGTAAAGAAATAATCTTTAAAACCGAATTATCAAAACCTACACCCGCGGTTAGATATCCAATATCTAAAGTTCCAACTGCGTCGATTTTGGCAAGCCTGCCTTGATTTTGGGAATCAAAAACAGAAAAAGAGCCTCCCACAAACCAAGAACCATCGGGCGCATCGGCTAATGCATAAACCGTTGCAGACGAAGGACCAAAACCAATATCAAATAAAGGATTAATAACTCCATTAAAACCTAACAAAACTAATCTATTGACTGCTGTCCCATTATAATTCCCTGTAAAAGAACCTGCAACCATAATCGACCCGCTAGAATCTACTTTTATACTATTTACTCCTACTGTACTAAATCCTGATCCAGAAATAAAACTACTATCAATGGATCCATCAGTATTTAAACGAATGATTCTATTGGCCGCTGTTCCATTATAGCTTGTAAAATCTCCTCCAACCAAAATTTTTCCATTAGGTTGCAAGGAAAGAGCCCCAATATTATCATTAAAACTTGTTCCAATTCCAAATGCAGCATCAATAGAGCCATTACTATTTAATCTTATTATTCGGTTACAAATAGTTCCATTGAAAGAAATAAAAGAACCTGCAACAATTATTTTTCCATCAGTTTGGATCTGTACTTCATCTACATTTGCACTTGCTCCAGACCCCGTAACAAAAGAAGTGTCTAAATTCCCGTTTGGCAATATCCGGGCGATATGGTTTACTGTTATACCATTATACTTTGTAAAACTTCCTACAATAACAATACTCCCATCAGTTTGTAAAGCTAAACCATGAACTATACCAGTACTTGCAGCGACTGAAGTATTGAAAGTAGCATCAAAAGAACCATCACTGTTAAGTCGTATTAATCGTCCTGCTGCTGAGCCATCAAAAGCGGTAAAAGATCCTCCTAAAATTATCTTCCCATCTGGCAGGAGTATAGAACAATATATTTTTCCATTAAAACCAGAGCCTAACCCAAAAGAAATATCTTTAGAACCATCTGAAAACAATCTACATAAATACGGAGTTACGGCACCATTAAAATTCAAAAAATCACCTCCTACTATTAATTTTCCATCGGCTTGCAAAGCAACTGTTCTAACTGTACTATCAAAACCATCCCCTTGAAGACCATCATCTAAAACATTAAATGCCAAGTCTACTTTCCCTTGTTGAGAATAGCTGGAATTATTAAAAAAAAGACTGAAGAAAATAGCGAAAAAATGTAGTTTTAACATCAAATTAAATCGGATTTATAGTTTCAATATGAATGATAAAAAAATTCATAATTGTTTCATTTTAAGAGCATCTATAAAATTATAGACAATATTTTTGTAATACAATACCCACTTTTAGTGATATTTACTTAAGAAATTTGAGAAAGTCCAGAGGAATTGAATATTCACTACAGATTCAATATGAATAAATAATTAAAGACTGCTGCTCCTTAATTTTTATTTATTGGATTCAAAAAAAAATCCCATTCTGTAGAGACAGAATGGGATTTTATAAAATTTTAAATTGGTTAAATACTCTAGTAAAGTACTTTTTTAGAAATTATCTGACCATTAGTTAAAGTTACTTTTACTATTACCGTTTGCTTATTTAAAGTAATAGTTGAAGTACGAAATTCATTACTATTTACCGCTTCTTTATCAAACACTTTCCTTCCGATTAAATCAAAAACAGTAACTCGTTTTATATTTTCAAGCTCTGATTTTACTTTTAATTCATTTTTATCTTTAGAAATTAAAACGCTAGTATCATTTGATTCAAAACTACCGGTTCCTAAAGTTTTGTCAGTATAACGCAATACAAAACGATCATTGAAAGTTCCTATAGCTGAATTAAAATCATAGGGTGCTGCTTTAATATCATGAACTATATTCAATACTTTATCCTCAAGATAAATGTTTTGATTATCTAAAAATAATCCGTCGACATGATCAATAGCGATAGTGGCATTTCCAGCAACATTTATAGCATATCCTAAAGGAACACTATCGGTATCAACAAATGGCAATGCTCTTGCCTGTATTGCTAACTTATCAGTTCCAAGTATACTATATAAGGAATAGGGATGCGTATCATTGTAGACCAATCCATCGTACCCTGGATCAAAATCATTAGTAGCATTCGTAACATAGCCTACTAATGTCTGGCTTCCGTTTAAAGAATTATTTGTCAAATTAAGCCAAATTCTATTACTCTCTCCTGCATCATCTTGCTTTTTTGAAATTGACGCTGATCTATAGAAATTAGTATTTGTATTATTAATATCTCTCATTGAATTATCAAAAACAACATCTCCATCTGCATCTACCTCTACGAAAAAACCTTGCCCTGAAGCAATATATCTAGTTGGTGCTAATATATTTCCTGTTCCAGAGAAAACCCCTACTCCTCCGGCTTTAGTATAAGTGGCAAAATCAGTATCATCATAATTATTTGCTACTATTCTATGATTGTGAGACCAAAAATACAATGTGCCAGAAATAGTTTGTGTACCAGTTCCTGTGGTAATATTTGCATCAATAAAATCATCCGCATCTAATGCCGATGGATAAGGATTTCCTACTAATCGCTCACCTGTTCCAATATCTGGCCCTGATGTTCTTACAGTTACTGGAACACTTATAGTGCCATTATTAGGAACTCCAGTAAACATAAATGAAGTATTGACCGTTGGAGTGCTTGTACTTGTTCCTTCTGGAGAACGAATAAGATACCCAATTCCTGGTTCAAAAACAGTAGTTGAAGCATTTACATTAGCATAATCATTATCATAAATGAAGTATTTATCACCTAAAGTATTTGGGGAAAAATCAAACAAGGTTTGTGGACCGCTCGTAGCAGAAGACCAAAACGTAAAATCATATAAAAGTAGTGGTGTTGTGTTTCTTTTTACAATTATATTCCCTGTATTTGAACCCGTAAATGTAGTTTGTATTAAACTCGAATTATTTTCTAGCGTTAATTTTCCTGGATTAATTACCGTTACCTTGTCTCCTACTGTTAAAGTTAAAGAAGGTTGAAGCGTAACTGCTCCATTAGTTATGTCAAGTGTGTTATCAATATTTATATTACTAGCCATAGTATAAACACCGTTAATGCCTGAAAACAAAAGATCATAATAATTACCACTAGTAACTGTTTGTGTCAAACCATAATACTCAACGGTTCCCGATTCAAAAGCCTTACCATTGGTAACCCCAGAAAAACGTACTGTCCCATCCATTGATGGAACTGTTGTATAAGCTAAACTACCGCTTCGCATGTCCAAAACAGCATTGGGAGCTACAATATTTATAGCATTTGCGGTTAAATTAAACCCATTCATATCAAAAACGGGAGCACCGCCATTACTCATATTAAACTGAGCACCAGTCACTATTGATGCTGAAGCTACCTGAGTTCCGGAAGTATTATCTAATTGAAGAGAAGGAGATCCATTATAAGTCCCACCAACAATAGTTTGGCTGCCTGTTGCATTATTATATACCACCGTACTAGCCCAAGTTATCCCTAATGGAATTGGTGTAGCAGAAGAATTAGCAGTCTTAAGTTGTCCAATCCCTGAATTAGAAAAAGTCCCACCACCAATCAATGCAAAAGTAGACATATCAAGCACTGATGCCATATTAGTAATGTTTAGATTATTATTTACTGTAATGGCAGCCACAGCAGTAACGGCTGCACCTGTATTAGAATTAGTAAGATTATTAAATATATTAGCGCTTGTCCCTCCAATAGATTGAACACCCACTCCATTAAAAATTACGTTACTGCTATTAGGGGTAAAGGTTCCGTTATTAATCCAATTCCCAGTCAGTGTCAAAGTATTTGAACCAGAAATAGACAAATTTGTACCACTCGCAATAGTAATATTACGGCAAATACCTCCAGTAGCACCAATTATTGGTTGATTAGTTGCTGTAGTAATTGTAACGTCACTTGTCGCTGTAGGTACACTATTTCCACACCAGTTTCCCGGTGTATTCCAGTCAGTATTAGAAGATCCCAGCCAAGTTCCAGGCAAACAAGAAGTCAACACATTTAAAACACCTGTAGTTGTAGAGCCAAACCACGTACTATTTGTATGAGTTGCTGCAGAAATAGTACCTCCCCATGAGCCTAATGCAGTCTGAAGCGTTCCTCCAAGCGTTAAAGTTCCCGATGCCGATGTCGATCCATTTGGAAAAAGAGCCACAGCAGTACCATTTATTCCTAAATCTCCCGAAATAGTAGTTGCCGCTGCAAAAGTCTTATTCCCCGAGCCACTAAGAAACAAAATTCCGTAATTTTTTGTTGCCACAGTTTGATTGTTACCACTATATATAGTGGTACTTGTTACACCTAATGTCGTGGTTGTAAAAGTCGGAAACGTACTTGCACCGTTTATTTTTAATGTACCACCGTTAGCCACCGTTAAAGTTGAACCTCCCGAAATCGAGAAACTACCATTATCTAATGTTGCTCCACTCGCAATAGTAAGAGGTACTGAAACATTAAAAACTTTAATCCCGTTAGAAGTTATAATTCCTGTATTTATAATACTAACACCACCTGTTGCTGCAAATGGTGTCTTCCATTCTACACCTGCTGTACGAGCGGTTGCTGTATTATATTGCAAAGTAGCCGTCCCACCATAGATTGGCACTACAGAAACCGTAGCCGTTCCTTCCATAGAAAGAATACCGTTTATAGTTGGTACACCTGATAGAGTTTTTGTTCCTGAATTGGAAACCGTAAGATTATTAAACGTTGATACTGTAGCTAATGTTTGTGCTACTCCTCCAAAATTGACTGTTCCTGAACCGGCGCTAAAATTAGTTCCAGAACCATTCCAAGCCGTAGCACTTGTTGAATTCACATTAAGAAGACTCGCACCTCCATTCAATGTTCCATTTGTCAGAGTAATATCGCCGGTAAAAGTATTTGTTAATCCTGTTCCTAAATTTAATGCTCCTCCAATTCCATTTATGGTTAATCCAGCTCCATTCACATTACCAACAAAAGTTGCAATCCCTGCTGTTTTTGACATTGACACTAATCCAGTTGTAGCAAAACCTGCAATACTTTGAATTGCCATAGTATTTGTAATGACAATTGGAGAACTACCTGCGGTAAATGTTCCTCCATTATTAATAAAATTACCCCCAAAAGTTAATCCTAGATTATTAGTTGTCAACTTTGCACTACTATTAATGATAAGTGGAACTCCAACATTAAAAACTTTAGCAGTATTTAAGCTTATTATTTGAGCACTATTAAGAATAACACCACCGGCAGCAGAAAATGGAGTAATCCATTCCTCAGAGGTTACCGTTCTTGCATTTGTGGTATCATATTGCAGTGTAGCATTCGAACCATAAGTTATAACTCCAGTTGTCACAACCACCACCGCAGTACCTGCAAGAAGAAGTTTTCCATTTACAGTAGGAGTAGTTGAAAATGTTTTTGTCCCTGAACCTGAAAGCGTAAGATTGTTATAGGTAAGAACAGCTGCTGTTTGATTTCCTAGTCTATAATATTCAACCGTACCTGTACCAGCTACAAATGCCCCTCCAGTTCCTGAGATGCTTGCTCCAATTCTCAAAATACCGGAACTGCAATCAAGTGTACCTGCAGTTCTAGTCCATGTACTTGAGAAGGTATGCGTACCTGACCCTAAGTTTAATGTTCCTCCGGTTCCATTAATTGTTAATCCACCACCATTTACATTTCCTGTAAAAGTAGCTATACCAGCTGTTTTTAGCATACTAACAGCTCCTGTTGTAGTAAAACCTTGTATTGTTTGATTAGCTGTTCCTGTAAATTGAACTAGCGCAGATAATAATGTAGCTGTTCCAGAATTAGTATAATTCCCTCCTAAAAGCAACCTCCCTGCTCCAGTAAAAGTAAAAGTTCCAGAATTAGTAAAATTTCCTGTACTTATAGTTAATCGACCTGTACTCAAAGTAAAATTCCCTGAATTTGTAAAATTTCCAGTAAGCGCAACAATACCTGTTGTTCCTGTAAGAGTACCGTTATTTATAAAAGTACCCGTTGCGGTAAGTGTTATGTTAGCAATATTTAAAGTGGCCCCTGAGTTTATCGTAACATTTACAATACTAGCATTAGCTCCTAGAGTAACCGTATTCACTCCAGTTGTCGCTATTATTACATTATCGCCAGCTACTGGCGCGACACCCCCCATCCATGTTGTCCCAGTTGTCCATGTCCCTCCTGTAGCAGTACTCGTTATAGTCGCTGCATTTGCTAATGAAAAAGAAAATAAGAAGGAAGAAAAAAATACTATTTTACAAACACAAAGGCTAGGTTTATTATCATAAAATAAAGACAGTAATTTTAAAGAGTTATCTCCGGTAGTAACCCTGTCTTTTTTTCTTGCATTTGTTTGAAAAGAAACAGGAAATTTAATTAAAACTAAAAAAAAATGGGGTAATAATTTCTTAATCATATTTGTTTGGAATTTACATAAAATCTTTTACCGTTCTATGGTATTTTAGCAAAAGACGATTCTTACAAAAACATAAAAAAATAATATATAAACAAAATTAAACCGTTTAAAGACAATTATATCAGTTTAAAAGCTATTTTATTATATATACGTATCGTTTAGGGATTTAGATTAGAAAAATTGCAAATAAAAAAAAGCGCATTTTGTTTCAACAAAATGCGCTTTTTTTATAATACTTGAAGCCGTTTTAATAAATAATTTTCTTTGTTACAGTTTTACCATTTTCTAATATAATTTTAACAAGCAAGACTTGATCATTCATGACTAAATTTGGTAGTACTAATTTATTGGCATCAATATTTATTTTTTCATATACTGTTCTACCCAACAAATCATATACCTCAACTTTATTTATCACTTCAACCGATGAATCTATTTTTATCAGTTTATTTTTATTAGAGACTAAAACGGCACTATCTCCTTTATCAAAAGTGCCAGTCCCTAAAGTTTTATCAGTAAACCGCAATACAAAACGATCATTGAAAGTACCTGATTCTGTAGTAAAAGTATAAGGTCCATCTTTTAAGTTTTTAATACTATTTGTATTCTTGTCTTCAATAAAAACATCTTGAGACGCAAACAATCCATCAACTTCATCAATATCTATAGAAAAGGCACCTTCAATAGTAGAACTAAAGCCTAATGAAACCTCATCATTTTCATCAAAAGGCAGAGCCCTCCCTTGTATGGTTAAATTTTTATCTTCATTTACACTGTAAAAATCGATAAACTGGTTTCCATCAAAACTCTCTCCATCAAAAGAATTATCATATCCATTAGTAGCATTTGCTACATAACCCAGTAAAGTTTGTTTGAAAGCCCCTTTTGCATTAGACAAACTCAACCAAACACGATGTTTATCAACAACCTCTAATTGTTTTCTATTTTTTTTAGTACTAAATTTAAAAAAACTTGAATTTTGCCCAGCCTTACGCATATTGTTATTAAATAAAATAGTCCCAGTTCCGCTAATTCTTCCAGTAATAAAAAATGCCTGCCCAGAAGCAATATTCCCGTCTGACACAGTATTATTAACCCCCGAACTAATGGCTTTTGTAGTTTCTGTCCCTCCTGTTAAGTTATAAGAAGCATAATCATCCGATGTATATAGATTATTAGTTATAGCCGTATTATGAGTCCAAAAATAAATAGTCCCGTCCAAAGCACTCAAATTAGCAGTTAAAAACAAATTAGCATCTATTGCAGATGGATATGGATTCCCAATAAGATGAGAGGTTTCAGCTGAAAAAGAAGTTGGCACAGATATAGAAATATCTCCATTATTTGGGACACCTACAAAAGAGGCTTCATAAACTGACCTAGAACTCGCTGAATAATTTTCTGGTCCCTGAATAATGTATCCCTTACCCAAAACCATGGTAGCTGTAGGTGCTGCTCCAACCCATGAATCTGAAGCTCCATCAAAAGAATAAAACTTGTCAGAAGAAGTATTAGGAGAAACATTTATCAATTGTTGATTCCCTACTGGTGACGACCAATAGGTATAATCAGAATTTAGAATTGCTGTAGTTTTTCGTTTGTAGATTATGCTCCCAGAATTAGCAACATTATTTATTTGCAATAAACTTGCATTATTTTCAAATGTCAACGACCCTCCCGTTACATTAACACCATTAGTTATCGTTAAAGTATTTAAAAAGACTACAGCTCCTGAAGTTACTTGGCAAGAACAACCAGCCAAATCAGATGAAGAGGTATAACCCCCACTAAAGACAATATTTTTTGCACTCGTGGGTGTTCCATTTGACCATGATGTTCCATTCCAAGTAGTGGTCAATGATAATATCACCACATTGCTCGAGGCTAATGAAGTGCATGTTCCATTAGACACGGTATAGTTATAGGTTCCTGCAGATAGACCGGAAATAGTGGCATTAGTCCCCGTTCCAGTTATACCTCCCGGATTTAATGTCCAAGTCCCAGTCGCTGGTAAACCACTTAAAACTACACTACCCGTTGGCAAAGCACAAGTAGGCGGAGTTATTGTTCCTACACTAGGAGCTGATGGTGATGTGTTTACCGTAAGCACCCCATAGTTACCATTCTTTATACAAGAAGCCGATGTGATTTTTGCTCTGTATTTATATTTATCCATTGTAACTGTAATACCGCTAACAGTTAGCGTTGTTGTAGTTACTCCTGAATAAATAGCATCGTTTGTTAAATCATACCAACCCGAACCATTATTCGTATTAATCTGCCATTGATACGCAGGAGAGGCCCCGGAGGTAGCTGTTGTAAATACCGCATTATACCCAGAACACACAGTAACATTCAACGGATCAGTAGTTGTAAATGAACAACTTCCTCCGTATATAATCGCATTAACTAAAGCCACTAGGACCGTGGTCTCTGTTGGGCTTGTTACTTGAGTCCCAGGTACAACATTAGGAACAAACAAAGAGGGATCAATTGTTACTGATGCATGAGGATTTACAGCATAAATTTGTTGATACCCATCACCTCCGGCTGTATCAAATAAACCAGCAATATTTCCCCCTACTACAACATTTCCCTGCTTTTGTAATGTAGAAGTCAAAACACTGGTAAGATCACCAGCTATAACAACATTACTTTTCCAAAAATCAGTTGTCCCGTTATTAACATAATCACCATAAACTACAAGAGTGGTTAAGTCACTCCCAGAACCCATATCAAATATTCCTCCAGTATTGACCGTAAAATCATCATAAACAGTAAGCCGTTTAGTATCACTGATTGTCAAAATGCCAGAAATACTTAGGGTTTTAGCAAATGAATCAGCCGATATATTAACAATTTTTCCAAAAGGTATTACTACATCATGAGCTGCTGTTGGTACTAAATTCAAAGACCACTTTGAAGCCGTATTCCAATCACCATTTAATCCTGTATATGTATTTGTTTGTCCATTCACACGTATTTGGAAAAACATAAAAAAAACAACTATGGGTAAAAATTTTTTCATAATTCATCGTTTTTAAGATTCTTTAATAAACGCTTACTATAATTACTACATTATAATATCTATGATTTTGAAAATTTTAGGATTATCAATCCCTTTTTTAAGCTATTTACATCGTTTATTAATTCAAACTAATCAATATTACGAAGCTAATCCTATGGTTTATTCTATACCTAAGTATCTCTACTTAAGATTTATGGTGAATTTTATTTAGATAAATTATAGAATCTGTTCAAAATATAATTACAATAGATATTTATTATAATTGTCTCTTTTCATCATCTGATTCATTTATGCATTAATAACGATTTGTCAGTTTAAGTATCACAATAAAATTATAAAAAAAATCGACAAAACGCCATTTTATCAGTCAAAATACGTTTTTTTTATAAATTATTTTATATTTCATAAGAAAAATACTCAAAAAAAATCCCGCTCTAATACAAATTAGAACGGGTTTTTATTATAAAGGTGCAGGATTTAATGCGCTATAAGGACCTGAAAAAGCGCAAATACCTGATTACAAGTATATATTATTTTTTAATTCTCTTTAATAAATAATTTTCTTAGTCACTGTTTTGCCATTTTGCAATAAAATTTTAACAAGCAATACTTGATTATTTATGACTAAATTAGATATTGTTAATTCATTTAAATCTACATCTATTTTTTGATAAACCGATCTTCCCAACAGGTCATACACCTGAACTTTATTTATCATCTCAACGGATGAATTGATTTTTATTAGTTTATTCTTATTAGAAACCAAAATCGTTTTTTCCAATGTTTCAAAGCTATCCGTATCTAAAGTTTTATTAGTATTGGTATATCGCAATACAAAACGATCATTGAAAGTACCCGATTCAGTAGTAAAAGTATAAGGTCCTTCTTTTAAGTTTTTAATACTATTTGTATTCTTGTCTTCAATAAAAACATCTTGAGACGTAAACAATCCATCAACTTCATCAATACCTATAGAAAAGGCACCTTCAATAGTAGAACTAAAGCCTAAAGAGACCACATCGTCTTCATCAAAAGGCAAAGCCCTTCCTTGTATGGTTAAATTTTTATCTTCATTTACACTGTAAAAATCGACAAACTGGTTTCCATCAAAACTCTCTCCATCAAAAGAATTATCATATCCATTAGTAGCATTAGTAACATAACCAAGTAAGGTTTGCTTAAAAGCGCCTTCTGCATTGGTTAGATTAAGCCAAATTCTATGTTTTTCTATTAAACTTGTAGTTTTTGAATTAGTCATCTTGAAAAACTGAGAATTATCTCCTGTTATACTACCTACACCAACCCTCATACTATTATTGAATGTAGCAGTGCCACTAGCCTTACCTGTAGCAAAAAATCCCTGCCCTGATCCAATTTTACCGGAAGGTTTTTGCCCACCATTTGGAGCAACAGTACCTCCTTGTAAATAGGCTACACCATCTGTTCCAACTCCCCCTGTAAGATTATAAGAAGCGTAATCATTAGAAGAATAAACGTTATTGGCGATAGCCGTACTATGTGTCCAGAAATAAAGAGTTCCATCCAAAACCGAACTATTATCCGTTAAAAACTTATCTGCATCTAAAGCAGATGGATATGGATTTCCTATAAGATTTGAGCTGTCTAATCCTCCAATTGAAACAGTGATTGTTCCATTATTTGGTACACCTTTAAAATTAGCTTCGTACAAGCCAGGAGGCGTTGGTGCAACATAATTTTCAGGACCCCGAATAATATAACCAATCCCTTTTACCATATTATTTCCCGAATTTTCCGGGGTCCAAACATCTAATATAGCATTATAAGAAAAAAACTTATCATAAAGGGTGTTTGGGGATACATTATACAATGTTTGTGGGGACACTGGAGAAGACCAATAGGTGTAGTCAAATTTACTTATTGAGTTCGTTTGTCTTCTATAAGTTATACTACCGGTATTTATTGCAGCATCATTTATTTGCACTAAACTAGAATTATTCTCAAATGTTAGGGTTCCAGTACCTAAAACAGTAACCTCATTAGTTATTTTTAGAGTTCCACCAGATAAAATAGTTACCGATTTACCTGAATTTACCTGACAAGAACAAGCATTGATATTAGTCGCTGAAGAATAAAATCCATCAAAAATTATTTTATCAGAACTTGTTGGGGCTAATCCAGTAGACCATACAGAACCATTCCAAGTATTAATAGCCTGATTATTAATAGTTACACCAGATGATGCTACAGAAGTACAAGTTCCCAGTGTAGCTGTTAAGGTATAACTTCCACTTGGTGCAGTCACTGTATTTCCGGAAATTGTAACTCCAGCTGATGGACTTGCAGTATAAGTATAAGATGCATTATAATTAGTTATTGTAAAACTTCCTGTTGAGGTGCTACAGGTTGGCTGTATTACAGTGCTTAGAATAGGTTGTACTGGTGTTGTAGGTTGCGCATTAATGGTTACACCAGATGATGCTACTGAGGTACAAGTTCCCAATGTAGCCGTTAAGGTATAGCTTCCAGTTGGCGCAGTTACTGTATTTCCCGAAATTACAACCCCAGTTGATGGACTTGCAGCATAAGTATAAAATGCATTATAATTAGTTATTGTAAAACTTCCTGTTGAGGCGCTACAGGTTGGCTGTATTGCAGTGCTTAGAATAGGTTGTACTGGTGTTGTAGGTTGCGCATTAATGGTTACACCAGATGATGCTACAGAAGTACAAGTTCCCAGTGTAGCCGTTAAGGTATAACTTCCAGTTGGTGCAGTTACTGTATTTCCTGAAATTACAACTCCAGCTGATGGACTTGCAACATACGTATAAGATGCATTATAATTAGTTATTGTAAAACTTCCTGTTGAGGCGCTACAGGTTGGCTGTATTACAGTGCTTAGAATAGGTTGTACTGGTGTTGCAGGTTGCGCATTAATGGTTACACCAGATGATGCTACTGAGGTACAAGTTCCCAGTGTAGCCGTTAAGGCATAACTTCCTGTTGGAGCAGTTACTGTATTTCCTGAAATTACAACCCCAGTTGATGGACTTGCAGCATAGGTATAAGATGCATTATAATTAGTTATTGTAA
>NZ_JSYM01000005.1 GCF_000812945.1 Flavobacterium sp. AED
TCATCTTCCCATAACGGAAGCATCAATGTACAGGTAACTGCTACCGATGCCGCTGGTCTTACAGATGTTAAGACAGTTGTGTTAACGGCTAAAGATTTGACGGCTCCAGTACTCACAGTAGCATTGGATCAGGATGTAAACCTTGACGGATCATGTTCTGTAACGATTCCAGATGTAAGAGGAACCGCAACGGATAATTGCACAGGAACGACAATAGCACAGATTCCAGCAGTTGGTTCAGTGGTCTCATCTTCCCATAACGGAAGCATCAATGTACAGGTAACCGCTACCGATGCCGCTGGACTTACAGATGTAAAAACAGTAGTGTTAACGGCTGGATAATTGCACAGGAACGACAATAGCGCAGAGCCCTTCAATTGGATCTGTTGTTTCATCTTTCCATAACGGAAGCATCAATGTACAGGTAACTGCCACAGATGCTGCTGGACTTACAGAACTCACAACGGAACCATCAATGTACAGGTAACTGCTACAGATGCTGCTGGACTTACAGATGTAAAAACAGTAGTGTTAACGGCAAAAGATGTAATTGCGCCAGTACTTATACCAGCGGCTAGTCAGAATGTAAATTTAAATGCCAGTTGTTCAGTAACAATTCCAGATGTAAGAGGAACTGCAACGGATAATTGCACAGGAACGATAATTACTCAGATTCCTTCAATTGGATCTGTTGTTTCATCTTCTCATAACGGGACTATCAATGTACTGGTAACTGCCACAGATGGCGCTGGACTTACAGATGTAAAAACAGTAGTGTTAACGGCAAAAGATGTGACGGCTCCAACAATAGTTTGTCCGGTAAATATTACATTGTCTGCTTGTCAATCTATAGCAACATGGTCAACACCTGTTGTAAATGATAACTGTGCTGTAACAATAGCACAAACTGCAGGGCCAGTTTCAGGATCAACTTTCGCTCCAAATACAGTCACTACTATTACCTATACGGCAACTGACGCCGCTGGTAACACAAAGAGTTGTTCATTTATTGTAACAAGAGCTGCAACCCTTTCTGCAACTATCGTTACCAATAAACCTACACTCTACTTTGGTTATGCAGGTGATCAGACTGCAACAATCACAGCAACGCCATTTGGAGGTACCGCTCCGTACACTATAAAAATTACAATGGTAAATGGTATAACCCCTGGAGTAGCACCTGCGGCTGTTCGTGTTGATGGTAAAATGATCTATGATTTTATTAACTCAGCTGGCGACGAGTTATGGAATCCGGGAGCAAATACAAATTCAGTTTTATCAACAGGTATTACTTCCGCAACAAATACAGTGGCTGCCTCATCCACTTCAATACCAATCAATGGTAGCTATTCAGTAAATGTGACGCTTTTGGCAGATGCAAGATTCATTGCAACAGTAATAGATGCTAATGGATGTTCTTATGTAACTTCATATGAATTGGCAGCAAAGGTTGATGCTGAGGATGTCCGCTGCTTTGCAGGAAATAGCGGTAACGCCAAAGTTACGATCTGTCATAGAACGGGTAGCACGAAGAACCCATGCGTAACTATTTGCGTCGATGAGTCTGCAGTGCAGGAGCACCTTAATCATGGAGACTTCTTGGGCAAATGTACGCCAGATTGTATAGCACCAAAATCTAATGCAAAATTGGTACAGCTTGATAAAACAATTATAGAACCTATTATATTCAATGTAAAAGCCTATCCCAACCCAACCGATCACCAGTTTACTTTAGTTGTGGAAGGGGACAGCAATGAAAATGTTGAAGTAATAGTATATGACATGCTTGCCAGAATGGTAAAAAGGATTGAAAAGAGTAATGGACAATCCATTTTATTTGGCGAAGATTTACCATCAGGTGAATATCTTGTATTGATTAAACAAGGTATTAACCAAAAAGTGGTCAACTTGATTAAACAGTAAAACTTATTCAGAATTTAAAATCAACTCCATTTCAATTTTTATTGGGATGGAGTTGATTTATATAGAGACAGGATGTCTTAGAATTCTGTTTCGAGAAGAAATAGAAATTATAATTTTATTCTATTAGTTATTTGATAAATTTTATAGAACAATAATTTGTATTGCAACATCTTATAGAATTTATTTCTATTTGTTTTAATTGGGATAAAAAAAACACTCTGAAAACTAATTTTCAGAGTGTTTAAATTTATTTTATAAAAAATGATTTATAGGTATTCTCCGTGTTGAGAAATATCTAAACCTAATTCTTCTTTTTCTTCAGAAACTCTTAAAGGAGTAATTTTATTTACAATAAAGAAAAGGAAATAGGATACTGAAAATGCAAATACAGAAACAAGAACTAATGCTTTTAATTGAATTAAAAACAAAGTAGCATCACCAAAAATTAAACCTTGGTTATCTCCTACAATCGCATTTACAGATTTTGATGCAAATACACCAGTTAAAAGCATACCTACCATACCTCCAACACCGTGACAAGCAAATACATCTAAAGCATCATCAATTTTTCCTTTAGGGAATTTACTCACTACAAGGTTACTTACAATACTGGCAATAATACCAATTGCCATTGCATGAGGAATGCTTACGAATCCAGCAGCAGGTGTAATAGCTACTAAACCTACAACAGCACCAATACAAGCTCCCATTGCAGAAAGTTTGTGTCCAAGGATTTTGTCAAGAAATACCCAACCCATTGCAGCAGCAGCAGCAGCAACTGTAGTAGTTCCTAAAGCTTGAGCAGCAAGACTTCCAGCTCCAACAGCAGATCCAGCATTGAAACCGAACCAACCGAACCATAATAAACCTGTTCCTAATAATACATAAGTAATACGAGCAGGATTTGATTTTTGTACTTTTCTTTTTCCTAAGAACATAGCTCCAGCAAGAGCTGCCCATCCTGCACTCATGTGTACAACAGTTCCGCCGGCAAAATCCAATACTCCCCATCCAAATAACAATCCATCTGGATGCCATGTCATGTGACACAAAGGAGCGTAAACAAATAATATGAATAAAACCATAAATAATAAGTAAGCCCAGAAACGAACACGTTCTGCAAAAGCTCCTGTTATTAAAGCTGGTGTAATAATTGCAAATTTAGCTTGAAATAAAGCAAACAAAATCATTGGAATTGTTGGAGCTAATTCCCAAGCAGTGTTAGCACTTACTCCTTGAAAAAATAAGTTTGGCATAGGATTTCCTATAAGTCCACCTATTGATGGTCCAAAACATAATCCAAATCCAACAACAACCCATAGAACGGTAACTATAACCATTGCCATAAAGCTTTGTAATACGGTACTAATAACATTCTTTTTACCTACCATTCCGCCATAAAAGAATCCAAGTCCCGGAGTCATTAATAATACAAGGGCGGTAGCAACTATCATCCAAGCTGTATCTCCCGTGTCTAATTTTAATGCAACAACATGTGCACCTAATGTTGATGATTCAACAAATAGATGAATTGAAAAAATGGATAATACTAGAATTGTGATTAATATCACACTTAAAATAATCTTTCGCATAGTTTTTAGTTTTAAATTTCGATAAAAATATAAAATGATTTTAAACCCCCTATTAAAAAAGAGTATAATATTTTATTTTTATTGATTTTTCATTTTACCCCCCTATATTTTGTGGGTATGTGATAATTCAACATTAAATTTAATGATTTATTAATGTTGTTTTTCTAAAAAACAACAATTCTTATAAACTATTAAATTTATCATAATATATTAGCAGTCTTTTAATATTATAGGAGTTATTCGATTATTACACACAATAATAAACAATTTTATCGATAATCTGTTAAAAATAAGGAATAAAAAAAACACCTGATACAATACAAGTATTAGGTGTTTTTTTTAATTTTAGAAGTTATTATTTTAAAATGTGTCCACTTAAAATTTTATAGACTTCATTGATATTGTTTCCTCCCTTACCAAATTGTTTAGAGATTGGTGTGTCTTCACTTTTTAACCAAATTTTTAATTCAGCATCCATGTCCAGTATTCCAGCACTTTCTTTTGAAAACTTTTTGATACTAGAATAAGGAATTGACATATAATCGACTTTAGTGCCAACTAATTGTTTCTCCACCAAAATCAACCTTTTATTGGTGAAAATAAACATGTCTTTAATTACTTTATATGCTTTCTCGATTATTTCACCGTCAATTAAAATAGGTTCAAATTCTTTTGAAACATTTTCAATACTAACTTCTGATGCGTTGCCTAAAATGGCATTAAATAGTCCCATAATTTTTTAGAATTTATAATTTTCAAAAATAAATTAATTTCAGTGTTATTAATGCCAATATTTTACTAATTTTCATACAAAATTAACATACATGCTGATTAAAGTTTTTGGAAGTGCCGTTTTTGGAGTCGAAGCAACAACGATTACCGTCGAAGTAAATATTGATAAAGGTATTGGATATCACCTGGTAGGATTACCCGATAATGCCATAAAAGAGAGTAGTTATAGAATTGCTGCCGCACTCAAAAATAATGGGTATGCGATGCCTGGTAAAAAAATTACCATCAATATGGCTCCAGCCGATTTGCGTAAGGAAGGATCAGCTTATGATTTGACTTTGACTATTGGGATTCTCGTTGCATCTGGACAAATCAAAGCAGATGATGTTGATAAATACATTATTATGGGTGAACTTTCTCTTGATGGAGGGTTGCAACCCATTCGTGGAGCTTTACCTATAGCGATAAAAGCTAAAGAGGAAGGTTTTAAAGGTTTTTTTCTCCCAAAACAAAATGTAAAAGAAGCGGCAATTGTAGCTGGTTTAGATGTTTATGGAATTGAAAACATACAAGAAGTCATTGATTTTTTTGAAGGGAAAGGGACTTTGGAACCAACAAAAATAGACACTAGAGCTGAGTTTTATAAAGATTTAGATTTTCCTGAATTTGATTTTTCAGATGTCAAAGGACAAGAGAGTATTAAGCGGTGTATGGAAATTGCTGCAGCCGGAGGACATAATATTATTTTGATTGGTCCACCTGGTGCTGGAAAAACAATGCTAGCCAAACGTTTACCCAGTATTTTGCCTCCCATGACTTTGCGTGAAGCATTAGAAACGACTAAAATTCATAGCGTAGCTGGAAAACTAAAAGAAGTGGGCTTGATGAATCAAAGACCGTTTCGCAGTCCGCATCATACTATTTCGAATGTGGCTTTAGTGGGAGGGGGGAGTTATCCACAGCCAGGTGAAATTTCTATGGCACATAATGGTGTTTTATTTTTGGATGAATTACCCGAATTTAAACGGGATGTTCTTGAAGTGATGCGTCAACCATTGGAAGATCGAGAAGTAACTATTTCTAGAGCTAAGTTTACCGTTACTTATCCATCGTCTTTTATGCTGGTGGCAAGTATGAATCCTAGTCCAAGTGGTTTCTTCAATGATCCAGATTCGCCACAAACTTCTTCACCACACGAGATGCAACGATATTTGAGTAAAATATCAGGTCCTTTATTGGATCGAATTGATATTCACATAGAAGTTACTCCTGTTCCTTTCGAAAAATTATCAGATGACAGAAAAGCAGAGAGTAGTGTTGACATTCGAAAGCGAGTTACTGCTGCTCGTGAAATTCAATCAGGTCGTTTTGAGCAAATGGAAAATATACATTATAATGCACAAATGAACACGAAACATATCAGAGAATATTGTGCACTTGATGATGTTTCAAAACAATTGTTAAAAACGGCTATGGAACGATTAAATCTTTCGGCACGTGCATATGACAGAATTTTGAAAGTGGCCAGAACGATAGCCGATTTGGATGCTGCTCCCCATGTTGTTTCTGGACATATCGCTGAAGCCATTCAGTATAGAAGTTTGGATCGTGATGGTTGGTTGGGTTGAGATTTTCAGATTTTTGATCAACTATTTTTGATTTCAGATCTTTATCACAACGCTCCACAAAGTCGTCAACTATGAGGAAGTGACTTTCTATTTTTAACCGACTTTGTTTTCGAACTAAAATGAAAAAAGAAAAGCATAGAAATAAATAAGTCAAAAAAGAGATTTCAATAGAAATCTCTTTTATTTTTGCCAAATGTTAGAAATTCTTTACCAAGACGAATATATTATAGCAATTAATAAGCCAAGTGGATTGTTGGTCCACAAATCATTTTATGCGCGCGATGCAAAAGTTTTTGCTATTCAAGAATTGAGAAATCAAATAGGAGGGCAACACGTTTATCCTATTCATCGGTTAGATCGCAAAACATCTGGTGTCTTGTTATTTGCGTTGGATAAAAAAGTTTTAAAAATTATGAATGATCGTTTTGCCACACGCGAAGTCGAAAAAAAATATTTAGCAATTTTACGGGGTTGGTCACCCGAAGAACTAACGATTGATTATGATTTAACCAATGATGATGGCATTATACAAAATGCAATAACCTACTTTCATCGATTGCAAAGTACCGAAATTGAGTTAGAATTTAACAATAAACCTACGTCACGATATTGTTTGGTAGAAGCGATTCCTGAAACCGGACGTATGCATCAATTACGAAAACATTTCAAACATATTTTTCATCCCATTTTAGGAAGTCGGCCACACGGTTGTAACAAACAAAATAAATTATGGTTGGAGAATTTTGAACTGAAAGGAATGATGCTTCATGCACATCAGTTAATTTTTAATCATCCTATAACTAATGAACAATTTATCCTGAATGCAAAGATTAATGAAGAGTTTAGCAGAGTAGGTACTATTCTTAATCTAGATTTGAATACCTATGAATAGAATACTGATACCATTCATTACTATATTTTAGTCCAATATTTTTTTGTCACATCGAGCGCAGTCGAGATGTATAGCGGGTTCTCGACTGCGCTCGAACTGACAAATCGGACTAATTGATAAAAAGTATTGGTGTAATTTGTAAAGTAATGCTTTAAATTATTGTTGTATTTGGAAACAATAGTTTTCAGTATAGAGAGGAGCAGATTTCAGATTTTGAATCAACGTTTTTTGATTTCAGATATTTATCACAACGTTCCACAAAGTCTCCTACTTTGAGGAAGTGACTTTCGGTTTTTAACCGATTTTGTTTTTATAATATTTTAATTTTAAGGTCAGTTGGCGACTGAGAAACACATACTCAAAGTTGGAGACTTTGCGTAGCGGGGCATTTTCGTTGTTCAACTTTTTTGAAATAGAGGAATAATTATTCCTCCAATAATTGATACTAATAAACTCAATAAAGAAATAAGTAATGTTATATTTTCTAAATTTAAAAAAGATTTTTTGGTATTTATTATAATCTGTGTATAAGGTAAAAATGTACCTTTTAAATTTAAGATACCTGCATAAATTGTAGAAATTAAAAAGATTATTGTACTTATTGAGTAAATTATTTCTTGATTTTTTATAAATGTAGAAATAGCTATTAATGAAATTGTTAGAATAACACCAAGTAGATATGGAAAAATTTTGTTTATGGCCCAAAACCATGGTTTTTTGTTTTTTAGAAAATTTGAAACTTGAGTATACTTACCTAAAACCCAAGTTTCATCCATTCCATCAATATTTAGTTCAATAAAGTTTACAGTAAATTCAATTCGAATACTTTTATCTATTCTATTTTCATTCCAACTAATATTTCTTAGTGATAACCTATTAAAATTATTGGGTAATTCTCTATGAGCCAAAAAATCTTCTAAACTATTCGAGTTTATATTGATATTTTTAAGATTTGTGGTTATTTCAAAATCTTCTTTTCTTTCTGAATTAGGAATTTTTTCTCTCAATATCTTAATCAGTTCTTGTAAATCATCAATTTCTAATTTACAAGGATTCATTCTTCCAGATTTTGTATATTTTTTCATAGTTATTTTCTAGTGTAATATGACAACTGTCAAACTATTTTATTTCAAATATATTGTTTTTTTCTTACAAGTCGTCTGGCTATTTTAGATTTGGGAATTAATTTGCAAAATGGTATTATGAAAGTAAAAACGCTCTAAATAGCCCCGATAGAAATTAAAAACCTAGTAAGAGCTGGCTTTCAGCTCTTACTAGGTTTGTAATGTATAGCGGGAAATACGTTCTAAAAAAACGAAAATATTCTGCTCCTAAAAAATAATAAAAATTAATTATCTATTAGAACGTCGGTCATTATTTTGACTCGGGCGTCTTGGACCAAAACTGTTATTACTGCTCCGGTTTGTAGTGTCAGTTTTTGGTTTCTTAGGAGTTGAATTGCGTTGTTGTCTTCCTTGCCCTTGTTTGATTGGTTCTTTTGAAGCGTTAGGATCTGGCTCAAAACCTTTAATATTTTCTACTGGCAATTTCAAGCCTACCAATTTTTCTATATCACGTAAAAAGATAGTTTCGTCTGGACTAAATAAAGAAATAGCTTCTCCACTTGCTCCGGCTCTACCAGTTCTACCAATGCGGTGAACGTAATCTTCAGGAATATTTGGTAATTCAAAATTGACAACATGTGGTAATAATGGTATATCCAAACCTCGCGCTGCAATATCCGTAGCCACTAAAGCAGTCAGGCTTCCGTCTTTGAAACCCGCTAAGGCTTTGGTTCTTGCGCCTTGACCTTTGTTTCCGTGAATCGCTGCTGCTTTGATTCCTGCACTAATCATGCTTTCAGTCAGTTTGTTGGCGCCTTGTTTGGTACGTGTAAAAACCAAAATCTGTTTCCAGTTTCCTTCCGTAATCAATTTAATTATCAGTTCTGTTTTTTTCTCTTTTGCAACAGGATATACTTTTTGGATAATAGCATCTACGGTCGTGTTTTCCGGGGTTGCTTCCACGTGAACTGGATGGTGCAAAATGCCCATGGCCAATTTCTTGATGTCTTTTGAAAAGGTTGCCGAAAACATCAAGTTTTGCCTTTTTGAAGGTAATACTTTTATAATGCGCTCAATGTCTCGTACGAAACCCATGTCTAACATGCGGTCTGCTTCATCTAAAACTAAGATTTCAACTTTTGCAAGCGATATTAAACCTTGATTTTGCAAATCGATTAATCGACCTGGAGTGGCGACTAAAATATCGATACCTTGACGCAGTTGGGTAACTTGTGGATTCTGGTTTACGCCCCCAAAAATAACGGTACTACGTATGTCTAAGAATTCACTGTATTCTTTTATATTGGCCAATATTTGTGCTGCTAATTCTCTTGTTGGAGTCAATATTAAGGCACGAATAGGTCTTTGTCTCAACTGTTGACCTTGCGATAATAATTGTAATATGGGTAGTGTAAAACCGGCAGTTTTTCCTGTTCCTGTCTGTGCAGAGGCTAATACATCTTTGCCTTCTAAAATGGGTGGAATTGCTTTTTGTTGAATTGGAGAAGGGGTTGAATATCCTTTTTTGCTGACGGCTTTTAATAAAGCATCAGATAAGCCTAATGAGTTGAATGACATAAATAGTGTTTATAAAGTAAACACTATTAGTTAGTTTACTTTTTTAAGTGGGCGCAAAGGTACTGCTAATTTTTTCGATGTGCTTTTGATTGCTTGATTTTGTTTAAATAAAGATAGTACGTTGTTTTTAATCCGTTACAAACCATCAGTATTTAAGTTTTTAATATTGCTATTGAAATTTGCATTATCATTCAATTATTCTAACCCTGCAAAAGTATCTCCTTGTTTGATATCTCCAGTTTTATATCCTTTCATAAACCAAAATTTACGCTGTTCAGAAGTACCGTGTGTAAAAGATTCGGGTACAATATGTCCCTGCATTTTACTTTGAATCGCATCATCTCCTACAGCCTGTGCAGCACTTAAAGCTTCATCAATATCATCAATGTCAAGATTTTCTTGATTGTATTTTGCCCATACTCCGGCATAAAAATCAGCTTGCAGCTCCAATGCTACAGATAATTTATTGGCCTCTGTCTCACTTTTTCCTCCTTGCATTTCTCTCATTTTATTTGAAGTTCCTAGTAGATTTTGTACATGATGTCCAACTTCATGTGCAATTACATAGGCTACTGCAAAATCCCCCCCTTTAGCTCCAAATTTAGTTTGTAATTCATTAAAAAAATCTAAATCCATATATACTTTTTGATCTCCAGGGCAATAAAAAGGACCAGAAGCTGATGATGCACCTCCACATGCTGTTTCTACAGCTCCAGTAAATAAGACCATTCCAGGATTTTTATACGTCATATTATTTTCACTAAATATCTGTCCCCAAATATCTTCGGTATCAGCAAAAACAGTTTTAGGGAATTCAGCTAATTTTTTTTCCTCGACAGATAATTCTCTCTGTTCAGTAGGAGCACTTTGTCCTTGATTCATTTGTTCTAAAATAGGAGCTAGCATTTGACCATTTTCTCCTCCAAAAACATTTAATAATAAAATTATAATTCCTATTATTCCGCCACCAACAATGGTCTTTCCTCCTGACGACATACCTCTTCTATCTTCGACATTGTCACTTTGACGTCTTCCTATCCATTTCATAATTTTATGTTTTTTAAGTTAATCCCTTTATAAAGCTGACTCTAATTTAAAATATTTTTTAAAAATAAGAGCAAATTTCACTAGAATTAATTTGTCCATCTAGAAAGTGTCTCTTCAATAATTCCTTTTATTATTGGTTTTGAAATATAATCATTCATTCCTGCATTGATACACTTGTCTTTTTCATCTTTCTCAGTACCGGCAGTTATTGCGATAATAGGAATTTTTTCACCAGCTTTTAAATTACGAATTTCATTAGTTGCTTCGTATCCATTCATTATCGGCATTTGTATGTCCATGAAAATAATATCAGGATTTAGGGTTTCAAACTGATCTACAGCATCTTTACCATTGAAAACTTCAGAAATGATAACATCAGAATATAAATTTTTAATTATTGTTTTAAGCAATAACATGTTAACTTTATTATCCTCAACAATCATAATTTTTATTTTTTTAGGAATTTTATTGGTCTTAGCAAGGGACTCTTTTTTATCAATCAATGCCTCAATTTCATTTTCGAACGTTTCATCGCTAATCTCTAAATCTAAATCAAAATAAAAGGTACTTCCTGTATTAATAATACTTTTCAGTTGTAATTGACTATCCATCAAACCTAATAATTGATTTGAAATTGTTAAACCTAAACCGGTTCCGCCAAATTTTCTGGTTGTAGAACTATCTTCCTGAGAAAATGCCTGAAAAATTTTCTTTTGGTTTTCCTCTAAAATTCCAATTCCAGTATCTGTAACAGCAAAACGAATTTTTGCTCTGGAAACAACTGTTTTTTCGATAACAGAAACATCTAATTTGATATTCCCTTTTTCTGTAAATTTTACTGCATTTGCTAAAAGATTGATAAGGATTTGTTTCAAACGAACACTGTCAATCCAAAAATATTTAGGAACATCTGGAAATATATTTAATTCTAAACCTAATTTTTTTTGATTGGATTCATATAAAATTAAATCAATGATTTGGCTTAGTATTTCCTTAACATCATGTTTTTCAATAAATAAATCTAGTTTTCCGGCTTCTATTTTAGAAAAATCAAGAATGTCATTTATGATTTCTAACAAGGAATGAGCAGATTGATTTACAGTTGTCATGTATTTTTCCTGTGTTCTTCCCAAATTAGTTTTCATCAATAAATCAGTAAAACCAATAATTCCATTTAAAGGTGTTCTAATTTCGTGACTCATATTTGCAAGAAATTCTGATTTTGCTTTGTTGGAAGCTTCAGCTAATTCTTTTGCTTTTATAAAAGTTTCGGTTTGTTTTCTCTCTGTAATATCAATAAAAATACCTTCGATGAATGCAATTTTTCCGTCTTTATAAATAGCATCACCAAATTCTTCTACCCATATAATTTCCTTGTTTTTATGATGAATTCGATAAATAGAATGTATAGGTCTTCCGTTTTCTATAGCATCTTGTTCCTCGAGCAAAGTTCGTTCTTTATCTTCGGGATGGATTAAATCAATGAAAGACAGTTTTTTAGTAAGAAAATCTGATTTAGGATAGCCTGTCAGCTTTTCAATTTCATCGTTAATATAAATTTTAGTGGCGTATTTGTCATATTTAGATAAATAAACAGTCCCCGGAATATTATTAGCTAATAATCGAAATTTTTCCTCACTTTCATAGATTGCAGTCTCATTTGTGATTCGCTCAATCGAGGCAGCAATATTTTTTGCTAATGTTTGTAGAATATTGACTTCATCTTCACTCCATATTCTTTCTTTTTCGGTGTCATCAAATCCTAAAAATCCATGAAATTTGTTTTTTACAAAAATTGGAAAAAGAATTAATGAAACTACATCAACATGAGATAGTTTAGTTCTCAAGGATTCATTTTTTATTTTTGGAACAACAGCTTCAAAAATTTTATTATTTAAAAGTGGCGTTAATAATTCCTCAAAATAGGCATGAGGTAAATTTTGAAGCTTGATATTATTTTCAGTTAATTTAATATTGTTAATTATCCAACGGTATTTTTGGTTTATTAACCCTGTATTTGCATCATTTTCATAATAATAGGCACGATGCGATTTAGTGGCTTTACCCATGATTATAAGAACATCCGAAAAAATAGCATTAATATCTTTACTATTTAAAAATTTATCGGTGCAAAGTGCCATTGCCGATAAAAGATCACTTTTATATTCTAATTTTTTATCCGTTTGATGTCTCAGTTGCGATGCTATAGCTAAGGAAATAATATCAGATATTGTTCGGGCAAAATTGATGTCTTCATTATCCCAATTTCTAATAGTTCCAGTAGTTTCAAAGCTAATGGTTCCAAATAATTCACCATTTGTAAAAATGGGGATATCAAGCAATGACTTGATATTGTTTTTCAAAAAATAGTTTTCTGTGAATTCTGAAATATCCTTTTCATTAAAAACATCTGGTGCACAAATTTGTTTTTTACTTTTTATGGATTCAAAATAAATAGGAAATTTTTCTCTTTTCAAAAGATTTCCAGTGCCAAATTCATTTGTATCTAAATGGTATAAATCCTCACAACTAATGGAATCATCAGTATATTTCCAGTAGCCAACCCGATTGCATTTTGAAGCTTTTGCTGCAGCTTCAAGTATTAATTTTATGCTAATTTCTAAATTGCTATAACTGCTAAAATTCGTAGTAGATAATTTTTTAATTGTTTTGTTATACTCTTCCGTTTTTTCTTGACGTATTTTGCTTTCGGTTTCAATATTTTTAAGCTTTGTTATATCTCTTGCAATACCGGAGTAACCTACTATTATATTAGAATCATTTCTGCGAATAATTACCTTTTGGGAAATCCACATTATTTCTCCATTCTTTTTTAATAAAGGAATTTCGATTGTAGGGAAATCATTTTCGTTTTCTTCTAAGTTTTGATAAAATTGCATCATTTCATCGATATAATCAGCTCGAATAAATTCAGAATAATTTCTAGTTAAAATTTCTTCCTCTGCGTAACCTAAAATTTTAATGGTAAAGTCATTAATAAATATAAAATTGCCATCATCATCTACTTCAAAAATTATATCAGTAGCGGTTTGAATTAAATTTTTATATTGATTCTGAATTTGAACTTCATTCGTTACATCTTGTCCAATCCCTATAATTAGATCATCGGTAAACTTTTTATCTTTCCACTGGATGTATTTGTATTCTCCATTTTTGCATTTAAGTTTCCTTATAAACATTGCTTCTTCATTGAAATCAGTTTGGTATGCTTCGCCAAAAAATTCGGTGTCTTCAGTAAGTTCCCAATATCCTAACCCCAAAACTTCATTAATGGAATATCCTAAAATTGAAGTAATAGTTTCACTACAAAACGAAACCTCTCCCTTTCTATTTGTAGCAATAATAAGAGAATTTCCCTTATTTATAATTTGATCATTAAAACGAAATTTGTCCTTGATTTTTAATGATGATACATATCGAATGTAGTTTATAATGAATGTTATAAGGGAATAATTGAATAATAGAATACTTGTTTTAAATGGAATTAATTCAAAAAAGGTAACTGTAGTCAAATAAAGAATAACAAATAGAACAAAAAACCAATACAATTTTAAAGGTTTTAGAACACTATAGGAAAAGAAAAAAGTGACTATAAAGGCTATAATTGGAATAATGTCTGAAGGGGTGAAAATTAAATTTCTACAAATTAAACCAAAATATAATATAAAAACTACAATGAAAAAATGCTTAATATTTTTTAAAACATAGATAGATTTTGTACTAATAAAATACATAATCAATAAAGATAAACCAATAAGACCGTTTGTAATTAATAAGCTCTTTGGTCTTATGTCAAAAAGTTCAAAATTAATTTCTATGATGGGTAGTATAATTCCTAAAAATAAAAGATAGATTTGATATTCTTTATTTTTTGAATCACTGTAGTGGTTTTTTTCTATAAAAGTGCTGTTTAATTTTTTTTTGATTTTAAAAAAATTGTAGACCAACAAAAAAATAAAAATGAGTAAAATAGTAATTACTAACCAAAATTTCAAGTCGTTATTAATCAGTTTTTTAATTAATAAAAAATGATTGAACATTATAAAACCATTAAACGAACTAAAAAAAGTAAGGTTAAGTTTAGTTAATAATAAGGAGCTATAGTAGAATACCATAGAATATATTTTGCTTAGGTTTGAAAGACTCGATTTGGGTTTCTATCTTTTGGTCAAGAAATATAATGATTTTTTTAACATCAAAACACAACATAAATTTTTTAGTTGTGTTTTGATGTTAAAAATTAAATATTTAAGGTAATCTATTCCAATTCGCTTTCTGGATCAATTCCTATAATAGAAATGTAAATAGAATAATACATAGAATACATAAAAGGAATTGTAAAAAACACTCCAATACAACATCCTATAAATCCTACCATTGATGCTATAATTGCCACAATGATTAATCCTAAAATTACTAAAGGTTGTTTTGCAATAATGATGGCACTAGATTTAATAGCATCGATTGCTTTTAAATTACCAAAAATAATAAGCGGAATAGTTAGGAAAGTAAAAAACGATAGTATCATAGATAACAAAGTACCTATAAATTTAATTCCACTATAATCAAAAAGGGATGATAGTATTGAACTTAAAATAGAAATTGTTAAAGTTGAAATAACTAATTCTTTAAAATAGGGAGCCTTGTAATATTCGAAAACTGTTGAAACATGAAATTCTTCATCTTTTTCAGCGAAATGAGCCATTTTGATTAATCCTGCTGGAAAAGGGCTTAACAGGCAAGTAAAAATTATTGCACTGACTATATATATCAAAAGAGAAATTCCTGTGAAATTTTCGTTTTTTAAATTTTCTAAAAACTGTTGATTCATACCAGACATTCCAAAAGTATAAATTATAGCTCCAGCAGTTAGTATTCCTATAAATACTGAGAAAACAAATATCATTAAGCCAGCATATACTGCAATTTTTTTATAGTTTTCAAATGCCAAATTAAAAACGTTTGCAAAATCTAATTGGTATCCATTGTTTTTTATTTCTTCAATTTTTTCTTTTGTAGTTCTCATCAATTGGTTTGTTAGTTTTTAAGGTGTGAATTAAATGTATTTATATTTTAAAATAGACTTCTTCAAAAGGAATCCTAAAACGTTCTCCGTAAACGCCCTGTTCCTCCCGAAGTCCACATCCTATAATCATATTTATTTCGGATGAAGCAGGTAAATGTAATATTTTTTTTATTCTTAGCGAATCAAAACCTTCCATAGGACAAGTATCATAGTTTATTGCTGCCATACTTATCATAAAATTTTGAGCAGCAAGTCCGGCACTTTTATGAGCGACAATACGCATATCACTTTGCCTTGCTTCTCTGTAAATAGGTTTGAATAATCCGATGATTTGAAAAGCAATAAATTTTACTATTCCAATGATTCCAAGAAAATCAAAGTAAAGCGTTGGAATTATTTTTTGATAATAATTCAAAGCAAATTTTTCTCTTTTCGAGTAAGTTGATTCTGGTTTGTTTCCATACAGTGATTTTAAATAATCAATATTTGACTGTACTCTTTTTCTCCATAAATCTTTTCTCGCGACAACTATAACCATTTGTTGTGCTGTTTTTGCTGCATTTTGGCCAAAACTTGCGGCTGTTACTTTTTGTATAATTTCAGGAGAAATGACATGGTAAAATTCCCAAAGTTGCATATTACTGCTCGTAGCTGCAAGTGTAGCTAATTGAATACATTCTTTTACTTTTTGTGCATCAATGGGTTCATTTTTAAAAACTCGAACAGACCGTCGGTATTTAATGGCTTCACTTACCGATTTTTCATTGGCTACAACCATTTTAATAATTTTTTAATTGTTTTTAATTTATCATTGTAAGGGGCATAACGCATCGGTAAATCCAACCAATTTGCTTTTTTTACGATTCCTTTTTTATGCGAAAAAGTGTCAAAACTCAAACTGCCATGATACGCGCCTATTCCGCTATGGCCAACACCTCCAAAAGGTAATCTTTTATTAGAAAAATGGATTACCGTATCATTGATACAGCCACCACCAAAAGAATATTTGTGTATAATTTTTTGTGCAAACGAATGATTTTCTGTGAAAACATACAAGGCTAAAGGTTTCTCGTACTTAGAGATTATGGCATTTATTTCTGTCTCATTTTCATAGGAAAGAATAGGAAGTAAAGGACCAAAAATCTCTTCTTTCATAATCAGACTGTCCACATTCGATTCATCAATAAGCGTAGGGGAGATGTAACAATTTTCAATTTCAGTTTGACCTCCAAAAATAATTTTCTCTTCTTCAATCATATTGACTAATCGGAGCCAGTTTTTTTGATTTATTATTCGGGCATAATCGGGTGATAGTTTAGGGTTTTCACTATATGCTTTTGTGATTTCTTCTTTCATGAATTCCAAAAAATGGCTTTTCATGTTTTTTTGAATCAAAATATAATCGGGTGCAATACACGTTTGTCCGGCGTTTATGAATTTTCCCCAAACGATTCTTTTGGCAGCGAGTTTTAAATTGGCAGTTTCATCAATAATACAAGGGTTTTTTCCGCCAAGCTCCAATGTTACGGGAGTTAGGTTTTCGGCGGCAGCTTTTGCCACAATTTTGCCAACCGGAACGCTTCCTGTAAAAAAAATATAATCCCAGCGTTGTGAAAGTAAGTTCTGAGTGACTTCAACGCCGCCTTCTATAACTTCGACATGATTATTATGAAATGTTCGTTCAATAATTTTTGCAATTATTTCGGACGTTTTTGGAGTGAGTTCAGAAGGTTTTAAAACTACTTGATTTCCTGCCGCAACAGCCGAAATTAAAGGACAAAGAGCCAGTTGAAACGGATAATTCCAAGGCGCAATAATCAGTACTTTACCGTAAGGTTCTTTATAAATATAATCGGTGGAAGGGAAATTGAGAATGGAAGGGAAAACCCTCTTTGGCTTTGCCCATTTATGTAAATTCTTTATGGTGTCTTTTAATTCAGAAATAACGTAATTGGTTTCTGTGAGTACCGCTTCAAAAGCCGGTTTCTTAAAATCATCGTATAAAGCTTGAATAATTTCATTTTCATGAGTAATAATGACATTCAGTAACTTTATTAAAGTTTCTTTTCTAGAACCTATATTAGTTTTGTAATTCATTAGAGACACACCGTTTATTTAGTGCTATGCAAGTTAATTTTTATAATTTACATAATGAATTATTCTTAAAAAAAAATTATAATGCTTCCCAGATAGAGTCTGATGGAGTAGGAGCAGTTATAGTAATAGCTTCTTTTGTAACGGGATGAATGAACGTTAATTTTCTAGCGTGCAAATGAATTCCACCGTCAGGATTACTACGGTCAAACCCGTATTTTAAATCCCCTTTTATAGGACAACCTATAGCCGAAAGTTGCGCCCTGATTTGGTGATGTCTTCCTGTGTGAAGATTAATTTCTAATGCAAAATAGTTATTGAGTTCCTTGAATATTTTATAATCTAAACTGGCTAATTTACTTTCAGGAACTTCTTTTATATGCGCTTTGGAAGTGTTATTTTTTTCGTTTCTTTTTATGTAATGAACGAGATTATCTTCTTCTTTTGAAGGTTTGTTTTTTACGATAGCCCAATACGTTTTTTGAGTTTCTCGATTGCTAAACAGTTCATTCATTCGGGTTAAAGCCTTGCTTGTTCTGGCAAAAACGACTATTCCGGTTGTAGGTCTGTCTAAACGATGTACAACACCCAGAAAAACTTCCCCGGGTTTGTTGTATTTATCTTTGATGTATTCTTTAACAACTTCACTCAAAGGTTTATCACCGGTTTTATCGCCTTGCACAATATCGCCAACACGTTTATTGACAACAATAAGATGGTTGTCTTCGTGAAGAATTTGTAAGTTATTTTTATTCGAAATTATTTTCATTTGGATTTTTAGATTGTTGGACTTCTTAGAATATCAAACTACTTAGATATTGAATCTAAATGGTCTAACTATCTAAAAATCTATGATGTCTAAATTAATATTGCTCATTAGCATTAGGAAAATCACTCGATTTTACATCAGCAACATATTGACTGATTGCAGTTGTCATTCCTTCATATAAATTCATGTATCTTCTCAAGAAACGAGGACTGAATTCATTATTCATACCAAGCATATCGTGAATAACCAAAACTTGTCCGTCAACGCCACCCCCAGCACCAATACCAATAACTGGAATAGAGATGCTTTTGGCTACTTTTTCGGCTAAATCTGCAGGAACTTTTTCGATAACGATGGCAAAACAACCTAGTTTCTCAAGTAATTTAGCATCCTCCATTAATTTAAGTGCTTCTTCTTCTTCTTTGGCACGAACCGTATACGTTCCAAATTTATAGATAGATTGTGGGGTTAAACCCAAATGTCCCATTACTGGAATCCCTGCATTTAATATTTTCTTGATAGAATCTTTGATTTCTTTTCCACCTTCCAGTTTCACGGCATGTCCACCGCTTTCCTTCATGATTCTGATAGCTGAACGCAACGCTTCTTTTGGGTCAGATTGGTAACTTCCAAAAGGTAAATCAACCACAACCAAGGCTCTTTCTATGGCTCTAACTACAGAGGAAGCGTGGTATATCATTTGGTCCAAAGTAATAGGCAAAGTCGTTTCGTGTCCAGCCATTACATTCGAAGCAGAATCACCAACAAGGATTACATCGATTCCAGCAGTATCAACAATTTTAGCCATCGTATAATCATAAGCGGTCAGCATAGAAATTTTCTCTCCATTGGCTTTCATTTCAATTAATGACTTTGTTGTAATTCTTTTGTAATCTTTTTTTGCTACAGACATTTGATATTAGATTTCAGATTTAGTTTGTAAAAGTAGTAAAATCGATTAGTTTTAAACAAAAAAATGGACTTGAAATAAATCAAATCCATTTTTTAACCATTGTTAAATTGAAAATATTTAAAGTTATGTAAGTGATTTTTTTTATTTATTGTTTTTATCAAAAAATCATTTCCAACTTGATTTAAGATATTTTTTTATTTATCCATTGTCTTACAGGTATGTCATATAATTTCAAGCAAATGTAAGCAAGCGCAACACACGATAATAAAACTAATATACTTACAGGAAATGCTTCACTAAAGGGTATTTTATTATCTGCTACCCATCCTGTATATATGTATATTATTGGATAGTGAGTAATGTATATCGGATACGAAATATCACCGAAAAATTTACATACCCGTGAAGAAAATTTACTTTTAATCTCTCCGCTTGCCGCCAAGAAAATAATCAGAGGGAAAAATAAAATTACAACTGCTGAATCATAAATACCATTCAGCCATAAATGCTCACTTCCACCAATCCTTGGCATAGCTAATGCTGTTATAACTAGTAAACTACACCAAAAAAAAGCATTTTTTACGTGAATCAATTTTCCTATACGGAAAAGCAATAATCCTGCAAAAAAGGGATACATCATTCGAGCAAAACCAATATGCATTTGCGTTGGTTCTAGTGACCAACCTCCAATAATATCCCCATTTGGGCTTGTAACTGCAAGATGAATTAATGCGCAGCCAGCAAGAAATACGAGTATCGAAAGCGCAGTTTTTGAAAATTTTCTAACAAAAAGAGCATACAAAATATTGGCAATATATTCATAAAACAATGACCAACCTGGGCCATTTAGAGGATGCAATTCTGTCCATCCACGAATATCCAAAGAAGGTGGGACAGGAATCAGCGTAAATCCAATGAACATTACCAATAGCATTTTCCATACAGGTACATCATGAATAGTAGGCCACAATATTGAATCTTGAAAATAGAATAACAAAGCTCCGATAATCATTCCCATAATTACCATAGGCTGAAGACGAATCAATCGGCGTTTGAAAAAATTTCCAATCGACATAGTATCCCATCGGTCATCATAGGCATAGCCAATAACAAAACCAGATAATAAAAAGAAAAAATCAACCGCAAGATACCCGTGGTTTATTATTTGGTCCAGATGACTTGTAGCATGTGCCTCAAAAATGTGAAAAGTAACCACCATCAATGCGGCTACGCCACGCAAACCATCTAAGATAGGATAATGGGGTTTTGATTTTAAAGTGCTTATATTCATGTCTTTATCTTGTGTTTTTGTCGTAAGTTAGTATTTGGTTTCAAAAATATATATTTCTCTACTTAAAAAAAGCATTTTTTCTCCTTGATCGTTAAATAGTTTAAAGGGTATGTAAATTAATCAAACTTATTTCAAGTTAGGGAAAAACTTAAATAGCACTTAATCTTTATTATAAAAGCCCAACATTGCTGTCAGGCTTTTAATTACTACTTCTTTGAAGAAGCTGCATCAATAATTTAATAATTGTAATGTATAAATTAGTGTTTTAAGTCTGCAAATTTTGCATCCGGAGCAAACGCTGCATTTGTTTTTTCAACAATTTTCTCTTTTGCTAAAGTAAAATTTGCTGTTTGCTTAATATTTAATGATGACGTTCCAATTGCTACTTTATAAGAACCTGCTTCAGCAATCCAAGCATTTTTGTTAGGAATAAATGAAGCTAAATCTTTTGAATTTAATGTCAATACAATCGTTTGACTTTCTCCAGGTTGTAATAAATTAGTTTTACCAAAAGCTTTTAATTCTTCTGTTGGTTTATCAATTGTTTTTGCAGGAGCAGAAAGATATAGTTCTACTACTTCTTTACCTGCTATTTTACCGGTATTTTTTACGGTTACGGTAACATTCATTTTGTCTGTAAATGTGCTTGAACTCAATTTTAAATTAGATATATCAAATGTTGTATAAGATAATCCGTAACCAAATTCATAAGATGGTTTTACATGGAATGTATTGAAATAACGGTATCCAACATAAATTCCTTCTTCATAAGTTACACTTGTAGGATTTTCAGCAGGTGTTCCAATCCAGTTTTTAGCGGATGGTGTATCTTCATATTTTACAGGGAAAGTCATTGTTAATTTTCCAGAAGGAGTTACTTTTCCAGAGAAAACATCCGCAACAGAATTTCCACCTTCTTGACCCGGTTGCCAAGGTAAAAGGATAGCATCTACTTTATCTTTCCAGCTAGCTGTTTCGATTACACCACCAATGTTTAAAACTACAACTACTTTTTTGCCTTGAGCATGAAAAGCTGTTGAAACCGTATTGATTAAGTTGATTTCATCTTGAGCTAAATTAAAATCTTCATCTACTTTACGGTCATCTCCTTCACCAGCATTTCTTCCAATTGTGATTAATGCTAATTCAGAAGTATTCGCTTTATTTTGAACGATTTCCGAATTTAATTCTAATTCAGGAAGTCTTTTTGGAGTTGCCAATAAACCTTCTTTTTCACGTCTTTTTGTTTCAATCTCTTTTTGAGTAGCCATAAAAGGTTTGTATAATCCTTCTAATTCTTTGTCAATTGAGAATCCTGAGTTCGTTAAACCATCAATTAATGAAACAGAATAGGCTTCGTTAACATCACCACTACCTGTTCCACCTGAGATAAAATCATAAGAGGTTACACCAAAAACGGCTAAAGGAGCTGATTTTGAAGTAAAAGGCAATACATTATTATTTTTTAATAAAACTACCCCTTCTGCAGCAGCTTGTCTTGTAACTTCTGCATTTTCTTTTAAGTTTGGTTTGTTAGAATATTTGTAATTGCTCATTGCGGGAGATCTCATAACCAATTCTAATACTCTTCTTAAATTGATATTGATTGCTTCTTTAGATAATTTTCCGCTTTTTATATCTTCAGCAATTACTTTTTGTTGTGCAGGTAAACCCGGCATCAATAAATCATTTCCTGCTGTAAGTTGTTTGGCCACATCACTAACAACGTTTTTATCCATAATAGCTCCAAATCCATTATAACCTCCAAACCAGTCTGTCATTACTAATCCTTTGAATCCCCATTCGTTACGAAGTACAGTAGTCAATAGATCTTTACGTGCTGATGTGTAAGTGCCATTTAATAAGTTATAAGATGACATTACCGTCCATGGTTGTGATTCTTTAACTGTAATTTCAAATCCTCGTAGGTATATTTCGCGTAACGCTCTTTCGCTAACATGAGCATTAACACCCATTCTGTTTCTTTCCTGATTGTTGGCAGCAAAGTGTTTTATTGAGGTTCCTACACCATTAGATTGTACACCATTTACCATTGCAGCTGCAATTTTCCCAGCTATTAATGGATCTTCAGAATAGTATTCAAAATTTCTTCCACATAATGGGTTTCTGTGAATATTCATTCCCGGACCTAATAAAACATCAACTCCATATTCTTTTACCTCATTACCCATTGCTTTACCAACAGTATTGATAAGTGCTACATTCCAAGTAGAAGCTAGTGCTGTTCCCACAGGGAATGCGGTAGCATAATACGTATTCGAATCATCTTCTCTAATGGATTTGATACGCAAACCAGCAGGACCATCAGATACAATTACGGAAGGAATTCCTAAACGAGAAATGGCTGTTGTTCCTCCTGCAGAACCGGGAACTTTTGCGGTGTCTTTTTCAGTGGAAAACTGCATTTTAGCCCAGTCAAAACCTGGCATTCCTATTCCAATAAGCATACTCGCTTTTTCGTCATCAGTCATTTGATTGATTAAATCTTGAATTCGGTCTTGAGTTGAAAGACGGTAATCTTCGTATCGGTCTAACTTTCCATTTTTATTTAAATCAGAAAAGGTAAATCCATTAACAGTGATTATTGGATTTGGTTTAGTCTCTTTTACTTCTGGGTTTTTTGCCCAAGAAATTCCAGAAATGACAAGCGCTGACAGCAGCGAAGTCTTTGCGATTTTTGAAATTGAATTGTTCTTCATTTGGTTTTTTTAGTAAATAGTTTTTTTATTGCTTCATTATGAAGCAATATTAATTATTTTTTTTAATATTTGCAAAAAAAGACAGTTTATTTTTTGATTATCAGTTTTTAAAGTGAAAATTATAATCAATTTCGTATTTTTGCAATCAATATAAAATAATGGAATTTAATAAAATAATAGAAGGAAAATCAGCTGAAGCTTGGGATATATACATCCCAAATTTATCCGTGGATTGTGTCGTTTTTGGATTTCATGACACTATCTTAAAAGTGTTGGTTACAAGATTGAAAGAGGCAGATCTTTGGGCTCTTCCCGGAGGATATGTTTTAAAAACAGAAAATCTTAAAGAGGCGGCCAATAGAATTTTATTTAGTAGAACAGGTGCGCAAAATATTTATTTGCAAGAATTTAAAGTCTTTAGTGATTTAAATCGATCCGATGGAATTTTTGATGATTTTCCGGACACGCTATGGAACAAACAGCGATTTCTATCCGTTGGATTTTATGCCTTAGTTGATTTTCACCATGTAAATTTAGTTATGGATGATTTTTCTGATGCGTGCGAATGGAAATCAATTGATGAATTGCCAGATTTTATGATGGATCACAGAAGTATTTTTGATAAAGCATTAGAAACGCTGCGCAGACAATTAAATCATAAACCTATTGGCTACAGTTTATTGCCTGAAAAATTTACGATGCCTGAACTTCAAAAATTGTATGAAATTATTTTAGCAAAGAAGTTGAATCGCGGTAATTTTTATAGAAAGATGCTGCGTTATGATATCCTCGAAAAATTAGAAGAAAGCAGAAAAGGGGGAGCGCATAAAGCACCGGATTTATATAAATTTGATTTAGAAAAATACCGATTAGCACTTAAAAATGGATTAAATGAAGGTTGGTAGAAATTTTAAGTTTTTGAAGGAGTGCATTTGTATTTTCATCATTGACGGAGAATAAGAAGTACATATTCTTCTTTACTGGAAACGTTTTAAGAAATCAGCGAAAGAAATCTTTATAAAATCTTTATGTCTTGTTCAGATATATTATAAAATACTTACAACATATCATTTAACTTTGTAGTGTTAATAAGAAAGATAGTTGTGAGAAGTATTTTAAACCAAATAAAAAGAGAAAACCAATACCTGATATGTGTATTGTCAGTAAGCATAGTTGCTTCGCTATGTTTGTTCACTAGAGATTATTTGGATTACAAAATTGTGGGTTATTTATTGTTGGTTGTAGTTTCTTTATTAGCTACATTTTTAGATATTTTTCCAGTATTGTTAAGTGCTATCTTAAGTGCTTTAATCATGAATTTTTTCTTTTTGAAACCCTATTATACATTTCATATCAGTAATGCCGAAGATTCTTTATTATTGTTTTTATTCTTTCTAATTGCACTTATCAACGGAGTTTTGACCTATAGAATTAGAAAAGCCGAAAAAATATTGCAAATAAAAGAACTCAGGATAAATACAATGAAGCTATACGATGCTTTATTGGATTCATTATCACATGAATTACGGACTCCCATTTCTACAATTATGGGCTCCATAGATACGATACAAAGTAAAACGTTAACTATTTCTGAGGAAAATAAACAAAAATTATATTCCGAAATCGAAAAAGCATCTTTACGTTTAAATCATCAAGTAGAGAATTTATTGAATATGTCCAGGTTAGAATCGGGTGTAATACAACCAAAAATGGATTGGTGTGATTTAAAAGAATTGGTTTATAATGTTCTGGATAGTTTGAAGGATGATTTACAATTTCATAAAATTGTTGTTGTTGCTGATGAAAATTTACCGCTTTTCAAATTGGATTACGGTTTGATGGAACAAATTATTTATAATTTGGTTTTTAATGCTTCACAGTATACTCCAAAAGGTGCTAAAATAGAAATCAAAGTAGAATATAATCCGGATATTGATTTTGAATATAATCCAGATAAATTAATACCGTGTGTCATCACTATTTCCGATGATGGAAACGGTTTCCCAGAAGCTGAAATAGATAAAGTCTTTGATAAATTCTACAGATTGCAAAATTCTAAAACGGGAGGAACCGGATTAGGATTGTCTATTGTAAAAGGTTTTGTTGAAGCCCAAAATGGTAAAATAACTTTAGAAAATAAAGAAGAAGGCGGTTCCTCTTTTAAAATATATTTCCCAACATTAGTAATGAATACAGCAGCCATTTCAAATGAATAATTCAGCCGAAATATTAATCATAGACGATGAAATCCAAATTAGGAAACTACTCGAAATCGCTTTAGATTCTAATGGATATAAAACTATTTTCGCTGTAAATGGAAAGGAAGGTATATCCCTTGCAGCAAACCATCAGCCGGATTTAATCATCTTGGATTTAGGTTTGCCAGACGAAGATGGACAGGTAGTTTTAAAAAGATTGAGAGAATGGTATAAAAAGCCCATCTTGATTTTAACTGTAAAAAATACCGAAGAAGAAATTGTAAAAGCACTCGATAATGGCGCCAATGATTATTTGGCAAAACCATTCAGAACCCAAGAATTATTGGCTAGAATTCGCACCGCTTTAAGGAATTTAAACCAAGATGAAAATGAACCAATAATCGAGTTTGGAGAAATTTCGATTGATTTTACTTCGAGAATTGTCAAGTTAAAAAATGAAATCCTAAAATTAACAACTACTGAATATAATTTGCTTTCCATTTTGGTTAAAAATGAAGGCAGAGTACTCACGCATCAGTATTTACTCAAACAAGTTTGGGGCAACAGCTATTCTGATCAAACACAATACCTGCGTGTTTTTGTGGCACAACTTCGTAAAAAAATCGAAGAAGACCCAAACCGACCTAAATATATCAACACAGAATCTGGAGTTGGTTATCGCTTTAACACCAGCTAAAATCCATAATGCTTTTAAGTAATCAGCTTTAAGCAATAATCAAAATAAAAAATAAAAAATTATTGAATTGTATGTTCTAAACATCACGATTAAGATTTCTATTGCCTAATAATTAATACGTTTTACAATCTAAAAATTAAAATTAAAATGAATAAATCAACTATTCAAAAAGTCAGCGCCGCATCGCTTTTAGTGGCGCTAGGAATTATTTATGGTGACATAGGAACCAGTCCGTTATATGTTATGAAAGCCATTATTGGACAAAGAGAAATATCAAAACTGCTTGTTTACGGTGGGATTTCTTGTATCTTTTGGACGCTAACCTTTCAAACCACTTTCAAATATATTTTCTTGACGCTTTCAGCAGATAATCATGGTGAAGGGGGTGTTTTTTCGCTTTATGCATTGGTAAAAAGGTTTGGTAAAGGTAAATTAATAATTCCAACAATACTTGGAGCAACTACACTTTTAGCGGATGGAATTATTACGCCTCCCATTTCCGTGGCTTCTGCTGTTGAAGGATTAGGAGATGTAGTTCCCGGTATTCCAACACTTCCTATTGTGATTGTAATTTTATCTGGACTGTTCTATTTTCAACGATTTGGAACCCAAAAAGTAGGTTTCTTTTTTGGTCCGGCTATGGTAGTTTGGTTTTCGATGCTTTTTGTTTTAGGATTTGTACAAATACTGGATCATCCTGCTATTTTGACCGCATTAAACCCAATATATGCCTATCAATTACTGGTTGAATATCCTCATGGATTCTGGCTGTTGGGAGCAGTTTTTCTATGTACAACAGGGGCAGAGGCTTTGTATTCGGATTTAGGACATTGTGGAAAAAAGAATATCAGGATTACATGGATTTTTGTTAAAATCGCCTTAGTTGTGAATTATTTGGGTCAAGCATCTTGGCTTATGACGCAAGGAAATACATTTCTTGAAGGAAGAAATCCTTTTTATACCATCATGCCACAATGGTTTCTTTTTTCAGGAGTTATCATTGCTACTTTTGCGGCAATCATTGCTTCACAAGCTTTGATAAGCGGTTCTTATACGTTAATAAATGAAGCGATGTCACTTAATTTTTGGCCAAGAGTTGCCATGCGAAATCCAACCAATTTGAAAGGACAAATATACATTCCTTCGGTAAATACAATTCTTTGGGCAGGCTGTATTTTGATGATTTTATATTTTAAAAACTCATCAAATATGGAAGCGGCTTATGGTTTTTCAATTACGATTGCCATGCTGATGACCACTGTACTTTTGAATTATTATTTGATCTATATCAAAAAAATGAACAGGGTTTTGATAGCCATAATTATTACAGTTTTTGGTATTATTGAAATAGCATTTTTTGTTGCCAATATTATAAAAATTAAAGAACGTTGGATGTTCTTGTTCTTTGAGCTTTTCATTTTCATGACGATGTATACTTGGTTTTTCGCGAGAAAAATTAATAATAAATTTCTAAAATTCACGAATTTAACAGAGCATACGCAGCAACTTCAGGAATTGAGTAATGACATCAGTATTCCAAAGTACTCCACGCATTTGATTTATCTGTCTAAAGCGGATAGAAATTATGAAATTGAAGAAAAAATATTAAAATCCATTTTTTCCAAAAAGCCAAAAAGAGCAGATGTCTACTGGTTTTTTCATATCAACAGAACCAATGATCCTTTTACTCTAAATTATGAAGTAATTGAATTATTAGACGACAAAGTCATTAAAATTGTTTTGAATATTGGTTTTAGAATCCAACCAAAGGTTGAATTGTATTTCAAAAAAATTGTTCAAAATCTGGTTCAAAATAAAGAATTGAATTTGCATATTCGCCCAGACGGTTCTACGAAATACAATACCGAACCTGATTTTAAATTCATTATTTTGGAAAAATTCCTTTCTGTCGAAAATGAATTTGCGATTAAAGACGCCTTACTGTTGAACTCCTATTATATGCTTAAAAACTGGTCCCTTTCAGATACCAAAGCATTTGGATTAGATAAAAGTGATGTTGAAATTGAAGAGATACCTTTTGTATACCAACCTATTACAAAATTAGAATTGGAGAGAAAGTAGGTCTCAGATTACAGAAAAAAAGCAGTTTAAAAATGATTCATTTCATTTTTAAACTGCTTTTCTATTTATATGTAAAGTCTGATTTCTATGTACAACAACCTGAAATCTGCCACCTGCTATCTGAATCTAGCAATCGGCCATATTCACAGCAATTGCTAAACCTCCTTCAGAGGTTTCTTTGTATTTATTGTTCATGTCTTTGGCAGTTTGCCACATGGTGTCAACCACTTTATCTAAGGGAACTTTTGCGTTTTTAGGATCAGTTTCTAATGCTAATTCGGCGGCATTAATAGCTTTTATGGCTCCCATTGTATTTCTTTCGATACAAGGAATTTGGACTAATCCACCAATAGGATCGCACGTTAAACCAAGATGGTGTTCCATGGCAATTTCGGCAGCCATTAAAACTTGTTCTGGAGTTCCGCCCATTAATTCACATAAGGCTGCTGCTGCCATTGATGATGAAACACCAATCTCTGCTTGACAGCCACCCATTGCTGCTGAAATAGTAGAACCTTTTTTGAAAATACTTCCTATTTCGCTGGCAACCATAAAGAATTGTTTGATTTCTTTTTCGCCTGCATTATGGTTTTCGATAACTAAATAATACATTAAAACCGATGGTATAACACCGGCACTCCCGTTAGTTGGTGCTGTAACCACACGCCCTAAAGCTGCATTGACTTCATTTACAGCTAGTGCAAAACAGCTCACCCATTTTAGGATTTGGCGAAATTTCACTTCGGTCAATCTAATTTGTTCTAACCACGTTTGAGGTGAATTATAATTGGATAAACCAATTAGTTTTTGATGCATATCAAAGGCTCTTCGTCGTACATGCAATCCACCGGGTAAAATTCCTTCGGAATGGCAACCAATATACATAGACTCCAGCATGGTGTTCCAAATGCGCATTAATTCGTGATGAATAACTTCTTCGGAACGCATAGATTTTTCGTTCTCATAAACAATTTCCGAAATCTTTTTATGCTCGTTAGTGCAATAATTCAAGAGTTCAGCAGCTTTATCGATTGGAAATGGAAAAGCACATTTTATGGCAATTTTTTTCTTGGCATTGATGCGTTCTTCTTTCACAACAAAACCTCCACCAATCGAGTAGAATGTGGAAATATATTCTTTAGCATCCGTTATGTAGGCCGTAAAAGTCAGACCATTAGCATGAAAAGGAAGGAAGTTTTTATTAAAAACAATATCTTGTAAAAAATGGAAAGGAATCTGGTTTTCATTGCCTAGATTGATTTCATTTTTATCCTTGATTAATTTTATAATTTTATCGATATTTGAAATAGGAATATATTCAGGATCTTGTCCGCTTAGACCTAGCATTATTGCTAAATCAGTGGCGTGCCCTTTACCAGTTAGCGAAAGGGAACCATATAAATCTACTTTTACTCTGTTTACTTTATGAATTAAATTTTCATTTCGCAATTCATTCAGAAAACGTTCTGCTGCGCGCCAAGGCCCAAGTGTATGAGAACTAGAGGGGCCAACACCAATTTTAAGCATATCAAAAACAGAGATACATTCTTCCATAATTTATTAGTAGGTTTATTTAAAACAAAGATAATAGAATGTAGCAATGAAAAGGTTTAAAAGTAGAGTTTTATTAAATATTTGGCAAGATATCACCTTATATTCTAATCATTCAATAACGTAAATAAATAGGGACTTAAGATTGGAGTTGCAATAGGTTCTTCTGAAATTTTGGGTAGTTGGGCTAATTTGTACTAATAAGCTATTGAAATCACTTAAATTTAATTTAAAAACAGAATTAGAATAGATTTTAGCTTTATTTTTACGTTACCTATGAAAATACTCCTAATAGAAGACGAGCCAGAATTGCAAAAAAGCATTGAGCAATACCTTGAAATGGAAGGGAATATTGTTGAGATTTCTCCTGATTTTTCTCATGCGCAACAGAAAATTGCGATTTACGATTATGATTGTATTTTGGTTGATATTACTTTGCCAAACGGCTCTGGTTTAGATTTACTCAAAGAAATTAAACTAAAAAAATCTAAAGCGGGTATTATAATAATTTCTGCAAAAAATTCTCTTGATGATAAAGTAAATGGTTTGGACCTTGGAGCGGATGATTATTTGCCAAAGCCCTTTCATTTGTCGGAACTTAATTCCCGAATTAAAGCTTTGATTAGAAGAAAAAGTTTTGATGGAAATTTAGAAATTAGTATCAACGAAATAAAAATTTTGCCTCACGAAAGACGTGTTTTAGTTCATAATAATGATATAATTTTGACGTCAAAAGAATATGATTTATTGCTTTACTTTATATCTAATAAAAATAGAGTAGTGAGCAAAAGTGCGCTTGCAGAACATCTTTGGGGTGATAATTCGGATAGATTGGATAACTTCGATTTTATATACAATCACGTGAAAAATCTGCGCAAAAAATTATTGGAAAAAAAATGCGAAGATTATTTGCAAACTATTTATGGCATAGGTTACAATTTTAAAACTCAAGAATGAAATTATTAGCTAAAACAAGTTTGTATTATTTGATTTTGAGTATCCCGATATTAATTCTATCAGGATTTATTTGTTTTCATATCATTACAAGAGAGGTTAGAGAAAGTAATAACGAACTATTGCTAAATCGGAAAGAACTAATTGAAAATTATTTAAAAGAAAATGACACCATTTCTTTGAAAATAATCACTAAAAGTAGTGAAGCTACAATTAAAAAAATAGCTAAAATAAATGCTAACGAAATTTTCACACCTATTTTTTCGGACACTTTAATTTTTGATAAAAAAGAAAATGAACTGGCGGAAAATAGATTACTTTCTTCTGTTTTTAAAGTTGGAAATACTAATTATTCCATTAAAATATGGAGAAGCACATTAGAATATAACGAATTGTTCAGAGGTATTTTTACTTCGTTAGTTATCTTATTGATTTTGCTTTTTGTAACCTATTTGATTATAAATTTTTGGATTTCAAAAACAGTATGGAAACCCTTTTATCAAACAGTATCCAATTTAAAGAAATTTCGTGCCAGTGATAATGTAATTCCGCGTTTAGCAAGTACATCGGTAACTGAATTTGATGAATTGAATCTTTCCTTAAACGTTATGATGCAGAAAATGATAGTTGATTTTAATAGCCAAAAGAAATTCACTGAAAATGCTTCGCACGAAATCCAAACGCCATTAGCTGTTATAAAATCTAAGATTGATTTACTTATTCAATCTGAAAATTTGAAAGAGAATGAAATGAAATTAATAGTAGCAATTGATTATGCTTGCTCTAAAATAATTCGATTGAACAAAACATTTTTATTACTTACCAAAATTGAAAACAGACAATTTAATACCACAGAAAAAGTATCTTTTGAAAATACAGTTGATAACTCTTTAGTCTTTTTTGATGAACATATTCAAGCCAATAAAATTGAGATAATAAAAAATATTGAAAGCGATTTTTGTGTTTTGATGAATGCTGATTTGTGTTTAGTATTGGTTAATAATTTATTACAAAATGCAATTAGGCATAATATTAATAGTGGAAATATTGAAATTTTTATAGCGAAAAATAAAATTACAATCTCAAATTTAGGGGTTGATACCCCAATTGATAGTCAGTTATTTGAACGCTTTCATAAAAACTCTACTTCACAAGAATCACTAGGACTTGGATTGTCTATCGTAAAAGAAATTGCAGATGTAAGCGGATTGGTATTTAATTATAAATTTACTAGTGGTAAACATTGTTTTATTTTGACTAAAGACAATACTATTGAATTAAAATAAAAAGAGTTAGTGTAATGAAATCAAAAAAGCTGTTTAAATATTTTTTTCTTGTTGTATTATTTTGCTGCTTAATTTCTTGTGACGTATTTCGATCCTTGAGATATGGGGGAATTCCTAGCCAAAGTGATTACAAACATTTTCCTCAAAGAATAGTTAATAATGAGGGTCCCGCTTATAATTTTTATAAAGCGAATAAAGAGTATCAGTTAGGAACAAAAATAGGAGTAGCCAATCGGGATTTTAATTCGACAAATGTAAGCTTGGATAGTTTTGCGACATTACATAAAACGGTCACATTTTTAATTATTCGTAATGACACAATTGTTTACGAAAAATATAACAAAGGGTATACCTCAAATTCATTTGTTTCCTCCTTTTCAATGGCTAAACCATTTGTTTCTACATTAATAGGAATAGCAATTGATGAAGGAAAAATAAAAAGTGAAAATGATTTCATCGTTGATTATTTACCTGAATTTAAAAATAAAATTGGTTGGGAAAAAATCACCATAAAAAATTTGTTACAGCATACCTCCGGTATACGGTTTACAGATAGCGAATTGGATCCTGCGTCTGATAATGCGGAGTTTTATTGGGGTGATAATTTACGGGAAAGAATGATTAATATAACTATCGAATGTCCACCCAATACTAAATTTCGATATAGCAGTGAAAACACATTGCTTTTAGGATACATCATTGAGAAAGTGACCGGAGGTACTATTTCAAAATATTTAGAAGATAAAATTTGGAAACCATTAGGAATGGAGGCACCGGCGGCATGGAGTTTAGACCGAAAAGATGATAAAGCAATTGAAAAAACCTTTTGTTGTTTACAAGCAAGAGCCATTGATTTTGCTAAATTAGGCAGGCTTTATCTGAACGGTGGGAATTGGAATGGGAAGCAAATTGTTTCTAAAAAATGGGTTGAATATTCGACACATTCTGATCCATCCGGAAATAATAAACACTTTTATAATAATAATTGGGGAATAGGACCTTTTAAATATGGCAGTTATTTTGCTGTTGGTTTGTTTGGCCAATATCTCTATATGTATCCCGAAAAGAATATTATTATAGTCCGTTTTGGAGATACAGAAACCTCGTACCATCCTAATTATTGGCAGGAAGTATTTTTGCAAATAATTGATCAGATGTAATAAATAGTTGAATTTTATCAGCATTAAAAAAAAACTGAATCGCTATGATTTTGCATAGAATTAAAATAGAATTGTATTTGATATTTGTAGTATAAAATTAATTACAATTAACTTTTAAATCTAAAAAAAATGAAAAAATTACTAATGATTATGTCAATTGTATTCATTTGCAGTTGTGCATTTGCAGGTACTCCGCCAGATGTAGTGAAAAAAGCGTTCGCTAAAAAATTTCCTACTGCAACAAAAGTGAGTTGGGGAGTTGAAGGTCCAAAAGAATGGGAAGCAGAATTTACATTGGAAGGAAACAAGATTTCTGCTAATTTTTCAGAAGATGGAACCTGGCTGGAAACCGAAAGAGAAATTAAAGCTGTCAATTTGCCAAAAGCAGTTTTAGCAGCTGTAAAATCGAAATACAGTGATTGGAAAATTGCAGAAGCTGATAAAACTGAAAGTTTAAAACACGGAACTATTTATGAAGTAGATTTAAAAAAAGGGATGAAGAGTAAAAGTCTTGCTTTTAAAGAAGATGGTACCTCGATAAAAGAATAATTTTTTTTAAATTAATTAATATCCATCATAGAGAGTTGGGTTTTTATATCCAACTCTTTTTAATAATGTAAACAGTTGTGATTTCCATAGAATTAAAATAGAATTACAGCTGAAATTTGTCTCATAAAATTAATTACAATTAACTTTTAAATTTCTTTAAAATGAAAAAAATACTACTATCATTTATAATTATTGCTTCTATTTCTAATAGTTACAGTCAAACCTATAAATTATCCAAAAAGATCAGCACTTCTGGCAATGACGGATGGGATTATCTCGCTGTTGATGATGTGGCGCAACATTTATTTGTTTCACACGGAAATATGGTCAATGTGATTGATTTAAAATCAGATAAAACATTAGCTACTATTCCAGATACAAAAGGAGTTCATGGAATTGCGGTTGCCAATGATCTCAATAAAGCATTTATCAGCAATGGAAAAGACAATTCTATTACAATTGTCAATTTGAAAACATTTGAATTACTTGAAAAAGTAAAAATTGCAGGAGTTAAACCAGATGCCATTTTATACGATCAATTTTCTCGAAAAGTGTTTGTTTACAATGCAGAAAGTAATGATGCTACAGTTATTGACGCCAATACAAATAAAGTGGTAAAAACAATTCCATTGGGTGGAAAACCAGAGTTTTCAGTAACCAATACTAAAGGGTTAATTTATGTGAATATTGAAGATAAAAACGAAATAAAAACGATAAACGCTTCAACATTAAAAGTTACAAATACCTGGAGTATTGCTCCCGGAGATGAACCATCAGGATTAGCAATAGATTTAGTTACGAACCGTTTGTTTTCTGTTTGCAGTAATAATTTAATGATCGTTGTTAATGCTACAAATGGAAAAATAATAAAGACTTTACCTATTGGTGATGGTTGTGACGGCGTTGCTTTTGATGCCAAAAAGAATCTTATTTTTAGTTCTAATGGCGAAGGAACGATTACCGTTGTAAAAGAGAGTAACGCAAATACTTTTTCAGTTCTTGAAACTGTAAAAACTCAAAAAGGAGCCAGAACCATTGCATTGAATAAAACTACGAATCAATTGTATTTGTCTACAGCAGATTTTGGTGCAAAACCAGAACCAACAACAGAAAACCCGAAACCACGAGCAGGTATTGCACCTAATTCTTTCGTTGTTTTAGTTGTTGAACCAATTTCAAAATAGTTTCATTCTTTTTATCTAAATTTATCCAATGAAATGGAAGCTTTTACTACTAATTTTTATTTGTTTCAAATCTTTTTCGCAAGAGAAGGATTTGAATTACTTTATTACTAAAGCACAAAATAATTCTCCTTTAATTAAAGATTACAGCAACCAAATAAAATCGGCTACACTGGATAGTTTATTAAATCGGGCAGTTTATAAACCACAAGTTGCCGGAAATCTTAATGCTAATTATGCACCTATAATAAATGGTTTTGGCTATGATACCGCGTTGAGTAACGGGCAATCCGTTTCGGGTTTGGTAGGTGTTAATCAGAAGATAATTGGAAAAAACAGAATCAATTCGCAATCAGATTCCTTTCAATTAATAAAAGAAGCTTTGGTTTTGAATCAAAAAATTACTTTAAAAGATTTAAATAAAACCATTGTTGCTCAATACATTTCGGCTTCGGCAAGTTCAGAACAAATTGGTTTCAACCAGAAAATTGCAACTCTTTTAAAACAAGAAACAAGCATCCTAAAAAAATTAACCCAAAATGCAGTTTACAAACAAACGGATTATTTGATTTTTAGCGCAACTGTGAAGCAACAGGATTTAGTATTGTTACAATTAAAACAGCAATATCAAAATGATTTGGCTTTGTTGAATTACCTTTCAGGTGAAACCGATACGACTTTTATTAATTTAAAAAAGCCTGAAATCACTCTGAAAAATATTCAACCTTCTAATAAAATAATTTTTTTGAAACAATTTGAAGTGGACAGTCTAAAACTTCAGAATCAAAATAAATTCATTGATTACAGCTATAAACCTTCCTTGTCTTTATTAGGTGATGCAGGTTATAATTCCAGTTTTGCCTATCAGGCGTATAAAAATTTCGGATTTAGTGTGGGTTTAGGACTGTCAATTCCTATTTATGACGGAAACCAACGCACTTTGCAACATCAAAAAAATGATGCGGCATTAGCTACTAATTTGGCTTATAAAAACAATTTCAATAAACAATACAAACAACAAGTATTGATGTTGAATTTGAAACTGAAACAAGCAGCAGCTGTAGAAAATCAATTGCAATCGCAGCTTATTATCGCTGACGCATTAATTGAAGCCAATAAAAAATTATTGCTTACCGGAGATGCACAAATTACCGAATATAGTATTGCTGTTGGCAATTTAATAGCCATCAAAAATGCCATTTCTCAAAATAATAGCAACAAACTCCAAATCATAAATGAAATTAATTATTGGAGTTTTAATGACTAATTCTATGAAGAAACCAATTCTATTTTTTATCCTGATAGCGCTTTTTTTTATTTCCTGTAAAAATAGCAACGAAGCCGAAAAAGTAATTGACGCGAGTGTTCCTGTGACTTTAACGACTATTGATACCAGTTCAATTCAAAGTTATATTGACCTGAATGCTACAGCAACTTATTTGGTTAAAAATGTTATAAAAGCAAATGCTACTGGGTATTTGAATTCAGTTAATGTGGCTCCCAATGATTATGTTTCTAATGGGGCAGCATTATTTTCGATAAAAACTCGTGAGGCAAAAGTGTTAGGGAATACGATTAATAAAATTGACCCAAGTTTAAACTTTGGCGGAGCCATAAAAGTTAGAGCAAATACAAATGGTTTTGTAACTTCAGTAAATGTGCAACAAGGTGATTATGTTCAGGATGGGGATGCCTTAGTAACTATTAATGACGCCAATAGTTTTGCCATCGTTCTGAGTTTGCCTTATGAGTTCAAAAAATATGTTTCAATCAATGAAGAACTAACGGTAATTTTACCGGATAGTACTTTGATAAAAACGAAAGTTCAAAAATACATGCCTACCGTTGATGCTACTTCACAAACACAAAGTGTGATTCTAAAAGTCACTGGTAAACATGACATTCCAGAGAATTTAATTGTAAAAGTCAGAATTAATAAAAGTTCAAATTCAAAAACGATTTCACTACCAAAAGCAGCCGTTTTAAGTAATGAAACAGAAACGGATTTTTGGATTATGAAAATGGTTAATAACAATACTGCCATAAAAATCCCGATAAAAAAAGGAGTAGAAACGCAAGATAAAGTAGAAATTCTAGTGCCTGTTTTAACTCCTGAAGATAAAATTTTACTTTCAGGAAATTATGGTGTTGCCGATACAATTAAAGTGAAAGTGATAAAAAATTAAAATCGTTTGCCACAGATTTAAAAGATTGTCATAGATTCTTGAAATCCTTAAAATCTTTGGCTAAAAAAATAAAATATGAACAACTTTTTTGTAAAACACAAGAACGGTTTAAGCGCTATTATCTTCCTGATTATTCTGGGAGGCTTTTTCGCGTATTCTAAAATGCAAACTAGTTTATTTCCGGAGATTACTTTCCCAAAAATAAAAATCATCGCTGATGCAGGACAACAACCCATCGATAAAATGATGATTACGGTTACAAAACCGTTGGAAAATGCCATTAAAAAAGTACAGGATTTAAAAACGGTCAGAAGTACAACGAGTAGAGGAAGTTGCGAGATTTCGGCATTCATGGATTGGAAATCGGATATCGATTTGAGCAAAACCAGAATAGAAGAGCAAATAAATCAGATAAAAAATAATCTTCCGCCTGATACCCAAATTTCAGTCGAAAAAATGAATCCTTCCATTCTTCCGGTAATTGGTTATGCAATAGAAGGAAAAGGAATCTCGGCTATTGAACTTAAAAAAATAGCCAATTATACCATAAAACCTTTCCTTTCTCAAATTGATGGTGTTTCCGAGATTAGGATTATTGGCGGAAAAGAAAAAGAATATTGGTTGTCACTTGATTTCACTAAAATGACAGCATTGGGAATTACGCCAGATGCTATCACACAAGTTTTAAGTCAAACTAATTTTATTAAATCCAATGGGTATTTATCGGATTACCGCTATTTGTATCTTACGATTACAGATGCTCAGGTTGATAAAAAGGACGAACTGGAAAATTTAGTTATTCGCAATAACGGAAAAGGAATTGTAACCTTAAAAGATATTGCTGCTGTTGAAATTCGGGAAGCTAAAGAATACATAAAAGTAAATGCGAATGGTAAAGAGAGTATTCTTATTGCCGTTCTCAAGCAACCCAATTCAAATTTGATTGCACTATCAGAGGCGATGCATGATAAACTGGAATCATTAAAAAAAATCCTTCCGAAAAACATAAAAATAACTCCATTTTATGAGCAGGCCAGTTTTGTAAATGATGCTGTAAAAAGTGTAACGGATAGTTTGTTAATAGGACTTTTATTAGCCATAATTGTAGCTGTTTTGTTTTTGAAATCGGTAAAAGCCAGCGCCACTATTTTGATTATTATTCCCGTTACTTTAGGGTTAACATTGATAGTTTTGTACTTAACCGGACAAACGTTTAATATTATGACTTTAGGTGCTATTGCGGCGGCTTTAGGATTAATAATTGATGATGCGATTGTAGTTGTAGAACAAATTCATAGAACTCACGAAGAGCATCCTGATGAGCCTACTGTTTCGCTTTTGCAAAAAGCGATTCACTATTTATTCCCGGCAATGGTGGGTTCATCCATAAGTACGATTGTTATTTTTATTCCTTTTGTATTAATGAGCGGTGTTGCTGGTTCGTATTTTAAAGTGTTAACGGATACTATGATAATTACTTTGGTCTGTTCCTTTTTTGTGACTTGGCTGTTACTTCCGGTAGTTTATTTATTGCTTTCCAAAAAAGAAAATAATTCGGAAACGAAAAAAGAAATTGAAATCCATGATGTAAAAACGCAGACTTGGGTAGCTTATTTTATTGGAAAACCGATAATTAGTATTTCATTTTGTATTGTATTGGTGCTTTCTATTTTTATTATTTTACCCAATTTAGAAACCGGTTTTTTACCAGAAATGGATGAAGGTAGCATCATTTTGGATTATGAAAGTCCACCAGGAACTTCACTAGGAGAAACCGACAGAATGCTCAAAGAAGTAGAGAAAATAATTATAAAAATACCTGAAGTAGAAGCATACAGTCGCCGAACTGGAACGCAAATGGGATTTTTTATAACAGAGCCCAATCGTGGAGATTATTTGATTCAATTAAAAAAAGACCGAAGTAAAACAAGCAATGATATTATTGATGAAATCAGACAAAAAGTAGAAGCGACTCAGCCCGCTTTGCGTATTGATTTTGGTCAGGTAATAGGGGATATGTTAGGTGATTTAATGAGTTCTGTTTCGCCAATTGAAGTGAAAATATTTGGGGATAATCAAGCAGAATTACAAAAAATAGCCAAAAAAGTAAACGCAATAGTCGAAAAAGTAAAAGGTACTGCTGATGTATTTGATGGTATTGTTTTGGCTGGGCCATCTATAAATATTGTGCCCAATTATAGTCGGTTAGCACAATATGGTATCACTCCAGCCGACTTGCAATTTCAGTTGCAAACTGCGCTTGAAGGGAATGTTATTGGAAATTTATTAGAGAATGAACGTATAATTCCCATTCGATTAATCTATAAAAATTCAGAAAAAAGAAGTTTAGAAGACATTAAAAAATTGCAACTGTTTTTACCTAATGGTCAATCGATTCCTATTTCCAGTTTAGTTGCTATTTCAGCTCAAAAAGGAGTGGCTGAAATAGAACGTGAAAATCTTCAAATGATAAGTGTTGTAACTGGAAGACTGGATAATAGAGATTTAGGAAGTGTGATGAAGGACATTCAAACACAAGTTACAAGCAATATCCATTTGCCAAGTGGGTATTATATAGAATATGCAGGTGCTTATAAAGAGCAACAGCAATCTTTCAAGGAGTTATTAATGATATTAATCGCTTCTTCCTTATTGGTTTTTGGTGTTATTTTATTTCTATTTAGAGATTTTAGAATAGCATTGGTAATTCTTTTAATTTCGGTACTGGGAATTGCAGGAAGCTATCTCTTACTTTTTATAACTGGAACACCATTAAATGTAGGGAGTTACACAGGAATTATTATGATTGTTGGGATAATAAGTGAGAATGCTATTTTTACTTTTCTGCAATTTAGAGAAACTTTTAAATTAACCCGAAACGTAAATGAATCCATAATTTATTCAATTTCTACGCGATTGCGCCCTAAATTGATGACAGCACTTGGAGCAATTATAGCTTTGTTTCCCCTTGCAATAGGAATTGGAACGGGGTCAGAATTGCATCAACCGCTTGCCATAGCCGTGATTGGTGGATTTATAATTGCGATGCCTTTACTTTTGATTGTATTACCCACTTTATTGTGCTTAGTTTACAAGAATGAAAAACATTTTACTCACTTTAATTGATTCAATTTTTTATTTAGATTCTTCATTTTTAAATGAATACAAATTATATTTCAAATAAAATGTATAACTTTGGTAGAGAGAATGGTATGGAATAATAAGCTTTTATTTTGAGTAGGGTATTACGAGTTTAAGATCAATTTTTTTATTATATAAGTTGGATTAGAATGAAACTAAAAAACATTTAATTAATTTAAAACGCTGACAAAATGAAAAATTTATTATTACTACTATTGGCTGTTGCATTTAGTACTGTTGGATTTGCCCAAGATACTGTAAGTAAAAAAGGGGATATGCATGAAATGATGGATGGTAAAATGATGGATGGAAAAATGCATGATGAAATGCATTCCAGAATGCATGAAAAAATGTATACTTGTCCCATGCACTCCGATGTTATGCAAGATCACCCTGGGAAATGCCCTAAGTGTGGAATGGATTTAGTTGAATCTAAAAATATGACTAAAGGGTACTGCCCAATGTGCAAAGAAAAAACCATGATGAAAGATGGTAAATGCACAAAATGTGGAAAACAAATTACAAAATATGGAGAGAAAGGGCAATCTAAAAAAATATACATTTGTTCCACTTGTCATGCTAAAAGTAAAACATCTGGTAAATGCCCAAAATGTGGCGCTAAAATGGAAGAAATGAAATAAATACAGACGATTCAATTCCTATAAACTCTGATGAAGCAATACTGCTTTTCAGAGTTTTTTTGTTTGAATTATCCAAATACTTGTAAGTAAATTAAAGCGACAGCTGCAACTGTCATAATAACGAATGCTAAAATTCCAAGAATATTAGCTGTTTTGCTATTTGTGAATTCTCCCATTACTTTTTTGTTATTTGAAATATGAAGAATAATAGCAATTAATACGGGTGCTGTCAAACCATAAAGAATGGCAGTATAAATTAGGGCTTTAATTGGCGAAATACCAACGTAATTCAAAGATAAACCCAATATAAGGGATATTGCAATTACAATGTAAAATGCTTTGGCTTCATGAAACTTTTTATCTAACCCTTGTTCCCAACCAAAAGTTTCGGTGATAATATAAGAAAGGGAACCACTTAAGACGGGAATAGCCAAAAGACCAGTTCCAATAACTCCAATTGTAAAAAGGAGGTAGGCTGAATTGCCTGCTAATGGTTTCAAGGCTAACGCTGCTTGTTCCACTGTGTCAATTTGATGGATGCCACTTTTAAATAAAACGGTACCGGTGGTCAGAATAATAAAAAACATAACTAAGCCTGAAAAAGACATACCAAAATCAACATCTTCCTTCATATCATTAATTATTTTTTTATTGACCATCAAATGATTTTTCTTGTGTTTCATTTCTTCCACTTCCATGGATGCCTGCCAAAAGAATAGATAAGGCGAAATAGTGGTTCCAAGGATACCAACAAGAATTCCAATGTATTCTTTGTTGAATTGTATAGTAGGAATAAAAGTTGCCTTTAGTATTTCGGTAAGATCCTGTTTGTATAAAAAGGGAACTATTAAATATACCAAAAGAACAATACATAGGTATTTAAGCGTTGCGGCAATTTTTTGATAAGGCAAATAGACAATCAGTATTAGCAGAATAATAGTAAAAACTACACTAAAAAAAGTGGCATCAATAGCGGGAAATAATAAATTACCCACAGCTCCCATTCCTGCAATATCGGCACCAATATTCATAACAATAGCAGGAAAACTAAATAATAACATTAGATACAAAACAGGTCTTGGATAATTTTTTTTAAGTGTTCCTGTTAAGCCTTGTGAAGTAACTAAACCAATCCTGGCACACATTTGTTGAATAGAGGCCATAAGCGGGAATGCAATAAGTGCAGTCCATAATGTTGAAAGTCCAAATGCAGCTCCTGCTTGGGAATAAGTGGCAATACCGGATGGATCATCATCACTGGCACCAGTTATTAATCCGGGACCGAGGAGTTTCCAAAAACGCACAAACTTAGTTGATAATTTTTTTCGGGCATTCATTTTCTAACCGCTTTTGAGTTATTTAACTACTTGTTTTAATGTATAGTAAAAGTACAACCATGCAATTTAATTTCAATAAAAAGTTGTTTCAATATTTTTAAAATCAATTCTGTCAGAGCTAAAATGGATAGCCAATAGCTAAATTGAAAACTAAATTTTCTTTTCGCCATGAGCTATTTCCAAAATTGATTTGATCTAAAACCCATCGCTGTCCATCCGGTAAATAAGGTTTCCGAATAGGAAAGGCAAAGTCTGTTCTAAGAATAAGAAAAGAGAAATCAAAACGCAATCCGGCACCAGCTCCAACAGCTAATTCATTCAAGAATTTTTTAGAAAATTGAGCACCAGGTTTTTCAGGATTATTGTTCATGAGCCAAATGTTCCCAGCATCTATGAATAATGCCCCTTTTACCAAACCATAAATCTTGGCTCTGTATTCCGTATTAAATTCTAACTTTAAATCGCCTGATTGATCTGCTAAAAAGGAACTTGTGGTAGCAGAACCATCATAACTTCCCGGACCTATGGAACGAGCTCGAAATGCTCTTAAACTATTAGTTCCACCAATAAAAAACTGCTTTATAAATGGCATTTCTCTAGAATTTCCATAAGCAAATCCTGCCCCTACAATTATTCTGCTGGCAAGTTGTGAATCTTGACCCAATTTTAAATAATGTCTAAATTCATTTTCAATTTTTATAAATTGACTAAACGGAACACCAAACACTTTAATGGTATCTCCTTTTTTACTATTTGCTCCAGTAGCTAATCCGGCAATGTTTCCAGCAAGATCAATAGTTCCTTTATAGTAAAAGGTGTTTTTTCTTCTTTTTTCTAATGTATTGGTGTACGTAAAAGAGTAAGTCGGACCAAAAATTAATTGTTTCTCAATTACTTTCCCCAAAGAAGGATTGGCAGCAATTTGTTGTTGATACAAAGCCGTTACATTTTGTGGACTGGCATAGGTAATTTCAGTTACATTTAATAGATGTTCTGTTCTTTCGTTCGCTTTCCATAAATAACCAAACGAACCTTTGAATGTTTGTAAGGAATATAATTTGGTTCTGTTTTGGAATTCATATCCTATCGTAGCTTTTGTTTTTGGTACAAAACCACTAGAAGATTTTAGTTTGAGAGGAGAAATAAATCTCGGCCACACTAGATTAGCTTCGGTTCCAAAACGGTATACATTAAAGCCATTGTTTTGCCCTGAAACTTGTACTTCAACGCCACCAAATGCAGAAATGGTAAGTAACTCAGCTCCTCTAAAAGTATTTCGATTACTCCAGTTCAAATTCAATTCGGTACCAGTATAATTAGCGGAATTGGTTTTTGCCAATACTTCCAAACGTAGCGATTTTTTAGGCAAAGGAGTGAGGTAATAATAGGCATCCAGATAATTACCTAAAGTGTCTGAAGTTTTAAACTGATTTTTAACAAATTTGAAAGTACCTAAATTTACTAATCTGTTCAAAGATAAATTATGATTGGTACGATTGTATAAATCTCCTTTTTTAAAATACAAAGCACGGTCAAAAATTCGGGGCTTGAATAAATTTTCTTGATCAATAATAGTAAAATCATTATATTTTACTACTGAATCGGATTCAATGCTTAAACTATCAGAGCCAATAGAAAAATTTGGATAAACGATAATTTTATTGATTTTGTATGCTGTTTCAGCCAGTTTTGGGGCTTCCTCTTTTACTTTGACAATCAAATCAACTTGATGATCAGCAACAGTGCTATCCACCTGTACTTTAAGATAATCTGGATTAAAGTAATAAAAGCCTTTTTCTTTTAGCCTTGTATCGATACGAATTCGCTCCTCTTTTATAACATCAAGACTATATGCTTGGTCTTTTTTTAATAAACTTCTTTTGCTGGTTTTGCGAACTGCAGTGGAAATGGCTGAGGAATCCGTTGGGAATTTTACTTCTCGAATTTTGTATTGTTTTCTGGGTTTTACACTATATTCTGCTGTTGCTTTTTTACCATGACGGGTTGAATCTGCTGAAGTATGTGCGTTGAAATAGCCATTGTTTTCAACAAAGTTTTGTAAAACACTTTTATTATATTCTAAATCTACTTGGCTGTATAAAACGGGTGGTTCTCCTACTTTCGTTTTCAACCAATAACGCAATCCTTTTTCTTTTTTTGGTGTTCCCACAATATTATAAACATACAATTTAGGTCGTAATCCCAGAATTGAAGAATTTGGTTTGGGTCTAACGATATTTTTTAAGGCTGTTTTTAATGCTTTATTTTCTTTATTGGATGTATCGTTACCTTCTATTTTTATTTTTGCGCCTGTGTACAGTAATTCTCCTTCTGGTAAAAATCGCGTATTGCTACAAGATGCAGCAAACAATGCTAAAAAAAGAATATATAGGAAATGGGGCTTATTCATTAGTTTTTTTTTTGATATTATTATTGTTCCGTTAGGAACTAAATATTGGTAGAAAAATTAATCAATGCATCTTTTGTCCCTTTAGGGACTATACGAATTCTAAATTAATTCATTAAAAATAAATCTTTCATCATAGTCGACTTCAAATTTTTTAAGAAAATCTAAATATTCTTCTATGAATGTTAGCTTTTTATGATGTAATTCTTGATTCTGTATGTAATTTATTACTTTGTTTATCTGTGATTTACTATGTGAAAATGCACCATATCCTTCTTGCCATTCAAAATGTCCGTTTACTAATTTATTTTCATTAATCCATTTTGAAGAACTTTGTTTTACATCTTTCATTAAATCGGAAATAGATTGTGATGGTCTTAGTCCAATTAAAATATGGATGTGATCCGGCATTCCATTAATTGCTAATAATTTATGATTATTATTTTGAATAATTCCTGCGGTATATTTATAAAGAGAGTCTTTCCATTCAGAACGTATAATTCCATTTCTAAATTTAACTGCAAAAACAAAATGAAGATGTATTTGTGTATATGTATTTGCCATAAAGGTTTAGTCCCTACGGGACATTATTGTGTGAGATTAATAATTACACTACCAATATTTAGTGCCTAAAGGCACATTTAAAACTTGATTTATTTTGATTCTTTTTTTGTTTTCTTAACTGCTTTTTTAGCTTCACTTTTGCGAAATAATTCCTTGAATTTATTATAGTCCAAAGTGATGATAAATGCAATTCCGGTTTCAACAACTTCTCCTTGAAGCGCCACTTGATATTTATTTATTCGATAGGCTCGTATTTTATACCTTCCGTCTTTTGAAAGTTGGTAATCCAGAGAAACATCACCGGCAATATTATTTGTGTTTTGATTGACTTGTTGTGGTCCTTCAATACCAAAACTACTTCCTACGGTTACTTTCAATCGGTCGTTTAATAACTTTTTGGAAATACCTACATTCAAATCGGTTTTGTTTTCTCGTTGTCCAGTTGTATAGTCATCGGATGCATTCAAATCAAAATTAAGCTCAACGCCATTTATTAAATTACCTGCCAGATTATTAAGTTGTTGCGATAAGATTTTGCTGGCGCTTTCTCTGGCCAAAGAAGATACATTCGTTCCGCCGGCTTCACTGGCAAAAGGATTTTCTCCAATAAAGCGATTCAATAGGAGCAAGGCAAAAACCTGTTTGTTTAATTCATCCGGTTGCTGACGTAATTGGGTCAGTTTGGCTTGTGTTGTATTAATAATTTCCGTCGAAACACTATTATTTCCTTCTGGCAGAACGATATTAAATGCAATGGTAGGTTTCATCAGTTCACCAGTCATTTTTAATTCAGTTTCAAAAGGAATTTTTTGTTTGTACGTATTTCTGACTCCTGCAGTAACAGTTCCTAGCTGGTCATTCACTAAATCTATAGGGGCAGCTTCTGTTTTATAAATCGCCGTAATATTAATATCAGCCGTTGTAGGTTCTCCAGTCCATAGTATATAACTTCCTTTTTTGATATCAAATTTTCTTTTGATGGAACTAAAACTCATTTCATAACTCCCTTCGGATAATTCATATCTTCCGGTCAAAGTTGTTTTTCCGGAAGGATCAATTCCACCATTCAATTGCGCTTCTCCTTTTAACTTCAGGAAATCCCCGTTGGCTTTGTCAATAACCAGAGACAATTCGGCTTCTTTATCAATTTCAATATTTACCGAAGCATTGATTCCTTTTATATCCGATTGGCTATTCAATTCATTAGTAGCAATAGTCTTAATTAATTGTGGTTGGTCTTGGTCAATAAATTCTACAATTCCTTCTCTATCGGCTATTGATGGATCTGATTGTGGTAAAACAATAGTGAATTTAGTGTCTTTATTAATTTTGATATTTCCTTCCACAACAGGATTACCAAAATTGCCTGTTATTTTTAAATGGTTGTCTAAGTATAATTCGCCATAATACAAATCATTGTCTTTGGCTTTAGAATTGATGGCTTTGAAATTATCTGCATCTAAGTTTAAATCAAAACCAAAATTGCTGAAATTGGCACTATTAATTTTTCCATTAATAGTTAAATCATTGTCTTTTTCATCTTTTATAGTAAAGTTATCGAACAGAATAGCATCACTTGTAAATACGATTTTATCATTAGCCGACTTGAATTTAGAATTGAGTTGCGTCGCTTTGAAACCAATTTCATTAAATTGTAATTCTCCAATAACTTTGGGCTGCTTTGTAGTACCTGTAATTTTGAAATTTCCAGTAAAAAATCCGGTACTTTCTTTGATATTATCCAATGTAAAACCCTGAATACTTTTCAAGTTTAGTTTTTCAATTGCCAGATTCATATCAAAACTGCTGTCAGCTGTTTTATAATTCCCGTCTAAATTGACTTGATTTCCTTGGCCAGTAATCGAAATAATGGCATCATATCTATTGGCAATTTCATTATTTACTTTTATGCTAATGTTCCCAACAGTCTCTTTTTTGAAAGTAAAATTTTCAATATTTAAATCTGAAGTAAAAAGTGGTGCTGTATTTACATTTTTAATAAGAGCGTGTCCGTTGATTTTTCCGCTCATTTGTAAATCGCTTTTTTCGACGATACTTGTAATGGTTTTTATATCAAAATCTTTGAAATCAATTGCCATTGGTGCATTCGTTTCCTCAGATTGTGATTGTATTTTGATACTGTTTCCATCTTTGCTCAATTCAAAATGATCAGCATAAATGCCTTTTTTTCCAAAACGAATTAAATTGTCTGGAGCTATTTTCCAGGATTCATAGTTAAGCAGCAAATTCTTCGGATCAAGAACTATTTCGTTATTCCCGTTTGTTGCCTTTAGGGTTCCGGTAATTAAGTATCTTTCTTTGTCTTTTAAATCCTTTAATTGTAACGTATAATCTACAATATTGTCTTGCACTTTTCCCGAAATATTGGTGTAAGGCAATTGAATTTGTTTGTTTAGAATGTCATCTACAATTAAACTGTAAACAAGTGCATTGTCTTTTGTGTCCACATTAAGAACTGCATTTGTAATAGTATTTTCTCCATAAATTAATTTTGGAATCGTGCCATTCAGCACTATAGAATCGTTAACTGAATTGTATCTTCCACTGATGTTTATGGGTTCAAGACTTTTCAATTCAGGGATTAATTTTAATAAAATAGGATTGTCTTTTACGCCAATTTTAAAAGCAAATTGTTGTTTTTCAACATCGAGTTTTCTTGAATAAGGTTTGCTGTCATAATACTTAGAAATAGAATTTGATAAAGCTGTTGCTATTTTTGATAACTTGTATTTTCCATTTACTTCTGCATCCAAAAATGAAGATTTCAATACTAATGTATTCTTTTGAGCAGTTGAAGTTGCTGTTACATTGATAGAATCAATTACAAATTGTTCTTTTGCATTAATGATACTTATGTTGTGAGCACTAATATTTCCATTGAGGTAATCTAAATTACCCGACTGAATATCAGCGTCTACAGCACCTCTTATTTTCATTGGACCAGCATGCAGATTTAGTTTTTCTAAATCAGCGATATCAACATTTAGTTTTAGTTTTCCAGTTGGATATTTGTCTCTAAAACTTCCGTTACTGACTAAATCAAAAGTCAAATTTGGATCTTTTGCGACAGCGGTTGCATTGAAATTTCCGTTGCGAATAGTTCCTTTTACGCTCAAATTTTGATACGTATATTTATTGTAATAGGCTTTTTGAATAGTTCCGTTGAAAGAAGCCGTAGCTGTTTTTAGATTGGAGCCGCTTCCTTTTATGTTGGCTTTTAAAGTGACTTTTCCAATAGAATCGTTTTTAATGAATTTCCCTAAATCAAAATTTTCCAACTCCATTTGGGCGTCGTATTTATCCTGATTTTTTATCCTGCGGTCGTATGAACCTTTAATTTTTGCTTTGCCAAAATTACTCAGCACATTCATATTGGTACTAAAATTAGCAATAGTCCCTTTGAAAGTTCCTATGGCACTGAATTTTGTAGGCAACTGAATCGAATTAGGAATAGTTCCTGGAGGTAAAAAGCCATTAAGATCTTTTGAACCTGATTGTAGGTCTTTGATATTCAAATCAAAATACGCTTTATTGACATCAGGCAAACCTGTAATGTTTCCGCTGGCTGAAACTTCAGTAGTACCAATGCCGCTGATCTTAATATCCGGGAACTCAAGATTCTTTATTTTTCCTTTAATAGCACCATCTATTAGCAGTATCGCATTAGGATTGCTCATAAAAGGATTCGTATTTATTAAAGTGGGAGCAAAAAGCAAAATATCTTTAATACCTAATTTACTTTTCTTTAGATTAGCCGTAAGACCTAATTCTCCTGGATTTTTTGCTAAAGATTCAATAGAAGGATAGCTTATCTGGATTTCATTTTTCAACTCCGTTTGAGGTGTTTTTAGATATAATTTTTTAAGAAAAGCATTTTTTTTACCATAGAAAAACTCCGCATTAAACGATTGAATGTTCAAACCGCTTTTATCTTTAAGAGTTAGCAAATTGGCATCTCCAGAAATGTTTTCGGGATTGTAATACAGCGCGTCAATTTGTAAATTTAATTTAGTAAGATTTAAATGGTTGTAATCGATACCTTCTTGTGCTGCTGCAACATTATTATTGTCATAACGGAAATACACGCGTTTAAAATCTGTTTTATTTACTTTCACTTCCCAGTTGCTCGGTTCTGCATTAACAGATTCTTTTTTTATTTTTTCTAATTTTCCAAAAGCTAATGCGCCTTCTACACCAGTCAAATCAATGCTGTCGATTAAAAGTATTTGATTATTGAAATCTATTTTATCAATTTTAGCTAACAGTTTTTTCAAATAAAAAGTAGTGGATAACTTGGTTTCCTCACTTTGGTAATCAATATCAATTTTAGATAAATCAATTTCACCCAGTTTTAATTTTAAGGCAGTTTGGGAGATGTTTTTTTCTGCAATTACTTTGCTTTGTACCAAGCCTTGTTTCAATTTAAACTTTAATCCTTTGATTTTAGCTTTAGGGACTTCAAAGTTCATTTGATCTAAATCAAAAGTCTTTATTATCGTTTCAAAATGATTTAGGTTTGCGACAATATCATTTTTTGAAATGGCATCAGTATATTTAAATTGTATCTGATTCAATTCAATTTCTTCTACAGAAAATTGCATCGGTTTTGAATTTCCTTTTTGTTTTTCAGGAGAAGCAAAAGCTTTGATGATATAATCAAAATTGAAAACCCCATTAGAATCTCTATTTAAATGAGTCGTAATACCTTCGAGTTGCATGGAGTTAATCTCGACTTTATTATTTATCAATTGCAACAAACTAATGTCAACTGCCAATTTTTTACCCGCTAAAAGCGTATCTTTTTTTTGATCCTGAAAATAAACGCCTTCCAGAATTATTTTCTCAGGAAAACTAATTTTTAGTTTGTCTATAGAAACTTTGGTTTGAATTTTCCCTTCAAGGTAGGTTACGGCTTTTTCTTTAACATAATTTTGAACGGAAGGGAATTGAATAACAATGATTAATAATAGAAACAATAGTAGAATTGTCCCTATTATCCATAGGAAAATTTTAAAACTTTTTTGTAAGTATTTTTTCAAATGGTCTTGTTTTAGGTCTAAAATTAGCCAATTTAGACTAGAAAAGCAATTTATAGTCCAAATTGGATTAAACACAAAGATGAAAATTTAAATCAGAAATGCTTTATATAATTTGGATATAAAGTTGTAAAATCTTTGGATTTAATCCTTAAAAATTATCTTAATAATTGCATTTCAAGAGAGTTACCGTAACACGTTTTATGTTTTGTAAATTGGAATCTCATTAAAATATTCCGCTTGTTTTTCTTCCAATAAAATTTCTTTTATAGCCATAAGCATTGCTTTATTTGAGGTAAATAATTCTCTGTTAAAGTTAATGACGGTTGTAATATCAATTTTTTCAATAGGCGCATTTACGGCTTCGGTATAAAAAGTATTGAGAGCGCTACTATAGTTATTTTGTATGGAATCAAATAGATGTTGCAGTTCTTCAAAACTTGCAGTTTTATCTTGGATAAGAAATGCATTCAATTCAAGATATAGGTTTTCAGTTTCTTTTTTATGGTGAATAAAAAAATTGTACTTGATGTCTTTTGATGAATTTCTAAGGTTTGTAATATTAGTGCCAATGTCTTTTACGCTTTTTACCGAATGCATAGCACTGCGTACTGCAGAAATAAGTTGGTTAAGTTCCGCTTGTTGTTCTCCTGCTAATTTTGTTCGTAGATCTAAATAAAATGACTGAATCTCACCTTGTAATTGCTTTAGGAATTCATATTTTTCTGCTATAGTTTTCGAAAAGAAATCTCTTTTTTCATTGATAGCTTTAAAATCATCATTTTTTCGGAGCATAATGGTATCAATCTTGAATAATTCCAGATTGAATAGCATTGAATTATGGATGAAATATTTTGTTTCCATACGCAGTAAATCAAGAGCAGTTTCAGGTTCTTTGATTGTAGCATGACTTATAAAAGCCGCAGTAGCTGCATCGGTATCTTTGAAAAAGAGTTCTAGAAACTTGGTGAATGAATTGAGTATTGGAAAAAAAATCAGGATGGCTAAAAAATTGATTAGACTGGAAAAAGTGGCCAATCCAATTAACGGGTCTTTTATATTTAAAACATCAGTAATCAAAAAAAGAATTGGATTCAGAAATAGAAAAACCAATGCTGTAATGAAAATATTTAAAAATAGATTACCAAGGACGATTCGTTTTTTTGAAGCATTGCCGCCTATCGCTCCCAATACAATTTTGATAATGGTACCCGTTTCTGAACCTAGTGCAATTATTGCCGCAATGGGAAAACTGATGGCTCCGGCATGAAGCGCACTGAGCGTAAGGGCCATTGTTACAGAGCTAGATTGTACAATAAGAGTAATGAGAAAACCAATAAGTATGAAAATAACTTGAGGCATTTCGACATATTTTGAAAAATCAAAATCCTGCACCTGCGATTCCATAGCTGTTTTCATGAAAGATAGGCCAACGAATAACAAACCAAAACCAAAAAGAAAGTAGGCAAGATATTTCATTGACTTGCGATTGCCAAAAAGGATAAGCAATATACCTCCTAAGCATATTGCTGGATACGCAATTACTTCAATATCTACTTTAAAACCAAGGCTGGCAATTAACCAACTATTAACCGTTGTTCCCAGATTTGCACCTAAAATGATTGCCATAGCATTTCGCATACTGAAAACCCCTGCACCTACAAAAGCCAGTAGCATCAAGGTAACCATAGAACTACTTTGAAGAATACCTGTTATGATTACGCCACCTACAACAGCACCAATTTTATTTTTGGTAATACGTTGCAAAAAAAGTTTGAAACTCCTCCCCGAAAGGTTTTTTAAAGATTCCTCCAGCAGGTACATGGCAAAAAGGAATAAACCAATCCCAGCCGCAAGTTTGAAGAAATGATTGAGGGTTTCCATAGCTGTATATAGTAATAAAGATACTTAAATTTAATGGTTTTATCTTACTTAAAGCGTTCATTTTTATTTAAGTAAAGTCATGAAATGAATAAAATTTATTTAAATTATAAAAAAAACTACAACTTTTTAGGGTTGTAGTTTTGGTTAATTTTTAAGAATCAGAATGATTAATAATCGGAATAGTCAGTTGGATATAAAAAAGTAATGTCTATGTGAGAAATATTGTTTTTGTATTTTTCCATAGCGATTAATCCTTTCCATTCTGGTGAATCTACAAAGGCTTTCCAGTGTGCATCTCGACTTTCTTGATCTGTAAAACTGGTCATGTACATCAAGTTTGGCATTTTGGCTCCCGAAATCACTTCGCCGTAAAAAACAGGATTAAATACAAGACGGTCAAAGAGTTTTACTTCCCCACCGGCATTAAACATATCCACTTTATTTCTATAAATCGCTTCGGTTGCTGATTCATAACTTCTTAATTCATATACTCTATTTGCTCTAGGACTATTAAAAGCAGGAATTGTCATCATGGGATGATCAGCGAATGCTTTTAATAAAACAGATTCGATACGTACATAAGGTGCTTGCTTATAGCTTGCATTCAAATAATCTGCTCCGGCAGCCAAATACGTTTTGTCTTTGGCCAGTTTTTCTTCCAATCCAAGAAATTGTGACAGGGACGAAAATGGAATTAATACTATAATCTTTTTTAGTGTGTCTGTAGCATTTGGTTTTGGTTTGAAAACCCCAATATTCTTAATTCCCATTTTTTTTAATCCTGGTAAATAGGCTTCTTTTAAAAATTTGTCAGTCGTTTGTACTTGCTGTTCTGTATTTAAAATGTACGTTTTGAGTTGGTAGAATTCTCTTGATGGCGCTACGATTTTAGAATCAGAAGTTATTGTTTTAAAGCTGGTAATGGCTAAGGCGATAACCACAAGGAATAGTAATTTTGTTGCTTTCATATTTTATTTTTGAAGTGTATTTTATTTTAGTTAAAAATAATTGGAAATTATTGATACATTTTCATCTTAAAGCAAATTCCACTGCAGCTGCCGAATGAATTATAGCGGTGTCGAAAATAGGAACGGCAATGTCCTCTTGTTGAATTAACAATGGAATTTCAGTGCAACCTAGAATAATTCCTTCTGCACCATTTTCTATTAATTTATTGATGATACTGATATAACGCTGTTTCGTATCGGGGCTAATGATTCCTTTTCCAAGTTCGTGGTAAATGGTATCTTGAATGAAATCTCTGTCTTCCGGATCCGGTATACAAGTTTCAATATTTTCATTACTGAGTTTAGAGGTGAAAAAGTCCAGCTCCATTGTGAATTTAGTTCCTAAAAGCCCTACTTTGGATAAATTCAATTTTTTTATTTCTTTTGTAGTTTCAGTTGCAATATGAATTACGGGAATCGTCATTTTTTCCTCAATTCTATCGGCTAAAAGATGCATTGTATTAGCGCATAAAACAATTGCTTCGGCGCCACTTTGTTGCAGGTTTTCGCAGGCTTCTGAGAGCATGATAAATGTTGATTCCCAATCATTGTTGTTATTGTTTCTTATAATATCTGCATAATTGAAAGAATGGATTATACATTTGGCAAAATTGATGCCTCCCAGTTTCTCGTTTACTCCTTCATTAATAAGTTTATAATAATCAGCAGTAGAAACCCAGCTAATCCCACCAATAAGTCCCAATGTTTTCATCTTTTTTTATTTTTGTCTGTCGATTTAGAATTTTTTTTTCAAAACCGATCGTTATTGTTGTTGTGTTTATAAAAGTATAAAAAAAAGTATCACTTTTTTGGAATTGCATAAATAGATTCTATCCGATTTAAGAATCTGATAAAAGCGAATAGCGGCGGAGAATAAATCAAACAATCGTATTTAGCGCCAGTTGCAAATTGGTACATTTACAAGATGAAATTTAAAGTATACAGTGAATTATCATACGAAGTTTTTTCTCCAACTACCTTTATTTTTAATATTCAGGCAGCTAAATCTGCGAGCCAAAAAGTCATTTCAGAAACACTTATTGTTACTCCTTTCATAAAATTTGAGGAATTTACTTTGAAAAATTCAGATACACGGTTTGTAAAAATGGAAGTGGAACAAGGCGTGTTTTTTACTGTAATTTACGAAGCAGAAGTAGAGGTCAGTTATACCGTTTATGATGAAAAAGTACTTTTGAAATCGATACCAATTATAAATCTGGATCACGAAGTATTGCCTTTTATTTCTCCAAGCAGGCATTGTGAATCGGATAAATTATTGGAATTAGCCACAAATGAATTTGGATATTTGCCCAATGAATATGCTAAAGCAAAAGCCATAAACGAATGGATTTTCAACACTGTCGAATACAAAACCGGTGTTACCAATTCCAGTACTTCAGCCTGCGATACATTACTTGATAGAGTAGGAGTTTGTAAAGACTTTGCTCATTTAGGGATTGCATTGTGCAGAGCGTTAGATATACCGGCACGCTATTTTACCGGATATGCCCATAATCTTAATCCACCAGACTTTCATGCTTGTTTTGAGGCTTATATCGGTGGACAATGGCTGTTTTTTGATCCCACTAAATTAGCGGTTGCTAATGGATTAGTAAAAATAGCGAATGGTAAAGATGCATCAGAAGTAGCGGTAGCCAGTTATTTCGGGGATGTTACTTGTACGTTCATGAAAATTGATTGTAATCCTGTTGTATCCGATTTTATACCTTTCAATTCTGAACTTGATACCAAAGCGATTTCTTATGAATGAAATTAAGAATTTTTTAATCTAAAATTTTTCTGACGGTGATTCGGTTGTCGTCTCCCATTTTCCAGATCTCTCCAAACAAAGTGACATTTTCTCCCATTTTAAACGCACGATATTTCTCTGCACTTCCAAGGTTAGGAATACTAATTACAGCAAAATAGATTGTGCCTTGAGCTGTTTTTATTTTGGCAGTATAGCCATCTTTTCCTTTTTCAACAGATAGAACTATTCCAGTAATTTTAGCTTCAGCATTGTTCTTCTTTTTCAGCTCCAATATTTCTCTAACAGTAATTTGTTTTTCTTTTCCTATTTTCCAAACTTCACCTTTCACGACTAGTGTATCTCCAATTTCCGCCTGTTTGAATAACTGGGGATTGCTCAAATTGGGAATACTAATTGTTCCAAAATAAATGCGTCCTTTTGTGTTTTCAATTGTCGCAGTGTAGCCATCTTTCCCTTTTTGAATAGCCGAAACTTTCCCCCTAACGGTAGCTGTTTTTACTGAGGAACAAGAAAGGATGCTTAAAATAATCAGGCTTAAAATACTTTTTTTGAATGGAAATGATTTCATGTTTTATGTTTAATTGAACGAACTTCTAAATTCTAAAGGCGAAACATTAGTTTTACTTTTGAATAATTTGCTAAAAGACTGTGGGTATTCAAAGCCCAATTGGTACGCTATTTGACTAACGGATAAAGAAGTTGTAGTCAAAATTTCTTTGGCTTTTTCTATCAACTTATCGTGAATATGCTGCTGCGTACTTTGTCCAGTGAGTGATCGGAGCATATCACTTAAATAATTTGGCGAGACATTTAATTGCTCTGAAATGTATTGAACGGTTGGAAGTCCAAATTCCTGAACTTTGTTGCCATTAAAATAATCCAAGAGCAGTTTTTCCAGATTACTCAACAAATCATTGCTGGCATTTTTACGGGTAATAAACTGTCGGTTATAGAATCGGTTGGAATAATTGAGCAATAATTCAATGTGAGAGAGTATAACATCCTGACTAAAACCATCTATTACAGAACAATATTCGGTATCAATATTTTGCATAATGTCCGTAATCATTGCTTCTTCTTTATCCGAAAGGTGTAACGCTTCATTTACTGCATAGGAGAAAAATCCATAGTCTTTGATGCTTTTTGCCAAGGAATAATTTTGGATGAAATCAGGGTGAATGACTAACCATATCCCTGAAAGCGCCATATCTTCATCAACAACAGTCGAGATTACCTGACCCGGTGAAAAAAAGGTCATTATGCCTTCGTCAAAATCATAATAGTTTTGTCCATATTTCAATTTACCTTTAAAATCCTTTTTGGTACAAACCGAATAAAAATTATAAACGAAACTTTTTATGCTTTCATCAAAATGATACTTTATTTCATTCAGATTAATAACACTAACCAATGGATGTTTTGGTTTAGGTAATTCCAATAAACGATGCAACTCAGAAATGGAATTGATGATATAAGGAGAATTGGTCTCTTTTTTCATGGTGCGAATTATAAATTCAGTAGGAAAAGCGAATAGTAAAGATAGCTTTTCCCACTGAATAATGTTGTTTATTGATCGATAGCTCCCATATTGGCGGCATCATAACGAGCACCTGTGATAGTTCCTAAAGGGATGATGGTTTCTAAACGGTTTAGATCTTCAATGCTTAATTTAATTTCGGCGGCGGCATTATTTTCTTCGATATATTTCACGCGTTTTGTTCCCGGAATTGGTAAAATACCTTTTGAAATAATCCAAGCAATGGCTAATTGTGAAGGTGTTATTTCTTTTTCGGTAGCTAATGTTTTTATTTCATTTACCAAGGCAATGTTTTTGTAAAATTGTTCGCCTTGAAAACGAGGTAAACTTTTTCTAAAATCAGTATCAGGAAAATCATCAGGGCTTTTGATATCGCCAGAAATAAATCCTCGGCCTAATGGGGAATACGCCACGAACCCGATTCCAAGATCTTGAAGTGTTTTTAAAATTCCCGTTTCTTCTACACCACGCTCAAACAAAGAATATTCTGTTTGTACCGCAGTTAAAGGATGAATGGCATGGGCTTTTTTTATGGTCTCCGATGAAACTTCTGAAAGTCCGATGTGACCAATTTTTCCTTCTTTTACCAATTCAGCCATTGCCGCAACAGTTTCTTCAATAGGCGTGTTTGGGTCTAAACGATGCAAGTAATACAAGTCAATATAATCAGTTCCTAAGTTTTTAAGCGAACGCTCCACTGCTTTTTTTACATAATCCTTTGTACCGTTGAATTGCCAAGTCAGTTGTTCCTTGTCATCAATTTCATAACCAAATTTTGTGGCAATGGTATATTGATTTCTGTTTCCTTTAATGGCTTTGGCTACAAGCCTTTCATTTAGTAAAGGGCCGTATAAATCTGCAGTGTCCAGGAAGTTGTATCCTAGTTCCAATGAACGGTGGATAGTAGCGATAGATTCGGTTTCATCTGCTTTTCCATAAACATCCATTCCTGCAATTTGGGTCATTCCCATACAACCCAATCCTACTTTTGGAACAAAAAGTCCTTGACTTCCCAGTTCGATTTTTTTACTAGTATTCATACTTTTTTATTTAATTGTGGATTTAAATTAACAATGCAAATGTCCGTACGATACTAAATTTAAAAGTAACCCAATCTCTTATAGTTGTATCCAAAATGAGGGAAGTTGATTTTAAAAACGAAATCAGTCGCAAAACAAACCTTATTTAAATGAGATTGTGGATGATTTATATATTGAAGTTAAGTTTCATTTATTCATTAAATAGGATGTTAAATGTTTTATTTTCTCGCTTTGCATATGGAAAACATCGCAAAATACAGCGTCCAGTAAATCGCCATTTTTCATTTTAGATTGGACCGCACCTTCTACGATTACAATATTATTTTCTTCAATCATTCTAATAATTTGAATGGTTGGACTACCAATAAAATTGTCGTTTTCTATCTCCTTATCAAATGCTTCTTTCCCAGATAAACGAAACATTCCAGGTACTTCCCAGGTAACATCTTCAGTTAAGCAGGATAAAATTTTTTCATGGTCACTAGCCATAAAGGCTTCCATATATTTTTGTACAGTTTGCTTATTTTTTGTCATGGTTTCCAGCGTAATTTAAAAGGATTGTCTTTTATTTAAAGACTTACAAAATCATCACTTTTAGGGAAAATACTCAAGGCTTCAATTGCAATTTCAGGAGTTGGAGAAGCTAATTTGCGAAGTTTGGTATCCATCCAAGCACCATCAACAGTTATGGTTGCACAAAGTTTGTTGTCTTCATTCAAAAACTCATGTACAATAGACCAGCGCGAAGCATCGGCTTTCATTTTGGAGGTTTTGGTATGCATGAAAATTTTGTCCGAAATCTTTATTTCTTTTCTAAAAACACATTCTTCCCTAAAAAGAATTGGGCCAAAACTTTGTGTTTGCATCACCTTCATTGTTAATCCCAGGCTTTCCAGAATTTCGATACGGTGTTGTGCGCCAAAGTCATAATAAGCACTGTGTCTTACATGAAAATTAGGGTCAAGATCAGACCAACGGAAAGATAATTCTTTTATAAATGAAGTCATTTTTATGTTATTTTAGAATACTTTCAGGATTAAATTTTAGTGAAAGCATATCGATTTAGAAAATCGAAAATACTAATAAAAAAGAAAGTTATAACGGTAGACCTTGCTTTTTAAGGCTTTTTTATGATAATCCCGACTGAAATTTGTGCAATTCTTTGACAAATTGTTTTCGTTGGTACCAATCGTTATAAACCAAGAGGTATTTTTCAACTTTGAATTTTCCGAAATCAAAATTCCGATACTTTTCTAAGATTCCAATTAACTTTTCTTTATGGTTGATTTCTTTTCGAAATCGAGCTACAGTTGCATGAGCTGTATTAATGGAATAGCGTTTGTCAATACTTTCTTCTAATCCTGAATTCGTGAAATTTGTTCTTAAGTTGTTTCTCAAAACATCCAAGTAATCAGAATTGGTAAAACCCTGAAGCATTATAGCCGATGAGGAAGCAGTGATACCTTGAAAATTAATTGCTATATCCTGTATTCCAACAAGACTTTTTTCGATAATTGCAACATAATCGGGAATCGAAATTGTTTCCAAATCGAAGCCATCATAACAGGAAATAATTGATAGTACCGTGATATGAATATCCGAACTTGGATAATAATATTGCTCTGGATCTATTTGTTTCAGTTCGTCTAAAAAGCTCTGAATGTTTTTTTTGGTTTCGCTATTAGGTCGAATTAATAAAGTAATGCCAAATCTATTGTCTGAAAGCGAATCGATTTGATTGTCAATTTGATACGTGTTCGTCACAATCTTTTCAATAGATTCGTTGTATAGCGCAGTATAATGCTGTTTTAAATCCATTTATTAGCTTTTCTTTATGTTATCATGTCCCAAAGCAAGTCAAAAGTGTTATTAATAACGGTGTCTTGTTCGGGTTTTGAAAATTCTTTAGTAACTAAATATTGATTGATGCTGAAAGTGTGTCCGCAGATGATTGTAAAAATGAGTTCACAATCCATCGGCTTTATGATTTTGTCCTTTACTCCTTTTTCTAAAAGAGCCATAATTGGTTTAATGTATTTCTGAGTTTCTTCTTCTGCAATTTGTTTTAAGTAAGGCGAAGAGTTGAATTGTTCCATGAAACGGAACTCCGTCTTGTGTTTTAATGCCCAATGAAGTGTTGCAGAATAATAAATTTTCAAAATTCCCTGCAATGATTTTTCGTCTTTAATTATTTCTGAAATGTGTTCATTCAGACGGCTTTTAATGTCAATATACAAAGCCTTGACTAATTCGTCTTTTGTTGGGAAAAAGTAAAACAAGGTACCGCTGGCAATACCTGCTTCCTTTGCTATTTTACTCGTGGGTGTATCGTGAAAGCCAAACTCAACAAATAGTTTGAGCGCCGCCGCCAGTAATTTTTCTCTCTTGTCCATTATTTAGATTTTATTTTCTCTAATCTTAAACCGTTCCGGATTGCTTTATTCAGGAGTAATGATGGGGTTATTTTACACCTTTCCACCATTGTGAAAATTGCTGTGTGTTATCTTTTAAATTTACCTGTTCACCAATCATTGGTGTGATGAGGTTTAGATTTTCTTTTTTGTTATTTTCCACAATAAATTCCAGAGGTTCGTACCAAGGATGATTCCCGAGCGCAAATTTTGAAGAATGGACCGGAAAAATTCGTTTGGCATTTAAGTCTTTTGCTGCTTGCAAAATTTCATCTGGCATCATGTGAATGTATTTCCAACTCTTGTCATACTGACCGTTTTCTAAAATGGCTAAATCAAAAGCACCAAACGTTTTCCCAATTTCGGCAAAGTGTTTGTCATAGCCACTGTCACCACCAAGAAAAATTTGCATGGTTGGCGTTTGCAAAACATAGGAGGTCCAAAGTGCCTTGTTTCTAGTTAGTCCACGGCCTGAAAAATGCCTGGAAGGAACCGTATGTGCCGTAAAACCTTCGTCCAAAACTATTTTCTCGTTCCAGTCTTTTTCAATGATTTTATTGGTGTCAAAACCCCAATATTCAAAGTGTTCGCCGGTGCCAAGTCCACAGATTATTTTTTTGATTTTAGGCTTTAATTTTAAAATAGTTTTGTAATCCAAATGATCCCAATGGTCGTGTGAAATAAAAAGATAATCGATTTCGGGAATGTCATCCGTTGTGTAACGGTCGGTTCCTTTGAAGGCTTTTGTTGAAAATGAAAACGGAGAAGCAACACCACTTAAAACGGGATCAACTAAAATTCGTTTTCCGTCAATTTGTATGTAGTAGGAGGAATGCCCGAACCAAACCAAAATATTTTCGTTTAGGTCTGCATTCAAAAGATCTGTCTTTGTAGATGGAATTTCGTCCACTGGTGTAACATTCTTGTGTTGCCCAAAAAAGAACTCTTTACCAACAGTATAATAGCTTGCTCCTTCCGTCAGGTCAGGCGTGAAGCTTTGGTTTTGAAAAGTACCGTTTTTATAATTTGGTGATTGTTTAATTTTTTCCAATCTTTTGCCTGTAGGCAGTTTGCCAAATTTTACTTGTTTTAAATAGGATAATACACTCATTGCGAATAAGATAATTAAAGAAGTTGAAATAAATACAGATTTATTACTGACTAATCAGTCAGTAAATGTAAATCTATTTTTTCAACTGGCAATAGCTTTTCTAAAAAGTAATTTTTTTCTAAAAAATAGCGGGTTTTATACAATCGTGTTAGTGTCTTATTTTAGCCCTTTGCTTGAGAAAGCAAAGGACTTTATAATGTTCAATGATTTAGGACTTTGAAATTTCTTCCAATACTTTTTTTCCGCTTTCATTTTGAGGATTTAGTTCTACGGATTTTTTATAATTTATAATGGCAAGCTTTTTATCTCCATTTTTCAAATAGGCTTCTCCCAAACTATCGTAGGTATTCCCTGATTTTGGAAACGCTTCCACATTTAGTTTGAAAACTGCTATGGCTTCCTTTACTTTTCCGGTTTGTAATAGTTGGTATCCTGCGCTGTTCATCTCATTTTCGTTGATAGCGTAGGTACTTGAATTTTTATTTTCTTTAAAATAAGTTAATCCAGATTCAATTCCCTTTTCCAGAATAACTTCTACTAAAGCATTCGCCAATGATTTTTTAGGCAAACTGTATGGTTTATTGTAAAGGATATTTCTAATCGCTACATTCATTTCGTTTAAGTTTGTACCTCCTGTATTGTTTAATAATACAACTAGATTTTTGTCAGACGGAATGCGGGAAACCAAAGTGTTAAACCCATTTATTCCACCGCCATGCTCAATGACCGTAATGCTGTCATTCTTTTCTACATTGAAAGCCTTATTGATAAACCATCCGTAACCATAATGTCCCGGTCCAGCAGGGATGTAAGGATTGAATAGTAAATCTCGATATTTTTTAGAAAGTAACTGTTCCGTGTACAGTGCCTGATCCCATAAATACAAATCCTCTACGGTTGAATATAAAGAACCGGCAGCATAGGGGATAGACAAATCAAGATAACTGGCATTATTATAGTTTTTACCGTTTTTCTCATAACCTGAGGCTCTGTTTTTTAGAATCGTTTCATGATGATCGAATCCTGTATTATTCATTTTGAGTGGCGTAAGAATATTATCTTGTAAAAACTGCTCATAAGTTTTGCCGGAAACTTTCTCTATGATGTAACCCAATAAAAAATAACCGGAATTGCTGTACGCAAATTTTTCACCTGGGGTAAATTCAAGCGGCAAGTCAGCGAATACTTTTACAAATGCTTCCGGGCTATACGGATTGATGCTTAATTCTTTTACGAAATTAGGAAACGAAGTATAATTTGGAATTCCGGATGTGTGTGTCAGTAACTGATGAATAGTGATTTTATCGCCCGATGCTTTAGGATAATCAGGAAGATATGTTGCAATGGGAACATCCAACTTTAATTTTCCCTGCTCGACTAATTGGAGTATTAGCATGGAAGTAAACTGTTTGGTAACAGAGCCTAATCGGTGTTTGGTATCCGGTTGATTTGGAATATTCCATTCCAGGTTTGCCATTCCAAATCCTTTTTTATAAATGACTTTTCCTGCATCAGCGACAAGAATGGAGCCGTTAAACTGCCCGTAGTCCGAATATAGATTCATCAATTTATCGATTTGCTCTGTTTTGGTTTGCCCAAAGGAAACTGTTACTGTAATTAGCTGAATGAATAAGCCAATTAGGATTGTCTTTACTGCAAAATGTTTGGAACCTTGTTTCATAATGATTGTTGATTTTTGTGATTGATGTTGTGTGCTATTTTTATTTCTCTAATAAATTTTCAGTTTTAAATTTTAATTTCTCCATTTAAATCAGTCGTAAGAACGAAACTTAAGTAATCAAAAAAGGGACGTACGGATTTGAAAATTTCGTTTACATTATAAACAAATTTCGGATCAATTACTTCTTGATCTGTAAAATTATGTCTCAAGATAAATTGTTTATGGCGAATTAAATCGATGGCTTCATGGTCTTTAGGGAAACCTTTTGGAAAAGTAGGAACCGTGTTACCTGTCAACTCCACGAAATTATCTTTAATTAGTTTTGAGCTTAAAATTTTGAGCCAATCTTTATAGTTCAGCTCAATATCCTTTCTAATTCTTTTCAGGTCATCGGGATTGGGGGAGAAAAAACCGCAAGCTAAATAATTATTGCCGGGTTGTATATTCAAATAATAGCCACCTCTTTTTAATTTAGTAGCTCGTTGTAAACTAAATGCAAATCGAGGTTTGTAAGGAGATTTGTCTTTACTGAAACGAACATCATTATAAATACGAAAAAGGCTTTTTTTTCTAGATTCATTTTCAATAGCGTCATGGGTATTCATTAGTAGTATGAGTTGGTCTATAAAAGCAATAATATTACTTTGTGCCGAAATATAAGTATCCTTATTTTCAGCAAACCATTCTCTATTATTATTTGTTGCCAGGGTTTCCAAAAAAGTAATGCTGCTGGCTAGTATGTGTGAATCTTTCATTTTTAATTTGTATTCTAGTTATTGTCACTTGTGTTAGCGGGCACAGATTGTAAATCCGCTTTATCGAACTGAGTTATATCCGAGCGGTCTGGGTTTACTTGCTGGCCTTTTTTTATAATTTAAATTTACTATTTAAATAGTTTAATACTGTTTGGGCAGCATTTAGAACAAACATTGCTTCATCTTCTTCAAGTAATTCTTCATTTGGATGTGATAAACTTGCTTTATTTCTTATTGGATTTAATTTGTCCAAGGCAATACTGAAAGAATTTATAATGTGATCAATATCGTGTTGTCTCGGTCCAGCTTTTTGTAAAGCAGGATGATTTATTTTAAGTTTTTTAAAAACCTGAGTTAAGGTTTCGTTTTCTTCGACTTCTATTCCGGCCTGTTTGCAAACTTCTTTTAGATAGCCATGTAAAGTTGTATGAATTCTGTCAACGCCACTAGTGGCTCCATTTGTTTCGATTAAAACTTTTGTGTCTTGAATTGCTCTTTCAACAACTTTATTTGTTATTATTAATACATTAACTGAAACACCTTGTCCGCCTTCCAATCTTCGAATAAGTTCTTCTATTGCTAAAAAACTACGTTGCTTGGCTTGTCTTTGGTCTTCTGGAAAAAAATCTACAGGATACTTTTTCAAAACACCGCGTATTATTTTTGCTTGGGTTATAGCATCTGCGTTTTCAAGAATTGTTAAAAATTTTTGTCTTGTTGTTCCTTCGTAAGCCGTAGGAGAAATATCGAGATCGCAGAAATAAGGATAAAATTCTTCATGTGTTCTGTATGAGAAATCACCAAGATAGCCACTGCTTACGCCAATATATCCGTTTGTAATCATAAATATTTCTGGTCTTGTTAACATGGTTTATTCTGGTTTTTATTCGTAGGTGGCTTGCGGGTAACTTATATCTGCGCTAAAAAGTCTCGAATATCCGCCTGAAATAGGAATGCTTTACGCTACAAATAGCATTTTATCGTTCTGCTAATGTAGTTTATTTATTACGAATTAATGATGTTGAAATTCTAAAGCAATCGAATAGAAATAAATAGTTCTAAGGATTCTGATACCCAAGCTCCGATAGCAGTAAACTTTCTTAATTTCAAACTTAAAAATGTAAACAATTTTGTTTACATTTGTATTATGAAAACAATTGACATCATAAAAGGAATTCATCCCGGTAAAATTGTGGAGCGGGAATTGAAGAAAAGGAACATCAACCAAAGGCAATTTGCGCTTTCTATTGGTGAACATCCTCAAACTTTGGGTGCCATAATAAAAGGTAATAGGAGGATGAATGTTGATTTGTCTCTTAAAATGGAGGAGAAACTAGAATTAGAAGAAGGTTTCCTGATGACACTTCAAGTTTTTTATGACATAAAGGAAGCAAAGAAAGATAGTACTTATAAACCCGATCTTTCAAGATTGAGAAAAGTTACCTTTTGGGATACTACTTTTGATAAGATAGATTGGAAACAAAATAGGGTGGCAGTCATTAAACGTGTTTTTTCTAGAGGAACAGAAATGGAGCAGGAGGAAATTATTCGTTTTTATGGAAAAGAAGTGGTTGATAAGGTTAAATTATTAAAACACCAGTTGTAATATAGAATGGAAAAGCTTCATTGGAATACGGTTTCGCCTTTGCTCAAAGAGATTCTTATCGATTTGATGGATGAACCATTATTTTTTCCTTTCAGATTGGTTGGAGGAACTGCTTTAAGTTTACAAATAGGTCATAGAATGTCGATTGATATTGATTTGTTTACAGCGGCTGAATATGGTTCCATTGATTTTAAGGAAATTAGAAGTTTTCTGGAGAATAAATATCCCTTTTGTCTTTCCAGGAATCTTAATAATGTTGCGTTTGGGACTTATTTTGAGATAGGATATTCTGAAAGCGAGTTAGTTAAAGTAGATTTGTATTATACGGATGATTTTATTTTCGAAGAAATTAATAAGGATTCTATTCGTATGGCTTCTGAAAATGAAATTATTGCAATGAAATTAGATGTTGTTCTGAGAGGCGGTAGAAAAAAAGATTTTTGGGATTTACATTATTATCTTGATAAAGTACCTATTGATGAAATGATTTCGTTTTATGAACAGCGTTATCCTTATACTGATTGTTCGACTATTAAAAGCCAATTTGTAAATTTTGAATCAGCTGATTTGGATTTTGACCCATTGTGTTTACGGGTTAAATCTTGGGAGCTTATCAAATTGGATTTTTTTGAAAGTATCAATGGGAATTCTTAATTCCAAGAAAAGACTTTGAACCCCAAATGCCCTAGCCCCGATAGCAGCGGCATCCTTTATGTTCTTTCTTTAAGAACATAAAGATAGAGCGAATAGCGGGAATTAGCTCCTGATTAGAACTTCCGCCAGAATGACAAACCCTCTGAAATGTCATCTTGTCAGATTTTTTTACGCCAATTTTAACATAAACTGACAATTTAAGAAGCTGTATTGCATTGGCACAAAGATTGACTTATCGACTTCGAGCTATTAAAATGAGTATATAATAAAATTAAATATATTAAAAATGGGTAAAATAATCGGAATTGATTTAGGTACAACAAACTCTTGTGTTTCTGTAATGGAAGGTAATGAAGCAGTAGTTATCCCTAATGCTGAAGGAAAAAGAACAACGCCATCTATCATTGCATTTGTAGAAGGTGGAGAAATTAAAGTAGGAGATCCTGCTAAGAGACAAGCGGTAACTAATCCAACTAAGACTATTGCTTCTATCAAACGTTTTATGGGTCATTCTTTTTCAGAAGTTTCTGCTGAAGCAAAAAGAGTTTCTTATTCAGTAGTAAAAGGGGACAACAATACACCACGTGTTGATATTGATGGTCGTTTATACTCTGCACAAGAATTGTCAGCAATGACTCTTCAAAAAATGAAAAAAACTGCTGAAGACTATTTAGGTCAAACAGTTACTGAAGCAGTTATTACTGTTCCTGCTTACTTTAATGATGCACAACGTCAAGCTACGAAAGAAGCGGGTGAAATTGCAGGTCTTAAAGTTATGCGTATTATCAACGAACCTACTGCTGCAGCTTTGGCATACGGTCTTGATAAAAAAGGTAAAGATCAAAAAATTGCTGTTTACGATTTAGGTGGAGGTACATTTGATATTTCTGTTCTTGAATTAGGAGACGGAGTTTTTGAAGTATTGTCTACAAACGGAGATACTCACTTAGGTGGGGATGATTTTGACCACGAAATTATTGACTGGTTAGCTGCTGAATTTTTAACTGAAGAAGGTATTGATTTACGTTTAGATCCAATGTCTTTGCAACGTTTGAAAGAAGCTGCTGAGAAAGCAAAAATTGAATTGTCTTCTTCTACTGAAACTGAAATCAACTTACCTTACGTAACTGCTACAGCTTCAGGACCAAAACACTTAGTTAAAAAATTAACTAGAGCTCAATTTGAAAAATTAACTGACGCTTTAGTAAAACGTTCTATGGCACCAGTTGCTAAAGCGTTGAAAGATGCAGGTTTATCTGTTTCTGATATTGACGAAGTTATTCTTGTAGGAGGTTCTACTCGTATGCCAAGAATTGCTGAAGAAGTTGAAAAATTCTTTGGAAAAAAAGCGTCTAAAGGAGTTAACCCTGATGAGGTTGTTGCTATTGGAGCAGCTATTCAAGGTGGAGTTCTTTCTGGAGATGTAAAAGATGTATTGTTACTTGACGTTACTCCTTTATCTTTAGGTATCGAAACTATGGGTGGTGTTATGACAACTCTTATTGAGTCTAATACAACTATTCCAACTAAAAAATCTCAAGTTTTCTCTACAGCTGCAGATTCTCAACCAACAGTTGAAATCCACGTTTTACAAGGAGCTAGAGCAATGGCTGCTGATAACAAAACTATCGGTCGTTTCCATTTAGATGGTATTCCACCAGCACCAAGAGGTGTTCCACAAATTGAAGTAACTTTTGATATTGATGCTAATGGTATCATCAAAGTTTCTGCAACTGACAAAGGAACTGGTAAATCTCATGATATTCGTATCGAAGCTTCTTCTGGATTAACTGCTGAAGAAATCGAAAGAATGAAAAAAGATGCAGAAGCTAATGCTGATGCTGACAAAATTGCAAGAGAAAGAGCTGAAAAATTGAACGAAGCAGATGGAATGATTTTCCAAACTGAAACTCAATTGAAAGAATTAGGTTCTAAATTATCTGATGAAAACAAAGTTGCTGTAGAATATGCATTAACTGAATTGAGAATGGCACACCAATCTCAAGACATTCCTGCAATTCAAACTGCTCTTGACAACATCAACGCTGCTTGGAAAAAAGCAACTGAAGCGATGTATGCTCAAGGTGAACAAGGTCAAGGTGAAGCACAACCACAAGGTGAGCCTCAAGGAGACAATGTTGAAGACGTTGAATTCGAAGAAGTAAAATAATAATTCCCGTAGAGACGGACTTCTGTCCGTCTTTATTGTTGATTTAAAAAACCGTTCGCCTTTGGTGAACGGTTTTTTTTATGATTTTTTTTAACCCCAACTGTTTTTTTTAATGGTTGGGGTTTGTTTTTATGCAAATTCACAATAGTAGAGATGCATTGCAGTGCGTCTCTACTATTGTGAATTTGTTAGGTTATGAAACATTATAATTCAATTAACACCTAAGAATTTATGTCTCCATAGTAAATGATTATTTTTGTTTAAATAGAAAATTTATAATGTCAAAAAATATTCCAGTCTCCCTATTAGAATTAGCAATAATTATCCAAGATAGCAATGCAAGCGAAACTTTACAAAAAACAGCTGCACTTGCACAACTTGCCGACAGTTTAGGCTACAACCGATTTTGGTTAGCAGAACATCATAATATGGCACACGTCGCCAGTACAGCAACGGTGGTGCTGATTGGTTATATTGCCAGTCAAACTCAAAATATTCGTGTAGGTTCCGGCGGAATCATGCTGCCTAATCATGCCCCGCTAATTATTGCGGAACAATTTGGAACTTTAGAAACACTGTATCCGAATCGGATTGATTTAGGGTTAGGAAGAGCACCGGGAACTGACTCGTTAACCGCGCAAGCCATTCGAAAAGATTTCTTTGAACAATCGCAACGCTTTCCGCAAAATGTGGCTGCGCTTCAGGAATTTTTCTCTGAAGATAATGCTACTGCAAATGTGCGCGCTTTTCCTGCCGAAGGGACTAAAGTTCCCATTTGGATTTTAGGTTCCAGTATGGATAGTGCTGCTTTGGCTGCTGCCAAAGGATTACCGTATGCTTTTGCCGGACATTTTGCTCCCAAACAAATGCATCAGGCGTTTGAATTTTATAGAGATAATTTTCAACCTTCGGAATATTTAGACCAACCAAAAACAATGGCGTGTGTCAATGCAATTGCTGCCGATACAGATGAAGAAGCCCAGATTTTGTCAACCAGTTTGACCCAGATGTTTCTGAATTTGATTCGAAATGATAGAAAACCATTGCAACCACCTGTAGATTCTATGGATGGAATTATGAGTGAAGAAGAGCATTTTCATGTAAACCAAATGACTTCTTGTTCATTTGTAGGTAGCAAAGAAAAATTAGCTGTTGAATTACAGCAGTTTATTGATTATACCCGTATTGATGAATTAATGATTACCAGTCCGATTTTCAATCATCAGGATAAATTGAAAAGCATTCGAATAATGAAAGAAGTAATGGATTCTATGAATTAAACATGAAATTTATTGTAATGCTTTTTAAAACTTAAATGAACTTATATTCCTTATATGTTGAGGAATTTAAACCATATAAGGAGTGTAAGTTCATTTAAGGAAGTCTCAATTATTGAATTTTGCTATTGAAAAATAAATTTAAAATAAGAAAACCTGCAACGTTACATTGCAGGTTTTACTTTATAAATCAAAATTTATTAATTATTTAAGGCTTCCAACCATATCTTCCGGTTTAACCCAAGCATCAAAATCCTCTGAAGTTACATAACCTAAACGAACAGCTTCCTCTTTTAGAGTAGTTCCGTTTTTGTGTGCCGTTTGAGCAATTTCTGCTGATTTGTAATATCCAATTTTAGTATTTAAAGCCGTAACCAACATCAATGAATTGTCTACCAATTCTTTGATTCGTTTGTAGTTTGGCTCGATACCTTGTGCGCAATGTTCGTCAAAAGACATACAAGCGTCACCTAATAATCTTGCAGATTGCAAGAAATTTGCTGCCATCAATGGTTTGAAAACATTCAATTCATAATGTCCTTGCATTCCTCCAACTGAAATAGCCACATCATTCCCCATAACTTGCGCGCAAACCATTGTTAATGCTTCACATTGTGTAGGGTTTACTTTTCCTGGCATGATAGAAGAACCCGGTTCGTTTTCTGGAATAAGGATTTCTCCAATTCCTGAACGTGGTCCAGAAGCCAACATACGTACATCATTGGCAATTTTATTCAATGAAACCGCTAGTTGTTTCAATGCACCATGTGATTCTACAATAGCATCATGTGCTGCTAAAGCTTCAAATTTGTTTTCGGCAGTTACGAATGGATGTCCAGTAAATTCAGCGATATATTCAGCTACTTTTACATCATATCCTTCTGGAGTATTTAATCCAGTTCCAACAGCTGTTCCTCCTAAAGCTACTTCTGATAAGTGAGCTAACGTATTTTTAACCGCTTTTAAACCGTAGTTCAATTGCGCTACATAACCTGAAATTTCTTGTCCTAATGTCAATGGTGTAGCATCCATTAAATGCGTACGACCTATTTTAACTACAGTATTGAATTCAACCGCTTTGGCATGAAGTGTATCTCTTAGTTTTTCAACTCCTGGGATAGTAATTTCAACCACTGCTTTGTAAGCTGCTATATGCATTCCTGTTGGAAATGTATCATTAGAAGATTGTGATTTGTTTACATCATCATTCGCTTTGATGAATTGCTCGCCTTCGCCAATGTTGAATCCTTTTAGTACTTGTGCACGATTAGCAACCACTTCATTTACGTTCATGTTGCTTTGTGTACCAGAACCTGTTTGCCAAATTACCAATGGAAATTCGTCAGCTAGTTTTCCTGCTAGGATTTCGTCACAAACGGCAGCTATAGCGTCACGTTTTTCGACTGGTAAAACACCTAAATCGCAATTAGCGTAAGCAGCTGCTTTTTTTAAGAAAGCAAAACCTTCAATAATTTCTTTTGGCATGGAAGCCGATGGACCTATTTTGAAGTTGTTGCGGGAACGTTCTGTTTGTGCTCCCCAATATTTGTCTGCAGGAACCTGCACTTCACCCATCGTGTCTTTTTCTATTCTAAATTTCATTGTGTTGTTATTTATAAGTATTAAGTAGTTTAGTAGATTTTTTAGCCCCGATTACTTCACTTGATTTCTATTTACATCGGAGTTCAGTGAACTTCGTTTGTAGTGAAAATCCTTTTATGCCGGTGTTCGGCATAAAAGATTGTAACGAATAGCGGGATTAGCTCCAAATTCTGAGCTCAAAAATACGGATAATTCCCTTTTCATAAAAATTGATTGATAGTTTTTGTTACTTTTTATTGGTAAGAAAAGGAATTAAACTTACATTTGTGGCTACATTCAAAATTCCGGAAAACATGTTTGAATTTTCACAGTACTTAGGCTTTTTACTTTTCTTAACCGTTCTTACAATAGGATTTTGGTTAATGTTTTTTCTTGTTGGTTTCGTATCTTATTGGGTAGGAGGAGCAACTTGGGAAGCATTCAAAGAGAAAAGAGCAAAAAAGAAGCAAGAACAATCAGTTTAATCTAATTGTTTTATAAAATAAGGACCCGTGAAAACGAGTCCTTTTTTTTTATGCTTTTATTTTAATTTTTTACAAAAAAAAGACCCGTTTTCACGAGTCCTTTTTGTTTGTTACTTATCCTTATCCAGGAAATTCTCCTCCATTATCATTATTTTCGTTTTTAGGCGCTTGTTTTTCTCTTTCGTTTTTAGCTTTATTGAATCTATATGTAAAAGAAAGATTGAACTGTCGCTTACGAAATTGCATTTCGCTATACGATGTCTGGCCTTCAAGGTGAGTATAAGACTTCATTATTCTAGAATTGAAAATGTCACTTATATTAAATGCTACTGTTGCTTTATCTTTTAGAATGTCTTTGCTAAAAGCTGTATTCATACCAAATTGACCTAAGTTTTTACCTTGTGCTGTATTTTGTGGACCATTATACATTGCTGTTAATTGCCAATCTATTTTATGGGGTAAGGTTAATTTTGAGTTGATTCTTGCAAACCAAGAATTTGCTTGATTATCAAGATTTTGAGTTACAACGACATCATTTGCATCTGTGTAACTATTTTCTCCAGTTGTTTTTACATTGTAAAGATTAAAATTACTATTTAATTTCCACCATTTAAAAGGGGTGTAATTTAGAGTGAATTCGAAACCAAATTTTTGTTCTTTTCCTAAGTTAATTGGTCTGCTCAAAATAACTGGAATTCCGTTTACATCTTCACCTGTAGGAGATCGAACAAAACTAAAGACATCTTTTGTATCTTCAAAATAAGCTGAAGTATTAAAAGTTATTTTATCCCAACGCTTGATATATCCAATGTCGTATTTGTCAGTTAGTGACGGATCTAAATCAGGGTTTCCTTGAAAAATATTAATATTACTTGAGTAATTCGTTGCCGGGTTCATGAAACGCCCTCTTGGTCTTGATAAACGTTTGCTATAACTGGCAGTAAAGTTACTTTGCTTAGATATTTCATAACTAATAAAAGCACTTGGAAACAAGTTGTTGTACTTTTTAGTATTGAATACATTAGTGTCTAATAAATTAACCTGGATATTGGTGTCTTCCCAACGCAACCCGAATAAATAGGAGAATTTATTTACTTTGAAACCATACTGCGTATAAATTGCGTTTATGTTTTCTTTATATTGTAAAGTGTTTGACAAACTCGGAATTGTTGCGCCCTGATCATCAAGAACGTAATATTTATTATTTAAATCCCCAAAACTTCCTTTGTAACCCGCTTCAAACTGACTTCCTTCACCTATTGGAAGAACGTAGTCAGCTTGCAATTGAACTTGTTTTTGAACTTGGTTATTTAAGGTGTTATTAAAATCATTTGTAGCGGTTATTAGACTATTGCTATCATCGGTGTTTCGAGAAATCGATCCATCAACGGTAAGTTTGTGCCCTTTATCGTTGAAGTTTTTTATTAAATTTGAACTATATTCAACGTTTTGACTGCCCGTATTTCCATTATTCAATCGAAATGATGCGTTTGTAAAAGCATGAGCTGCATCAAAACTATTATAATTGATTAAGTCTCTAGTATCACCTGAATTCTTCTGGTAGTTAATGGAATTTGTCCAAAAAGTCGTTGGGGATATCACCCATTCGATACCAGCTTTTCCGTTAAATCCGTCTGAAGTTCTTTTAGTATCACGGTTTTCCTCTAAAAAACTTTTTGGTGTTCCGTCAGTATTAAAGTACTCAGAATTAGTCAAACCGCCGCCTTCATTTGTTCTGTGGTTGTATCCTGCAGTGGTAAAATAGTTTAATTTTTCAGTTTTATAATTCAAATTAGTACTTAATCCGTAGGTTTCAGGAACACCAGTTGAAGCAATAAAAGTTCCATTTAGACCTTGATTTTTTCCTTTTTTAAGGATAATGTTTATTAATCCGGAACCTCCTTCGGCATCATAACGTGCGGATGGGTTTGTGATAACTTCAACTTTATCAATTGCATCAGCAGGGATTTGACGTAATGCTTCGGCAATGTTTATAGCATTTGAAGGTCTTCCGTCGATTAAAATTCTAATATTGTCGCTTCCTCTTAAGCTTACATTTCCTTCGGTATCAACTGAAACCGATGGAACGTTGTCTAAAACGTCGCTAACAGTTCCGCCTTTGACCATCATATCCTGACCAACGTTATATACTTTTTTGTCCAGTTTGATTTCTACTGTAGATTTTTCAGCACGAACGACAACTTCATTCAGTTGGTTGGCATCTTCAACTAAAGCAGTTGTGCCTAAATCAATATTTCCTTGAATACTTTTTTGTTTGATCTCAGTTGGTTTGAAGGAAATGAATTCGATTTTTACATCATAAATTCCTGGTGTTACATCGATACTATATTCTCCTTTTGCATTAGTAATTCCTCCGGCAAGTGCTTTTGGGTTTTTGGCATTTATAAACGTAATTGTGGCATACTCTAATGGCTGTTTGCTCACTTTTTCAATAACTTTTCCACTAACTTTTACTTTTTGGGAAGGAGCGGGTTGCTGTGCAAAATTTATTAAGCTTGTAAATATAAATGCAAGAGCAAGTAGATTTTTTAATTTTTTTGGCATTTTTATAGTTTTAGTTTCTTTTTTAGATTACAAAAACTAAGTTAGGTTTAATGTGTAAATCATAAAAAAGTGTTAATTTAATTATATGAAATCATTTACATTATCTAGCACTCTTCCTATGATTGCTTTATCTCCTTTGATAACAATAGGTCTTTCAATTAAAATAGGATAAGTAACCATTGCTTGAATGATTTCGTCATTAGTCATTGTTTTATTTTTGAAATTTTCTATCCAAATTTTTTCTTTTTGACGCACTAATGTAAGCGGTTCAAAATTTAGTTTTTGAATAATTGTTTTTAATTCTTCGAAAGTGGGAACGTTGTCAAGATAATTAATGACTTCAAATTCTTTTTCAGATTCTTTTATAAAAGCCAAGCAGTTTCTTGATTTTCCGCAACGCGGATTGTGGTATATTTGTATCATAAGTAATTTTTTGATAAAGAAAATGGAGTATTAATCTCGGTTCATAAGTGTAACAAAAGTAAAATTTGTTACTCTAATTTTAATAATATAAAAAACAAAAATCTATGTTTATCGAACAAGGAGTGAAATCTGAGAATAAATTTTGGAAGTATATTGTAGGCTCTTTAGTAATTATTTTCGCTTCTTTTTTAGGTCAGATACCTTTATTATTAGCATTACTTTATGAAACTTTTGTGTATGGGAAAAAGTACCCGTCTTCTAATGAAGATGTTATGACGTTTTTTGAGCCTAATATGACATTGTTTTTGATTCTTGTTTCGTTTGTTTTTGCGATGGTGGGAATTTATTTTGTCATTAAATACATTCACAATCAAACAATGCTTTCTATAACTACATCCAGATCAAAAATGGATTGGAAAAGAGTACTGTTTTCATTTTCTATTTGGTCAATTTTTACAATTGTGTCAACAGTATTGTTCTATTTTTCAGATCCAAGTGATTTTGTAATCAATTTTAAACCCATTCCATTTGCCATTTTAGTTGTTATCGGGACATTATTAATTCCCATTCAAACCAGTACCGAAGAATATATTTTTAGAGGTTATTTGATGCAGGGTTTTGCCAATCTCGCTAAAAATAAATGGTTCCCTTTAGTGATGACTTCTGTTATTTTTGGAGCAATGCACATTTCAAATCCTGAAGTTTCTAAAATGGGAAATATTATTTTAGTCTATTATGTAGGGACTGGATTTTTACTGGGGATAATAACCTTGATGGATGAAGGGATGGAATTAGCTTTAGGTTTTCATGCGGCTAATAATTTAGTAAGTGCTTTACTAGTAACTTCTGATTGGTCAGCATTTCAAACCCATTCCATTTTTAAAGATGTTTCGGAGCCTTCGGCAGGTTTTGATGTTATATTCCCGGTTGTTATCATTTACCCAATCCTTTTATTTATCTTTAGTAAAAAATACAAATGGACAAACTGGAAAGATAAATTGACAGGAAAAATCGAAGAACCAGCAAATTTTAATGATTTAAACTCAATATAATTACCAATGAATACAATTACTTATAAAAACGTAAACAATCATTTTAAACTGAATGGATTTCATCTGAATCGAAAAGATTTATGTAGAGTGGCATACAGTTTTATAAAAGAAGGGGAAGAGCATGAAAAATCGGTTGGAGATTTTATATTGGATTGGTTTGATAAAAAAAGCTACATCGAATTGAACACTTCCGGAACTACAGGTAGCCCAAAAATTATTCAAATGGATAAACAAGCGATGGTGAATTCGGCTTTAGCTACCGGAGATTTTTTTGATTTACGTCCCGGTGATAAAGCATTACATTGTTTGCCAACTAAATATATTGCAGGGAAAATGATGTTTGTCAGAGGCTTTATTTTAGGATTGGATATGGATTTTGTAGCTCCAACTTCGCATCCGATGTTGCTTAATGAAACTAAATATGATTTTGTTTCCATGGTACCTTTGCAAGCTCAAAATTCTTTGACAGAATTAAAAAATGTAAAAAAAATGATTGTTGGTGGCGCTAAAATGGGAAAATCACTTGAAAAAAGTCTTTCTAAATTAAGTACCAAAGGATATGAAACGTATGGTATGACTGAAACAATCACCCATATTGCTGCCAAGAAAATAGGAGAGAAGGCTTTCTCAGTTTTACCGAATATAAAAATTTCTCAAGACGAAAGAAACTGTTTAGTGATTGATGCGCCAAATATTTCAGAAGAAACTATTGTAACCAATGATTTAGTTGAATTAGTAAATGAAAATGAATTTGTTTTCTTGGGTCGTATTGACAATGTGATTAATAGCGGCGGAATTAAACTGATTCCCGAACAAATCGAAGAGAAATTATCAAATAAAATTCATTCAAGATTTTTTGTTACAGGAGTTCAGGACGCTACTTTAGGGGAGAAATTAGTGCTGATTATTGAAGGTGAAAAGCAACCTTTGGAGGAAACTGTTTTTGATGGTTTAGACAAATATGAAAAACCTAAAGAAGTCTTTTATGTTTCAAAATTTATTGAAACACAAAACGGAAAAATAAAAAGGAAAGAAATTCAAGAGAGCCTTTAATTAATTTCAGGATAACCAGACATAAAAAAGCATCCCGTTTGTAGGAACAGGATGCTTTTTTAGTTTTGACTATTGTTGCATCTTGAAAAAATAATCTGCAGAATGTTTGCCACTTCCGTAAAATAAGAAAAAGACACAGATTCCAAGTATTAGGAATGCTAACAATAAGTTTTGAGAATGCATTTCGCCCATAAAATTCACAATAATTGCCCCAATCAGTATGGGTAATTGTGCTATTATTGCCCATCTGGTAAGTAAACCAAAAGCAATCATTATTCCCCCAACCATATGTGCCGGAGCAATATAATGAATCAGAAACATTCCACCGCCAATTTTGTCAATTGGGGATATTAAGTCTTGTAAATATTGGATGTTTGTTATAAAAGAGATTCCTTTCATAAACAAAAAAACACCAAGTGCTATTCGTACCAAATCTAATGATAAATAAGTGTGCGTATTTGCCCACTTATTTAAATTTTTTACGTTGCTCATAATGTATAGTTTAAATATTTAACACTAAGTTACTAATTTTTAAAGATATAAGTGATTTTTTGAGTCTGTAATTTTTTAGTGGTAAAACTATTTTTTTGCTCAGTATCTAAATACTTTCTTTCTATATAGCGGTATAAAATGAATAATCTATTTAATGGATGAAACGGTATTTTAGCTTTAGACCAAGACTATTTTCAGCATGACCATGAGCTAAAAATTGAGTAAAATCCATTGACAAACCTAGTTTGTTTTTAGCATTACCAATGATAAAATACCTGCCTAAGTAGAACGCTGAAGAAAGTCCAAATTGCTGGGCCCCTCCGCCATATTCAGATACAAAACCAAGTCCAAATTTTTTGTCTGCATCCGAAAGGGCGTAACCTGCCCCAGATTCTGCTCCCCAATACCATTTATGGCTAAAGCTATATTGAGTATTAATTTTTATGGAAAATATATTAAAGTTACTGTATAATGTTTTCTCCGTTAATGTACTTTCAGGTGTTATTTTTGGTAAGTTTTGTTTGACGAGCCAATAGTCATAATCGACTTTAATACCCAAATCCCATTTTGGTGAAACTTTTTTCCATGCTCTTATATTTATACCAATTTCAAATCTATGGGAGCGATACATTTCTATGTGTACTGGTATGGATAGGTTAATACCTGATTCGAGATAAATTGTTTTATCTTTTTTGGATGAAACACTATCTTGGATAATTGTCTGCGCAGCAATAAACTGTACAGCCAAAAGCATTACACTTAAGAATACAATCGGAATCTTTTTCATTTTTTCTTGTAATTAAATAATTCAAATCTCAGTGACTATTTTTATTGAATTGAAAAAAATGATATTGTAAAGGTGATTCGTATTTATTGGCTTAAATAAAATTAAAAAAGAGTTAGTAAAGATACAAATAACTATTAATCAATACTATATGATTTAGTTGAAATGTTGTTTATATAATTTTATAAACTCATTTTGTTTTTAAGAATTTCAGAAATATCTTTTTCCCGTATCTTAATGTCATCCAAAATCCAATTCATTTCAGGGTCATTTTCTTTTATACGGTCTTCAATTGTAGGAATTATTTCCATGTCAGGAAATATGCCACGCCCTTCTAAAGTTGTTTTGAAAGGAGCAGCAATATACATTAATCCAATACGGATTTGGATGTCAGTATTTGGTAATTTTACTCTGGGCATAAAACCAGCAACAGTCCCGTTAAATGCGCCACCTGTTTCTTCACCTACAAAATAAGCTCTTTTGGAGCCTTTCAAATTTGAAGAAATAATGCTTGAAGCCGAAAAACTTCTCCCATTTATAAGAACATAAATTTTTCCTTTGAAAGCCTTTTTATTCACTTTATGCGGAGTAGTTTGGGTTGCATAGTAATTTTTACCGTTTTGGTTTTTATGAACAGTCAACAGTAAATAAGTATATATTATTGGAGAAAAAATCGTTTTTAAAGCTTTAAACCCAAAAGAACCTCCATTAAAGTAGGCTCCTTTGAACAAGCTTGATTTTGAAACTACTTCAGATTTATCTAAAAACACAAAAGTAGAGTCTGCTAGATAAGAATATAAATCGGCAATTTCAGTTACTCGTCCGCCTCCATTATTTCTCAAATCGATAATAAGTGTTTTTGACTGATACGCTGCAATTTTACTAAAGCTTTTTTTGTAAAAAGTTTTATAATCGCCAATTTTGAAACTTCTAATTTTCATTACAGCTACACTACTGTCTTTTTCTAAAAAATGTAAGTTCCGATTATAATTTTTTTCAACGGAATAATACCCATTAACCCTTTTCTTTTTTCTGATTTCTTTGGATTTGGTTTTATCTTTCAGCGCTAGCTTTTTTTGAATTTTTTTGAGATGCTCCCCAATAGTATCTTCCGCTTTTCGTTTGATTGTAATCGTTTTTAGGCTGTCGTTATATTTGAAATCAAATTTTAGACTATCCTGAATTCCATTTTCATTAGAGAAAAATGTAGAAAAACGTTTGCCTGAAAAATTAGTTTTGTAAGTGGTATTATAACCGTCGGAACTATAATAATGATTGTATTCTGTAATTAAATCATTTGGTTTTGTCCCATTTACAGCAACAACTTCTGTACCTGGCTGTATGGTTTTGTCGTAGGATTTATTTTTGGTAATATATAATTTTCCATTAAAAAGGTCGAAATCAAATTGCGAAAAGGGACCCGTTCCTCTTTTAATTAGTGCTTTGGTTTCTTTCTTTGTCATTAATTTTGTTGGTGGATAAACTACCAAATGTCCTTGTCGCACCGCAGCTACCACAGAACTTATTTTTTTGTAAAACTCAAATTTTGTTATTGGTTTTGTAAGGGTGGCTTTTAGACTGTCGAATTTATAATCTAAAGCTTCCTTACTGATATACCAGTATAAATTGGGGTGTAATTCCTGTAATTTTCGATAGGTAAAATCAACATCCGATTTTAATTTCTCTTCAGCTATCAAATCATTCAAATGCTTATTGTGCTTTTTTAAAGAGTCACATTGAACAAAGAATAACATTATAAAGCCGAATAGAACTATTTTTCTCATGTTTTAATTACCTAAGTTTTTCCTCAACACTGAAGACTACAATCTAAATTCTGAAATCTGTCATTTGAGATTTAAACCTGTATAACACCTAAATTAAATTTCTTTTCAATAGGCGAGTGGTTAGCAGCTTCAATACCCATAGAAATCCAGGTTCTGGTATCTATTGGATCAATTATGGCATCAGTCCATAATCTGGAGGCCGCATAATATGGTGAAACCTGTTCGTCATATCGCGCTTTTATTTTGTCAAAAAGTTCCTTCTCTTTCGTTTCATCTACCACTTCTCCTTTTGCTTTAAGTGAAGAAGCTTCAATTTGGGCTAATACTTTTGCTGCTTGTGTTCCTCCCATAACGGCTAATTCCGCACTTGGCCAAGCAAAAATTAATCTTGGGTCATACGCTTTTCCACACATGGCATAATTTCCGGCACCATAAGAGTTTCCTACAATAACAGTAAATTTTGGAACAACTGAATTACTCACGGCGTTTACCATTTTAGCACCATCTTTTATAATTCCACCATGTTCTGATTTAGATCCTACCATAAAACCAGTAACATCTTGAACAAATACCAAAGGAATTTTCTTTTGGTTGCAATTAGCGATAAATCGGGTGGCTTTGTCAGCACTATCGGAATAGATAACGCCTCCAAACTGCATTTCACCGTTCTTAGTTTTTACTACTTTTCGTTGATTGGCAACAATTCCCACTGCCCAGCCGTCAATTCGTGCATATCCAGTAATAATAGTTTGTCCATAGCCGTCTTTGTAGGCTTCAAACTCAGAATTATCAACCAAACGATTGATGATTTCCATCATGTCATATTGTTCATTTCGAGCTTTTGGCAAAATGCCATAAATTTCATTTTCGTCTAAAGCTGGTTTTTCCGATTTGATTCTGCTGTAACCAGCCTTATCGAAATCACCTATTTTGTCCACTATATTTTTTATTTTGTCTAATGCGTCTTTGTCGTCTTTGGCTTTATAATCCGTCACACCGGAAATCTCACAATGCGTGGTTGCTCCGCCCAATGTTTCGTTATCAATGCTTTCGCCAATGGCAGCTTTCACCAAATAACTTCCCGCCAGGAAAATACTTCCCGTTTTTTCAACAATTAAAGCTTCATCGCTCATAATTGGTAAATAGGCACCACCAGCAACACAACTTCCCATGACGGCAGCTATTTGGGTGATTCCCATGCTGCTCATTTGAGCATTATTTCTAAAAATCCGACCAAAATGTTCTTTGTCCGGGAAAATTTCATCTTGCAAAGGCAAATAAACGCCTGCACTATCTACTAAATAAATGATTGGCAACCTATTTTCCATCGCAATTTCCTGCGCACGAAGATTTTTCTTTGCAGTAATAGGAAACCAAGCGCCCGCTTTCACGGTAGCATCATTTGCCACAACAATACATTGCTTTCCTTTGATATACCCAATTTTAACCACAACGCCACCCGAAGGGCATCCGCCATGTTCTACATACATTCCTTCACCAACAAAGGCTCCAATTTCTATGCTTTTAGCTTTGGCGTCAAGCAAATAATCGATGCGTTCTCTAGCTGTCATTTTGCCTTCGCCGTGTAGTTTTTGGATGCGTTTTTCACCACCACCCAATTTCACCAGACTCAATTTTTGTCGCAATGCCGAAAGTAAAAGTTTATTGTGGTCTTCGTTTTTGTTGAAGTTCAAATCCATGATGCAATAATGTTAAAAATAGTTTGGGCTAAAATACAAAATCCAATGAAATAAAATTTATTATTTTATGGGTATAGAAAGTAAATCGGATGTAATTTTGGTATAAAAACAAAAAAACAGAAGTTACCTCCTGTTTTTTTATGAATTTAATAAAAAAAATAATTATTTGCTTTTGGATTCATTTACGAGTCTTTTCAAAATAGCCCATTGTTTTAATGCATCACGAGCTTCAACAGCAGGATAACCTAACATGGTTTTCCCTGCAGGAATATCTCCTGTAACACCAGAACCAGCACCTACAATGGCACCATCGCCTATGGTTGTGTGGTCTTTTATAGAAGCGCTTCCGCCAATAATGACTCCGTTTCCTAGCGTTACTGAACCTGCCAACCCGCTATTTCCGGCCATGATACAAAAACGGCCTAATTTACTGTTATGTCCAATTTGGACTAAATTATCAATTTTACAGCCATCACCTAAAACGGTAGAACTGAATTTTCCTCGGTCAACACATGTATTGGCGCCAATTTCAACACTATTTCCTATAATCACATTTCCAATTTGTGGGATTTTTACCAAACCTCTTTCGGGATCAGGGCGAAAACCAAAACCATCTGCTCCAATTGTCGCATTGGGATGTATAATACAATCATTTCCGATGTGACAACGCTCTCGGATTACAGCTCCAGACCAGATTACAGTATTTTTTCCTACGGTACATTCATCCAAAATAGTAACATTTGGATATAGTGTTGTATTGTCTCCAAGCACAACTTTAGGGCCTATATAACAACCGGCACCAATTCTAACACCATTACAAATAATCGCGGTTTGATCTATAACGGCAGTGGGATGAATATCAATATTAAATAATGGAGTTGGAGGTGCAAAAAGAGCTAAAACTTGCGACATGGCTAAATCAGCATTTTTTACCTTAATGAAAGCTCTGTTTTCTCCTGGTTCTATTGAAATATCCTCATTTACAACCGCAACACAAGCTTTAGAAGTTACCCAAAATTTTTCGTATTTTTTGTTTCCAATAAAAGAAATTTCAGATTCATTAGCTGCTTCAAGTTGTTCAGGAGCTGTGATATTTTGGATAGTGCTTCCCACAATAACTCCTTTTAAAATTTCATTTATTTCTTGGATGGAATAGGATTTCATTAAGTGTAGATTGGATTTGGTTTTGTTATAGTCGTCAAATAAAACAAATTGAGATTATAATTCCTAATATTTCGGGATTCTTTAACAGGATTAAAAGTGGGATTTATATAACTAAAATATTTAAATGTATAACTGAAAGCTGTAATAAACAGCTAGTTTTACTAGCTAATGTACTTTTATATATTATGAAATTAATTTCAATAAAATTATTAATTCTTACTTTTTTCTGTTCTTATTTTTCTGGAAATGCGCAGATTCAGGCTTTGTTTAACAATAAAACACAACTTCGAAATCTAACGGAACGTTGGGAATTAGATACGACTTCCGTAAGAGGGACATTTTTAGTCACTCCATATAAGCCCATGTATGTTTTACCTGTTCGCTGGTCAAATAATCCAAATGAACAACCTCATTCAGGAAATATCGATCCTGATTATATTGCACCTCCTGGGGTTGATTACAATAATATTGAAGCTAAATTTCAATTGAGTTTTAAGACTAAAGTTTTGCAGGGTATTTTTTGGGGACGCGGTGATTTATGGGTTGCTTATACACAAATATCGCATTGGCAAATTTATAATAATAACCTTTCACGACCCTTTAGAGAAGTTAATTACGAACCGGAATTGATTTTGAATATTCCCGTAAATTTTAAAATTTTTGGTTTTAAAGCCCGAATGGTTGGTGTCGCATTCAACCATGAGTCCAATGGGAAAAGTGATCCCTTCTCCAGAAGTTGGAATAGGGTTATTTTTCATGCAGGATTTGAACGTAATAATTGGACTGTTTATGTTAGACCTTGGTTACGAATGCCTGCTGCAAAAGATGATAATCCGGATATTTCTGAATATGTAGGTCGGGGAGATTTGAATGTCATTTATGCTAAAAACGGGAATATATTTTCGTTTATTGGTAGTCATAATTTAAATTTTGGTTCAAAAGCAAGGGGTAATTCCTCTTTTTCCTGGTCGTATCCCATCAAAAATAATTTGAAAGGGTATTTGTTAGTTTCTCATGGTTATGGTGAAACACTAATCGATTATAATAATCTGCAAACTACTGTTGGCGTTGGGGTTTCATTGATAGAATGGTTGTAGATTTTAGAATTTACACATTCAAAAAACGGGACTCAAATAGGGTTAACGATAAATTTGTTATGTTTGTAAGTGAGAGTAAAATATAGTTTAGAGTGTCACAGAACTTTCCTTACTGACTATTAAATAATATACCCACAATAAAATGAATTTTTCAAACCGTTTCTTGTTTTTGGCTGCAGTATTATTTTTTGGTATTAACCTGCAGGCTCAAACAAATAACACTACAATCAAAAATGCATTATTAATTGCTGCCCATAATAAAAGTAAGTTAGAAAATAGCGGACAATTGTTGGTGGTTTACAATTATCAATCAGAAAGTCATACTGCTTTTTTTGTCGCCTTAGAAAAAAAAGATAATCGTTGGATTGTAAAACAGGAGCCTGTAAAAGTGGGTATTGGTAAAAATGGTTTTGCAATGCCACTGAATAAACGCGAAGGCGATGGCAAGTCTCCAACAGGAATATTTCGTTTAGGAAAATTATATACCTATGAAAAACAACTAAACACACTATTGGAAAACCAACAAATCACTGCGGATGATAAATGGATAGATGATCCAAATTCGGATGACTACAATACATATGTGAAAGGCACTACGAATGCAAAATCGTATGAAAATTTATTATTAAAGAATGATGCGTACAAGTATTGTATGGTTATAGAATACAATATGAACCCAATTATAAAAGGAAAAGGGAGTGCTATATTTTTTCATTTGGCTGTCAAAAAATCTTCTTTTACCGCTGGTTGTGTTGCTATTGATGAAGAAAATATGAAACTGTTAGTAAATTGGCTAGATTCTAAACGAAACCCAACAATTATTATGGGGAATTTTAATGTTTTGAAAAGCGGTTTGTGAATATTACAACATTAAACGTCTAAAAAAACAAGCTGTTAAAATTAAAAAATCCCCTCAGACATTTCGATAAACGAATGTAAAGAGGATTTTTGTTATTATTTGGCTTATAATGGCTCACTGAATACTGGAAACTATTCGTCTTCCTTTTGTCCCATCATCATTAAATAGGCTTTCAAGAATTCATCAATTTCTCCATTCATAACGCCGTCAACATTACTGGTTTCATAACCGGTACGAACATCTTTGACTAATTTATAAGGTTGCATCACATAATTTCTGATTTGTGAACCCCATTCTATTTTCATTTTCCCAGCTTCGATGTCAGCGCGTTGTGCCTGTTTCTTTTTTAACTCAATTTCGTATAATTGAGATCGTAACATTTGCATCGCACGTTGTCTGTTATCTTGTTGCGAACGTGTTTCTGAACATTGTATTTGAATTCCTGTTGGTTTATGAAACAATTGTACTTTGGTTTCTACCTTATTTACATTTTGTCCTCCCGCACCACTGGATCTTGAAGTTGTAATTTCAATATCTGCAGGATTAATATCAATTTCGATACTGTCATCTACAAGCGGATAAACATAAACGGAAGCAAATGAAGTGTGACGCTTGGCATTGCTGTCAAAAGGCGAAATTCGAACCAATCGGTGTACGCCGTTTTCTCCTTTTAAATAGCCAAAAGAATAATCCCCTTCAAATTCGAGTGTTACGGTTTTAATACCCGCAGATTCTCCTTTTTGGAAATTCAGTTCTTTTATTTTATAACCGTATTTTTCACCCCACATCATGTACATACGCATGAGCATTTCGGCCCAATCGCAACTTTCAGTTCCACCGGCACCAGCGGTTATTTGCACAACTGCACTCAAAGTATCACCTTCGTCCGAAAGCATATTTTTGAATTCAATCGCTTCAATATGATTGGCTGTTAGCGAATATTGTTCTTCTAACTCTTCAGCTGTAAGTTCACCTTCTTTATAAAAATCATAGGCCAATTGCAACTCGTCAGTCATTTCGATAGCTTTGTTGTAATCTTCAATCCACTTTTTCTTGTTTCTAAGGTTTTTTACAATGACTTCAGCTTCTTTTGCATTGTTCCAAAAGTCTGGAGCAAAAGTTTTCTCTTCTTCGTTTGAGATTTCAATTAGTTTGGCATCAACGTCAAAGATACCTCCTCAACGCACCAAGGCGCTCCACAATACCCTTTATTTGTTCGGTAGTTGTCATAAATTATATTAAATTAAATAGGTCGGTTTTCCAATATTTATAAAAAATGCCGTTATATTATTCATTTAGATTAGTTTTAACTGAACTAGCTTGAATTAACAAACGGTATTATGTAATTTTGTGGCACAAAAATAGAAAAATTTTACGAAGGGACAATTCGAGAATTGTCTGTACTGAAAATAAAAATATATATGGAAATAAATTTAGTTAGCGATACGATTACCAAACCTTCTCGCGAAATGTTAGTGCATATGTTGAATGCCAAAGTAGGTGATGACGTATACAAACAAGACCCGACTGTTATTGAACTGGAAGCTAAAGTTGCCGAAATGTTCGGGATGGAAGCAGGGCTTTTTTTTCCATCAGGAACTATGGCAAACCAAACGGCGATAAAATTACACACACAACCAGGCGAGCAATTAATTGCTGATAAATATGCGCACGTGTATCATTACGAAGGCGGTGGCGTTTCTTTTAACAGTGGTGTTTCCTGCTGTTTATTAGATGGAAATCGCGGAATGATAACTGCGGAACAAGTGGCTGGAGCAATTAATGATCCTGAGTTTTATCACAGTCCTTTAACGAGTTTGGTTTGTGTGGAAAATACAACCAATAAAGGGGGTGGTGCTTGTTATGAATTAGAAGATTTGCAAAAAATAAAACAGGTTTGTGATGCCAATAATTTGAAATTTCACATGGATGGCGCCCGAATCTGGAATGCATTGGTAGTCAAAAAGCAAGATCCAAAAGCATTTGGGAAACTATTCGATACGATTTCGGTTTGTTTGTCCAAAGGTTTGGGAGCTCCAATTGGTTCAGTTTTATTGGGTGATAAAGCGACTATTCACAGAGCGTTGCGAATCCGAAAAATACTAGGTGGCGGAATGCGTCAGGTAGGCTATTTGGCGGCAGCCGGAATTTACGCCTTAGATAATAATATTGAGCGTCTTGCCGAAGACCATAGAAGAGCTAAAGAAATTGCCGAAGTATTAAAAAAGGTAAGTTGGGTAGCTTCAGTAGAGCCTGTTGAGACTAATATCTTGATTTTTTCATTAGTTCCAAATTGTATTGAAAAGAATTTAATTGAATTATTAAAACAAAAAAATATTTCAATCAGTTCTATGGGACATGGAAAATTGAGAATTGTAACGCATCTTGATTATCGGGAAGTGATGCATACGTATGTTATGGAAACACTACAAAAATTGGTATAGTAGTTCAAAAATAATTATTTCACGTTTAAGGTTTTTAGTATTATTAAAAACCTTAAACGTGATTTTTTTTTATTTAAAAAGATTGTCCATTCCTGGAATCATTGGCATATCCATTTTGGCAACAGCATCAAGTTCCGCTTCATTTGTTTTAGTCGCTTTTTCGATCGCTTTATTCAGGACTAAAATCATATAATCTTCCAGTTGTTCTTTGTCCTCTAATAAAGAATCGTCAATTGTGATTGATTTTATTTTTCTATTGGCAGTCAAAGTAACTTTCAATAAACCATCAGTACTTTGTTCATCAATAAGAACAGTGTCTAAACGTTTTTTAGTGTCTTCTATTTTTTGTTGGGTTTCTTTTAGTTTACCCATCATTCCCATTAAATCCATTTTGATAAATTTTAAATATTGAACTACGAAATTACTACATTCAGTGTAATAAGCAATGTTAAATTAGATAGAAAATAGAATCGTTTTAAAATGTGTTTGTGCTATTTTTGTAACTTCACTTAAATATAAAAGCGCAAACAATGCCAGAAAATATACAACCACCAGTTGCCAAAATAATCCCTGAAAAATTAGAGAAGTTTGATGACGTGAGAATCGATAATTACTTCTGGTTGAATGATAGAGAAAATCCTGAGGTTATTGATTACCTGAATAAAGAGAATGAGTATTACCATAAAATGACTGATCATACTAAGGGTTTTCAAAAGGAATTATTCGAAGAAATGAAGACTAGAATCAAGGAAGATGATGAATCGGTTCCTTATTTATACAATGGATATTACTACATCACCCGTTTTGAAACAGGAAAAGATTATCCTATTTATTCCCGAAAAAAGGAAAGCCTTTCGGCAAAAGAAGAAATCATGTTTGATTGTAATGAGTTGGCTAAAGGTCAATCGTATTTTCAATTAGGCGGTTTGAGTATTAGTCCTGATAATAAATTAGCTGTTTTTAGTACCGATACAATTGGAAGAAGAATTTATAATATTCAAGTTAAAAGTTTAGAAACCAATGAAATTTTAGAAGATAAAATAGAAAAAGTTACCGGAACTGCTGTTTGGGCAAATGACAATCACACCATTTTTTATTCTTCGCAAGATGAAGTTACACTGCGTTCTGATAAAGTTTTCAAACATAAATTAGGCTCAAAACAAGCGGATGATGTTTTAGTTTATTTTGAAAAAGACGATACCTATAATGTTGAAGTTGCAAAATCTAAATCTAGAAAATACTTAGCAATTGAGTCTGGAAGTACACTTACAACAGAATATCGAATATTAAATGCAGATACTCCGGACGGAAAATTTGAAATCTTTCAGAAACGAATCAGAGGAGTTGAATATAGCATTAATCACTACAAGGACAGTTTTTATATTTTGACCAATAAAGATAAAGCGGAAAATTTCAAATTGATGAAAACGCTGGAAACCGCTACATCACATGAAAATTGGATAGAAGTTATTGCGCATCGCGAAGATGTTTTATTAGAAGATATCGAAATTTTTGCTAATTATTTGGTAGTTGAAGAACGTTCGAATGGTTTGAACAAAATCAGAATTATGCCTTGGGGTGGGGAAGGGGAATATTATTTGCCTTTCGAAAGCGAAACCTATACTGCTTACAGCACAACCAATGTAGATTTTGAAACAGAAATTTTGCGTTATGGCTACCAATCCATGACAACTCCCTCTTCTATTATTGATTTCAATATGCGAACCCAAGCAAAAGAGATTAAAAAGGAGCAACAGGTTCTTGGCGGCAAATTCGATAAAAATAATTATAAAGAAGAACGCGTTTGGGCTGCAGCCAAAGATGGTACCAAAATTCCAATTTCGATGGTGTACAGAAAAGAGTTGAAAAAAGACGGGAATAATCCATTATTGCAATATGCTTATGGTTCTTATGGACATTCTATGGATGCCACTTTCTCTTCGACACGATTAACGTTATTGGATAGAGGATTTATATTTGCGATAGCGCACATTCGTGGTGGTGAAGATTTAGGAAGACAATGGTATGAAGATGGAAAATTATTAAAAAAGAAAAATACGTTTACTGATTTTATCGATTGTTCTAAGTTTCTAATTGACCAGAAATACACTTCGCCAGAACATTTATATGCCGAAGGAGGTTCTGCCGGAGGATTGCTAATGGGAGTTGTGGTGAATTTAGCACCTGAATTGTATCATGGTATAATTGCTCAAGTGCCTTTTGTTGATGTGATTACAACAATGCTGGATGATAGTATTCCGCTTACCACTGGTGAGTATGACGAATGGGGAAATCCAAATAAAAAGAAATATTACCAATATATGTTGTCTTATTCTCCTTACGATAATGTAAAAAAGCAAAATTACCCTAATATGTATGTATCTACCGGACTCCATGACTCACAAGTTCAATATTGGGAGCCTGCAAAATGGGTTGCGAAATTGAGAGACATGAAAACGGATAAAAATGTCTTATATCTTGATACTAACATGGATGCAGGTCACGGAGGAGCATCTGGGAGGTTTGAAGCCTTAAAGGAATTAGCAAAAGAATTTAGTTTTTTATTAGATTTAGAGAAAATTAAAAAGTAATTAGATTTTTTTTGTTAAATTTGCAACGTTCGGGGTTAAATTAAAAATTCTCCTCGACTAACTATTTTTTTATGAAAGAAGAAATAAACGCTTATAATAATGTTTTAGAATTAATAGGTAACACTCCACTTATTAAGCTAAATAAAGTCACCGAAGAATTAGATGGTAATTTTTACGCAAAGGTAGAAGCTTTTAATCCAGGACATTCTTCTAAAGATAGAATAGCATTATATATAATCGAAGAAGCTGAAAAAAGAGGGATTTTATCTCCTGGTGACACCATCATCGAAACTACATCCGGGAATACTGGTTTTAGTTTAGCCATGGTAAGCATCATTAAAGGCTACAACTGTATTCTTGCCGTAAGTTCTAAATCATCTAAAGACAAAATAGACATGCTACGCAGTTTAGGAGCAAAAGTTTATGTTTGTCCGGCACATGTCTCCGCTGATGATGAACGTTCATATTATAATGTTGCTAAACGTTTGCATGAAGAAACGAAAGGTTCTGTTTATATCAATCAATATTTCAATCAATTGAATATTGATGCACATTATAAATCTACAGGTCCTGAAATTTGGAAACAAACAAATGGTAAAATTACTCATCTTATCGCTTGTAGCGGAACAGGAGGAACCATTTCCGGAACAGCAAAATACTTAAAAGAACAAAATCCTAACATTAGAATTCTTGGAGTTGATGCTTTTGGTTCGGTATTAAAAAAATACCATGAGACCAGAGAATTCGATAACGATGAAATTTATCCCTATAGAATTGAAGGTTTAGGTAAAAACTTAATTCCATCTGCAACTGATTTTGATCTTATTGATAAATTCATGAAAGTTACTGATGAAGAAAGTGCGCATTCTGCCAGAGAGATTACCAGAAAAGAAGGTTTATTTGTAGGATATACATCCGGAGCAGTTTTACAAGCAATAAAACAATATGCTGACGAAGGTGAATTTGATGAAAATAGTAATGTAATTGCAATATTCCCAGATCATGGTTCTCGTTACATGAGTAAAGTGTTTAGCGATGACTGGATGAATGAACAAGGTTTCTTTGACAGTATTAATGAAGAAGAAGCCCAAAAAATTGAATTTATAAAATAAGTACTGAGATTTTAGAATCAAGTATTAAGATTGAAAACTCCATCAGCTTTAAGTTGATGGAGTTTTTGGTTTTAATGAGCTTGTTTAAACATATAGTTTTATTTCTTTTTTATCTGATAAACTGTAGGTATTAAAAACAAAAAAACTCTGGATTTCTCCAGAGTTTAAAAACTGCAATCTTAAAACTGCAATTTGATAGCTATTCTTCTTCCATAGTATGATACACGTTCATCACGTCATCATCTTCTTCTAGTTTTTCAATTAGTTTTTCTACATCGGCTACTTCAGCTTCAGATAGTTTTTTAGTTATTTGAGGGATTCTTTCAAACCCAGAAGAAAGAATTTCTAATCCTCTGTTTTCTAATTCTTTTTGAATGGTTCCAAAACTTCCAAACGGCGCATAAATTAAAATACCGTCTTCATCTTCAAAAACTTCTTCTGCGCCAAAATCGATTAATTCTAATTCTAATTCTTCAGGGTCAATTCCGTTTGCTGGAATTCTAAAGTTACAGGTATGGTCAAACATAAATTCAACAGAACCTTGTGTTCCCATTGCACCGTTACATTTGTTAAAATAACTTCTAACATTAGCGACAGTTCTGTTATTATTATCTGTAGCCGTTTCAACTAGGATTGCAATTCCATGAGGTGCATACCCTTCAAATAAAACTTCTTTATAGTTAGCGGTGTCTTTATCTGTTGCTTTTTTGATAGCACGTTCTACATTTTCTTTTGGCATATTGACTGCCTTGGAATTCTGGATAACTGCTCTTAATCTTGAGTTGGCATCAGGATTTGGGCCACCTTCCTTTACAGCCATTACAATATCTTTACCAATTCTGGTAAATGCTTTGGCCATTGCTGACCAACGTTTCATTTTTCTTCCTTTTCTGAACTCAAACGCTCTTCCCATTGCTAGTTTATTATTTTGAACTGCAAAAATACAGTTATTCCTTATTTTACCAAAATCAAATTAAATTCTTTTATCGAATTAAATAAATTAGTAGTATTATTTTATTTTAAAGTATTAAAATCTTCAATTATTGTGATTGCTTCATTCAAATAGTGGTTCTTTTTTAACGCATTCAACTGAAATTGATTGTTGGTTTCTTCTGATGGATGAATGGCTAGAAGTAATTTATTTAAATTCGAATTATAGACATTCAAATTAATACTTCCAGAATCAAATGAATTGATTTCTTCCCATAAATTGGTAATTTCATTCTGCTCTTCAAAAACGGTATCAATTGTCAATGGTATTGCTTTCTTCGGTTGGTTTACCAAATCATCAATCCTTTTATTTATTTTTTTTATATCATTAAAATAGGGATTATTAATGATTCTGAGTTTGCTTTTTTCTGATACTTTTTGAATCAATTTATTTTTTACATAAGGTTTGAATTTAATAAAAGTATCAATACTTTCATTCTTAAAAGCTGTTGGATAGCTGCTTTCCTTTTGTAAAATTGTTTCATAGATTTCGGGTGTTTGTACATTTGGTGAAACTCCTATACTTTGATGGCTTTTGCCTGTTATTCTGAAAAATTTATTGATAGTTACTTTTACAAAATTTTCATTATCATTTTCTTCTAATGGAACGATGGTTTGCATGGTCGCTTTACCTAAAGTAGTACTGCCTATCAATAACGCACGATTGTAATCTTGAAGGATGGATGCGAAAAATTCACTTGCAGACGCTGAATTTCCATTGACCAAAATAACAATTGGATCTTTATAAATCATTCCTTTATAAGGATCGTTAATGATTGTTTTTGTTTTTTTGTTATCAATGACTATTGATATTGGACCGTTATCGATAAACATTCCAGCTAATTTTACAGCTTCTTCCATTGATCCACCGCCATTATCGACTAAATCAATAACTAATCCTTTGATATTGTCTTTTTGTAATTTGGCGACTTCTTTGGCAACATCCTGTGCGCAACCTTTACCACTGTTGCCTTCTAAATCAGCATAAAAACTAGGAATTTTTATATATCCTATTTTGATGTCTTTCTCAACAATAAAACTGTAAACAGTGTTTTCTTCGTCTTTTATTACTTCTTTTTTTACAAGTACTTCAAAGCTTTTTCCGGAATTGCGTCGAAGTGTTAATATGATATTTTTGTTGGTTTCTGAGAGAATCATGTTGGAAATGGATTCCAGTGAAGCACAAGAAACCAGTAAAGTTTCCTTTAGGTTTGAAATCGAAACAATCTGATCTCCTTTTTTTATTTTTCCCGTTAGGAATGCGGGACCATTTGGATCTAATTCATCTACAATAATTTCACTTTTTTCATTTAGACTTACATTCAGTCCTAATGATAAATGTTCTTTTGATAATGAAGCTACAAAACTGGATTTGGAATCATCACTAAAATAAGCGGTATGTGGGTCGAAATAACTGCAAAAATGATTGTATAGACTTTCGGCTAAGTTGGATTCATTTTGTAATATGCTATTTATTCTGCAAAGTTCATTTTGAATTATAGTGTTTTTCGAATGCATGGCCAATGCATTAAAATTGATTTTAATAGAATCTAGATTTTTACTTACCTGAGCGATATCATCCAAAATTTCATATCGAATTTTTTTTCTCCAAACTTTCTCAACTTGTTTTTCTACTAAATAGATTGGGAATGCTTTTTTATAAAACCGAATCGTGTCTTTCCCTTCGTAGTCGATTGTTTCTTTATCGATTTTTTCTAAAATATTCTTATTTCTTAAAAGATCCTTTTTGTAAACGGAAGAGATATCGGTTAGAAAAGTACAATCTTTATCTTTGATGAGATTGTCAATATTCAAACGGTATTTTTGAGATAAAATATCATATTCTGATTTCAGAAAAATATTTCTTGAAGGATCAAGTTGGTCAATAAAGCTATCAAAAACAAAAACCGATAAACTGTCGTCTACCGGTTTTGGATTAATATGTTCGCGCTGAATTAACGCATTTATTTTAGAAAGTATTTCACAAGTTTTGACATCATTTTGACCAAATAGTGAAAATGTAGTCAAGAATAATACGAATGAAATTTTTTTCATTTATTTTTTATTTCTTATAAAAAGGTAATTTTACCACTTTGGCAGGAACATCATTTTTACGTATTCTAATGAATATATCACTGTCTAAAGCACTATTCTCAGTGGTAACGTAGCCTAAACCAATTCCTTTATTCATTGATGGTGACATGGTACCCGAAGTTACAATTCCTATTGGAGTTCCTGATGCATCAACGATTTCATAGTCATGTCTTGGTACGGCACGTTCCTGCATTTCAAAAGCGACTAATTTTTTAGAAACTCCTGCTTCTTTTTGTTTTTTAAGGTTTTCCGAATTCGTGAATTCTTTTGTGAATTTAGTGATCCATCCCAAACCAGCTTCAAGTGGAGAAGTGGTATCGTTAATGTCATTTCCGTACAAACAAAATCCCATTTCTAATCGTAACGTATCACGAGCGGCAAGACCAATTGGTTTAATTCCAAAAGGAGCTCCAGCTTCAAAAACTTTATTCCAAATTTGTTCTACTTCTGAATTTTTGCAATAAATCTCAAATCCTCCAGAACCAGTATATCCTGTAGCTGAAATAATTACGTTATCAATTCCTGCAAAATCACCCACTTCAAAATGATAATAAGGAATAGCTGATAAATCCTTAGAAGTCAGTGATTGCATTGCTTCAACAGCTTTAGGACCTTGAATAGCCAATAATGAATAATCATCAGATAAGTTTTTCATTTCGACTCCTAAATCATTATGAGTAGAAATCCAATCCCAATCTTTATCAATATTTGAAGCATTTACGACTAATAAATACTGCTCCTCTTTCATTTTGTAAACAATTAAATCATCTACAATTCCGCCATCATTGTTTGGTAAACAAGAGTATTGTGCTCTTCCAATGGTCAAAGTTGATGCGTCATTAGAAGTTACTTTTTGAATTAAAGCTAATGCATCTGGTCCGGTAAGCAAGAATTCACCCATGTGAGAAACATCAAAAACACCCACGGCATTTCGAACCGTTTCATGTTCAGCATTCACACCTTCATATAAAATAGGCATATTGTATCCGGCAAACGGAAGCATTTTCGCTCCCAAACTCTCGTGTATGTGCGTAAGCGCAGTGTTTTTCATTGTTGTTTTGTATAGAATTTCAAGTGGCTAATTTATTGATTTTATTTCGGGTGACAAAGGCGTAAAGAAGCAAAATTTAAAGTTTCAAACGTTTTCGAAATAACAAGCTGAACAATTTTTTTAAAATAATTTTTAGGATTTAATCCAATGAAGTTAGGAAGCTATTTCCTGTTATTCATTACAGTCTTTTCCTTTTTAATGTTTAATTTTACAATTAATTAATTTGAGGTCTCTAATTTGCGAAAGCAAAAAATCAAGCATCATGAAAAAAAAGATATTAGTTATTATAACACTATTTTTTGTTACCATTTTCTATGGTCAAAATCAAACGGTTATTGGCAAATGGAAAACGATTGATGACGAAACCGGGAAAGCCAAATCAATAGTGGAAATCTATGAGAAATCTGGAAAGATTTATGGTAAAGTAATTGAAATTCTCGAAGAAGAACATAGAAAAAAAGTTTGTAGCAATTGTTCAGGTGAGGATAAAAACAAGCCTATTCTTGGAATGATAGTAATAAAAGGATTAACAAAAGATGGAAATGAATATACAAGAGGTAAAATCTTAGATCCTAAAAACGGGAAACTTTATAAATGTTACATCACTTTAGAATCAAAAGACAAACTTAAAGTCCGTGGTTTTATTGGGATTTCATTGTTTGGGCGAACACAATATTGGTACAGAGTAAAAAGTTAATTCACATTGAATGAATTTAATATCCGTCCAAATAATAATAAACACCTAAAATCTAAAAATGCATTTCGTCGAAGTAATTTTACCCCTTTCTCTTGCCAAAACCTTTACCTATAGCGTTTCTGAAGCCGAATTTAATTATATCAAGAAAGGAATGCGTGTTGCGGTGCCTTTTGGTAAAAGTAAAATTTACACGGCGCTAGTTATTGAAATTCATCAAAATGAACCCACTTTATACGAAGCCAAAGAAATTCATCAAATTCTGGATGAAAAACCCATAGTTACTGAAATCCAAATTGCACATTGGCAATGGATTGCTTCTTATTATATGTGTGCTATTGGGGATGTGTATCGTGGCGCTATGCCAAGCGCACTTTTGCTGGAAAGCGAAACCATAATTTCTCAAAAGCAAGATTTATTTGTGGATGAAAGTCTGCTTTCGGATGATGAATACCTGGTTTATCAAGCCTTACAACAGCAAAGTTCGCTAAAAGTTCAAGACATTATAGCTATTTTAAACAAGAAAAATATATTTCCTGTTATTCAAAAATTGATTGACAAAAATATATTAGTGCTTGAGGAAGAAATTTCAGAAAGTTACAAACCAAAGTTAGTTCGTTACGTGCGTTTGCATTCTAAATATGATTCGAATGCAGGTTTGGGTGAATTGTTAGAAACTTTGAAAAGTGCTAATAAACAAAAGGAAATTGTCCTGAGTTATTTTCAATTGAGCGCTACCGAAAAAAAGCCTATAACCGTTAAAAAATTGGTTGAAGCTGCTAATTCCTCTTCGGCAATTATAAAAGCATTAATTGAAAAAGAAATATTTGAGGATTATTTTCTTCAGGAAGACCGAGTAAATTTTAATGGAAAAATAAGAGAAGATCAATTGCAATTAAGTCAAGCGCAGCAAACTGCTTTTGAAGAAATTAAAGATTGTTTTACTCAAAAAGAAGTCTGTTTGCTACATGGTGTAACTTCCAGTGGAAAAACTGAAATTTATATTAAACTTATCGAAGAATATCTGCAAACGGGAAAACAAGTATTGTATTTATTGCCCGAAATAGCTTTGACGACACAATTGGTGGGAAGATTGAGAACTTATTTTGGAAATAAAGTAGCGGTTTTTCATTCGAAATATAACAATAATGAACGTATCGAGGTTTGGAATCAAGTTTTGGCAAATTCTGAGAAAGCACAAGTAGTAATAGGAGCGCGATCCGCTTTGTTTTTGCCCTTTCATAATTTAGGATTTATAATTGTAGATGAGGAGCACGAGCAAACTTTCAAACAAGTAGATCCTGCGCCTCGTTATCATGCACGTGATGCTGCGGTGGTTTTGGCTCATTCGCATAAAGCAAAAGTTTTATTAGGTTCGGCTACACCAAGTATTGAAACATATTTTAATGCAAAATCAGAAAAATATGGTTTAGTCGAAATTTGGAAGCGATTTGGAAATGTAATGATGCCAAACATTGAATTGGTGGATTTAAAAGACAAATACTTTCGCAAAAAAATGACAGGGCATTTCAGTGATGTTTTAATTGAAGAAATCAATATCGCACTTTCATTAGGCGAACAAGTGATTTTATTTCAAAACAGAAGAGGGTATTCTCCTATTATAGAATGTATCACTTGTGGTAATGTTCCTCAATGTCAGCAATGCGATGTGAGTTTGACCTATCATAAACATAAAAACCAGTTGCGTTGCCATTATTGTGGGTATACAATGGCAAAACCTACGCATTGTCATTCGTGTTCCAGTGTTGATTTGACTACAAAAGGCTTTGGAACCGAACAAATAGAGCAAGAACTGATTTCTATTTTTCCAAATTCAAAAATAGGAAGAATGGATCAAGACACTACGCGGGGAAAATTTGGTTTTGAGAAAATTATCGATAGTTTCAAGAATAGAGAAATTGATATTTTAGTTGGAACGCAAATGCTTGCCAAAGGATTGGATTTTGACAATGTAAGTTTGGTAGGAATCATGAATGCGGATAATATGTTGTATCATCCTGATTTTAGGGCATTCGAAAGAAGTTTTCAAATGATGACTCAAGTTGCAGGTCGCGCGGGGCGTTCAGAGAAACAAGGGAAAGTTATTATTCAAACGTACAATCCCAATCACAATACAATACAACAGGTAACCAATAATGATTATCTGGGAATGTATAAGGAGCAATTGTATGACAGGCAAATCTATAAATATCCTCCTTATTTCAGAATCATAAAACTGACATTGAAACAACGCGATTTTGATAAACTAAAGGAAGGTGCCATGTGGTTGTATCAAGTTATGAGTCAGAATCTTGCTATGCCGGTATTAGGTCCTGAGGAGCCAGCTATAAATAGAATTAGAAATGAATACATACGAACGATTGTAATTAAAATTCCACAAAACACGTCAATAGTAAACACAAAAAAAACTATCCAAAAGATATTGAATAGTTTTGAGGCTGTTGCTCAATACAGAGCTATAAAAGTTACGCTAAACGTCGATTTTTATTAAAAGTAATTTTAGGCAAATGATAAGGCTTTAACTAAATCTTCTTTTTTGTTTCTACTCAAAGGTATTTTGGTAATTCCAATTTCTGCAAACTTGCTGTTGAAACGCTCTACTTTGTCTATATTTATAATATAGGACTTATGAACTCGGATGAATTTTTCTTTAGACAAATCATTTTCAAAAGATTTCATTGTAGAGAGCACTAAGTTGCTGTCTTCTTCAGTAACAACTCTAACATAGTCGCCAAAAGCTTCAATCCATTTAATTTTAGAAGTGAAGATTTTTAATTTTTTAAGATTACTCTTAATGAAAATATGTTCTCCTTCTTCTTCTTTATTTTCTTTTTTAAGAGAATATAAATCGATTGCTCTTCTTACTGATGCATTGAAACGATCTATTGCAATAGGTTTTTGCAGATAGTCGGTAGCATCATAATCAAATGCCTTCATGGCATACTCCGCTTTAGAAGTAATGAAGATTATTTGTGGTTTAATTTTTAAACCATCTAAAAAATCAAAACCGCTTATAACAGGCATTTCAATGTCTAGAAATATTAAGTCCACATTATGCACGGACATACAACTTCTAGCTTCAATTGCATTAGAAAAATCACCAATTAAATGCAGATTTGGGTGATTATTCACTAACTTTGCGATGATCATTCTTTGAATGGAACTATCATCAACTACTACACAATTAAGTTTCATAATTTTTGTATTTTAAGATTTGGAATAGTAAATTTAACAAAGATTTATTTTAAAAACTAATCTTTATCGGTTTTTTTTGCCATACAACGAATAAAGTGAAATTTTGATTGTTTATTTAAAATAATTAATTACTTTTGCACCCAAATTAACAAATAAATACATATTTATGAATCATTATGAAACTGTTTTCATTTTAAATCCCGTTTTATCTGAAGTTCAGGTAAAGGAAACAGTAAGCAAATTTGAAGATTTTCTTACTAGTAGAGGAGCAGAGATGGTATCGAAAGAAGACTGGGGTCTTAAAAAAATGGCTTACGAAATTCAAAACAAAAAAAGTGGTTTTTACCATTTATTCGAATTCAAAGTAGCAGGAGAAGTTCTTATTGCTTTTGAAACTGAATTTAGACGTGACGAAAGAGTAATGCGTTTCTTGACTGTAAGTTTAGATAAACATGCGATATCTTGGGCTGAAAGAAGAAGAACTAAATTAAAATCTACAAAAGCTTAATTATCATGGCAACATTACAACAATCGGCTTCAGGAAAAAAAGATGGAGATATCAGATATCTTACTCCTTTAAACATAGAAACAAACAAAACTAAAAAGTATTGTCGTTTCAAAAAATCAGGTATCAAATATATTGATTATAAAGATGCTGATTTCTTATTGAAATTTGTAAACGAACAAGGAAAAATTCTTCCACGTCGTTTAACAGGAACTTCATTAAAATACCAAAGAAAAGTGTCAGTTGCAGTTAAGAGAGCACGTCACTTAGCATTAATGCCATATGTGGCTGATTTATTAAAATAATTAAAAATTAACAGTTGTTGGTTTTCTGAAATATGAAACCTAACTTCTCAAATAAAGGACAACAACATGGAACTTATTTTAAGAAAAGATGTTCAAAATTTAGGATTTAAAGATGACGTAGTAAATGTGAAAAACGGATACGGTCGTAACTTTTTAATCCCACAAGGTCACGCACATTTAGCTACTTCTTCTGCAAAGAAAGTGTTAGCTGAAAACCTAAAACAAAGAGCTCACAAAGAAGAAAAAGTAGTAAACGATGCAAAAGCATTGGCCGAAGCTTTGAAAGCTATTGAAATTAAAATTTTCGCAAAAGCAGGTGGTGAAAAATTATTCGGTTCAATCACGAATATTGATATCGCTGAAGCATTAGCAAAAGGTGGTCAAGTAATTGACAGAAAATTTATTACTAGTGGAATCGTTAAACGTACAGGAAAATATGCTGCTAACGTTAGATTGCACAGAGAAGTAATTATTGAATTACCTTATGAAATTGTTGCTGAAAAATAACATTTAGTTAACAATTTGTTAATAAAATATAAAAATCACTCTTAGGAGTGATTTTTTTTTGGCTAATTTTGACCAAAATAACTAACACTCAAATAAATGAAAAAAATTATTACTTTATTGTTTTTTGTGTTTGGTCTTCATATAATGGTAGGCCAAACTACAACATCGAGTATTAAGGGAATAGTGAAAAGTCCTAGTAATGAGTTGCTTCCAGGTGCAACGGTACTTGCAATTCATACTCCTTCAGGAACTAAATATTCTGCATTATCGAATGCTGATGGAAGATTTAACATGTTGAACATGAGAATTGGCGGGCCATACAAAATTGTAGTTTCATTTGTAGGTTTTAAAAATCAAGAATTCAATGATGTCTACCTTGAATTAGGTAAAGCATTTGGTTTAGATATTATTTTGCAAGATGAAAGCCAAAAGTTAGAAGAAGTAAAAGTTGTTGGAACTAAAAATAAAGTTTTTCAAAGTGGAAGAACTGGTGCCGAAACCACTATAGGTAGAAGAGAATTAGCAGTATTGCCATCAATCTCTAGATCAGCTGAGGATTTTACACGTTTAGAGCCTTCTGCTAGTGGAGGATCTTTTGGAGGTAGAAATGATCAATATAATAATTATTCGTTGAATGGGGCTGTATTTAATAATCCTTTTGGATTAGATGCCGCGACTCCTGGCGGACAAACGAGTTCTCAACCAATTTCATTAGATGCTATTGATCAAATTCAGGTTGCCACTGCTCCTTATGATGTGACTTTATCAGGTTTTACGGGAGCTTCTGTAAATGCAGTAACTAAATCAGGTACAAATGAATTTCATGGTACTGCTTACTCTTTTTACAGAAACCAAGATTTAACGGGTAATAAAGTGCATGGAGAGAAAATATTTGTTCCTTCTTTAGAGCAAACACAAGCAGGTTTGAGTATTGGAGGTCCAATAGTTAAAAACAAATTATTTTTCTTTGCCAATTATGAAATTGACAAAAGAAGCGATTTAGGTTCAAATGTTGTAGCTAACGATGGAAATGGTACCACAGGTGTAAATGAATCCAGAGTTTTAGCTACTGATTTAATGCATGTGTCTACTGAATTAGGGAAGTTAGGTTACAATACTGGAGCTTATCAAGGATTTACACACAATTCAGATTCTAATAAAGGAATTATTAAATTTGACTGGAATATTAATGATAATCACAAATTAGCTTTTATTTATAATTTCTTGGATGCATCCAAAGATAAACCTGCGCATCCTACAGCGATTCTTAGAAGAGGACCTGATGTTAATACTATGCAGTTTCAAAACTCTGGATACCAAATAAACAATCAAATTAGCTCTTTCTTAGTGGAGTTGAACTCTAAATTTAGTGAGATGGTTACTAATAAACTACAAGCTGGTTATACCCATTTTAATGATTTTAGAAGACCATTTTCTGCTCCTGCACCAGTTATTAGTATAACTAAGGATGGTTCTCCATATATTATTGCTGGACATGAACCATTTTCAATCAACAATAAATTAGATCAAAAAGTAATTCAAATTACAGATAATTTGAATATTGTAAAAGGAAATCATACTTACACAGCAGGTTTCTCATTCGAAAAATTCATTTTCAAAAACTCATTCAATCTAAAAGGATATGGATTTGATGTTTTTGGAACTACAGATATGGCTGGTTTTGATGCTAATATTGCAAGTGGATATTATGCTTCTGCGATTGCAGCAGCTCAAACGACATTTGATACAAAAAACGCGCTTCAGGACGGAGCGAATGGCGGTTGGAATTTAGCTGAAACTACTGTCGGTCAATTAGCATTTTATGTTCAGGACGAATGGAATATCAATGATAATTTTAAATTAATATATGGATTAAGAGCTGATAAGCCATTGTATTTTAATACCTCAAAATTAATACAGAAATTTATTGATACGGATAATTCAGAAGGGTATGTTCCAACTATCAATTATTATAATCCAAAAGATGGTAGTACTGTAAACTTCGATTCTACAAAACTACCTGGAAATGCATTGTTATGGTCACCTAGAGTAGGTTTCAATTGGGATGTAAATGGAAATAAAGTAACACAATTGCGTGGTGGAACAGGTATTTTTACTGGAAAACTACCATTTGTATGGATTGGTAATCAAGTAGGTGGTACAGATCCATTTTTCTATGAAGTCGTTAATAATAATTTTAAATTCCCTCAAGTTTGGAGAACAAGTTTAGGTATCGACCATAAATTTGAAAATAATTATATTTTGACAGTTGATATGTCTTATAATAAAGATATCAATGCAGTTCATGTTCAGGATTGGGGATTAAAAACACCTACAAGTCAATTGAATGGTGTTGATAACAGACTAATTTATGGTTCTAATGATTATGGTACTTGGAATGAATATGGTTTTCCAGCAAGAGCGCATGCGTATGTGTTGACTAATTCAAAAAAAGGAAGTGCATTTAATACTTCTGTTAAAGTGCAAAAAACTTTTGATAATGGATTGTTTGCTAGTTTAGCCTACAATTATCTGAAATCGCAAGATGTGAATTCTATTGAAGCAGAAATTACTGGTGATGCATTTAATTTTAACCCAGCTTTAGGAAATGTTAATAATGATGTTCTTTCTAATTCTAAATATGGAGATACACACCGTTTTATTGGTGTAGCTTCAAAAAAATGGAAATATGGAAATGATAAGTGGGCAACTACAGTTTCTACTTTCTTTGAATATGCTCAAGGAGGTCGTTTCAATTATACTTACGGAGGCGATATTAATAATGATGGAGCGTCAGGAAATGATTTGATTTATATTCCGACTACAGCTGAAATCAGTACCATGATTTTCTCGGGTGCAGGTCAAGGTGCAGCATTTGATAATTTTATCAAACAAGATGATTATTTGAATGGAAGAAGAGGTCAGTACGCAGAACGTTACGGTGCTTTATCTCCATGGAGAGGAAAATGGGATCTTAAATTAATGCAAGATTATAATTTTAAAATTTCGTCAGCTTCTGAAAAGAAAAATACAATCCAATTTAGTGTTGATGTTTTGAATATAGGGAATTTATTGAACTCAGATTGGGGATTAATTCAGCAACCAATCAGTGTGCAACCAATAGGTGTATCTGTTAATGCTGCAAACATTCCTACTTATACATTCAATGGTACACAAACTAAAACCTTTAGTTATGATGCTAGTTTGGCTTCAAGATGGCAAGCACAATTTGGTATTAGATATATTTTCTAGAAAAGACAAAAAATGTATTAAATTTGCCCTCTCCTTTGAGAGGGCTTTTTTATGAGCTATTGAATCAAAATGAGAACAAAATATCAAAAGTTAAAATCAAAATACAATAATGAAATACTCAAGATTAACAAAGGAACAATTTGAAGAATTGACACCTGAATTCACTAATTTTTTAGCTACTCAGGCAATTGATAAAGCAGAGTGGGATAAAATTAAAATTGAAAAACCGGAAGTGGCAGAGCAAGAACTTGATGTTTTTTCTGATTTAATTTGGGAAGGCGTTCTAACAAAAGCAGAATATTTAGAACATTTTTCTAAAAATCATATTTTTCTTTTTCATTGTTTTGATACCTATGTTCAATCGATTGTTTTGAAATCATTGGTTCCAGAAACTGATTTTCTGACCAAAGAAGGATTGCAATGGCTTAGCGATAACATGTTTACCGATACGATTGAAATGAAAGTAGGAAAAAAAGAGTTTACCGATGAGCGGAATACCTCCATTTTTGCTTTAGTACAACAAGGTTCTTTTTTAAGTGATGGCCTTTTATACAAACAAATAAATACAATTATAGAGTCATAATTGTATTGCAGTTTCTTTTAATTTGGTTATTTTAGTACACTTTTTCAAAAACTAAAATAGCCAATTTTTATTTTCTATGGATATTCAAAATACAATTCAAACTTTAAGAGAGGAATTAAATCAGCACAATTATAATTATTACGTGTTGGATAAACCAATAATTTCTGATTATGAATTTGATTTAAAATTAAAGCAACTCCAAGATTTAGAAAATAAATATCCAGAATATTTTGATGAAAATTCCCCTACGCAACGAGTAGGTGGTACAATTACCAAAAATTTCCAGACTGTTCCTCACGAACACCGAATGTATTCTCTTGATAATTCCTATTCTAAAGAAGAATTAGTTGATTGGGAAAAACGGATTCAAAAAGTTCTCGGAGAAGTTCCATTAGAATATACTTGCGAATTAAAATATGATGGGGCATCAATCAGTATAACTTACGAAAACGGAAAATTAAAACGCGCAGTTACTCGTGGTGATGGTTTTCAAGGAGATGATGTTACTAATAATATTAAAACCATAAAATCAATTCCGCTTAAGCTAAAAGGAAATTTTCCTGATACATTTGATGTACGTGGTGAAATCATTTTACCTTTTGCCGGTTTCGAAAAAATGAATCAGGATTTAATAGAAATTGGTGAATTACCGTATTCAAATCCTAGAAACACAGCTTCGGGAAGTTTGAAATTACAGGACAGCGCCGAGGTTGCAAAAAGACCGTTGGATTGTTTGTTGTATTTTTTAATTGGAAATAATCTGCCTTTTAAAACACAATATGAAGGATTAGAAACGGCTAGGGAATGGGGATTTAAAGCGCCTAAAGAAGCAAAACTGGCTCATAATCTAGAAGAAGTTTTCGAATTTATAGATTATTGGGACACACATAGACATAATCTTCCGTATGAAACGGATGGTGTTGTAGTAAAAGTAAATTCTTTTAATTACCAGGATGAATTGGGCTTTACAGCCAAATCTCCGCGTTGGGCAATTGCCTATAAATTCAAATCAGAACAAGTTTCAACAAAATTAAATTCTATTTCTTATCAAGTAGGAAGAACTGGAGCAATTACACCAGTAGCTAATTTAGAGCCAGTGCAATTGGCAGGAACCATAGTAAAACGCGCTTCTTTACACAACGCTGATCAAATTGAGAAATTAGATATTCGTGTAGGAGATACTGTTTTTGTAGAAAAAGGAGGGGAAATAATCCCTAAAATTATTGCGGTTGATTTAAGTAAACGTCCAGATAATACAGAACCAACAAAATACATCACCCATTGTCCGGAATGCCATACAGAATTAGTGCGAAGCGAAGGTGAAGCAAATCATTATTGCCCTAATTTTTATGGTTGTCCTCCACAGATTATTGGAAGAATTCAGCATTTTATTTCAAGAAAAGCAATGGATATTGAAGGTCTTGGCGGAGAAACGGTAGCGTTGCTTTTTAATAATGGACTGGTTCATAATTATGCCGATTTATATGAATTGACGGTTGAACAAATTCTTCCTTTAGAAAGAATGGCTCAAAAATCTGCTGAAAATTTAGTGAAAGGTGTAGAAAATTCTAAAAACATTCCCTTCGAAAGCGTTTTGTTTGCTCTTGGAATCCGATTTGTCGGTGAAACGGTGGCTAAGAAATTAGCGAAGCATTATAAAAATATTGATGCATTAAGTCAGGCTACATTGATGGATTTGATTTTGGTGGATGAAATAGGGGACCGTATTGCGCAAAGTGTAATTGACTTTTTCGAAAACCAAGAAAATAGAATTATCATTGAAAGATTAAAAAAACATGGCGTACAATTTGAAATTGTTGAGAAAATAAACCCAAATGCCACGGAAAAACTTTCTGGAAAAACTTTTGTGGTTTCAGGCGTTTTTGAGAAATTTTCAAGAGATGATTTGAAAAAAGCCATTGAAGATAACGGAGGCAAAGTGGGAAGTTCTATTTCTGCGAAAACCGATTATGTTGTTGCGGGAGATAATATGGGGCCAGCTAAATTGGAAAAAGCCAATAAGCTAAATATCCTTATAATTTCTGAAGATGATTTTATGAAACTGATTAATGAAAGCTAGTACACCTTCACTCATACTTTATTTTTTAGCTTGTATATTGACTATTTTATTTGATTTGCTAGGTCAGGAATCATTGGTACTTTATGCAAAATCTATTGTTGTCCCCTCAATTTTTATTTATTATTTAACCACAAATAATTACAAAATTGATATAATTAAAGCGGGGATTTTTCTTTTTTCTTTTATTGGAGATGTTTTTATTTTGATGAACTATAATGATTCAGAAATCGGTTCTGTACTGAGTTTTTTGATTGTCTATGTGCTATTGATCTTTCATCTTTTTAAAGGCTTAAAAAAAACAAAGTTTGATAGAATAGCTATTTTATCATTGATAATTGTAATAATTACATTGGTTATTTTATCGACTACAATTTTGAGTTTACAATTTGAGAAAATGAAAACTGATTTTTCAATTATTGTAATTTATAGTATTGTATTAAGTACGTTGATTTGTATATCTGTTGTTAATTACATTGTAAAAGGTACTTTTGCTTTTCTAAATTTACTTCTAATGTCAGTTTTTTTTATGTTCTCTGATATTTTTTATGTTCTAAATGGATTTTATCTAAAGCTTTCCGTTTTTAGTCTAATCGAAATGGCAACTCAGGTATTTTCTTATTTTTTTATGGTAAATTACTTTATTGCAAATGACAAATCTGTCAATAAATTAAACAATAATTGATGTTCCTCTAGATGTATTCTGTTTGTTATTGTCCAAATAAAAATCAATTCGACCTAAATTAATTCCATAACAACCCACTTGGTTTACCAAAACTTCTTTACCCACAAGATTTTTTGCAATAGTTGGTTTATCAAGAAAAGTATGGGTGTGACCGCCTATTATTAAGTCAATATCTTGCGTCAGTTCCGCTAGTTTTAAATCACAAATTTTATTGGGCTCGTCTTTGTATTTATATCCTAAATGCGATAGACAAATCACTAAATCACATTGTTGTTCTTTTTTTAAAATTCGAACCATATCTTGTGCCGTCTCAACAGGATTGTTGTAAACAGTTTCTTTGTACATTGCTTTATCCACTAATCCGTCGAGTTCAACTCCAAGACCAAAAACCCCAACTTTGATTCCATTTTTATTGAATATCTTATACGGTTTTACAAAACCATCCATCACCGTGTTTTTAAAGTCGTAGTTTGCTGATAAGAATTCAAACTTAGCGTGAGGCATTTGTGCATACAAACCTTCAACGCCATTATCAAAATCATGATTCCCTATCGTGGAAGCATCATATTGCATCATGCTCATCAATTTAAATTCTAATTCTCCTCCATAATAATTGAAATACGGCGTTCCCTGAAAAATATCACCGGCATCAAGCAACAGCACATTTGGATTTTCTTTTCTGATTGATTCTATAAGAGACGCTCTTCGTACAACACCTCCCATATTTGGATTTTTGGGATGATCTGCCGGAAAAGGATCAATATAACTGTGAACATCATTTGTATGTAGAATCGTCAAGTGTTTCGTTTCCGAAGTTGTAAAGCTGGTCAAAGGCAATCCCAAACTCAATAAAGCGGTACTTGCAGCTGTTTTTTCGATAAAATCTCTTCTTTTCATTTTTGTTTTTTTTGAAGCTATTTCCTGCTGTCCGCTATATCTTTATGTTTTTAAAGAAAAAACATAAAGGATGTTGCTTTCATCAGGGCTAGGGCTATATGTTTATGGAACTATTTTCTTTTTTAAAACAGAATGTTTTTTTATTCAACAGTAATTCTGACATCATTTACAACAGGAATGGTATCCACTTCTTTAAAATAATCAATCAGAATATTTCGTAATTTATAATCTAAAACATATTTCTGAACGCCTTTTTTGAAGAAATTCATATTGTCACCACCATTGGATAAATAATCATTGGTACCCACATAATAAATTTTGTCTTTTTCAATTGGTTTTCCTTGCACTAAGATGTTTTTGGCTGCATTATTTTTGTCAATTGTAAAAGTCATTCCAGATAAAGGATGTGGTTTTTTTTCGGCTATAAAATAATCAACTAATTCAAAAATTTGGGCTCCTTTTAAAGCAATGACAACCATGCTGTTTTCAAAAGGCATAATTTCAAAAGCGGTTCTGCTGGTTACATTTCCTTTTGGAAGAATAGAACGAATACCGCCATGATTCAGTAAACAGATATCAATATTCTTTTTTTCTCTGGCATTAAAAACTAAGTTGCCTCGCATCAAAGTAACATCAGCCAGTAAATTTCCAATAGTAGTCTGCCATTTGCCGGAACTTTTATCTAAAGTGACCGGACAATACGCCAGAACGCTGTCTAAATCTTTATTAATGTGTTCGCGGTAGGGTTTGATAAAGTTTTCAATTAACTTTGTTTGTTCGCTATCTAGTTTCGGGTCAGTAGCTTGGTTTTCCTTTTCAGCAATTGGGATTCTTTTGCCTTCTATCTTTGTTACGTAATAATTTTGTTTACTACAGGAAGTAATAAAAACAAATGTTAAGAATATAACAAAAAGTTTTAAAACATCGTTATACTTTTTTAGATTTACCATTTCAAATGCGACTTAATTAATTAATTTTGTAAACAAGTAAAAGTAATATGTTTTTAAATTACATAAAGGATTTTTCTGTAAAAAAAATATTAAAAAACAGCTTGCATAATGTTAAAAGCAGTTCGCTTTCAACTTCGATACAAACTGTAGGTTTACTTATAGATGCTAGTTATTTTTCGGAAAAAGAAGCCTTGATAAATGAGTTAATTGCAAACGGAATTGCAGCAGACAATATTAAAGTTATTGTTTACAAAGACAAATTTAAAAAAAGCGATGCGCATCCGTATCCTGCTTTTGGAGCAAAACATCTCAATTGGAAAGGGGAGATAACTGATTCACAGGTAAATGATTTTGTAAACGAAAATTTTGATTTGCTAATCAATTATTATGATGTTGAAAAAGCAATTTTAATGGTTGCTACTCACAATTCAAAAGCATTATTTAAAGTTGGGTTTTCATCAATAGACAAAAGATTGAATCATTTGATGATTAATACCAATGCCGAAAATTATAAAGTTTTCATTCATGAATTATTTAGATATTTAAAAATATTAAACAAATTATAATCCAATATGCAATCATTAATAGGAACAGGTGTTGCCCTTGTAACGCCATTTAACGAAGATTTTTCAATTGATACTGAAGCATTAAAAAGAATTGTTAATTTTTCCATTGATAATGGAATTGAATACCTTGTCGTACTTGGTACAACTGCTGAAAATGCAACATTGTCCCAAGACGAAAAAGAATTAGTTATCAAGACGGTAATAGAAACTAATAATGGAAGATTGCCATTGGTATTAGGCGTTGGAGGTAATAATACAATGAAAGTCGTAGACGAGCTTAAAACTAGAGATTTATCAGATTTTGTTGCTATACTTTCGGTTTCTCCGTATTATAATAAACCAACCCAAGAAGGGATTTACCAACACTTTAAAGCTGTTGCTGAAGCTTCTCCGATTCCTGTAATCCTGTATAATGTTCCAGGAAGAACAGCAAGTAATATGTTGCCATCAACTGTTTTGCGTTTAGCAAATGATTTTAAAAATGTAGTTGCTATCAAGGAAGCGGCTGGTGATATTGTTCAAGCAATGCAAATATTGAAAAATAAACCAAAGGATTTTCTTGTAATTTCTGGCGATGATATGATAGCTTTACCTATTGTTTTAGCAGGAGGATCTGGCGTTATATCCGTAATTGGACAAGGTTTTCCAAAAGAATTTTCTGAAATGATTCGATTGGGTTTAAATAGAAAAGTAGATGAAGCGTTCAAAACGCAATACCTTTTATCAGATTGTATCGATATGATTTTTGAGCAGGGAAATCCTGCAGGAATCAAACAAGTGTTTCTATCACTGGGAATCGCTGAAAATACAGTTCGTCTACCATTGGTAAATGTTGATGAATCGTTGGCTAATAGAATTGGTCAATTTGTTGAAAAAATGAATAAACAAGCGTAAAAAGCAGTGTCTTTTTTTATGCAAAAATATATTTTGTAGTAGCTAAATTAATAACTAAATTTGCCACCGAAACTTCGGTATGATTTTCTGTAGGTTGAATACAACTATGGAATCGTAAAAAAAGTAAAAAAATGAAAAAAATAATATCTCTATTGCTTCTTGTTGCACTTTTTAGTTCTTGTAACGAATATCAAAAAGCACTAAAAACCGAAGATGTTGCTGTAAAATTTGATATAGCTACTAAATTGTATGATGCTGGTAAATATTCAAAAGCAATTCGTCTTTTTGAGCAAATTGCTCCGGCATACAGAGGGAAACCTCAAGCAGAAAAATTGTTTTATATGTTTTCTCAGTCCTATTATAAAACCAAACAATATTATTTAGCGGGATATCAATTTGAAAGTTTTGTTTCTGGTTACCCAAAAAGTGAAAAAATTCAGGAAGCTGCCTATTTAGGTGCTAAGAGTTATTCTAAGTTATCACCGGCTTACAGCTTAGATCAGGCAGATACTGTGAAAGCGATAGATAAATTACAATCTTTTATTGATTCTTATCCTAATTCAGAATATTTAGCTGAAGCAAATGCAACTTTAAAAGTGCTAAGTGATAAAATAGAGAAGAAAGTTTATGAAAATGCAAAAGGATATAATACTATTTCAGATTATAAATCAGCGATAGTTGCTTTTGATAATTTTATAGCGGATTATCCTGGAACAAAATTCAAGGAAGATGCCTTGTTTTACAAATATGATTCAGCTTATCAACTGGCAATCAATAGTATTCCAGCAAAAATGGAAGAGCGATTAAATGTTGCAAAAGTGGCACATTCAAATTTAGTAAAATTTGATGCCAATACAAAGTACAAAAAGAAAGCAGACGAAATGTTCGCTAGGATTGATAAAGATTTACAAAAATTTACTAAATAAATAAAGTCATGGATTTAAAAAAGACGAATGCTCCAGTAAATACAATAACATACAACAAGAATGTTATTGAAGAACCTACTGGTAACGTGTATGAAGCGATAACCATTATGGCTAAAAGAGCAAACCAAATCAATTCTGAAATCAAAAAAGAATTGACTGAGAAATTAGAAGAATTTGCTACATATAATGACAGTCTTGAAGAAGTTTTTGAAAACAAAGAACAAATTGAGGTTTCAAAATTTTACGAAAAATTGCCTAAGCCTCACGCTTTAGCAGTTCAAGAATGGTTAGATGGTAAAATCTACCACAGAGATTCAAATAAGTAATAGTAGTAATGTCAGTTTTAAACGGTAAGAAAATTTTACTAGGTATTTCTGGTGGAATTGCAGCCTATAAAACAGCTTCGTTAGTACGACTTTTCATAAAAGCAGGTGCACATGTCCAAGTGATAATGACACCTGCTTCTAAGGATTTTATAACTCCATTAACGTTATCTACGTTATCTAAAAATCCTGTATTTTCTAGCTTTTACAATCAAGACGACGAGAATGAAAAATGGAATAATCATGTTGAATTGGCACTTTGGGCTGATTTGATGGTTATTGCTCCAGCTACTGCAAATACTTTGTCAAAAATGGCAAATGGTACTTGTGATAATCTTTTGATTGCAGCGTATTTATCGGCAAAATGCCCTGTTTATTATGCACCGGCAATGGACTTGGATATGTACAAACATCCATCCACCGTTGCTAATTTTTTCTCACTTACTGAATTTGGAGACACTATAATTCCTGCTGAAAGTGGAGAATTAGCCAGTGGACTTTCAGGAGAAGGAAGAATGGCAGAACCGGAACATATTGTTGCATTTATAGAAGCTGATATAGAAAGCGGATTGCCCTTAAAAGGAAAAAAAATATTAATTACTGCCGGTCCTACATACGAAGCAATAGATCCTGTACGTTTTATAGGAAATCATTCTTCAGGAAAAATGGGTTTTGATATTGCCTTAAGTGCTGCAAATCTGGGAGCTTCAGTAGTATTAGTTACAGGTCCTACACATTGTAAAGTTGCGAATCCATTAATAAAAGTGATTCCAGTGGTTTCTGCTCAGGAAATGTATGATGCCTGTCATCAATATTATGCTGATGTGGATGTTGCTATTGCTGCTGCTGCAGTAGCGGATTATAAGCCTAAAAATGTAGCTTCGCAAAAGATAAAAAAGAATGCAGATGATTTCACTATTGAGCTGGAGAAAACAAAAGATATCTTAGCTTCATTAGGACAAAGTAAAAAAAATCAGTTTTTAATTGGTTTTGCTTTGGAAACAGAAAATGAAATTGAAAATGCTAAGTTGAAAATTCAGAAAAAAAACTTAGATTTGATAGTTCTAAATTCATTGCAAGATAAAGGAGCCGGTTTTGGAAAGGCAACAAATAAAGTTACTTTCATAGACAAGTCTTTTTCGATTGAAGCAATGGAATTAAAATCAAAAGAAGCAGTTGCGGATGATATATTAAACAAAGTAATAGCACACTTTTATGCATAAAATAATTACTTTTCTTTTACTACTGACTTTTGGGCTATCTCAAGCGCAACAGTTAAATTGTACTGTGACAGTAAATGCACAAAAATTAACTAATGCAAATCAGCAAGTTTTTAAGACGCTGGAAACATCAATAAGTGAATTTGTAAATAAAACGGATTGGACAGGGCAGACTTTCAAACAAAACGAAAAGATTAATTGCTCGATGTATATTACCGTTTCATCCAATAGTTCAGATCAATTTACTGCCACTATTCAGGTACAATCATCAAGACCTATTTTTAATTCTTCCTACGCATCTCCAGTACTAAATTTTAATGATAAAGACTTTAGTTTTAGATATACGGAGTTCGAAAATTTAATTTTTAATCCAACAACTTTCGATTCTAATTTAGTTTCTGTAATTGCTTTTTATAGTTATGTAATTTTAGGAATGGATTCGGATACTTTTGTTTTGGAATCTGGAAATCCAAATTTTGAAATAGCTCAAAATATTTCAAATGTGGCACAACAAGGAGGGTCTAAAGGATGGGGGCAAACGGATGGAAATCAAAATCGATATTTTTTGATAAACGATATTTTATCACCTGCATTTAAACAAGTCAGACAAACCGTGTATGACTATCATACCGGATTAGACTTGATGAGTCAAGATTTAAAAGCTTCGAAAGAAAAAATAAAAGTATCTTTAATTAATCTGTCAAAATTAAATGCTTCAAGACCTAATGCGTTTTTAACACGTGTCTTTTTTGATGCTAAATCTGATGAAATAGTTTCTATATTTTCTGGTGGACCAAGTATTACTATATCAGATTTAGTCGATAATCTGAATAAAATTTCTCCTCTGAATTCAAGTAAATGGGGGCTTATAAAATATTAATTGTTTTTCAATTTCTAGTTTAATTCCAACTCCTCATAACAAATAACATATAAATGATAACGTCACTTTCGATAAAAAACTATGCTTTAATAGAAAAATTGACTATCGATTTTTCAAAAGGTTTCTCAACAATTACTGGAGAAACGGGTGCTGGTAAATCAATAATTTTAGGAGCATTAGGACTGGTTTTAGGAAAAAGAGCCGACTTAACTTCTTTGAAAAATAAGGAAGAAAAGTGCATCATTGAAGCTCATTTTGAAATTTCAAAGTATAATTTGTTGCCATTTTTTGATGCCAATGATTTGGACTATGAAAATGAAACTATAATTAGACGGGAAATCCTGCCTTCAGGTAAATCCAGGGCTTTTATCAATGACAGTCCAGTAAATCTTCAGGAACTTCAGGAATTGAGTTTGTTCTTAATTGATATTCATTCGCAACAGCAAACTCAAGAGCTTTCGGATGAAAATGTTCAGTTCGATATTATTGATGCCATTGCCAATAATAAAGAAACGATTTTGGATTACCAATCGCTTTTGAAAAGCTATAAATCAGACAAATCCAAATTGAATTCGCTACTGAAAAAACAAACAGAATCTAAGAAAGAACAGGAATACAATACTTTTTTATTGGATGAATTGGTTGCTGCTCAATTAAAATCTGGAGAACAAGAAACTCTTGAAGCTGATTTTGAGAAGTTGAATAATGTGGAGATTATTAAAGAGTCTATCGATAAAGCTTTGGCTATTGCCAATGAAGAACAAATAGGAGTCTTGAATAATTTGAAAGAAATTAAAATTGCATTACAGAAAATAGCTCCTTTTTCAACAGATTATCATTCTTTGCTGGAAAGAATTGCAAGCGTAACGATTGAGTTTGATGATATTTCAGAGGAGATGAATCGCTGTTCGGAAAAACTGGTTAATGATCCGGAGCAATTGGACTTAATTAGCCAAAAGCTGCAGGTTATTTTTAATTTGCAAAAGAAGCATCAGGTTACTACGGTAGATGAATTGCTTGAAATTCAAACTAACTTAGAAAATTCAGTTTTAGAATTAGGTAATATTGAAGAAGAAATTATAGCATTAACGCATTCGATTGAACAAAAAACAACGACATTAGATGCCATGTCGACTATAATTCATGATAATAGATTAGAATCTATTCCGGTTTTATCTCAAAAGTTGATTTTGATTTTAGAAACGTTAGGAATGCCTAATGTCCGTTTCAATATCGATATTAATGCTGGTGAAACGTATTTTCAAAATGGAAAAGATGAACTTCAGTTTTTATTTTCGGCAAATAAAGGAACTGATTTTGGTTTATTGAAAAAAGTGGCTTCCGGTGGAGAAATGTCTAGAATTATGCTGGCTGTTAAAGCAATATTAGCGCAATATTCAAAATTGCCAACACTAATTTTTGATGAAATTGATACGGGTGTTTCCGGAGAGATTGCCATCAGAATGGGAGAAATCATGAAGGAAATGAGTCAGGAGATGCAAATTTTTGCCATCACGCATTTACCTCAAATCGCTGCAAAAGGAAATGCGCATTTCAAAGTGTTTAAATCGACTGTTGGGGATGATACACAATCGGAATTAAAGTTGTTGAACGAGGAAGATAGAGTTGTAGAAATTGCACAAATGTTATCAGGAACAATCGTTTCTGAATCAGCCTTAAATCACGCAAAAGCCTTGTTGAACTAATATTTTGCTTTATATTTGTTCCCTTTTAGGAAGCATTTTGCGAAAGCTTACAAACAATTATACAAAAAATTAAATTAAAGAATAACCAAATATGATTATAGAACCTAGAATGAGAGGATTTATTTGTACGACATCTCACCCAAAAGGATGCGAACAAAATGTTAAAAATCAGATAGAATATATACAATCAAAAGGAAATATTAATGGGGCTAAAAAAGTCTTAGTAATTGGAGCTTCAACTGGTTTTGGGTTGGCTTCCAGAATTACAAGTGCTTTTGGTTCTAATGCAGCAACGATTGGTGTATTTTTTGAAAAAGCACCTTCTGAAGGCAAAACGGCTTCACCAGGTTGGTATAATTCTGCAGCTTTCGAAAATGAAGCTCATAAAGCAGGATTATATGCAAAAAGTATCAATGGAGATGCATTTTCTAATGAAATAAAAAAACAAACATTAGATCTTATCAAAGCTGATTTAGGTCAAATTGATTTAATTATTTATAGTTTAGCTTCCCCTGTTCGTGTTCATCCGGTTACTGGTGTTATGCATCGTTCTGTTTTGAAACCAATTGGAAGTACTTTTACAAACAAAACTGTTGATTTTCATTCGGGAAAAGTTTCCGAAATTTCTATTGAGCCATGTAGTGGAGATGATATTGAAAATACAATTGCCGTAATGGGTGGTGAAGATTGGGCTATGTGGATTGATGCTTTAAAAGCGGAGAATTTATTGGCACCAGGAGCTACAACCGTTGCTTATTCTTATATTGGGCCATCATTGACTGAGGCAGTTTATAGAAAAGGTACAATAGGTCGTGCTAAAGATCATCTTGAAGCGACAGCATTTGCTATCACTGACAGTTTAGCCGATATTGATGGGAAAGCATTTGTTTCTGTAAACAAAGCATTAGTAACTCAAGCAAGTTCTGCGATTCCTGTTATTCCATTGTATATTTCTTTATTGTACAAAATAATGAAGGAAGAAGGAATTCATGAAGGTTGTATTGAGCAAATTCAACGTTTATACCAAGAAAGACTATATACTGGAAATGATGTTCCTGTAGATGAGAAAGGAAGAATCCGTATTGACGATTTAGAAATGCGTCCTGATGTTCAAGAAAAAGTAGCTAAATTATGGATTGAGGCTGTTACCGAAAACTTATCTGAGATAGGTGATTTAGAAGGATACAGAAAAGATTTTTACAATCTATTTGGCTTTGATGTTCAAGGAGTAGATTATAAAGCAGATGCAAACGAAGTGGTAAACATCGAAAGTATTGGGTAATCCTATTACTAAATTAAATATTTATAAAACCATCAATTAATAGTTGATGGTTTTTTTATGGATAAAGATTATATTTGTTAAAATTTTTTGAGTCTAAAAAACATCTTTAATACCACATTCTTAATTTATGTTATTTTCCCTGATTATACCAGTTTACAATCGTCCTGACGAAGTTGATGAACTTTTAGAAAGTTTGTCTCATTCAACTTACAACGAAATTTTTGAAATTGTTATTATTGAAGATGGTTCCACTTTACCTTGTAAGGATGTTGCTAAAAAATATGGTGACAGACTGGACATTTCTTATTATTTTAAAGAAAATTCAGGTCCAGGAGATTCTAGAAATTATGGAATGACAAAGGCTAGAGGAGATTACTTTATTATTTTTGACTCAGATTGCATTATTCCCGCAACTTATTTAAATGAAGTTGAAAATGCCTTAAAGCAGAATTATGTAGATTGTTTTGGAGGTCCGGATAAAGCTTTAGACAGTTTTTCGGATATTCAGAAAGCAATCAATTTTGCGATGACATCTTTTCTTACGACAGGTGGCATTAGAGGTGGTTCTGAAAAAATTGACAAGTTTCAGCCTAGAAGTTTTAACATGGGATTGTCTCGAAAAGCTTTTGAGGCTTCCAAAGGTTTTGGAAATATACATCCTGGGGAAGATCCGGATTTATCAATTCGTTTGTGGAATTTAGGTTTTGAGACCAAACTTTTTCCTAAAGCTTATGTGTATCACAAAAGAAGGATTGATTGGGATAAATTTTCCGTTCAGGTGAATAAATTTGGTAAAGCAAGACCCATTCTTAATAGTTGGTATCCACAATACAATAAATTAACTTTTTTCTTTCCTTCGGTTTTTATAATAGGATTTTTTACTTCATCAGTATTATTGGTTTTCAATTTTGATAAGCTATTGCAGTTGTATTTTGTTTATTTTTTGGTACTATTTTTGGTGTCTTCTTTCCAAAATAAAAGTTTTAAAATAGGATATTTATCTTTAATAGCTGTTTGGAAACAATTTTATGGTTATGGAACTGGATTTTTGGAATCATTTATAAAAATCATCATTCTGAAACAAAAACCACAAGAAGCTTTTCCGGAGTTATTTTTCAAAAAATAATATGACAAAAATAATTGGTTTAACCGGGGGTATTGGAAGTGGTAAAACTACTATTGCTACTATTTTTCAATCATATGGCATTCCAGTTTATATTGCTGATGATGAGGCCAGAGAAATTATGCAATCATTAGAAATTATTGATGCAATTAAAAAGGGTTTTGGACCTTTTATTTTCGAAAATGAAGTTTTGAATCGAGAAAAATTGGCCGAAATTGTATTTAGTAATCCTGAAAAACTAGAGCAACTCAATAAAATTGTTCACCCCGCCGTAAAAAAACATTTTGATGAATGGATTTTGAAGCATAAAGATAATCCTTACGTTATTTATGAAGCTGCTATTTTATTTGAAAGTGGTCGTTATAAAGATTGTGATGTGATTATAAGTGTCACAGCTCCAGTAGAATCAAGGATTCAAAGAGTTATTGACAGAGATAAAACGACTAGAGCACTTGTTTTGAAAAGAATAAATTCGCAATGGACTGATGATCAGCGTATTTTGAAAAGTGATTTTGTTATTGAAAATACTTCTATTGAAGCTGTAAAAACAGAAATTCTTAAAATTCTTAAAATTTTAAAGATTAAACAAAATGTGTCTTAGATGTTAATCTTTGGTTAATGTATTATTTAATATATTGTTAAAATACTAAATTTGTCTCGATGAATAAACTTTTTTTTAGATTGCTTGTATTGTTGATGAGTTTGTCCCTGATAGGAATTATTCTTGTTCAGGTGTATTGGTTTAATACCTCATTTAAGAATAATGATGAACAATTTAAATTTCATGTTAAGCAAGTTATTGGTAATGTGGCAGATAAGCTTCAGCAGCAAGAGGCTTATAGTTTTTATGATAAATACAATCATTATAAAGACAGTACAGGAAAGATTCCTAAAAAAAATGATTTATTAGAATTTTATTATGTTCAAAAAAATCCTAGAACGAATAAAACAATAATATATTCAAATAGTATTATATCTGAAGATTACAATATTTCGTCAACGTTCTTTGATAAAAAATTTGATAGCGAAAGGTTTAAGAGTTTTAATTCTAAACGTGTTACCGAAGTTTATAACAATAATAATATTGATAATCCAGGTGTTCAACAAAGTTTGATACCTGATGTTCGAATTGAAAAATCTGGAAATTTAGATGTTTTAGATAATGCACAGTTTGAAATTTTCTTTAAAGATATTGCTTCGGCAATGCCTCTTGAAGAAAGGGTTTCAAAAGAAATATTAAATAAACTCATCAAAAAAGAATTAGAAGAATATGGTGTTAATACCAAATTTGAGTTCGGAATTTATAATAATAATTTGGCGACTAAAATAAAATCTAAAGATTTTAAATATGACAAAAACGCCACATATTCTATTCCAATATTTACTGACAATGAAGGAAATAGTAAATACCAATTATTGGTTACTTTTCCTCATAAAAAGAAATATTTATTGTCAGATCTCGTTAGTATAACTATACTATCAATCATATTTACGCTTATTATTCTCATCGCATATTCAAGTGCTTTGAACCAATTGATTCGTCAACGTCATATATCTGAAATTAAAACAGATTTTATTAATAATATGACACATGAGTTTAAAACTCCTATTGCGACTATTAATTTGGCTTTGGATGCCATTAAAAATCCAAAAATTATTGATGATAAAGAGAAGGTCTTTAGGTACCTCCAAATGATTAGGGATGAAAATAAACGAATGCACGCACAGGTTGAGAATGTTTTAAGGATTTCTAAACTGGAGAAAAAAGAATTGGATATTAATAAAGATTCTAATAATATCCATGATGTAATTAATGATGCTATTGAACATGTTAATTTGATATTAGAAGATAGAGAAGGAACTATTACTAGTCATTTTGATGCCAATAGAACTACCGTTTTAATAAATGATGTTCATTTCACGAATGTGCTTGTAAATATTTTAGAAAATGCCATAAAATATTCTCCAAATACACCAATAATCGACGTGTTTACTGAAAATGTAAAAGATATGGTTATTATAAAAGTAAGAGACAATGGCTTAGGGATGAGTAAGGTAGCTCAAAAAAGAATCTTTGAAAAATTTTATAGAGAACATACAGGAGATATACATAATGTTAAAGGGCACGGACTCGGTTTAGCGTATGTAAAAAGAATAGTTGAAGACCATAACGGTCAAGTTTATGTAGAAAGTGAAAAGGGAAAAGGAAGTACCTTCATAATAAAATTACCATTAATAAATTAGGAATATGGAAAATGTAAATAAAAAAATACTTTTAGTGGAGGATGACCTTAATTTTGGTGCAGTACTAAAAGATTATTTAATGCTAAATGATTTCGATGTCACTTTGGCTAAAAATGGAATGGAAGGATTTGAAAAGTTCAAAAAAGATACTTATGATTTGTGTATTCTAGATGTAATGATGCCATATAAAGATGGATATACACTAGCTAAAGAAATCAGAGAAAAGAATAATGAAGTGCCTATTATTTTCTTGACTGCTAAATCTATGAAAGAGGATGTATTGAAAGGATATAAAGCAGGTGCCGATGATTATTTGAATAAACCTTTCGATTCTGAAGTTTTGTTAATGAAAATCAAAGCCATCATTCAAAGAAAATCTTCTGATACCAAAGCGGAACAAGTACAATTTGAATTTAATATTGGTAAATTCCATTTGAATTCTAAACTTCGTTTCTTAACTTTTGCAGATGAGGAACCAATTAAATTATCTCCAAAAGAGAATGAATTATTAAAAATGTTGATTCTTCATGAAAATGATTTGATGCCAAGAGAATTAGCCTTAACAAAAATATGGAGAGATGATAACTACTTTACTTCAAGAAGTATGGATGTGTACATCGCTAAATTAAGAAAATACCTGAAACTGGATGAAGATGTTGAAATCTTGAACATTCATGGTGAAGGATTCCGATTAGTTGTTAAGAATAAAACAGCAGTATAAAAAAAAAGCTCCGAGAAATCGGAGCTTTTTTTTGGGAGTTATTTATTTCGTCAGTTTGCTTAAGGGGTTTGTTGAAATAATAAATTTATTCTATTTCCAATTTAATTGTAAAGCGAAGCTGGTTTTATCTTCTTTCGTAATACTGAAAATGGTTTCATTTTCAGAAATATTTTCATGAATGATTACTTTATCTTTTAAAGATAATTCTTTTAAGAAATTCATTTCAAAACTTTTAATCTCTTGATTCAGAATTAATTTTTCGTCAACTAAATCTAAACACCATTCAAGGTATTTTACATTGTTGACATGATTTACAATATCTAAATCGGACAAGAATACTGTTTTTTCAAAAACGATCTCTTTTTCATGATTGAAGTTTATTTTAGAAAAACCTTCCTGAGTGGCTCTTTTTTCAGGATATAATTCAAAATGTTCATACGGTAAAGCTAATCCTTCCGGTCTGCGGGTTTTAGTGTTGAAAACAGCCCAGAAAGTCTCACAACCTACAATTTTCTTGCCATTCACATGCATTTCTAAAGCACGCACAGAACGGGAATTTTCTAGTGAATTGATCCACGTTTTTACAGTTACAAGATCCCCCCATTTGGGTAATTTAGTAATTTCAACACGCATTCTGCTCAAAACCCAAGCTTGGTTGAATTCTTGCATATCCAAAAAACTAATCCCACCAATTTCTGAATGTGCCGCAGCCGTTAACTGCAAAATATTACACAAATCAGTATATTTTAAAAAACCATTTGGTGCACATTGTGTAAAATTGATTTCCCAATCTTTGCTTAGAATGGATGTGAAGTTAGGAGAGATGGGCATATTTGTGACTTTTAATTATTAAGAAAGCAGTTTGAAATTGATTGCTTTATTTAAGTTTTATTTTTTTGAATTTACATAATCAACAATAACTTCATATGGAGTTTCAAAATCAAACCATTTAGTATTTTCATTTCTTTTGAACCAAGTGAGTTGTCGTTTAGAAAACCGTCGGGTGTTTTTCTTTATTTCTTCAATGGCAAATTCTAATGATATTTCTCTGTCAAAATAACTAAATAATTCTCTATAACCTACAGTTTGTAAGGCATTCAACTCTTTATTTGGGAATACTGTTTTTGCTTCCGCCAAAAGTCCTTCGTTCATCATGATGTCAACACGTTGATTGATTCGGTTATAAATTATTTTTCTGTCGGCTTCTAAGCCAATTAAAATAGGGGTAAAGTTACGCGTGTTTTGCTTCTGGTTTAAAAAAGAAGAATACGGTTTTCCAGAACCCAAACATACTTCCACAAAACGCATCATTCGTTGTGGGTTTTGCAAAGTTTGAGGATTTTCGATTGTCAAGCTTTTATAATAATCGGAATCTAGCGTTTCTAGTCTTTGTTGTAAATATCCAATTCCTAATTTTTCATAATTAGCGGTTATTTCAGCACGTACTACAGCGTCAATTTCGGGAAATTCATCAAAACCTTTCAGAATTGCATCTACGTATAATCCTGAACCACCAACCAGAATCGCATAATCATTCGTCAAGAATAATTCATTGAGTTTGGCAATGGCTTCTTTCTCAAAATCACCTACGGTGTAATTTTCGAATATGGATTTGTTTTGGATGAAATGATGTGGTGCTGCCGCCAATTCTGCTTCACTTGGTACAGCCGTCCCAATAGTCATTTCCTTGAAAAACTGTCGGCTGTCGCAGGAAAGAATAGCACATTTGAAATAATTGGCTAATACTATACTCAAGGAAGTTTTTCCTATAGCCGTTGGTCCGATAATGGTTATTAAGTATTTCATATTTTTTAGCCCAGATGGAAACGAAAACCCCGGAGTTAGGAAAGTTATTTTTTCTTGGTGTAAAAGAGCGACCAAAGGAAGCTCCTTTTATGCCTTAGAAAAACAACTTGAATAACGAGGAGTTGCAGTGTACAGCTGGAATTGCTTCAAATTAGTATTATTTTAAAACTGCACCACAATGGTAACAGTGTTTTGCGTTATAATTATGCCCTTCTGTTCCACAATTCGGACAAGGATTAATCTTACCAGACACTGTTTTTTTATGAAAATTGTTAGCAAATTCTGCTGTGACAATTCCCGTTGGGACCGCGATAATGCCATAGCCCATTATCATTACTAATGATGCAATGCCTTGTCCTAATGGCGTTATTGGAGAAATGTCTCCATAGCCTACTGTCGTGAGTGTTACTATAGTCCAGTAGATACTAATAGGAATACTGGTAAAACCACCTTCTTTTCCTTCAACGACATACATTAAAGAACCTATTATGATACTGCTGATTAGCATAAAGTAAATGAAAATCAATATTTTTCCCCTACTGGCAATCAAGGCTTCTTTCAAGTGAGTAGATTGACTGGAGAATTGTGGGTGTTTCAAAATCTTGAATAATCTCAGTAATCGTAGTGCGCGGACAATTGTTAATATGCTTGTTCCAAAATAAAACAAGGACAAATACATGGGTAAAGTGGCTATCAAATCAATTATGCCATAGAAACTGAAAATGTATTTTAATGGTTTCTTGAGGGATATAATTCGAAGTACGTATTCTAAAGTAAAGAAAATGGTGATAATCCATTCCAGTATAATAAGTTCATGATGGTATTTTATATCAAAACCTTTGACTGTTTCCAGCATAACTATGAAGACACTCAGCACAATAATTCCTAAAAGAACGAGGTCAAATAATCGTCCGGAGGCTGTATTCGTCCCGTAAATTACAATATTGGTTTGTTGTCTAAAATCATCAAATCTTGATTTTATTGTTTTCATATTTATTGTGAATTAATAGAATATGATTAAAATCGTATAATTTTGAGCGTTTTACTTTTCCGGACATGACTTTGAATAATATTTCGAGTGTCACGATTGTTCTGCATTGGGATTATGATGTTTCTAAGGATTTCGATATTGTTAATTTGGTAATTTAAATCATAAAAAGCATATCCTTTGTAAATCCCATTTTCGATTAAAACCGCACTGCGCTCGTTGATGGTTCTTCCTCTGTCTACAAGGACCATGTTTTGATTTTCGAAACTGTTTTTATCTATAAATTCCTGAACTCTTGCGTTGTATTCTTCAACAGAAACTTCCCCAATGCAAGCACCATCACATTCTTTTATAGTGTATTGAAAACAGTTTGTTTTAGAAGCATACAAACCCGTTAATTTTTGACATAAATTGTAATGGGAAGTGATTCTGAACAACGCATTTTTTCCTTCTTGTAATGAAGTAAACGAAGTTATTTCTTTTTTTCGGCCGTCTGCTTTTTGAAGTTTCAAATTGAGATATCCCTTTTCGTCTTTTTCGGCATACAAAGCCAATTGGAAAATGCTCTTTCTTTGTGCCCGATTATGAATTGGTTTATTGACTTTTATTTCTTCGCTTTCTTTTAAAAGAGCAATTAGTTCACTTCCGGTTTCATCGTATGTTACTGTGAAAACTTCGGCTTGTATTTTTTTGCATTTAATAGAAGTTCCAGTAAAATGTTGGTTGATGCGTTTTTTGATATTTCGGCTTTTACCAATATAAATCAAATTCCCTTTTTCGTTATGAATATAATACGTTCCGGTTTTTGCGGGTAAACTTGCAACAATGTCTAATAATTTGGGAGCAATTCCTTTTTCAATTTCTAGTTTAATGAAATCTTTGACAATTTCTTTTTCTAAATCTTTCTCCAAAAGGATTTTGAATAATTTCACTGTTGCCAATGCATCACCACTAGCTCGGTGTCTATCAGCCATTGGAATGCCAAGGGCACGAACCAGTTTTCCTAAACTATGGGATGGTTGCTCCGGTAATAATTTTTTTGACAATTCGACTGTACAAAGCGTTCTTGCTTCAAAATCATAGCCTAATCGTCTGAATTCGGTTCTTAATATTCTGTAATCAAAGGAAGCATTATGAGCGACAATAACACAATCATTTGTCATTTCGATGATGCGTTTGGCTACTTCAAAAAACTTGGGAGCGGAGCGCAACATTGCGTTATTAATTCCAGTCAGTTTCACTACAAAAGGCTGAATTGGAATTTCGGGATTGACTAAACTAATGAATTGATCCACAACTTCATGACCATCAAATTTATAGATGGCGATTTCAGTGATTCCTTCTTCGTTGAATTGTCCTCCAGTGGTTTCTATGTCGAGTATTGCGTACAAATTTTAGTCTTCAGTGTTCCGTTTTTAGTAATCAGTTTTTTAGCAGTAATTTTCAAATCTGAAATTAAAAATAGTTAATCCTCAATCAAAAATCAAATTATCTTCCTCCAAAGATACTACTTCCTATTCGAACCATCGTACTTCCGCATTCAATTGCGAGTTGATAATCACCGGACATTCCCATTGATAATGTAGAGACGCGATTCATCGTTTCTGTACGAATCGCATCAAAAATTGATTTCAAATGAAGGAATTCTTTTTTGATTTGCTCTTTATTATCAGTAAAAGTTGCCATTCCCATTAATCCTACAATTCGAATGTTTTTCATTTGCTGAAATTCACTTGAAGATAGGAGAGAAGCGAGTTCTTCTTCGTCGAGACCAAATTTAGTCTCCTCTTCGGCAATATGAATTTGCAATAGACAATCGATAACTCTATTGTTTTTTTGTGCTTGTTTGTTGATTTCCTGTACTAATTTCAAACTATCCACTCCATGAATCAAGCTCACAAATTGTGCCATAAATTTGACTTTATTGGTCTGAACATGTCCAATCATATGCCACTTAATATCTTTGGGCATTTGTTCCCATTTCTCGGCCATTTCCTGGATTTTGTTTTCTCCGAAAATTCGTTGACCGGCTTCATAGGCTTCCATCAAATCAGCAACTGGTTTGGTTTTTGAAACCGCAACAAGGGTTACCTGTTCAGGTAATGTGGATTTTATTTTGAGAAGGTTTTGTGCGATTGACATATTAAATAAATTGTTTAGCAATCTTCTCTGCTTTTTTGCTTTCAGAATAATCATAAAAACCTTCTCCGGTTTTTACTCCCATTTTTCCTGCACGAACCATGTTTACTAATAAAGGGCAAGGAGCATATTTTGGATTTTTGAATCCGTCGTACATTACGTTTAAAATGGCCAAACACACATCAAGACCAATAAAATCAGCTAGTTGTAACGGTCCCATCGGGTGACCCATTCCTAATTTCATAACCGTATCAATCTCATAAACACCCGCCACTTTGTTGTATAACGTTTCGATGGCTTCATTAATCATGGGCATCAAAATTCTATTGGCAACAAAACCTGGATAATCATTTACTTCAACAGGTGTTTTACCTAATTTCTCAGATAAATCCATAATGATTTTAGTCACTTCGTCGCTCGTATTGTAACCACGAATGATTTCCACTAATTTCATAATTGGCACCGGATTCATAAAGTGCATTCCAATAACGCGCTCCGGATGTGCTACAACAGCTCCAATTTGTGTAATGGAAATCGAAGAAGTATTGGTTGCTAAAATCGTATTATGAGAACAAGCTTCGTTTAATTGCTTGAAAATATTTAGTTTCAATTCAACATTTTCCGTAGCTGCTTCAATCACTAAATCAACGCCTACAACACCATCTTTGATATCAGTATACGTGATTATATTGGTAATTGTTTTGGCTACATCTTCTTGAGTGATGGTTCCTTTGGTTAACATTCGGTCTAAATTGGCAGCAATAGTTGCCATTCCTTTATCCAAAGACTTTTCGGAAACATCAATTAATTTTACGGTAAAACCACTTTGGGCAAAAGTATGGGCAATTCCGTTTCCCATTGTTCCTGCTCCGATTACAGCTATTGTTTTCATTGGTATTTTGTTTAAAGTCAAAAAAGTTTAAAGTTTAAAGTGCTATTAAATCCTTTAAACCTTAAACTTTTAACGTATTTTTTAATTTATTTTTTAAAACAATTGATAATTTGGTATGCTACTCTTAAAGCTTCTGTTGCTTGTTCTAATGTTACAACGGGAGTGATATTATTATTGATGGCATCAGCAAATGATTCTAATTCATCAAGGATAGCGTTGTTTTGTTCCACATCAGGATTGGAGAAGTAGATTTGCTTTTTTACACCTTCAGCATTTTGTAAAATGATGTCAAAATCACCTGGAACTTCTGGAGCATCTTTCATTTTGACCACTTCGCATTTCTTTTCGAGAAAATCAACTGAGATATAGGCATCTTTCTGGAAAAAACGAGATTTACGCATGTTCTTCATCGAAATTCTGCTTGCGGTTAAATTCGCAACACAACCATTTTCGAATTCGATTCGGGCATTGGCAATATCCGGAGTTTCACTTATAACGGAAACGCCACTGGCATTAATGTTTTTTACTTTGGATTTTACAACGCTCAAAATAGCATCAATATCATGAATCATCAAATCCAGCACTACAGGAACATCCGTACCACGAGGATTGAATTCCGCCAAACGGTGTGTTTCAATAAACATAGGATTTTCAATCATGTTTTTGGTAGCGATAAACGCTGGATTGAAACGCTCGACATGTCCTACTTGTCCTTTGATATTGTATTCTTTGGCTAAAGCGATTATTTCTTCTGCTTCTTCAACAGTTGTAGAAATGGGCTTTTCAATAAAAACGTGTTTTCCTGATTTGATAGAGACTTTAGCACATTTGTAGTGAGAAAGAGTAGGAGTGACGATGTCTATAACGTCAACAGCATGAATTAATTTGGCTATTGTGTCAAATTGTTTGTAGCCAAATTCAGCAGCGATTTTGGCTCCATTTTCAAGATTTTCATCATAAAAACCAACCAATTCATATTTTTCTGATTGTTGTAATAAACGCAAATGTATTTTTCCTAGATGACCGGCACCTAATACTCCAATTTTCAGCATAATTATGTAATTTGTACAAAAATAGCAATTAATTGATTAATTTTTTATTGATAATGAACAATTATTTAATGTATTTTAAATTCAATTTTCAATATTTGATATTAAAAATTCTTTTCTATTTTTGCCAAAATAAAATAGTAAACTTTGAAAGACACAGCCAAACATCAAGGACTTCGGAATCAGTTAGTAAGCACTTTGGAACAAAAAGGGATTACTGATAAAAGTGTTCTGGCTGCGATAAAAAAAATCCCAAGACACTTGTTTTTAAATTCCAGTTTTGAAGATTATGCTTATCAAGACAAAGCATTTCCTATTGGTGCTGGTCAAACCATTTCTCAACCGTATACAGTAGCTTTTCAATCCCAATTGTTAGAAGTTAAAAAAGAGCATAAAATTTTAGAAATTGGAACAGGTTCTGGGTATCAAACCGCTGTTTTGTGTACCATGGGAGCAAAAGTGTTTAGTGTAGAAAGACAAAACGAATTGTTTAAACAGACTTCTATTTTATTTCCAAAATTAGGTATTCGTCCCAAACATCTTTCTTTTGGAGATGGATACAAAGGGTTACCAAGTTACGCACCTTTTGATAGTATTATTGTAACTGCGGGAGCTCCATTTATTCCCCAGCCTTTGATGGCGCAGTTAAAAATAGGAGGAAGGTTGGTTATTCCGTTAGGAGAAGATGTCCAAATTATGACTTTACTAATCAGAAAAAATGAAACGCAATTCGAAAAACATGAGTTTGGGGAATTTCGTTTCGTTCCTTTATTGGAAGATAGAAATTAAAAATCCCATCCCCAGTCCTTCCCAAAGGGAAGGAAACTGAAAATGTTTTTTATTGACCAATAATACTTAGATAACGTTCTAAGCTTTCTTTTTCCATTTGAGCTATAAATAACAAAAAATCTTCTTTATTGTTTTTAGTTTGAGCCGTTTCCAGCGCTTGGTAATATTGCATTCTACTTTCATAATCCCCTTTTATATTGGCGATGATATAGCCATGTTGCAACAAAATCAAGTTCATCACCAAGCGTGACGTCCTGCCGTTTCCATCGATAAATGGATGGATTGTGACTAAGCGTTCGTGTATTTCAGCAGCTAAAACGATAGGATGAAGACTATTTTTATTGGTTTCAAACCAAATGAAAAAATCTTCCATTTCTTTGGCAACCAGAAAAGGTTGCGGAGGCATATGACTGCTTCCCTGTATCATTACTTGGACTTTTCTATAGCGACCTGCGTCTTCCCGATGGATTCCCCTTAAAATAAGATTGTGAATAGAAAGTACTTCTCGTTCATTTATGGAAGTGTTTTTTTGCATCAAATCTTTGATATAAGCAATCGCTTCCTGATGATTAATGACTTCAAGATGTTCTCGCATACTTTTACCTGAAATTGTCAAACCTTCATTGATAACCAAATCAGTTTCCCTAAGCGTCATCGTGTTTCCTTCGATACGGTTACTTTCAAAAGTATATTCTAATTCCAATGCCTGAGCAATACGATAACTGTCAAAAGCTCTAAAAGAATCTAATTTTGTTTTTAAGGAATCTATTTCGACTAGAATTTTTTGTAATGTGGTAGATAGCTTTTTCTTGGCAGCTTTATTTTGGTATTTTATTTCTTCCTCTGCAACCTGTAATGCTTTTAATGCAAATTCATCTTGACCTATTTCATAAAGAATTTTTTCTTTAAGCCAAGCTACCATTATTGTTTCTAAACCTATTTCAAGTAAAGCAGCAAGTTTTAAAACTTGATCTCTAGTAGGTTTTCTGGTACCACTTTCAAATTTACTGATTAAGGCTTGATCAATTCCTAAAAGTTGAGCCACTTCTCTTGTCTTGAGCCCTTTTAGTTCTCTGGCATTTTTGAGTAGTGTTTTCATTTTTATAAAAATGTTTTAAATTGTCTTGACAAATTTAGTCATTTTTGTTTTAATAAAAAAATAATTTTAGACTTAAAATTTAATTTAAAATGATTTTTTTATTCTGTCAAGGTCGCGTTTAGTATCTTGTTCTTTTAGAGATTCGCGTTTGTCATAGGTTTTCTTTCCTTTACAAAGACCAATTTGTAGTTTAGCCATTCCTTTTTCATTAGTGAATAATTTCAAAGGAATAATCGTCAGTCCTTTGGCTTGAACGCTTTTGATTAATCCTTTCAATTCTCTTTTATTCAAAAGTAATTTACGTTCGCTTCTGGCTTTGTGGTTGAATTGATTTCCAAAAGTATATTCTTCTATATAAGTATTGATTGCAAAAAGTTCATTGTTACTAAATTCACAAAAACTCTCCGTAATATTAGCCTTTCCTAATCGAATAGATTTGATTTCAGTTCCAGCCAAAACAATTCCAGCAGTAAATGTCTCGATTATTTCATAGTCGAATTTGGCTCTTTTATTGTAGATATTTATTGTTTTCAGCATAGGAATACAAAGGTAGAAACAAATCTACGAAACACCAATTGTTTTTATATAAATACTTAAATTTGCAAAATGGAAAATTCGAAATCAAAAGACCCTTTACACGGAATAACACTTCAAAAAATTGTGGAACAACTTGTTGAATATTATGGATTCGATACTTTGGGTACGCTCATAAAAGTGAAGTGCTTTACGGAAAATCCAAGTGTAAAATCTAGTCTGACTTTTTTACGAAAAACGGATTGGGCTAGAAAACAGGTAGAAGACTTATATATTAAATCATTGCCTAGATTTTCTAACTAGGTCTTAATTTAGTTTATAGGAAATCATGACTCCACCTCGATAAGGCAACCATTCCCCACTTTTGTTATAATCTTTTGCCTTGTCGTAACGTTCGTTAGTACCAACATAATATCCTTTGTAAAAACCTTGATGGGAACCCCCTCCAAGGAAAAAATCTAACATAAACTTGTTATTGATTTTTTTCTGATATCCTATTGTAGCTCCTAGCATATAACCGAAACCATTTTCATATTGATTTAACTTTGCATGAATCCCTTTAGAAACTTTATACAATGATCCTCCTATATGTGCACCTGCATAAAAACCATTATATTTTTCTTTAAAAAAATAACGGTATTCTGGTGTAATGGTTAGAAATTCATAAGGTAATCCATTTATAGACTTCCACGGAGAGACTAAAATATCAAATTGAAAAGTAGATTTTTTTCCAATACTAGTTTCAATTCCTATGTTAGGTACTGCAACCAAAGCTGTCAATGCATTTACCTTTACATACGTTTGGCTTTGTGAGTGAATTGAAAATAAAAGAATTGCAATTACTAATAATTTTTTCATGTTGAAATTTTCGGAATGCTTTATAAAGAGCATTTACTTTGGAGGCAAATATAAAGATTATTCTTTCAAAGGCGCTAGTAATTCGGGGTTTTATACAGATGTTTTTATTGAAATTTTTAAATTATATTTTATTCAAAAGAGAATAAATAACAGTATCTAAAAAGCGTCCATCATAAAATTCATTTTCTTTCAAATGCGCCTCTTTTACAAAACCGTTTTTTTGTAAAACTTTTTCAGAACCAAAATTTTCAGGATCAATTATAGCTTCAATCGAATGCAGTTTCATTACATTAAAACCATAATCGACAACTTCTTTTACAGCTTCAGGCATAATTCCTTTTCCATTAAATTCTGGAAGTAGCATATAACCAATTTCAGCACGAAAATTCTCAGTTTTTATTCTATAATGTCCAATAATTCCAATTATTTTTGGGGCATTTTTCAAAGTAATTCCCCAATTTATCCCTTCGTTATTCTCGATTTTAGCATCAATCATTGCAATATGCTCCAAGGCATCTTCATTTGTTTTTAATAATGGTCTTGGAATATATTTCATCGTTTCCGGATTAGAACGTAAAGCTAAAATTTCATTTATATCATTAGTATCAATACGTCTTAATAAGAGACGCTCCGTTTCTAAAAGTGGAAATGGATCAAAATTTATAGTTAACATATTTTGTTGCTTTTTACAAATTAAAGGATTTCGATGTTAAATTCAGAATTGAAAGTTTCATTTTCATTCAGAATTTGAATGCCTTCTTTTTCAAATATATTCCCCGAATTTTCGCCTGTATCCGAATAGCCAAACCATGGTTCTATACAAAGAAATGGCGCATTCATTTTTGTCCAAATTCCTAAACTTGGAAAATCCTCAAAATTCACTTTTAAGAATGGTTTTTTGTTTTCTAAAATAGTTATTGATTTGGATTCTAGTGTTTTGAAAATCAAGGCATCATTTTCGAATAATTGATAAGTCAAAGGAATCTGGCCTTCTTGGGGTTCCAATTTTTTTGTTTCATTTGAAATCAAATCATTTTCAAGAAGATAATATTGTAAAGGTTCTTCTTTTTCAAATTGAATGGAATAATTTTCAAAATTTCCTGGTAAAGCTAATGCAGGATGTGCCCCTATAGAAAATGGTATTTGTGAATTTCCCTTATTTATAACTTTGTACGCGATACTTAAATTATTTTTTTCTAAAGTATAAATGATTTGTAATTCAAATTCGAATGGATATACTTTTAGGGTTTCTTCAGAAGATTGTATCGAAAAAGTGGCGCTGTTTTCCTTTTTTTCAATTAATTCAAATTCCATTTCTCTTGCGAAACCATGACGAGATAAATGATACTTTTTATTATCGTAATCAAAAGAATTATTTTTCAATGTACCCACAATCGGAAACAAAATAGGAGAATGCTTGCCCCAAAATTCTGGATTCCCCTCCCATATGTATTCTTTATTAAAGTTGTTTTTTAGTGAACATAATTCGGCACCAAAGTTATTTATTGTAGCGGTTAAAAATGTATTTTTAATGACTGTTTTCAAAGCAGTTTCTGTTTAAATTTAGATTGTAAATATATTTAAAATTTAATTAAAACTATAAATTAGTTAAAATCTATACTATGTTAATGTTACCCTTTTCAATAAATTATTTTTTTGTTACAATGTGAGTTATTTTTCATTTATTTGTTATAATATTTATTCAATAATTTTTTTTTAATGTAACAAAAGTATTCGCTTTTATACTTATTGTTAATCAAACAGATAAAAAGTAAAAAATCAATCAAATTATGAAAAACAATTTCATTAAAGCTACATTGTGTTTAGCTTTCATTTGTGGAGTTTCTTCGCTTCAGGCACAAGATACAAAAGCAAATGTGTCAAAGTATGATTATCATGATGCCTTTGCACCAGGATTTTATACAAAAAATGGAACAGAAACGCGTTCTGCAAGTGGTCAACCCGGTTCAAAATACTGGCAAAACAGAGCTGATTATCAATTAACGGCAAATTTAAATGATAAAACCAGTGAAATCATTGGAACTGAAACACTAACGTATACCAATAATAGTCCAGATAAATTGGCTTTTCTTTGGATGAATGTTGACCAAAATTTATTTAAAAATGATTCCCGTGGAAATGCCGTTATTCCAGTAAGCGGAAGTCGCAACGGAGCAGACGGAGAAATTTTTGACGGAGGTCACAAAATCAAATCAGTTAAAGTTATCGCAACAGTTGGAGGAAAAGCTATTGAAAAAGAAGCAAAATTCACAGTTGTAGATACGCGTATGCAAATTATTTTGCCACAAGAATTAAATGGTAACGGTACTTCAATTAAAGTAAAAATTGACTTCTCTTATATCTCACCAAAATACGGTTCAGACAGAACAGGTGTTTTAGATACTAAAAACGGTAAAATTTTCACTATTGCACAATGGTATCCTAGAATGTGTGTGTATGATGATGTAAAAGGTTGGAATACTTTACCTTATATAGGTGCCGGAGAGTTTTATTTAGAGTATGGAGATTTTGATATATCAATTACAGCACCTGCTAATCATGTTGTAGTTTGTTCAGGTGATTTGCAAAATCCATCAGAGGTTTATACAGTTGAACAACAAAAACGTTGGGCTCAAGCTGCTGCAAGTGATAAAACGGTTATGATTCGTACTGCCGCCGAAGTTACAAATCCAAGTTCTCGTCCAGCAGGAAAAGCAACTTTGACATGGAAATTTAAAATAAAAAATTCTAGAGATGTTGCTTTTGCATCATCAGCTGCTTTTATTATTGATGCTGCCAAAATTAATTTACCAAGCGGAAAAAAATCTATTGCAGTTTCAGCTTATCCAGTTGAAAGTGATGGTCAAGGTGCATGGAGTCGTGCTACTGAATACACTAAAACATCTATTGAAAATTATTCAAAACGTTGGTTTGAATTTCCTTATCCTGCCGCCACAAATGTTGCTGGTAATGAAGGAGGAATGGAATATCCTGGAATTGTTTTTTGTGGATGGGAATCTAAAGGAGATGATTTATGGGGAGTTACTGATCACGAATTTGGTCACGGTTGGTTTCCTATGATTGTAGGTTCAAACGAAAGATTATTTGCTTGGATGGATGAAGGGTTTAATACATTCATTAACTCATTGAGTTCAGTAGATTTTAATAATGGAGAATACAAGCAACCGGCTACAGACATGCATCGTTCAGCAAACAGAATGACAAATGCTGAAATTGAACCTGTTTTCTCTGCACCAGATGCATTAAAAGAAGCAAATCTAGGTGTTTTGGCTTATTTTAAACCAAGTGCTGGATTAATCATGTTGCGTGAACAAATTCTTGGAAAAGAACGTTTTGATTATGCTTTTAGAACGTATACTGAACGTTGGGCTTTCAAACACCCAACTCCAGATGACTTTTTCCGTACTATTGAAAATGTTGCCGGTGAGGATTTAAACTGGTTTTGGAGAGGTTGGATTATTAATAACTGGCGTTTTGATCAAGCAGTTTCTAAAGTTAAGTATATAAAAAATGATCCTGCAAAAGGAGCTATTATTACTGTAGATAATTTAGAGAAAATGCCTTTTCCTGTAATTTTGGATATTAAGTCTAAATCTGGTAAAGTGACTAGAGTTAATCTTCCTGTAGAGATTTGGGAACGTAACAAAAGTTGGTCTTTCAAATCAAATACAACTGAAGAAATTGATACAATAACACTTGACCCAGGCCATGTTTTTCCTGACGTCAATACGGATAATGATACTTGGACTTCAGGTAAAGGAGAATTAGAGAAAGATGTAATCTTAGATGCTTACATAGGATCGTTTTCAAGTAAACAAATCCCTATAAAACTTGTTTTTTCTGAAGATAACGGTGTTTTAGTAGGGAAATCAGAAGGTCAGCCTAATTTGAATCTTGTTCCTGCCGGAAAGGATAAATTTGTTTTTGATCAAGCTGGACTTACCGTTCAATTTAATGAAAATAAAAGTGAATTTACATTGGGATATAACGGTCAGAGTTTCTTATTTACAAGAGATAAATAATTTTAGAATACTATTTACTAAAAACGCCAACTTCACAGTTGGCGTTTTTTTTTGCTTTACATTTAAAAGTAACTATTTTAATTTTTATTCTGGAATTTGTTGACTCAAACAATGTAAAGTTCCAAAACCCCAAATGAAATCAGTAGCACTAATTCCGATGATTTCTCTATCCGGAAAACATTCTGAAAGGATGTTTAAAGCTTTCCTGTCATTATTGTCGTTAAAAGTAGGAACTAAAACGCAATTGTTCAAAATAAGGAAATTAGCATAACTGGCAGGCAAGCGCAAGCCATCAAACTCCAAGCATTTCGGCATTGGTAAAGCAACAATTACAGGTGATTTACCATTTTCTAATTTAGCATTTTGCAATCGTTTTAAATTGTCTTGTAACGGTTTGTAATTATTATCTGTTGGATCTGTTTCTACAATAGTCACAATCGTATCTTCGTTTACAAATCGGCATAAATCATCAATATGACCATGGGTATCGTCACCTTCAATTCCGTCACCTAACCAAATCACATTCGTAATTCCAAGATATTCCTTGAAAACCGCTTCGTAATCTGCTTTAGTGAAATTTGGATTCCGAACCTGAATATCAGGATGCATCAAGCATTCTTCCGAAGTCAGCAAAGTTCCTCTTCCGTTGCTGTCAATAGCACCACCTTCAACAATTACCGGTTTTCCTTTGTATAGTACTTGAGTAACAGGAATATTCAAAAATTCGCCCACTTTAGCAGGAACAAATTTGTCTAATTGAATGTTTTTATACTTCGCCCAACCATTAAAATTAAAGTTTAAGGCTTCTCTTTCGGTTCCGTTTTTAACGATTATTGGACCCGAATCACGCATCCAACTTCTATTGGTTTTATGTATGATGTACGAAACATTTGCAAGATCAACATGAGCTGTTTCCAGCATAGTATTGACTTTTTCTTTCTGGTTTTCATCAGCAATCACTAAAAATACGGACTCGAAAGTGGCTATTTTTTTAATGAATTCGACAAAAGCCCATTGAACCGCTTCGTATTTTCCTGGCCAATCTTTACCATTATGTGGAAAACAAAGTAAAATACCTTGTTGCTTTTCCCACTCAGCAGGAAATCTTCTATTATTTGTAGTAGTCATAATTAGTCGATTGCTCTTTTTGTAATATCACCAAAAGCGTCTATTCTTCTGTCTCTGAAAAATGGCCAATTTTGACGTACATTTTCTTGTAAATCTAAATCTACTTCGGCAATCAGGATTTCTTCTTTGTCGTGTGAGGCTTGCGCCAAAATTTCGCCTTGTGGTCCCGCTATAAACGAAGATCCCCAAAACTGAATTCCCGCCGTATCAGGCAAGTATTGCTCTAAACCAATTCTATTTGCTGCGGCAACGTATACACCATTTGCAACTGCGTGACCTTTCATGACACTCATCCAAGCGCCATGTTGGTTTTCACCGTATTGCTCTTTTTCTTGTGGATGCCAACCAATTGCTGTTGGATAAAACAACACTTCGGCACCTTGTAAAGCAGTCAAACGAGCTGCTTCAGGATACCATTGATCCCAACAAATTAATGTTCCCACTTTTCCTTTTTTGGTAGGAATAGTTTTAAAACCCAAATCTCCAGGCGTGAAATAGAATTTTTCATAAAAATGAGGATCATCAGGAATGTGCATTTTGCGATACAATCCTGCTTCTGAACCATCTGTGTCAATGATGTAAGCGCTGTTATGGTAGATTCCAGCCATTCTTTTTTCGAAGAAAGGAACAATAATTACCACGCCTAATTCTTTTGCCAAAGCGCTAAAAGCAATAAACGAAGTGCTGTATAATGGTTCTGCTAAAGCAAAATTATCAACATCTTCACTTTGACAAAAATAATGACTGCTGTATAATTCCGGTAACGAAATCACTTCGGCACCAAGGTTGGCGGCATCACGAACCCAACTGATACATTTTTTTAAGTTGTTTTCGGCAATATCATTAAGATTCAATTGAATGACTGCTATTTTGTATTTCTTGTTTGGCATGACTAAAATTTTAGAATGCAAAAATAGTGAATTTTATAAAGAGTAGAAAAAGGGGTAATGTGTTTTTTAGGTTTTAAATAGTCTGTGAATATATCGAATTGGATTTTTAGGAATTACAATGAAGTTGAGAGACTTCATTGAGCTGGTACAAAGAGCATTTACTAATTGTACTAAGACTTTGAGCTGGAGAAAAAATTAATATAAAATTGGCATTAACAAAGTTAAAGAGGCTTTATTTTTGTATATAGTATTATAGCTAACAAAATGGGGTAAGTTTTTGTTTGATTTAATAGTGTAATTTATGATTAATTAAATTTTACAATTATGACAGAAGAATTCACAATCATTGAGAAAGAAGACATAGCTTCTCTTAAGTTCCCGACAACAGATGTTCTGGACGATGATAACGAAATAAAAACTAGAATAAGTGATATCAATAGGGCTTTATCATTGGGTAATTTAGAGCATTCGAAAATTAAAATTTTCTTTGAAGATAACGAATCCAAAAAAATTGTAGATACTACGGTTTGGGCTGTTACAGACAAAAATGTTATCTTAAAGCAAGGTGTGATGATTCCAATTCACAGAATATATAAGTTGTTTTAGGGTATTGTATTCTTTAATTATTTAGAACGGTTTTTTTATCACTATTTGTACTAGCGGAAGCGCCCTGCTAGGACTAGCGTGGTAATATTCCTCCAAAACCTTTCGGTATTAGCAGTACTGTTTTTAATTACTTTTGAAAAAAAAAATATGGGGTTCAAACATATATTTAAAGCTAAATTAGATTGGCTTTTTGCGACGACGTATACTAAAAGTCATGCCATAACGATTGACGATAAAGCTGTTCTACATGTTTCTGCCGCTAAAGCTTTCAAAGGAGATCCAGCTTTGTATAATCCTGAAGACCTCTTATTGAGCAGTGTAGTTTCCTGTCACATGATGTCTTACTTATATGTTTGTAAACAAAATGGTATCGACGTGGTATCCTATACAGACGAAGCAGAGGCAACTCTTGAGGTTTTGGCCGACGGTAGCGGACGTTTTATTGAAATTAAACTGAATCCGAAAGTTTGTATCAGTAACAAAGAAAAAATAGCGGAGGCACTTAGCTTACATAAAAAAGCAAACCAACTCTGTTTTATAGCCAATTCGTGTAATTTTCCAATTCTACATTTTCCAATTTGTGAAATTGCTGCTGCAAATTAAAGGTTGTGTATTTTTACTTTTTTTCGATACTAATTATAAAATCGCAATTAAATCAGCCGGTTGGTTTAATACATATTTTGCGCCATTTGAAATCAATTCTTCTTCAGGTCTATAGCCCCATGAAACCCCAACGGCATACATATTAGCATTCGTTGCCGTTTGCATATCAATACCGGAATCCCCTATGAAAATGATTTCTTCGGCTTTTAATCCAAAGTGTTTACTTATTTCCACTGTTTTAAACGGATTTGGTTTTTTTAGTGATTCTGTCGTCAAACCTACTATTGGATTAAAATAATCAGGAAATAGGGTTGCTGTAATTTCCTTTGTCAGGTCATCCGCTTTATTCGAGAATACGCTTAGTTTTATATTGCGTGATTTTAATTCGTCTAATAATTCGAATATCCCATCATAGGCTTTTGTTTTACGTGTACAATTATCACGATAAACTTCAACCATCAAATGGTAACAATGATCAATTTGTGTTTCCTCATTATGTGTTTCCGGCAAGGCTTTACTCACCAAATTTCTCAGGCCACTACCAATGAAATATTGATAAATAGCATAACTGTGAGTGGGGTAATTGAGACCTTCAAGGACACTATTCATAGCATCTGCAATATCTTCCAGTGAATTCACCAATGTTCCGTCTAAATCAAAAATAATTCCTTTAAATTTCATTTTTTATTCTTTAAATCAATCGAAAGGATGTGTTTTTCGATTGCTGTTTTGGGATCAGAGGCAAAGGTAGAGATATTGTTTTTTATCTGTTAGTGACTTTTATAAATTATATTTATTTGGCTCGATAACAGATTTGCAATCTGTGAGGACAAATTATAAAGTAAATTGACAAAAGATAGAATGATAAAAAAAATAGAAAATAACAAGTTGGGCTAGACAATTGGAATGGGCACGGATTGCAAATCCATATTGTTGTGGTGATATATCTGCGCCATCGGGTGTACAGTAGGAGGGAAGTTGTTATGAAAACCAATAGTTCTGCTCCAAAAAAAACACCAATCTCTCGACTGGTGTTTGCTATTGTTTTCTTTTTGTGTCATTTCGACCAAAGGGAGAAATCACATTTGTTGCTCAAATTTGTTGCTCTCGTTATGTGATTTCTCCTGCGTCGAAATGACAAAAGACTATAATCAGGAAACTAACTCGGTTTGATTTCTAAAAACCAGTTTCCCATCAAACGCATCGATTAAAACGATACTGTCTGTAGTTATTTTTCCGGATAGAATTTCTTTGGATAATTCATTGAGCACATCTCTTTGAATCACTCTTTTCACGGGTCTGGCTCCAAATTGCGGATCGTATCCTTTTTCGGATAAATAGGCAATGGCTTCCGGAGTTGCGTCCATGGTAATGCCTTGTTGTGCCAGCATTTTGGTTACATTTTTCAGTTGTAAACCTACAATTTGAGCAATGTTTTCATTGGTAAGCGGCGTGAACATCACGATTTCATCAATACGATTGATGAATTCCGGACGCACCGTTTGTTTCAATAATCCCAGCACTTCCACTTTTGCAGCTTCGGTTGCGGCTTCCACGCTTCCTTTTAGATTTTCAAATTTTTCCTGTATAATCTGGCTTCCCATATTAGAAGTCATGATGATAATCGTGTTTTTAAAATCGGCAAGACGTCCTTTGTTATCTGTTAAACGTCCTTCATCCAAAACCTGTAGCAAGATGTTGAACGTGTCCGGATGCGCTTTTTCAATCTCATCTAATAAGATTACGGAATATGGTTTTCTACGTACGGCTTCGGTCAATTGTCCGCCTTCATCATAACCCACATATCCCGGAGGTGCACCCACCAAACGGCTTACGCTGTGGCGTTCTTGGTATTCGCTCATGTCAATACGCGTCATCGCATTTTCATCGTCAAACAGGTATTCCGCCAAGGCTTTCGCCAATTCGGTTTTTCCAACTCCCGTTGTACCCAGGAAAAGAAAGGTTCCCACCGGTTTTTTCATATCCTGCAATCCGGCACGGCTTCTGCGCACGGCATCACTCACGGCCTGAATTGCCTCTTCTTGTCCTACGACTCTGTGATGCAATTCATCTTCCAATTTTAGCAGTTTTTCTCGTTCCCCCTGAAGCATTTTCATCACTGGAATTCCCGTCCATTTGGCTACTACTTCGGCAATATCTTCGCGGGTAACTTCTTCTTTTATTAATGATGTTCCAGATTGGTTTTCTTGTAATTCCTTGAGTAAAATGGCCAAACGTTCTTGGGCTTCTTTAATTTTTCCGTAACGAATTTCGGCAACTTTTCCATAATCACCATCACGTTCAGCTCGTTCGGCTTCGTATTTGAAGTCTTCAATTTCCGTTTTTACAGCTTGAATATTATCGACTACATCTTTTTCTGATTTCCATTTTGCGTAGATTTCGTTGCGATCTTCTTTGAGATTTGCCAAATCCATACCCAAAATTTTAAGTTTGCTTTCGTCTTTTTCTCGTTTAATGGCTTCAATTTCAATTTCCAATTGCATAATTTTTCGATCCAAAACATCCAGTTCTTCGGGTTTCGAATTGATTTCCATACGCAGTTTTGAAGCGGCTTCGTCCATTAAATCGATGGCTTTGTCCGGAAGAAAACGGTTGGTAATGTACCGTTGGGATAATTCGACAGCCGCAATAATAGCATCGTCTTTGATTTGGACTTTATGATGTGTTTCGTATTTTTCTTTAATTCCACGTAAAATCGAAATAGCACTTTCGGTATCTGGTTCTTCGACCATTATTTTTTGGAATCGTCTTTCGAGTGCTTTGTCTTTTTCAAAATATTTTTGATATTCGTCCAATGTTGTTGCTCCAATAGCACGCAGTTCCCCACGAGCCAACGCCGGTTTCAGAATATTCGCCGCATCCATAGCGCCTTCGCCACCGCCGGCTCCCACAAGTGTATGGATTTCGTCTATGAATAAAACAATATCGCCTTCGGCAGAAGTCACTTCTTTCACCACGGATTTTAATCGTTCTTCAAATTCCCCTTTGTATTTGGCACCGGCAATTAATGCCCCCATATCAAGGGAATACACGATTTTATCTTTCAAATTGTCTGGAACATCTCCGTCGACAATTCTGTGTGCTAATCCTTCCGCAATGGCGGTTTTTCCCACTCCGGGTTCTCCCACTAACATCGGATTGTTTTTGGTTCTACGGGTTAGAATTTGCAACACTCTACGAATTTCCTCGTCACGACCAATAACCGGATCGAGTTTCCCTGTGCGGGCCAATTCGTTCAGATTTTTGGCGTATTTATTTAAAGAATTATAGGTTTCCTCAGCAGATGCCGAAGTCACTCGTTCTCCTTTTCGTAATTCGTCGATAGCAGCTTTTAGTCCTTTTTCGGTAACGCCTTGGTCTTTTAGGATTTGGGCAACTTTGCTTTTGGAACCAAATATGGCTAAAATTAAATGCTCTACAGAAACGAATTCATCATTCATTTTTTTTGCAATAATTTCGGCTTCGTTCAGCGTTGAGTTTGCGGTTCTGGAAAGCATAATTTCACCTCCGGAAACTTTAGGGAAGCTTTGTATCGTGCTGTCTATTATTTGTTCCAATAAACTCACATTTACATTCAGTTTCTTCAATATAAAAGGCGCCACATTTTCATCAACTTCAAAAATGGCCTTGAAAATATGTTCGTTTTCTATTTGTTGTTGCCCGTGGCTTTGCGCCAATTGTTGGGAAAGCTGAATGGCTTCCTGGGATTTGATTGTAAATTTATTTATGTTCATGATGGTATATTGTTTTGTTGTTATTTGACTAACTTTGCGAATTATATTCAATATATATTCCAATACAATAATACAGACAAATTGACGGAAATTTCATGATTTTTATCATACTTTAAAGTCAAAATGTCTTAAAATAAGACAATTATGAGTTTTTTTCAAAATATTTTTAATAGTTCAGAAGACAAGGATTTAAAAGAAAGCAAAATCAGCTGGAATGTCTTGACTGATTTAGGGCAACTGAATGAAATTATTTCAGTTTCGAATGAAAAACCGGTAGCAATTTTTAAACACAGTACCCGATGCAGTGTAAGTAGGATGGCGCTGAAACAGTTTGAAAATGAGTTTAATAGCTCAGATAAAGTTACGCCTTATTTTTTAGATTTAATAGAACATCGTGATATTTCTAATGCCATTGCGGATCAATTTGGTGTAATTCATCAATCCCCACAATTGATAGTTATAAAAGACGGAAAAGCCATTTATAATGTTTCGCATAGTGATATTGATGCGGAAGAATTAGGTAAAAAGGTTTAAAAATCAACAGCTTAAATTTAAAGTATAAAAAAAACCATCAGCCGCGGCTGATGGTTTTTTTTGTAACAATTATTTTGGGTTTGAATTAATAAGAATCTTTCATTTTATTTTTTATTGCATCCAAACAAAGGTTGTTGATGCTTCCTTCATGCGTATGCTTAGTTTCTTTTGGCGATTTAAAAGTGCCATTTTCCAATTGTTCAGCAACAGCTTTATAAGCATCTCTGAACGGCATTCCCGCAACAACCATTTCGTTTAAAGAATCTACCGTAAACAAATAATCGTATTTTTTATCGTCTAAGATATGCTCTTTTACTTTAATGTCTTTAATCGCAAAAATTGCTATATCCAAACACGCTTTTAGGTTTTGAATCGCTGGAAACAATCCTTCTTTCAACAATTGTAAATCCCTGTGATATCCACTTGGGAGGTTGTTGGTAATTAAAGTGATTTCGTATGGCAAGGCTTGAATTTTGTTGCATTTTCCACGAATCAATTCAAAAACATCTGGGTTTTTCTTGTGTGGCATGATGCTCGAACCTGTTGTAAGATGCGAAGGCAAAGTGATAAAATCAAAATTTTGACTCATATACAAACAAACATCCATCGAGAATTTTGATAGAGTAGCAGCAACGCTGCTCATGGCAAAAGCGACTGTTTTTTCTGATTTTCCACGGCTCATTTGTGCCGCTACCGAATTGAATTTTAAAGTTTCAAAACCCAATTCCTTTGTAGTGAATGTTCTGTTGATAGGAAATGAACTTCCGTAACCTGCTGCAGAACCTAATGGGTTTTGATCCACGATTTTCAAAGCGGCATTCAACATTGTTACATCATCAATTAAGGTTTCAGCGTAAGCGGAAAACCACATTCCAAAAGAGGAAGGCATTGCAATTTGAAGGTGTGTGTATCCTGGCAACAATACATTTTGGTGTCTATCTGCTGATTCCATCAGTAAATCAAAAAGGCTTTTTACTTGCTCTTTAAATGCTGCAACTACATCTTTAAGATATAAATTAACGTCTACCAAAACTTGGTCGTTACGAGAACGAGCGGTGTGGATTTTTTTTCCGGCGTCGCCTAATTTTACTGTTAGTAAATATTCGATTTTCGAATGGACATCTTCAAAGCTGTCTTCGATTTCGAATTTACCGTTTTCAACGTCTTTTATGATTTCTTCTAATGCCAAAACCAAAGAAACGGTTTCGGAGTCTGTTAAAAGACCTATTTGCCCCAACATTTTTGCATGCGCAATCGAACCTAAAGCATCATATTTTGCCAGAACTAAATCTAGTTCTCTGTCGTTTCCAACGGTAAAATGTTCGATTTGTTTATCAGTTGGTATTCCTTTTTCCCAAAGTTTCATATATGGATAATTAGATTTTTAGATTATTTGACTACATAGAATATTAGATTATTAGACTTTCTAAGGAGTCTAAAAAAGTCTAATAATCTAAGAAGTCTTAAAAAAGAAGTCTGAAAGTATTTTGATATACAATTGAATTCCTTCTTCTATTTCGTTTATAAATATAAATTCATCTGCTGAGTGTGACCGCAGGGTTTCTCCAGGTCCTAATTTCAAGGATTGACAGTTCAAAACCGATTGATCCGAAAGGGTAGGCGAGCCATAAGTGGTTCTTCCCAATGCAATTCCGGCTTGTACTAATTCGTGTGCAACAGGAATCGATGACGCATTCAAATGCATCGATCTCGGATTTATTTCAACAGTCAAATGTTTCTTTACGGTATTTAAAATTTCTTGATTACTGTAACAATCATTCACTCTGATATCGACAACCAAATGACATTCCGCAGGAACTACATTGTGCTGTTTTCCAGCAGATACTTGTGTTACGGTCATTTTTACAGGACCTAAAACCTCCGATATTTTTTCGAATTGATAGCTGTTAAACCATTCGATAACTGGTATCGCATTGTAAATAGGATTGTCCGGGTTGTTGTGCGCGGCGTGGCTTGCCGTGCCTTTTACGATGACATCAAGTACCAATAAACCTTTTTCGGCTACGGCCAATTGCATCAAAGTGGGTTCACCAACAATAGCACATTCCAGTTCAGGTAAATGTTTCAATACGCTGTTTAATCCATTTTTTCCGCTACTTTCTTCTTCGGCTGAAGCGACCATCACAATATTGTAAGGCAGATTTTCATTCGAATAAAAATGTACAAAAGTGGCTAAAAGGGAAACCAAACAACCTCCTGCATCATTGCTTCCCAGTCCAAATAATTTACCGTCTTTTACGATAGCTTCAAATGGATTGTTAGTATAGCCTTGGTTTGGTTTTACGGTATCGTGGTGTGAATTCAGTAAAAGCGTAGGTTTGGTGCTATCAAAATGTTTATTGAAGGCCCAAACATTATTATTTTCTCTTTCGAAAGGGATACTATTTTGTGTAAACCAATTTTCGATTAAAAGTGCTGTTTTATCTTCTTCACTTGAAAATGAAGGCGTTTCAATCAGTGCTTTTAATAGCGCAATGGCTTCTTCTGTAAGGATTTCTATACTCTTCATAGTGTAATTGTAGTGTACAATGCGGTTTTATCTTGCAACATCCTGTGATGACCAATTTTTATTTTTTGAACTCCTTTGGACAAACTATTGAAACAGTTGTCTAATTTAGGAATCATACCGGAATGTATTGCTTTTTCGGCTTTTAATTTGGAATATAATTCTTGGTTGATGTTCTCAATTACAGAAGAATTGTCTTCGGCATCATATAAAACGCCAGGTTTTTCGAAGCAATAATTCAAAGTGACATCAAAAACTTCCGATAAAGCTATCGCCAATTCACTTGCAATGGTATCCGCATTCGTGTTTAATAATTGTCCTTTTCCATCGTGTGTTATTGCGCAAAATACTGGAACGATACCAGTTGAAAGCAACGTTTCCAATAAGTTTGTATTCACTTTTTTGACATCGCCCACAAAACCATAATTGATTGTTGGGTGGTTTCTTTTATCTGACTGAATTAAATTTCCATCAGCACCAGAAAACCCCATCGCATTGGTGGAATTTGCTTGTAATTGGGAAACAATATTTTTGTTGATTTGACCTGCATAAATCATCACAACTACATCAAGCATAGCGGCATCGGTGATGCGTCTTCCATCAATCATTTGAGGAACTAAACCAATGCTTTCAGCCATTTTGGTAGCTGATTTTCCACCGCCATGAACAAGTACTTTATATCCTTCAATCTTAGAAAAATCAGATAAAAACTGTGCTAATTCCGTAGGGTTATCAATAATATTTCCTCCAATTTTTATTAACGTTACTGGTTTTTTATTTTCCATTTTCCAATATTTTTTGCAATACTAATTGTGCGGCATAGGTTCTGTTGTTAGCCTGTTCGATAACAATTGAATTTTCGCTGTCAATTACTTCATCAGTAACAATTACATTACGTCTTACAGGTAAACAGTGCATAAATTTAGCATTGTTTGTCAGTTTCATTTTATCGGCAGTTACGGTCCAATTTGGGTCAGAATTAGTAATCTGACCATACTCGTTATAATTGCTCCAGTTTTTGGCGTAAATAAAATCGGCATTTTCAAATGCTTTATCTTGGTCGTATTCAATCTTGGAATCTTTCGTGATTTCAGGATTCAATTCGTATCCTTCCGGATGCGTGATTACAAAATCAGCATCTTGCAATTGCATCATTTGCACAAAGGAGTTGGGAACAGCCTGAGGCAATGCTCTTGGATGTGGTGCCCAAGTCAAAACCACTTTTGGTTTGTGTTTCGTTTTGTGTTCTGCCATAGTAATGGCATCGGCTAGTGATTGTAATGGATGTCCTGTGGCACTTTCCATATTAACAATTGGCACAGTGGCATATTTTAAGAAACCCATAAGAACCGTTTCGGCATTGTCTTTTTCTTTGTCTACTAATCCTGCAAAAGCTCTGATGGCAATAATATCACAATATTGAGAAACAACTGCTGCCGCTTCTTTAATATGTTCCGAAGCACCAGAGTTCATGATGGCTCCATCTTCAAATTCAAGTGTCCAGCCCTCACTGGTAAAATTCATTACCATGACGTTCATTCCTAAATTCAAAGCTGCTTTTTGAGTACTCAAACGCGTTCTTAAACTGGAATTAAAAAACAACATTCCTAAGGTTTTGTTTTTACCCAGTTTTTTGTTTTTAAGTGGTTTTTTCTTGATTTTTAATGCTTCTTTCACCCATTTGTTGAGCGAATCTATGTTTTGTATGGAGATGTAGTTCATTGTCTTAATTTGTTTAATCGGTTATTTGTTTAATCGATTAACCGAATTAACGATTAACCGCATCAACATTTATAGAATTTTAGTAAATGGTATTTCGTTTTTTAAAGCTTTCAAAATAAAATTGTCTTCCAATCCATTGACAATCCAAGTTTCTATATTAGCGGCTTTGGCAATTGCCGATGCTTCTATTTTAGATTGCATTCCACCTGTTCCGTGCGAAGATTTAGAATCGCCAATCTCTTTTTCCAATACTTTTAAATCAGTTACCAAAGAAATGGTTTCAGGAACGGCATCATGGATGGATGATTTAGTGTAAATCCCGTTCGTATTAGTAGCAATGATCAGAATGTCAACATTTAATAAAACGGCGGTTAAAGCGGCTAATTTATCATTATCACCAAACTGAATCTCATCCGTTGCCACGGTATCATTTTCATTGATGATTGGAATATAATTGTTTTTGACCAACACATTGATTGTGTTTACAATATTTACTTTGGCTTGCTCTTTTTCGAAATCAGAATAAGAAAGCAAACATTGCGAAATTAATAGTCCTAAATCGCTGAAATTTTCATGATAAATCCGCATTAAATGAGGCTGGCCAATTGAAGCCAACGCTTGTTTTACAAAAACATCTTTGTCTTGACTTTCCAGTTTTACAAATTGTTTGGCAGCAGCAATCGCACCGGAACTTACAATTACAAATTCATAATCGTCTTTTAACGCTGCTATTTGCATACCAATATCCTCAATCTTCCCTCTCGAAATGTGATTGGTTTCTTTGGTTAAAGTATTGCTTCCTAACTTTAATAAAATTCTTTTTTTACCTGATTTGTCCATTTCCGTAAATATACCACTTATTAGTAACTAAATGTTGCAAACCAATTGGTCCACGTTGGTGTAATTTGTCCGTGCTTATCGCCAATTCTCCTCCTAAACCAAATTGTCCTCCATCAGTGAATCGAGTAGAGGCATTTTGATAAACGGCTGCAGTATCTACATTTTCCATGAATTCCTGGGCAATTGCATCATTTTTTGTAATTATCGAAGCGGAATGTCCGCCACAATATTTATTTATTTTGTTAATCGCTTCTTGATCCGAATTGGTTGTTCCAATAACAATTTTATAATCTAAAAACTCTTCGTACCAAATTAAATCCGATTCGATCTGAGGAACATCTGTTGCTTTGGAAATACTTTCATCTCCTAAAACGGTTACGTTTCTTTGTTGTAATTCCTCAACTATTTTGGTAGCAAAAGCTTCCCAATTTTCAAGATTTGTGTCAATTAAAACTTTATCTAAAGCATTGCAAACAGATATATTTGAGGTTTTTCCATTAATTATAATAGCAAGTGCTTTTTCTAAATCAGCATCCTTATTTACATAAACAAAATTATTTCCTCTACCACTTATAATTACCGGGCAGGTTGCGTGTTTTTTTACAAAAGCGATTAATTTTTCACCACCACGAGGAACGATTAAGTCTACTTTTTGTGTTGGTTTCTCTAAAAATGCCTGCGTTTCTTCGCGATTGTAATTCAAGTATTCTACCCATTCTGTCGCAACATTATTTGCTGTTAAAGCCTGATGCCACAATTCAACAATTTTTAAATTGGATAGTAAAGATTCTTTTCCGCCTTTTAATAAAATTTTATTTCCAGATTTAAAAGCGATTCCACCAGCTTCAACAGTAACATCAGGTCTGGACTCATAAATAATCATTATGGTTCCAAAAGCCGCTGTTTTATTGATGATTTTCATTCCGTTTTCATGGTCGAAATTAAAACGCTCCACACCAACAGGATCTTCTTGACTTGCTAATTGTTGCATGGATAAAATCATGCCGTCAATTTTGGTATCATCAACCAATAAACGTTTTTCCATGGCCAAGTCATCCCCAGAATAATTATTTAAATCCTGTTGATTTACAGTTTTAATATTGGCTCTTTCTTGTTCAAGAAGTTCGGCCATACGACTTAAAACTGAATTTCGTTTTTCTATTGGTAATAAATGGTTCATTGTTTTTGGTTAGTGGTTAATGGCAAAATAACAAAATTAATATTCAAACCATATAAGAAATATAAGTTCATTTAAGCTTGTTTGAACATTGATTTATATGTCCTTAATATTTCTTATATGGTTGAATTAATTTAAAATCAAACGAATTATAATTTTAATTCATCCAATGTTTCTTTTAAAGCTATAATAAAGGTATCAATGGCTTCCTTATTGATTGTCAATGGAGGAAGAATTCTTAATAAGTTTTTATTATTTGCATTTCCCGTAAAAATATGTTTGTCAATAATCATTTTTTTACGAAGTGTACTTACGTCAAAATCAAATTCTACACCTAGCATTAATCCTCTTCCTTTTACTTTGATCACTTCAGGGACTTGTTTGATTGCTTCTAAAAAATAGGCGTAAACGTCATTTACGTTATCCATTAATTTTTGGCTTTCAATCACATCTAAAACAGCAATTCCAGCAGCGCAAGCCAAATGGTTTCCACCAAAAGTAGTTCCCAATAATCCATAACTCGCTGTGAATTTTGGAGAAATCAAGATTCCGCCAATAGGAAATCCGTTACCCATTCCTTTAGCCAGACAAATAATATCTGCTTTGATGTCATGATGTTGGTGTGCAAAAAACTTTCCGCTTCTTCCGTATCCTGATTGCACTTCGTCCAAAATCAGAACGGCATCGTATGCTGCACATATTTTTTCTAATGCCTGAAAAAATTCAGTTGTTCCTTGGTCTAAACCGCCAACTCCTTGAATTCCTTCAATAATAACAGAAGAAACATCCCCTTTTTTCAGTTCGTTTTCTACCAACTCGATGTTATTCAATGGCAAAAAAGTAACGATTTGTTGTGCATTGATTGGTGCAACAATTTTTTTGTTATCTGTAACCGCAACTGCTGCTGAAGTTCTTCCGTGAAAGGAATTATCAAAAGCAATTACACGAGATTTTCCGTTGTGAAAAGAGGCTAATTTCAAAGCATTTTCATTGGCTTCAGCTCCAGAACTGCACAAGAATAAAGTATACTCTTCCAATCCGGAAAGTTTTCCTAATTTTTCTGCCAGTTCTACTTGTAATGGATTCTGAATCGCATTGGAATAAAAACCAATATTATCCAATTGATTTTTTAATTTGGCAACATAATCCGGTTGTGTGTGTCCAATGGAAATTACTCCATGACCACCATATAAATCTAAATATTCCACTCCTTTTTCATCTGTAATAGTGCAATCTAGTGCTTTTACAGGAGTGATGTTGTATAATGGGTAAACGTCAAATAAGTTCATTTTTTTTTAAAGTTTAATCGGTTAATGGGTTATTTGTTTAATCGATTAACCGAATTAACGATTAACCAAATAAACATCTAGAACCCGCTTGGTTTCAAATGCAATCCTGTGGTTTCATCCAATCCAAACATTAAATTCATGTTTTGTATGGCTTGTCCTGAGGCTCCTTTTGTTAAATTATCAATTACTGAAGTAATCAATAACCGGTTTCCTTTTTTCATTAAACTAATAATACATTTATTCGTTTGAACCACTTGCTTCATGTTGATTCCAGTGGTAGTAACAGTTACAAAAGGTTGGTCTTTATAAAATGCCTCGTATTTAGCCACTACATCTTCCAAACTTTCTTCGATTGTTGTGTATAATGTAGCGAAAATTCCTCTCGCAAAATCACCTCTGTTGGGTACAAAAATCAATTCGTTTGTATAATCCGCTTGCAATTGGTTTACACTTTGGTTTATTTCGCCCAAATGTTGGTGTTCAAAAGCTTTATAATGTGACATATTATTTGATCTCCAGCTAAAATGCGTTGTTTCCGAAGGTGAAACTCCAGCTCCTGTGCTTCCGGTTGTGGCATTGATATGAACATCAGTCATAAGCATTTCGTTTTTAGCCAATGGCAATAATGCCAATTGAATTGCTGTCGCAAAACAACCTGGATTAGCGATAAATTGAGCGTTTTTGATAACCGCTTTATTCAATTCAGGCAAACCGTAAACAAAAGATTTATTATCGAGCTCTTTGTCTTTTGTCAATCTGAAATCATTTCCTAAATCGATGATTTTGGTATGACTCGCAAATTGATTTTGCTCTAAAAATGATTTTGATTTACCATGACCCAAGCACAAGAAAACAACATTTACATTTGGATTTACAGTATCAGTAAAATTCATTTCGATATCGCCCATTAAATCATGATGCGCAACCGAAAGTGGTTTTCCAGCGTTTGTCGTGCTGTAAACAAAATCAAGTGTAGCATTGGGATGAAACATCAATATTCTGATAAGTTCCCCTGCAGTATAACCCGAACCGCCAATTATTCCAATATTAATCATGTGTTAGTTTATTTACAGATGAAAATATGTTTTGAGCATTTCCAAGAATTTTGATAAATCCTTTAGCGTCATCTGATGTCCAAGCGTTGTTCATTTCTCCATATTGTCCAAAACCGGTATTCATTAAATCATTTTCAGATTCAATTCCGTCCAATGTAAAGTGATATGGTTTTAGAGAAACGATAACGGTTCCATTTACAGTCGTTTGAGTGTCTTCTAGGAAAGCCTCGATGTTTCTCATTACAGGGTCCAAGAATTGTCCTTCATGAAACAACATTCCGTACCAGTTTCCTAGTTGTTCTTTCCAGTATTGTTGCCATTTACCCAGCGTATGTTTCTCTAATAAATGGTGTGCTTTGATGATGATTAAAGGTGCAGCGGCTTCAAAACCAACTCTCCCTTTAATTCCGATTATAGTGTCACCAACATGGATATCTCTACCAATTGCATATGCGCTGGCTAATTTTTCTAATGCAACGATGTTTTTTGTTGGGGTGTCCAATGTTCCGTTGATACCTACTAATTGTCCTTTTTCAAATTGTAGTGTCACTTTCTCTTCTCCAGTTTTTTGCAATTGCGAAGGATACGCTTCACTTGGTAAAGTTTGATTTGAGGTCAATGTTTCTTTACCACCTACGCTTGTTCCCCACAATCCTTTATTAATGGAATATTGTGCTTTTTCCCAAGAATAATGAACTCCGTTTTTAGATAAATAATCAACTTCTTCCTGTCTTGATAATTTCAAATCTCTAATAGGAGTGATGATTTCAATTTCGGGAGCAATGGTTTGGAAAATTAAATCAAAACGAATTTGGTCATTTCCTGCACCAGTACTTCCGTGAGCAATTGCTTCGGCACCAACAGATTTTGCGTATTTTATTGCTTCTATAGCTTGAAAAACACGTTCTGCACTTACTGATAATGGATAGGTATTATTTTTTAATACATTTCCATAAATCAAATATTTAATAGCTTTATCGTAATATTTATCAACGATGGTAAGATTTGCATGTTGCGCACTTCCTAATTCGTAGGCTCTTTCTTCAATAGCGGCTAGTTCAGCTTCATCAAATCCTCCTGTATTTATAAGAACGGTATGAACTTCATATCCTTTTTCGTTTTTTAAATATTTTAGGCAATATGAGGTATCTAATCCTCCGCTATAAGCTAATACAACTTTTTTCATGATATTATTTTTTTAAGAACAAGGCTTCTTTAATTGATTTTAATCTGTTTAACACTCTGACATTAAATGGATGTTTAGGCGGGTCTTTAGGCTTTTCTTTTGGGTCATAAAGCATTCCGGTACACAAGCACATTTTGTTGTCTTTACTTTTTAGAATTTCATAATTGGTACACGTTTGACATCCTTTCCAAAAACTTGGATCGCTGGTCAATTCTGAAAAAGGAACAGGTTTGTAACCCAAATCTGAATTAATTTTCATTACCGCCAAACCAGTTGTGATTCCAAATACTTTAGCCTCTGGATATTTTTCCAATGAATAGTCAAAAACAAATGACTTGATTTTTTTTGCTAAGCCTAAATTTCTGTAATCAGGATGTACAATCAAACCAGAATGTGCTACAAATTTCCCGTGTTGCCAACTTTCGATATAGCAAAAACCAGCAAATTTGCCATTGTCTAATGCAATGACAGCATCTTTGCTTTCCATCTTTTTTTGGATGTATTCAGGAGTTCTTTTAGCAATCCCAGTACCTCTTAATAAGGCGGACGATTCAATAGTATCGCATATTTCCTGCGAATACTTATAATGTTCTTCCTGAGTTACAATGATAGAAATGTTCATTTCAAGAGATTATTTTGAGTTAAAAAATGAGTTGGATTCAAGTTTTGAAAAACCAGCGTTATACCAATCAATTAAAATAGATGCATAAAAAGACATTAATCCTGAACATAGCGTTGTGTGGGCTAATGAACAAGAAAATATAGTTTTTTTAGGATATATTAATCCAATGGCTAACTGGGATAATTTCAAAACGGTATAAATGAGAAATGAATAAAAAACAAAAACAAAACACGTTGTGGGTACTATATTATAGCATCCGTACTTCGGGAGAAGCCGTAGGTCTGTTTGTCCGTGATATAGAAGTTATATGTACACTTATATTATTCATGGGTGCAAAAATACAATTATTTTGGAAACAGAACACTTATTTTGTTTTTTGTAACAAAATTTTAATACAATGTTTGTTTTCTCTAAATAAAAAACTCCCTGAGATAATTTATTTTCAGGGAGTCTTTATTTTTGTATTGATTTAACCAATTAATTTCGAAATCTATTGCGACTAATAATATCTTTTAACTTGGCTTTTAAATCTTCTCCAGTATCATAAATCATTTGTTCGCTGCTAGGAAAAGCGACAGCTCTTTTGTCAAAATAAGAGTAATAATTATCGTCAGAAGCGCGTCGGTCACCTTTATAGGTTGAATAGATGTTTTCGAAAGTAAACTCACTTGTCACAGGAAAGGACTGTAGGAGTTGATTGCTTCTTAGGTTTACATAATCCACTTTTGCGGTAATTTGACAGGATTTAAATTGTCTCGATTCATAAATACGGGCGTTTACGGTTCTAAGATTATCAACCATAACCACTTTTCCTTTTTCGTCTAAAACTTCTCTTCCGTTAGCATCAATCAGTTTTTTGAGACCATCTTTTATGATACGCTCTTTTACAAATTCTCTTTCTTTGATTTGCTCCGGTGAAATATAAATTTGACGAAAATTAATCATCATACCGTAATCGTAATCAATTCCTCTTTGTTTGTTACTGTGGTAAACGGTCCATTTATCATTTAATCCATAGGTACTAAAATCCAATAAATCATTTTGTAGGCGAACTGGAATAATCATGTTGGTTTCGTTTTTGGTGTAAACTGAAACATAATCAGAACCTTTGAATTTAGCTTCGTCCATGAGTTGCAAAACATTTTTGTAATTTGGATTTATCTGATTCAAATAGTCCAAATCATCATACCCCTTGCGGAAATTCATCTTGTCTGAAGTGAGCATTAACTTTTTTGCATTAGCATATAAATAAGCTGACAAGGCATTTTTGCTGTCAATAATTTGGTCATTATAGTTATCGAAAGGAAAAATTGCATTCCTGCCTTCTTTAATTAATTTTAGAGGAAGTATCGGTTTGATTTTTTCCTGACGGTTATTCAATTGTATATATGTGGTGTATATTTTTTCCAATTGCGCCGGATTTGCATCTTTTGTCAATAAATTTATCGTGTTCAAGTCACGCTCTTTGGCTTTGGCGAAAGCCTCTTCCAGTAAATAGACATAATCCTGCTTGCCTTTTTTGTCTTTATTGGATTGTAAATTTGAAATGGCATTGTCAATTGCTGGATCGTAATTTCCGGAGCTTAATAAGTTTTGAGTTTGCTTTACGCCACAAGACGAAACAAGAATAAATAGGGATAATAAAAGAGTAATTTTTTTCATAAGCAAAAAAGTAAGTAGTTGTTTATTTGAAGCTGTAATCCTATTTTAAATCAAATTTCAAAAATAATGCCACAAAAAAACCTAACAAAAATAGAATAAATGTTAGGTTTTTGAAAAGTATATTTTTAATTTTTTATTTTCTTACGAATGGTGGAAGCAGCTTACTGGAAACTTCACCAAAACCAATTCGAACTTGTCCATTTTGGCAAAATCCTTTCATGATTACAGTATCATTATCATTGATGAATTTACGTTCTGTCCCGTCATTCATTTTTATAGGATTTTTTCCTCCCCAAGTTAATTCTAGCATGGAACCAAAACTATCTTCAGTTGGTCCTGAGATTGTTCCTGATCCCATCATGTCACCCGAATTTACGCGACAACCATTAGAGGTATGATGCGCTAGCTGTTGGCACATTGACCAGTATAAATATTTAAAATTAGAATGAGAAACAACTGTTTTTTCGGCATTTTCAGGTTGAATTGCGACTTCTAAATTGATATCGAACGAATGTTTTCCTTTTTGTTGTAAATAAGGTAGCGGAGTAGGTTCTTGTTTTGGACCTTTAGTTCTAAACGGTTCCAACGCATCCATAGTTACAATCCAAGGGGAGATTGAAGTGGCAAAGTTTTTTGCCAAGAATGGCCCTAGTGGTACATATTCCCATTTTTGAATATCACGGGCACTCCAGTCATTCAATAAAACCATTCCGAAAATATAATCTTCGGCTTCATTTATAGGAATATTTTCTCCCATAATATTGACATCGGTTGTTATAAAAGCAGTTTCCAGTTCAAAATCGACGGAACGGGAAGGGCCAAAAACAGGAGTATTTTCGCCATTTGGCAATGTTTGTCCCATTGGTCTGTGTATTGGAATTCCTGAAGGAACAATAGTAGAGCTTCTTCCATGATACCCTACAGGGATGTGAAGCCAGTTTGGTAATAACGCATTTTCTGGGTCGCGAAACATTTTTCCTACATTGGTTGCATGTTCTTTACTGGAATAGAAGTCTGTATAATCACCTATTAGTACCGGTAATTGCATTTCTACATCTTCCATTTTGAAGATGACAATATCTCTGTCTTTTGTATTATCTCTTAATTTTGGATTTTTTTCGTCAAAAATTTCGGCGATACGATTTCGAACCAATCGCCATGTTTTTTTTCCATCCGAAATAAAATCATTCAAAGTGTCTTGCATGAACATATCATCCGTCAGCTCAATACCTTCGAAATAATTTAATTGCTGTAAAGCTCCCAAATCAATTGCGAAATCTCCAATTCTTGTCCCTACAGTCACTATGTTCTCTTTAGTAAGAAAAACACCAAAAGGAATGTTTTGAATGGGAAAATCGCTGCTTGTAGCTACTTCTAACCATGATTTTCTTTTAGTATTGTTGGCTGTTATAGGCATATTGATGTTAATTATTTTGTTGAAAATTACTCATCAAATATATTATAATCTAACTATTAACCAAACGTTTTTTTGTATTTTTGCAACATATTAACGAAAATCAAAGAAATGCAACGCGACGAACAAATTTTTGACCTTATTCTAGAAGAACAAGAAAGACAAATACACGGATTAGAACTTATCGCTTCGGAAAACTTCGTAAGTGACGAAGTAATGGAAGCAGCTGGTTCTGTTTTAACCAATAAATATGCAGAAGGATATCCTGGCAAAAGATACTACGGCGGTTGCGAAGTAGTTGATGTTATTGAGCAAATTGCTATTGACAGAGCCAAAGAATTATTTGGTGCTGCTTATGCAAATGTGCAGCCACACTCTGGTTCACAGGCAAATACAGCGGTTTATCACGCTTGTATCAAACCAGGAGATAAAATTTTAGGTTTTGATTTGTCACATGGTGGACATTTGACTCACGGTTCTCCTGTAAACTTTTCTGGACGTTTATACACCCCTTCTTTCTATGGTGTAGATAAGGAAACTGGAAGATTAGATTACGATAAAATTCAAGAAATTGCAACAAAAGAACAACCAAAATTAATTATTGCAGGAGCTTCGGCTTATTCTCGTGATATGGATTTTGAGCGTTTCAGAGTAATTGCTGATAGTGTTGGTGCTATTTTATTGGCTGATATTTCTCATCCTGCAGGTCTTATTGCAAAAGGTTTGATGAACGATCCATTGCCTCATTGTCATATAGTAACAACTACGACACACAAAACATTACGTGGTCCTCGTGGCGGTTTAATTTTAATGGGTAAAGATTTCGAAAATCCATTTGGTTTAACTACTCCAAAAGGAGAAATCAGAATGATGTCTTCACTATTAGACTTAGCTGTTTTTCCTGGAAATCAAGGTGGTCCGTTAATGCACATTATTGCTGCTAAAGCGGTAGCATTTGGTGAAGCATTGAATGATGAATTTTTTACTTATGCTTTGCAATTGCAAAAAAATGCTAACGCAATGGCGGATGCTTTTGTAAAAAGAGGATATGAAATCATTTCAGGAGGTACAGATAACCACATGATGTTGATTGATTTAAGAAACAAAAATATTTCTGGAAAAGATGCTGAAAATGCATTGGTAAAAGCAGAAATTACGGTAAATAAAAACATGGTTCCATTTGATGATAAATCACCATTTGTAACTTCAGGAATTCGTGTAGGAACTGCAGCAATTACCACTCGTGGTTTGCTTGAAGAAGATATGGAAACAATTGTTGCTCTAATTGATAGAGTGCTAGTGGATCATACTAACGAAGATGTTATCGAAGCGGTAGCTGCTGAAGTAAACGAAATGATGAGCGAAAGAGCTATTTTCGTATACTAATTTTTTTTAGTTTAAAGTTTAAAGGTTTAAAGTTTAAAGTTTTGTGTTTCGAAAAGGTATCACAAAATTTTGAACTTTAAACTTTTTCATTTTTAATGGAACTTTAAACCTTATTTTTTTTCAAACTTTAAACAAATTTTGTAATGTCTGTACTAAGATTAAAATTGCCAACCGATCCGAGATGGGTGAATATTGTAGAGAAAAACATTGAGGAAATCTTGACGGATCATGCTTGGTGCGAACAAAAAGCAGCTACAAATGCCATAACAATTATCACTAATAACTCGGAACACCAAGATTTAGTGAAGGATTTATTGGCTTTGGCCAAAGAAGAAATCGACCATTTTGAGCAAGTGCACAACTTCATTATTAAGCGTGGCTTGAAATTGGGACGCGAACGCAAAGATGATTATGTGAACGAATTGTATTTGTACATGAAAAAAAGCGGTGATGGGAGCAGAGTTTCAGGTTTAGTGGAACGGTTATTGTTTTCAGCGATGATAGAAGCTAGAAGTTGTGAACGTTTCAAAGTACTTTCAGAAAACATCCAAGACGAAGAATTAGCTGTTTTTTACAGAGATTTAATGGAAAGTGAAGCGGGTCATTACACCACTTTTATAACCTATGCAAGGAAATATGGAGTAGGAATTGATGTTGAAAAACGTTGGAGAGAATGGCTGGAATTTGAAGAAAATATTATAACAAATTACGGAAAAAGTGAAACGATTCACGGATAATTTTAATTATGATTTTTTTAAGAATGAATGTAATTTATTCAAGAGTATTAATAATCAGCTTTTTATATTTTTTACATTTTAAAGAAAGCAATGTTTTACATTTAAAGTAAATTATTTGTTATGGATTAATAATTTTTGATTTACTTTTAGCGTTTAATTTTAACTTTAACAATTGTTATTGCTATGAAGCTCAATTTTAATTATGATGGAAATATTGCCTGCAGGGCGATATTGCAAGATCAATTAGAAAATTTAGATATTAAATATCAACTGTTGGATTTAGGACAAATTGAAATTAGTGACGATGTTTCAGAAGATAGCTTTACGGCACTTCAAGATAGTTTAAAGAAGTATGCTATTCATATTATAGATAACCCAAAAGGGCAATTAATTCAAAAGATTAAAGATGCAATAATTGAAATTGTCTATGAAAAGGATAAATTTCCTAACATAACAATTTCTCAGTATCTATCGGATAAATTGAACTTTAGATATGGATATATCACGAATGTTTTTTCAGAATATACACATACGTCAATTGAGAATTTTATTATTATCCAAAAGATTGAAAGAGCAAAGAAATTAATAATTGAAGAGAAGCTGACATTAACTGAGATTTCTCATGAACTGAATTATAGCAGTGTCGCTTATTTATCAACTCAATTTAAAAAAGTAACAGGATTAACGCCTTCCATGTTTAAAAGAATTGTTGGTAAAAGAAGAGAGTTAGCTAATAATGAATAATAAAAAACACAAAATAACCCCCGATATTTTATGATTTCACACCAAGATTCAATGCATATTCTTTTAGCTGACGATGACGAAGATGATCGTACATTTTTTAGTGAAGCTATACAGGAGCTTAAAATGAATAATAAGTTGACTCTATTTAAAGATGGTAAGGATCTAATGGATTATTTAGTACATCCTGATATTAGGTTGCCCCATGTTTTATTTCTTGATTTAAATATGCCAGGAAAAACCGGTATAGATTGTCTGAAAGAAATAAGAGCAAATATTCGTTTTAAAGATGTTTCGATTGCCATATATTCTACTTCTTCATCAGAAAAAGATATTGAGGATACGTTTATAGAGGGCGCTAACATTTATATCAAAAAACCAAACGATTTTTCAATGTTGAAAAAAGTAATTAAGGAAGTGGTAAATATGAATTGGCAATTTCATACATCAGGCTTAAATATAGAAACTTTTTTCTTCAGCATATAAAAAGGGAAAATGAAAATTCTAGGACTATATAAAAACGCTCAAGTGTTTAAAATAGCTTTAGCTATTGCAATTGTTGTGGTTTGCTATATAGCCTCAATGTTTTATTCCCAAATGAAAAATCTTGACTCAACGGTTGAGTTAATTGCAAATTCAAATGAAACTCAACTTGAATTAGAAAAACTTTTATCAGTAATCAGTAATTACGAAACGAGTTTGCGAAGTTATATTATAACAAAAGATGAATCATATATAGCAAACCGTTTTTTGAGCAGAGGTAAAATTGAAGAAAACTTAGAGAATTTAAAAAGGTTGACTTCGAAGAATCCTGCCAGAAATAAGGATATTGACCGACTTAAAAAAATCATTGATTATAGATTTAAGCTGTTCCGACAAACGCTAATTATTGCTAAAAGTAAAAATTCAGGGCCATTATATCTGAATGCTAAGCTACTTGAAAGTAGTGAGGTTACTGAAATGATGAAATCTTTTGTCACTAAAATAATATTTTCAGAAAGTGCAAAAACAAAATTTCAAAATGACAGTCATCAATTTGAATTGCGGGACTCCATTATAACAGCCTTTTTATTAGTCATCCTTTCTCTTTTAATATTACTGTTATCATTCAATAAAATGAATGTAGATATTGATGAACTCAAAAAAGCAAATGATAAATTAAAACTGCTTAACGAGTCGTACAATACTGCTGAAATGACTGCTGGTTTTGGACATTGGATGGTTAATCTAGAAACGAATACTTATACTTTTTCAGATAATTTGTTCCGCCTAATGGGGGTTGAACCCAATGCTTTTGAGCCCAATATAAAAAATACAATTAAATATATTCATCCTGATGATTTAGATTATGTAACAAAAGTGCATAAAGATTCTTTGATTAATCACCAGTCTACTTCGATGGTATTTAGATTTTTAACTCCAAATGAGGAGGTGAAATATATTTTGGGCGTAGGAAGTTTTACTAATGATGGAAATGGAAATTTAATTAAAATAGGTGTGAATTGTGATATTACAAACCAGTACAAAAAAACACTTGAATTAGAGGAAAATAATAAAGAGCTTAAATATATCAATAAAGAACTCGAAGCTTTCAATAATATAGTGAGTCATGATTTGCAGGAACCGCTTCGTAAGATTCAAATGTTTATTTCCAGATTAGAAGAAAAAGAGTTGGATTTGCTAACCCAGCAAGGAAAAGAATATTTTTCTAAAATTCGTGTTGCGGCCAATAGAATGCAGACCTTATTAATAGATTTAGTCGATTATTCCAGAACAATAAAAGGAGATAAGGTTTTTGTAGAAACAGATTTAAACAAACTGGTAGATGAAACGCTTCAAGATTTATCCTCTACTATTGAAGAGAAAAAAGCTATTATTCAAACGGGAAATTTACCAACAATCAAAGTAATACCGTTTCAGATAAAACAGCTTTTTATAAACTTAATTTCTAATTCTCTTAAATATAGTAAAGACGATGTACCGCCTCAAATAAGTATCGTTTCTAAAGAAATTACTGAAAAAGAAGTACTAGATTATAAAATAACGAATGCAGCGGATTATTATAAAATTGTCGTAGAAGATAACGGAATTGGTTTCAAACAAGAGTATGCCGAAAAAATATTTCTTTTATTCAAACGTTTAGAAACGGATCCTAAATACTCAGGAACTGGGCTTGGTCTGGCGATTTGTAATAGAATTGTAGAGAACCACAAAGGTTTCATAAAAGTAAAAGGAGAACCTGGAGTAGGGGCTAAATTCTATGTGTTTATTCCTAAAGGGGATTTGCTTTAATTTCAATAAATAAATTACAATGATTACAATAAAAGAAGCTTCAATAGCAGACTTAAATACAATTCAAGAGATTGCTTATAAATCTTGGCCCGATACTTATGGCGAAATACTTTCGCAGGAGCAAATCGATTTTATGCTTAATTTATGGTATACGTCAGAAGTTTTGATTGATAACTTGACTAATAAAGGACATTTCTTTTTATTGGCTTTTGATGGAGCTGTCTGCCTTGGATTTGCTTCATACGAACACAATTACTTAGATAAAAATGTAACACGTTTGCACAAAATCTATTTACTTCCTGAGGCACAGGGTAAAGGAGCAGGGAAATTATTGATTGATACCATCGAAAATTTGGCAAAAGAAAATCATTCCGTTGCGATTTCCTTAAATGTAAATAAATTTAATAAAGCATTTACCTTTTATCAAAAAATAGGTTTTGAAATTGTAGATGAGTATGATACCGAAATTGGCAATGGCTATTTGATGGAAGATTATATTATGCAAAAAGACTTGTAATTTATTGCTGGATTTTCTCTTACAAAAAACACTTTTTTATTGCATAATTAAGTACCTGTGATTTAATATTAAAATGTATATTATCGTACATTTGATAGAAAGAATTTATAGTAACTTATAATGTTAAATAAAAATTAAATGAGTTATAAATCAATATCATTATTTTATTTATTGCTTTTTGCCATTCTATCCTGTTCAAAAAAAGAGAATCAAGAAACAAAATCCACTTTGGGGGATGTAACGGAAAGTGTTTATGCTTCAGGCGTTATTAAAGCTGATGGTCAATATACCGTTTTTTCTACAGTTAACGGAACCTTGCAAAAAGTAAATGTAGTTGCGGGTCAATCCATAATTAAAGGGCAATCATTATTTGAACTGGAAAGTGATAAAGCGGAATTGAATACTGAAAATGCTCAATTAGCGTATCAATTAAGCCAGCAAAGTAGCCGTTATATTCATGATAAAATTTCCGAAATGGAAATGAAAGTCGAGTCTGCCAAAGATAAATTAACCTTAGACGAATCAATTTATAACAGGAACAAGAACATTAAAAATCAAGGTGGAATTTCAGAAGTTGATTTTGAAAGAGTAGCATTAACTTTTAAAAGTTCTAAAATCAATTATGAATCTGCCAAAAAACAATTGGGCCAACTCAAAGCACAATTAGAAAACGACCAAAATCGCAATCGCATTAATCTTAAAATCAATCAAAAATCACAAAGCGATTTTAGTGTTAAAAGTGCTTTTTCAGGGGAATTATTTGATGTGTTGGTGAAAGAAGGAAGTTTGATTACTCCACAAACTCCTTTGGCAATCATAGGTAAAGCAGATTCTTTTTTATTGGAATTAGAAGTAGATGAAAATGACATGGTAAACGTTACGCTGGGGCAAAAAGTACTGGTAACGATGGACAGTTATAAAGGTCAGGTTTTTGAAGCAGTAGTCGACAAAATTTATCCTATCATGGATGAGCGTTCCCGTACTTTTAAAATCGAAGCTCATTTTGTAAAACCGCCTGATAAATTATATCCTAACCTTACTGCTGAAGCGAACATTATCATTCAGATTAAGAAAAATACAATCACGATTCCTAAGTCTTATTTAATTCAAAATAAATATGTTTTGGTGAATAAAGATGAAAAACGAGAAGTAAAAATAGGTTTGAGTGATTATCAGAAAGTAGAGATTCTAGAAGGATTAAAAGCTGAAGAAACAATTTATATGCCTAAGTAATGAACTTCAAATTAATTTTAAATATTGCGCTACATTTGCTTCGAGCCAGACTAAAACAAACTATTGTTGCGGCCGTTGGAGTAACCTTTGGTATTGCCATGTTTATTTCTTTGGTTAGTTTTATGCATGGTTTAAATGATTTATTGGATGGATTAATGCTCAATAGAACTCCTCATGTTCTTTTGTATAACGAAATTAAACCTTCTGAAAATCAACCTGTTTCATTAGTTGGTGATTATAAAAAAAACGTCAATTTTATTCATTCTATAAAACCAAAAGATAGAGGGAAATCTATTTACAATGGTAAAACGATTATTAAAGTTTTAAAAGAAGATGCACGCATTATTGATGTTGCGCCAAAGGTAAAAACTGCTGTTTTTTTTAATTCTGGAACCATTGAAATTTCCGGAATCGTTAATGGTATTGATGTTTTACCAGAAGAGAAATTATTTAAAATCAGCGATTATATCATAGAAGGAAAAGTGGCTGATTTGCTTCAGAATAACAGTATTATCATAGGAAAAGGATTGGCAGATAAAATGTTACTTTCTAAAGGAGATGTTATTAAAATTACTACTCCTAAAGGGAATTTGGCCTCTTTAAAAATCGTTGGAATCTCTGAAATTGGTATTGCTGAAATTGATAATACGATGAGTTATACTTCATTGGCCACAGCCCAAAAAATCTTAGGTGAATCCACAAATTATATTACTGATATACAAATTAAACTTTTTGATATGGCTTCGGCTCCTGCTGTTGCAAAAGAGTTTAGGGATAAATTCAACTTGGATACTATCGATTACCAAACAGCAAATTCACAGTTTGAAACCGGAAGTACAATACGGAGTATTATTTCCTATGCAGTAGGAGTAGTGTTGCTTATTGTGGCTGGTTTTGGGATCTATAATATCCTAAATATGATGATTTATGAAAAAATGGATAGTATAGCGATTCTAAAAGCAACTGGTTTTTCAGGGAATGATGTCAAATGGATTTTTGTTTCACTTTCTATTATTATTGGACTTGCCGGGGGATTATTTGGATTGTTATTTGGCTATATTTTCTCCTCCATTATAGATGTAATTCCATTTGAAACGGCTTCGTTGCCTACAATAAAGACCTATCCCATAAATTACAATCCCTTATTCTATGTTATCGGAATTACTTTCGCATTATTTACCACTACAATAGCAGGACTTTTCCCTGCTTTGAAAGCCAGTAAAGTTGATCCAGTAGAAATAATCAGAGGAAAATAACGATGGAGAACAATAAAGTTTTAGAGGCTGTTGGTCTGAGCAAATATTTTTATGACCCTGTTAAATTTCAGGTCTTAAAAGAAATTAACATGAGTATTAATCATGGTGAGTTTGTTTCAATCGTGGGAAAATCGGGTTGCGGAAAATCGACCTTGTTGTATTTGCTTTCTACAATGGATACGGATTATGACGGTAAAATATTTATTCATAACGAACTTGTTACTGGAAAGACCGACAAAGAACTGGCGTTAATACGGAATGAGAAGATAGGTTTTGTATTTCAGTTTCATTATTTGCTTGCGGAATATAATGTCTTGAAAAATGTCATGCTTCCGGGAATGAAATTGGGTAAATATTCTAATCAGGAACTCGAGCATCGAGCGATGAAACATTTGAAAACATTGGATATGGAAGACCAAGCTTTGAAAATGCCAAATCAATTAAGCGGAGGGCAAAAACAACGTGTGGCTATAGCCAGGGCTTTGATAAATGATCCACTGATTATTATGGGTGATGAGCCTACAGGAAATTTAGACAAGAAAAATAGCGACTTGGTTTTTGATATTTTTAATAAATTGACCCAAGAACAAAATCAGACTTTATTGGTTGTTACCCACGATACTGATTTTGCTGAACGGACGAATCGAATCATTACCATGGAAGATGGGAAAGTGATTTCGTAACGGTTTATTTAACTATAATTTCGTGTTTGTAAAGCAATCCTTTTAGACCTTCTAAAGAGAAAATAGCTTTCTTTAATTTTGTCTTGGTTGGATCAATAGTGTAGTTGTAGCTTGTTTTAAAATTCGCTTTATTGGCAATTGCTTTTGCAAATTCAGAACGGTATAAATCGCAATTTTCAAAAACGACTTCGGTCAAATCAGTAGCCATAAAATCTACTGCAATTAAACTACAATTGGTAAAGGATGTTCCTTTAATTTTTAAGGTATAAAACTTGGAGAAATCTAAAACACAATCATTAAAAGTAATTTCGAAAATTAATTTGTCGCACATGGCAAAATTGACTTCTTTGATTTCACAACGATTGAAAGTCACGGTTCTAAAGGCGACATAATTTATTCTAGCATTGCTAAAAGTACAATCATTGAAAGTGCAGTCAATAAAAGTTACTGCCAGAAATATACATTGGGAGAAATTACAATTTGTAAAAGTACAACACTCAAATTCCTTAAAATTGACTTCTTCTTCGCTATAAATGATGTTGTTGTATTCAATATCTAGAAAATATTCTGGCATTTACGGGTTTTAAATTCAAGTTTAAGGCGATGATTTTGCGCAACAAAGAAACAAAATTCTATAGCTATACAATTCAGAATTTGGAATAATTATTTTTTAAATTTTAAACTCTGTCCAAATCTGCTTTCCAATTAATGATGGCTTTTTTAATTGCTGTTCCCGAAAGATTTTCATTCAACGTTCTTTCGATAAGCATAGGAAGTTCTTCATCTGGTGCAAATCGTAGGGCAAATAATTGGTCATCATTTAATTGGTGTTCAAAATCCTCCAATCTTTTACCTGTAATAGAAAAATAGCGGTACCGAAGCTCTAATCGTACAATTCGGTTTTGCAAAGTCAATGCGTAATGTTGGCGCAACATGAAAGCCAGACAAAACAGAACAACAAAAATAGCACTGATAAAAGTCCAAATCAATTTGTCTTCGGTGGTGCAACTAAAATACACGCTGAAGGCCAAAAATGTCATTATAATGGGATAATAAACAAAATGATGGGGTGGGTAATACCGAATATGATTTTTATAAGATTGTGGTTCCATGATTTTCTTTTAAAGTTTTTAAAGATAGTCAAAACAACTTATTTGGAAGGGAGTAGAAGCAACATTGTAACCCATTTAGGATAATTTTTCGAACTGTTTTTAGATGATTTAAAACTCTTAGCCTACTGTTTTCAGAAATAAAGCTGTCAAAAATTCAGCAGTATTTTTTCTGTTTTTATTTATTTGAACTTGTGTACTCATTATCTGTTACCGCTTCTAACCAAACAGGCGTACCGTTTTGAGTATTTGTAATAGCTACTTGAACAAATGCTGCGTCAATACTTGCACCATGCCAATGCACAATGTTAGGCAGACATTTAATTACATCCCCTTTTCGAAGTACTTTTATAGGTTGCCCTTTTTCCTGATAATATCCAACTCCATCGGTTACCAACAAAATTTGTCCGCCCGGATGCAGATGCCATTTTGTTCTTGCTCCAGGTTCAAAGGTTACATTTCCTACTGAGGTTGGATTAAGACTATCAGCAGCTATCAGTATTTGTAAATAAGCCGTACCTGTAAAATTATCATTGGTAATTTTTTCTCCTTTGGGGAAAAGGATTGATTTTTGTGATGCTTTCTCTGTTGAAAGTGTTGCTTTTTTTTGTGCTTTGCAAGAAAAAGCAAACACTCCCATAAGAAATATTCCTGCCATGTTTTTAAGTTTCATCATTTTAAACGTTAAAGATTAGTTTGATAAAAATTCACCAATTTATTTACCGCTTGCAATACGTATTCGGGTTTCCAATAGGTTTCTATATGAGTAGCTCCATTGATAAGAAATAGTTCCTTATTTTTTGCATTGGTAGCTTTGCTAAAAGCATCGTCCGTCATATAATAGCTGTCAGCTTTACTTCCTGCAATCATTAATAATGGCTGGTTTATCAAGTCCATATTACTACTGGCATCAAACGTCATTAAATCCATAAGACTGCTCTTAGTGTATTTAAATGTGGAATTTGTATGAGCATGTGTTTTGCCGTAATACTCAAATCCTTCACGATATAAATCAAACGGTAGTGCTGCTATTTGTTTATCAGTGAGTTGCGTATCTCCCACATACATTATTTTACCGCCTGTAGCTTCTTGGGCACGAGCATCAGAAGCTTCTTTTAATCGTTCTTGGATAGTAGAAATTTGTGAATTCATAAACCCATTACGCCGTACTACACCGGAATTGAACATACTTAGTGTGGCAATTGCCTTAAATCGTTTATCTGATTGGGCCACCTTTAAAGAATAACCACCGCCGCCACAAATTCCGAGTAATCCAAGTCTTGAAATATCGACCCCTTTATATTGAGTAATAAAGTCAGCCATTGCGTATATATCTTCAATTCGGTTTGCCGGTTTATCTACATTACGAGGTTCTCCGCCGCTACCGCCTTGATAGGCTGCATCTGCAGTAATGGTAATATAACCTTTTTCTGCTAATCGTTGTGCATATAACCCTGCCACTTGTTCTTTTACACCACCATTAGGATGAGCAATAACTAATGTAGGATATTTTTTTGATGAGTCAAAGTTAGCAGGTGTGTAAATATTAGCAACTATTGTAATCTCTTTAATTTTATAGTTGACGGGATGAATGTTTACTTTTTCCTTTACATTTTCTGTAATAGCTCCCTCATATACTAAGGTATATGGATTTTGCTTTCGTTCTATTTGAGTAGTTTGTGCACTAGACATCTGTACAGTTATTATTGAAATTATTAATATGATTATTGATGCTATTTTTTTCATTTCTTTTATTTTAAAATTATTGAGCCTATCTGTTTTTCAACACTTCGTTTACAACTTCTTTTGCAGCTTTAGTTTTCTTTTTACCTATGATTGGTTTTATTACGTCTATAAATTCTTTCAACTGTTCAGGCGATATACCTACATTGAGAGAAATTGACAAATGCCCCTTTAGCATTGGTTCAGCATTACCAATCGTACTGATAACAGAAATCGTAACTAATTCTCTTTGAGTGTAGGTTAAAATATCTCTTTCAAAAATAGCTGCAAATAAGTGTTCTTTTAAAAAGGTATCTATTACCGGTGCAAAAGCGGAATATCCTGTAAGCGTATCCGATTGTGGCGTTTTGGTAAGTTGTTCCAAAATATTTTTACCTCTTTCGTATTTATTACCCTCTTCTTTGATGGGAGAAGCTTCTTTGCCAGGTTCATCGATAATACCTTTTGCTTTTCGTTCGTTAAGCACTTCCATAAAAATTTGCAATCCTCTGATACTCCTTGGAAAACCGCAATAGGCATAGGTATGGACCAATACTTCTTTTACTTCATTCACGGTAAGTCCAGCTTCAAGACCTATGTTTAACGCTAATTTTAGTTTGACTAAATCACCTTTTGCTGTAAGTGATGCAATAGTTATAATGCTTTTTTCCTTTGCACTTAAATTGCTGTCTATAATGGTCATCTGATTTGCTTTAGCGTAATTAGGAAACAAAGCAGTGCTTACTATAATCACTATAAAATTGAAAATTTTAAAACCCTTCATATTTATTTTTTTACTGTTCTTTGAAAACATATCAATTCTTCAGAATCCCTATTTTCTTTAACCATTTTTGTATTTCTTTTTCAGCTTCAATTTTCTTTTCACCTTCCATCACAAATAAAATTCCGTCTCTTTCTTTGCCTCCTTTAATGGAAAATCCTTCCAATATTTTACTTTCAATGCATAGTTCTTTGATCTTATCAAAACTACTTCCTATACCATAACCGGCATTGGTGTTAAACGGAATAATAGTTTTACCTTTTAAATTGTATTGACTTAAAAAACTTTTCATTGGAGGGGGTAATTGCATTCCCCAAGTTGGAAAACCTATAAAGACAGTATCATATTTTTCAATGCTGTCAATTTTGGTTTTGAGCGGGGGTAAAAAACCTGTTTCGTTTTCCTTGGCGACCTGATCAACAATTGCTTTGTAATTTTCAGGGTAAGGATTTTTAAGTTCTAATTCAACTAATTTGCCACCAATTTGTTTATGAATGATTTGTGCAACTGTTTTGGTGTTTTTTGTTCGAGTTAGATAGACAATAAGAATACTATTTGTATTCAAACTATCTTTTTCTTGCTTAACAGTACTTTGTGCCTTGGAACAACTCGAAAATAAACAAGCTGATACTATCATCATTATACAATATGCCGTTACTTTTTTCAACTGAATTATTGTTAGGGTTTTTTATAGGTTGTATTTATTAATTAATCCAACTTTTTTTCTTTTAACCATCTTGCCATTAAATCAGCCACTTGTATATTATTTAAATCTGAAAACGGAAAGTGTGTATTTCCTTTGAGGCCTGCCTCAGGAAGATGTACTACGGTTACATCACCACCGTATTTGTTTACTATATCTCGCCATAAACGTGCCATTTGGAGACGTACTCTCCATCCGTCTGCCCCGGGATTGTTTGAGGGACTTTCAGGAATATTATCGCCATAATAAATAACAATAGGTATTTTAGTAAGTTGCATAAATTCTTTCATCGGAACCGAACTTGCTTCTAACGATCCCGCCGAACTTGTTAAAGGTGATGGTACTTCACCTTCAGGAAATAAGAATCCACTACCTGGTTCGTAAGACACTATTGCTTTGACGTTTTGATTTTTTAAAGCAGTGAGCCATCCCATACCACCAGAATGGGAATGTGTAACCAAAATTGCAGGACCTATTTTATTGAATAATGCTGAAATCGCATCCGAATTAACATTACTATCGATAGCACCAATGTTTGGTGTCATAGATCGAAAGTATTGATTGAGTGTATTTGAATCCCGAGAAAATTGGACACCTTCAAAATAATTGGGCCATACCCCTACACGGAAAACATCAAACCATTGCTGTTCATCAGGTGTTGGATTAATGGTAGCTGCTACAGTACTTCTGCCAGCATTACCTCTTCTTGGTTGATCAATAACATAAACAGGAAAGTTTCTGCGAAGGAAAATGTTTTGATACCCTTCTCGTCCGTCGGGCGTGGTTTCCCATGTTTTAGAAAACTGACCTATGCCGTGCCACATTACCAAAGGAAACTTACGGGCATTTACTGGAATTTGATAAAAAACATAGGCGTGGTCTCCACTAAAAGTTTGTCCTTCAGCAGTGGGTTTATATGGATCGAATGTGCCAGGATTGGTAATGATGGTTCCTCCAACAGCAAAACTTCCTTGCTCTGAGAGTATCATAGGTTTTTGCTTATTTGCTTTTTGTGCCTGCAGTGAAGGGCTAGTTATTAGCAACAAAAATGCGACACTCAAAACGATAGTTATTTTCTTATTCATGATTCATTTATCTTAGGGGTTTATTCAAACTTTATTTTTTACTACTTCATACCTTTCTTTAAGCTACGGTTTTTCTGCTGCCATCTTCATAACATCTAATCTTGTTTTTCTTTTATCGAGAATATTGCCTGCCGAACCATCTTGTTTGAACTCGAAAACCTCGTTCTTCTCTGGGTTGTATATAGGCCATAGCGGTAATCCCTTACTATTTGGATTGCCAGTTTTGGCGAAGTTAACCCAATAAACATTCATCATTCTGGCAACCTCTTTGTCTGTTGGCATAACTGTGAATCCATTACGTTCTATAAGATTGTTAAATACATATGGAATCTCAGATGCATGTGGTGCACCATAACGCAACATTTCTTGCAATGAGACTGGTACATATGCGAAATGATAGAGATAAGCTGGAGAACCCTTGGCAACAAAGGCATTGGCTGTGAAACGGGCTGGCTCTGCCCAAACTTTATCGGTATTAACAAGTGTAAGCATCTTGGCTAAATCGGTCTTACCATCAGGATCGTATGCTGCTTCAATTTCTTTATTCAGGTTTCCGAAATTAGACAGTAATTCTTCCTTAGATTTTGCATTAACAAAACCTGCTGGAACTTCTGCACTATTCGAGCCGATGAGAAGTGGAATACTGACCTGTCTACCTCCTTTGTAGGCGCTCTCTGCCGTTTCAACAACCAGTTTACCGTCGAGAATCGGACCAGAATAGATAGGTAAACCTCCGGGGCCATCGGTTTCCTGTCCTCCATCTACAATATCGGCTACACTAAGGGAGCGAAGCTTCGCCAATGCGGCTGCATCCGTGCCCTCGATTCCATGTTTGTGCGCAAAGTTTTTTCCAATCGTTTCTGCTGAAACGGGGTAATGCCGGTCGGAATTCGCGTCATGTATTGGTCTTCCGGTAAGAACACCATCGCGGCCACCGCCTGACTCGATGATTGCCTTTTGGAAAAGGCCTTTTGCTGCGGGTATGGTCAGAAGCGAATGTACTGAAACGCCACCCGCAGACTCACCAAAAATGGTTACATTTTTCGGATTACCTCCGAAAGCGGCAATGTTTTCCTTTACCCACTTGAGTGCGGCAATCTGGTCCATATAGGCATAATTACCTTTAGGCTCTTCAGGATGCTCATTACTTAACGCAGGGAACGCAAAAAAGCCAAGGCGTCCGAGACGGTAGTTAAAGGTCACGAGGAGGACGCCTTGTTTGGCAAATTGGACTCCTGAAAAATCAGGTTGGGAACCACTGCCAAATACGAAAGCACCACCGTGGATCCACACCATAACTGGCAGCTTTGCTCCCGGCTTAGTGCCGGCAGGTAGCCACAAATTGAGGTACAGGCCATCTTCCGATGAACCCTCTGAAATTGACCCAGGAGCAGCACCCCATCCCGCTTGAGCACAATTTGGTCCAAATTTGCTTGCATCTCGAACTCCTTTCCAAGCTTTTACGGCTTGTGGCGGACGCCAGCGATATTCACCGACAGGCGGAGCTGCAAAGGGAATCCCCCTGAAGACTGAAACACCACCTTCAGTTACGCCACGTAATGATCCTGAAGCTGTTTTGACTATTGGTGATGCTTCCCGAGAAGCATTGTCAACTTTTTGTTGCGCATCTAAACTGCAACTAAAAATAATTGCTAAACTTATTACTATTTTTTTCACTTGATAATTATTAATGTTCTGGTGTCATGAGTTTAGTGAACGACAGTGAGCCGAGTTTCCAACCGTCATGTTCTTTAACATATACTTCCGTTACAATAAACGGATTGGTTACTTCATTCCCTCCAACTACTGCTAATAATGTAATTTTATTTAAAAGTATGGCGGTATTGCCAATTATATTTACAGATACTTCATGGATGTCAGCTTTCTTGTAATGAATTCCGCCACTTTTAATAATGTTAATCTCTTGGGTTTTACCCCAACTTCCACCCATGTGGACAAAAACAGATTTATCATCAAACAAAGTAGCGAGACGATCAACATTTTTATCAGCCATCCATTGCCATTTTTGCTTAGAAAGCTGAATAATTTCTTGTTCAACTGCATTTTGTGCAAAAGTATTAGTTGTAAATAAAATTAGAAGAAGTAGTCCAAAAAATGATTTTTTCATAGTAGTAAATTTTAGTATTATGTATTTTTATTATTATTTCTGAATCTGGTGTGTATCTCGAACACTGCTGAATGTTAGGCCTAACAATTTCCAATCCTTACCTTGTTTTTGATAGATTTCTGTTACAGTAAATTCAGTCACAACATCATTCCCACGGACATTAGCTTCAAGCGTAATTCGGCTCCAAATGATTGCTGTTTTTTTGAAAATTTCTATTGCTACATCATGGACTTTAGCATTTTTGTACCAAATCCTACCTGTTTTAATAATGTCGAGTTCCTCATCCTTTTTCCAAGTGCCACTCATATGGACAAATTTTGATTTGTTGTCAAAGAGTCGTTCAAGTTTATCGACATTTTTATCGGCCATCCATTGCCATTTATCTTTAGATAGTTGAATAACTTCTTGTTCAGCGACTGTGTAAGCCTTAGCAACACTACTTGTTTTGTTTTCTTGAGCAAAAGAACATTGTAAACTTATTATTATAAGCAGTCCCGTAATTAATGTTTTCATATGAATTTAAAGTTAAATTGTATTTATAAGACTTCTGTTATTTTTTCTTTAATGGTGCTTCCACATCAGAAAAAGCTTGAACAAAGGCAGGTAATCGTTCACCCAAAATTTGAATAGCATCCAATTGTTTATTGAATTCCTTTAATTCAGCTTGGGTAAATTTTACATTTTCAGCTCCTATATTTTCCAGCATGTGAGCCAGCTGTGTCGTGCCTGGTATTGGAACAATCCAAGGCTTTTGTGCCAGTAGCCAAGCCAGCGAAATTTGAGCAGGAGTAGCATGTTTTTGTGTCCCCCAGTTTTTTAATAAATCTACGATTTTCAAGTTATTAGGTAGATTCTCTGGCGAGAAACGAGACTCATTTCCACGGATATCACCTTGAGCGAAACGCGTATTTGCATCAATAGTTCCGGTTAGAAATCCCACGCCAAGTGGACTCCAAGGAACGAAACTAATGCCGAGTTCCTCACAAAGTGGAATAATTGTTTTTTCAGGCCCACGCCATAACAAAGAATATTCGTTTTGAATAGCAGTAACAGGATGAACGGCATGTGCTCGTCTTACGGTTTGCGGTCCCGGTTCGGAAAGCCCGTAATGCAATATTTTGCCTTCTTTTATCAAATTATATCTTCAATAGGAACTTGCGGATCCACACGATGTTGATACAATAAATCTATTCTGTCCGTACGAAGTCTTTTCAACATTCCTTCCACTACAATTTTGATGTGTTCAGGTCGGCTATTTAATCCTGGTAATCGGGCGCCTGTTTCTTGGTCAATATTCCAACCAAACTTGGTTTCGATGACTATTTTATCACGGAAAGGCGCTATACTTTCTCCAAGAATTCGTTCCACTTCAAAAGGACCATAAGCCTCGGCTGCATCAAATAGGGTAACACCTTTGTCAAATGCAGTTCGAATAATATTGTGCATTTCAGGACGAGAAGGAATTGTAGTTTGATACGTACGGCTCATGTTCTGAACACCGAGTCCAATGCTGGAAACTTCAAGAGTCGCACCAAGTTTTCGCTTGTTGGACAATGGTTGAAGATTGTCATTTTTTAAATGATTATCTTCTGGTTTTATAGTTTTAGCTGATGAATCAAAAGGTAGTATGGCACTTCCAGCTAATGCTAGTCCTACGGTTTTTAAAAGATTTCTACGATTCATATTTGAATTTATTAAATTGGATAACAATTTTAGTTATTATTTGAATGTGGTTTACAGATCTAGCTTTCTTTCACTCAACCATTTTACCATGTTTGGATCTCTGTGGTCAAAAAACAAACTTTTTTTAGTATCCAGAGTATGAATCATCTGCATATCATCTGCTGATAATTCAAAATCGAAAATATTGAAATTCTCTTCCATTCTTTCCTTTCTAACTGATTTTGGAATAGCAACCACGCCTCTTTGAGTTAACCAACGAAGGATAACTTGAGCAACCGATTTATTATATTTAGCGCCAATAGCAATTAAAATTTCATTTTGAAAAATGTTATTTTTTCCTTCTGCGAAAGGTCCCCAAGACTGAATTTGCACATTGTTTTCCTGAAGGAATTTCTGTGTTTCTGTTTGCTGGAGAAACGGATGTGTTTCAATTTGGTTGATGGCTGGAGTAAAACCACTATTAGAAATCAAATCCATTACTCTGTCCGGGTGAAAATTTGCAACACCAATAGCTCTTATCTTGCCTTGATTATACAGTTCCTGCATAGCTCTCCAAGATCCAAATACATCGCCATAAGGTTGATGAATAAGATATAAATCCAGATAATCCAACTGCAACTTATTTAAGGATTTTTCAAATGCTTTCAACGTGTTTTCATAACCGGCATCTTGTAGCCAAAGTTTGGTTGTAATAAAAAGTTCTTCTCTTGGTATTCCGCTTTTTTTAACAGCACTGCCTACTGCAGTTTCATTCATATAAGAAGCAGCTGTATCGATTAAACGATACCCACAATTGATAGCTTCTAATACTACTTTTTCACATTCGGCAGCATCTGGAATCTGGAAGACACCGAATCCTAAAATTGGCATTTCTACTCCGTTGTTTAATTTTATGTTTTGCATGATTCTTTAATTTTATGGTTTTTATAAATTTCCCAAGTGATTAGGATAACTTATACTACAATGCAAATTTCCGATCTGATGAGAAGGTTTTTGGTATATGGATTACGGATTGTTCTACCAATATTACTTATTGTGCTTACTATATGGTAATTGATATATCTAAATACATAAATTTGTATTATAAAATGAAAATTATCATGAACAAAGTAGTCAAGTTTAATACAATTAGTGAATATAATGCATTTAACAATTGCGAAACGTTACATCCATTAATAAGTGTTATTGATTTTTCAAAAGCAAACGAAAGATCATGGGGTGGCGAAAAGACTGTTCGAATTTATTATGGCTTTTATTGCATCTTTTTGAAAGATATAAAATGTGGTGATCTGCGTTATGGTTGTAATTACTATGACTATCAAGAAGGTACATTGGTTTTTGCTGCGCCAGGTCAAATAATGGAAGTAGAGACTGATGGTAAAGTATATCAACCAAAAGGATATGCCTTAGTGTTTCATCCTGATTTAATACATGGTACTTCTCTTTTTAAAAGCATGAATGATTATAATTTTTTCAGTTACAATGCAAATGAAGCACTGCATTTATCAGAACGCGAAAGACAAATTGTTTTAGACTCTTTTTCAAAAATCCACTTAGAATTGCAACTTGGAGTTGATAAGCATAGTAAGAAACTTATTGCTTCAAATATCGAATTGTTTTTAAATTATTGCGAGCGATTTTATGATAGACAATTTATAACGAGAGAAAATATTAATAAAGGAATATTAGAAAAATTTGAAGAAGTGCTAAATACCTATTTCACTTCTGATAAACCAGGTACTATTGGGCTTCCATCAGTTGCCTATTGTGCTGATGAACTACATTTGTCAGCCAACTATTTTGGTGATTTAATAAAAAAGGAAACAGGTAAATCTGCTCAAGAATACATTCAAATTAAAATAATTGATATAGCAAAAGACAAAATTTTAGTAGATAATTTGACCGTAAACGAAATCGCTTATGAGTTGGGCTTTAAATACCCTCAGCATTTTTCTAGATTGTTTAAACAACGAGTAGGGTATACTCCTAATGAATATAGAAGTTTGAATTAAAAATCTTATTTTATAATGAGTTAACAAGATGTATGTATAGGTATTAAGATAACAAGAAAAAAGTTGATAGAATATTTATGAATCCGTCTCTTTTGGTAGTTCGAATATTAGATTAGAAATTGCTTCTACAATCACTTTTTTATAAAACATGCCTTTGTTAGCTATTTTACAAGAAAATTAAGTTTATTTTTAATTATAGAAAGCTACAAATCAATTGTTTAATCTTAAAAATATTTAATTGGAGCGATTTAACCTAAAATTCAATCCGAAATATTAAAAAAATCAATTGTTACCTATAAATTATATAAGTAACTGAATATCATTTTTTTACCGATAAAATACATGAAAGTATATTTTGGCGGTTTTGTGCCCCTATCGGGACAATTTTCGAACCTTTTTTAGCTGATTTAAAAAATTGAGTAGAACTGACTATTGAAGTAGGAATGTCATGTTGTAAATTATTATGATTCGAATATCTCTAAAGCATATGTAATGAATAAATTTAGGGGATTCTAATAAGAACTTAATAATGGTTTCGGTTTTTACGTTATCTCTGTACAAATAGGTTATCTCTGATAAGTATGAGCAAGTTGAAAAGTGCCACATCTGCCACACATCCTTTAGAGCTGCTTTTTACGGACTGAGCGAACTTTAAAAGTATACCACTCTGAGCTGTTGCTTGAGGTCTCATCCATCTTCTTCGGGGTATTTTCATCTTTATAGAGAATAAAACAGCAACAATAACGTTTTTAAAAGCAAAACTATATTATGGGCTTATTTGATTTTATGATAGTGGAAATAGCTATGGATTTAGGGACGGCTAATACTTTAATAATTTATGACGGAAAAATAGTAGTGGATAGCCCTTCTATGGTGGCCAGAGATATTAGAAATGGGAAAATTATTGCGGTAGGTAAAGAGGCCAGTTTAATGCAGGGGAAGACACACGAGAATATTAAAACAATCCGGCCGCTAAAAGACGGGGTTATTGCAGATTTTGATGCCTCAGAGAAAATGATCAGCTGGTTTATAAAAAATATACCTGAATTAAAGAAAAATTTTTTCACTCCTGCACTGCGAATGGTTGTATGTATTCCTAGTGGTATTACCGAAGTGGAAATGAGAGCCGTAAAGGAGTCTTGTGAGCGGGTAAATGGGAAAGAAGTGTATTTAATTCATGAGCCTATGGCTGCTGCTATTGGAATTGGTTTAGATGTGATGCAGCCCAAGGGACATATCATCGTTGATATAGGAGGAGGGACTACAGAAATTGCGGTTATTGCCCTTGGAGGGATAGTTTGTGACAAATCTATAAAAATTGCTGGAGATGTTTTTACCAATGATATATTGTTTTATATGAGAACGCAGCATAATTTGTATATTGGAGATGCTTCTGCCGAGAGAATAAAAATTGATGTTGGCGCTGCAATGGAAGAACTCGAGGAAGCTCCTGATGACATAACGGTTCGTGGAAGGGATTTGCTTACCGGGAAACCTAAGGAGGTCAGGATTGCCTTTAGGGAAATCGCAAGAGCTTTGGATAAATCTATACAGAGAATTGAAGATGCGATTATGGTAACGCTTTCATTGACACCACCAGAACTGGCTGCGGACATTTATAATACGGGTTTGTATCTCGCAGGAGGAGGGGCATTGTTGCGCGGTCTTGATAAAAGGATTTCGCAGAAGACGGATTTGCCAGTTTTTATTGCAGAAGATCCTTTAAGAGCAGTGGTTAGAGGCACTGGTGCTGTCTTAAAAAACATACCTAAATATAGAAGTGTACTGATAAAATAAGTTCGTTATTGCATCCGTACAATTGAGTTTTTACATCTGATCCAACAAAAATTTGTTGTATATACTGAAAAAGACAAAAAAAAATCCCATTTCGTTAGAAATGGGATTTTAGTTTTGTGACCTTGACTGGATTCAAACCAGTAACCTCTTGAGCCGTAATCAAGTGCGCTATTCAGTTGCGCCACAAGGCCTTTTTTTGCTATTGAAGGGCTTATTAAAGCGCCTTATTGCGGGTGCAAATATAGGTATAATTGTGTAATTTGCAAGTCTAAATTTATAAAAAAATAAAAAAATATGCCACTTAAGAATTACTTACGTGATATTCAGGGTTTTCCAAAAGAAGGAATTTTATTTAAAGACATTACTCCCTTGCTAATTGATCCCGAAGCAAGGAATAAATGCCTTGAAATATTGGTTTCATCACTTAAAGATAAAAAAATAGACAAGGTAATATTAGTGGAGAGTCGAGGTTTTTTCTTTGGAATGCTTATCGCACAAGAATTAAATGTTGGTTTTATTCCGGTTCGAAAACCGAACAAGTTGCCTTACGAAACCATTTCAGCAACCTATGATTTAGAATATGGAACGGATACTTTAGAAATTCATGTTGACGCGATTCAAAAAGGTGATAGGATTCTAATTCACGATGATGTTTTGGCAACTGGAGGAACGGCTAAAGCAGTTTGTGAGTTGGTAGGAAGATTGGGTGGTGAAATTGTACAATGCAATTTCCTTATGGAACTGGCTTTTCTAAATGGAAGAGCAAAAATTAAGGGTAATGCCATTTTTGCAGCAATTACGTATTAATCCAAAGCGCGGGTTGTTACATAATATCTATAGCCAATAATTGCCATTTGCCATTTTTTGGCTTTCACCAAATCCAATCGCTGTTTGGTGAAACTTGGAAGAATGACTTTGTTAATTTGGGCTAAGATTTTAAACATAGGTAATTTTTTTCAAAGATATAAAAAAGACGGTCTTCATCAAGACCGTCTTTTCTTTGATTAGTTGTAGAATTATTTATTTTCTTTATCCAAATTGGACTGATATTCTTCCATTTGTTTATCAAAAATTTTCATTTTTTCATCAAAAGCTTCCATTTCTTTATTGAACGGTTCCATTTGTTTATCAAATTCAGCCATTTGTTTGTCAAAAGCTTCCATTTGAGGCTCTAGTTTTTTCATTTTAGCGTCATAGTCTTCCATTTTCTTTTCAAACTCTTTCCATGCTTTTTTATCTCCATTTACAGGATCTCCTTTTGGAACTTTGGGTGCTTTTGGGAATGCAGGAGCGACAGGAGCTTTAAATTTCATAACTGGAGGAGTAGGTGGCACTGGAGGAACTGGCATATTCTTGTCCTGAATATACGTTCTGTTTTTGGTTATAATATGGATTGTTTTTTCTTTTTTATTGACATCCATTTTGTCAATTGTATTTTGGTCTAATTGTAACAATTCATTTTTATCTGCTTTTTCGCCATTGATATAAATGTCATTTTCAGTAATTGTTTTGTGGAATTTTTTTGTAACTATTCTGATTTCTTGTTGGTTATTTTTTTTATTTACGTCCATGCGTTCAATTTCATCAGGATCTAATTTATCCATATCATTTTGACTTACTTTTTCTCCATTAATGAAAATTTCTTTGTCAATAGAAAGTACTTTATCTGGTGATGCCGTTATTTTATCATTTTTAATTTTCGCATCAATTTCAGCATCAGTGATATCAATTTTTCCTGATCCATCATGCTTGATGTAAATATCTTTGATTGCATTCGAGCTATGTTGTTTGTAAGTACCATTACCGTATAAATTTCCATTGTAATTGACTGTTATTCCTGTGATTTCATTACTTGAATTACGTTCTATTTCAGAGAACACTAAATTGCAATTAAATTCTTTTTTGAAAAATTCAGCTTTCTTTTTTAATTCTTCATCTGAAAAATTCTTGTTAATAGTAGTAACTACATCCAGTACACTTTTTGACGCATTCTGATTCGTTTTTTCCTGCGCAATAGTTTTAATTTGGAAGGAGAGTACAAATGCCGCTAATAATGGAAGTACTAAAGCATACTTCCAGGAATTCCATTTTTTTGATTGATTTTTGTTTAACATAACGATTCGTTTTTTGATTAATGATTGATAAAAATGATTGGTGATGGCAACACAATTCTCATGTGTTGTTATTTTTAAAAGCGTGATTTGATAGGCTTTTTTGTCGAATATTTTCTTTGTGGCTTCGTTGTCTGCAATGAATTCAAGGTTTTGTAAAATTGCTTTTTTGTATAGCCAAATGAACGGATTGAACCAAAATACAATACAAAACAATCTCGAAATCAACACATCAATGGTATGATTTTGTTCGCTGTGTACTTTTTCATGTTCTAAAATATTTTCTAATTCGGAAGCGGTGTATAAAGCGGAATTATAAACGATGGTATTGAAATAAGAAAATGGAGCTACATTTTCTTTAGTATCTATAAATTTAAAATCGGCTTGTTGTTGAATGGATTTCCCTTTTAGAACAGCATTCAAACTATAAAAATCAAAGGCAAATTTGGCCAATAAAAGCAGTATTCCTATTCCGTAAGCAAGAGCTGTAAGCATTGGTAAATAATCTTCGAATGTTTTTTCTTCCGTATAATTCTTCATAGGAACATTTGACCAATTTATAGGGGTCGTAGTTGGTTCTACCCAGATTATTTTTGTGATAAAAACAAATGGTAAAAGAACGGAAGTAATTAATCCAGCCAATAAAAACCAACGATTGCTTGTGAAAAAGGTTTCTTTTCGCAGCATTAAAAAATAAGCTAAATAAAATAGGACGATTAGTCCACTGGATTTGATGAGATAAATAAACAGTGCTTCCATACGCTATATATTATATTTTATTCTAGTTTTTACTTTTTTCTGCGGTTATAAAACTGCTCTTTATAAAGAATTATTTTTCTTCTTTTTGATTTTCAATCATGGTCAGAATCTCTCGTAATTCGGCTGCAGAAATTTTCTCTTCTTTAGCAAAAAAGGAAACCATGTTTTTATACGAACTATTAAAGTAATTGTCGATTGCCGTATTCATGAAACGTTTTCTGTATTCTTCTAAACTAACGATAGGGTAGTATTGATGGGTGTTCCCAAAGGCATTGTGAGAAACAAACCCTTTTTCTTCCAGATTGCGCACAATGGTAGAGAGCGTGTTGTAATGAGGCTGTTCTTCAGTAATTTCGGCCATGACTTCTTTTACAAAAGCTTTTTTGAGCTTCCATAAAATGTGCATGATTTCTTCTTCTTTATTGGTTAACTTTTGCATGATTTTTTTATTTGAATCAAATGTAAAACTATATTTTTAGTTACACAACTATAAATATAGTTATTTAACTAATTTTTTAGTTTTTAATTTATTTTGACTTGTTTATCAAGTTCTTTTGGAAAGATAAAATTACTGATTTTCAGGGAGATTGTTTTGAAAATGAGTTTGCGTGAGGGATAGGAGCAAGCTACCAAAGTAGCGCGTATAGCCCGACCGCCTTGATAAAAGGGGCAGTTTAACCATCTAGTTAGTTTGCCCCTTTTATCAAGGCGGTCACGCCCAAAGTATTAAAATAGGATTATTTTTGTTCTATTTGAACGAGTTTTTGCAGCCAAATACAACCTAACACGGAAAGAACTCCTAAGCTGCCCATAAAAAACCAGTTGGTTTGGTAACCAAAATGCCCGATGAGTTCCAGTCCAGTTTTGGAACTCGCAATGTGAGCTAAACTAAAACTCATGGTAAACAACGCCATATACCGTCCTTCATGCCCTTTTGGAGCTCTGCTTAAAGCAAAAGAATTGGAGAAAGGAAAGATGAACATTTCCCCAAAAGTGATTATAATTATGCTGATTACTAATATTCCCGCCCAAGTGTTTATCAAAAGGAGATAAAAACTAATGGACATGAGTACGCAACCCCAAAGGATAATTTTGAGTTTTTTAATACCTTTTCTTTGGCTGAAACTGACTATAGGCATTTCCAGAAAGAAAATTAATAATCCATTCAAGGATAATAAAAGTCCGCTTTGAAATTCTGTAAGTCCAAATTTCTCATTGTGATACAAGGGTAAAGTGGTAAAAAGTTGAAAGAATAGCATGGCTGTGGCAAAACATACAAAGAGAAATATCCAGAATATTTTGTCTTTAAAAACGGAAGCAGGTATTTCGGTCTCATCATTAATGGTGTTTAAATCAGCAGGTTTTTTACGTTCTTTTACCAATAATGCAAAAATCAAAATAGAAACGATACAAGAGCTTCCATCTACCCAAAAAAGGCCACTATATCCCAAATTCATGATGATTAAGCCTCCCAAAGCAGGTCCGGCAGTAAAACCTAAGTTAACTGCTAGTCGTACTAAAGTCAATGCTCTGGTGCGATTTTCAGGTTTAGCATACGTTCCTAGGGAAACGAACATGGCGGGACGAAACATATCGGCCACGGTCATGATGACAAACATTCCAATGCACAATCCCCAAAAGGTACGGATGTATTGCACTAAGAATAATAGGATTCCACTGGTAAATAAACTGAAAATCATGATTTTATAAAACCCAATTTTATCAGATAATTTGCCACCCAGCCAGGAGCCCAACATGGATCCGAAACCAAAAGCGACCATAATCCATCCTACTTGAGCGTAGGAAAATTGTAAATCTTCTTTCAAATATTTAGATAGAAAAGGCAAAACCATCGTGCCAGCGCGATTGATAAAAGTAATCAAGGTAAGAATCCATACTTCTCTTGTGAATCCTTTAAAATTGTTAATGTAGCGTTGAAAAGCGGTTTGGAGCATATATAAAGTTCTAATTTTGTAAAGGTAGAAAACTTTGTAGCGATGCGTCTTTGTAGCATTGTAACTTTTAAACTATTTTTGCTTAAAATTATAAAAATGAGAACACTATTCGCTTTGTTTTTTTTAGTGCAGTTCAATTTTGGCTTTAGCCAAGAGCAATTCGATGTTTCGGCTGTTGCCAAATTTCAAAAGGATTTAAATACAGAATATGCAGATGTGAAAACGAGTCCTTTGACAACCGAAGATTTGGCTGTATTTAAAGCGTTGGATTTTTATCCAGTGAATGAACATTTTTTTGTGATTGCTAAATTTATAAGAACAAAAAAAGAAAAACCATTTGAGATGAAAACCTCGACGGACAGAAAACCTTTGTATGTGAAATACGGAGAAGTTTTTTTTACGCTTGATGGAAAAGAATTAAAATTGAATGTGTACAGGAATATTGAACTTTCGAAAAAAGCTTCCTATAAAGACTATTTATTTTTACCTTTTTCTGATTTGACTTCGGGGAATGAAAGTTATATTGGAGGGAAATATATCGATTTGAGAATCCCAAAAGGGGATACAATTGCGATAGATTTTAATACTTCGTATAATCCGTATTGTGCTTATAGTCATAAATATTCCTGTCCAAAAGTGCCTTTGGAAAACGATTTGAATATCGAAATAAAAGCCGGAGTTAAAAAATTTCACGACTAATGAAGTTCTTTAATTTACATACGCATAAATTCACAAATCAGCCTGATGTGTTGGAGTTAGTGAATCAATACCCATGGGAATTTGATGCAACAATTCCATTTTATTCTATTGGAATTCATCCTTGGTTTATTGTTGAAGAACGATTGGAATCTGATTTTGCGATAATCGAGCGCCAATTACAAGAACCGGGTTGCCTTGCAATGGGGGAATGCGGACTGGACAAACGTATTGAAGTTCCAATGGAATTACAGCAGTCGGTTTTCGAAAAGCAATTGCTTTTGGCACAGAAATATCAGAAACCAGTTGTGATTCATTGTGTTGCTGCTTTTCAGGAATTGATTGAGATTACAAAAAAATTGAATATTACGGTTCCAATACTAATTCACGGGTTTTCCAAAAGTGAACAGTTAGCGAAACAGTTATTGGAAAACGGATTTTATATTTCGTTTGGGAAATATTTATTGTTAAACCCCGAGCTGGAAACCGTTTTTAAAAGCATGCCGAATGATCGATTTTTCTTGGAAACGGATACTGCAGAAGAAAGTTTGGCTACCGTTTATGCATTGGCAGCAAAATACAAAGGAGTTTCAGTAGAAGAAATTCAAAAACAGGTGAATAGTAATTTTGATACTATTTTTAAACAAATAAACAGATAACCAAATTAACGAATAAACTTTTATTATGGCAGAGTGGACAGAAAGAGCCGAACTTTTATTTAAAAAAGAAGGTTTAAATAAATTGCAAAATGCAAATGTATTAGTCGTAGGACTTGGTGGTGTAGGATCTTTTGCCGCCGAATTTTTGGCAAGAGCAGGAGTGGGGAAAATGACAATTGTAGATGGCGATGTAGTTGATATTACCAATATAAACCGACAATTGCCTGCTTTGCATTCTACTGTAGGACAACCCAAAGTTACCGTAGTAGGAGACCGATTGATGGATATTAATCCAGAATTGAAATTGACCCGCGTGCAGGAGTTTCTTTCACCGGAGCGCGCCTTCGAGATTATTTCGGAAGAATTTGATTATGTTTTGGATTGTATTGACAGTGTAACTCCAAAACTGAATTTGATTATTGCAGCCAAACGAAAAAGAGTGAAAATCATAAGCAGTATGGGTGCTGGCGGTAAGATGGAAGCTTCTAAAGTAAAAGTGACCGATATTACAAATACCGTGAATTGTTTCTTCGCAAAAACAATCAGAAGACGATTAAAAGAAGTGAAAATTGATAAATTGAAAGTGGTCTTTTCTTCTGAAATTCAAGATGAATCCAGTTTAAAAATGACAGATGGTTCTAATTTTAAAAAATCGTTTTACGGAACGAACAGTTATATGCCAGGTTTATTTGGTTTATATGCTGCAGAAACGGTGATTCGGTATTTACTTAAAAAAGAGTAATCAGGTAGCAGATAACAGAAAGCAGATTTCAAAAAACTAAAAAAAAAATGATACAAACAGTAATTTTCGACATGGATGGTGTAATTGTCGATACAGAACCAGTACACCGTTATGCTTATTTCAAACAATTTGATGAATTGAATATTGCTGTCACTGAAGACTTGTATACGTCATTTACAGGAAATTCCACTCGGAATATATTCCAGAAATTGAAGGAAAAATTTAATCTTGAACATGATGTAGAAGATTTAATTTTGAGAAAAAGATCTATTTTCAATGATGCTTTTGATAGCAAAGAAGATTTAGAATTATTAGAAGGTGTTGAAAATTTAATCAAAGAATTACACGAAAACGGAATCCAATTAATTTTAGCTTCCTCAGCTTCAAAAGTTACTATCGAGCGTGTTTTTCGTCGCTTTAAGCTACATGAATATTTCACCCATGTTGTGAGTGGAGAAGATTTTCCAAAATCAAAACCGCATCCCGCCATTTTTGAGCATGCTGCTAGTTTATCGATTGCTCCAAAAGAAAACTGCATCGTGATTGAAGACAGCACTAACGGAATTAAAGCTTCAAAAGCTGCGGGTATTTTTTGTGTTGGTTACAATAGTATTCATTCAAAAGACCAAGATTTATCGGAAGCTGACGTAGTAATCAATCATTTCAATGAATTAGGTTTTGATGAAGTGAAAAACATTGATTCCAAATTAAGGAATAATTAACATTTAAGAATACCTGAATTTGTAAATTTGGAAAACATAAAACTAATACTATGAAAAATATTCTAATTGCATTTGCTATCATTATTGCAAATTTTACGATTGAGGCCCAAGTGAAAACGCCTCAAGCCAGCCCAAGAGCTACAATCAGCCAAACAGTAGGCTTGACAGATGTAGAGATTAATTATTCAAGACCAAGTGCCAGAGGAAGAGCCGTTTTTGGTGATTTGGTTCCTTTTGGAAAAGTATGGAGAACTGGAGCAAATGAAAACACAACGATATCATTTAGTGATGATGTGATTATTGATGGTAAAACTTTGAAAAAAGGAAAATATGCTTTGTATACTAATCCTAAAATTGAAAGTTGGGATATAATTTTTTATAAAACTACTGATAATTGGGGAAATCCAGCAGAATGGAATGAGGCTAATGTGGTCCTTAAAGCTACTGTTAAACCAGAAACATTATCCAAAAAGGTAGAAACATTCACTTTAGGAATAAGTAATTTAGATAATAATTTTGCTTTTTTAGAATTGTATTGGGAGAATTCTTATGCTGCTTTAAAATTTGAGGTTCCTACTCAAAAAACGGCAACTGCTAACATAGAAAAAGCATTAGCAGGTCCAACTGCCGGAGATTATTTTTCTGCAGCACAATTTTTATTTCAATCCAATGGTGATATTACTAAAGCAAGAACTTATGTTGATAAAGCTTTAGATATGAATCAAGATAAACCATTCTATTATTACCGTTTGAAATCTTTGATTCAAGCCAAACAAGGGGATAAAAAAGGAGCTATTGAAACGGCTAAAGTTTCACTTGCTGCTGCTGAAATTGCTAAAAATCAAGACTATGTTAAAATGAATAAAGAAAGCATAGCAGAGTGGAGTAAGAAATAAATCTTCGCTTTCTTTAATAAAAAAAATCCCGTCTTGATTATTTCCTGACGGGATTTTTTTGTGTTCGCTAATCAATAACTAATTCTTTTTGCTTTCTGAAAATGGTCCATTGTAAGAGCAAAGAAATCACAATAGTTAACATCGCACCAATAAAGTTGAGCCATAAATACCCCAGTTTTTCTTCTCCGCTCGGGTAAATATAAATGGCGAAATAATAGATTATGAAAATGGTTAATTGGCTAAAAATGGCGCTGCTAAAAATAGCCTTGGCATGAACTTGTTTGATATAAAAGCCAACCAAGAAAATCCCTAAAACGGTGCCGTAAAATATAGAACCAATGATATTTACCAATTGGATTAAATTTTCGAATAACGTTCCTATACAAGCAAAAAGAATAGCAATAATTCCCCAAACCAGTGTGAAAAACTTCGTCGCATTAAGATAATGCTTTTCTGATTTTTCTTCCTTTAAATTGCGTTTGTAAATGTCAATCGCTGTAGTCGATGCTAATGCATTCAGTCCGGAAGCTGTAGATGACATGGCTGCAGAAATAATCACGGCAAGCAATAAACCAATAAGTCCTTTGGGTAAATAATTAAGGATAAAGTGAAAAAACACATAATCTTTATCGTTGGTCTCACTATGAATATCAGCTTTTAGGATAATTTCTTTGGCACGATCTCTCAAATCTTTTTCTTTATTAGATAAGGCTACCAATTCTTTTCGAAGAATCGGATTATCATAATCCTGATTGAGTTGATCGATATACAATAAATTAATCACTTTTTTATCTTCGGATAGTGCATCTAGTTTTTTTTCTAAAACATGATATTCGCCTCTGTATTGGGATTTCTCAACAATTATTTTATTGTTTGGATTAAAATTCAAAGGGACTGGATTGAATTGGAAAAAAACAAAAACCATAACTCCGGTAAGCAAAATGAAGAATTGCATCGGTACTTTTAAAAGCCCGTTCATAATCAATCCCATTTGGCTTTCTCGAACTGATTTTCCTGATAAATAACGTCCTACCTGAGATTGATCGGTACCAAAATACGCTAATGCCAAGAAAAAACCTCCGGTTATTCCGCTCCAAAATGTGTATTTTTCTTCTGGATCAGTTGAAAAACTAACAATATTCATTTTATCATTTGCACCAGCAATATGCATAGCATTACTAAAAGTCATATCATTTGGCAGATAATGTAAAATCAGAAAAAAGGTGATTAACATTCCGGACATAATCACAAACATTTGTTGTTTTTGAGTTACGTTTACCGCTTTCGTTCCTCCGGAAAAGGTATATATGATTACCAACAAACCAATAATAATATTCATTATGGTAAGGTTCCAACCCAATATTGCGGACAAAATGATAGCTGGTGCGTAAATGGTTAAACCAGTTCCCAAACCTCTTTGAAATAAGAAAAGTATCGCGGCAAGTGAGCGTGTTTTTAAATCAAATCTTTTTTCGAGATATTCATAAGCAGTATAGACTTTGTATTTGTGGTATATTGGGATAAACGTGACACAAATAACCACCATGGCAATTGGCAATCCAAAGTAGAACTGTACAAATCCCATTCCGTCATGATACGCTTGCCCAGGAGTTGAAAGAAAAGTAATTGCGCTGGCTTGTGTGGCCATTACCGAAAGACCAACCACATACCAAGGCGTTTCATTACCGCCCAGAATAAAGTCTTCTACATTTTTACTTCCTTTTGTTTTCCAAGCGCCATAAATTACAATAAATAGTAAAGTTACTATAAGTACAATCCAATCAAATAGTTGCATAGTTTAAGAGTATATTTCCATTATTAGAAAAAAAATCAAAATATAGATGGCGTTAGCTACCAGAACCCATGTATAGTTTTTCTTCCAGGTTTTTATTTTTTTTGTTTCCATTTTTGAATTGTTTTAATTCTTGATTTTTTGTGCAGGAATGGTCACGGGCGATTTTAGCGAAATCATATTTGATACTAATCTAAAAGCGCCTGGAACTCCTTCAGGTAATTCTCTGAATAAACTTAAACCGGTATAAATATAATATCCTTTTCCATAAGGAGCGACTAACAAAGCACCATCTTTTGGTGTTTCCCCTTTATCATTTGATGATAAAATAGGAGTGAAGGCTTTATCAAATTCATTAGGATAATACAATCCTTGTTCCTGTTTCCAGCCTTCAAAATCTTTTGAAGTGATTTTATTTGGGAAATTCATTATAGGATGATTTGGTGCTAAAAATCGAACTTCAGCATTTTCCTCAGTAACCCTGTCGCCAGAAATTTTTAGGGCGATAGGCGCTATGTTTGGGGTTACAAGATCATTTGGGTTATTGTATTGTACAATCATTGTTTTTCCTTCTTTGATAAAATCAAAAAGAATACTTTGTTTGTTTGCCAGTAATTTAACCGTATTATAAGCTCGAACTCCAGTCATCACTACATCAAAATTAGCTAGTTTTTCAGGAGTTATTTCTTCGGGTTTTAGAAGTGTTACTTTATAACCCATTTGCGATAAGCTTTTTGGAACTTCATCGCCGGCTCCCATAATATAACCAATGCGTTCCTCATTCGTTTTTAAATCCAGTTTGATAAACTTTGCTTCGGCAGGTTTCAAAACTTGTTGCTTGGTAATATGATTGTAATCGATTATGATTTGGTCCTTATCATATTGTGTATTGTCAATGACAGCAATACTTTTGGCGACAGCTTCATTGGGTTTATTTGGTGGAGTTACCTCAAAATAAACGATTTGCTCCATTCCCTTTTTTTCTAAATTAAAAGGAATTAATTTTGGAGAAACCATCCAATTACTCGGTAAGTCTAGTTGTAAATTACCTTTTACAGCATCTTTTCCAGCTTTGATTTTTACTGCTACAGTTTTATTTTTGTTATCCTTAAAAAGGGCTACTTTATCCAGAATACTGGTGGTTATTTCAGGAACAATATCTAAATAATTATACATTTCACCTTTTACGCCATCATTGTATTTATAGACAACGGTTCGCTCAAAAGGAATATCAATTCCATTGATTTGCATGTTAAAAACCACTTTCACTTCCCGAATGATATCAGGAATTCCAATGTTTTTTTGATCATCCACCGTGTACATTCCTACTGTTCCATTTTCTTTTAACCAATACGGTTGTGTGTATGCTATTGTTGTCGGTAATTGTAAATCGAGGTTGATGTTTTTTAAAATATTAGTATTTAAAGCTGAATTTTGAGGCGTGTTTTTCTGTTCCGGCAAAGTGTTTACACTCATTAATTGCATCGGAATAGTACTTCTATTTATTGCTTCAAGTTTTAGTTTTACAATGCTGCCAGGAGTTGCTTCCTGATTTTGGGCAACTGCCTCAAGATACAATCCGGAACAAGCAGCAATAATTTCTTTTATTGCGGAAGATTTTAATGTGGTCCAATGCTTTTCGTCTAAAGATTGCATCATCGTATAGGCTTTCGCCAAATTTGGAATACTGGCCGAAGGATTTGTATAATCAAACTGAGAAGCGATGGTTGTCAATAATTCTCCGATAGGTTTTCCGCCTTTTACACGGTTCCAACTCGTGTCAACTCCTTCAAAAATTGAAGATTTATTTTTTAATGGTTCGCCATTTATAAATTCTAAATACTCGGTTTCCTCACCACGACTTCCGGTACTTCCAAAACCCTGTGATTGATGGCGACTGCGGCTTAAAGCGGCAATTTCCTGATTTGATTTTCCAATTGATGGAAAATAAGTGCCTATTTGCATCTCCATCAAATTTGATTTATCAGCGGCATCAAATTTTTCTTTGCTACCATAAAACCACCATGAGGTATTAAAAAACTGACGTTTAGGTTGCCAAGGCTGCACTAATTTTAATTGTTCCGGAAAAATGGTTGGGTTATTGGCTAAATCAAAACTTTCTACGCTCAACATTGCCGATGCAGTATGATGACCGTGTGTAGTTCCTGGAGAGCGATGGTCAAACCGATTGATGATTACATCAGGTTGAAATTTTCGAATAGCCCATACTATATCTGAGAGTACTTTTTGTTTGTCCCAAATTTCTAATGTTTCAGTTGGATTTTTAGAAAAACCAAAGTCATTGGCACGGGAAAAAAATTGTTCGCCACCATCAATTTTTCTGGCTTCTATAAGTTCTTGAGTTCTTATTACTCCTAATAATTCGCGCAATTGCGGACCTATTAAATTTTGCCCTCCATCACCGCGCGTCAAGGATAAGTAGCCGGTCCTTGCTTTTGTCTCATTTGATAAATAAGAAATCAAGCGGGTATTTTCATCATCAGGATGAGCAGCTATATAAAGAACTGAACCTAAAAAATTAAGTTTTTGAATTTGATTATAAATTTCAACAGAATTTAATTTTTGAGGTTGTTGAGCGATTGCTATTTGAAAACAAAAAAGGAATAGTAGAATCGCTTGCAGGTGTTTTTTTTGCATTATTTTAAATTTAATTTGCAATAGCTTCAAATGTAGGAATTAAATAATTTTTTCTGAAATGTTTTGGGTTTTCTTTAAAATAAAAATTTGATTTAATAAAAAAAGAGAGAACTAATTTTGGTTCTCTCTTTTTTTTTGATCACTTATAAAGTATTAGTGTCTTCCGTGTCCATTACCATTTCCATTTCCTCGACCATTACCTTCATTACCTCTACGGTTATCGTGGTCTCTGCGATTATCATGTTCTCTACGATCGTCTCTTCTGTTATCATAGTCTCTACGGTTGTCGTATTCTCTGCGATTATTGTTATAACCTATATTTCTTTGCTCATTACCACGGTATCCTCTGTAATATCTTGATCTATCATTATCAAAGTTTCTGTAAGGTCTTGAACCGTGATAATCATTTAAGACTACTTTGTATCCACCATACAAATCATAATTTCTATATTGTCTCGGTAAATATCTTGATCGAATCCATCTTCCTTCTCCAAAATAAATAAACTGAGTTGCTCTTACATCATAATAAGCTTCAACATCTGGTAAATAATAATACTCAGCTTCGGCATATCCTGAAGGACCCCAATCTGGTCGTGTACCAATGTTTAAACTTACTGAAACTTGTGCATGTATTGTACTGGATGCAAAAAGTATAATTCCTACGGCGATTAATTTTAATGTTCTCATTTTTCAAATATTTAATTAGTAATAATTTTATATAAACTCATTTGTAAATACTTTTTTAGTTAAGCCAACAACTGTGCCAATATAGATTTTTTAACATTTAATTAAGATTTGATTACTAAAAAAAAGAGAAGCTCATAAGCTTCTCTTTTGATTCTATTTTTTAAAATTTAATTATAATAAAAGGATCAATAAAAGGATTATAATTATAATAGCACCAACGGATAAATAAACACCGTTTCCAGTTGATCTTAACTCAGCGTTAATGGCTCTAACTTCTTTTCTAAGTGCTTTCTTCTCTGAAGATTTCATTGAAGATTTGTCCATTGCTTTTATTTCATCTAAACGAGAAAGCAACGTTTTAACATTTTCAGGAACTTCTTTTGTATTGCTTGTTACTGCAATTGGATTTTTTTCGGCAGCAATACTATTGGTTGGAATAACTGTTAATGATAGTACCATTATCATTAAATAAAAGGTAACTTTTTTCATCTTGTTTCTGTTTTTGATTAAACACTATTGTTCTTGTAAATATAAAAAATAATTAATAATAAATTTCATATAATTGAATGTCAAAATAATATTTTAAAAACTAAAAAAAAAGAATGTCGATGTAATTTGCTTAAAATTAAAGGACCACTTTTAAATCATTTTATTAGAGGTTGTATAAAAAAAGAGAGTCCCAATTTGGGACTCTCTTTTTGATTGCATGAATCAGTCTTAATGTTTCCCATTTCCATGGCCACCGTTTCCTTTTCCATTTCCTTTTTCATGACCATCATTTCCGCCACCTTGGTTTCCGTTACCTCCGTGGTTGCCATTATTGCCGTTATTTTTATATGCTTTATTATTGTTATTCCCTCTTGGACCTATAGCTCTTTGAGGAGCACCATGATATCCTTTGTAATATTTTACTTTATGATTTTTAAAGTTACTGTAAGGTCTTGAACCATGATAATCATTCAATACAACTTTGTATCCATTGTACAGATCATAATTTCTGTATTGCCCAGGTAAATATCTTGAACGGATCCATCTTCCTCCATTAAAATAAATAAACTGTGTTGCTCTTATGTCATAATAAGCTTCTACATCAGGTAAGTAATAATAATCTACATTAGAATATCCTGAGGGACCCCATGACGGAGCTGTACCTATATTTACATTTACTGAAACTTGTGCGTGTATCGAACTTGTTACTAAAAGGATTATTCCTGCCGCAATTAATTTTAATGTTTTCATTCTTTAAATATTTAATTAATAATTATTTTATATTCACTACTTAAGTCAATACTTTTTGTGCAAATCCAACAACTGTGCCAGTTTAAAATAGTTAAACTATTATTGGGTTTTAGTTTTCATAAAAAAAGAGAAGTAATATAGCTTCTCTTTAAATTTTATTTTGGAAACCGGATTACAATAAAAGAATCAATAAAAGGATAACGATTATAATTGCACCAACTGATAGATAAACACCGTTTCCAGTTGATCTTAACTCAGCATTAATGGCACGAACTTCTTTACGAAGGGCTTTTTTCTCTGATGATTTCATGGATGATTTGTCCATTGCTTTAATTTCATCTAAACGAGAAAGCATTGTTTTAACGTTTTCTGGAATTTCTTTTGTGTTGCTTGTTACTGTAATTGGATTTTTTTCAGCAGCAAAAGTAGTGGTTGGAATTATACTTAATGATAATAACATCATCATTAAATAAAAGGTAACTTTTTTCATCTTGTTTTTTTTAGGATTAGTTGATATGTTTTTTATTAATGTAAAGATAAAGCGAAACTGAAAGAAGGAACTTATAGAATTATTGTATTAAATTATATAATTCACACTTTAGAAATAAAAATATTTAATTATTGTAATCTCTTTTTAATTAGATGGTTGTGTTTTTTATTATTTATAAATAACAGTGCGAGGTTTTGCTAATTCAAAATCCTGAAAACCAAAATCAGTAGTCTCAAAAGAATTAGTTTTGAATACATTTTCTCCGATATCTGGAATTGATGGATAATAGGAAAGTGATATTTGGAAAGAACTAAATACTAAATAATCATTATTTATAATAAAACCAATCCCAATTTTTGAATATGCTTTACTTTCACCAAGTCTTTTTTGAGAATTTCCAAGCATGGCAATTGAATAGTTAAAATATGGATTTACCCGAAATCCCCACAAATCCCATGGTGAATAGGCTTGAGTTTGTAAAGTCAATACTGCTTTTTGAGTACCATATTCAGCACTTGTAAAACCAATTAGTCCATTATTTTCATTAATTGATAACTTATCTCCTATAGAATTTAACCGGTTTATCCCTAAAATGAGTTGAGGCTTAATAAACTGTCTTAATTTCCATTTTCCAATATCAATTAAATTAGTGAAATAATTTGCCTGAAAAGAAAAAGCAGTCTGGTTTGTAGTCGATTTATCAAAAAAAGAACCTAGTTCTATATTGGTACTTAAAAAACCCCATTTGTAAAAATTCCCAAAAGCAGCTCGACAACCCAAATAGAAACGACCAGTGTTATTTTTATATTGATACCCACCGGTTATTCCATAAATTTTTCCAATGGGAACATCTTCTATAACTCCATTTTTAAAAATATATTTGTCTTCAACAAATAGTCGTGAAGTAACACCGATTCCGGCAAGAAAAAATTTCTCTCCAGAATAGAAATCGATTGGATCATACACTATTGTTGGACTTTCTATGTATTTTATATTTAAAAATCGCCCGGATAAAATTAGATTTGTGGTTCTGTCTCCCTCAGTGTTTCCTTTAAATATTTTAAAAGCATGTCCCACCCATAAATCTTGTGAATTGTATTTAAAATTTTGTTTGGCATATATCAAATTGGAATCCTGAAGTGTATCTTTTCTAAATTGTTGATCAATGTAAATTCCAGCCGCCCATTTTGCAAAAGGAGAATAAAAAGGACGATCAATATTCACACTTTTGCCATAATAATTATCTAAATCAATATGATAATTAAAAGTAGTTTTAATAAATGTATTCTTGATGTTAGGAATGCTATAGGTCAAACTATAAGCTTTTTTTCCATCGCTGAATCTGGTTTTATATTCATTGTCAATTTCATGGCCAGATCCTAAAAAGTTCCGTTCATTCAATTCGAAAGTGGCTCTGGAATTAGAAATGGATCCTTTTGGAATAATGCTCCAAGTATCCAATACCCGAATATAAACATCAACTGAATCAGGATTGTTTTTAATTAATTGTGGCGTTATACTAACTCTGCTAACGAATCTTTGAGTCCTAATCAAACGTTCTGATTCTTTTACTAATAAGGAATCCAACGGTTCGTTTTCTCTTATGAGTAATAAATTTTGAATTGCCAGTCTATTGGTCTTAATGTGTATTCTGTTTCCGCTTCTTTCAGCCCAATTTCGAGCTTCTTTAGTTGTATCAATTTCTGAAAATCCAAACGGATCAAGCGTTGTAATGTTTATATTTCTAATAGTTCTGCCTTCAAAAGCAAGGTATTTTTTGTGTATTACTTTTTTCTTTTTAGTTTTTATATTAACGGGTTCAAAAATTAAATGATGCAACATTTTAGTGAACTTTCTTTTTTTGGAATAGGTTTGAATATCCTTGTACACTTCAGAAGAATCCTTTTTGGGCATATTAACCTGCGAAAAAGAAATCTGAAAGCAACAAAAAAGTAAAAAAAATAAAATCAGTTTTTGTTTTTGAAACATCTTAAAAAAATTAGCTTTAAAAAATAGATTTTGAAATTTTAAGCAATTAATTTTCAGTACGGTTTATATCATTTTCTGTGGTTGTTTCTGTAAACATTGGAACAGTTATATCGGTTTTGATTATGATTTTTTTTGGTGTTGTTTCTGAATCAAAAAGAGGTAATTTTATATTACGCCACGTATATGTTTTTGGTAAATCATCACCCATTAAATAGCCCCAAGGTTCCAGCGATTCTATTCTGTCAAAAATCACTTTAAGAATCGCAATTATCGGAATGGCTAAAAACATTCCAGAAATACCACAAAGCGCACCGCCTATAATAATCCCAATAATGGAAACAAATGCATTTATTTGAACTTTTGAACTAACAACTAAAGGGACTAAAATATTATTGTCAATTAATTGTACAATTATATTTACTACAATGACACCAACAATAATGGATAAGTCGGGCGTGCCGGTTAGGGATGCTATAATGCTTAAAGCACCAGCAAATAATATTCCAACATAGGGTATTAAGTTTAATATTCCCGTAACAATTCCCAATAAAATAGCATATTTAACGTCTATTATCATAAATCCAATTGTTGTCAATAGGGAAACCAGAATCATTTCTATAATTAAACCAACAATGTAACTTTTTACGGCTACTTTTATTTGAGAAAGAATATCCTGTAATTTAGGATGGTATTCTTTTTTTATCAATTTAGAAAAGAACAGCATAAAATGGGTTCTGTACAAAAGGATTAAAAAAGTATAAATGGGAATTAAAATAATGTTTAAGAGAGTGTCTGTGAAGGAAGCTAAGGTTGTACCGAGCAATTCTTTTCCTTTTTCCATCGAATCTTCCGTTGCAGTGTCAAGATATTCTTTTTGTTCTCTTGAACTTATATTGAAATGTTCTCGGATGTATTGTTGAATATTATGAATGTGGATGGATATATTTCTCTCGATTTTATTGAAATCATTAGCCATTTCACTAACTTGAATGGATAAAAATGCAAAAAGCCCAATAAAGAGTAAAATAAACAGCAAAACGGTTATCATAACTGCTATAACATGTGGAAAACGGAGTCTATGTCTTATAAAATGAGCAATTGGTCTTAGTATAATAGCAAATATAAAAGACAACAGAATTGGAATTAAAATTTCCTGACCAATATAAAAAATATAGCCAAAACTGATTAGGCTCAATAAAATCAGCGTAAGCTTTGCGTAGAAAGGTAGTTTTATTATTTCGTTCATATTTTAGTTTTTTATAGATGTTAAAACTATTTCTAAATTTAACAAGCAAATATGATAGAATAAAAAATCTAAAGCGTTATAGATTTTTTTAAAATAGTTATATAATTTACACTTATAAAACTATAAATTCAACAATAGAGTGAATAAGACCGAAGTATTTAAATAAAATTAATCTATGAATTCTTTATCATCAAAATGATTTTTCATAATTGAAATTCCTTTTTGCAAAAGCAAATTATTAGGAAAGATGACCATTTCTCCAGTTTGAGTTCTTAAGTAAACATGAAAAGCTCCAATGTCCTCAATTTCAGCTTCAATAGGAAAATCTTTGTCATGAATTTTTATTACATCACCAATTTTAAACGGAAAAGAAAAGAACAAAATAATACCAGATGTGATGTTACTCAAAATGGACCATTGGGCAACCATTGCAACTCCAACAATGGTTGTAACAGAGGAAAGTGCAATGAAAATATCTTTAGTTTGAACTCCCCAAATTATTATTAAAGCAGTTACTGTGAGGATATTAATTAATAAATGAATGTATTTGATAACTAAATTAGTTCGATGTTCAATAGTATGACTAGATTTAGCATAGCGTCTTACCAGTTTTGTAGAAATAATTCGCAATGAAATTAAAAAAACTAAAACAATTCCAGTTCCAATTAGTTCTCGTGTAAAATCATTTAAAAAAATCATATTTCCGGTTTTTATGCTAATTTACAAAAATATTCATAAACTTTATCGGTTGGCATACCCATAACATTGGCATAGGACCCTTCAATTTTTGAAACACCTATAAAACCAATCCATTCCTGAATCCCATAAGCACCCGCTTTGTCATACGGTTTGTAATTTTCAAGATAATATAGAATGGCTTCATCACTTAATTCATTAAAAGTAACTTTAGTCAGTTCATTAAGAACTGTTGTTGCTGAAGTAGTTTTGAAACAAACCGAGGTAATTACTTCATGGGTAGTATTGGATAATGATTTTAGGATTTCAAAAGCATCTTGTTGATCTTTTGGTTTACCCAAAGCCTTATTATTATGCCAAACAATTGTATCACTTGTTATTAGAATATCTCTGGGTTGCAATTCCCCTTCAAAAGCGCTGGCTTTCAATTCAGCCAAATAATCAGTGATTGCTGCAGCTTTTAGTTCAGGAGGATAAATTTCTTCGATTTCTTTTAACTTGATTTCAAAATCCAAATCTAAATCTTTGAAAAACTGTTGACGTCTTGGAGAACCTGAAGCTAGAATCAGGTTGTATTTTTTTAATTTATTTCTAAGCATTATAGTGCATATTTAAAGTAATAACAACAATGGATACAATCCCAAATAGGAGAATCCATTTAAGTAATAAACTCAATTTGTGAAAATCGTTTTTTGTTTTGGCATTCCAAATTTTAAAAGTAAAATAAAGAAGCGGTCCTAATACTGAAAGCATTAAATAAAGTGTGGCAAACTGCAACTGAAAAAGGTAATTGTTTATGTAAAAAAGAATAGCTAAAACCGGAATGAAACTTAAAGCAAAAACTATTTTTGAAGTTCGGTTGATTCCTATTGCAATAGGTAATGTATTCATTCCTTGATTGTAATCGCCATTTACATCTTCTAAGTCTTTAACTATTTCCCTAATGAAATTAAGAATAAATGTAAACAAGGCATAATCAAGAAGAATAGAGAAAATTACTGCCATTTCCTGTTGATTCCCTTCATAAGTTGCTGGATATAAATCGAAAACACCAATAATAATTACACTAAACGCGAGTAATAAAGCAACAATAATATTCCCGATGAGCATCATTTGTTTTAAACTTGTAGCGTAAAAATAAAGTGTTGCAGCTATCAAAATAAAGATAGAAGCAAAGCCAGGTTTCTGTATAACATTCGATAAATAAAAACCAATTCCAACACCAATGCAATTAAGCGCAACATATATATTGTAAGCCTTTGCTTCAGAAATACTTTTACCAACAATTACGTTATTGGGTTTGTTTATGGTATCCGTATCTTGGTCAAATATATTATTAATAACATATCCGCCAGCAGCGAGTAAAACGGTAGATAAGACTAATAATCCATATTGTAAGTCATTTAGAGCCAAAGAAATATTCTGAAATTTAAAAAAACCGTACCTAAAAACAAGTTGCATAAAAGCAAGCATGAGTAGGTTTTGGTATCGAATGAGTTTTAAAAAGTTCAATATAAGTTTATTTGTTGATTTGGTTAATCGTGTTTCCCATCAAAATGTGCCATCCATTTTCCTTGTGCTTTCATCACTTGTTCGATTACATCACGAGCGGCACCTTTTCCACCATTTTTATGTGAAATATACCTTGAAATTGCCTTAATTTCGGGGCTTGCATCTTGTGGACAAGCAGGTAATCCCACTAATTTCATCACGTGATAATCAGGAATATCATCTCCCATATACAAGACGTGTTCCGGATTTATATTGTAAACATCAGTATATTCATCAAATGTTTCCACTTTGTTTGGTGTCCCTAAATGAATGTCAGTAATCCCTAGATTTCTTAGTCGAACTCTGACGCCTTCATTGCTTCCTCCTGAAATAATGCAAACATTATAACCGCTTTCTACAGCTGCTTTCATGGCGTAACCGTCACGAATATTCATGGTTCGCAGAATTTCTCCTTCATTGGTTACAAAAACGGAGCTATCAGTAAGTACGCCATCTACGTCAAATATAAACGTAGTTATATCATTCATTATTTCTTTATAACTTTTTGCCATTATGCTGTATTGATTGTGTTAGTGTTTTATAAATTTTTAAATAATTTTCATTGGATAAAAAGGCTTCATGCGCTTCAATAGTAGCATTATCATTGCGTTTTGCAGGTCCAGTTTGTGCATCTTCAGGAGAAAGCACCATTATTTTCTGTGCAGTTTCGGCAATAAGAGGTTTTAAAATTTCGAAAGGAACCTGATGTTCCTGGCAAATTTCGCTTCCTATTTGGTACAAATGATTAGTAAAATTGTTGACGAAAACTGCTGCAACATGCAATGCTTTGCGTTGTTCCGAATTGATAGCGAAAACTTTGTCAGAAATTGCTTTTGCCACTTTATCCAATAATTGAAAATCAGTTGCATTTTCGCTTTCTAAACAAATTGGAATGGTTTTAAAATCAACGGCTTTATTTTTGGTGAATGTTTGCAGGGGATAAAAAACGCCTTTTCGGTTATTATCATCCAAAGCATTCAAAGAAACACTTCCGGAAGTATGAACCACCAAACGATTTTTGAACGGAAGTTGTGAAGAAACCTCGGCAATTGCATCGTCCGAAACGGCTATGATGTACAAATCAGCTTCTATCAAAGCATTCCAATCATCAACGATTTTATCATAATCAAGTACCTGCGACAAATTTGCAGTCTGCCTTGAAAAGACTTGAACCAATTCGATTTCTGATCCCAAATTTTGAGAATCCTGAAATGCAGCAATCAAATGTTGCGCTACATTTCCAGAGCCAATAATTATTACTTTAATCATTTGACAAAATTAGCAAAAAAATATTAAGAGTTTTATTCGAATTTGGGATAGCTTATAAACTAAAATCAGCAATGAAATATGCTTTTTTATCAAAAAACAGAAAGGCTTAATTTTGGATTAAATTAACAATTGTACGAATATAGAAGTCAACATTTTTAAGTACTTTTGTCGCACTTTAATAAAACGTAATCCCTTACAAATGATTAAAAAAATATCCTCTATTTTGTTTTCTACTCGATTAATGGCCATGCTTTTCTTAACATTTGCGATCGCAATGGGTACCGGAACTTTTATCGAAAGTAAATACAACACTGATACTGCTAAAATTTGGGTTTATAATGCTTGGTGGTTTGAAGCTATAATGGTCTTTTTCATGATTAATTTCATTGGAAATATTAAAAGATATCAGTTGTTGAAAAAAGAAAAATGGGCTACATTATTGCTTCATTTGGCTTTCGTATTTATCCTTTTAGGAGCTTTCGTAACTCGATATATCAGTTATGAAGGTATGATGCCCATTCGCGAAGGCGCAGCAGAAAATCAAGTTTTTTCAGATAAAACCTTTCTTACTGTTTTTGTTGACGGAGATTACAAAGGGGAAATGAAACGTAGAGTTTTTGAAAAACCATTGTTGCTTTCGCCAGTTACCAATAATAATTTTACAATTTCAGATAAATTTGCCAACACTAATTTTGAAGTAAAATATAAAAACTTCATTATGGGTGCTACTGAATATATAAAACCGGATCCTAAAGGTTCTTTATATTTTAAAATTGTAGAAGCAGGTGATGGCGGACGTCATGAACACATGCTAAAAGAAGGTGAAATACAAAATATCCATAACGTTTTATTTTCACTGAATAAATATACTGAGGGTGCAATAAACATTACTATTACCGGTAATACCAGCACTATTCAAACGCCATTTGAAGGTAATTTTATGCGTATGATTGATAAAATGCAAGGGAAAGTAACTAAAGGTGATGCGCAACCATTAATGATGCGTTCTTTATATACTATTGGTGAAATGCGATTTGTATTTCCTGATCCTGCGGTTAAAGGGGTAATAGATTATCAATCTAAAAATGATTTCAAAGCTAAGAATCATGAAGATGCTTTGGTTTTAAGTGTTACGGCAGACGGAAAAGAAAAAGAAGTGACAATTTTAGGTTCCAAAGGTAAAATAGGCGAATCTAAGACAGTAAAAATAGGGAATATAGATTATACTTTGTTTTATGGAAGTAAAGCTTACGTTTTACCATTCAAGATAAAACTGAATAAATTTATAGCCAAGAAGTATCCCGGAACAGAAAAAAGTTATTCTTCGTTTGAAAGTAAAGTTACAGTTCAGGATTCCACAAACTCATTTGATGCCCGAATTTACATGAATCATGTTTTAGATTACAAACAGTTTCGCTTTTTTCAATCTTCATTTGATCCTGACGAAAAAGGAACAGTTTTATCTGTAAATCATGATTTTTGGGGTACTGCCATTACTTATGCTGGTTATTTTATGTTGTTTTTTGCCATGATGTCAATTATGTTTACCAAATATTCTCGTTTTGCTGATTTGAAAAGAAAACTGGAAATAGTAAAAACTAAAAAAGCAATACTAATTACGGTCTTAGTTTTGATGCTTAGTTTTAATAGTTTTGCTCAAGGTCATGATGAACATCAACACCAAGCACCAAGTGAGAAACAAATTGATTCTTTATTGAATAAATACAAAGTCCCTGAAGATCATGCAGCTAAATTTGGACGATTAATTATTCAGGATGCTGGAGGAAGAATGAAACCGGTGAATACTTTTTCATCTGAATTGCTTCGAAAAGTAAGTCATATGGAAACCTATAAGGGCATGAATTCTGATCAGGTATTATTGTCGATGACACAATATGCTAAAGTTTGGATTGAAGTTCCTATTATCTATATTAAAGCAGGAAATGATAGTATTCGTAAGATTATAGGAATTGATAAGGAAGCACAATACGCTCCTTTTATCTCTTTTTTCGATGAGAAAGGAAATTATAAACTGTCGTCTTATTTGGATGATGCATTCAAAACTGCGAATCCGGATCAATTCCAAAAGGATTTTATCGAAACGGATAAGAAAGTGAATCTAATGGAATCAGCTTTGAGTGGAAGAATTCTTAAGATTTTCCCTATTCCGAATAATGCGAATAACAAATGGATTTCCTATTTAGAATTGAATGAATCTGGAATGAAAGGAATGGATGCTACTTATACTAAAAGTGTATTGCCATTATATTTTGGAACTTTGACTAATGCAGCTGATACTAAAGATTATAAAACGGCAAATGAGCTATTAGAAAGTATAAACGGTTTTCAGAAAAAATTTGGAGCTAAAGTAAGACCAAGTGAAGATAAAATTTCATTGGAAATCATGTATAATAAATCCGATATTTTCAAGAATCTTTTTATGGCATATTTTACAATTGGCTGTTTAATGCTTGTGTTTACGATTCTTAATATTATTTTCGAAAAAAAGACCTTACGTATTGTAATTAATTCTTTTCACATAATCATTGGGATATTATTTGGGTTGCATACTATTGGGTTAATAGCCAGATGGTTTATTTCTGGTCACGCACCTTGGAGTAATGCTTATGAATCGATTATTTATGTGGCCTGGGCGACGATGTTTTTTGGTTTGGCTTTTGACAGAAAATCAAAACTTACAGTTGCTGCTTCGGCTTTTGTAACTTCTATGATTTTGTTTGCGGCTTTTATGAACTGGATTGATCCTGAAATAGCTAATTTACAACCCGTTCTTAATTCATATTGGTTGATGATTCACGTAGCGGTAATCGTTGCGAGTTATGGTCCATTTGCATTAGGAATGATTTTAGGAACTGTTTCTCTTCTGTTGATTTTGTTTACCAATGAAAAAAACAAAGTTAAGATGGACTTGAATATTCAGGAAATCACCTATATCAACGAAATGGCTTTGACAATAGGTTTAATCATGCTTACCATTGGAAATTTCCTTGGAGGACAATGGGCTAATGAAAGTTGGGGGCGTTACTGGGGATGGGATCCAAAAGAAACTTGGGCTTTAATCAGTATTATGGTTTATGCTTTTGTGATTCATGCCAGATTTGTTCCTTCTTTAAGAGGTAAATGGATTTTTAACCTAATGAGTATGTTTGCGTTTGTATCAATTTTGTTTACGTATTATGGCGTTAATTTTCACTTAGTAGGATTGCATTCGTACGCAAGTGGAGAAGCTAAGTCATTGAGTTGGATTTGGATTTCTTTAGGGGCAATTGCTTTATTTGGAGCTATTTCCTATCCAAAATACAGAAAGTATTATAAGAAATAAGAATTGGATTAATTCTATAAAAAAAGGTTCAACTTTACTGTTGAACCTTTTTTTTATTCGTTAAATTCGACTTTTACCATTTTGTAATATTCTAATGGAGAAACGCCCGATATCTCTTTAAAACTCGTAAAAAAGGGATTGTATGAAGTAAATCCAACTTTTTTTGACAAGGAGTCTAAGGTATTGTTTTTTAAATAGTTTAATTCGATATGCTTTATGGCATCGTGAATTCGGATTACTTTTTTATACTCAGAAAAGGAAATTGTTGAATGATATTTAAATATATAAGAAATATGACTTTTTGGAATATTCAGTTTGTTAGAAAAATCAGTAAGTGTCATTTTTGAGTCTCTAAAAATTTCATATTCAAAAGATAACTGTTCTATATGATCTATATATGTTAGAATGTTTTTGTCTATTTTTTCTTTTAAAATACTATGTTGACTATTATTTAAACTGATATTGGGAGCTATTTTCCAAATTTCATTTAGAACTAAATCAGTTTTTTTATTTTCATTTATTTTCTTGTTAAGCGCATTGTAACCATATAATATTTCTGGTGTAATTAGTATTTTTATTAAAATTAATAACCAAATACAAGAGGAGATCCATTGGTAATTAAATCCTTTCATACTTTGATTGTAATATAGATCTATAAAAAGAGCTGTGATTAGTCTTATTGATATTAATACAAGTGCAATAAATAAAAAGGAAGCCCAATTATTAATCACTTTATTTTGTTTCATAATTACTTTTACTCCACCTTTTTTTGACCAAATATTTTTTTTTAATATTCGATATGATAGTACATTATAAAAAACAACAAATGAAATAAAGACTACATATAGGAAAAGTTTTAAACCTAGTATTGGAAAACTTTGATTATTAAGTATAATCCCTAATATGGAAAAAGACAATGGGAATATAAAATGATATAACTCCCTAGTATCAAATCCTTTTTCATTTGCAAATAAATTTTTGAAATACAAATAACAAAGTGGGATTACAACTGATGAAAAGTTAGAATAGGTAAAGTAGATGTTTTTAAAAGAAGAGTCTGATACAAAATAGGTCAATCCATTTAAGAAAAAACGTAAAGACATTATGATTATGAGTAAGACTATATAAAAATTCATAATCTTATTTGATTCGTAATTATTGTAAATTAAGGTAATGGTCAGTAAACCAATAAGGCCAGTAATGATGAAAAGTAAATTTGTCAGCATTTTAAATATTTAATTTTAATGTCCTAAAAATAGATAATTTATATATGAAAATCTAATTATTTTTAAACTATATATTTTAAGAATGTCAGATCAAATGTCTCCTGATTTTTGTGTTCACAGGTATAAATAAGAGCCTTTAAACTACTTATTTTCAGTTTTTAGTTACTAAAAACTGAAAAACTGTTACTGATTATGGTTATTAGTAGCTGTTTCTGTTTTTATCGATAAACGGCAAATAATATAGCTTAAATTTGATAAAAATAACTTTTATGAGGTATTTACTTATATTTTTTACTATAGCTTTTCATGGTCAAGTATTGCATCACCAAATGCTTTCCTCACAAGGAATCTCTAAAAAAATGCCGGATGGTTTGATAGTAACACAGACTATTGGTCAACAAAGTCTTATAGGCACTTCTAGTAACAAGTATGTGGTTATGCAGGGGTTTCAGCAAAGTGTTTGGGGCAAATATATTTCTTCAAATTTATTAGACGATATCAAGACAACAACTTACCCAAATCCATTTATTGAAACTGTTAGTTTTGAATTTTCAAAACCAATTAATCAATTAATAAACATAAATGTTTTTGATATAAGTGGGCATTTGGTTTTTGAACAGAAGATTAAACCCAATAATACTATTTTGACTATTCATTTACCGGCATTACCTAGTTCAGAATATTTAGTTCGATTAAATACGGATAACTTTAACTATTATACTAAAATTATTAAACGATGATAAAAAACTACTTTCCACTTACTATTTTGAATACTGCACACAATTATTTTTTCGATAAAATTATCTCAACTAGAAATTAATTTCTGGAAATCTTATTAATGATTAAGAAGATTTGAGGTGTAGTTTCACATTTTTCTTTTGTTTTAATTCTTGACTTTTTATGTACAAGTTTGGAATACCTAAAAACAATTAAGGAAAGTTATTATCCAATACCAATCAACTTTATCACGGTATTCATTTTAACAATAATTCATTTAAATTATGAAAAAAATAATTTTACTTTTTATACTTTTTTTAGGTGCTAAAAGTTTTGCACAAACTAATGGGATTACCTATCAAGCTGTAATTTTAAATCCTAATGAGAAACAATTACCAGATGTAAACTCAAATACACCACTTGTTAGTAAGGATGTTTGTATGTTGTTTAAATTCTATGATGAATATTCAAAATTAGAATATCAAGAAGTTATTCAAACGAAAACTGATCAATACGGTATGGTCAATTTAATCATAGGAACCGGATCACAAACGGATGGTTATGCGACCTCTTTTGAAACTATTTTATGGGATTCCATGAAAAAAAGTTTAGTGGTTGGTATAAGTACAAATGGAAATTGTTCTTCATTTACAGAAATAAGCAATCAACCATTTACTTATGTTCCTTTTGCCTATTCATCAATAAATGCTACTAATGTCGTAGGAGTTGTTTCTATTGAAAATGGTGGTACAAATGCAACGACCCTTCTGGATGCAAGAAAGAATTTGGCTATTGAAAATATTGATAATACAAGTGATTTAAATAAACCTCTTAGTTTAGCAGAGCTAAATGCACTGAGTTCAAAAGAAAATAGTTCAAATAAAAGTACAAATGTTATTGTTGATGGTGATTCTGATATAAAATATCCAAGTGTAAAATCAGTAAAAGAATATGTAGACGCTAATGTTTCAACAAATATTTTAGGTTTAGAATCGGAAATCTTACGTGCTAAATCTGCAGAAGCAGCATTGACAACTGATTTAGCATCCGAAACCACAGCAAGAACAAACGCTGATACAACATTAACATCGGATTTGGCCACAGAAACCACTCGCGCCACAACAACAGAAAATGCTTTGTCAACTGATTTAGCTTCCGAAACTACAGCAAGAACTTCAGCTGATGGTACGATAACTACAAATTTAACTTCAGAAGTAACGAGAGCCACTTCAGTAGAAACTACAATCGCTGCTAACTTAGCAACAGAAACTGGAGCAAGAACTTTAGCTGATGCTACATTAACAACAAACTTAACTTCTGAAGTAACCAGAGCCACCTCAGTAGAAGCTACTATTGCAGCTAACTTGGTAACAGAAACTGGAGTAAGAACTTCAGCTAATACTATTTTGCAATCCAATATCAATACGGTTCAAACTACCGTTGATTCAAACAAAGCCGCAACTGATGCTGCCATTGCGGGAGTCCAATCGGATTTTGTTGCCAATAAAACGGCTGGTGATTTAGCGGATACTGCTTTACAATCCAATATCAATACGGTTCAAACTACCGTTGATTCAAACAAAGCCGCAACTGATGCTGCCATTGC
>NZ_JSYM01000006.1 GCF_000812945.1 Flavobacterium sp. AED
TAATTGCCCAAAGCAATTATAACCTCTTAAGGTGGTTATTGCGGCGGGGCTCACCTCTTCCCATCCCGAACAGAGTAGTTAAGCCCGCCTGCGCAGATGGTACTGCAGTTATGTGGGAGAGTATGTCGTCGCCTTTCTTTAATCTGAACTCGTTTCAGATTCTATTAAATCCTATTCATTTATTTGAATAGGATTTTTTTTGCTTTATAGCTTTTTTGTATAATGAAGGAGAATTAGTGACAAAAGTCCAAAAGTAGGGGAGTGATGAAAATTTAACCCCTTGGTGTGAAAATGTCTCGTAGGGCTGCCTTTGTGATATGCCATTATTTATTTCAAACAATAACGATATAATATTTAATTTATGATTCCTTTTTTTATGTGGCACTAATCTAAAATAGCTCTGATTTATACTGCCAGACAATCGTAAGGAACAATCCTAAATACATCACGCAAACCACAAATTTCATAAAACTGGAAGCCAGTAAGCCGATAAACGATCCCGTTGCAGCTTTCAAAGCCCGTTTATGGTCTTTAGAATCGAAAATAAGTTCTCCAATTAAAGCGCCAACGAAAGGTCCCAAAAGGAAACCAAAAGGAATAGGCACAATAATTCCGATAATCAAACCAATATTCGTTCCCCAAATACCATAGGAACTACCACCAAATTTTTTGGTTCCTTTGGAAGGAATGACATAATCCAAAATAGTAATAATGATGGTAATCAATAAAGCAATTCCAAGAATCCAATAATTAGCAGGAACTGCCTTAGTGAAATAAAGCAACAGTAAACCAACCCAACTGATACTTGGACCAGGTAGAACTGGTAAAAAACTCCCAAAAATGCCTGTAATCATGCATGAAAAACTGAGAATTAAAAGTACTATATCCATAGAATTATTTTAGTAATTTTGAAAAACAAGAAGCAATGTCTATTTTCTAAACGAATATGAGAAAAATAATTTTAGTATTTTCCATTGGGCTATTTTTCATGGTTTCTCTTGAGTCCTTACAAGCCCAAGAGAAAACGATGAATACTAATGATGCCCTTTTGAAAGAAACTTTATATAATGCTAATAAAGTAAAAGTATCAAATTTTTCTTTGAAACAGTTTGATGCACTTTTTTTCGAATTTTTCGATAAAAAAGCCAATCCCAATTTAGTATTAACTAAAGAAGAATTTTATAAATACACTATTCAGATTGCTATTTTTTCAGATAGATTGGCGGCATTATATCCAGACCAAAAAGAAATTGCTGCCGAAAACAAAAAGAAATGGTTTGCTGAAACCTACGAAGATTATTTGCTTTCTAAAGCAACTCAAAAAAAATAATTGTATTTTTATAAAATATTAGTTCAATTGAAAAACAAAACCTTGAAGCACTATTACCTTTTTTTAGTAATTATACTTTTTAATTCCTGCCAGTATTTCGAAAAGCAAGTGCCTTCGGAAAAGGAATTGTTGCAAAAGGAACTGAAATCCATCAACTGGAAAGAAGTCGATGAATACCCGTCGGTTGTAGATTGCGAAAAAATAGATGATAAAAAACAACGTCAACAATGCTTTTTTGAAGTTCTGACGCAGTTGATTCAGGAAAAACTGAGCGTTGACACTCTCTCGGTTCTTTATCCGGAATTGGACACGATTGAAGTAAAAGTTACTATTTTTTCTAACGCCACGATGCAATTCGAACCACAATTTCCCAAAGATTCCGTGGCTTACGACAGAATCAAAATTGACAGTATCTTAAAAGCGCGTTTGATTGATTTTCCAAAGGTAAATCCAGCCATCAAACGTGGAATTCCTGTAAAAACACAATTTATTCTTCCCGTAATTCTAAAAGTAGAGTAGTCTTATCATCCTTAGCAATCGAAGGAGGAGCTATTTCCAGCTGTTCACTATATTTTTTTCTTTTTAAAGAAAAAAGGAAAAGGATGCCGTTTCCATCTGGGCTAGGGTCTTAGTGTTGAACAAGAAGTATCGGTTCTATATACATCTGAAATGCTTCGACAGTTCGGCAGCGCTCGGGTCAAAAATCGTTAATCAAAATCTGCAATCTAAAACGTTCTACCTTTCCACTCATATTTACCAAGCAAAGAATACAAAGCCACACTCGTGCTAAAAAACGGATACAACAAACTGCTCAAAATCAAATAGCGGATTTTGCTTTTATTCAAAAAATGATTGGCTTTGTAAATCAAAACAGTATCAACAATAAATTTCAGTAGGAATAACAAAAAGATATTTGGAAACGAAACCAAACCGAGTACCCAAAAACTAATACCCAAAACCAAACACAAATTCCCCCCGAAAACCAATACACCCAATCCTTTTCCGAAAGTACTTTGATAGGAACTTGTTTTCGAAGCCCAACGTACGCGTTGATAGAATAACGATTTCCAATCGTTCACTGGTTTTGTAATGACAATGTTGTTTTGTGATTTCAAATAATGGATTTTTTCAGGAAATTGGGCAATCGCTTTTTGCAACAGGAAAACATCATCGCCACTTGCAATTGCATCATTTCCGTTAAATCCATTTAGTTTCTTAAAGAAAGATTTGGTGTAAGCAAAATTAGCACCATTACACATAAATCCTTTCTTAATGCCAAAACTTCCTATTGTTGCTCCTTGTAAACTAGCCAAATCCAATTGCTGGAAATGATGCATAAATGAATAATCACAATCATACGTCACAGCTCCGGCAATCATCGAAACATCATGAAGTTGAATGTAATTATCCAATGCTAATAACCAGTTTTTATTGACTACGCAATCGGCATCTGTAGTGATAATCCAATTCGTATTTACGATTTGCATGGCGGTTACAATAGCATCTTTCTTGGGTGAGTTTGAAATCCGAATGTTTTTTATAATGGAGACCTGAAATCTGAAGTTTGGAACCTGAAATCTTTCCTCGGATTCGTCATCGACTAAAATCACTTCAAACAATTCTATTGGATAATTCAATTTGGATAAACTGTCTAATAAAATAGGTAGATTCTCCGCTTCATTTCGAAAAGGAACGATAATTGAGAATTTATTTTTTGGCGTTAAGCCTATGTAATCAATAGCATTTACTTTGTTGAAACCATAAATTAGGAAGATAATCCCTAAGCAATAGAGGATTATAATGAAGTATAACATAAAAATCATATTGGATTTTTAGTTTTAAAATTCAATACATAATAACTGCCAATAACTACCGGCAAGACCACATTCAGAAACCACATAAGCGTGGTTACAAAAATCACTATCCATTCGTTTACACCAAGAATTCCAAAGAAATAAACCGCTACACTTCCTTTTACAGCAAAATCCAAAAACTGGAAAGTGGGTAAGGAGGACGCTAAAAAATAAACACTTGTGATTGTAGCAATGACTGTTAAATAAGGCATATCAACATCAAAAGCCAGAAATAAAAAATAATATTGGTGTGAAAAAACCAAGAATCGGCAAATCGCTAAAAAGATGTTTTTTTGATGAATGGGTTTTGGAATTTCGTTAATCTTATGAATCAGTCTTTCGATGGAATAACCCTTGATTGTGAATTTTTTCAAGAGAAAGGAAACAAGAAATACCAGTATCAGCAATCCAAAAAGTAGGGCAACGGTTTTTGGGGTAATCACATTGTACTGTGCATTGAAATACAATAAACCGAAAACTCCAAAAATAACGGTCAAAATCATTTGGATTCCGTTGCAAATTAGGTTTAAAAAAATTACTTTTTTAGTGTCTTTTTTTTCAAAAAATAATGCTTTTCCAGCATATTCGCCTACTCCGTTTGGTGTGAAAAGTCCAGCTGTCAGTGCACCAAGAACTTGTTTAGTTGCCTCGCCTAAAGTTATTTTATGGAAAAAACCAACCAAATTCTGCCATTTCAAAATTTCAAAAAACCGATTCAAAACACTTAATAACAAAATAAAACTGATTCCCTCAACCGACTGATTTTTCTTGAATAAAACAAGGAATTTTTGCCAATCCAGCTTGTCGTTATTCGCCAATTGATTGTAAATAAAATAGAATGCGCCACCCACAATCAAAACTTTGATTATAAGAACGAGGAATTGCTTAGCTTTGTGAGGAATTGTAATCATTACTGCAAAATAACAAATTAAAATTGGCAAACGAGCGCATCATATTGGGAATTGACCCAGGGACTACGATTATGGGTTTTGGATTGATAAAAATTGTCAATAAAAAAATGGTATTCTTGCAATTGAACGAACTGCAATTGTCCAAATACGATAACCATTACCAGAAACTGAAAATTATTTTTGAACGGACCATTGAGTTAATCGATACCCACAATCCAGATGAAATTGCGATTGAAGCACCTTTCTTTGGTAAAAACGTACAGTCGATGTTGAAATTGGGGCGCGCACAAGGCGTGGCCATGGCAGCAGGACTTTCAAGAGACATTCCTATTACTGAATATGAGCCTAAGAAAATAAAAATGGCAATTACTGGAAACGGAAACGCCAGCAAAGAGCAAGTTGCCAAAATGCTTCAACAATTATTAGGATTGAAGGAATTGCCTAAAAATCTCGATAGCACCGATGGATTAGCAGCCGCGGTTTGTCATTTTTTCAATTCCGGAAAAGTGGTTGGCTCTAAGAGTTATACCGGTTGGGATGCATTTGTAAAACAAAACGAAGAACGAGTTAAAAAATAGTAGTCAGTTATCCGTGTCCAGTTTGCAGAACTGACCACTAGAAAGCTGACCATTGACCACTAATTATGTCAGGAATCTACATCCATATCCCTTTTTGCAAGCAGGCGTGTCATTACTGCGACTTCCATTTTTCGACTTCGATGAAGAAGAAAGAAGAAATGGTCTTGGCTATTGCCAAAGAAATCGAGATGCGTGCAGGTGAGTTTGATAGTGCAATTGTCGAAACTATTTATTTCGGTGGTGGAACACCTTCAGTTTTAACATCCGAAGAAATTGAATTTTTAATTGCGGCAGTTTATAGTAATTATAAAGTTTCAGAAAATCCAGAAATCACGCTTGAAGCCAATCCTGATGATTTGTCAAGTGAACGAATTATCGAATTATCGAAAAGTCCAATTAATCGCCTAAGCATTGGGATTCAGTCGTTTTTTGAAGAAGATTTACAACTGATGAACCGCGCTCATAATTCGGCGGAAGCCAAAAAATGTTTGGAAGAAGCTACCCAGTATTTCGATAATATCTCTCTTGATTTAATTTACGGAATTCCAGGAATGGGTAATGAGAAATGGAGACGAAACATTGAAACAGCATTGTCATTTGGTATTCCGCATATTTCGAGTTACGCGTTGACGGTGGAACCAAAAACGGCATTGAACAAATTGATTCAAACGGGAAAGATTGCTGCTCCTAAAGATGAAGTCGCCCAAGAGCATTTTGCTATTTTGGTGGAAACGCTCGAAGCAAATGATTTTATTCATTATGAATTATCGAATTTTGGAAAGGCCAATTACTTTTCCAAGAACAATTCAGCGTATTGGTTGGGTAAGAAATATATTGGAATTGGTCCTTCGGCACACAGTTATAATGGTATTTCCCGAAGTTGGAATGTTTCGAATAATTCGATTTATTTGAAATCCATTCAAGAAAATAAACTGCCCAACGAAATAGAAATCCTTTCGACAGCTGATCGTTACAATGAATATGTTATGACGGGTTTGCGAACGATTTGGGGAGTCTCTTTGGATAGAATCGAAACCGAATTTGGAGTTGATTATTTGGATTATCTCAATAAACAGGCTCAGAAATTCCTTGATGATAATTTACTTTCCATCGAAAATAACATTCTAAAACCGACTCCCAAAGGAAAGTTTTTGACGGATGGAATTGCAAGTGATTTGTTTTACTTAAATTTGGAAGAGTAACTTAACGGCAAAGTTCGCAAATTTTGAGAGGATTTTGCGTCTTAGCAGCATAAAAAAATAATTTGTGTTAGCAACAATTCAACATAAGGATCAAACCATTGAAGTCGATCTATCAAAACCTATTGATATTTCGATTCCGTTGACGAATACTGATGAAAACCCTATTGCTTGGTATATCGAGAAACCAGTAATTGAACCCGTTGTTTTTGGGGATTGGATAGGGAAAGTATCGGAAGGAAAGTCATCAACCAATTTTAACAACATTTTTTTCAATCCACACGGGCACGGAACCCACACCGAATGTCTGGGTCATATTACACGAGAATTTTACAGTGTTAATCAGTCGTTGAAACAGTTTTTCTTTTTGGCAGAATTGATTTCGGTTGTGCCGGAAAGACAAGGAGAGGATTTTGTGATTACTTTGGATAGTATAAAAACTGCGCTCGATGTGACATTGAAGTTTGGTATTGCAAGAGAAGCGATTATCATTCGGACAATTCCCAATTTAGAATCAAAAAAACAGTTGAAATATTCGAATACCAATCCGCCTTATCTGAATGAAGATGCTGCGCGTTTCATTCGCGAAAGCGGGATTAAACATTTATTGATTGATTTGCCAAGTGTCGATAAAGAACATGATGAAGGAAAATTATTGGCGCACAAAGCGTTTTGGAATGTAACAGATGTGAATAATTTGAATGCAGATGCACGGCTGGATTGCACGATTACGGAGATGATTTTTGTTCCAAGTGAAGTAAAAGACGGAAGTTATTTATTGAACATACAAATCGCTTCTTTCGAGAATGATGCGAGTCCAAGTAAACCGATACTATATAAAATATGATATGCTCAGCCAGTTCGCCTTATGGGCTCGTATCCGTTTCAACCGATAAAAATAAGTTAGACGTTCCGTTTATTCAGCACTTTCTGAAAGATATTTATTGGGCTGCAGGGAGAACAATGGCCGAAGTTGAAATTACAATTGATAATTCGTTTTGTTTCGGAATTTATTTAAATGACAAACAAATTGGTTTCGCAAGAGTTATTACGGACTATGTCGTTTTTGCCTATTTAATGGACGTTTTTATTACTGAAGAACATCGAGGGAAAGGATATTCCTCAATTCTAATAAACAGTATGATGACGGAGCCTAAGCTAAAAGAGGTTAAAATTTGGCGATTAGCTACATCAGATGCTCATTTTTTATATGAGAAATTTGGTTTTAAATTACTGGCTCATCCTGAAAAATTAATGGAGAAAATCATCAAATGAAAACAATTATCAAACTCGAAGAATTAGGATTATTTGTGCTTGGGATTTATTTTTTTAATCAATTGGATTACGTTTGGTGGTGGTTTTTGGTTTTAATTTTAACTCCGGATTTGTCTATGATTGGATATGTTTTTGGAAATAAAACAGGCACTTTATGCTATAATTTATTTCATCACAGAGGAATTGCCATAGCATTATATTTTGCTGGAATCTATTTTTCGAATTCACTAATTCAACTTTCAGGAGTAATGCTGTTTACGCACTCTTCTATGGATCGAATGTTTGGTTATGGATTGAAATATGAAACTAGTTTTAAGCACACCCATTTGGGAGAAATAGGAAAAAAATAAAACGATGAATCTAGAAACGTATTACGAATACTGTCTTTCTAAAAAAGGAGTGACCGAACATTTCCCTTTTGATGAAGATACTTTAGTCTTTAAAGTAGGAGGTAAAATATTTGCTTTGTCGTCATTAAACCAATGGGAAAAAGGACAGCCAGCAGTGAATTTGAAATGTGATCCGGAGCGCGCTCAGGAATTACGCGCTGAATATGATGCTATACAACCGGGATTTCACATGAATAAAATTCATTGGAATACGATTGCTGTAAATAGAGATGTTCAAGATTCCTTATTCAAAGAACTAATTGATCATTCCTACGAATTGGTTTTCAAAAGTTTAACAAAGAAAATGCAGAGTGAAATTCAAGAATTAGAAAATTAGGCATTACTTTTGCGAAGAAAATCAGAATAAAAATTATAAACACATACTGAATAAATTCAGCATATAATATGAAAGAACAATTTAAGAAGTTTTTAAACGAAGAACAAGATCCAAAAGCCATCGAAAAAATCGCTTCAAAATTGAGTGATTTATTAATGAAGAATGAAGAAATCGGTTATATTGCTGTTCAAAAAAAACCAGCTATTACCGTTTTACCAGATAGTATTGTGATGACCAATAAAAGAATTATCATTTGTCAGCCAAAAAATCTGGGGCTTTCCATGAATTTTATTGATTATACTTGGGACGAGATAGAAGGGACTTTTGTAAAAGAAAATATTCTAGGTTCAGAGTTTTCTTTTACGACTAGAACCAATATGGAGGTTTCGATTGATTATATACCTAAAATCCAAGCTCGAAAAATATTTACTTATGCCAAAGAGCAATTGGATATTTTAAAAGGCGGCGCAGTTTCAAATACACCAATAATTGACGAAGTTCCGGTTGCTCCAATTGACGAAGTGGAAGTTATCGAAGAAATGGAAACAGAAGAAGTTACTAGTTTTGCCGAAATAATGCCCGTTACGCCACCAGTTTATACTATGGAAAACGAGCAATTCAATGCGCCAACTGAAACTCCAAAGGAAAATGGACTCAGCGGATTATCGCAAGATGAACTTTTTGAAAAACTACAAAATTATAAAAAATTACTCGATAACGGATTGATTTTGCAAGGCGAATACGATGCTTTCAAAAAAGAAATTTTGAGTCATATGTAGTTTACAAGTCAGAATTTAGAAAGTTAAAAAAATAGAAAACCCGACCAGTTTAAAGCTTGTCGGGTTTGTTTTTATTATAAAGTTTTTTTCTGTTTTTCTACAAAATTATGGGCTTGTAATTCCAGTAATTCAGTCGCTTTCTTGCGTTGCAAGTCGTATAGATTTTTATCTTGGGCAATATCTTCATAGACTTTATCGTGCATAGAAGCACTAGTTTTTACCAGCAAACTTCGTTGGTATTTGTCTTGGTCTAAAGTAGCTTTTAGAGCCGTTTCCAAATCTTCCAGTTTGAAATCATATTCTCCTTTTGGAGATAATAATTTTGCTATAATTGGAGATGTTTCAATGGCTAAAAATAACAGCATAATAAAAAAGGAAGGCACCCAAGGTAATTTATTCAAGGCATTGATACGCGCCATTAAACCGTCAAATCCATCAATTATGGGTTGGGTTTCGGTTACTTTTTTGTCTAAATCTGCTTGAAGTGTTTTGGATTTTTTTTCCATTTCAGCAATTTTGGCCAAGTTGGTTTTTTGTAAGGTATCCAGTTCTTTCTTAACCAAATCATGTTTGGCTATTTTTTCTTTAAAAACGGGGCCTTTGCCTAATTTTTTGGTTCCGGCGGTTCCTTCGGCCTCAGTAATATAGGTTTCGTAGAGCGTATTTACTTCTTTTTCTTTCTTGGTGATCTCTGATTTTAAACTGGCTATGTCAGCTTTATTTTTGTCTAAATCCGATTTGAAATAATTAGCCACTTCTTTTTTGTTATTCAAAGCCATGGCATTTTTCTCTTTCAATAAAACGGTGTTGATTTCTTTTTCGAAAATTTTAATTTCCAATGGTTTTGAAATTACTATCGCAATGATTACTGCCAAAATAATTCGGGGTGTTGCTTGAAAAAATTCACTTCCAAATTGGTCTCTTTTTCGAATGGTAGAAACAATAAAACGATCCAAATTAAAAATAAGTAAACTCCAAACTACTCCAAAGAGTAAAGCAGGATACACATTGTCGAAAACAGTAAAAAGAGCATAAGCGCTGGCAATAAAAGCCATGACAGCAGTAAAGAAAACGGTGGCGCCAATACCAACATATTTGGTTTGTTCGCCTTCGGAACAACCTTCAAGGAGGTTTTTGTCGGCTCCGGAACAGAGGATGAAAAATTGTTTTAACATGATTGATTGCGTTTTTGATTGATTGATTTGCCAGTTTGTCTTTCAGGCTCGTGTGATGATAACAAATTTAACGCCAAATTTCAAATAATGGTATAAATAGTTGGGTTGTTTTTGGCTAGCAATTTTTATGCACAAAAAAAGCCGTTCATAATGAACAGCTTTTTGGTTTTTGAATTAATAATAACTTATGCTAAAGGAGCTCCTGCCATAATTTCGGCATTAGCAAATTCTTCAAATTTGGCGAAGTTAGCTTTGAATTTTTCAGCTAATTCAACGGCTTTTTTATCATATAGTTCAGGGTCTTCCCAAGTGTTTCTTGGATTTAATATTTCGCTGGGAACATTAGGGCAAGATTGTGGTTTTGCAATTCCAAATACTTTGTGATTCTCATACGCTACATCATCTAATTCTCCGTTTAATGCAGCAGTAATCATAGCACGAGTATATTTTAATTTCATTCGGCTTCCTATTCCATAAGGTCCGCCTGTCCAACCCGTATTGATCAACCAAACTTTTACATTCGAATCTTTCATTTTTTTGCTTAACATTTCAGCATATTTTGTTGGGTGTAGTGGCATAAAAGGAGCACCAAAACAAGCAGAAAAATTAGGTTGCGGTTCTGTTACGCCAGCTTCAGTTCCGGCAACTTTTGCGGTATATCCTGAAATAAAGTGGTACGCAGCCTGACCTGGTGTCAATTTAGAAATTGGAGGTAAAATACCAAAAGAATCTGCAGTTAAGAAGAAGATATTTTTTGGGTTTTTTCCTATTGAACCGGGCTGAATGTTGTCAATATGGTAAATAGGGTAACTAACTCTTGTATTTGGTGTTATGGAAACATCTTGAAAATCTACTTCATTAGTTCCTTCTTTGAAAATTACATTCTCTAATATAGCACCTTTTTTAATAGCTCTAAAAATATCCGGTTCATTTTCTTCAGAAAGGTTTATGACTTTGGCATAGCAACCTCCTTCAAAATTGAAAACGGTGTTTTCATTTGTCCAACCATGTTCATCATCTCCAATAAGTTTTCTTTTTGGATCAGCTGATAAAGTAGTTTTACCTGTTCCTGATAAACCAAAGAAAATAGCGGTATCTCCTTCATCACCTACATTAGCGCTGCAATGCATTGGTAATGTATTTTTAAAAACAGGCAAGATAAAATTCAAAGCAGAGAAAATTCCTTTTTTCATTTCACCTGTATATCCTGTCCCACCTATCAGAACTACTTTTCTTGTAAAGTCTAATATGGCAAAATTGCTTTGGCGTGTACCGTCAATTGCTGGATCTGCAAGAAAACTTGGTACACAAAGTAAGGTCCATTCTGGAGAAAAGTGTGCAAGTTCTTCGAGTTCGGGTCTCAAAAACATATTGTAGCAAAATAAATTTGCCCATGCCGTTTCTGTCACAACTCTCACGTTTAATCTGTAATTAGGATCTGCACATACATAGGAGTCTCTAACGAAAACTTCTTTATGGGATAAATAAGCCGTAACTTTTTTGTATAAAGCTTCAAATGCATCTGATTCGAAAGGAATATTTACTTTCCCCCACCAAACTTGGTCTTCAGTTATGCTGTCTTTTACAATAAAACGATCTAATGGTGACCGTCCGGTATATTCACCTGTATTAATTGCCAATGCTCCTGTAGAGCTCTCCACTCCTTGACCAGATGTTATTGTAATTTCATGTAATTCGTCCGGGGATAATTGGTAATTAACTTTTGCATTTTCAATTCCTAAGTCTTTTAACGAAATCGATTGCGAGATAAGGATGTTATTGTCCATAAATTTGATGTTGTGTGTGTTTGTTTTATAGACTGCAAAAGTAGAAATTATATTTCAGATAGGATTTGATTATCTTCTTTTTATGATTTTTTATTAATAATATTCAGTAGTAAAACTCCCCAGGCCAGTATTAGTAGGAGTCCACCGATGGGTGTCACAAATCCGATAACCTTAAAATCAAAAGAAGTCAGACCATTTGTTGCCAATAAATAAATCGATCCAGAAAACAAAATCACTCCAAAAAGAGCTAAAAAATAGATCGTTTTTTTTGCTTTTTGGGACAGGTCATTTGTTAGCCCAATAAATAATAAAAAGACAGCATGGTACATTTGATAGCGCACTCCGGTCTCAAAAGTGGAAAGTTGTTCCAGAGACAGTACTTTTTTTAGGGCATGTGCTCCAAATGCCCCTAAAATTATTGCTATCATCCCGAATATTGCTCCTGTTGAAATTATTTTCTTATCCATTTTTTTAATTTATTTGCCATACAAAAGTATCTCTTATCTACTCATTGTAAAAGAAATTCTCAAGTTTCTTTTTTGAGACTCGATTTTTTACAAATGGTATGTTTTTAGTGATTTTATAACACTTTGGTAATTTTTTTTAATGTTTTAACGAAGTATCATTTGTTATAAATACAACAATATTGTATATTTGTGTTATATTTATGTAATTATGAGAATAATTTTAATCATTGGAGCAGGAAGATCAGCGTCGTCGTTGATTCAATATCTTTTAAATAAATCAGAAAAAGAGGATCTTCATCTTATTATTGGAGATTTATCATTGGATTTGGCTGAAAAGAAAACCAATAATCACCCAAATGCAACGCCAATAGCCCTAGATATTTTTGATGAAAATCAAAGAAAAGAAGCCATTCAAAAAGCCAATATTGTTATCTCCATGTTGCCCGCACATTTGCATATTGAAGTTGCAAGAGATTGTGTTGTTTATAAAAAACACTTAGTCACGGCCTCTTATGTTAGTGATGCCATGCAGGAATTGGATGCTTTGGCAAAAGAAAATAACTTGATTTTCATGAATGAAATTGGTCTTGATCCGGGAATAGATCACATGAGTGCCATGAAAGTCATTGATGAAATTAAGGATAAAGGAGGCAATATGCTTTTGTTTGAATCTTTCTGTGGCGGACTGGTAGCACCGGAGTCTGATGATAATCTTTGGAATTATAAATTTACTTGGGCACCACGGAATGTGGTTTTGGCAGGACAGGGAGGAGCAGCTAAGTTTATTCAAGAAGGAGCATATAAATACATTCCGTATTGTAATTTATTTCGCAGAACTGAATTTCTGGAAGTTGAAGATTATGGACGATTTGAAGCCTATTCTAATCGGGATTCGCTGAAGTATCGCAGTGTTTATGGACTAGATGATGTTCTTACCTTATATAGAGGGACTATTCGTAAGGTTGGATTTTCCAAAGCATGGAACATGTTTGTACAATTGGGAATGACGGATGACAGTTATAGTATGGAAGATTCGGAAAACATGAGTTACCGAGAATTTGTGAATTCTTTTTTGCCCTACCATCCAACGGATTCTGTAGAAATCAAAATGCGTTTGATTCTTAAAATCGACCAAGATGATATTATGTGGGACAAGCTTTTAGAACTGGATTTGTTCAATCCCAATAAAAAAGTACGTTTGAAAAATGCTACACCTGCGCAAATTCTGGAGAAAATCCTAAGTGATAGCTGGACGCTTCAGCCAAAAGATAAAGATATGATTGTCATGTACCATAAATTTGGATACGAGTTAAATGGCAAAAAAGAGCAAATAGATTCAAAAATGGTTTGTATTGGCGAAGATCAAACTTACACCGCTATGGCAAAAACCGTTGGTTTACCTGTTGCTATGGCGACATTATTAATATTGAATGGTAAAATCACCACTCCGGGTGTGCAGCTTCCTATTCGTAAAGAAGTGTATTTACCTATTTTGAAAGAACTGGAAGAATATAGTGTTGTTTTCAAAGAACAGTCAATGCCTTACTTAGGTTATAATCCGGATAAAGATTTTAATTAGTAGTTTTTTAGATTTTTTAGTTTGATAAATCCGCTCCTTTTTTGAAGCGGATTTATTTTTAGAAGGACTATTACTTTGCTTGGATTGTTATTGGTAAGCTGTATTTTACTCTAACAGGTTCGTTATTCTCTTTACCTGGAATCCATTTTGGACTTAATTTTAAAACTCGAATTGCTTCTTCTCCTGTTCCAAATCCCATATCGCGAAGAATCTCAAATTCCGAAAGACTTCCATCTTTTTCTATCATAAATGTTATATATACTTTTCCGTTTCCTTTTAATCCTGATGGGGTTTTAAAATTGGAACCAATAAATTTGTAGAATGCTAACAATCCGCCTGGAAATTCAGGTTTGATTATTTCTGATATCTGTTTCTGTTCTTTAGGTTCAGCTTGTGTATTGATGTTGATTGTGTCTTTTTTTGAAATTTCCTTAATTACAATTGGACTTTTTATAGTTCCCTCTTTTATTGTTTTCTCAATAACTTTAAAATAAGCTTTCTCATGAGTTTTTTTGGAATGATTTTCAAAGTAAGAATTGGTTTGCAAGATGAAATGATTCATTTTTGGTTCTATTTTCTTTCCGTTATGAATGATGTTACCATATTTTGCAGAAGTTGCAATGTCTCCAGCGGTGTAATTTTTTAAATCAGTATTTGTGATCTTCTTTTCATCAAGAATACCTCTAAAATTCACATCATTTTTCCAGTTTTTGAATTCTTTTTCTGAAGGTGGATTTTTCTTTGTTGATGCAGGAACTGCTGCGATATAAAGCCTTTTTTCGTTGAATGTTAAGTCTTCATATTTCTTATTGATTAATAAGTTTTTGTGGCTGTCTTTTACAATCAATCGCACTCCGGCATAATATGTATCTTTCCTTTTGTCTTTAGAAATTGTAGATTCTTCTTTGTCGCTATTTCCTTGTGCCACCGTTTCGACACATAATAATAGTATCAGTACAGTAAACGTCGGAATCAAGAAGATCTTTTTGAGAATTGATTTTACCTTTGATGTGGTTTTTGTCATCATTAGGAGTCTTTTTTTAGTTACTGAATAATTTAAATTGCTGACCAAGTAATAGGTTGGATTTGTATTGACTTTTGATAATAGCAAATTTTGATAAAAAGGGACATTGTTATAAGAAGTCACGACTTTTTCATCAGCGAGAAATTCATGATTGAGCTGGATTGCTTTTTTATAAAGAATAAGTATGGGATTGAACCAAAACAGTGTTTTTGTAAATTCTATTAATAATATATCGAGAGTATGTTTTTGAGTTACATGTGTTAATTCATGGGTGTATAATTCTTCTGCAATTTCTCTATTGTGATACTCTTCTTCGTTGATGAATATAGTATTTAGAAAAGTATGTGGAAGTACTTTCTCTTTTATTAAAATCAAGGTAGCATTTTTGTAGTTTATGGTTTTGTTCGATTTTATTTTTGAGGTAATTTTTAAGATATTTCTAAAAAATCGAAACATTAACAACGCAGTTACTAGGGTATATAAACTCCAAAGTGCGATACGTAAATAGTTGGTTTCTTCTTCAATCACAAAGTTCCCTTGCATTATCTGAATGTGGCTTGCATTTGTTGTTGTGGCTGCAATTTTAGTTAGAACTTCGATAGTTATAAATGGAATTACAAATGAGAAAATAAGACTAAACAACAAGTAGAATCGGTTGAATGTGTGCATTTTTTCTTTTTCTAATAAAAGATGGTACACAGCTAAAAGCACTAGTAAAGTAAGTGTTGATTTAATTAGAAAGTCGGTCATTTTTTCTTTTTTTGAAGTTCACTATCTATTATTTTCTTGAGTTCTTCCAGTTCCGATTCTGATAAATTAGTTTCTGTCGTAAAGAAAGAAGCAAATTGGGACGCCGAATTATTGAAGAAATTACTAATTAATCCGTTGACGTGTTTCGAGAAATAATCGGTTTTTTTGACCAATGGGTAATATTCCCGGGAGTTTCCAAATTCATTGTAGGCAATGAATTTTTTATCAATCATTCTTTTCAATAATGTAGCAACAGTTGTTGTTGCTGGTTTTGGTTTTGGATACGCTTCTAGTAAGTCTTTCATAAAAGCTTTTTCGAGTTGCCAAAGGTGTTCCATTAATTGTTCTTCGGAGTTGGATAGTTGCATTGTATTGATGTGTTTTTATTGTTTTGGGTTTGTTGTTTCAGAAACAAATTCTCCATTACTGTATTTTCGAGTCATTGTCAATTTTCCTTTTTCATCATAGTATTTCCAATCTCCAAAATAGAACCAATGCATATTTGTATCGGTAGTTTCTAATTTTGTTTTTCCTCTTGATTGGATTTTACCGTTTTTATAGTAAAATGTGGTAAAGCAAAGATTTCGTTTGTATTTTTCTTTTTTACTGATTTTATCATTTACATAATAACGCCATTTTTTTATTGGATCACCTTTATGGTATTTTCCAATGGATTTGTATTGGATGCTATCCTGAGAATAATGCTCTATCCAAACACCTTCTCTTTGTTTGTTTAATTTTTGATTAATTGGAGTTGTTTTGCAACCAATTATTAAAAAGAAAAGATATGAACAAATAATAGTATAGCGCATAATATAAGTTTATTCTACAAAAATAGAGTTTGTTCTACAAATGTAGAATTAAAAATTTAATATCCAAATTTTGAAACAAAATATTTTGGTTACTAGGATGTTGCGTTAAATTTGAGATTAAGAGGAGAACAGCCAGTGGCTGTTAGTTGTTTTTAATTTTGCGTTAAGGATTACTTTACTATACTTTTATTTTAATTGGAGTTCAGTAAATTTCATTTATAGTGGAAATCCTGGCTCGCTTTTTTCGGCGGGGAACGCCCAAAAAAAATCCGCTCATTGCTGAACGGATTCTATAAAATATATTGTGGTAATCTATTTCGAAAGTTCTACAAAATATTTGTAGAACAACGGAATGGTTTCAATTCCTTTCAAGTAATTAAATATTCCAAAATGTTCGTTTGGTGAGTGAATGGCATCGCTGTCCAACCCAAATCCCATCAGGATGGTTTTGCTTTTCAATTCTTTCTCAAATAAGGCCACAATGGGAATGCTTCCTCCAGAACGTACAGGAATTGCAGGAATTCCAAAAGTCTCGGTATATGCCATATTTGCGGCTTTATATCCTATGCTGTCTATTGGTGTCACATACCCTTGCCCGCCATGATGTGGTTTTACTTTTACGGTAACGCCGGCAGGAGCAATGCTGATGAAATGTTTGGTGAAAAGCTCCGTGATTTCCTCCCAATCTTGGTTAGGGACTAATCGCATCGAGATTTTGGCGAAAGCCTTACTCGCAATTACGGTTTTGGCACCTTCGCCAGTGTAACCACCCCAGATTCCGTTAACGTCCAGTGTAGGGCGAATCGAATTTCTTTCATTGGTTACATAACCTTTTTCGCCATAAACATCATTTAAGTCGAGTGCTTTTTTATATTCTTCTAAGCTGAAAGGTGCTTTGGCCATTTCGGCTCGTTCTTCAAGCGATAATTCCTGAACTTTATCATAAAAGCCCGGAATGGTAATGTGATTGTCATCATCATGGAGGGAAGCAATCATTTTTGCCAAAATGTTAATAGGATTGGCCACAGCGCCACCGTATAATCCGGAATGCAAATCACGATTAGGTCCCGTAACTTCAACTTCTACATAACTTAATCCACGCAAACCAGTCGTGATGGAAGGTTGTTGATTTGAAATCATTCCCGTATCAGAAATTAAAATCACATCGTTTTTTAGTTTTTCCTGATTGCGTTCCACAAACCAACTCAAACTTTTGGAACCCACTTCTTCTTCGCCTTCAATCATAAATTTTACGTTACAAGGTAAAGTGTTCGATTGCACCATGTATTCCAATGCTTTTACGTGCATGTACATTTGGCCTTTATCATCACAAGATCCTCGGGCAAAAATAGCGCCTTCGGGATGAATTTCAGTTTTTTTGATGACAGGTTCAAATGGGGGAGAGGTCCATAATTCCATCGGATCGGGTGGTTGCACATCATAATGACCATAAACTAGAACCGTAGGCAGCGTTTTATCAATAATTTTTTCACCGTAAACAATTGGGTAACCTGGGGTGTCGCAAATCTCAACAAAATCGCAGCCTGCTTTCTCTAAACTTACTTTTACGGCTTCAGCGGTGTCGATAACATCTTGAGAATAAGCAGTGTCAGCACTTACGGATGGGATTTTCAATAATTCAATTAATTCGTTTATGAAACGATCTTTGTGTTGTTGAACGTATGATTTTATATTTTCCATTATTGATTTTGTTTATATTTCAAAAGTACAAAAAAGAGTATGAATATTTTTTGCGATTTTTACTTTGAAAATTGGAAGTTATGTTTATCTTTGCACCCACAATTGCGCGGATATGGTGAAATTGGTAGACATGCCAGACTTAGGATCTGGTGCCGCAAGGCGTGTAGGTTCGAGTCCTATTATCCGCACCAAAAAAGCTTCTCAATCGAGAAGCTTTTTTTATTTAAATACAATATGTTACAAAAAAATAAAATCCCATTTGGCCAAAAGCTAATGGGATTTCTATTTTATTTAAAGTTGGTTTTTATCCGTGATACACTCGGGAAGCAATTATTTTATTTTCCTTTATGTCTAATACTTCTGCAACAAGCATATCTTCTTCTCCGTTCACGGTTCTGACATATTCCATAAAAACACGGTCGCCGTTTGCGGTAAGTGATTTCACTTTATAGTTCAAACTTGGTAAACGCTCAAAAGCATCTTGCCACCATTCTCGTAACGCATCTTTACCAATAACAAAACCATTAGTGTCAGGTTTGTGTATTTTTAGTTTTGGACTAAAATGCACAGCATCCTCATCATACAAAGACAATAGTTTTTCTAACTCTTTATTATTAAAAGTTTCAAACCATTTAAAAGCAATTGATTGTAGTTTTTCTGGCGTCATACTAATTTAGGATTGAATTTTTAATTAAAAAAATCCCATTTCGCTTTATGCGAAAGGGATTTCATTTTTATAATTTCAAAGAAATATTAAACGTTCTTCAAATTGATAATTTCTTGTTCAGTAAGCAATCTCCAGTTTCCTCTTGGCAAATTCTTTTTGGTTAAACCAGCGAAAGAAACTCTATCAATACGCAATACATCATAGCTGAAGTGTTCAAAGATAGAACGAACCACTTTTACATTAGACGATCTTAATTGCAACCCAATTTCACTTTTAGCTTCACCATCAATATAGCTTACATCTTCCACAAAAACGCGGTGTCCGTCAAGAGTCAATCCTTTGTTTATCTTTTCTAAATCTTCATATTTCAAGTTTTTATCTAATGAAACTTGGTATATTTTAGATGATTTTTGACTTGGTAAAGTAAACTTACGAATCATATCTGTGTCGTTCGTAAACAATAATAATCCAGTCGTATTTTTATCCATTCTTCCAACAGCGCCAATTTTTGCAGTTGTAGAACCTTTTACCAGTTCCAATACATTACGATACTCCTGACCTTCGTCCATGGCAGTCGTAAAGTTTTTAGGCTTGTTCAGTAAGATGTACACTTTTTTCTCCGGTGTCAAAGTTGAACCGTCAAAATTCACAACATCTCCTGGTTTTACCATGTATCCCATTTCGGTAACAGGAATTCCGTTTACTTTCACAGTCCCGGATTGAATATAAATATCAGCATCACGACGCGAGCACGCACCAGAATTAGCGATGTATTTATTCAAACGAATCTCGTCTTTTACTTTCGGTCTCTTTGGTGCTTGATTTGGTTTTTTCTCTACTTTATCAGTAGCGATATCGGCAACTTTAGTATTTACTTTAACTTTTTTCGGCCCTTGAGCGCGCTTCTGCATGGCAGGTTTTGGCTTATTCGAACTTGGTCTTGAGCTATTTGCTCTTGGACCACTTTTCTTATTATTGCCTTCCTTGTTATTCATAATATTCCAATAATTTGTGCAAAGATACTATTTATATAATTGACAATCAATAAGAGCCAATTATAAAAACGCTAACTATCTAGTTAATAAGCTGATTAATGTCTTTTAGTTTGGTTTTTTGGAGCTATTTCCCGCTATCGTTTCAATCTTTTATTTTTTAAAGAAAAAAATAAAAGGATTTCCACTACAAACGAAGTTCACTGAACTCCAATAAAATAAATATTAGGTGAAGTAATCGGGGCTAACCTAATGGGGAAATTTGGGAAATTTTTTAGGAAATGGACTCCCTTTTTTTATAATTCTGACGAAAGAGAAATCTAAATCATCATCAATAATCTTTTTCCGTGCCACAAAACGCTTGGATTGATAAGAACAATACAAAATACTCCAGCCACAATAAGGAATTTCAGGACATTGTGGAGTAACAAAAATTGTGATTTGGTATTTGATTTCCACAAATAAAGCAAGAAAAAAATCAAGACAATAAGACAGGAATAAAAATAGATATCCATATACCCTACATCGTAAATTTCGATTAAAACATAAACGGGTAATACGGTCAGAATGGTTAAAATAGTAATCGTTTTTTTTGATATTTCTTCACCATAAACTATCGGAATCGTTTTATAATCATTGGCTAAGTCACCTTTTAGATTTTCTAAATCCTTAATCATTTCCCTAATAAGAAGTAATAGAAATAAAAAAGTGGCATGAGCAAAAATTACTGCAAATTGACTTTTGTAACTCTCCATTTCATATAAAGAAATTTTAGTGTAAAAATACAATAGTATCGCAAAAAAAGGTAAAACTGCCAGCAATGCAGCCATTAGGTTGCCAATAATTGGGTATTTTTTTATTTTATGAGAATAAAACCAAATCAGGAAAATATAAACCGAAAAGAATAAAAAAGCACGCCACGAAACAAACATCGTTATCAGGGCAACGATGAAATTTAGACTGAAATAAACGCTTAGTTTTGTTTTTTGACTGACCAATCGGTCGAGCATCGATTTATTGGGTCGATTGATTAAATCTTTTTGGCTGTCGTAAAAATTATTGATTATATACCCTGAAGCAATGGTAAGCGAGGAAGCAAAGACAATTAAGAATAAAGGAAAATCAAGAAGAATAGTCAAAGCTCTTATCTCAGGAGCGAGAATAAATATCGCCGAAAGGTATTGCGCCAAAATTATAATTGGAATGTTATACCCTCTAACTACAGAGAACAAACTTGCAATTTTCATTATAAGAAGCTTGTGCTGTCTGCTTAACATTTTTTATTAAAAGTTTTTATCAAGTTTTACAAGGTTGTAATTATAGTAAACTTGCTTATTTATTTTCAAATTTAGGATTTTGTTTTTAAAATCAACTTGATTTTTTCACAAAAAAATATATGAGAATTCTTCTAAGATGATATTACTGAGAAATTTGCTAAATTAAGAGTATTTCTTGTCTGTAAATAGGAGAGAATTTTGATTTTATCGGATTCAAAATATTGATTAGGCTGTTTTTGAAGATGAGTCAGGATAAATCATTTTACTAAATTCTTTAACGGGCAAAGGTTTGCTTAAAAGATGTTTTACATATTTATTACTTTTTGCTTGTGTAATATCATTAGGGTCTAATGTAGATGAAAGCATGAAAATTTGAATTTCTTTTTTCAATTCTTCGGGTAGTATTTCATATTCCGTAAGGAACTCGAATCCATCCATTTCTGGCATTTTTATATCCAATAAAATAATTAGGGATTCTTCAAAATTCCTTTTATAATTGTTAAGCCATTCAATTCCTTGTTTGCCATTATTAGCAGTGCATATTTCAGTTATACCGAGTGTTTTTTTTAGCAATTGTTTGGTGATAATTTGATCAATTATATTGTCGTCAATTATCAAAATTTTATAATTAGGCTTCATATTCTTTTGGTATAGTTACTATAAATGTACTTCCAATATTCATTACCGAATCGACAGTTATATATCCATTAAGATTTTCAACAGCTTCTTTTACCAAGTAAAGACCTAATCCAGAACCTTTATTATTGTTATTAGTTACAAAAAACATTTCAAAAATTTTGACCTGATATTCGGTATTAATTCCGATGCCATTATCTTCAATTTCTATTTTGTAAAATTCTCCCATGGTATATGTTTTAATTGAAATATACCTTTTTTCTTTTTTCTCGTCAGAATACTTAATGGCATTTGACAATAAATTATTTAAAATAATTTTTAATCTCAAGCCATCACTATGCAATTCGTCAACTGATAATTCTTTTTTGATAGTGATTCCATCCGTGCCCTTAATATATTGATGTTGAGTGATGATCTCATCTATGATTTTATTTAAACTGACGGGACCAATGGCTACTTTTTTTCTTTTATTTCTAGAATAATCTATTATTTCTTTTATAAATTCATCTTGTTTATCAAGGCTTTCATGCATTAAGTCTAAATAATACCTAATTTGATCTAAATCATCCTCTAATTTTACGATTTCTATTAATCCTTTTAGGGACAAGATAGGAGAGCGTAGATCATGTGAAGCGCTATACACAAATTTGTCAAGTTCGGTATTGGCAATGATTAAATTTTTATTTTTATCGTCTGTTTCATCTTTCGAGCGTCTTAGTCTGTTAATCATTACGGAGTAGTAAATACTTACGCTGCCAATGATCATCAAAGTAAAAAATATATTGGTTAAAAGAAGATAGGTTTTAATCAAACGTGTACCTTCCCCAAGTGCATCAGAGAAATTACGTTCGTTTTTTGTTAATTTATCAGTAGTGATATTAATCTGTTGAAGAATTTTTTGTCTGTCTTCCGGTTTTAAACTATTTGAATTTATTTTTCTAAAGGTTTCATCTCCAATAGATGTTAATTGAGTAACTAAATAGTCTGCCTTTTCCCATTCATTAATAGCCTTTGCTAAAAAAGGAACGGATTGAAAATGTATAAATAGCCAAACCATATCATCCAGATCTTTCTCATTATTTCTACCGGCTCTAAATCCATTTTTGATGGTCTCAATAGTGTCATCATTTGTCAAGCCGATTCGTGCAATTTTATCTCCTTTAGGAACACTTAATTCTTCATTGAATAATTTCCACTGAATGGGGTCTTTAGTAAAAAGATAGGTGATAAGGTGACGGGTTGCGTCTTTTTGTCCTTTAGAATAATGGGATTCTCCATTTACATACGCTCTGGACGCCGATAAAATTTTAATAGTTAGATAGTTAATGACGATCAACGAAGAACAAGACAAAATCACTATAATCAGAGGAATGAATATATTGCGAAGCTTAAAATTTCCAACAATTTTATTTTCAGACATATTGTTCTTTTTGTAAATAGAAGTGCAAAAAAAAGCAGATGTTTAAAGATAGGATGTTTTTATTGAAAATGTAGGAGTTTTTTTAAATTTATTTGATAATAAGTTTTAGGAAGAATGATATAAATTATTGCTTTTAAGTAGCTCATTGAGAAAGTGCAATTTCTATAATTTTATTGTTATCGAGATAGTTTAAAAGTATGTAGTTGTACCCAAAAACAAATAATTAGGTATTGCATAACAAATCAAATTGCTTCGAAATGATAATTGTGGCGAAAGCTTCTAAAAGAGAATAAACTAATAGTTTTTATTATAAAAAGCTTGTGTAATTTGGTTAAATTATTGAAAGTTAAGTTTAAGTATCGGAGTTTTTTAAAACTGATAAACAACTTCCAGTTTGTAATCTTTCAACGATATTTTCGCTTTCTCTAAATTTTCAGTAAAACCTAAGATATAGCCACCACCGCCAGAACCACATAATTTCAAGTAATAGTCATTGCTGTCAATTCCTTGTTGCCAGATTCCGTGAAATTGTTCCGGAATCATTGGTTTGAAGTTGTTTAAAACCACTTTTGATAATTTCTTAGTGTTCATGAACAATGATTTCATATCACCGCCAAGGAAATTTTCCACACAGGCATCTGTATGTTTTACAAATTGATTTTTCAACATGGTACGAAATCCTTTGTCTTTTAGGTTTTCCATGAAAATATTTACCATCGGAGCCGTTTCACCTACAATTCCTGAATCAAGCAAAAATACAGCACCTTTTCCATCTAAACTTTGTGTTGGGATTCCGGTAGCTTCAATGTTATCTTTAGAATTGATAAGAATTGGAATACTCAAATAACTGTTTAAAGGATCTAAACCAGAGCTTTTTCCGTGGAAAAAACTCTCCATTTGAGAAAATATATTTTTTAGCTGCAATAATTTTTCACGAGTCAAATTCTCAAGAACCGTGATTTTATTTTGTGCATATTTATCGTAAATAGCTGCTACAAGAGCCCCGCTACTTCCTACACCATAACCTTGAGGAATACTGGAATCAAAATACATTCCAGTTTCAACATCATTTTTTAAAGTAGCTAAATCAAAAATAACTAAGTTAGGTTGCTCGTTTTGTAAGGTTTCTAAATAAGTAACAAAACGTCTCAAATTTCCATTTGATTTTATCGCTTCATCAGATGGATTCTCCTCTCTTTTAAGCGCACCATTATAAAAATTATAAGGAATTGACAATCCTTTTGAGTCACGAATAATTCCGTATTCTCCAAAGAGTAATATTTTTGAGTAAAATAAAGGTCCTTTCATATTAGATTGTAAATTAGCAATTTGGGGTTGATAATTAGGTATTTTAGTAGGTAATTTTATAAATCGACTTTATCTCCGCGATTTGCTTCTTGTATTCCAAGATCAATTTCTTCTTGTTCTTCAGGAGATAATTCTTTCCAAACATCTTTTTTTTCTGATTTGAAAATGTTTTTTATAGCTTCGATTATGGCTTTGTCATTAGTTTCTAATAACAATTTAATCAATTCTAATTTCTCTGATTGAATGTCCATAATTTCATCGCTTTAAAAATTAAAGGTAGGGAAAAAATAAACTAATTCAACAAAGCTCCATTTCCAATTTCGTCGCAAAGGTACTGACCATTTTGGCAATAGCCAACTAATTCGTCCTTAATAAATTGTAAAACAGTAACCGCTACATTTTCAGGATATAAAACGTGAACATTTGCTCCAGCATCCAGCGTGAAGCAAACCGGAATTTTAGTGTCATTTCTAAATTTCCAAATCGCATTAATGATTTCCAACGTGTTTGGTTTCATCAATATAAAATAAGGCATCGAGGTCATCATCATGGCATGTAAAGTCAAAGCTTCGCTTTCCACAATTTTGATGAATCCGTCTAAATTTCCGCTTTCAAAAATGGTGATTAATTTATCTAAATTTTCGTGCGCTTGTGCAAATCGCCTTTCGGCAAAAGGATGGTTGTGCATCAAATCATGTCCAACAGTACTTGAAACTTGTTTTTCACCTTTGTCAACTAACAAAATCGTATCTTGAAAATTCTTAAAATTAGCATGAATGGCATTTGGAAATTCAACGCCAAATAAATCAGAACTTCCTGAGATATTAGCATGATTTCCCCAAACCACCACACTTCCTTTTACACTTCTACAAGCGCTGCCAGAACCTAAGCGTGCTAATAAAGAAGCTTTTTGATAGAAATATACTGAAGTCATTTCCGGATTTAATGTTTTTTCTAAACTCATCAGGTTCATTGCCAATGCAGCCATTCCAGATGCGGATGATGCAATTCCGGAACTATGAGGAAAGGTATTCTCCGTGTCAATTGTAAAATGGTAATCTTTCAAAAACGGTAAATAGATTTCAATTCGTTCCAAGAATTTTTGAATTTTTGGTTTGAAATCTTCTTTTGGTTTTCCTTCAAAAAGTAAATCAAAGGAGAATGTACCATCATTTTGTTTTTTGGCGAAAGCTAACTTGGTAATGGTTTTACAATTATTCAATGTAAAACTAACCGAAGGATTGGCTGGAATTTGATTGTCCTTTTTCCCCCAATATTTTACGAGGGCAATATTACTGGGTGCGCTCCATTGGAAATTTCCCTTTTCAACGGAATGCGTATATTTTGATGGAATAAAATCGTTTGCTGAAATCATGAACTTTAAAATTTACGCAAAGATACTTTTTTTGGTTAATTTGTTAATTTGTTTATCTGGTTAATCGTTAGAAAGATTTAAGTAAATTTGGCTCACATTAGAAAAACATAAAAATGAATAAGATTACCCGAATATTAGCGATTGTTGTTACTTGTCTGGCCATTGGTTATTTCTCTGGAATGGTTACCCGTTCTGCAATAACAACATGGTATCCTACTTTAGTCAAGCCAAGTTTTAATCCGCCCAATTGGGTTTTTGCACCTGTTTGGAGTATGTTATATATTATGATGGGTGTTGCCGCAGGTTTGGTTTGGAACCGAATTGATTTTGAAAGAGAAACAGTGAAAAAAGCGTTAGTTTTCTTTACGATTCAATTGGCACTAAATGCGTTATGGTCCTATTTATTCTTTGGATTGCACAATCCAATGTTAGCAGGTTTAGAAATTATTGTTTTGTGGCTGATGATATATGAAACCTATATTCAGTTTACCAAAATCAATAAAATTGCAGGTTATTTGTTCCTTCCGTATTTGGCTTGGGTAAGTTTTGCAGCCGTTTTAAATGGGAGTATTTGGTGGTTGAATAAGTAGTTGGCAGTTTTCAGTCGCAGTGAACAGTTTATCTCTTGATGAGAAAACTAATTTTTTTTAATCTTACAGCTTCTTAAATTCAATATTTTTGGCAGATAAAAAATCCATCATGCTGAGTATATTATGATGTTCTAGGAGTAATTTTGATTTAGAATCTGCAGTACAAAATTGAAGAAATAAGTCTATTTCATCTGGTTTTAACTTTAAGTTTTCAAGATAAAATTTCTGATCGCAGCTGCTTTTTGCCAATGCTGTAAAATCGACTTCAGGAATTGTTTTTTTAAGTTTCTCTTTTTCTTTTGCGAATAAGCCTGTAATTATGCCGCCAATTCGCATTAAATCCATTCCGTTTTCAATGGTTCCATTGTTAATTCCAAGGATTTTTGGTGTTCGTACTGCTTTTTCTAAAGCTAATTCATCAAGCTTTCCTTGTTCATATTTTTTATCTGTACTTAATTGAATAGAAGGTATTTTTGTAATTACGACTTCCTTTAACTCTTCGGGTTTAAGGGTTAATGAAATAATAAGATTTTTGTTGATGGTATTTTGATTCACCAGAATTTTTTTGATATCGTGGCTTTTTGAAATAAAAAAGAGTTCGTCTCCTGCTTTTACCAATATAGAAAATTCTCCCGATGCATTTGTAAGGGTAGTTTTTTTAGAACTAAAATTAGCAACTTCGACTTTTCCGACAGGAAATTTTTCATGCAAAACGATACCGTTAATTAATTTTTCGGTTTGTGAATAACTCGATTGAACTGCAAAAAATAGTAATGGAAGAGAAAGGTAGATTTTTGTCATTCGTAATATTTTGATTACAAACATATTCAAAACATTCTGTGAAAATGAAAACAGAATAATAAATTCATGTTAATCAAACACTAAAGTTCTCTTAATTAAAGTCTTGTGGTATAATAAGGTTAGGTTTAAATTACGTTGTAGAATAGGATATAAAGTATTAATTGTTAACTGTTTTTAAAAAGGGACTTTGGTCTAAACGGCATTTGCCACAATGAATCCACTCGTCCATGCATTTTGGAAATTGAATCCGCCCGTGATAGCGTCAATATTCACAATTTCTCCTGCAAAATAGAGGTTTTCGTGTAATTTGCTCTCCATAGTTTTGAAGTTGATTTCCTTTAAATCAATTCCACCTGCAGTTACAAATTCTTCTTTAAAGGTGCTTTTTCCATTTACTTGAAAAGTGCCATTTGTCAACTGATTCGCCAGATTTTGCAATTGAATTTTTGATAAATCGGCCCATTTAGTTTCTGATTCAATTCCTGAAGCGAGTACTAAACTTTCCCATAGCCGATTGGTTAATTCGAATGGTGATTTTTTAGAAACCGATTTTTTGGCGTGTTCTTGTTTTAATTCTTTTAATTTTTTCTCTACATCTTCTTTGTCAGCATCATTCAACCAATTCACGAAAATAGTGAACTGATAATTTTTGTCGTGTAAGATACGGGCACCCCAAGCGGATAATTTCAAAATGGCCGGACCGCTCATTCCCCAATGGGTAATTAGCAAAGGTCCTGTTGATATGAGTTTGGTGTCTTTTACTTTTACAGTTACTTGTGCTGCAACTCCAGGTAATTCTTTTATTCTGGAGTCTTTGATGTTGAAAGTGAATAGGGAAGGAACCGGACTGACAACGGCATGTCCAAAATTCTGTAGCATTTCCCATACTTTAGGATTACTGCCTGTGGCTAGAATTAGCTTTTCGGAAAGATAGTTTTCACTTTGAGTTTCTACTTTCCATAAAGTGTCTTTTTTGAAAATGGATTGTACACTTTGTCCTGTAAGTACTGCAATTCCCAGTTTTTGTGTGGCTTTCAGAAAACAATCGATTATAGTTTGTGAGGAATTAGAAACGGGAAACATGCGTCCGTCTGCTTCAATTTTTAATTCTACGCCATGTTTCTCGAACCATTCAATTGTGTCGCCTGAACAAAATTGATGAAAAGGACCTCGCAATTCTTTTTCGCCACGCGGATAAAACTTCACCAGTTCATTAGGTTCAAAGCAAGCGTGGGTTACGTTGCATCTTCCACCGCCTGAAATACGGACTTTGTTCAGTACTTCTGTACCACGTTCCAGAATGGCGACTTTTAATTTCGGATTTTTCTCTACAATATTAATTGCCGTAAAAAATCCTGCTGCGCCACCACCTACTATTATTATATCGAAATTTTGATTCATATTCTATTTGGGAAATCTGTAATAATTCCGTTTACGTTGAATGCTTTTATTTTTTGAATATCTTCTATTTCATTGATGGTCCAAGGAAAAACCTGCAATCCTTTTTCCTGCATTTGCACCGTATTTTCTTTTGTTAATAAATGAAAATGCGGGTGAATGGATTTTGCCTGAATAAATTTGGCGAAAGCCTGAGCTAAAGCGAGATTTGTTTCTGCTAAAATGCCAATAGGAATTTTATCATTTAAAAAAGCGACTTGCTGCAAGGCATTCCAATCAAAACTGGAAACTAAAAAACGGTCGTATTTCCACCCTTTTTTAGTAACATACTTTTCTATAAGAGAAACCACTTTCTCTGCAGTGTCATAATTTTTTAGTTCAATATTGATAAAACAGTCTTGGTTTACCAAATCAAAAACTTCTCTTAGTGTTGGGATATTGTGTTCTCCATTTATTCGAAAAGTATTCAATTCGCGCAAAGATAATTCATTTACAAAACCTTTTCCATTGGTCGTTCTATCAATAGTTTCATCATGGATAACCATTAATTCACCATCCGCACTTAAATGCACGTCGAGTTCAATTCCGTCCACCTGCATGTCTAATGCTTTTTGGAACGAAATTAAGGTGTTCTCCGGTTCAGAACCTTTGGCGCCACGATGTGCGATTCTAAGCATTGTTGTTTATTTTTTGTAAAGATAAACATAAAAAAAACGCCTTCATTTCTAAAGGTGTTTGGATTAAATTATTTTGAAATTATTTTTTCAATTCTAGTAAAACTATATCAAATTCAGAAGTAATTGTTACTTTTCCATTGGCAACAAGTGCTTCTTTTCCAGAATAGGCATCTTTTACTTTAACTCCATCTTTAAAAACGGAATCAACGGCAAGTTCTTTTTTGCCAATTGGTAAATCCAGCCCAATTATTACGGCATCTGAATAATTTTCTTTTGTAAAAGTTCTATTAAAAGTATACGGTTTTGCTGAAATTTGCTTGTGGATTCCAGCTCCAACAGAAGGATGATTTTTTCTGAATTGACCTAATTTTTGCCAATGCAAAAGTGTTTTCTGTGTTTCAGGATTTGATTTGATAGCGTCCCAATTCATAAACGAACGTAGTGTAGCATCGCCTTGGGTTCCTTCAACTACTAAGGAACGCGCAGATTCATCTCCGTAATATACTTGTGAAAGTCCTGGACTCAGTAATAATTTTGTTCCCGCTTCTTTGCTTTTGGTGCGTTTTGCATCAAAAGGAGCACCATCATCATGGGAAGATAAATAGTTCAAAACACTGTAACCTTTCAGTTCATTATTCAATTTATCAGAATATTTTGAAAATATGAATTCATAGTCTTTTTGGGCATCCCATTTGAATTCAAAATTGATCATATTATTGAAACCATTTTTGTAATAGTTTACTTTTTTGTCGCCAAAATCGAAAATTTGTCCGCCGCTGATTCCATAATTATACACTTCAGCAATCGTGTAAAAAGAATTATTGTCCAATACTTTTGTAGGGTTGTTTTTCTTCCAATTTTCAAAAGCATAGTTGCATTGGGATTTGAAATCAGCCCAAACAGTTTCGTCAGTGTGTTTTACAGTATCGCCTCTATAACCGTCAATTCCATAATCAGCAATATAATCGGTCAACCATTTGATGATGTAATATTTTGGTGCTCTTGGATATCCTGTACGAGCAAAAAAAGCGTCTAATTCTTTCATTTCTTGTTCATAACGACCTTCTTTTTTCCATTTTTCGATTAGAAAAGGAGGTAAGTCTACATTTTGATTGCTCTCAGTTTTTACATCCGGAAGATTCGCCACTAAAGTACAAGCGGTTGTATTCGCAAAGGATTTATAATCGCAAGTTGGTCCCGTTCTCACCCAGTCATTTGGCCAAACCGTATCCTCAGTTGTTACTGGTCCGGTGTGATTGATAACACCGTCAAGAACGATTCGGATTCCGTGTGCATGTGCTTTTTCCGCTAATGCAGCTAAATCTTCTTTTGTGCCAAAATTTGGGTCTAAGTTCGTCCAATCTCTGGCCCAATACCCATGAAAGCCATAGCTTAATCCCGTTCCTTCATCTACACCATCGTGGATTTGTTCCACTATTGGTGTAAACCAAATGGCATTAATCCCCAGTTTATCAAAATAGCCTTCATCAATTTTTTTCGAAATTCCTTTGATGTCACCGCCTTCAAATCCACGAAGTTTTCCTGGTATTTTGGTTCTGTTGAATGAAACATCATTTGAGGTATCTCCATTATTGAAACGATCTGTCATAAGAAAATACAGATTGGCTCCTTCCCAAACAAACGGAGTTTTAGTTACATTTTTGTTGCTTTCAGAAACCGTTTTTGTAGTAGTGCAACTCGTTAAAATTGCCATACTTATTAGTAAAAATGGAATTAAATATTTTTTCATTTTTATAGCATTAAATGATTGTTTTTTGAAACATATAAGAATTATAAGTTTATTTAAGTTCCTTAAATGGCTTATGGGATTTAAATTACTTCAATTCTAAAATCAAAACCGATTTTGGTTCTATTGTTATTTCGTTTGTAATATCAAATGTTAATTCCGAAATCACATCCTTTCCGGTTTTAAAATCTTTGATGTTTTCTTTAAAACGATGTGTATTTACGGTGTGGGTTTCATTGCTGTTGTTCATTAGAACCATAACAGTTTCATTAGCATTGTACCTAAAATAAGCATATACATTGTTTTCAGGGATGTAATGCGTCATCTTCCCAAAATGAACTACCGATTTCGTTTTTCTCCAGTTGAATAATTTTGACGTATAATCAAAATAGTCACTTTGTCCCGGAGTTCTTCCTTCTTTGATGAAAGCATTATTTTTATCACCTTCCCAACCACCTGGAAAGTCTTGACGAATATCAGCATCACCTTTGCCTTTGTCTCCAGTCATACCAATTTCACTACCGTAATACAATTGTGGAATTCCGCGAACCGTTGCCATCAAAGCCATTGCCATTTTGTATTTTCTAATGTCATTTCCGTAGGTCTGATTGAAACGATTGGTGTCATGATTTTCAACAAAAATCAACATATTGTTAGTGTTTGGGTAGAGGAAGTCATTGGTGAAATTATCATATAATTTCATCATTCCTTTGTCCCAAGAACCGTCATCTTCATTGAATGCTTTACTTGTCGCTTCGTATAATGTAAAGTCCATTACACTCGGTAAATTGGAATTGTAGTTTTGTATTTTACTTATCGGGCTGTCTTTTTGCCAATAGGATATCTGTGCTTGGCTTTGCATCCAGACTTCGCCTACAATATTAAAATTTGGATATTCATCAGTAACTGATTTTGTCCATTTGGCAATTCCTTTTGGGTCGGAATAATTAAAAGTATCTACTCTAAATCCATCCAAATTTGCATATTCAATCCACCAAATTGCATTTTGAATCAGGTATTTTAATGCCAAAGGATTGGATAAGTTTAAATCCGGCATTGATGGTGCAAACCAACCGTTCAGGCATGTTTCGGTATCAATTTTAGAGGCATGAGTGTCGTTTATAACCGTTCTTTTATGATTGGTTTGGGTATATTTATCAAATTGATTGATCCATTCGCGTGTAGGTAAATCTTTCATCATCCAATGTTCAATTCCCCAATGATTAGTTACGTAATCCATCACTAATTTCATGTTTTTCTTATGCATTTCAGTAGACAATCGTACATAATCTTCATTAGTCCCGTAACGCGGATCTATTTTATAAACATCAGATTGGCCGTAAGTATGATAGGAGAAAGCAGCGTCATTGTCTTCGCAAAGTGGCGTACTCCATATCGTTGTTGCGCCCAGTGAGGAAATATAATCCAGGTTTTTTATAATCCCTTCAATGTCGCCACCGTGTCTTCCTCCGGGTAATTCGCGGTTAAATTTTTCTGTAGTGGCGTCTTCGCTATCATTATTTCTGTTTCCATTTGCAAAACGGTCCGGCATCAGCAAATACATCATGTCCGAAGCATCGTAACTTTTGCGTTGAGCGGAATTATCTCTTCTTCGCTGCAAAGCATATTTTTGGGTGAACGATTCTTTAATGTTGTTCTTGAACGTGAAAATCAAATCAGTTGCCGATACTTTTTTAGTATCAATGGTGACAAAAATGTAGTTAGGATTTTCTGTTCTCTTAACATTAGTGATTTTTATTCCATTAGAAACCGTGACTTGGTATTGAGCAATGTCTTTGCCATAAAACATAATTTGTAATTCTGGATTTTTCATGCCCGCATACCAAAAAGGCGGTTCAATTCTTTGAATTTGTGCGTTTAGTGATAAAGACATAAAAAAAAGGAATAAGGTTATTTTTTTTAGAAAGCTCTTATTTATGAAGGGTAATGTACCAATTTTATTCATTATTAAATTATATTTTTTTGACATTAAAATTTTACTATCATTTGAATAATGCTAGTGCTTTTAGGAAGAAACGGTATTTAAAAAAATAATTACAAATAGTAAATTTTGATTTTGAACTGCTATCAATTAAACAATCCCAATGTTTATTGGGATTGTCTGTAAGCCTAGCTAGGCTTGGGATTAAATGATTTGAATTAACTACAAGTTCTAACCATTAATTTTTTAAACAGTAACTAAATTTTCTGCTGTTACAATTATGTTTTTACCATTTACAACTATAGCTAATTCCTTGTTGCCATCTATTGAAAATGTTGTTTCCTTGTGATTTATTGCTACTTTCAGAATTTGATTTCTAAAGTTGATTTTAAAAGAATAACCGTTCCATTCTTTTGGGATTTTTGGAGAAAAATGAAGTTTGTCTTCTTTAATTCTCATTCCGCCAAAACCTTCCACGATACTCATCCAAGTTCCAGCCATTGATGTAATATGACAGCCTTCTTCTACTTCTTTGTTATAATCATCTAAATCCAGACGCGAAGTTCTCAAATAGAACGTATACGCCATATCCATTTTGTCTAATAGCGCCGCTTGAATCGAGTGCACACAAGGCGAAAGTGAACTTTCATGAACCGTAAAGGATTCGTAAAATTCAAAATTATTTTTTAGTTCTTCTTTCGAAAAATGATCTTCGAAGAAATAGAAACATTGTAAAACATCGGCTTGTTTGATATAAGGCGAGCGCAGAATTCTGTCCCAAGACCATTTTTGGTTGATTGGTCTTTGGCTTTTGTCTAAATCAGCTACGCGAACTAAATCTTTGTCTAAGAAACCGTCTTGTTGTAAGTACACATTGTGCTCTTCCGAAAAAGGGAAGTACATATTATCCGAAACTTTTTTCCAAGATTGTAATTCGGAATCCGAGATTTTTACTTTCTCAGAAATTCTTTTATGATCTGAAGGATATTCCAGCGACACTTTTTGAATTTGTTCGTAGGTATATTCCAAACACCATTTTGCAATATAATTAGTGTAGAAATTGTTGTTTACGTTGTTCTCATATTCATTTGGACCAGTAACGCCAAGAATTACGTATTGGTTTAAATTAGTCGAGAAGTTGGCTCTTTGATGCCAAAAACGAGCAATTCCTATTAATACTTCCAGTCCTTTTTCAGGGATGTAACTGTAATCGCCAGTGTATCTGTAAAAGTTATAAATGGCAAATGCAATGGCTCCATTTCTATGAATTTCTTCAAAAGTAATTTCCCATTCGTTATGGCACTCTTCACCGTTCATGGTTACCATTGGGTACAAAGCAGCTCCGTTAGTAAATCCTAATTTGGCAGCATTTTCAATAGCTTTGTCCAATTGATTGTAGCGATAGGTCAATAAATTTCGAGCTACTTCCTGATCTTTGGTCGCCATATAAAACGGAATGCAATACGCTTCGGTATCCCAATAAGTAGAACCACCGTATTTCTCGCCGGTAAAACCTTTTGGTCCAATATTTAAACGGGAATCTTTTCCTAAATAGGTTTGGTTCAACTGAAAAATATTGAAACGAATTCCTTGTTGTGCTTTTACATCGCCATCAATTGTAATGTCTGACATTTCCCAAATTTTTGCCCAAGCATCAATTTGATCTTGTAACATTTGATTGTATCCTTTTGCTAATACTGATTGGATTACTTTTTCGGCAGCGGTAATTGTATTTTCATGATTCAATGAAACGGTATAACCCCCAATTTTTTGGATAGATGACTTTTGGCCTTGAGCCACAATAACATCGTAACTAAATTGAATTTTGTCTGAAGTTGCATCAATATTTGAAGGAGAAATAGCTGTTCTTTCGCCATTAGACAAAATGCTATTTTGCATGAAAGTAGTTACTTTGAAATGTGTTTTGAACGTTTGAGCTGTAACAAAAGCTTCATTTCCAGATTTTTTTACGTCAAGCGGCTCCCAGAATTTTTCTTCCCAGTTGGCATCTTCATTGGTTACTCCAGCGTCGATATAGGGTTTGTAAATTATTTTTGAGTCTTTGTTTAAAGGGATGATTTCATAATTAATAACGCCGACTTCATCCAAAACGATAGAAAGAAAACGACGAATATTTACCGAAATTTCCGTTCCGTTTTTCAAAGTCGCTTCAAAAGAACGATTGTACCAACCTTCTTTCATATTCAATTCACGGCGAAAGTTTTTGACTTCTGAACAGGTATTCAAGTCCAATTTTTCTCCGTTGATTTCGATATCAATTCCAATCCAGTTTGGAGCGTTTAAAACTTTGGCGAAATATTCAGGATACCCGTTTTTCCACCAGCCCACTTTGGTTTTATCCGGATAATAAATTCCGGCAATATAACTTCCCTGGAATGTTTCTCCAGTATAGGTTTCTTCAAAATTAGCACGTTGTCCCATCGCCCCGTTACCAATACTGAACAGACTTTCAGATGATTTTACGCTTTCTACATCAAATCCTTCTTCTATGATAGACCAATTGTCTGGTTTTATATAATCTTGGTTCATTTTTTCCTTTGTTTAAAGTTTAAAAAGTGTAAGGATGAGAAGTTTAAAGTTGTTTGGTTTTTTTCTCAATTTGTCTAGCCTCTCGTTTCTTTTTATTCTATCTTTTTTATTTTTTAATTAAATCTTCTATGAAGTTGGTGTCTATTTCCGTAAAATCTTTAAAGATGTATTTAGCTTCGTGCAGTACTGTTGCTGAACCGATTCCTATACTCGTCATTTTTCCAATATTAGCCGCTTGAACTCCAGCAACTGAATCTTCAAAAACAATAGCGTCTTCTGGATTTCTATTTAATAATTGAGCTGCAATCAAGAAAACTTCTGGATCTGGTTTTGCATTAGTAACATCATTTCCATCTACAATAGCATCAAAATAGGAAAGTATTCCTGTTTTTTCTAAAATTGGTCTCGCATTTTTACTGGCAGAACCCAATGCGATTGGTTGGCCATTTTCTTTTAGAAATTGCAAAACTGGAAAAACCCCCGGAAGAATTTCGCTTTCGTTCATGTCAACCAAATAGGATAAATATTCCTCATTTTTTTGAACTAACCATCTGTCTTTGTCTTCTTGCGAAGCTTCCACTTTTCCTAATTCTAATATAATATCCAAAGAACGCACGCGGCTGACTCCTTTTAATAATTCGTTGTGTTCCAGTGTGAAATCAATATTTAATTCATTTGCGATTTTTTGCCAAGCTAAATAATGATATTTTGCTGTGTCTACAATCACTCCGTCTAGGTCAAATATGAATGCTTTTTTATTATTCATGAATTTCAATTTTTGTTCTGTTGTTTACTCTAAGTGTAAGCAAACCGGCAAATATCATTGATACGCCGCCAATTAATAATGCGTAAATAGGTTCGTTTTGAAAAAATTGTTTAACAACAAAACCAAGGATTGTTGCAGCAACAATTTGAGGAATAACTACAAAAAAGTTAAAAACTCCCATGTAATATCCCATTTTTGCAGCGGGTAAAGCGCCTGATAACATGGCGTAAGGCATTGATAAAATACTTGCCCATGCGATACCAACTCCTATCATTGGAACTAATAGTAAATATTTGTCTCCAATAAAATAAATAGAAAGCAATCCTACACCTCCTGAGCACAATGCCAGTAAATGCGTATATCGAACGCCTACTTTTTTTGCAATAACCGGCAATAAAAAAGCGACTGCGGCTGCTACTCCGTTATAAACAGTAAAAAGTACCGAAACCCAGTCAGCAGCATCATTGTATATTTTAGAGGTCGTATCAGTTGTTCCAAAAATATGTTGTGTAACTGCTTGCGTAGTATAAATCCACATGGAGAAAAGCGCAAACCAAGAAAAGAATTGAACCCAAGCCAATTTTTTCATTGTGGCGGGCATGTTCAATAAATCGGTCATGATGATAGTGAACCCATTTTTTATTTGGATAATTCTAAGTCTGGAGGTAATCATGAATAAAATTCCAATCAGAATTAACCCAACAAATAAAATATAGAGTTCTTTAGTAAGCCCGTTTTCGTAAATTATAAATGAAATAATGCTTCCTAGCAAAGTCATTAGAAATCCTAAAGTGAATTGTCTTTTGATATTCGCTTTTGATTCAAACTCGGTTTCAATTGGCGCTATCTCTTTGGAATCTTTATCTTTTTGTTCAAAAGCTTGCAATTCTTCAGGAGAATATTCAGTAGATTTAAAAATAGTCCACAATACAGCCAGTAGAAAAACAATCCCTCCTATATAAAAGGACCATTTTACAGAATCAGGAATGATACCTTCTGCAGCAGTATTGCTTACGCCAAAAACATTCGTAAAAATGTAAGGCAGTAATGAACCAACAACGGCACCTAATCCAATGAAAAAACTTTGCATTGCAAAACCTAAAGTGCGCTGATTTTCGGGTAAATTATCACCTACAAAGGCACGGAATGGTTCCATCGAAATGTTGATAGAGGCATCCATCATCCATAATGTTCCAGCTGCTATCCATAAGGATGGCGAATTGGGCATTATAAATAAAGCAACAGAGGATAAAATAGCACCTACCAGAAAATAGGGTCTGCGTCTGCCTAATTTTGTCCAGGTTCTATCGCTAAAATAACCAATTATTGGTTGGATTATTAAACCAGTTACAGGAGCAGCAATCCATAAAATAGGGATTTCATCAACTTTTGCACCTAATGTTTCAAAAATTCTTGAAGTATTTGCGTTTTGCAGTGCAAAACCAAATTGTATTCCTAAGAAACCGAAACTCATGTTCCAAATTTGCCAGAAACTTAATTTACGCTTTTCCATTATCGTAATTTAGTTATTATACGATAAGCGCTTTGCTTATCAAAACTTATCTTATTTTCGAAGTAAAAGTAAAAGTTTTGAGGGGTAAATATAAAAATTTATTCTAATTTTTTACTTTTTAGAAACAAATAAAGTAAAAGATTATCAACTACAAGGTTGTAGTAATGAATATAATAGAGAATAGACTACTTAGATTTTTAGACTACTTGAGTTTTTTAGTCCAGAAACTTCGGAATTAGACTTGGACAAAGACGACTATATTATAGAATGCGGCATTTTGTCTAAAAATCTAACTCCTCCTAAGAAGTCTAAAAATCTAATTGGTCGATTCTCTTTCTATTAAATGCGTTTCAATTACTTCTGTTTTATAATTTTCTGCTTCATCATCGTCATGTTCTGCTTCCAATCTTTCAATAAGCATTTTTGCGGCTTTATTTCCCATCTTTATACCACTTTGGCTAACGGTTGTAATGGTTGGGGTTGAATATTTGGATATAATTCCATCGGTAAATGCAATAACAGCCAAGTCTGTAGGGACATTCAATCCTATTTTATTTGCAGTTTTAATTATGGTTACCGCAAAAAGCTCATTTACTGCAAAGACGGCATCAATGGCTTTGTCTTCCAATAGTTTTCCAATAGTAATTTCGCAAGTATCAACATTCTCAATTTTGATGATTAGGTTTTCGTTGAATGGGATGTCATTATCTAATAAAGCTTTTATATAGCCATCAGTTCTTAGTTTCCCTACACTCACATAATCTACTGTGGTTACGAGTGCAATTTTCTTTCTTCCTTTGTCAATTAAACTTTGGACCGCTTCATAAGCGGCAAGCTTGTCGTCTATAATTACTTTGTCACAAAAAATTTCATTGGTTACTCTGTCAAACATAACAACAGGCATTCCTTGATTAATGACTTCGGTAATGTGGTGAAAATCACCTTTGAATTGTGTTTCTTTTGAAAGAGACATAATGAATCCATCGATGCTTCCGTTAGCAAGCATTTCCATGTTAAGTACTTCTTTGTCAAATGAATCGTCTGATAAACAGATGATAACACTATATCCATTTTCGTTTGCAACCTGTTCGATTCCATTAATTACCGTTGAAAAGAAATGGTGGACTATTTCCGGAATAATAATCCCAATAGTTTTTGTTTTTCTGTTTTTTAAACTGAGAGCAATATTGTTGGGTTTATAGTGGTAAAATTTGGCAAATGCCTGAACTTTTAGTCTGGTTTCTTCCCCTATTTCGGGACTGTTTCTAAGTGATTTTGAAACGGTTGAAATGGATACATCAAGTTCTTTTGCAATTTGTTTAAGGGTGACCTTTCTTTTCATGATAGTGGTATTGTAATATTCAATTCGTAATAAAGATAAGATTTTTTTTTATTTATTGTAATTTTCTCAGTAAATGTCAATAAAAAACACAAAGTTTTCAACACTACCACGTTTTCGTAAGCCAATTGAAAAGTGCTTCTGTCGGACACGTTAATATTTATCTAATTTTGAAATTCGAAGTAAAATTAAAATTTAATAAAACAACCAAAATTCAAATTAATTTAAACAAAAAGTATGAAAACAATTTATAAAAAGTTGTTATTTTTATTACTGTTACTACCTTTTAGTATTCTGGCTCAGAATACTCTCAATGGTGTTGTTCTTGACAAAGTATCAGGACAGCCCATTCCTGGAGTAAATGTAAATGTACAAGGCGCTTCAAATGGCGTTTCAACAGATTTTGACGGTAAATATCAGTTATCAAATGTTAAGAAAGGCGATAAAGTCGTTTTTTCTTTTATTGGTTACAAAAATACTGTTGTTAATTTTGATTCCCAAAAAGCATTAAGTGTTTCTTTGGAAGAAGATTCAAATCAACTTAAAGAAGTAGTAATTCAAGTGGGTTACGGTACCGTTAAGAAAAAAGATGCAACAGGAGCAGTTACTGTATTGACATCAAAAGATTTTAATAAAGGACCGGTTACCTCTGCGGATCAAATGATTCAAGGAAAAGTAGCGGGATTACAAATCATTAATGGCGGTGGATCTCCAGGTGTAGATCCTGTTATTAGAATTAGAAGTGGGTCTTCCTTATCAGCAAATAATGATCCTTTGTATGTTATTGATGGGATTCCAGTTGCAAATGGTGGCGTAGAAGGTGGTAGAAATCCATTAGCAACTATTAATCAAAATAATATAGAATCTATTTCGGTATTGAAAGATGCTTCTGCAACGGCTATTTATGGTTCTCGTGCTTCAAATGGGGTAATCATTATTACTACCAAAAAAGGAAAATCAGGCGAATTAAAAGTAAGTTATAATGCAAATCTTCAAGTTTCTGAAATTACGAAGAAAGTAGATGCTTTATCAAGTACACAATTCAGAGATTTTGTGGCAGCTAATGGTAATGCTGCGCAACAAGCATTAGTGGGTGCTGCTAACACAGATTGGCAGAAAGAAATATACAGAACCGCTATTGGTACTGATCATAATATCGCATTAAGTGGTGGTACTGATAATGTAGTTTATAGAGCCTCTGTAGGATATGCTAATTTGAGTGGTATCTTGAAAAGAGATAATGTAGAGAGAACAACTTTAGGCGCTAACGTTACGGGTAATTTCTTAGACAAACATTTAAAAATTGAGTTTAATAATAATACCTCTTTAATCAACAGTAATTACAGTAATAATGGTGCTATAGGTGGAGCTGTTGGTTTTGATCCAACTCAGCCTGTAAGAAATGCAGATGGTACTTACTTTCAATGGTTGACTTCACCTACAGAGATTAATCAATTAGCGGGTGTGAATCCAGTTTCTCTAATTGAGCAACAGAATAATTATGGTGGTTTTTATAGAAGTCTTGGAAATGTACAAGTAGATTATAAAATGCATTTTCTGCCAGAATTGAAAGCAGTTGCTAATTTTGGTTACGATGAAATGAGTGGAACCGGTTATGGTAATACAGCAGCTGATTACCGTAATGGTCTTAAAGGTTCTGGATATAATAATTCGTATAAAAATATTGAATCCAGAAATAATAAGTTAATGGATTTGTATTTAAACTACAACAAAAAAATAGAATCAATCGCTACACAATTTGATGTAACTGGTGGGTATTCTTATCAAGATTTTAAAGAATCTAAACATAAGTCAGGTTATAATTTTGAAAATAACCTTACTACAGAAGAATTATTTACTCCAACTCGTATTAATTTGCAATCTTTTTTTGCAAGAACCAATATAACGATTGCGGATAAGTATTTAGTAACGATGTCGTATAGACGTGATGGAACTTCAAGATTCACACCTGAATATCGTTGGTCAAATTTCCCTGCAGTAGCTGTAGCTTGGAAAGTGAATGAAGAAAATTTCTTGAAAGATGTAACTACTATTTCTAGTTTAAAACTGAGAGGTGGTTGGGGTATTACAGGACAACAAAATATTGGGAATCCATATCCTTCCATTCCGTTGTATTTAGCTTCAAACAGTGCCGCGCAATACCAATTAGGAAACACTTTCTATACAACATATAGACCACAACCTTACAATAGTAATCTAAAATGGGAACAGACGACTACCGTTAATGCAGGAGTTGATTTTGGACTTTTTAATAACAGAATTACAGGTACAATTGATGCGTATCAAAGAACCACTAAAGATTTATTGTTATTCACAGATAATCCAGCATTTTTTGGATTCTCAAATGCAGACAATTATAATATTGGTACAATAGACAATAAAGGGATTGAATTGGCGGCAGAAGTAGTACCCGTAAGAACAGCTAATTTAGAATGGACTATAGGTGGTAATATTACTTTCCAAGACTCTAAAATCACTAAATTAACTACAACTCAGGACAACACTCCAGGAATTACTGACGTAGGAGGTATTGATGGAGGAACAGGTAACTATATTCAAAATCACCAAGTAGGATATTCTCCCAATACTTTCTTAGTTTATGAACAAGCTTATGGAGCTGATGGGAAACCACTTGACGGGATTTTTATAGATAGAAATAAAGATGGTGTTGTGAATGCGGATGATAAATACCGTTTCCATAAGCCGGCAGCCGATGTGTTTTATGCATTTAATACAAGTGTTACCTATAAAAATTGGGACATGGGAATGAATTGGAGAGGATCTTGGGGTAATTTTAATTACAACAACGTAGATTCTAATAAAGGAGTTTACAATAATGTATTAACAAGAAATACCGATTTGAATAACGGAGTTGCTAATCTTTTAGAAACAGGTTTTGCTAAATCAAATGATTTGCAACTGCATTCTGATTATTATATTCAAAATGCTTCTTTTATCAGGTTAGATAATGTAAGTGTTGGGTATACTTTTAATCAAAAACCAAATTCAAGCTCATTAGTTAAATTAACATTAGCTGCTCAAAACGTTCTTATCATTACTAAATATAGTGGATTAGATCCTGAGATTTCTGGGGGTATAGATAAAAATTTATATCCAAGACCTATTACTTTCACTTTAGGGCTAAACGTTAATTTCTAATTCAAATAACAAGAAAAATGAAAAATATACAAAAAAAATTATTGAGCATTTCTTTGTTACTGTTGGTGATGGTATTCCCATCATGTACAAGTGAACTAGATCAATCACCTGATACTGGATCTTCTATCCCTGGATCTGAGTTTTTTAGCACACCAGAATCCTATAAACAAAATCTAGCCAAACTATATGCTGGTTTTGCTACTTCAGGTCAACAAGGACCTGCTGGTTCACCTGACATTTCAGGTATTGATGAAGGAACAAGTCAATACATTAGAGGATACTGGATGATGCAAGAATTAACTACTGATGAAGCGGTTATTGGATGGAATGATGGAACTATCAAGGATTTTCATTCTCAGGCTTGGACGACTTCGGATAATTTCATCAATGCAACTTTCGCTCGTTTCTCTTTTCAAATTGTAAACTGTAATGAGTTTTTGCGTCAAACTACGGATGAAAAATTAACCGCTAGGGGAATAGATGCAACTTTGAAAGCTGAAATAGCTACTTACAGAGCAGAAGCTCGTTTCTTAAGAGCAATAACGTATTGGCATTTAATAGATACTTTTGGGGGTGGTTCTTTAGTAACCGAGGATTCTCCAACTACTTTTTATTATCCGGAATATGCTACAAGAACAGAGTTGTACAAATTTATTGATGACGAATTAACAGCGATTACTCCATTGTTGAAAGCTCCAAAATCAAATGAGGCTTTTCGTGTGGATCAAGCAGCAGCTTGGATGTTACAAGCTAAATTGTACATGAATGCAAAAGTGTATATCGGTACAGATCATTATGTGGAAGCGGTTCCTTTAATTTCAAAAATAACAGGTTCAGCATATTCTTTACATACAAATTACAATCAATTGTTTTTGGCGGATAATGATAAAAACGGAGCTCAAAACGAATTTATATTTGCTATAGCTTTTGATGGTCTTCATACTCAAACATACGGAGGAACTACTTTCTTGACACATGCTCCTGTTGGAGGTAGCATGAATGCGGCAAGCTTTGGAATTAATGGTGGATGGGGTGGTATTAGAACTACTGCAGCTTTTGTAGATAAGTTTGATGCAAATACTACTGATACTCGTGGACAATTCTATAAAGCTGGTCAGACTAAAGAAATTAAGGATATTAGTAATTTCACTGATGGTTATGCTATTCAAAAATTTAGAAATGTTGATGTGAATGGTAAGCAAGGTTCAGATAAAGCGGGTAACTTCTCTGATGCGGATTTTCCAATTTTTCGTTTAGCGGATGCTTATCTGATGTATGCTGAATGTGCCGTGAGAGGTGCTGCTGGTGCTACTATTGCAAATGCAACTACTTATGTAAATGCATTGCGAACTAGAGCTAAAGGAGCTACGGTAACACAAGGAGATTTAACATTAGATTTTATTCTTGACGAAAGAGCAAGAGAATTGCACTGGGAAGGACACAGAAGAACGGATTTAATTCGTTTTGGAAAATTTACTGGAGGTAGTTATATCTGGCCTTGGAAAGGTGGTTCAGCATCTGGTTCACCTACGCAATCGTACAGAGATTTATTTCCTATTCCGGCAAAGGCATTAGCCACAAACCAAAAATTGCAACAAAATACTGGATATTAATAATTAAAAAATTTTATAAAATGAAAAATATAACTAAATCAATAATAGCTTTATTTGCAGTAGTTGCTTTGTCTTGTAGCGTAGAAGATGTTCAAGACAGACCCGTTATTGAAGGAGTAGATGCTCCTGTATTGACTGCTCCAACTGCAGGTGCGGCTTATATATTAAAACCTGAAAATGCAACTGCTCAAGCGGAGCGTTTTACATGGAAATCAGCTAATTTTGGAGGGGATGTCCAAGTGGATTATGTTGTTGAAATGGATACAAAAGGGAATGACTTTAAAACACCTAAAGAAATAGGGAGTTCTTTACCTTCTCAAAACCAAGTGTCTGTTTCAGTAGCGTCAATAAATGGAGCTGCATTATCATTAAAAGCAATACCTTTTACTCCTGGAGAATTTCAAGTAAGAGTTAAAGCAACTGCTGGAGCTTTGGCTCCAATGTATTCTAACATAGTTGGAATTGTTGTTACACCTTATACTACTGAAAGTCCTAAATTATGGATTCCTGGTGGTTATCAAAGTGCTTCAGGTTATGGTTCTGATTGGACACAATCAAGTGCAGCAATATTAGCAGCTGATGGTTATGGAAAAACTGCTTTTGAAGGATATGTTTATTTTGAAAATGCACAAGACGGTACGGTAGATGGCCAAGGTTTTAAATTTTCAACACAAACTAATTGGGATGGTACAAACTATGGTACTGGTGGTGCTGGTTTAATAAGTGTAACTGGGGGGAATTTCTCAACTGCTTCAGGTTATTACAAAATGGAAGTTGATACTGAAAAATTAACTTACAAAGCTACTAAACTTGCATGGGGAATAGTTGGAAATGCTACACCAGGCGGATGGAGCACAGATACTCCGATGACTTATGACAAGGCTACTAAAAAATGGACAGTAACGGCTGTTTTAACTACTCAAGCTGCTCCAGATAACGGATTAAAATTTAGAGCTAATAATAATTGGGACTATAACTTTGGTGATACTGGCGCAGACGGTAAGCTTGAAGCTGGCGGAACGAATATTGGTACAACCGCAGGAACTTATTTAATCACTTTAGATTTAAGTAATCCAAGAGCATACACTTACACAATGGTTAAAATATAATTTTTTAATGTTTGAAAGGGCTATCTTATGGATAGCCCTTTTTTTATAAATTTAATAAATAAATGAAATGAAAAAAATTACTTTATTATTTTTACTGATATCATCTATTAGTTTTGCACAGTTTACAACTACGCCATCACCTGCAATTGCTAGTGGAGTTGTTACGCTTAATTTCAATAAAACTGGAACGCCATTAGCGGCATATACCGGTACAATATATGCGCATATCGGTTTGACTGTTAATGGGGCAACATGGCAAAATGTGAAAGGATCTTGGGGGAATAATTCAACACAACCCGCATTAACATTAGTTTCAGGAACTAGTTATAAATTAGATCTTACACCAGATTTGTATACTTATTTTGGAGTTCCACTTTCGAGTTCTATTACTCAAATTTGTGTGGTATTAAGAAATGACGCTGGAACTTTACAGACTGCTGATACTTTTTTTAATGTTGGAGCTTTTCAAGTAAATTTAACAACACCAGCCCAAAATAGCACTACGATTATTCCTTCAGGAACAAGTTTTAATGTTGCTGCAAACAACACTGGAGGAAATGCGAGTTATAACTTAAAAGTAAATGGCACGAGTATAAATACAAATTTGAGTACAGCAAGTTATACTTTTAGCGATGCAAATGTTACCAGTAATAAAAATTACTCATTAGAAGTAACACAAGGGAGTACTACTATTACCAAAAATTTTAGTGTAATTGTAAATCCCGGAACAGTTAGTGCGGCAATGCCTACCGGATTACTTGATGGAATCAATTATAACACAGTCGATGCGACAAAAGCAACTTTAGTTCTTGATGCGCCATTAAAGGATTTTGTTTATGTTGCGGGAAGCTTCAATAACTGGCAGCCGACTTCGGTTTATTCGATGAAAAAAGACCCTACTTCAGGTAAGTTTTGGTTGGAATTAACAGGATTGACCTCGGGTACAAATTATACCTATCAATATTGGGTGGTTGATGCAACACCTATTGCAGGAACACCATCATTGGTAAAAACTGCTGATCCCTATTCTACTTTAGTATTGTCACCGGATGATGACCCTTATATTCCGGCTCTGTCTTATCCGTCTCTTCCTGTGTATCCTGTAGGTCAAGAGCGAGAAGTGACTGTTTTGCAAACAGGGCAAGCGGCATATGCCTGGAGTGCTGCAACGACTAATTTTGTGAAACCAGAAAAAGAAAAATTAGTAGTTTATGAACTTTTGGTTAGAGATTTTGATGCGGCTAGAAGTTATCAAAGTGTAATTGACAGAATTGATTATTTCAAAAATTTAAAAATAAATGCCATTGAATTACTACCAGTAATGGAATTTGAAGGGAACGAAAGTTGGGGTTACAATACTTCTTTTCACATGGCTCTCGATAAGTTTTATGGAACTTCCACTAAATTCAAAGAATTGATAGACGTATGTCATCAAAACGGAATTGCGGTAATTCTTGATGTGGCTTTGAACCATGCTTTTGGACGTAATCCAATGGTTCGTATGTGGATGAACGATCCTGATGGAGACGGTTGGGGATCACCTTCAACTGAGAATCCGTATTTCAATACGGTAGCAAAACATTCATATAGTGTAGGTGAAGATTTTAATCACGCTTCACTATTGACAAAAAATTACGTAAAACGGGTAGTTAAACAATGGATTCAAGAATATAAAATTGATGGTTTTCGTTGGGATTTAACCAAAGGATTTACGCAAAATTGTACTGCGAGTGATGAAACGTGTACTAATGCGTATCAAGCAGATAGAGTTGCTATCTTGAAAGATTATGCTGATTATTCCTGGAGTTTAGATCCAACACATTATACTATTTTCGAACATTTAGGGACAGATATGGAAGAACAGGAATGGGCAAATTATAGAATTACTGAAACACCAAGTAAAGGAGTGATGATGTGGGGTAAAATGACCGATCCTTACAATCAATTGACTATGGGGTATAACTCTAACAACGATATTTCCAGAATGAATAGTACTAACCACGGATTTACAAAAAATAGATTGATGGGTTATGCCGAAAGTCATGATGAAGAACGCTTGATGTATAAAAATATACAATACGGTGCTAATCTAAATGGATATAACGTAAAAACTCCAGCAACTGCACTTTCCAGAATGTCAGCCTTAGGAGCGGTATCTCTACTTGTTCCGGGACCAAAAATGATTTGGCATTTTGGAGAACTAGGTTGGGATTCTTCTATTTATACGTGTAATGATGGATCAGTAAATACATCCTCTGATGCAATTTCAGGAGATTGTAAACTGGACAAGAAACCACAGCCACAATGGGTAAATAATTGGTCAGGCGATGCAGGTAGAAATAAAATTTATACAGATTGGGCAAAAATGATTGCTTTAAAGATAAACGAACCTGTATTTGTAGGGACCGCAACTATCAGTAGTGCTTCATTAACGCCTAATATCAAGATTACCAATAGTGCTTTGGCGGCTACGCAACTTAAAGATGTATTGATACTGGCTAATTTTGATGTCTCTGCTCAAAATGTAGCTACAGGGTTCCCTTATACTGGAACTTGGTACAATTTGATGGATAATTCGACTATAAATGTTACTAATGTTGCTGCTACAATAGCTATTCCAGCAGGAGAGTTTAGAATATATGGTAATAAAATTGCATCCTTGGCAATTGCCAATTTTGAGAAAAAAGACGGGATTTATTTATATCCAAATCCTGCCACTAATTATTTTACTTTAAATACGAATACTTCAAAAGTTCAAGTTTTTTCAATTACAGGACAATTGGTGAAAAGTTTTAATACAAGTCAGACTGTGTCCTATCAATATGCAGTCAATGATTTGAATAAAGGGCTTTATATAGTAAAAGCGTATAACGAAAACAATGAGGTTCAAGTTATGAAGTTTTTAAAAATATAAGAATAACTGATAAAAGTTGAAAGGCTGTCCGTAAAAAGACAGCCTTTTTTTATACAAAAAAACTGCTCCATAAATGAAACAGTTTCCAACTACAACTAAAAACTAAAATTTAAATTTTGCCGTTTTTAATTTCTTCTACAATTTCGGGATTCAACAATGTTGAGGTATCTCCAAAATTCGAATAATCTCCTTCGGCTATTTTGCGTAAAATTCTACGCATAATTTTTCCCGAACGGGTTTTTGGTAAACCGGAAACAAATTGAATTTTATCCAGTTTTGCAATTGGTCCAATGTGATTTGATATTTGTTGATTAATTTCATTGGTTAGATTTTCTCTGTCACGATACTCCCCAGTTTCTTTTAGAATTACAAAGCCGTACAAGGCATTTCCTTTGATATCATGAGGGAAACCTACAATGGCGGATTCAGCAACTGCAGGATGCTCATTAATGGCATCTTCTATAGGTGCAGTTCCTAAATTGTGTCCTGAAACAATAACTACATCATCCACACGACCTGTAATTCTGTAATAGCCCACTTCATCACGCAAAGCGCCATCTCCAGTAAAATATTTTCCTGGAAAAGTAGAAAAATAAGTATCCTTGTATCGCTGGTGATTTCCCCAAATGGTTCTGGCAATTCCAGGCCAAGGAAATTTAATACATAAACTTCCAGTTACTTGATTGCCTTCAATTTCATTGCGTTTTTCATCCATGAGCACAGGCTGAATTCCAGGTAATGGTAAGGAAGCATACGTAGGTTTAGTTGGAGTCACAAAGGCGATTGGTGAAATCATAATTCCTCCGGTTTCAGTTTGCCACCATGTATCTACAACGGGACATCTTTTATCTCCAACATGGTCATTGTACCAGTGCCAAGCTTCTTCGTTAATGGGTTCTCCTACGGAACCAATTACTTTCAGTGACTTTAAAGGAAACTTTCGAACGAAATCTAAGCTTTCTTTTGCTAAAGCACGAATAGCGGTTGGTGCGGTATAAAATTGAGTGACTTTATGTTTTTCGATTACTTCCCAGAAACGACTGAAATCAGGATAGGAGGGAACGCCTTCAAAAATAACGGTTGTTGCGCCATTCAATAAAGGACCATAAAGAATATAAGAATGTCCTGTAATCCAGCCTATATCAGCGGTACACCAAAAAACGTCATTTTCTTCATAATTGAATACATTCTTGAAAGTATAGGCAGTATAAACCATATAACCGGCAGTGGTATGTACCATTCCTTTTGGTTTTCCGGTTGAACCAGAAGTATAAAGGATAAATAAAGGGTCTTCGGCATCCATAATTTCAGCGACATTGTTATCTGAAGCTTCGTCTAAAAGGGGTTGCAACCATTGGTCACGACCTGCTTTCATGTTTATTGAAGTATCGGTTCTTTTTACTACCAAAACGTTTGAAACACCGGGACAATTTAGTAACGATTCGTCAATTATTCCTTTTAAATCAATGGTTTTGTTACCGCGATAACCCCCATCTGAGGTGATGACCATTTTACAGTCGCTATCATTAATTCTAGTAGCTACTGCTGAAGCCGAAAATCCAGCAAAAACAACCGAATGGATCGCTCCAATTCTGGCACAAGCCAATGTTGTTATGGCAAGTTCAGGAATCATTGGTAAATAAATACAAACACGGTCTCCTTTTTTAACGCCTTGTTCCCGCAATACATTTGCCATTTTGCAAACACGTTGGTGCAATTCATTATAGGAAATATGCAACGCTTCTTCCTTTGGATCATTAGGCTCAAAAATAATAGCGGTTTTATCGCCTTTTTTGGTAAGATGCCTGTCGATACAGTTTTTAGTAATATTTACTTTGGCTCCGGTAAACCATTTTATTTCGGCTTCGGCCATATTAAAATCAACTACTTTTTCCCATTGTTGGTACCAAGTAAAGTTTTCAGCAGCAATTTTGTCCCAGAATTTTCTCGGCTCACGGACTGATTTTTTATATTCTTTAAAGTATTCTTCTAAATTGTTTATTTTATATCGACTCATATTTTTGATAACCCGTTGGGTTTAATTAATTGATTTTAAAAATTTTAATGCTATGAATGATCTATCAATAAATTTGTGAGAAATTATTAGAAATACCTATTCAGTTTAGTATTAAGAATCGGTATTTAGTTATTATTACAAATAATTAATGCCTTTTTTATAGTGGTAATGCTTGCCTTCCTAATTTATCATTGATGATTAATGCTGCGGCTTCATAAAAAGCAAAAGAACCACATAAAATTCCTTCATAGCCGGCAATGGTATGGATAGTTGAATTTCCGGTAAAACTGGCGGCTGATAATAGTATAAATAAAATAACTAGAGAGCCAAAAATAAGTTTCCCAATAGTATTCCCGTTAAGTGTACCTATAAAAAAAGCGAATGTAAATAATCCCCACATTCCTAAATAAAAGCCCATTGAAGTGCCGTCAGGCTTTGCTATTCCGAATAATGGAAGTATCCATAATGCTACAAGTGACAACCAAAAGAAGCCATAGGAAGTAAAAGCGGACATTGCAAAAATATTTCCTTTTTTCCACTCCATAATACCAGCAATAACTTGCTGTAAGCCTCCAAAAAATATTCCCATCCCCATAATCATAGCATTGAGTTCGAAGAATCCTGCATTATGGATGTTTAATAAAATAGTGGTCATTCCGAAGCCAAAAAGTCCCAATGGTGCTGGATTAGCTGTAGTGTCTTTGATGATTTGTTCCATAAAGATTTAAAAAAATTAAAATTATTTTGGTTAGTTTCATCATGTAGTTTTGTTCTTCTTTAATTTGTAAAACCACATTCCGGATATAGTTGTTAATTAACAAATATATCATACCTATTCGATTTTTCGAATATTTTTTTTGATCAAATACAAAAGTTTGTAGAGAAATCTCAAAAAAGTAATTTTTGAGGAGGAGTAATAAAACAAAAAACCCAAACATTTCTGTTTGGGTTTTGTGGTACCTCCAGGGATCGAACCAGGGACACATGGATTTTCAGTCCATTGCTCTACCATCTGAGCTAAGGTACCTCGCTATTGCGGGTGCAAATATAGAATGATTTTTAGTTTATCCAAAACAATTTTTAAAAAAAATCAATTCGTATCTTCGCAACATCAAAAAATAAAATATGATTCTAGCTGTTGATGTCGGAAATACCAGAATTAAAGCCGCTGTCTTTGAGGGTGATATACTTGTGGAAAATTTCATTTTTGTTAAAAATGAACTGCAAAAAAACATTCAAAATATTTTAAAAAAATACAATAAGCTTGCTGATTTGGTCATTTCATCCGTTGGAGCTGTCGAAAAACAATCGTTTTTGGAGTTTGAAAATGATTTAAAAGTTCATTTTATGTCCCATGAAGATGTTTTTCCGTTCGTTAATTGTTATGCTACCCCTAAAACTTTAGGAATTGATCGTATGGTTCTTGCTGCAGGAGCTACACTTCAATTTGCAAGCCAAAACCGATTGGTAATTGATGCGGGAACTTGTGTTACATTTGATTTTATAGATGAAGACAATAATTATCTTGGAGGGGCAATAACACCAGGATTGCGTTTACGCTATGAGTCATTGCATAATTACACTGCGAAATTACCACTACTTACGTTGGAAAGCCCTAAAGGTTTGATAGGGAATTCAACTTCTGATTCGATTCATTCTGGTGTGGTTAATGGATTAGTCTATGAGATTGACGGTTTCATCGATGAATATAGCAGACAGTATTCAAATTTTATAATAATTTTAACGGGTGGAGACACAGAATTTTTGGCTAAACGATTAAAAAATACCATATTTGCCAATTCAAATTTTCTTTTAGAGAGTTTGAGCCAAACATTTCAATATAAAATCAAAAATGATTAAAAAATTTATAATAAGCGCCTGCTTGCTTTTGTCACTTGTATCCTTTGCTCAAGAAGGAACTTCATCACCGTACTCTTTTTATGGAATTGGTGACATAAGATTTAAAGGAACGCTTGAAAATAGGTCTATGGCGGGTGTTGCGGTAGAGCAGGATAGTATTCATATCAATTTAGAAAATCCAGCCAGTTTTTCAAATTTGAAATTAACCACGTTCTCCCTGGGAGGGACTTATGCAACAAAAAGCTTGAAAAGCAATACCGGTTCAGCAAACACACGTAGAACAACTTTAGATTATTTAGCTGTTGGTTTGCCTTTGGGTAAATTTGGAGCAGGTTTTGGATTGATTCCTTATTCTTCGGTGGGATACAAAATAGAGTCGTTATCAGCAATTGATGGAGCTGTGAACAGACGATTAAGTGGGAACGGCGGTTTGAATAAAGTTTTTTTAGGGGTTGGTTATAAAATAGCGCCTAATTTTAGTATTGGTGCTGATGCGCACTACAATTTTGGTAAAATAGAAACGAATAGCTTGGAGTTTATTACTAACGTTCCTGTAGGTACCCGTGAGCTTAATACAGCTGATTTGTCGGGTGTTAATTTCAATATTGGAACAATGTATCAAGCTAAAATAAGCAAGAAATTAAGCCTTTATACTAGTCTGAATTATGCTTTAGAAAGCACTTTGACCTCTAAAAACACTAGGAATATCTCTAGTGTTAGATATAGTTCAGGGTTTGATGTGCTTGTTGTTGATGTTCTTGCAGATCAAAATGAGCAAGTGAAATTGAAAATGCCAAGTAAAATATCATTTGGTGCGGGAATAGGTGAATCAAAAAAATGGCTTATTGGAGGAATGGTTGCGTATCAAAAAACTTCAGGTCAGGAAAATAGTTATAATAAAGCTTCTAACGTGGGTTATGGAAGATATGGGAGTGTTAGTTTAGGAGGATATTATATTCCAAGTTATAACTCTTTTTCAAGTTATGCCAAAAGGATTGTTTATAGAGGAGGGATCAAATATGAAAAAACAGGTTTGATGATCAATTCAGAATCTATTAATGACATGGGTTTAACTTTAGGATTAGGTTTGCCAATCACGGGTAGTTTTTCTAATATAAATTTAGGGTTTGAATTAGGCAAAAGAGGAACTACAAATGCAAATCTTGTTCAAGAGAATTATGCTAACTTTAGTGTTGGTTTTTCTCTTAATGATAAATGGTTCGATAAAAGAAAATTCAACTAAAACTCTAATCGAGTACACATAACCACATTACTTTGTTAAGTATAGCGTATGCCTTTACTAAAAAAATATATATTCTTTCCAGTAGTCACAGTTTTTGCTGTGACTCTGTTTTTTGGGTGTGAAAGTAATTTTAAAGAGGTACAGAAGATAAATTTTTCTGAATTTGTTCCCAGTGGAGATGCTGATAATGTCAACTTGAAATATACGGATTCGGGATTGATTAAAGCAATTCTGGTTAGCCCTAAAATGTTAGACTTCTCCAGTATAGATTTTCCATTTACTGAATTTCCAAAAGGCATTGATGTTACTTTGTATGATAATAAAGCGAAGAAAACTTTTATAACTTCAAATTATGCGGTGTCTTACAAAATGACCGGGATAATTGATTTGCAGGGAAAAGTGAGAATTAAATCTGAAAATGGTCAGATGCTGGAAACGGAACAGTTGTACTACGATCAAAAAAACGAATGGTTTTTTACCGAAAAAAAGTTTAAATTTACGGATAGTAAAGGAGCTTCAAATGGACAAGGAATTGATTTCAGTAAAGACTTTAAAGTAATTAATTCACAAAGAATAGCTGGTGAAATTCAAACAGCTGAATAATTGTATAGATTCAAATAAATCATGACGTACTTAAAATACACCCCTTATTTTTATCTTGTTTTTGGAGCCTACTTCATTTATGATGGTATTACAAAGTTTAATGCACCTGATGGAACTCCTTGGTTGAGTTTTATTATTGCAGGATTAGCAATTTTTATGTTTTTCTTCCGAATGAAATTTGCTAAAAAACTTGAAGATCGAAATAAAAAATCTTAGCACATGGAAATTAGTATTATAATACTGTGTTTAATACTATGTGCCTTTTTTTCAGGAATGGAGATTGCTTTCATTTCTTCGAATAAAATTTATCTTGAAATAGAAAAAAAACAAGATAACTTCGTCTCTAAAATACTTACAAAACTTACCGAAAAACCTTCTAAATTTATTGCTGCTATGCTTATTGGAAACAATATAGCGTTAGTTGTTTATGGGTTTTTTATGGGCGAATTATTAATGAATTGGATTGATAGCTTCGGATATCATTTTTCAAGTTTATTGAATTTGTTTCTTCAAACATTGCTTTCAACATTAATAGTTTTAATAACTGCAGAGTTTTTGCCTAAAGTTTTTTTTCAAATTTATGCGAATACCTTAATAAAGTTTTTTGCTATTCCAGCGTATGCTTTTTATGTCTTGTTTTATTTTATCTCTACTTTTTTTATCTGGGTTTCGGATTTTGTATTGAAAAAATTCTTTAAAACAGAAGGTGATCAAGTGCAGTTGTATTTTAGCAAAGTGGAACTTGGCAATTACATTACAGAACAAATGAGTACTGTGGAAGATGATGAAGAAGTGGATTCTGAAATATTAATGTTTCAAAATGCATTGGAATTTTCCGGGGTAAAAGCCAGAGATGTTATGAGTCCCAGGACTGAAATCGTAGCAATTGATTTATATGATTCTATTGCCGAATTGAATAAGTTGTTTATTGAAACGGGGTATTCTAAAATTGTCGTTTATGAAAATTCATTGGATGATATTGTAGGATATGTACATTCATTCGATTTGTTTAAAAAGCCGAATAACATTAAAGAAATTGTGATTTCTGTTGAATTTGTTCCTGAGACAATTTACATTAAAGATGCAATGAATTTGTTGACCAAAAAGAGAAAAAGCGTAGCGGTTGTTTTGGACGAATATGGCGGAACTTCTGGAATTATCACCATAGAAGATATTGTAGAAGAGCTTTTTGGTGAAATTGAAGATGAACACGATTCAGAAGAAGAACTAATTGAAAATGAACTCGGAGACGATACGTATGTTTTTTCGACGCGACTTGATGTGGAGTATTTAAATCAGACCTATAAGCTTCATATTCCGGAAAGCGATTCTTACGGAACGCTTGGTGGTTTCATAGTGGATCATACGAAAGAAATTCCGCAAAAAGGAGACGTAATTGCAATAGGAATCTTTCATTTTGTTATAGAAGAAGCCACAAACAAGAAAATAGAATTAGTTAAAATGTCGCTAAGAGACTGATTTTTTTTAGAAAATTGAAATTTCTTGTAAAATAAAACGCTACTACTATAATTATTAATTAGATAATTGTATTTTCGCAAACTGAATATAAAAATTAACAACAATAAAAATGGCAGTTTTAGCAAAAATTAGACAACGTTCCGCCTTATTAATAGCAGCTATTGCTATCGCATTATTTGCATTTATAATACAAGATCTTATCGGTAAAGGTGGCCTTGGTCAAAATACCAAAGATGTAGGAAGTATTGATGGAAAAGACATCGCATTTGAAGATTTTAGAATCAAAGTGAGTAATGTTGAGAAAAGTCAAGAAGGAATTACTTCTACGGCTGCGGCTAACAGAGTTTGGGATCAAGAGGTTTCAATCGCTTTACTGACTTCAGAATTTGATAAATTAGGATTAAGAGTAGGTGAAAAACACTTGTTGGAAGTTTTAAAAGCAGATCAGAACATTGGAAAAAACCCATTGTTTTTGAATGCAGCAGGAATGTTTGATATTGCAAAATTCAAGGAATATTTCAAATCAAATCCAGCTCAAGCACAATACTTGAAAGACAGAGAAAAAGACGCAGAACTTAATGCGAAATATCAAATTTACAACACTTTGGTAAAAGCAGCAGTTTATACTACTGAAAGCGAAGGAAAGTTGAAATATGAAATGGAAGTGAACAAAGTAAATTTTGCTTACGTTGCAGGTTTGTATTCTACAATAAAAGACAGTGATGTAAAAGTTACTGATACTGAAATTGTAGATTTCATGAAGAAAAATGAAAAAAAATACAAAGCTGATGAATCTCGTGAAGTAGAATATGTTTTGATTGAAGATAAAGCTTCAGCTTCAGATGAGAATGAAGTTAAATCTAAAATTAACGGATTGTTAAGCGGAAGTGTAGTTTACAATCAAGCAACAGGTAAAAATGATACTTTGCCAGGATTTAAAGCAGCTACTAATAATATCGAGTTTGTAAATTCAAATTCTGATGTTCCTTACGATTCAACTTATGTTGCTAAGAAAGATTTGCCTGCAGTTGATGCAGATAGATTGTTTAATCTTGCTCCAGGTGAAGTTTATGGACCTTATATGTTTGGTAAATATTACTGTATTTCAAAATCTATGGGTAAAAAATTAGGTGTAAATGCAAAAGCAAGCCACATTCTAATTAGTTATGAAGGAACACAAGTACCGAATCAAAAGGAAAAAAGAAATAAAGAGCAGGCTAAAGCAAAAGCAGAAGCAATATTAGCTCAAGTTAATGCAAATCCAGAGAGTTTCTTGATGTTGGCTTTCACTAATTCTGATGATTCATCAGCACAACAAGGTGGCGATTTAGGTTACTTTGGTCAAAACCAAATGGTGAAGCCTTTTAACGATTTCGTTTTCAATAATTCAATTGGTAAAGTAGGATTAGTTGAAACACCTTTCGGATTTCATATCATCAAAATTACAGATAAACAAGACGGAATTCGTTTGGCTACGGTAGCACAAAAAATAGAAGCTTCAGAAGCTACTTCAGATAAAATTTTCACACAAGCAACTAAATTTGAAATGGATGCTACTGATAAAGATTTTGACAAAGTGGCAAAAGACATGAAACTTACAATTGCTGCTCCGGTTAGTGTAAAAGCAATGGACGAAACTTTTGGTCCTTTAGGAAATCAAAGAACAATAGTAAGATGGGCTTTTGAAGGTGATACTAAAGTAGGTGCTGTAAAAAGATTTGAAGTAGCTAATCTAGGTCATGTTATCGCTAAAGTTAAAAGTATCGATAAGTCAGGTTTAGTATCAATTACTTTGGCAAGACCATATGTTGAGCCAATTCTTAAAAACAAGAAAAAAGCGGAATTGATCAAAGCTAAAATGACAGGAACTTCCCTTGAAGCAATTGCTAAAGCTACAGGTTCAACTGTACAACAAGCTACAGCTGTTACGATGGAAAATCCAATGTTAGTTGGTGCAGGTCAAGAGCCTCAAGTTGTTGGAAATGCATTTGCATTAACGGCAAACAAATTGTCAGCTCCAATTGAAGGAAATACTGGTGTCTATGTTGTGAAAAACGTAAGTACAGAAAAAGCTCCAGCTTTGAAGAGTCATGAAGCTTACGTAGCTAAATTGAAAGCACAAAGCGCTTCAGATGTAAATAGAGTTATTCCTGCATTGAAAGGGAATGCTAAAATTGAAGACAACAGAAAACAATTCAATTACTAAATAGTTATAAGTAATTATTTTTTCAACATAAAAAATCCCGATACTTTAGTGTATCGGGATTTTGTTTTTAATATAGTTTTTGTTTGAAAGCTAGATTAGAATTTAAGGTGAAAAGTGAATTGTAGGATTAAGATAGAATCATTTCGACATAAGGAATAATCGTTTTATATCCTTTTGAAGTAAAATAGTCACTAGGATTTTCAGCTGCAATTACCATTACAAAATCACCTCCCCAAGCGCCAAGACTTTTGATTACGCCATTGAATTCAGGAAATAAAGATTCTTTTACGGTTTCCATTTCCAAAATGATACTCATTTCAGTTTCATGTTTTTCTAATGCTGTAGCAAATGATTTAACGGTTGTAGCTTTTAAAACTTCGAAAGTTATTTTGTCATTTAAAGCAATAGTTCTGGTCAGATTATTTTTTTTATTGATGTTATAGGTAGCTATTGCACTTTTACTGCTTTGCTTTTTGTTGAGATATACAAAACAAATATTTTCAGTAAATAGCGGATTAAAAGCTACTTTTTCAACAATAGGTTTTCCGTGTTCTAAATGGTATAAAATAGGAGTGTCGTTTTGTGCGCAAGCAATATCATAACCACTTCCTCCAAAACTGTTTTTAAGCAGTGTAAAGGCATCGATTTGCAACCATTGAGCTATATTGTTTATTAAAGTAGAGGAGGTGCCTAAACCCCAGCTTTTAGGGAATCCAAGTTCTGTAGTAATTGTATATCCTTCGGAATTAGTGATGAAATTAGGATTTAAGACAAAAGCTTCGTGGAGAATGGTTATTAATGTAGATTTAACGGATTCACTTTCTGAATTTCTATCATTTAAAATATCAGAAAATGAAATGGAATCTTCAAACCAAATGCTGCCATCAGCATCATAGCTTTTCCAAATGATTTCTTTGTTGGTTCCTTTTTCTATAATCAGGTTTTGTCCTAATTTTGTGGGTAATGCAAAAGCTTTTGCGCCATCTAAAACAAGATATTCTCCTGTGATTAAAAGTTTTCCGTTACTGTAAAAGGTTTGTTTCATGTGGTTTTTTTTAGCCCCGATGGGAACGGCATCCTTTTGTGACTGGGTTCGGCACAAAAGATATAGTGTACAGCGGGATTAAGCTCCTGATAAATAGGATTTTATTTTCTTAAATTTTCAATAAAGTCAACTACGGCACTATGTGAAATAGTATTTTTCTTGAAATATTTATGTATCAAAATTCGTTCATCATCATTGGCTTCAAATTGATTGATGATATTGTTTAGATGCATTTTCATATGCCCTTCTTGAATTCCAGTAGTTGTCAAGGAGCGTAAAGCGGCAAAATTTTGCGCTAAACCTGCTACGGCGACCACTTGCATCAATTCTTTAGCGGATGGGTTTTCAAGCATTTCTAATGATAATTTCACTAATGGATGCAAAGAGGTTAATCCGCCAACTGTGCCTAGTGCCAAAGGAATTTCTAACCAAAAAGTGAATATTCCATTCTCTATTTTGGCATGTGATAAGCTGGAATATTTTCTGTTTCGTGCCGCATAGGCGTGAATTCCGGCTTCTACAGCGCGGAAATCATTGCCCGTAGCTAATACAACAGCATCGATTCCGTTCATTATCCCTTTGTTGTGTGTTACGGCGCGATACGGTTCTACTTCGGCTATTTGAACTGCTTGTACAAATCGTTCCGCAAATTCTTGTGGATTTGGAATGTGTTTTTCTTTTAATTCTTCAATAGGACATGAAACTTCGGCTCTTACGGTACAATTAGGAACGTAATTAGAGAGAATGCTCATGACGATTTGAATGTTTTTCTCGGGCACAGAGAATAATTCGTAAACAAGTGCTTCTTCTCTTAATGTTTTTGCAAATTGCTCTAAACAAGAATTAATGAAATTAGCTCCCATGCTGTCTTTGGTTTCAAATGTGGCATGAAGCTGAAAATAATTAGGCAACAAATTAGTTTTGTCTTTCAATACAATATCAAGAATTCCACCGCCACGTTTTTGCATATTTTTTGTGATGGATTCTGTTTCCGAAAAAAATTTTGCTTTGGTTTGAATAAAGAATAATTCTAATTTTGAAATGTCTCCAGTGAAAATAAAATGCACTTGGCCAATTTTTTCCGTGTTGATAACGGTTGCTTTGAATCCACCTCGCGTGGACCAAAATTTTGCTGTTTTTGAGGCAGCTGCAACAACGGAACTCTCTTCAATTGCCATAGGAATGGCACTGTATTTGTTGTTGATTAGGAAGTTTGGAGCGACTCCTAGCGGAATATAGAAGTTGGTTATTGTGTTTTCAATGAATTCATCGTGTAATTTCTGTAATTTTTCGTCAGAATTCCAATACTTTTTAATTAATGTGATTGCTTCAGAAGGATTTGAAAAGTATTCTTTGGCAATCCAGTTTATTTTTTCTTCTTTGGATAATTTAGAAAATCCGGCTACGGCGTTATTCATTCTCAATAGATTATAGTATGTATGTACGCAAAGATACGCTTTTAGCCGTTTTGTTCATATCATATTATCTTCAATAAATTGCCTGCTTTAATATTGTTTTTAACATTTAACACATCAAATGTGAAATAATTGTAAATTTTTCACTAAAATTGACGGTTTTTATATTTAAATCTATATCATGAAATAGTCACGATTAAAAATTACAATATTTAATGAAAATAATGCCTCATGGCGTATAACATATTTCTAAAATTTAATATTATCTATAGATGAATTCGAACAAAATTACCGTCCTACTTTTATTCTTGTGTTTTACTGTTTTCGGCCAACAAAAAATTACAATTGATGAAATTTTTAATGGTGCTTTTACTGCTAAAGGAATGGATGAATTAAAATCCATGAAAAATACCAATCAATATACCGTATTGAATTTTGACGAGACTTCAAGAAATTCGCAAATCGATTTGTATGATTTTGCAACGTTGAAAAAAAATGCTGTTTTAATCGATACCAAAGATCATAAAGAATTGCCTAAGATTGATAGTTACGCATTTGATGCTTCTGAAAAAATGATACTGTTAGCGTGTAACACGAATAAGATTTTCCGTCATTCTTTTACTGCAGATTATTATTTGTATAGTATAGGAACCAAACAATTAACCAAGTTGTTTGATTTCCAGATTCAGGAGCCTAGATTTTCTCCAGATGGAAAAAAGATTGCCTATGCTAAAGAGAATAATCTTTATGTATATGATTTGGCTTCTAAGAAATCAACTCCTATTACTACTGATGGAAAGAAAAATAACATTATCAATGGAATTACGGATTGGGTATACGAAGAAGAATTTGCCTTTGTAAGAGCTTTCGATTGGAGTAAAGACAGTAAAAAAGTGGCTTATATTCGTTTTGACGAAAGTCAAGTTCCGGAACTTTCCATGTCTATATTTGGTAAAGATTTATATCCGAAAATTGAAACATTCAAATATCCAAAAGCAGGAGAAAAGAATTCATTAGTTTCATTACATATTTATGATGCGAATACTAACGCTACCCAAAAAGTAAATCTTGGAAACTACAATGATTTTTATATTCCAAGAATAGAATGGACAAATGATGCAAATGTTTTATCTGCTCAGGTATTGAATCGCCATCAGGATAACTTAGACTTGTTGTTTATTGATGGAAATTCAGGAGCTGCTAAAGTAGTTTTGAATGAGAAAGACAAAGCGTATGTAGATGTGACTGATAATCTTACTTTTTTAAAAGACAATAGTTTTATTTGGACTAGCGAGAAAGATGGTTTCAATCATATTTATGTATATGATAAAGCAGGAAAATTAAAAACCCAAGTAACCAAAGGGAAATGGGAAGTTACTAAATACTATGGTTTTGATGAAAAAACCAATACTGTTTTTTATCAATCAGTAGAGAATGGCTCGATTAATAGAGACATTTACAGAATAGGTCTTGACGGAAAAAATAAAGTTCGTTTGTCCAAGAATGTTGGAACAAGTGGCGCTACTTTTAGTCCTAATTTCCAATACTATATCAATACTTTCTCAAGTGCGACGCAGCCTACAATGTATACTTTGAATGAGGCAAAAACTGGAAGGCAAATACAAATTATTGAGAATAACGAAGCATTAGCAGCAAAATTAAAAGGGTACAACTTACCAGCTAAAGAATTCTTTGTTTTAAAAACCGAAAAAGGAAATGAGTTGAATGCTTGGATTATGAAGCCGAAAGATTTTGATTCTACGAAGAAATATCCAGTTTTTATGGTTCAATATTCTGGACCTGGATCACAGTCAGGAGCCAATCAATGGAATGCTTCCAATGATTATTGGGCTATGATGTTAGCACAGCAAGGTTATATTGTTGCATGTGTTGATGGGCGTGGAACGGGTTATAAAGGAGCTGAATTTAAAAAATGCACTCAAAAGCAATTAGGGAAATATGAAGTGGAAGACCAAATTGATGCAGCTAAAGTTATAGGAAATTACTCTTATGTGGATAAATCCAGGATCGGAATTTGGGGTTGGAGCTTTGGAGGATTTATGGCTTCGAATTGTATTATGAAAGGGAATGACGTTTTCAAAATGGCAATTGCAGTAGCTCCGGTAACGAATTGGAGATTTTATGATAGTGTTTACACGGAGCGTTACATGCAAACGCCCCAAGAAAATGCAAGTGGTTACGATGAAAACTCTCCAATAAATTATGTAGATAAACTAAAAGGGAAGTTTCTTTTAATTCATGGTTCTGGTGATGATAATGTGCATGTCCAAAATTCGATGCAAATGATGGAAGCATTAATTCAAGCCAATAAACAATTTGATTCTCAAATATATCCGGATAAGGACCACGGTATTAAAGGTGGGAAAACTAGGATTCAATTGTATACTAAAATGACCAATTTTATTAAAGAGAATTTAGGGAATACAGATGCTTCAAGTAAAGAAACGATTTGATCTTCAAATTTATCCGAATAAAAATTAGCATTCAATCAAATAATAAATAGACTAACTTTATCAAACTAATTTAAAATCCAAAAAATAACAATATGGTAGAAACTCAAGTAAAAACAGCACATCCAAAAGGACTTTGGGTATTGTTTGGAACTGAAATGTGGGAGCGGTTCAATTTCTATGGAATGCGAGCTTTATTAACTTTATTTTTAGTGAATTCGTTAATGATGAAAGAAGAGGATGCTTCTCTTATTTATGGAGGATTCTTGGGACTTTGTTATTTAACACCTATGTTAGGTGGTTTTATTGCAGATCGTTTTTTTGGAAATAGAAACTGTATTTTACTTGGCGGACTGATGATGGCTATTGGACAATTATTATTGTTTACCAGTGCAAGTGTATTTTCAGCAAATTTAAGTTTAGCTACTACAATAATGTATGGTGGTTTAGGAGTTATTGTTTTTGGAAATGGGTTTTTCAAGCCAAATATTTCGAGTATGGTGGGAAGTTTATATCCAAAACAAGAAAAAAGTAAACTTGATACTGCTTTTACCATTTTCTATATGGGAATCAATTTAGGTGCTTTTTTAGGGCAATCTATTTGTCCATTATTAGGAGACGTTAGAGATACTGGTGGAGTTAGAGATATTCATGCTTTCAGATGGGGATTTCTTGCCGCTTCGATTGCAATGCTTGTTGGAACTTTAATTTTTTACTTTTTAAAAAATAAATATGTAGTTACTCCAGAGGGAAGACCATTAGGAGGATTGCCATCCAAAAATGTGGCCGCTGATTTTGAAGAAGGAGAAGCACAAAAAGCAGTTTTTTCTAAACCATCTTTGATTATTGCCGGAATTGTGTTTTTGATTTTAGGAGCGCTTGTTCATTTTGTTTTTGGTCAAAATTTAATTTATACCTTGATTTACTCCAGTGGGTTGACATTAGCGGGATTAATCATATCTGATTCTTCTTTGACAAAAATTGAAAAAGATAGAATTATTGTAATTTATATCGTTTCCTTTTTTATCATTTTCTTTTGGGCCGCTTTTGAACAAGCAGGATCATCATTAACATTTATAGCAGATAATCAAACAGATAGAAACTTCTTTGGATGGCAAATGCCTCCTTCGATGGTTCAAATTTTTAATGGGCTTTTTGTAGTGATTTTAGCTGTGCCATTCAGTATGTTGTGGGATAAATTGAGAGCCAATGATAAAGAACCAATTTCACCAGTTAAATTGGCTGTTGGTTTGTTGTTAATAACCGTAAGTTTTTTCATGATAGCGAATCAAGTAAAAGACCTTGGAAACTCTGGTTTATTGGCTATTAAATGGTTGATTTTATTGTATTTATTGAATACTTGTGCGGAATTATGTTTGTCTCCAATTGGATTGTCATTAGTAGGGAAACTATCTCCAAAACGTTTCTCTTCCTTACTATACGGCGTATTTTTCTTGTCTAATGCTTCAGGATATGCTTTAGGGGGGACTTTAGGATCTATTTTACCAGCAACAGGAGATAAATTTAATAAAGCAAAAGAATTAGGGATTGATTTACAAGGGATTTTAGATAAAACAATAACTCCTACTCCAGAACAATTAAAAGTATTAGCAGATCATAATATTAGCGATCATAATAATATTTTTGTTGGTTTTGAAATTCATAATTTATTCGAGTTTTTTATGGTTTTTGTAGTCTTAACTGGTATTGCAGCCATTATTTTATTTGCATTAACACCTTTCTTGAAAAAAATGATGCACGGTGTTAGGTAATTTTTGTATGATATAAAATTAAAAACATCATCTTTTTGAGACTCTCAAAGAGATGATGTTTTTTTATGAATAGAATCTTTATTTTTTAAATAATAAATCAAAATGGAACAAAATTTAAGTTTAGAACAAATACAAAATTTTGAAGGGAAATATCCTAAGCAATTGTGGTACTTGTTTATGGTTGAAATGTGGGAACGATTTTGTTTTTACGGTATGCGAGGGGTTCTTACTTTTTTTATGGTTGACCAACTTTTATTAAAAGATGAGGCTGCTAATTTGCAATATGGTGCAATACAGGCTTTTGTTTATGCTTTTACCTTTATTGGAGGGATTTTTGCCGATAAAATTTTAGGTTTCAGAAAATCACTTTTTTTTGGAGGGATTGTAATGATATTAGGGAATTTACTAATTGCTTTTTCTCCACAAACGTTGTTTTATTATGGGATTGCTTTTTCTATTATTGGAACAGGTTTTTTTAAACCTAATATTTCCTCAATGGTTGGGGAATTATATCATGAAAGTGACCACCGAAGAGATGCAGGTTATGGGATGTTTTATGCAGGAATAAATATAGGTGGCCTTTTAGGAGGGGCTTTGTGTATTTATTTGGGTAAATATTATTCTTGGAAATTATGTTTCTTGTCTGCGGCAATTGTAATGGTTTTTGGTCTACTTACTTTTTTATTCACAAAAAAACATCTTGGTCCAATAGGTGACTCCCCTTTGCTAAATTTGACTTCAAGCAAACGAAAAATTAGAGAAATTTCTGTTTATGTGTGTTCTTTGTTGAGTATTCCATTTATATTTATAATGGTAAAGAATACTGAATATACCGATTATTTTATGTACACCATTGGGATTATTGCAATTTCGTATTTCATTTTTGAAGTGATTAGTTTGAAACAAATCAATCTTCAAAAAAAGTTAATTGCTGCATTTTTGTTCATATTTTTCTATTTCTTATTCAATGCTATTTACGAACAAAGTGGAGGTTCGTTATCGCTTTTTGCAAAAGACAATTTGAATAGTAGTTTGTTGTTTTTTAATATTGACCCCAATGTAGTCAATAATAGTTCGAATACTTTTTTTGTAGTTGTTTTTAGTCCAATTATTGGATTACTTTGGTTGTGGATGGCAAAAAAGAAAATAGAGCCTAATACCGTAATTAAATTTGGAATTGGATTTTTGTTTCTTGGTGCATCATTTTATATCTTTTATTATACTCGATTTTTTGCAAATACTGAAGGAATGACTTCTTTGAATGTTTTTACTTTTGCCTATTTGGTCACTACGATTGGTGAACTGTGTTTAGGTCCAATAGGGATGTCTATCATTACAAAGCTTTCACCAAAACGATTGTTTGGGATGATGATGGGGTTGTGGTTTTTAGCGAGTGCCTTCGGGCAATTGGCGGCAGGAAAATTAGGTGCTGAAATGTCTAGATCAAATACTGGAACAACTTTAGTTTCTAAACTTCAATCGTATACAGAAGGCTATTATCAGTTAGCAATTTATTCTATTGTTGCAGGTGTTTTTTTAATAGTTATGACGCCATTGATTAAAAAATTAATGCAAGAAGTAAGATAGCTGACATTTTATGGTATTATTTTTGTTTAAATTTGTATTAAAATAAATCGATTATGAGAAAAATATATTTAATAATAGTATTCTTTATAGGGATCGCTTCTTTGCAGGCGCAAGAACTTAATTGGCATACGAATGTTAAGGAAGCAATTGCCATAGGGAATAAAGAGAAAAAACCATTATTGCTGTTTTTTACCGGTAGCGATTGGTGTGGATGGTGTATCAGATTGCAAAAAGAAGTTTTGAAAACTCCTGAATTTGAAAAATGGGCAAATGAGAATGTAGTACTTGTAGAATTAGATTATCCTAGAAGAACGCCACAAACTCCTGAAATTAAAGCACAAAATAACGAATTGCAACAAGCTTTTTCAATTCAAGGTTTCCCAACAATTTATTTTGCAAATGGAACTGATAAAGAAGGTAAAGTAAATTTTGAAGGACTGGGTAGTACCGGATATGTAGCAGGCGGACCGACCGCTTGGCTTGAAGTTGCCAATGGAATTCTGAAAAAGAAATAATTTTCAATTTAATTTATAAAATCCCTTTTCACCAGTTGCGTGAAAAGGGATTTTTTGTTTATAGCAAGTGGCTTTCCAATATTTTTGTACTGTTTTATAATTTGATGCATCAGCGATAACTATTTTAGGCTGTATGGATTGAAACAAACGGTCTAAATTTATCTTTGGGGATTGTGTAAGTAATAAAATATCAGGTTTTATATTTTTAGGATAAATCCCCAAGCTATCCAAAATCAGAATTTTTTTTCCGTTGAAAAAAGCGGTGTTTTCAATTCTTTTTTTAGTCTTCAAAGTGCTGAAATTTCCAACTAAATAAGCGGTTAGAATGTTGTTTTTTTGGCAAGTTTTCAAAATGCTGTCATTAGCATATACCGTAACTTTTTCTCCATTTCGCTCTGTAATCAGTGTGTTTTTCTTCGAATTGAAAACGATCCATTCTTTTTGGTTTTTCACATCAGATCCGTTTTTTATATATGAAATTTGTAGAACGATTGTCGAAATTAAAACCATTACCAGTTTGTTGAAACTTGGTTTTTTGAACCAAATGACAGTACTTATGATTATCAAATAGAAACTGATTAAAAAATAAAAGTTGAAAGGAATGTTCTGAATTATAAATTGTTCCAGTGAAGCTATGGAATTGATGATTTTATTCAGATAAAAGATACTCCATTCTAATGGTTTGGAAAGAAATAAAGGAACATATCCGAAAGCAGCCAATACCATAACTAAAACACCTAAAATCATTACAATACTAAGTAATGGAATGATAATTAAATTGGTCACAAAGAATAAACCGGGGAATTGATGGAAATAATAGATACTTAAAGGCAAAGTACCAATTTGTGCCGCAAAAGAAACGGTGAGTATATCCCAAATGTATTTTGAAACTTTATACTTTGGCGACCAGATAGAAGCTAAAAGGGGTTGTAGCCAAATGATGAAAAACAACGCGATATAACTCAACTGAAATCCAACATCAAACAAAAAGGAGGGTTGAAAAAGTAAAATAAGCAACATCGACACCAAAAGAGTATGGTAAATATTTACACTTCTTCGCAAATGGCTACCTATTGCAACGAACGAAAACATAACTACAGAGCGAACTACAGATGGTGCTAAACCTGCGATTAATCCAAATAAGGATAATGAAGCCAGAATGATTATAAGCTTGATGAAAGAGCCACGTTTTGTATTAGGTAACGGTTTGAGAATAAAAGTGACAAAGAGCAATATAAACCCAATATGCAATCCCGAAACGGATAAAATATGTACCGCACCAGCATATTGATAATCCCGAATAATTTCTGGAGAAATATCTTGTTGTTGTCCCATGATTAGAGCAACGGCTACATTTAACTCGGTTTTATGGAAGTTACTTTTCTCTAAGCTATGAATAATTTTTGTTCTTAATCGTGAGGTGTAATACCAAATATTCTTGTCTATTTCAGGACTGACGCTAATCTCATCGGTATCTGCATAAAGTTGGGCATAGATTTGTTTGTTCTCCAAATAGTTACTGTAATCAAATTGGTTGGGATTACTGGGCGGACTATTTTCATATAAAGTGCCTTTAATTCTTAATTGAGTTCCAATTTCGAACTCATGATTCAAACTGTCTTTTCGGATATTTAAGAGTATTCTACCTGAACTTTCTGCTTGATCAATGTGGTTTATTATGGCAATATAACGAACATTAAAATTAGAATTTTTTAATTTTTCGCGTAGCGTAAGGGATATCAAATGTGGCTTTTCAAAAATAGAGCGATAATGGGTATAATTACTTTTTTGGTAATAATCAGTATGAATAATTAATGTTGTTGCTCCAATAAAAAAGGAAAGTACGTAAGTGGAAATGCCGAAATAAGTATTTTGTGTTGAATACTTTTTGGTTAAAAAATAAAAAAAGATAAAAGTGATGATGGAAATAAATAGTAAGGCAAAAATAATTTTAGGTTCCGGTTTTAAATAATAAGGAAATAGAATCCCTAAAATAAAGCCAAATGTTATTCTCGCTAAAGGAAATTGGAGCACTTTCATTTATCTAAAGTACAATTTTTAGTAAGAATAACTTTATTTTTTCACAAAAAAATGATTCAGGTATTTATCTAATAATTCTATTTATTTGTGCAAAAGAGCTTTGGTAATAAGGCTCTTTTGTGGAGGAGATTATTACACCTTTGGAAGTAGAAGAATGAATAAATTTTACATCATCATCAGAAACTTCAATTACCATTCCTACATGATTAATTTGAGATTTTCTATTGGTTTTAAAAAAGATTAAATCTCCTTTTTTGATATTATCCCGTTCTCTATCAATGATTAAACCCAATTTTGATTGTTCATAAGAGGATCGTGGGAGTTGAATGTTATAAGAATTAAAAACAGAATAGATTAATCCGGAACAGTCAAAACCTGCTTTTGTCATGCCACCACTTTTATATTTAACACCAATATTCTCTGACGCGGAATGAATTAATTGTGCTATTAAATACTTTGTTCTATCCGTTTCTACCTCTGTTTTTCTTTCAGGAATAATTACTGAAGTTGATTTACATGCGGTAAAAAAAATAAGAATCAATAAAAGGTAAAGTAGGTGTTTCAAAAGAGTTGTTTTTTGCAGATTTTATAAGAATTGGTATCATTGCAAATCAGCCACAATCAATTTTGCTGTTTTTTCGCTGGCACCAATTCCGCCTAGTTTTGCTTCTAGAACGTTATATTTCTCTAAAAGTTGTTTACGATGACTAGATTCCAGAATTTTTTTCAATTCTTCTCGAATCCGTTTCGTCGTGCAATCTTCCTGAATTAATTCGCTGACTACCTCTTCATCCATAATTAAATTCACTAGCGAAATGTATTTTAGCGTAATGATTCGTTTTGCAATTTGGTAGGAAGCCCAGCTCCCTTTGTAACAAACCACTTCCGGAACTTTAAAAAGCGCTGTTTCCAGTGTTGCCGTTCCTGATGTAACTAATGCTGCAGTTGCGTTTTGCAATAAATCATAGGTTTTATTGGATATGAATTTTATATTTTCATTGGATATAAAATTCTCATAAAATGAATATTCCTGACTTGGAGCACCAGCAATGACAAATTGATATTCAGGAAAATCATTGACAACACTCAACATCACCGATAATATTTTAGTGATTTCCTGTTGTCTGCTGCCAGGTAAAATGGCTATAATAGGTTTTCCGTCTAATTTATTTTCTTTTCTAAAAACAGTTGCATCAATTGGTGTTTGGTTATGGATCGCATCAATCAATGGGTGACCTACAAATTCAACAGGAAAATGATGCTTGTCTTCGTAAAAACTTTTTTCGAAAGGCAAAATCACATACATTTTGTCTATATCACGTTTGATTTCTGTAATGCGGCTTTCCTTCCATGCCCAAATTTGGGGTGAAATATAGTAATGGGTTTTTATACCTAATTCTTTTGCCCACTTTGCAATCCGTAAATTGAAACCAGGGTAATCGATAAATATTAGAACATCCGGTTGGGATTTCAGAATGTCTTTTTTACATATTTTGATGTTGTTCAAAATGGTTTTTAAATTAAAAATCACTTCAATAAATCCCATAAAAGCCAATTCACGATAGTGTTTCACCAAAGTTCCACCAACATCTTGCATCAAATCACCTCCCCAAAACCGAATGTCAGCATTTGGATCTTCTTTGTAAAGCGCTTTCATTAAATTTGAACCATGTAAATCTCCCGATGCTTCTCCAGCAATAATGTAGTATTTCATGTTTTTAGTTTAGGGATTTTTTATTTTTGAGTGTTGGTTTCAAATTCTGAACTGTTACGATCAATATTTTTATGTTTAACAAAGGTATGAATATTGTTTTTTAAATAAATAATGACACAAGAGTCATGATAATTACCGCTAAAACAACTCCTCGTGCCATGAGTTCTTTGTTTAATTTGAGTAAAATTCCAAATGCCACTAAATCAAGAATAGATCCCAAAGTGATTATTTTACCTAGTTTGCCTTCAAATCTCATGATTTTGATACCGTTGATAAAATCAAAGTCGGTGAAAAAAGTGATGAAAAGATAACTCCCCAATATGGAAGCTAAAATTCCAATTATAAATCCCGTTAATAAATCCATTTTATTCATATAAGCAAATTTTTATTTGTCAGCGGTCATATATGGTATCGCTTTTTATGTATTGGTGTTTGCTATTGCAAACTAGTTTTTAGTGGCGATTTCATTCCAATTCCAGGTGTTAAGTTGTTGTGTCGCATGATGGGCCGTCAAATCAAATTGGACTGGAACTATAGAAATATATCCGTTTTTTAATGCCCATTCATCAGTATCTTCACCATTGTCTTGGTTTACAAATTCTCCGGTAAGCCAATAATAATCTCTGCCTTGCGGGGTTTTGCGTTTGTCGAATTTTTCCATCCAAATTGCTTTAGCCTGACGGCAAATTTTGATTCCTTGGATATCTTTTTCTTTCAATTTTGGAAAATTTACATTCAAAACAACTCCTTCGGGCAGTTTATTTTCAAGAACTTCCAGTGTTATTTTTCGAATAAATGACTTTATGTCTTCAAAATTGGCATTCCAGTCATAATCTAATAAGGAGAAGCCAATGGCTTGAATTCCCTCGATACCGGCTTCAATAGCAGCACTCATGGTTCCGGAATAGATTACATTTATAGAAGAATTGGAGCCGTGATTCACACCTGATACGCATAAGTCTGGTTTTCTTTTCAAAATTTCGCTTACGGCAAATTTTACACAATCTACAGGAGTTCCAGAACAACTGTATTCTGTGATGGCATCATTTTCTTTTGATATTTTATTTAGATACAAAGTGTCGTTTATGGTAATTCCGTGACCTGTAGCGCTTTGAGGGGCATCTGGAGCGACAACGACTACTTCTCCTATTTCGGCCATAACGGCTATTAATGCCCTAATTCCTGGAGCTGAAATTCCATCATCATTTGTAACTAATATTAAAGGTTTGGAGTGTTTTGTCATTTTATGTTTTCAAAAAGGGATTTCTAATTAAAGATTTAGATAGCAAATGTACTCACACAAAACGAAATTCTATAAACAAAGAAAATAAAATTTATCAACTTGGAATATTTAACCCAGATGAAAAAAAACAATTTTATATCTTTAACAAAAAATTATGCAGCCCTTGTTATAGTTGGCATAGTTTTTACCGTAATTTAGTTTAAAAATTGATGAATACTATTACTGACTTTATGAAAAGAAATTATAAAATACTTCTTGTTGTTGTTTGTCTCTCAGCAACACTGTTTGCATTTAAAATTAATGCATCAAAAGAGGAAGATCCAGATAAAGATAAGTTGCTATTAGAACTATTAACGTTTGTAATTCAAAAAGGACATTATAATCCTGCAGCTATAGATGACACTTTTTCCAAAGGAATTTACAAAGATTATATCCAGGCTTTAGATCCCTCTAAACGTTTTTTCTTGCAGTCAGATATTGAAGAATTCTCAAAATATGAGACTGAATTAGATGATGAATTGTTGAATAAAGATTTGACGTTTTTTAATCTTACTTACGATCGTTTGATGAAAAGAATGGAAGAAAGTAAAAAGATATACAAGAGTGTCTTGAGTCAACCATTTGATTATAATGTCGATGAGAGTTTCAATACGGATTATGAGAAAGCGCCTTATTCAAAAGATGAAAAGGAGCTTGCTGATAAATGGCGTAAGCAAATAAAATTGTCAACACTTTCATCATTGACAGACCGTTTGAAAATTCAAGGAAATAAAAGCAAAGGTATTGTTGAACAAGAGGATAAAGCCACTTCGGATCTTTTGAAAGAAGGAGAAAAGCTTAAAGTTGACATTATTAATCCTGATAAGGAGAAAAGTAATAAAACTGTTGATACCAGTAAGCCTAAAACTTTCGCAGAATTAGAAAAAGAAACAAGAGAAAGTGCTTTGAAATCATTAGATGAGTATTTTGGTTTTATGAAAGATTTAGATAGAAATGATTGGTTCTCTGTTTACATCAATTCAATTACTGCACGATTTGACCCGCATACCAGTTATTTTGCTCCCGAAGAAAAAGAACGTTTTGATGTAAGTATCAGCGGAAAGTTAGAAGGAATTGGGGCTCGTCTTCAAAAGAAAAATGACTTCACTGAAATATCTGAACTTATTTCTGGCGGTCCAGCTTGGAGAGGGAAACAACTTGAAGCAGGTGATTTAGTAATGAAAGTTGCTCAAGGAAATGATGAGGCTGTAGATGTGGTTGGGATGCGTCTTGACGATGTGGTTAAGAAAATAAAAGGTCCAAAAGGAACTGAAGTTCGTCTTACCGTGAAAAAAGTTGATGGAACAATTAAAATCATTTCAATAATTAGAGATATTGTCGAAATTGAAGAAACCTATGCTAAATCAAGTATCGTTAATAAAAATGGATTGAAATACGGGGTTATTTATTTGCCAAAATTCTATATTGATTTTGAAAATAAAGACGGTAGAGATGCTGGAAAAGATATTGCTAAGGAAGTGGAACGTTTAAAAAGTGCTGGTGTAAACGGTATTGTATTAGATGTTCGTGATGATGGAGGAGGTTCATTATCAACAGTAGTGGATATTGCAGGTTTGTTTATAGAACAAGGTCCAATTGTTCAAATAAAATCAGCCGGAAGAAAGAAAGAAGTTTTATTTGATAAAGATAAAAAAATTGAATGGGATGGCCCATTGGTTATTATGGTAAATAGTTTTTCAGCTTCTGCATCTGAGATTTTGGCGGCTGCAATTCAAGATTATAAAAGAGGAATTATCATTGGTAGTAAACAAACATACGGTAAAGGGACGGTGCAAAATGTAATTGATTTGAATCAGTTTGTTCGTAATAGTGCTGTGGGTGATTTAGGAGCTGTAAAAACAACTACGCAAAAATTCTACAGAATCAATGGTGGTTCTACGCAACTTGAAGGAGTAAGCAGCGATATTGTTATGCCAGACAGATATGCTTATTTAAAAATGGGGGAACGTGATGTAGACAATGCTATGCCTTGGGATAAAATTGACCCTGCTGATTATACTGTTTGGAATAAAAACGCTAATTTTAATCAGGCTATTGCCAATAGTAAGAAAAGGATTTCTCAAAGTCCCCAATTTCAGTTGATTGAGGAAAATGCTAAATGGATTGACAGTAGAAGTGAAGATAATAATTATAGTTTGAATATTGATAAATTCAAAACTGCTCAAAATGAAATTGAGGAAAAAGCTAAAAAATACAAACCTTTAGCAGATTATAAAAATACACTTAAGTTTACATCATTGCCATATGAGGTGGATGAAGTTAATAAGGATGTAGTTTTAAAAGAAAAAAGAGACAGATGGCATGAAGCATTGTCAAAAGATATTTATGTGGAAGAAGCGTTAAATGTTTTAGATGATTTGCAATCGAAATCAATAGTAAAAAAGAGTTTGCCCGCTAAATTGAAAAAAGACAAATTAGCTAAGTCATAAGATAATTTTTAGCAATATAGTTAATTGTTAATACGCTCCAGTTATTCTAAATAGAATTTCTGGAGCGTATTTAGTTTATATGACTGTCCGTGACTAGTACCAAAGCGATAAAATTAGCCACAGATTAAAAAAATTTTCACAGATTCCTTTAATGATGCTTATAAAATCTGTGTGAATCAGTGAAATCTGTGGCAAAAAAAAGACTTGGTACGAATTAAGGACTGTCATATAGTTTTATTATGTTTTGTTTTTTTAACTTCGGGTTAATTAATAAGATTAGAATATATGCGAAATCACCAGTTGTTTTATTCAGTTGCTATTCTGCTTAGCTTGAACTTTTTTTCTTCCTGTAAAAAGAATTTTGATACTGACAATGCTGTTGATGGCTACAGTTTACAGGAAAATGAAAAGCATCTTGAGAAAGCAGAGCACACTATTGCAATAGCTGATGCGTCTTTTAATTTTTTGCCATCTTCAACAACTAATCAAATTGTAAAACACGATTATTTCACTTTATCGTATAATGAAAAGTATGAGCAAGCGGAATGGGTTGCTTATGAATTAAAGAAAAGCTATCTGATAAATAATAGTTTTAAGCGTCCTTTTTTTATTGAAGACCCTAGTGTGAAAACGCGTTCTGCAGATTGGAGAAATTATAAGAAATCAGGTTTTGATAAAGGGCATTTGTGTCCGGCAGGTGATATGGAATTTTCTAGAAATGCTTATAATGATACTTTTTTTACATCTAATATTTCTCCACAATTGCATAGTTTTAATGATGGAGTTTGGAACAAATTAGAACAAAAAGTTCGTTATTGGGCCGAAAAATACGATGGAATCTATGTGGTTACCGGTGGGGTTTTAGAACCTTCACTTAAAACTATAGGCAGGGAAAAGGTTTCAGTCCCAAAGTATTTTTATAAAGTCTTACTTGATAAATCCGATGGAAAATACAAAATGATTGCTTTTCTTGTTCCAAATGAAGCAAGTGATAAACCTTTGTATGATTTTGTGGTTTCAGTTGATCGCATCGAAAAATTGACAGGAGTTGACTTTTTTCCTGAATTAGAGGATAAGTTAGAAAGTCAATTGGAAAAAAGTAGTGATTATAAAAGCTGGAGTTTCAACTAGCCCTTATAGTAATGGAAAGCTTTTGAAAGCTCGTTTATTAGTTTTTATATTTTTTCAAAGCGACCGGAGGAAGCTCTTGAAAAAATAATTAAAACTTTAACGAGACGAAAAACTTGAAATGAATAGCAGGATTTAGCTCCCAATATAGCATTCCATTTACCATTCATTTACTTTATTGGCATCCATTTTAATAAATATAAAAAGTAAAATAGTAAAACCCCAAAGTCCTGATCCTCCATAAGAAAAGAAAGGTAACGGTACTCCAATTGTTGGAAAAACCCCTATGACCATTGCGATATTTACAAAGAAATGAATGAATAAAATACCGGCTACACAATAGCCATATACTCTACTGAATTTTGTTTTTTGTCTTTCGGCAAGATATATTAATCTTAAAAACAGTCCTACAAAAAGACCAATAACGACAAGAGATCCTATGAATCCCCATTCTTCACCTACTGTGGTAAATATATAATCGGTATGTTGTTCAGGTACGAAACCTCCTTTGGTTTGTGTGCCTTCAAGAAAGCCTTTGCCTAGCCAGCCTCCAGATCCAATTGCTATTTCTGATTGATTAGTGTTATAACCAATCCCTTTCATATCTACAGATTTCCCTAATAATATATTAAAACGGTCTCTATGGTGTTGTTTAAATACATGCACAAAAACATAATTTACTGATAAGACAAATCCTGAAATTATGGCAAACAAAATTCCGCTTAGGAGCATATTTCTATCGGATAAGCGTGATTTGAAATGTATAATGATTAGGACTAATAATGCAATTAAAATCACATATTGTGGTTGTAATACTAATGTCAGTACAAATAAAAGAATGGTAATGAATCCTGTCCAAACATACCAAGATGGAAGTCCTTCACGATACAAAACGATTATAAAAATACTGTAAATAAGTGCGCTTCCCGGGTCAGGTTGAGGTAAAATGAGCATAACAGGTAAAAATACGATGGCAAGTGCCTGTATTTGCCTGTTAACATCTTTCAAATTAATTTGAGGATCACTTAAGTATTTGGCTAATGCCAATGCTGTAGCTGCTTTAGCAAATTCGGAAGGTTGTATTGTAAAACTTCCAATGCCATACCAACAACGTTGTCCAGCTATGGTCTTACCAAAAGCAAATAAACCAACTAATGATAACAGTGATATTCCAAAAATAATACTCGCGTATTTTTCGTAAAATTTACCATCTACATAAAGTACAATAAAAATTAAAGGAATAGTTAATATGATGAATATAAGTTGTTTGTCGGAAGTGCCTTCCATAGAGGATAAGGAAGAGGAATAAATGTTTAACCAGCCCATTATTACTAATAAGCAATAGATAATGATACATATCCAGTCAAGATTGTTCGTTACGCTTTGGTTTTTCATTTGTAATAGGTTGCTTATTAGTTTTCTTTAGTAGAATCTATTGTAATAATTGGGGCTGCCGTTTTAATTATTGGATTTGCTATTTTTTTACTTAGAAGCGAATCTTTAGGGACTGTTTCTATTAAGCTGGCTTCTTTCATTCCACCTAATTTTGCATATCGGTCCTGTAAACTTCTTTCAAGTATTCTCTTTTCTAAATCAGTTCTGGTTATTTTTTTTCTAAGATATTTTTCAATCATTAGACTGGCAATAGGTCCTGCTATTGTTGCCCCAAAACCACCATTTTCTACTAAAATTGCTATTGCGATCTTTGGATTGTCTTTTGGTGCAAAAGCAACAAATATGGAGTGATCCTCAAGTTTTACTCTTTTTCCATCGATTTTTGCATAATTTTCAGCTGTTCCGGTTTTACCACAAATATCAATTCCGGGTACATTTAATCCATGTGCTGTCCCAAAATTATACACATCAAATAAACCGCTAATCATGGGTTTGTAATATTTTTTGTCTATTGTGGTAACATGCTTGGTCGTGAATTTTTTATCAATTTTGTGGCCTTCAATTTTTTTGATGATGTGAGGGGTGTAATAATATCCTTCATTAGCAACAGTTGCCATCATATTAGCAAGCTGTATTGGAGTCATTAAAACTTCTCCTTGACCAATCGAATTGGATACGATTGTTGTGCTACGCCAACCGCCATTTGGATAGATTTTTTTGTAGGTTTTAGAATCTGGAATATTTCCTTTTTTACCAGTAGGCAAATCATAGCCCATAAATTGTCCTAGTCCAAAACTTTTTACGTGATTGCTCCAGACATCAACAGCATAAGCTGGTTTCGCGTATTTATTAATAGTCAACATGTAGGCACTTGCAAAATAAGTGTTACAAGAATTGTAAATACCATTATGTAATTGATGAGGGCCAAAACCATGGCATTTCATAAAGCGGCCTCTTGCATAACTAAAACCATGATGACACATAAAAGTGGTTTGTTCATTTATAACGCCTTCTTGAAGAGCCACAAGTCCAGTCAGTATTTTAAATGGAGATCCTGGAGGGTATTCAGCCAGCAATCCTCTGTCATAAAGCGGTTTTGCAATGGAATCATGATATAGTAACGTGTAGTTTTTAGAACGCTGTCTCCCTACAAGTATTCCTGGGTCATATGATGGAGCCGTAACTAGAGCTAATATCTCTCCAGTTTTTGGTTCAATAGCTACAATTCCTCCTCTTTTATTAATCATTAATTGTTCGCCATACTTTTGAAGTTCGGCATCAATAGTAAGGTTTATATCTTCCCCTTGAACAGCAATAGTGTCGTATTTCCCTTCTTTGTAGGAACCTATTTCTCTATTATATTTGTCTTTTTGGAAGTATTTTACTCCTTTTATTCCTCGTAAAATATCTTCGTAGCTTTCTTCAACGCCTTGTTTTCCAATTAAATCACCACTATTGTAATAAGGGTTTTTGGCAACTAACTTTTCGTTTACTTGAGTTATAAATCCAAAAACGTTAGCGCCATAGTCCACTTCGTAATCCCGTAAAGAACGTTTTTGAAAGTAGAAACCTTCGTATTTTCGTATTTTTTCCTGAAAAGCTGCAAATTCGCTTTTATTTAATTGTGGTAAAAAAACAGAAGGTAATCGAGGACTATATACCTTGGCTTTTGCCATTCTTTTTATAAAATCTTCTTTTGTAACATTTAGCAGTTGACAAAATTCTAAAGTGTCAATATTTTTAACATCTCTTGGGATAACCATGATGTCATAAGAAGCTTGATTGGCAACTAATAATTTGCCATGTCTATCATAAATATAACCCCTTTCCGGATAGTCATATTTTATTTTTATGGCATTATTGTCTGATTTTAGTTTGAACGAATCATCTATAATTTGTAAATAGAATATCCGTATTACTAGCAATGATGCTGCAACAATGATTAAGGAAGGCAGCAATAATTTTCTCATCTTTTGTTTGGCTTAATAAGATATATTATTATAATGCAAATTAGTATTGTAAATATGCTACTAAGGAGTGTTCGCAGTAAAACGTCCAAGATAAAACTAAATTGAAATGCTTCTAGTACGAATAATACTAAGTGATGAATTACAACAGACATTAATATAAAAGAGAATCGCTCCGGAGTTAAAACATCATTTAATCGCACTGTTTGATATTCATAGCTTAATCCAAATGAAAATTTAAAGATATAAGGTCTGAAATAGGCTAACAGGATACAAGCTGTGGTATGTATGCCTCCAGAATTACTGAACATATCCATGATAAGACCCAGAAAGAAACTAGCGATTAACAATCCTGATTTATTGCCGTTTACAGGATATAATATTATAAAAAGCAGGTATGGAAATGGACTTATATAGCCCAAAAAATTCATATTATTGAAAATAATAATTTGAACTGCTAATAACAGAACAAAACGGAAAACATTGACTAACAACGTGCTATTCATCTTTTTTTCCTTTTTCTAAATTAATAAGTTCGTCGCGATCTTTACTTTTTATGATGTAAACATGACCTAAATTCGTCATGTCATTAAATAGTTTTACATCTAGAGTATAATAGTTTGTTTGATTATCAATATAAATTTTAGCAATAGTTCCAATGTTGATGTTCTCAGGAAATATAACGGATTGTCCGCCGGTTACAATAGTGTCGCCTTTTCTGATAGCTGCTAATCTTGGTACATCTATCAATTGAACGAAACCAGTACTTTTTCCATTCCAAACCAAAGATCCAAAATGATTTGATTTTTTAATCTTTGCGTTAATTTGGGATTTTTTATTTAAAATACTAATTACAGTCGCATAATGGGGAGAAGTATTATCAATGATTCCTACAATTCCTAAGCTATTTATTACACCCATATCTGGTTTTACACCTTGTAATTCACCTGAATTCAATGTTAAATAATTTTCATAAACATTGTATGAATTGTGTATCACTTTTGAAACGATGATATCATCGGCTTTTACGCCTTTTAAACTATCTAATTTTTGTACGGCTGTTGTGTCTTTACGATTGAAGAGAAGGCTTTTTAATTCGGCATTTTCTTGTGCTAGCGCATCATTTTGAGTTTTTAAATTCAAATACTCATTTACAGAATTCACTTTTTCGTAAACTCCGCCACTTAAAAAGTTAGCAGAACTTATTATTTTACTTCTGTGAAAAGAATGAGATTGAATGGTGAGCACGAGTGAAATGCCCAAAAGCAGCAAAAACAGTAATCTATTACTGTTTTTAAATATAAAATTAAATATTTGCTGCATGTACTATTGGTTATTTTGTTTCAGGTTCTATCTTAAATTTCTACTTACAAAACTAAACCGAGGTTTAAATTATCTAGCATTATTTAAATTAGCAATAAAAACCTTATTTTATCAAGATACTTTTAAATTTTGTAATGTTTTTTAGTGCCATACCAGTTCCGCGAACTACTGCTCTTAATGGATCTTCGGCAATGTAAACAGGTAAATCTGTTTTTTGAGAAATTCTTTTATCAAGACCTCTTAACATAGAGCCACCACCTGCAAGATAAATACCAGTATTGTAAATATCGGCTGCTAATTCTGGAGGGGTTTGAGATAAAGTTTCCATTACGGCATCTTCAATTCGTTGAATCGATTTGTCCAATGCTTTAGCAATTTCACGATAAGATACTTCTACTTGTTTTGGTTTACCGGTAAGTAAATCTCTTCCTTGAACTGACATGTCTTCTGGAGGAGTTTCTAAGTCTTCAATTGCGGCTCCAATTTGGATTTTTATTTTCTCTGCAGTACTTTCTCCAACAAAAAGATTGTGTTGGGTACGCATGTAATATACGATGTCATTTGTAAATACATCACCGGCAATTTTTACCGATTTGTCACATACAATTCCGCCTAATGCAATTACAGCAATTTCAGTAGTTCCACCACCGATATCAACAATCATGTTTCCTTTAGGTTGCATAATGTCAATACCAATACCAATAGCTGCTGCCATAGGTTCGTGTATTAGATAGACTTCTTTTCCGTTAACTCTTTCACAAGACTCTTTAACCGCTCTCATTTCCACTTCGGTAATACCGGAAGGAATACAAACAACCATTCTTAATGCGGGAGTAAACATTCTTTTCTTTAATGCCGGTATGCTTTTTATAAACATACTGATCATTTTTTCAGAGGCATCAAAATCAGCAATTACACCATCTTTCAATGGTCTTATCGTCTTAATGTTTTCATGTGTTTTACCCTGCATCATGTTGGCTTCTTTACCAACAGCAATGATTTTGCCTGAAACTCTATCACGAGCAACTATCGAAGGACTGTCAATTACGACTTTATCATTATGTATGATTAAAGTATTAGCGGTACCAAGGTCTATCGCGATATCCTCGGTCATGAAATCAAAAAATCCCATAAGTTTTTTAAGGGTTAAAAAGTTATAAATTTGTGACGGGCAAAGTTAAACAAATTAATGTTTAAAATGACGAGTTCCTGTAAATACCATTGCAACTTTATTTTCATTGCAATAATTGATGCTTAATTCATCTTTAATGGATCCTCCGGGTTGAATTACGGCAGTTATTCCTGCTTCTTTAGCTATTTCTACACAATCAGGGAAAGGGAAGAACGCATCGCTTGCCATAGACGCACCATGTAAATCAAATCCAAAAGTTTTAGCTTTTTCAATGGCTTGCAATAAGGCATCAACTCTTGATGTTTGCCCAGTACCAGACGCAATAAGTGTGCCGTTTTTTGCAAAAACAATCGTGTTTGATTTTGTGTTTTTACAAATTTTAGAAGCAAATATTAAATCTTGAACTTCTTGTTCAGTTGGCGCTATAGTAGTAACGGTTCTTAAGTCTTCTTTATTGTCGGTTATATTGTTTCTTTCTTGAACTAAAATTCCGTTTAAGCAAGTTCGTACTTGTTTTTGTGGTAAAGCTACTTCGTTTTGAATTAATATAATTCTGTTTTTCTTCTCTTGTAAAATTGCAGCAGCTTCGGTGTCATATTCCGGAGCAATAACTACTTCGCAAAATAATTTATTTATTTCTGTTGCAGTCGCCACGTCAATTTTAGTATTGGAAATTAAAACACCTCCAAAAGCTGAAGTTGGGTCACAAGCCAATGCAACATTATAAGCCTCACTAATAGTTTTTCTGGTAGCTAAACCACAAGCATTATTGTGTTTTAATATAGCAAAAGTAGGACCGTCATTCTTGAATTCATTAATCAAATTTACGGCAGCATCTACATCTAATAAATTGTTGTAAGACAATTCTTTTCCGTGAACTTTTTTGAACATAGCGTCAAAGTCACCAAAGAAAAATCCTTTTTGATGTGGATTTTCTCCATATCTCAAGACTTGACCATGAGCAATACTTTGTTTGTAAACGGTTTCGTCTGTATTGAAATAATTGAAAATTGCGGTATCGTAGTGTGATGAAACATGAAACGCTTTTGTAGCCAATAATTTTCTGTTGGCAAGAGTAGTAGCTCCGTTTTGATCCGTAATTAGATCTAAAAGTAAGCTGTACTCATCAACCGAAGCCACAATTACAGTGTCTTTAAAGTTTTTTGCGGCAGCACGAATCAAAGAAATTCCACCAATATCTATTTTCTCAATAATATCTGATTCACTTGCTCCTGAAGCAACTGTTTTTTCAAATGGATATAAATCAACTATAACTAAATCAATTTGCGGGATATTGAACTCTTGCATTTGTTGCACATCACTTTCATTATCCTGACGGTTTAGGATTCCTCCAAAAACTTTTGGATGTAATGTTTTTACTCTTCCACCAAGAATGGAAGGATAAGAAGTTACGTCTTCAACAGGAACTACAGGGATTCCTAAGTTTTTTATAAAATCTTCGGTTCCTCCAGTAGAGTAAAGTATAACATTTTGGTCATGTAGTTTTCTTACAATTGGTTCAAGACCTTCTTTTGAGAATACCGAAATTAATGCAGATTGAATAGTTTTTGTTGTGTTCATTGTGTAGTTATAATTATAAAGTGCAAAAATAGTTTTTTTTTGATTATAAAATTCAATGAATTTGTGTAACATTATCTTAAAAAAATATACCAATTGGTAGGTGGATTTTTATTAGGTTTATGAAAAATATAATGTAGAATTTTACCTTAACGCAAAAAAGATTTTATGATAGTCTATCTTCGGTTATTAAAAGAGAGTTTTGGTTTTGCAATGAATGCTTTGCGAAACAACAAATTGAGAACTTTGCTTTCTTTATTAGGGGTTACTATTGGTATATTTTCAATAATAGCCGTGCTTGCAGCTGTAGATTCGTTGGATAGAAAAATTACCAAAGATTTAAGCAGCCTTGATAAAAACACGATTTATTTAATGAAATTTTCTTTTGGTCCTTCAGATATTCCACAATGGAAAAGAGAACAGTTCCCTAATGTAAAGTATGACGAATATACTTATATGAAGGGGGTTATGACTAATACTGACCAAATGGGATATCAAATATTTACCAAAAGAGAATCCATAAAATATGATTCAAAAACAGTTAGTGATGTTAATGTTGTTCCAGTTTCCCATGAATTTATTGATATTCAGGGATTAGAATTTGAAGAAGGGAGATTTTATAATGAGTCTGAAGCTAATTCTGGTGCTACGGTAATTGTTTTAGGGGACGAAATTGCTAAATCCTTATTTGAGAATATTGATCCAATTGGAAAAAATGTACGTTTATATGGTAAAAGATTCACCGTTATAGGTGTTTTGAAAAAACAAGGAGCTGGATTATTTGGGGATAGCAATGATACTTCTGCTTTTATTCCGGTTAATTTTGTTCGACAATTGTATGGTGATAATAATACTTCTTTGACTAATGTAATCATTTTTAAGCCAGAAAGAGGAGTGGATATGGATGCATATAGAGGCGAAATTTCTCAAAAATTAAGAAGTTATAGAGGTTTGAAAGCAGGTGAAATTGATAATTTCTTTGTTAATGTGTTTTCTGGATTTACGGATTTTATAGATGGCATTATTGGACAAATGAATGTAGTGGGATGGATTATTAGTGGATTTTCATTGCTTGTTGGTGGTTTTGGAATTGCTAATATTATGTTTGTTTCGGTAAAAGAACGTACCAATTTAATAGGAATCCAGAAGTCATTAGGTGCCAAAAATAAATTTATATTGTTTCAGTTTTTATTCGAAGCAATAATACTTTCAGTAATTGGTGGAATAATTGGACTTTTATTAGTTTGGATAATTTCAGTGATTTTAACCAGCGCACTGGATTTTGAATTTGTTTTAGGTATGGGGAATATTCTTTTAGGAACTGGACTTGCTGCTGTTATTGGTTTGATTTCAGGAATACTTCCTGCAATTGCTGCATCAAAATTAGATCCAGTAGAGGCGATTAGGACGGGAATGTAAATCGCCGGATAGCTTAAAAGAATCTGAATTTTATATAAAAAAGGCTTTCAAAATTATTTGAAAGCCTTTTTGTTTGAATCTTAAAAAGATAAAATTTAAAGCATAAAAAATCCCGATTGCTCGGGATTTTCGTTTATCTGATATTATTGTTTTGAATCAAATCAATGTACAAGTTGATCTTGTCCTTCAATTCTTTTCTAGGTGTTATAAAATCTAAGAAACCATGTTCAAGAACAAATTCAGCGGTTTGAAAACCTTCGGGTAAATCTTTACCGGTGGTGTCTCTTACTACTCTTGGTCCTGCAAATCCAATTAATGCGCCTGGTTCAGAAATATTAATATCTCCTAGCATGGCATAAGAAGCAGTTGTTCCTCCTGTTGTTGGATCAGTACATAACGAAATGTAAGGCAATTTTGCTTCAGCAAGTTGAGCCAGTTTAACAGATGTTTTAGCTAGCTGCATCAAAGAATAGGCTGCTTCCATCATTCTTGCTCCACCTGATTTAGAAATCATCACAAATGGTAATTTGTTTTGAATAGCGTGATCGATTCCTCTTGCGATTTTTTCTCCCACTACTGCTCCCATGGAACCACCAATAAAGGCAAAATCCATACAGCAAATTACTAATTCTTTTCCTTTGGATTTTCCAACTCCGGTGCGCACTGCATCCTTAAGTTTGGTTTTCTCCATAACATCTTTTAACCGATCTGCATATTTTTTTGTGTCAACAAAATGCAAAGGGTCTTTAGAAGTCATGTTTTTATCTAATTCAACAAATTCATTGTTGTCAAATAAAATTTGAAAATATTCTGCACTTCCAATTCTAACATGAAAACCATCCTCGGGACTTACAAATAAGTTACGAGCTAGTTCATCGGCATCAATAATTTTTCCAGTTGGAGATTTGTACCAAAGCCCTTTTGGAATGTCCATTTTGTCTTCGGTAGCAGTAGTAATCCCTTTTTCTTTTCTTTTAAACCAAGCCATTTTTCTAGTGTTCAGTGTTCAGTATTCCGTTCCTGTAGTTTCTGGTTTAGATTTCAAATCCCGATGGTTACATCGGGATTCAAAAACTTTAAACTTAATTTTATTATAGTGTATTCACATTGTTTAAGTCAGCAAATGCTTGCTCAAGTCTTGTGTTGAAAGTAACTTCACTTTCACGTAACCATTTTCTTGGGTCGTAATATTTTTTGTTTGGAGCATCAGAACCTTCTGGGTTTCCAATTTGAGTTTTCAAATAGTCAATATTTTTTACCATATAATCACGAATACCTTCCGTAAATGCAAATTGCAAGTCAGTGTCGATATTCATTTTTATTACACCATAGCTAATACCTTCTCTGATTTCTTCCAATGTAGAACCTGAACCACCGTGGAAAACGAAATCTACTGGATTAGATCCTGTGTTGAATTTGTTTTGTACGAAATCTTGAGAATTTTTTAAGATTTTTGGAGTCAATTTTACATTTCCTGGTTTGTAAACACCATGAACGTTACCAAAAGCTGCAGCAATTGTAAATCTTGGACTTACTTTTGAAAGTTCTTCGTATGCGTAAGCAACTTCTTCTGGTTGTGTATATAATTTTGAGCTATCAACATCAGAGTTGTCAACACCATCTTCTTCACCACCTGTAATTCCAAGTTCGATTTCCAATGTCATTCCCATTTTGCTCATTCTCTCTAAATAACCTTTGCAAATTTCGATGTTTTCTTCGATAGGCTCTTCAGATAAATCAATCATGTGAGAAGAGAATAATGGTTTTCCAGTTTTAGCAAAATGTGCTTCTGAAGCGTCTAATAAACCATCAATCCAAGGTAATAATTTTTTTGCACAATGGTCAGTATGTAAGATTACAGTTGCTCCGTAAGCTTCCGCCAAAGTGTGAATATGTAATGCTCCAGCAATTCCACCAGCGATAGCTGCTTTTTCACCTGCATTAGAAAGTCCTTTTCCTGCGTTGAATTGTGCTCCTCCGTTAGAAAATTGGATGATAACTGGCGCGTTTAATTTTGCAGCAGTTTCAAGAACACCATTGATGGTATTTGATCCCGTAACATTTACTGCCGGTAATGCAAATCCTTTCTCTTTAGCATAGTTAAAAATTTCCTGAACCTGATCTCCTGTAGCTACGCCTGGTTTTATGTTGTGTGCCATTGTAATTCTTTTTAGTTATTTTTTAGTTTTTAGTTTGCAAAAATAAGAATTAATTAGCATTAGAACGGATAATTTATACCAAAATTTAAAACAGAGTGTCCAAAATTGTATTCTTGGAACCATCGTTTGTTAGTTTCATTGGCTGGATTGTAGGTTTTAAACCCTAAATCAAATCGAATTACAAAAAAACTTAAATCGTATCGCAACCCAAATCCAGAGCCAATTGCTATATCTTTTAAATTTTTTAAATTTTTAAAAGTTGATTTTTCATCAGTCACATTGTCGAGCACATTCCATATGTTTCCTGCATCTGCAAAAAGAGCTCCTTTTAAACTGCCTAATACTTTAAATCTAAATTCACCACTAAGGGCAATTTTCATGTTCGCTTCATTAAAATCATTTGAAGCACCGCTGCTTCCGGGACCAAGGCTATAGGGTTGCCATGCTCTGTTATCATTAGAACCACCTGAAAAATAACTTCTTGAAAATGGAACGTTATTCGAATTGCCAAACGGGATGGCTATCCCAAAGAAAGTTCTAACGGCAAATACTTTTTCTTTTGTCAGATCCCAATGTTTAATATAGTCGAACTCTGTCTTTATATATTCGGAGTATTCTAAATTAAATATTTGATAATTGTTGTCTGAATTTTTAGGCAAATTTGTTGCTTTCGAAAGTAAGGATAATAAAGTTCCGGCAGATTCAATTTTTGTTCTAAACAGATAAAAATTATTATCCAGTAAGTCTGTTTTAGTGGTTTTGGAAAAACTATAACTTGTGGCTAAAATAAAATCATTCTCGGTAAGTCTAACTCTTCGTTCTTCAATACTTTTTACGTTTTCATAATTTTTATCCGTTGGAACTAATGAAGTGTTTCCTGTCAAAACATCATTAGTGAATCCTAATGTTCCGTCTTCGATTATTAAATCTTTATCTATGGAATTATTAAAATATAATGAGTTTGTATTGTATACTTTTCCAATAGAATTCAAAGCATTATAGGAAGATCTATATACATTGAAATAGTTTTGTGGATTTAGATTGCGCACAAATTGTGCATTAAATAAATCAAAACGAGCTGTATTATTTTTCTTTGGAGTCCAATTATAGGATAGCGCTCCGGTAAAATTCTCTTTATCCAAACCGATATTCCTTTGTTTTGCAAACCCCACAGTAATGAGGGTGGAAGGAATCATACTTTTTGGAATGATTTTTTCAGTTCCAAAAGGGATGAAAATTCTTGGAAAGTTTAATTTTAAATCTACTCCGTATTCTGAAACATTAAAAAAGTTATTATTAGGATTTGCTAAATCTTTAGAAGAGCCTATATTTCCTCGGGCTGCTATTTCTAATGTTTCGGCTCCATTAAATACGTTTCGTATGGTTTCAGAAGCACTTAATCCAATACCAATATCTTGGATATTGGAATGTGTAACATCAAACGTGGTACCGAAGCTGTATTTTTTTCGTGGTGTCAGATATACTTTTGCAATTAAAGAATGTGCAGTTGAGTCTCTTTTATCTACTTCGTATTGTATTGAGGGATAATTAAAAATTTTCAAATTATTCAAATAGCGAGTAGTTAAAACAGTTTTAGAATCAGCAAACAATGTTCCTTTTGTAATGAAAATGGCATTCGTTATTGCCCGAGGTTTATATCTTATTTTTTCGTAACCATACAAATTAAAATTATTGTAGGTGATGCTGTCAGTGATTTGTCTGTTATTACCATTAGGGGAATAATCAGTATATATATTTACATCACTTATTTTGTACATTTTGAAAGGTTCCGTTTTACTGGAGTCTTGTTGTTGGTACGAATAATTATTGATGACTAAATTTACATTTGCTTTATTGACTTTTTTAATCGTGTCCAAGTCAAAAGAGATGTAATTAGGTTGGAAATAATAAACTCCGTTGTTTCTAAAGTGTGTAGTTATTCGGTTTTTTTCATCTTCAAAATCAGATGTTTTATACTGGTTTCCAGATTTAATAAGAGTTTTGTTTTTGGTAGCTTCGTACATTGAATCCAATACAGGAGTCGAAATGGAAGTTCTTAATGAATCCAATAAATAAGGATCAAGTGTAGTTATCGCATATTTTATTTTAGCCTTCTTTGTTTTTAAAGTATCTATGGTATAGGTAGCTTTAACATTGAAAAATCCGTTGTTAAAGTAATAATACTTTAATCGTAATATCGATTTGTCAGTTTTAGTTTTATCAATAATTACAGGTGGTTCTCCTGTTTTTTTTAGGAAATCATGAATGCCGTGGTAAAAAAAAGATTTTCCAAGTCTGTCTACTTGTTTTGCTGAAAGCAATTTTGACTGTCTTTTATATTTTTCGGGATTATTAGTGAACTTTGCCTGATAGGTAGAGTCTGGATTTAGATTGGCTAAATTGTATAAATTCAATCGCAAACGATATCCTAGAAAGGTGCTATTTGGTTTTTGGTACAATTGATTGAAGATGATTTCTTCTTTTGTAGCTTTGTTATTTACCAAAATTTCATTTTTAGTAAGTAAATGTTTGCCCTCTGGAACTCTTTTTACAGCGTTACATGCACATATAAATATTGCAATTAGAATAAATGCTGCTATTTTTGTAGAAATCTTTTTCAAGTGTTATAAAATATTTAATTCAAAAGTACATTATTTTATGGTTAGTAAAAACCAAATAAAACTTATAACGAGTTTACAGCAAAAAAAATATAGATTCACCAATAAATTATTTTTTGCCGAAGGCGTGAAAGTAATTCAGGAATTATTGCAGTCAAATTTTGAACTGGATCATTTGTATACCACACAAAACGATTTTGAAGAAGTTGTAAACGGAAAAAAGACGTTGATTGATGACAGTGATTTAAAAAAGATAAGTGCTCTTTCCTCGCCCAATTCTTGTTTAGCAGTTTTTAAGATGCCAGTTGATAAAGAAATGATTGAATCCGGATTGATTCTCGCTCTTGATAGCATTCGTGATCCCGGAAATCTAGGAACCATATTGCGATTATGCGACTGGTTTGGTATTCATCAATTAGTATGTTCAAAGGAAACCGTTGATATTTATAATCCAAAAGTGGTGCAGGCTACAATGGGCTCCATTGCAAGGGTGAATGTTTCTTACATTGACTTAAATGCTTTTATTGCACAAACTAAATTACCTGTTTTTGGTACTTTTATGGATGGAGAGAATATTTATAAAACGACTTTGCCACAGGAAGGAATAATCATTATGGGAAATGAAGCTAATGGAATTTCACCAGAAATTGAAAAACTAGTTCAAAACAGACTTACAATTCCTCGTTTCGGAGAAATTCAAAAAACGGAAAGTTTGAATGTTGCTACTGCAACGGCTATTATTCTTAGTGAGTTTAGAAGAAATTAGCTATAAAATTAAGCGTAATAACTGTTTTTTAATGAAAGGTAAAATTGATAAAAACGGCTCGTGACTTTATTGATTCGATATTACTTGTCCAAGGACTATTTGGATCTTTGTCCCTAATTAGTTCGTCTTTAAGGCCAAAAACACCTCTTATAGAAGGAGAGAATATAAAGTATTCTGAAAATAAATCAATTCCAAAACCTAATTCGTAATTTGTTGTCCAAGGTTTTACTCTAAAACGTTGTTCTAAATTATCGTCTATAGATTTTGAATTGCTCGATAAATTTAAAGTCGTAGATAATCCTCCTTCAATATATGGACGTACATTACCGGTTCTAAGCGAAGAGAATTTCAATAGTAAAGGGAAATGAATATAAGTACTGTTTACTTCTCTTAGCGCGTCTATTTTTTTTGTAAAACCAGGATAGTATAAATCTCTTTTTGTGTAGTACAATCCTGGCTCAAATCGCAAGTTAATGTATTCATGAAGTTTTAAATCGCCTACAATTCCAACATTAAAACCGGTTGTTTTTTTTACCTGGATATCAGGGCCAACTGTTTTATAGTCAATTTTAAAATCGTAAGAATTGAAACCTAGATAATATCCAAAATAAAGTCTTTTATTTTGAAAATTTTCCAAGTTAATAATAGGATCCTTACTAAACATACTTTTAGTAAACTGTGAGAATCCGTTCAGAGTGAAGGTTAATAAAATTAAAACAACTATTTTTTTCATCTTATTTTTTAGAAGCAGAATAAATGGTGGCCACACCAAATGTTTGTGGCATTGCTATAACATCTATAAACCCAATTTTTCTCAAAATATTGTTCAGCTTTTCTCCATAAGGAAATGCTGCTGAGGATTCGGATAAATAGCCATAAGCAACATTATCTTTAGAAAATAATTTGCCTATAATAGGAAGTATGTTTTTGCTGTAAAAATTATAGCCTTGTTTATAAGGTGTCTTTTCGGGAACAGAGGTTTCCAGAATTACAAAGACACCGTTTGGCTTTAAAACTCTTAAAATTTCTGCCAAGCCTTTTTCAAGCGTTTCAAAGTTTCTAACTCCAAAAGCGACTGTTATAGCATCAAAATAATTGTCTTCAAAAGGCATATTCTCAGAGTCTGCTAAAAGCATCTCAATAGTATTAGATAAGTTTTTAGAGGCAATTTTCTTTACACCTACTTCAAGCATGCCAGCAGAAATATCTAGCCCGATAATTTTTTCAGCATTAGTTTGTGCTAATAGAATGGCTAAGTCTCCTGTGCCAGTTGCGATATCTAGAATTATTTTTGGATTAGATTTAGCAACAATTCCTAAAACTTTTTTACGCCATTTAATATCTATACCAAAAGAAATGACACGATTAAGATTGTCATAATTTCCAGATATGGTGTCAAACATTTTTGCAACTTGTTCCTTCTTACCTAAAGTAGAGTCTTTATAGGGTGTTATATTTTTTGACATTTTTTTAATTTCCACAAATATAATACAAACTACACAAACTAAAAATGGGTTTGAGTATTACGAGGAAACTTTATTTCTAATAAGATAAGGAGTACTCTTTTTTGGTCTTTTTGAAAAAAAAATTAAATTCAAAATATCACTAAAAGTGGGTATTGTATCAACGTTTTTAATTGTTCAATTTTGGATTAATATTTTAAATTATTTTTTCAATGATTAAAAGGGATTCAATGACCCAAATCAAATGGTTGTTTCTTGCGTTAACTTTATCATTTGTTCTTGTAAGCTGTGTTGAAAGTACTATTTTACAAAGTAGTATTGTATTTAAAGCGCAACATACGTTCTTAGGATTAAATTTGTTTTTGGAAATTTTAATTTTCTTTGTCTTTAGTACCTTCGTGGTATTTGGTATTAAAGGCTTTTTTGAGATGTATTCTCAAAAATCATCAAATACTATTATCTTCATTTCTGGAGTATTATTAGTGTTTGTGATTTTTATTTTATGTTATCAAATACTGTTTCAAGAATAGGTCATTCTCTTATCATTGATTAAAAAAAAACATCCCTTTTGGGATGTTTTTTATTTTCTGGAAAAAGTTTGATACGTATAATCGTAAAGATGCTTTTCATCGTTTTGATTAAACTCAGATGCTATGATTTCCCATTCATCAAGATTAATTTCAGGAAAGAAAGCGTCAGCCTCAAAATTATGATGAACTCTCGTGATTTCAATTTTATCTGTAAAAGTAAGGCCCAAGTTATAAATTTCTCCGCCTCCTATGATGTATGATGTTTCATTTATGGGACAAATTTCTAATGCTTTTTGCATACTATCAACTACAATACAGCCTTCTGGTTGATATCCTTCTTGTCTGGAAATAACAATATGGATTCTATTTGGTAGTGGCTTAGGGAAACTTTCAAATGTTTTGCGTCCCATTATGATATGATGTCCCGAAGTCAGTGTTTTGAATCTTTTGAAATCATTAGGAAGATGCCAAACTAATTCATTGTTTTTTCCAAGAGCATTATTTTCGGCAACTGCCGCAATCATTACTATCATAGTTCTTTAAATTTTTATGTAGAGGATTCTTCGTTAATCTTTGTTTGTAATTGAGTAATTTTTTTTTGCTGTAAACTTACAAGTCTATCTATTTGTTCTCTTTCCCAATTTTTATTCATAAACCGATCTGTAATGTAAACTTTTATAAAATGTAATATGAATATAAAAAACCAGATTGTAATTCCCCAAATGTACCAATCAGCCTCTACATCAATAGCAAAAAATTTATTGGCTATAAATAAAAAAAAACTCCCTAAAAGGAATAAAACAAAATGGAAATACAACCTCTTTTTTTGCTTAATTCGCCTTCTAGCATATTCATATTGTTCGTGTTGTTCTTTTTCCATAGGTTAAATTTTGTTTATAAAGATAAATTTTATTTTGAAAAGGCACAATTTTGATTCGGGATTATTTAGTAAGAAAACGTTTTCTTATTTTGGAAATAAAATTATAAACTTGTTAAATTAGTAATTTGTTTAAAAATTAACATAGTTTGTAGCTTTATGCTAAAACTTCATAGGCTTTGTCGAAACTTCAATTGAATTTATTTTCTTTGTCACATAATTCTAAAAATGAAATAGTTATGTCAATAAAGAAACAATTTGTAAAAACAAAACCGGTTTGTAAAGTTACATTTTCGGTAGAAGCAAAGCAAGCTAAATCAGCATCTGTGGTTGGTGATTTCAATAACTGGAATTTAGCCGAAGGAGTTTTAAGTAAATTGAAAAATGGTACTTTCAAAGCTACATACGACTTGAATAAAGATGCCTCTTATGAGTTTAAATATGTAATCGATGGAGAGTTTGTTAATGAGCCTGAAGCAGATTCATTTATTTGGAATGACTTCGCTGGTGCTGAAAACAGTGTTTTATCTGTCTAATCTAGTATAAAAAAATCCGCTGTAAAGCGGATTTTTTTATTTTGTTTTATCGGTGAATTTGAATTTTAAACAGATGTTGTTTTATACCGCAACACTACCTTTTATTAAGGCATGTGGCTCATAGCCTTCTAATGTAAAATCTTCAAAATCAAAATCGAATATATTTTTTATTGCTGGATTTAAAATCATTTTTGGTAATGGTTTTGGCTCGCGTGATAATTGTAATTCCAGTTGTTCAAAATGATTGTTGTAAATGTGTGCGTCGCCAAAAGTGTGAATAAACTCACCGGTTTCTAATTCACAAACTTGTGCAATCATCATGGTCAATAATGCATAAGAAGCAATATTAAAAGGAACGCCCAAGAAAATATCGGCGCTTCTTTGGTATAATTGACAGGATAATTTGCCGTCGGAAACATAGAACTGAAAAAAAGCATGGCATGGCGGTAACGCAGCTTTGTTATTGGCTACATTTTCGTCAAATGATTTTTTTGTATCCGGAAGTACAGAAGGATTCCAAGCCGAAACAAGCATTCTACGGCTGTTTGGATTGGTTTTTAGTTCCGTAATTAGTTCGGTAATCTGATCTATTTCTTCGCTATTCCAGTTACGCCACTGATGACCATAAACAGGACCTAAATCCCCATTGGCATCAGCCCAGGCATCCCATATTTTTACGCCATTTTCTTGAAGATACTTAATGTTAGTGTCTCCTTTGAGGAACCAAAGCAATTCGTAAATAATAGATTTTAGATGTAGTTTTTTGGTAGTAACCATTGGGAAACCTTCACTTAAATCAAAACGCATTTGATAACCAAATACACTTTTAGTTCCTGTTCCGGTACGATCTCCTTTTTGGCAACCGTTTTCCATAACGTGTTGCACTAAATCTAAATATTGCTTCATTTTATTTGAGGATTAATCGGTTAATCGGTTTTAGTTTAATTGTATCGGATACTGGATTAACAATTAAACAAATTACGATTCTCTTTTTGAAATTTCATCTCTAATTTTAGCGGCTTTTTCATAATCTTCATGAGAAACAGCTTGGTCCAGTAATTCGTTCAACTCTTGTAAACTATGTTTAGAATAGGTTTCGCCGGATTGATTGCTTTCTTCTTCATGGCCAAAAGTGTCTGGGTTAGAAAGGACATCGTCAATTTCTTGAGAATCTTTATTGGCTTCAAGCGGATTTGCCTTCAAATAAATTCCAGCTTTGTCCAAGATGTTTTTATAGGTAAAAATTGGTGCATTAAAACGAAGTGCCAACGCAATTGCATCGGATGTTCTGGCGTCTATAATCTCTTCAATTTTATCTCTTTCGCAAATGATACTGGAGTAAAAAACACCATCAACTAATTTATGGATAATGACTTGTTTTACAACGATATCGAAACGCTCAGCAAAATTTTTGAATAAATCATGTGTCAAAGGGCGAGGTGGTTTGATTTCTTTTTCTAAAGCAATAGCGATAGATTGGGCTTCAAATGCTCCGATTACTATAGGTAGTTTTCTTTCTCCATCAACTTCATTCAAAATTAGAGCATAAGCTCCGTTTTGGGTTTGACTGTAAGAAATTCCTTTTATAGATAATTTAACTAAGCTCATAGTTGTGAAAATGGGAAAGTACGTTGTACTTGTTTTTTTAATAAAAATCAGTAGCAATTTTTTTGCAAAAAAAAGCTACCTAAAAGCAAAGATACAAATATCTTATTTTTTAGGTAGCAATTTATATAGATTTGTTGAATTATGAGTGCTGAGCTTTAAAAGCTTTAAATTTCTCAATTAATTTTGGTACAATTTCAAAAGCATCTCCTACAATTCCGTAATCAGCTACTTTGAAGAACGGTGCTTCCGGGTCGCTATTGATGACTACTTTTATTTTAGAAGAGTTGATCCCTGCAATGTGCTGGATAGCTCCCGAAATTCCTATTGCAATATACAAGTTAGTTGCAACTGGTTTTCCTGTTTGTCCTACGTGCTCACTATGAGGTCTCCAACCTAAATCTGAAACTGGTTTTGAACAAGCTGTTGCAGCACCAAGTACTGAAGCTAATTCTTCAATCATTCCCCAGTTTTCAGGTCCTTTCAAACCACGTCCACCTGAGACTACGATGTCAGCATCGGCGATAGAAACTTTTCCGGAACCTTTTTCTACTGATTCTACTTTTACACCAAAATCATTATCTCCAATTGTTGGGTTGAAATCTTCTTCGGTTAGAGTGGATGCGTTTTCAAAAACACCATACGAGTTTTTCGCAAGACCAAGTACTTTTATATCAGTCGCAATTTCAGTGATGTTGAAAGCTTTGTTTGAAAAAGCATTTCTTTTTACTTGAAAAGGAGCTGTGCTTACTGGTAAACCTACCACATTTGAAGCAAATCCAGCTTCCAGAGCTACTGCTACAAGTGATGAAAGGTAAATACTGTCTGTTGTGGATGATAGCAAAATTAATTTGGCACTTTCTTTTTGAGCAGCTTGTTTGATGACATCAGCATATGCTTTTGCAGTAAATCCTGATAATTTATCGTTATTTACTTTTAAAACTTTATCTACTCCGTATTTTGATAATTCCGAAACATCTCCAGCGTTTACGGTTACGGCTGTAACAGTTGTTCCTAATGATTCGGCTACTTTTTTTGCATAAGAAGCTAATTCGAAAGCTACTTTCTTGAATTTTCCTTCTGCGTATTCTGCATATATTAATATTGACATAATGATTTTAGATTTTAGATTAACGATTTTAGATTTGAATCAAATGTTGAATTTTAGATTTATGCTGCTTTCTGCAATCTTAAATCTGAATTCTTCTATCTTAAATTACCTTGGCTTCGTTGTGTAATAAATTGATTAATTCATCTAAATTGTCAGGTGAAATTAATTTCACAGCTGATTTAGGTGCTGGTTTTTCAAATTTCACCGCTTTAGTGTTTACTGGAGCTTCAACGGGTTCCAGTATGGTCAATACTTTAGTTCTTGCAGTCATAATTCCTCTCATGTTTGGAATACGCAAGTCCTTTTCTTCAACTAATCCTTTTTGTCCTCCAATGATTAAAGGTAAAGAAGTGCTTACTGTTTCTTTTCCACCGTCAATCTCACGAACTGCTTTTACATTAGTTCCATCTACGGTAAGGCTTGTGCACGAATTTAGAAAGTTATAACCTAGAATTCCAGCAATCATTCCAGGAACCATTCCGCCATTATAATCCAGCGATTCTTTTCCAGCTATGATAACATCGTATGCGCCATTTTTAATTACTTCTGCAAGTTGTTTGGCAACAAAAAATCCGTCTGTAGGAGTTGCGTTTACACGAATGGCTTCGTTTGCGCCTATTGCTAATGCTTTTCTTAAAGTTGGTTCGGTTTCTGGTCCTCCTACATTGACAACTGTAACGGTTGCACCTTGTTGTTCTTGGAACCAAATTGCACGTGTTAAACCAAATTCATCATTTGGATTGATTACGTATTGTACGCCATTAGTGTCGAATTCAGAGTCACCATTGACGAAATTAATCTTTGAAGTAGTATCAGGAACGTGACTGATGCAAACTAATATTTTCATAAGTATGTTTTTTATTATTCTAAATTTCTTTTACAAAATTAGAATAATATTTTGAATAATTTACTATGCGTGCATAATATTTTTAGATACTATTACGATTTCGCAATTTTGTAATAAAAGCGGGATATTTTTTGACAAGAGAAAGGTTGCTTATGGATTTGAGTGAATTAATGAAAAAAATTAAACAAAAAACAACCAAATTGTTGCTTTCGGCTTCTTTATTTAATGTCTAAATTCAGGTGGGAAGTTGCTTGAAATGTGCAAATTTTCAATATTACATCGATTTCGTAGCCCGGATAGCAGCGGTATCCTTCCTGTGGTTCCTTTAACCACAGGAAGATATAGCGTATAGCCGGAAATAGCTCCTGATTATTTTAAAGTGATTTATGCTTTTAAGTGGTTTAAAATATTTATTTTTGCTTTTCGAAAATTACACACATACAACATACAACTATGAGAACTATACAATTTAGAGAGGCCATTTGCGAAGCTATGAGTGAAGAAATGCGTCGCGATGAGTCCATATACTTAATGGGTGAAGAAGTTGCAGAATATAATGGTGCATACAAAGCATCTAAAGGAATGCTTGCTGAATTTGGCGAAAAAAGAGTAATTGATACTCCGATTGCGGAACTTGGTTTTACTGGTATTGCAGTAGGTTCAGCAATGAACGGTTGTAGACCAATTGTTGAATACATGACTTTCAATTTCTGTTTAGTGGGGATTGACCAAATAATAAATAATGCTGCCAAAATGCGTCAAATGACTGGGGGACAATTCAATGTGCCTATCGTTTTTCGTGGTCCAACGGCTTCGGCAGGACAATTAGGAGCGACACACTCACAAGCACTTGAAAACTGGTTTGCTAACACTCCAGGTCTTAAAGTAGTTGTTCCATCTAATGTTTACGATGCGAAAGGATTGTTGAAATCAGCTATTCGTGATAATGATCCTGTGATTTTCATGGAATCAGAACAAATGTATGGTGATAAAGGGGAAGTTCCGGATGGTGAGTATACTATTCCAATTGGGGTAGCTGATATCAAACGTGAAGGAACGGATGTAACGATTGTGTCTTTTGGGAAAATCATTAAAGAAGCGTACATCGCTGCTGATGAATTAGCAAAAGAAGGAATCTCATGTGAAATTATCGATTTAAGAACGGTTCGTCCCTTGGATTTTGAAACGATTTTGACTTCTGTGAAAAAAACAAACAGATTGGTGATTCTTGAGGAAGCTTGGCCTTTTGCAAGTGTTTCTTCTGAGATTACCTATTTAGTTCAAGAACGTGCTTTTGATTTTCTTGATGCGCCTATCCAAAGAATCACTACTGCAGATACTCCAGCACCTTACTCTCCAGTATTGCTTAAAGAATGGTTGCCAAACGCTGGTGATGTTGTAAAAGCGGTTAAAAAAGTATTGTATAAAAAATAGATTTTTTTTAAGAATTTGATTTTTAGATAAATTTTAACAGTCAACAGTCTTAATTTAGAATAATCTAGATTTCTAAATACCTATATTTGAAACTTCATCAATTGTTTATTTGATGAAGTTTTTTTTTTTGAAATGATTATGAAAAAGCCCCTCTTATTTATCTTGTTTTTTTTGCTGATTAGCGCAAACGTCCTTTTTGCGCAAACTAAAGTTAGCGGTATAGTTTTAGATAAAACAAATCAGCCCATTCCTTTTGCCAATGTTGTTTTTAAAGATTCCAATGAAGGTGTCGTTTCTAATGAAGACGGACGTTTTTACATTGAATCAGCTAAAACCTATACAGCTATAATAATATCATCGGTAGGATTTTCTGAAAAAGAAATTACTTTAAATAAACCAGTGAATTATAATTTTAAAATTCAATTAAACGAAGCCGAAAGCTTGAAGGAAGTTGTCATTTTTACGGGTAAAACTTCTAAAAAAAACAATCCGGCACTTGATATTCTTAGAAAAATTTGGGAGCACAAGCGTAAAAATGGATTAAATTTATTTGCTCAATACCAAATGGAAAAGTATGAGAAAATAGAGTTTGACATGAATACCATTGATAGTGCGTTTATGAAAAATAAGCTGTTCAAAGGAATGGAATTTATTTTCAAGCAAGTCGATACCTCTAAGATTACTGGAAAAACGTATTTGCCTATTTTTATCAATGAATCATTGTATGATGTGTATGGAGACAATAAACTGAAGAAACTAAAAGAGAAAATAAAAGCCAGTAAAACTTCCGGTTTTAATGGAAATCAACAAATTTTATCTTTTGTAAAAGATTTGTATTCAGATTATAATATTTATGACAATCACCTTACTTTTTTTGATAAAAGTTTTACTAGTCCGCTGTCTAAAACAGGAATTGATGTCTATAATTATGTTTTAAAGGATAGTGCAGTCATTGATAAAAAATGGTGTTACAATATTATTTTTTATCCAAGGCGAAAAAATGAATTGACTTTCAAAGGGGATTTTTGGGTGAATGATTCAACGTATGCGATCAAAAAAATTAATATGGCGGTCACAAAAAGTGCCAATATTAACTGGGTGAAGGATATTTATCTAGAGCAAGAATTTGAAGTGATGAACGATTCTGTTTTCCTGTTGACTCGTGATTATCTGATGTCAGATTTTGCATTAAATAAGAAAGAGAAGTCAAAAGGAGTCTATGGAAAGCGAACCTCTTTCTATAGAAACCATGAATTCAATAAAGAAAAACCGGTCGTTTTTTATAAAGATGAGGTCAATTATATGGATAATGATGTCTATAATAAATCAGACGATTATTGGCATGAAAACCGGTTTGAAAATTTAAGCAAAGATGAATTGGGCGTTTATAAAATGCTGGATACTTTGCAAACAGTAAAGAAATTTAAACAATTATATAGTTTAGTCCAAATACTTGGCAGCGGTTATCTACCCATTGGGCATTTTGATTATGGTCCTCTTTTTTCATCGTTTGGTTATAATGAAGTAGAAGGCGTTCGTTTGAGAGCAGGAGGAAGAACCTATTTTGGTCCTAATGATGCTTGGCGAATACAAGGGTATACTGCTTATGGTTTTAAGGATGATAAATTTAAATATGGATTTTCTGGAAAGTGGATGGTCGATAAAAAAAACAGAATTATTTTGTCAGGAGGAAACCGGCGAGATGTTGAGCAAATAGGCGCAAGTTTGACTTCGACAAGCGATGTTTTGGGCAGGAGCTTTGCTTCATCATCTGTTTTTTCAACGGGTAGCAATGGAAAACTGACTAATATAAATTTGAGTAATATTAGTGTAGAAATAGAGCCCGTTAAAAATCTAATCTTTCAAACTGGATTTTCTTATCGAACATTAGAATCTGCATCTAAGACTTTTAGTTTGGATTATTACACTGATGCGGCACATACAATAACAAAAAGTGATGTAAAACAATCAGAGGTGAATTTGCAAATTGAATACACACCTAAGAGAAAAACTATAGGATTTGCAGTAGAAAGAGAGAATGTAGACAGTCCTTACAGTCGTTTTTTTGTTAACTATAGTCACGGTTTCAAAGGGCTTTTGGATAGTGATTTTCAATATGAAAAAGTACAATTGTATTATAAGCAACCTATCATTATTGGCCCATTAGGACGTACGAATATAATTATGGAATTAGGAAAAACTTTTGGAACAGTTCCTTTGGGATTGATGAGTGTGATTCCAGGAAATCAAACATATTTTACAATTGAGAATACCTTTAGTAATCTTAATTTTTATGAATTTGTAAGCGATCAATACGCAACTTTGGAATGGAACCATAACTTCAACGGAAGAATTTTTTCCAGAATTCCATTTATGCGAAAGCTCAATTGGAGAGAAATCATTGGTGTCAAAGGAGTTTATGGAACTATTTCGGATGCTAATAAAGCCATTAACGCTTCTGGTTTAATATACAATGCACCCGAAAAAGTGTATTGGGAATACAGTGCAGGAATTGGTAATATCTTCAAGGTATTCCGTATCGATTTTGCTTGGCGAGGAAATTATTTGAATACACCGGATACACAAAAATTTTCAGTAAAAGGATCGTTTGGCTTCTATTTTTAGGAGCTATTCCGGCTGTACACTATATCTTTTTATAAGGCGAAAAAAAATCGCCTTATAAAAAGGATGCCGTTTCCATCCGGGCTAAAAAAACATCAGATTATGCAAGAAGCCATTGAATATCTTTTAGAAAAAGATACCATTTTCAAGTCAATTATTGAACAATATGGGATGCCTACAATTCCCATAAGACCTCAAGGATTTGAAACTTTGGTGTTGTTAATTTTAGAACAACAAGTGTCTATAGATTCAGCAAAAGCGACTTTTTTAAAGTTAAAGGCCAAAGAAAAAAACTTTGTTCCTGTGGCACTTCTTGATTTATCAGATGAAGAATTTAGGAATCTTGGCGTAAGCCGTCAAAAAACATCTTATATCAAAGCGTTATCAACTGCAATACTGAATAAAGATATTGATTTAGAAAGTTTGCCGACCAAAACAGCTGAACAAGTGCGACAAGAACTGATTAAGATAAAAGGAATAGGAAACTGGACCATTGACATTTATTTAATGTTTTGCCTTCAAGAGCCAGATTTACTGCCATTAGGGGATATTGCGGTAGTAAATACCATAAAAGAATTACTGGAAATTCACAATAAGGAAGATATGGAAGCCCATACTATAAGATGGAGTCCGCATCGTTCCGTGGCGACCTATCTTTTGTGGCATCATTATTTGAACAAAAGAAATCGAACGGTGGTTTACTAAAGTGCTGTTTGTTACAATTTAATCCACAGATAACCTAATTTTTTCATTGTTGAAAGGGATTCTTTACTTATTTTTGCACCCATAAATATAGAAAAGAAAAACTAAAATGACTGCAGACAAATTAACAACTTTCGATGTCTTAATCGAAATACCAAGAGGAAGTAGAAATAAATACGAATATGATTTCGAAATAAAAAGAATGCGTTTTGACAGAATGTTATTCTCGTCAATGATGTATCCAGCTGATTACGGATTTATTCCTGAAACATTAGCATTAGACGGAGATCCATTAGATGTTTTGGTTTTGGTAAACGAGCCAACTTTTCCTGGATGTGTTATGGAAGTAAAACCTATCGGTGTTTTTCACATGGCAGATGATAAAGGACCAGATGAAAAAGTAATCTGTGTACCGGTTTCAGATCCAATTTGGAATTCATTGGAAAACCTTTCTGATATTAATCCACACTTGTTAAAAGAGATTGAACATTTCTTCCAAGTTTACAAAGATCTTGAAAACAAGCAAGTTGATGTAGAAGGTTGGGGAGATGTAAATGAAGCGTTTGCCATTATTAAGGAATGTACAGAGCGTTTTAATCAAATTGAGAATAAACCAGAAGGATTATTTAGTATTAAATAATTTTCAACTATAATTTTTACAAAAAAAGCAATATTCCGTTAGGAGTATTGCTTTTTTGTTTAAATTCGTTTCGTAACATTACTAATACTAACCAAAAACCAAAAGAAATTTATGAATACAATAATGATTTACTTGCCAATAGTTATGGCAATTGTAGGACTTCTGTTCATGTGGGTTAAAAGAGCTTGGGTATTAAAACAAGACGCTGGAGATGGTAAAATGAAAGAGATTTCAGATTATATTTACGAAGGCGCATTAGCTTTCCTTAAAGCAGAATATAGGTTATTGGCTTTCTTCGTAGTAGGAGCAAGCATTGTTTTAGCCGGAGTTTCATTTGTCGTTCCTACAACGCATATATTAATAGTAGTTGCTTTTGTTTTCGGAGCATTTTTCTCAGCCTTGGCTGGAAACATGGGAATGAAAATTGCAACAAAAACCAATGTTAGAACAACACAAGCCGCTCGTACCAGTTTGCCGCAAGCTTTAAAAGTTTCTTTTGGTGGTGGAACAGTAATGGGATTGGGTGTTGCTGGTTTAGCCGTTCTTGGTTTAACCTCTTTTTTTATTTTCTTTTTCCATTTCTTTATGAATGGCGTATGGACTTCTTCTGAAGACATGACCAAAGTTTTAGAGACTTTAGCAGGGTTTTCTCTTGGAGCGGAATCTATCGCTTTGTTTGCTCGTGTTGGTGGTGGAATTTATACTAAAGCTGCCGATGTTGGTGCTGATTTAGTTGGTAAAGTAGAAGCTGGAATTCCAGAAGATGATCCTCGTAATCCTGCTACAATTGCGGATAATGTTGGGGATAATGTGGGTGATGTCGCCGGAATGGGTGCCGATTTATTTGGTTCTTATGTAGCAACAGTTTTAGCAGCCATGGTTTTAGGCAATTATGTTATCAAAGATATGGGTGGGAAAATCGAGGATGCTTTTGGCGGAATCGGACCTATTTTACTGCCAATGGCAATCGCTGGTTTTGGAATATTATTCTCTATCATCGGAACCATGTTGGTTAAAATTACGGATACTAATGCCAAAGAAAAACAAGTGCAAAAAGCATTAAATATTGGAAACTGGGTTTCTATAGCTTTAACGGCAATTGCTTGTTTCTTTTTAGTTCAATATATGTTGCCTACAACCATGAAAATGGAATTTTTTGGAGAAGGAATACAAGATATCTCCTCTATGAGAGTTTTCTATGCGACTATCGTAGGATTAGTAGTTGGAGCTACAATTTCATCTGTTACAGAATATTATACGGGATTAGGGACTAAACCAGTAATGGCAATTGTACAAAAATCGAGCACTGGTGCTGGAACAAATGTAATTGCAGGTTTAGCGACCGGGATGATTTCTACCTTTCCAACCGTTTTATTATTTGCAGCTGCCATTTGGACTTCTTATGCTTTTGCCGGATTTTATGGTGTGGCTTTAGCTGCTTCGGCCATGATGGCAACAACAGCTATGCAACTGGCAATTGATGCTTTTGGACCCATATCAGATAATGCAGGTGGGATTGCTGAAATGAGTGAATTACCAAAAGAAGTTCGTACAAGAACCGATATTTTGGATTCTGTAGGGAACACAACTGCTGCAACAGGAAAAGGTTTTGCTATTGCTTCAGCTGCATTGACTTCATTGGCTTTATTTGCGGCATATGTAACTTTTACAGGAATTGACGGAATCAATATTTTCAAAGCGCCTGTTTTAGCGATGTTATTTGTTGGGGGAATGATACCCGTAGTTTTCTCTGCTTTAGCGATGAATTCTGTTGGAAAGGCAGCTATGGATATGGTGTACGAAGTGCGTCGTCAGTTTAGAGAAATTCCTGGGATTATGGAAGGAACCGGAAAACCGGAATATGCTAAATGTGTTGATATTTCTACCAAAGCCGCTTTACGCGAAATGATGTTGCCGGGAATCTTGACTATCGGTTTTCCAATAGCAATTGTTTTACTTGGTAAATTAGTTTACGGAGACAACAACCAGTTAATTGCTGAAATGTTAGGCGGATATATGGCTGGGGTTACTGTATCCGGTGTGCTTTGGGCCGTTTTCCAAAACAATGCAGGTGGTGCTTGGGATAATGCTAAAAAATCTTTCGAAGCAGGAGTTATGATAAATGGAGAAATGACATACAAAGGCTCTGATGCACATAAAGCAGCTGTTACTGGAGATACTGTTGGAGATCCGTTCAAAGATACTTCTGGACCATCGATGAATATTTTGATTAAATTAACTTGTTTGATTGGTCTTGTAATTGCGCCAATTTTAGGCAACGGAAGTCATACAATTTCTGATAAAGCGTCTTGTTGCGTGGCCTCAGGGAAATGTATCTCAATGTCAGCAGAAGAATGTAAAGCAAAAGGTTGTACAAATAAAACCTGTGAATATATGAATACAGGAGCAATGTCGACTCATATGATTTCTAAAGAAGTTTCAATTCAAAAAACAAGTACCAATGGTGTGGTTGTGGCTACAGTAACGACAACCTTAAATGGTAAAGTGGATACGCAAGTTTTCGAGGGAACTGAGAAAGAAGTTCAGGCGAAAATCGATGCTTGGAAATAAAATAATTTATTATTTGATAGTTAAAATGCCCTGTTTTTACAGGGTATTTTGCTTTTATAACAAACGATGAATCACTTAAAAATTAGTTTATTTAACTGTTTGTCAATTGACTAGTGTTTTTATAAAGATTCAATAAGTACCCAGATTCCAATCGTCACCCCAATTAGAAAGTTCTATAGCTGCGACAACTAAAAAAACAATTCCTAATGAACCTACAACAATGGCCACATTTCCTATTGTGGTTTTTGTTCTGTCTAAAATACGGATGGTTTTTAAATCACTTTCAGTCAACGGTATTTTTTCAATTTTATGTTTAGTCTTTATATAACCGTAATAGTTGCCATCAATTTTTTCAATGTCGATGAGCTTTAGTTTAGTATTGTCCGTTTTTAAAACTAAAATTTTTCTATTTGTAACTACTGCCTCATCTAAAGTTACAGGTGCTTTTTGATAAACAACGCAACTTTGCAAGTTAAGTGCAATGACTAATAGAAAACAAATAGTTTTGTTCTTTAAGTTGTTGTGTCTCATGATTTTTAGATTTAAATTAATAATCAGAAAAATCAGTTGATTAATGTTTTTATGTGGTAAACTAAGGGAGGTAAAAAAAAATAGTTTAATTTGTATTAATGTTAACGTGTTGATCTATAAAGGTATGAAAATAAAAAATACCTCACAATCTGTGAAGTATTTATTTTGTCTTATTGTTTTGTTGATTTAAAATAATCCATTTAGCTCTGCATCGATACGATTAAAAATGTGTCCTAAATCTTCAGGATTGTCAACAAAGTTAATATTATCAACATCAATAATTAATAATTTACCTCTATCGTAAGTGTGAATCCAAGCTTCATAACGCTCATTCAATCGGCTTAAATAATCAATAGAAATGGTAGATTCGTATTCACGACCACGTTTGTGAATTTGTCCAACAAGATTTGGGATAGAGCTTCTCAAATAAATTAATAAATCAGGAGCTTTGACCGTTGATTCCATTAATTCGAAAAGAGAAGAATAGTTTTGAAAATCACGATTTGTCATCAAGCCCATAGAGTATAGATTGGGGGCAAAAATATGTGCATCTTCATAAATTGTTCTGTCCTGAATGATTTTTTTACCACTCTCCCGAATTTGCATTATTTGGCGAAAACGACTATTCAAGAAATAAATTTGTAGATTAAAAGACCAACGCTCCATTTGATGATAGAAATCATCTAGATATGGATTGTCAACTACATCTTCAAAATGGGGTTCCCACTTAAAATGTTTAGCCAATAATCGTGTTAAAGTTGTTTTTCCTGAACCAATGTTTCCTGCTACTGCTATGTGCATTACGGTATTGTGATTTTATAATTTGTAATTCCTTCTGATGTAAAAATAGATAAAATTTGGTCTTTGTAGCTGAATTTTTTAAACGTTTTTTCTAAAATTTCAATTTCGAATTTTTGATTCTTTTCAATGTCTTCAATAGTCAGAATGGAGTTCTTGGAAAAGATAAATTGGTTGTCGGTGATAATTTCTATCGAATCAAAATCGGGAGTTTTTCCCTTCTTTGTTATTTTTCCAAAAATGTCACAGGAGAACCAATTGTTTTTATCATCTATCCAATAAAAAGCATTGAAATTTGATTGATAGTATTTTATGCTTTCTGGGAATGAAGTGGAAATGACTTTGTAGTCATTTTTTAAATAATCATAAAGTCCAATTTGCTGATTTAAACTGTTGTAAACCCACAATTGGTTTTGAGAAGCTATTCCTATAGCGTTCACAACTATTGGAATTGGGTTTTCTGAGAAGTTTATTTTTTGAGTTTCGTTCAGTTGATTGTCAAGTAGGATAACGGTATTGAAATTTTCGTAGAACAAAACAATTTTTAAAGGATTTAGTAAATCTACTTTCGTGATTTTTCCCAATGTAATGTTTTTGTATTCTAAAGATTCTTTGTCTTTTATTTTAGAAAAGACATTGTTTTTAATAGTGTAATAGTAACCAAATTGATCGTATCCTAAAAATTGATCGACGTCAATAGTTACGTGATTTATCTTCGAAGAAAGTAGTTTTTGGTTCTGTCCGAATGCAATCGGGATTGTAGTGAAGAAGAAAAATAGAATCAGGTTTCTCATAATTCAAGCAAATTACAAAAAAAGCGCTAAACTATTCGTTTTTGATTGTTAAGTTGAATTTTTTTCTACTTGCGGTGTTTTTGGATAGTTATTATTGCTAAAATAAAAACCCAGCTCAATTGAGCTGGGTTTTAAGTATAAATGGAATTATAATTCTTACAATCCAAATGCTGTTTTAACTTGTTCTACAAAGTCTAATTTTTCCCAAGTAAACAATTCAACAGTAACTGTTTTTTCGTTTCCACCTGGAGCAGAGAAAGTTTTAGTTACCGTTTCTGGAGTACGTCCCATATGCCCGTAAGCTGCTGTTTCGCTGTAAATAGGATTTCTTAATTTTAAACGTTGCTCGATAAAGTAAGGACGCATATCAAAAATAGCTTCTACTTTCTTTGCAATTTCACCATTGGTTAAACTCACTTTTGATGTTCCGTAAGTATCGATAAAAATACCCATTGGTTTTGCAACACCAATTGCATAAGAAACCTGTACTAAAATCTCGTCAGCAACACCTGCCGCAACTAAGTTTTTAGCAATATGACGGGTTGCATAAGCAGCACTTCTGTCTACTTTACTTGGGTCTTTTCCAGAGAATGCACCACCACCATGAGCACCTTTTCCACCGTAAGTATCCACAATGATTTTTCTTCCTGTAAGTCCAGTATCTCCGTGTGGTCCTCCAATTACGAATTTCCCGGTTGGATTAATATGGTATTGGATTTTATCATTAAATAAATGAGCATGTGCAGGATTTTTAGCAATAATCCTTGGAATCAAAATTTCAACTATGTCTTTTTTGATTTTTGCTAACATTGTAGCTTCTTCATCAAAATCATCGTGTTGTGTTGAGATTACAATAGCATCAATACGAGTTGGCTTATTGTCATCACTATATTCTAAAGTTACTTGAGATTTTGCATCAGGACGCAAATAAGTAATTTCGTTGTTTTCACGTCTTAAAATAGCTAATTCCTGCAATAATTTATGTGATAAATCAAGTGCCAATGGCATGTAATTGTCAGTTTCGTTAGTCGCATAACCAAACATCATTCCTTGGTCACCAGCTCCTTGTTCTTCAGGATTTTTTCTGTCAACCCCTTGATTGATGTCAGCAGATTGTTCGTGAATAGCAGAAAGGATTCCACAAGAATTGGCTTCAAACATGTATTCGCTTTTTGTGTAACCAATTTTCTTGATTACGTCACGAGCGATTTGTTGTACGTCTAAATAGGTGTTAGATTTTACTTCACCAGCCAAAATTACTTGACCAGTAGTCACTAAAGTTTCGCAAGCTACTTTTGAGTCAGCATCAAATGCTAAAAAGTTATCGATTAACGCATCCGAAATTTGATCTGCAATTTTGTCTGGATGTCCTTCGCTTACAGATTCTGACGTAAATAAATAGGCCATAATAATTATTAGTTTAAAATTAAGCGAGAAAAAATAATTGCTGAAAAGGACTAAAGAAGAGTTTCTGCTTTAGCATTTTTTCTACTGAAAAATTTTCAGCATCCATAATGAATTCGTTTCATTATGAAGAGGTTGCAATCAGTTCAAATTTTTCCTCTTGTATTCGAGTGCAAATGTATGAAACCATTTTGAATTGCAAATTAATCTTTTGTTTTTTTTAATTTAAATGAAGAAATTTAACATATTCTACTATTTCTATAGAGTTTATAAAATAAATTGATTTTTGTTTGGTAGATTCAAAAAAAGTTTGCAATTTTGCTTCATCAAATAACAGAAAAATGAAATTAGTTACTATCAATATGTGTTGCATGATGCCGGAATCTTCCGCAGAGTGCACTATTGTATAGTTTTAAATTTTAAAAATATATAAGTAAGACCTCTGCTAACCGCAGAGGTTTTTTTATTTTATGTTGAATTCATGATTTGAAAATTTGAAGAAATAAAAAGAAAGATAAATTCAATTTTGTCAAACTGATAAATAAAATCCAATGGTTAAAACAGTAGTAAATAAAATAATGATGTGTTGTATGATGCGTATGTGCATCCCAATTTGCTATTGCCAAAAGTGAAAGATATAATCTTTGTTATAGTTCCAACTATAAGTCCTTTTGGTAAGCCATCCAAAAGGACTTTTTTTTTGTCCAACAATACGAAAACATTAAAATAAATTATAAAAACAATAAGTATCAAAATTTAAAATTAATAACACTAATATTAAAATCTAATCATCATGAGTACACAAAAATTTGCAACAAACGCATTACACGCAGGACACGACGTAACAAAAAACGCAGGAACTAGAGCCGTTCCTATTTATCAAACCAGTTCTTATGTTTTCAATAACTCGGAACATGCCGCTAATCTTTTTGGTCTTGCGGAATCGGGATTTATCTATACCAGATTGAATAATCCAACAAATGATATTCTGGAACAACGGTTAGCGACTTTAGAGGGAGGGATTGGAGCAGTAGTCACTGCATCAGGAACTGCCGCAATTGCCACAACGTTATTGGTATTGCTAAAAGCGGGTGACCATATTGTGGCTTCTAACAGCTTGTATGGCGGAACGTATAATTTATTAAAAGTTACGCTGCCAAGATTAGGTATCACCACCACATTTGTTGATCCATCCGATCCGGCTAATTTTAAAAATGCTGCGAAGGAAAATACCAGAGCATTCTTTGTGGAATCTTTGGGGAATCCAAAATTAGATGTATTGGATTTGAAAGCTATTTCGGCTGAAGCCAAAGCATTCAAAGTGCCTTTTATTGTTGATAATACGGTTGCGTCTCCGTATTTACTGAACCCAATTCAATATGGAGCCGATGTTGTTATTCACTCTTTGACGAAATACATAACAGGTAACGGAACTTCCCTGGGAGGTGTTATTATTGATGCAGGAAATTTTGATTGGACGAATGGGAAATTCCCGGAATTTACAGAACCTTCTGCGGGTTATCATGGATTAGTCTATCACGAAGCACTTGGAAATGCAGCTTTCATTGCTAAAGTTCGTATAGAAGGGTTGCGGGATTATGGTGCTGCTTTGAGTCCGTTCAATGCGTTCCAGATTATTCAAGGATTAGAAACGTTGCCTATTCGAGTTCAAAGACATAGCGATAATGCTTTGGCTTTAGCCCAATGGTTGGAAAATCAGGAAGAGGTGGCATGGGTAAATTATCCGGGATTGAAATCGAGTAAATATTATCTTTTAGGACAGGAATATTTGCCAAAGGGGCAAAGCGGAGTAGTTACTTTTGGATTAAAAGGAGGATTTGAAGCTGCTAAAAAAGTAGCCGATGAAACTAAAATATTCTCTCTTCTTGCGAATATTGGCGATACAAAATCACTGATTATTCATCCTGCCAGTACCACACACCAGCAATTGTCTGACGAGGAACAAATTGCAACGGGAGTTTCTAAAGATTTAATCCGACTTTCTGTTGGTTTAGAAGATATAGAAGATTTGAAAGGGGATTTGAAAGCCGTTTTCGAAAGTATAAAAAAATCTCAATTGGTATAAAAGTTTGTTTTTTGGTAGTTAAACTGTCTTTGGTTTATTGGTCAGGCCAAAGGCGGTTTTTCTTAAAAATAGGGAACAGAAATGTGTAGTAAGAATTTGTCACCATCAAAATCAAATTTTAATCAATTCAGTCTTAAAAATTATTTAAAATGAAAAATATAGAAAAAATAGATCTCTTTAATTTTGATTTAGAAATAGGGAAGCAGAAACCATACATTTCTTTATCGTATCAAGTTTTTGGTCAGCCTATTGGTGGTTATCCAATTATTGTAGTGAATCATTCTTTAACAGGAAATTCAAATATTAGTGGTGAAAAGGGCTGGTGGAATGGTATAATAGGAGAAAATAAAGCCATTGATACTAATTATTTTACGGTTATCGCTTTTAATATTCCTGGAAATGGATATGATGATGTCATTGGAAATCTTATCGATAATTACCGTGATTTTACCGTTCGTGACATTGCTCGGATTTTTTGGGAAGGATTGTCTTTTTTGAAAGTTGAAAATCTTTTTGCTGTTATTGGCGGAAGTCTGGGAGGTGCAATTGCATGGGAAATGGCAGTTTTGCAACCTGATAAAATTGAAAATCTAATTCCTATTGCTACAGATTGGAAAGCTACAGATTGGGTAATTGCGAATGTTTTGATTCAAGATCAAATTCTTAATCACTCGGATGACCCGATTGTGGATGCTCGATTACATGCTACATTATTGTATAGAACGCCAGAATATGTGAATCAAAGATTTCAGAGAAATAAACTGGACAATTCTTCTATTCTCCAAATCGAAAATTGGTTGCTTGATCATGGGTTTAAATTGAAAGACAGGTATCGATTGGCAGCTTATAAATTGATGAATCATTTGCTGAAAACGAATGATATTACCCGCAATAGAAAAGATTTTTTGGCTGTAGCCAATACTATTCAAGCGAATATTCATCTTGTAGCAATTGATTCGGATTACTTGTTTATTGTTGATGAAAGCCGCAAAACCTATTTTGGATTGAAAAATATAAAGCAAAATGTTTTCTATCACCAAATCCAATCCATTCATGGGCATGATGCTTTTTTAATAGAATTCAATCAATTGTCAGATATTTTAAACCCCATTTTGAACAATCACAAACAACCAAATTATGTCAACGCTTAGAATAAACGTCGTGCTTTTTGGAATAGGAAATATAGGAGGCGCATTAATACAGCAAGTCCTGGAAAGTCAGCAATTTTTTCTTGAAAAGAAGAATATCGAATTGCGTTTTCCAATAATAACCAATTCCAGTTTAGCTTTTTTTGAAAAAGAAGGCTTGAAAAATACTTGGGAAGCTAATTTTGCGCAATCGGCAATTCCTTTCCGAGTGGAAGATATTATCGAGTATACAGAAAACCAAGGATTAGAAAATTTAATTGCTATTGATGCTACTGCCAGTCCAGAATTGGTAAAATCCTATATCTCATTAATACAAAACGGATTTCATATAGTATCTGCTAATAAAATTGCCAATACTTTGCATCATGATTTTTACAAAGAAATCCGTAGAAACTTAAAGAAGTTCGATAAAAGTTATTTGTACGAAACGAGTGTAGGTAAAGGTTTGCCAATTATTAATACCATTAGGGACTTGCATTTTTCAGGTGAAAAAATCACGAAGATACGTGGTGTTTTTTCCAGTTCATTGAGTTATATCTTTAATAGATTCGGAAATGAAAAGCTTCCTTTTTCGAAAGTTCTTCAAGACGCTGAAAAACTAGGTTACACTAATACCGATTCTCGGGAAGACTTATCCGGAAATGATGTTGCCGAAAAATTATTGGTTTTAGCCAGAGAAATCGAACTACAAGTTGAGATTACTGAGGTAAAAATCACGTCTTTATTGCTGCCAAATCTAAATAAAAAACACAAAAAATCAGAATACGCTTCTCGTAAAGATTTATTTGATGCACCTTATAAAATTGCAAAATTGACTCAAAAAGAAAACCATGTTTTAAGATATATAGGAGAAATAGATGTTGAAAGTAATACTCTCGAAGTCAAATTAGTTTCTGAGCCAATTAATTCCGCTCTCGGTCAATTAAAAGGAACGGATAATTTAGTTGAAATTTATACTAAATCTAATGGTGTGAATCCAATCATAATTCACGGCGGAGGTATAGGAAAGCAAATTGTTGCTCGTGGTGTGCTCAACGATATTTTGAAAATTACAGATCGAATGCAACAATTGGATCAAACGAAATATAAAGAAACAGTTTGGTTGTAATCACGATTGTAATTGCTGTTAAATTTTTTGACTTTTATTTGGAAAATTCAAAAACAATTAGCATATTTGCTATAAGAAAAAAAACAAAGATGAAATTTAATGTGTGCAATATGTCAAAAGCCATTCAGGAGAAATCCTGCGGGTCGCTTGTTGCTTAAATTTAAATTAAAAATTTATATAGCAAAAGCCTCCCGGATAACGGGAGGCTTTTTTTTTGAAATGCATCGGTCGTGATTTTTTAAACATAAAAAAACAAGAATAAAATGAATACGTTAAATCTACAGAAAACAAATAATTCCAAGGTCAAAAACATGATTTGTGCCAATGCCATTATGTGTATTCACGTCTGTTGATTCCAGAAGTATAAGTTTATAACACAACTTAAAACCCTTTTGGATATCTATCTAAAAGGGTTTTTTCATTTATTCTGAATTTGTTTCAGAATCTATAATTAATTAAAAAGAAAAAAATAACAGCTAATATCTTAAAATTATGAGAACATTAAAATATTTCCCAAGAACCTTTCGGTTGCTAAAAAACTTTAGTTTCAGGAACAAAACAGAAAATAGTAGCGATTCAAAAAATGAATTGATTCATCCAAGATTTGAAGTGTCAAAAAACGATCCTTTGGCACAAAAAATAGTACCAAATTCTTTGCTTTTTCTAATGTATTCAGAAGAGAATGAAGAGCTTTTTATTTAAAAAATCGAATTTCAAGATTGGTTTTGATTCCTTGATATTGTTACTTAAAGTTGTTTTTTCGACGAAGTAGAAAGCCCATGTACTGGTACTATTCCTTCGTCGAAAAGGCAATTGTGAGTTGCTTTTCCAGATTGTTTTTCAATGAAACAATTAGAATCAATTCTTATAAAAATTTGTTTCTTAAAAAAAATAGTAGTTAATTTGTGCCTTTAAGTTCAGAACTGTATTGAAATGTTATAAAGAAAGGCAGAGGGATTAGACCCGATGAAGCCTTAGCAACCCTTCGATTTATCGAAGAAGGTGCTGCATTCTACCACATCATAATGTGGAAAGATAACACTAAGAATTCTCCTAGTTTACTTCTAGCTTTCTTTCTAATATTTCCAGACACAAATCATAAAATCATAAAAGATTTGAAATTGGAAAATAAACCAACACCTATTACATTACAAAATTTCACCACCGAAAGTGGGGCTTTTTATGCTACCTTAAACTTAAGTTTTCAAGTTTTTGGTCCGGCTTTGCATACTGCTCCAATAGTTTTGGTAAATCATGCGTTGACTGGAAATTCCCAAGTTGTGGGAGAGAACGGTTGGTGGAATGATTTAATTGGTGAAAACAAAACCATAGATACTACTAAATACACGATACTGGCTTTTAACGTTCCCGGAAATGGTTTTGATGCTACCATCATTGAAAATTATTTAGATTTTAATACCAGAGATATTGCCAGAATTTTTATTGAAGGGATTCATTTTCTTAAAATAAAACAACTGTACGCTATTATTGGTGGATCAGTTGGTGGCGGAATTGCTTGGGAAATAGCGGCTTTGGAACCAAAAATCACACAACATTTAATTCCTATCGCGACGGATTGGAAATCGACAGATTGGTTGATAGCCAATTGCTTTTTGCAGGAGCAAATTCTAAATAATTCTTCGAAGCCTATTGAAGATGCTCGGATTCATGCGATGCTTTGTTATAGAACTCCGGAATCGTTCAAGTCAAAATTTGGTAGAACTACTAATGCCGAATTAGCCATTTTTAATATAGAAAGCTGGTTGTGTCATCACGGTGAAAAACTCCAAAAACGATTCCAACTTTCATCTTATAAAATGATGAATCAATTGCTTAAAACAATAGATATTACTCGAAACAGCGATTCATTTGAAGCAATTGCATCTAAAATTGAAGCTGATATTCACATTATTGGAATTGATTCAGACTTGTTTTTTACGGTAAGTGAAAATAGAGCGACTTATGAGGAATTAAAAAAATATAAAAATAATGTCACCTATCAAGAGATTGTTTCCATTCACGGACATGATGCTTTTTTGATAGAATATAAACAATTAGATAATTTGCTTGCCTCCATTTTTTAGGGGTGACACCATATAAAAACATACACAATGAAAATATTAAAATTTGGAGGTAAATCTTTATCGAATGGCGAGGGAATAAATAAAGTAGTCGCTATTATTACTGATAAAGTAAATCAAGGAGAAAAAATTGCTATAGTAGTTTCGGCAAGAGGAAATGCTACAGATGAACTGGAAGAAATTTTAGGAGTTGCTTCTAAAAATGGTAATTATAAAGAATTATTTGAAGACTTTAAAAAATACCAACAAGACGATTATGATGAAGTTGATTTGTCAGAAGAATTCAATGTTCTTGAAAAACTTTTTGAAGGTGTAAGTTTAATTGGGGATTACAGTAATAAAATTAAAGACCAAGTACTTTCTAAAGGGGAGTTGCTTTCTGCAAAATTACTGACGGCTATTTTAATTAAAAATGGAGTAAATGCGCGTTTTGCTGATTCAAGAGAATTGATTAAAACGGATTCGAAATTTGGAGACGCACAACCTTTGGAACAACTTTCGAAGAAAAACGTAATCAATTATTTCAAACAAAATAACGGAACAACAGTCAACATTGTTACTGGATTTATTGGTTCAAATAGTAAAAATGACACTACGACTTTAGGAAGAAACGGCAGTAATTATACCGCTTCATTGATAGCTAATTATATCGATGCCGAAGAACTACAGAATTATACGCATGTTGACGGAATTTATACTGCTAACCCCGATTTAGTTCCTGATGCTAAAAAAATAGATCATTTGACTTTTAACGAAGCGAATGAATTGGCTAATTTTGGAGCAACGATACTGCATGCCAAAACGATTATTCCTTTATTGGAAAAAAACATTCCGCTTCGTATTCTTAATACATTCAATCACGAAAATAAAGGAACATTAATTACTTCTAATTCTAACAAAGAAGGAATTAAAACCCTTTCAGTACTTGAAAATGTATCGTTAGTAAATCTGGAAGGTAGAGGATTGCTTGGAAAAACTGGTGTTGATGCCCGTATTTTCAGAGTGATGGGCGACAATGATATTAGTGTAAGTATTATTTCTCAAGGTTCTTCTGAAAGAGGAATTGGATTGGTAGTTGATGCTGATAAAGCGACAAAAGCAATGATTGAACTGGAGAAAGAATTCGAAAATGATTTCTACTCGAAGGATGTGAATAAAATCACGGTTACTGATAATGTTTCGGTGATTTCTATCATTGGTCAGGATTTAAGTACGTTCCATAAGCCTTACACGGCATTGATAAAAAATAAAATTGTCCCTATACTTTTCAATAATACAGTTACGGGTAAAAACGTGAGTTTGGTGGTTAAAAAATCGCAACTTCACAAAGCGTTAAATGTGATTCACGGGGAGATTTTTGGAGTTTCTAAGAAAATTAATATTGCCATTTTTGGACATGGTTTAGTAGGTGGAACTTTGATTAACCAAATACTGGAATCAGCAGCAACGATTGAGAAAAGAAAAGATATAAAACTGAATGTTTTTGCAATTGCAAATTCTAAAAACGTTCTTTTAAATAAAAATGGCGTTACTCCAAATTGGAGAAATGAAATTCAAAATAATGGTTTCTCCTACACAATTGAGGATGTAATTGCTTACGCAAATGAACATCATTTAGAAAATTTAATAGCTATTGATAATACAGCAAGTCCTGCTTTTGTAGAAAATTATATTTCTTTGATAGAAAGTGGTTTTGATTTGATTTCGTCCAATAAAGTGGCGAATACATTAAGTTATAGCTTTTATAAAAAACTGCGAAAAGTGTTGGCGGATAATCAAAAGAGTTATTTGTATGAAACCAATGTTGGAGCGGGATTACCATTAATTGATACGATAAAATTATTGCATCTTTCAGGCGAAAATATCACAAAGATTAAAGGAGTTTTCTCTGGTACATTGAGTTATTTGTTCAACAATTTCTCTGCGAAGGACGTTCCGTTTAGCGAAGTTTTAAAAGAAGCTATCGATAATGGATATACAGAACCAGACCCAAGAGAAGATTTGTGTGGAAATGATGTAGGTAGAAAATTATTGATTTTGGCAAGAGAATTAGACTTGCAAAATGAGTTTGAAGAAATTGAAATTCAGAATTTAATTCCAGAACATTTACGAGAAGGTGATGCTTCTAATTTTTTAAATAAACTGACGGAATTTGATCCAATTTATGCTAAAATAAAAGCGGAGCAAAAACCAAATCACGTGTTGCGATACATAGGTGAATTATCAGGTGATTTGCAAAATGACAAAGGAAATCTAGAAGTGAAGTTAGTTTCTGTACCTTCGGATACCGCTTTGGGTGGATTAAAAGGTTCTGATTCTTTCTTCGAAATTTACACGGAATCGTATGGTGACAGACCAATTGTAATTCAAGGAGCAGGCGCAGGATCTGCAGTAACGGCGAGAGGTGTTTTTGGTGATATTTTGAGATTGTCAGATAAAGGGTAATGATTTAAGATTTAAAAAACAACAAAATGAAAATAACACTTAACAGAATAAACGACAACTTTCACTTTGAATTAAAAAACGAAAGAGGTCATGTAGTAAATGTTGATAGTCGTCCTGAATTTGGCGGGAATGATATGGGTGCAAGTCCAATGGAATTAGTATTAATGGGTGTTGCAGGTTGCAGCGCAATTGATATGATTTCGATTTTAAAAAAACAACGTCAAGAAATTACCTCTTTCAAAGCTGAGGTAGAAGGGGAACGCGTACAAGTAGGAGAGGCAAAACCATTCAAGGATATTCATGTTGTGTTTTATCTGGAAGGTCCAATTAATGAAGAAAAAGCAGCAAGAGCAGCGCAACTTTCTTTTGAGAAATATTGTTCGGTTTCAAAAACATTGGAACCAAACGCAACGATACATTATAAAGTAGTTTTGAATAATAAATCATTATAGTTTAAATAAAGTTGTTGGTATTTGCGATTCCAACAACTTTAAAACTTAAACTTTAAACTAAAAAATAAAAATGAACGAACAAGATTTTGGTTTTGAAACCCAAGCCATCCGTACCCAATTAGAAAGGTCACAGTATCAAGAGCATTCTGTGCCTTTGTATTTATCATCCAGTTTTGTATTTGAAGATGCCGAAGACATGCGGGCTTCTTTTACAGAAGAAAAAGAACGTAATATTTACAGCCGTTTCAGCAATCCTAATACAACTGAATTTGTAGAGAAAATTTGCAAAATGGAAGGTGCCGAAGCCGGTTATGCTTTTGCAACAGGAATGGCAGCCGTATATTCTACTTTTGCAGCTTTGTTGAATTCAGGGGATCATATTGTTTCTGCAAGTAGTGTTTTTGGTTCTACGCACGCTTTGTTTATGACTTATTTTCCAAAATGGAATATCGAAACCTCGTATTTTGATATTAATAAGCCGGAAACTATCGAGAGTTTCATTAAACCAAATACTAAAATATTGTATGCCGAGTCACCTACGAATCCTGCGGTAGATGTTATTGATTTGGAATTATTAGGAGCAATTGCCAAAAAACACAATTTGATATTGATTATCGATAATTGTTTTGCAACGCCTTATATTCAGCAGCCTATAAAATGGGGAGCGCATTTAGTGGTGCATTCAGCTACCAAATTAATTGATGGACAAGGAAGAGTTTTGGGCGGAGTAACAGTAGGTAGCGAAGATTTGATCCGTCAAATTTATTTATTTTCTAGAAATACAGGACCAGCTTTGTCACCGTTTAATGCTTGGATTTTATCTAAAAGTTTAGAAACGTTAGTAGTTCGTGTCGAAAAACATTGCGAAAATGCTTTGAAAGTAGCTGAATTTCTAGAAAATAATCCGAATGTGAACAGCGTGAAATATCCGTTCTTGAAATCGCATCCAAAATATGAAATAGCCAAAAAACAAATGCTTTTGGGAGGCAACATTATTGCTTTTGAAATTAAAGGCGGAATAGAAGCAGGGCGACAATTTTTGGATAAAATAAAACTTTGTTCCCTTTCGGCAAATATTGGTGATACCAGAACAATTGTAACGCATCCAGCTTCTACAACACACAGTAAATTATCTGTTGAAGAACGTTTGGCTGTGAGCATTACTGATGGACTCGTACGTGTTTCAGTAGGTTTAGAAACAGTGAAAGATGTAATTGCTGATTTGGAGCAAGCGCTTTCGTAATTTTTTTTAATGAAAGATTAACGATTTTTGATTGTAGATTTAATACCTGTCAAAAATCGTTAATCTCCATTCACCATTCTTAAATCAAAAAGTATATTTTTGTTGGTACAATAAAAGACATGTTGATTTCGGATTAGTTTAAAATTTGAAATCAACAATTGTTAAACAACAATCTTAATTCACTTCAATATGCTTTCAAAGAAAACAAAATACGGAATAAAAGCGTTGTCATTTTTGGCTCGTCAAGAGAATCAAACCCCGGTTCCCATTTCGGATATTGCAAAAAGTGAAAATATTTCTATTAAGTTTTTGGAAAGTATTTTATTACTCTTACGTTATTCTGGTTTTTTGGGAGCAAAAAAAGGAAAAGGCGGAGGTTATTACCTGATTAAAGAGCCAAAAGATATTAATATGGCTCATGTATACCGCATTCTTGAAGGGCCTATAGCGCTATTGCCATGTGTAAGTCATAACTTTTATGAAAAATGTGATGATTGTATTGATGAGGTAAATTGTTCCGTTCATAGGCTAATGACTGAAGTGCGTGATAATACCTTAATGATATTGGAAAACAATTCATTAGCTGATATTACATTTTAGTCTATTCTGTCAAATAAAATAGTATAAAAAAAGACCATTTCATTGAATTAACCCAATGAAATGGACCTTTTTTTGTAAAAGATAAGGTGATCAAAAATGGATTATTGGACTATTTTTATATGTCAATTTCAATTAAAATATTTCGTTATAAAAGCTAAAAAACTAATTTATACCCCACGAAAAATAACATTATTGCAATGGCATTTCGAAGGAATAAATCAGGTACTTTTCCACTCAACATACTTCCAATAAAAATCCCAGGAAGTGATCCTATTAATAGCTGTCCTAGTAGCCCTAAATCTAAATTCCCCATTGAGGCGTGCCCTATTCCAGCAACAAGAGTTAATGGTACTGCATGGGCAATCTCTGTTCCAACTAATCTCGGAGTTGGTAAAAGAGGGTATAGGAAAAATAAAGTTACGGTGCCTAAAGCACCAGCTCCTATCGAAGTTAGGGTCACAGTTGCTCCCAGCATTACACCAATAGCGATAGTTAATACATTTTGAGTTTTACTCTGACTATGGAATTTATCACCAGCATGTTTTTGAGAAAAAACTAAGAGTTTCTTTTTGAACAAAATGGCTATCGAAGTAAAAAGTAGCGCCCAACCCAAACTGTATTTTATTACAGCATTTATAGTTGAAATGTCTGTTTTAATACTATTCAATATCCATAAAGTTAGTAAAGCTGCAGGAACACTCCCTAAAGTAAGCCAACCGGTGATGGACCAATTTATATTGCCTTTTTTATGATGTACAAACACGCCGCCTAATTTAGTAAAAGCCGCATACAATAAATCAGTTCCAACAGCAGTTGTTGGTGGAATACCAAACCATAATAAAATAGGAGTCATCAAAGATCCGCCTCCCACACCTGTCAATCCTACCACAAAACCAACTACTAAACCTGCAACAATTAATCCTAATTGAAAATCCATAAAAGAAATTTTTGACAAAAATAATAACTATTTTATAATTATCCTATAGATTTGGTAGACTTTATAAAGTATATTTAAAAAATAAAAAATTAATGTAAAAAATTCAAATATTATTTTGTAATATAGAAATAAGTAGTACTTTTGCATAGTAATCTACTAAACCGATAGGGTAATAGATTTTGTAATTAAACCAATAAAATGAGCGCAGCAATAGTAACTACTTTATTAGAAAAAACAGCAAATTTCTCTATCGAGGAAACGTTTGCTTTTTTGGCTAATGAATACAAAGACAAAGTGGTTTTTTCAACCTCTTTTGGACAGGAAGATCAAGTGATTACGGCTTTAATTGCCAAAAATGATTTGCCGATTACCATTTTTACTTTGGATACAGGAAGATTATTTCAAGAAACGTATGATGTTTTTCATAAGACCTTGAAAAAATATAAAATAGACATTAAAACCTATTTTCCGGAAGCTAGCGCTGTAGAAGAATTATTAAATAAAAAAGGTCCAAACAGTTTCTATGAATCAGTTGAGAATAGAAAAGAATGTTGTTTTATTCGAAAAGTAGCACCGTTGACTAAGGCATTAAAAGGAAATGAAATTTGGATTACCGGTTTACGTGCAGAACAATCGGAAAACAGAAATGATTTGGCGGCCTTTGAATACGATGCGCATTTCAATATCATAAAATTCAATCCATTATTGAAATGGACTTTGGCAGACGTTCAGAAATATATTGATGATAATAATGTGCCACAAAACGCTTTACACAAAAAAGGGTTTGTTAGCATTGGTTGTGCGCCTTGCACTAGGGCCATAGCCGAAGGCGAAGATATCAGAGCAGGAAGATGGTCATGGGAATCGAGTCATAAAGAATGTGGTTTACACCAAAAATAAAAGTTTAATCGTTTAGACGAAAACAGATTAACAAAAAAACAAATTACCAAATAAACAAAGAATGATGAGTTCAATATTAAAAACAAACGCTTTAGAAAGCGAAGCGATATACATTTTTAGAGAAGTTATTTCTCAATTTGACAAACCAGTTTTGCTTTTCTCTGGTGGAAAAGATTCAATTACATTGGTACGTTTAGCACAGAAAGCCTTTTTTCCCGCTAAAATTCCTTTTCCATTGTTACACGTAGATACAGGACATAACTTTCCTGAAACTATTGCGTTTAGAGATAAATTAGTAGCTGAATTAGGATTGGAATTAATCGTTCGTAATGTGCAGGACGCTATAGATGAAGGGAAAGTTGTAGAAGAGTCTGGGAAATATTCTAGCAGAAACAGTTTGCAAACGACTACATTATTGGATGCTATCGAAGAATTCAAATTTGACGCTTGTATTGGTGGAGCTCGTAGAGATGAAGAAAAAGCAAGGGCTAAAGAACGTATTTTTTCTGTTCGTGATGATTTTGGTCAATGGGATGAAAAAAACCAACGTCCAGAATTGTTTGATTTATTGAATGGAAAAATTGAAAATGGTCAAAACGTACGTGTTTTTCCAATTTCAAACTGGACTGAATTAGATGTTTGGAGTTATATCGAACAAGAGCAAATAGAAATTCCATCGATTTACTTTTCGCATAAGCGTAAAGTATTTATAAGAGATGGTATGATTTGGTCACATTCTCCATTTGTATACCAAGAAGAAGATGAAGAAATCGAAGAAAGAATTGTTCGTTTTAGAACTGTTGGAGATATGAGTTGTACTGCTGCCGTTGATTCTTATGCAGCAACTATTCAAGAAGTGGTTGGTGAAATTAGATCTTCAACTATTTCTGAAAGAGGAGCCAGAATTGATGACAAACGTTCTGAAGCTGCGATGGAAAAAAGAAAACAACAAGGGTATTTTTAGAATCCCCACTCCAGCCCTCCCCGAAGGGAAGGGAGCCTAAACTGGATTAATGTTGGTTTTGAGTTTTGGGAAAAGAATTTAGAAAATAAAAAGTAGAATAGTAATATATAAAAATATACCAGACTCGTCTCCCTTCCCTTCGGGGAGGGTCGGGGAGGGGAAAATATAACGGTAATATGGAAGTTTTAAAAATAGCAACAGCAGGAAGTGTGGATGACGGGAAAAGTACATTAATCGGGAGATTATTATACGATACAAAATCGTTGACTACAGATAAGATTGAAGCAATAGAAAAAAGCAGCAAGCAAAAAGGATACGATTACTTAGATTTTTCTTTGGCTACCGATGGTTTAGTTGCTGAAAGAGAACAAGGAATCACGATTGATGTGGCTCACATTTATTTTTCGACTGCAAAGAAAAGTTATATCATTGCGGATACTCCGGGTCACGTAGAATATACACGTAATATGGTTACCGGAGCGTCAACTTCACAAGTTTCAATTATTTTGATTGATGCTCGTAAAGGAGTAATTGAGCAAACCTACCGTCACTTTTTTATCAATAATTTATTGAGAGTAAAAGATGTAATTGTTGCGGTAAACAAAATGGATTTAGTTGATTATTCAGAAGAAGTATACAACAAAATTAAAGCTGACTTTCAGGCATTAAATGCAAAGAGCGCTTTCAAAGAACAAAATGTAAGTTACATTCCGTTAAGTGCAATCAATGGGGGTAATGTTGCCGATAAATCGGAGAATATGCCTTGGTACACAGGACAAACGGTTTTGGAACATTTGGAATCTTTAGAACCAAATGATATCTACGAAAACGGAATCGCACGTTTCCCTGTTCAAACAGTAATCCGACCAAAAACCGAGGAATATCACGATTTTAGAGGGTATGCCGGAAAATTATACGGGAACAATATTAAAGTTGGGGATGCCGTAACGGTACTTCCTTCTTTAACAGAATCTACAGTAACGAATATTCACTTTTTTGACAAGCAATTTGATGAAGCTACGGCTGGTTCTTCTATCACTATCGAATTAGATAATGACATCAATGTAACGAGAGGTGATATGATTGTAAAATCTAATGAACTTCCTAAAATTGAAAAAGACATCACAACAACTGTTTGTTGGATGGACAGTAAAAAATTAGTTGCAGGTGCAAAATATTATGTGCAACACAACAGCAATAGAGTTTTAGCAAAAATTGATAGTGTAAAAAACGTAATCGCAACCGATTATTCTGGAACAACTCCAGCGACTCAATTAGCTATAAATGAAATTGGAGAAGTAACTATTAAATTGAGCAAAGCCATTTATTTTGATGCCTATACGGACAACAAATCAAACGGTGCTTTTATCTTAATAGATGCTGCAACCAACACAACAGCAGGAGTTGGATTTATTAAATAGTTACTGGCTGACGGTTTTGAGTTGATAGTTATGCTACCAACAACCATCAATCAACAACAATAAACTAAAAAGATATGCAAAGTTTTAGAACCGAAATAGAAGATCCGATTGTCCAAAAAGAGATTATCGATTTAGAGAAAAAAATTCATTCATTCCGAAGTGGACAAATTGACGATGAGCGTTTTCGTAGTCTTCGTTTGGCACGTGGTATTTACGGTCAACGTCAAGAAGGCGTACAAATGATTCGTATTAAATTGCCTTACGGAAAAGTGACTAGTGAGCAATTGAAAAGAATTACTGAAGTGTCAGATAAATATTCTACGGGACGTTTACACATTACTACCCGTCAGGATATTCAAATTCACTATGTGAGTTTAGACAGAACACCTGAGCTTTGGTCAGAATTAGCCAAAGATGATATCACTTTGAGAGAAGCTTGTGGAAACACAGTGCGTAATATTACTGGTAGCGAATTAGCTGGTGTAGATGTTGACGAGCCTTTTGACGTATCACCTTATGCACACGGTTTGTTTCAATATTTATTGCGTAACCCAATTTGTCAAGAAATGGGGCGTAAGTTCAAAATATCATTTTCGTCTTCTGATAAAGATACTGCGTTGAGTTATTTACACGATTTAGGATTTATTCCAAAAATTGTAAATGGCGAAAAAGGTTTCAAAATAATGTTTGCTGGTGGTTTAGGTTCTCAACCAAGTCACGCTGAATTGCTTTCAGAATTTGTACCGGTGAATCAAATTATTCCAACTGCCGAAGGTATAATTAGAGTTTTTGACCGTTACGGAGAAAGAGCAAAACGTTTGAAAGCACGTATGAAATTCTTAATTAAAGACTTAGGTCGTGATGAGTTTTTACGTTTGGTTGACGAAGAGAAAAAAGCTTTGCCTTTTCATACATACGAAATAGATACTACCGCTTTTGAAGGACCAATTACAGAACCTTTGTTGGCAGTGCCATCAGTAACGATTGGTGATGTTGAAGCTTTTGAAGCTTGGAAAAAATCGAATGTGATTGCACAAAAACAAGCAGGATATGTAGCTATTGGTATTAAAGTGCTTTTAGGAGATTTTTATACAGACAAAGCAAGATTATTAGCTGATTTGATTAAAAATTACGGTGCTAATGAATTGCGTTTTTCTCTAAGACAAAACATCGTTTTGCGTAATATTAAAGAAGAAAATCTAGCGTTCTTTTATCAAGAATTGGCTAAATTGGATTTTGTTGCTTTAGGATATGACACTATCGGAGATATCACGGCTTGTCCGGGAACGGATACTTGTAATTTAGGTATCGCAAGTAGTACAGGTATTGCAGATGAATTAGAAAGAGTATTAAAAACGGAATACCCACAATACAGCAACAATCAAGAAATCGCAATTAAAATTAGCGGTTGTATGAATGCTTGTGGACAACACAATATGTCTGAAATTGGTTTCCAAGGAATGTCAATTAATGCAGGAAAACTAGTTGCTCCAGCACTTCAGGTATTATTAGGTGGAGGGAATTTAGGAAATGGAGTAGGACGTTTTTCTGATAAAGTAATCAAAATTCCAAGTAGAAGAGGGCCAGATGCGTTGCGTTTTATTTTAAATGATTTTGATGCCAATGGAAACGGACAATCATTCTTGAATTATTACGATGCCAAAGGAGAGAAATATTTCTACGAATTCTTGAAGCCATTAGCCGATTTGACTAATCTTACCGAAGCTGATTTTGTAGATTGGGGAAATGCTGATAACTACGTAAAAGCAGTTGGAGTTGGAGAATGTGCTGGTGTTGTAATTGATTTAGTGGCTACATTATTATTGGAAGCCAAAGATAAATTAACTTTCGCACAAGAAGCTTTCGAAGATAAAAAATGGGCAGATGCGATTTATTTAGCCTACGCAGGTTTTGTAAATGGGGCGAAAGCAATATTATTGGCTGAAAACCAAAAAACGAATCACCATGCTGGAATTATCGATTTGTTTGATACTGTTTTTGTCGAAAGCAAAAAAATAGAATTGGATTCAAGCTTCAAAGATTTGGTTTATCAAATCAAAGCGAATGAGCCTTCTGAGGAATTTGCACAAAAATACATTCAAGAAGGAGTTGCATTTTTTGATAAAATAGAAAAATACAGAGCAAAAGATTTAGCTGATGCATAATACAATAAAACCAAAAGTAACTTTAGTGGGTGCTGGTCCCGGTGACCCAGATTTGCTTACTCTGAAAGGAGTAAAAGCACTTGCTGAAGCGAATGTGGTTTTGTATGATGCGCTGGCCAATGAAGAAATAATGAATCACGCGCCAAAAAATGCCATAAAAATATTTGTGGGAAAAAGAATTGGAACACATGAATATTCGCAAGATCAAATCAATCAGTTGATTGTAGATAATGCGCTTACGTATGGAAATGTGGTTCGGTTAAAAGGTGGCGATCCGTTTATTTTTGGCCGTGGAAGCGAAGAAATAGAATTCGCAGAAAGTTTTGGAATCCCTACATTTGTAGTGCCCGGAATTTCATCAGCCATTGCAGTTCCCGCTTATCAAGGAATTTCTTTGACAAAAAGAGGCGTTTCCGAAAGTTTTTGGGTTATTACAGGCACAACTTCCGACAGGAATTTGTCCGATGATGTAGCGCTTGCAGCGCAATCATCAGCAACAGTTGTGATTTTGATGGGAATGAGTAAATTGGCGCAAATTGTGTCATTATTCCAAAAAGAATCTAAAGGAGAAACTCCTGTTGCGATTATTCAAAACGGAACTACTCCACAAGAAAAAGTGGGTGTTGGAACGATTAATACTATCCAACAAGTTGTAGTGGAGAATAAATTAAGTTCACCAGCAATAATTGTTATTGGAGAAGTGGTAAAAGAGAGTAACAAGTTCAAAGGGTTTTACGAGGAATTTATAGCATCTGAAATAAGATAATAATGGAACAAAACGAATTATATCCAATATTTTTAAAATTACACAACCTCAATGTACTTATTGTAGGTGGAGGAAATGTAGGTTTAGAAAAGTTATCGTTTATGCTAAAATCCAGTCCAAATGCAAATGTTGAGGTGGTAGCACCAAAGTTTTTGTCTGAACTGGAAGAATTGGTTAAAAAGCATCCTTCGGTGAAATTGACGAAAGCCAAGTTCAAGAAAAAGATGTTGAAGAAACGGCACATGGTTATTGCTTGTACCGATGATTTAAAAGTCAATAAACGCGTATTCGACTTATCTCGAAAAAGATATTTGATTTGTAACATTGCTGATACGCCGCCATTATGTGATTATTATTTGGGAGGAATCGTAACCAAAGGAAATGTCAAAATAGCGATTTCAACAAACGGTAAGTCTCCGACTACTGCCAAAAGATTGCGGGAGTTTTTTGAAGAAATAATTCCGGACGATATCAATAAAATGGTCGAAAACCTAAATGAATATCGCAAAACGCTGAAAGGAAATTTCGAAGAAAAAGTTCAAAAAATGAATGAAATTACCGAAGCGTTAAAAAATAAAGAATAAAAGAGCCAATAAGTAACGAATGATATTTATCATTTAAAACAGTAAAAATCAATCGTTAATTTGCAGTAAAATAGTTTAGCATAATTACACATATAAAGAATAAAAAAATGGTTAAAACAGACATATTAATTATAGGAGCCGGACCAACAGGTTTATTTGCAGTTTTTGAAGCAGGATTGTTAAAACTAAAATGTCACATTTTAGACGCACTGCCACAAGCGGGCGGACAACTTTCAGAATTGTATCCAAAAAAACCTATTTATGATATTCCAGGATTTCCTGAAGTATTAGCGGGTGATTTAGTTGATAATTTGATGGAACAAATCAAACAATTCGAACCAGGTTTTACGCTGGGCGAACGTGCAGAAACTATAGCAAAACAAGAAGACGGAAGTTTTATTGTAACCTCAAATAAAGGAAAGAAATTTCATGCTTCAGTTGTTGCGATTGCGGGTGGATTAGGAAGTTTTGAACCAAGAAAACCACTTATCGAAGACATTGAATTTTACGAAGATAAAGGGATAAAATATTTCATCAAAAATCCAGAGAAATTCAGAGACAAAAGAGTTGTAATTGCCGGAGGTGGTGATTCTGCTTTGGACTGGAGTATTTTCTTGTCTAATGTAGCTTCTGAGGTGACTTTGATTCACAGAAGAAATGAATTTAGAGGAGCATTAGATTCTGTAGAAAAAGTCCAAGAGTTGAAAGATTTAGGAAAAATACGAATGATCACGCCTGCGGAAGTAATTGGTTTGAACGGAGCCGAACATTTAGAATCAATTGATATTGAGGAAAATGGGGCACACCGTACCATTGAAACAGATTATTTTATTCCACTTTTTGGATTAACTCCAAAATTAGGTCCTATTGGAGACTGGGGATTAGATATTGAAAAAAATGCAATCAAAGTAAATAATGCTTTGGATTACCAAACGAATATTCCTGGAATTTTTGCCATTGGTGACGTAAATACATACCCGGGAAAATTAAAATTGATTCTTTGTGGATTCCACGAAGCGACTTTAATGTGTCAGGCAGCATACCAAATTATCAATCCAGGTAAGAAATATGTATTAAAATATACTACAGTTTCTGGTGTTGACGGATTTGACGGAACCCGTAAAGAGGCTCCAAAAGCAGTGGTAAAAGCCATAGTATAAAACTAGTAAAAAAATATAGCGTTAATACTTGCAAGTATTAACGCTATGTCTTTACTTTGCAGTGTTCCTATTTTTATTGAAAGTTATCACGAAAGGCGGAGGGAAAGACCCGATGAAACCTTAGCAACCCTTTATCTTTAAAGAAGGTGCTACATTCTACTTTATACTGAATTATTCAGCATTTAAGATAGATAACACAAGAATACTTCCACAGTATTTCTCAAACCTTTTCTTGACAAACATATCGATATTTACTTACTGAATTTATTTCAGTATCAGGAGCGAATGATTGGCGCAATTTTTGCCGTCATTGTTCCCGCTTTTCGTTGCAAACGAAGTTCACTGAACTCCGCTTAAAATGAAAGTTTAGTGAAGTAATCTTTTACTTTTTTTAAAGAAAAAAGTAAAAGGATTTACACTGCAAACGTAGTTTATCGAACTCCTATGAAAATAGGAATTAAGTGAGATAATCGGGGCTAAAGAGTAAAAATTTGTGTTTTTTTGGTTTTATTTCAACCATCAAAACACAACAATAACAAAATAAAATGTCAAGTATTCAAGAAGCCATTAAAAAAAACATACTCATACTCGATGGAGCTATGGGAACGATGTTACAACGTTACAATTTTTCCGAAGAAGATTTTCGTGGAGAGCGTTTCAAAGATTTTCCACATTCCTTAAAAGGAAACAACGATTTGTTGTCACTTACACAACCACAAGCCATCAAAGCAGTCCACGCAGCTTATTTTGAAGCGGGTGCTGATATCGTTGAAACCAATACGTTCTCAGGAACCACGATTGGTATGGCGGATTATTATCTGGAAGAATACGTTTATGAACTCAACTACGAATCGGCAAAAATTGCCCGTGAAGTAGCCGATGAATTTACTGCCAAAAATCCGGATAAACCTCGTTTTGTAGCAGGTTCAATAGGACCAACAAACAGAACGGCGAGTATGTCACCAGATGTAAACGACCCAGGTTATAGAGCCGTAACTTTTGATGATTTGCGTATTGCTTACAAGCAACAAGTAGAAGCCTTAATGGACGGCGGTTGCGATTTACTTTTGGTGGAAACTATTTTCGACACTTTAAATGCCAAAGCAGCCCTTTTCGCTATCGAAGAAGTCAAAGATGAACGCAATATCGATATTCCTATCATGGTTTCAGGAACAATTACCGATGCTTCAGGAAGAACACTTTCAGGACAAACGGTAGAAGCTTTTTTGGTTTCAGTTTCACACATTCCATTGTTAAGTGTAGGATTCAATTGTGCTCTGGGTGCGGATTTATTAAAACCATATTTGCAAACCTTGTCTCAAAACACTTCTTTCAACGTGTCAGCACATCCTAATGCAGGATTGCCAAACGCATTTGGAGAGTACGATGAAACGCCGGAACAGATGCAAGCATTTATCAAAGAATATTTAGACGATAATTTAGTAAATATCATAGGCGGTTGTTGCGGAACAACGCCAGAACATATAAAGTTGATTGCTGATATTGCAAAGGATTATAAACCTCGAGTTTCGACAGCAACAATGTAACGAAGAGACGCAAAGTATTGCGTCTGAATTATAGCCTCGATGTATTGGAATTAGTGAATTTGAGGCAAAAAAAAATAAAAAATGGCACAAGCAGAAACTAGAAAAAACCTTGTATTATCGGGATTAGAGCCTTTAATCATTACGCCACAAAGCGTTTTTGTGAATATTGGTGAACGAACCAATGTTACAGGTTCTAGAAAATTCCTTCGATTAATTAAGGAAGAAAAATACGAAGAAGCACTCAGTATTGCTAAAGAACAAGTAGAAGGTGGCGCACAAATCATCGATATTAATATGGATGAAGGAATGCTTGATGGCGAATATGCCATGACAAAATTCCTGAATTTGATTGCTGCCGAACCTGATATTTCCAGAGTGCCAATAATGATTGATAGCTCGAAATGGGATATCATCGAAGCGGGTCTGAAAGTAGTACAAGGAAAGAGTGTTGTGAATTCCATTTCTTTGAAAGAAGGGGAAGAGCAATTTATTCATCATGCTAAATTGATTAAGCGTTACGGTGCTGCAGCAATTATAATGGCTTTTGATGAGGTAGGACAAGCAGATAATTACGAACGTCGAGTAGAAATTTGCCAACGTTCATATGATATATTAGTGAATAAAGTTGGTTTTCCTCCACAGGATATTATTTTCGATTTGAATATATTTCCCGTAGCTACAGGAATGGAAGAACACCGCCTGAATGCTTTGGATTTCTTTAGAGGAACGAAATGGGTTAGAGAGAATCTTCCACATGCGCACATTAGTGGTGGTGTGAGTAATGTTTCGTTTTCGTTTAGAGGAAATGACACGGTGCGGGAAGCGATGCACTCCGTTTTCTTGTACCATGCTATTCAAAACGGAATGACGATGGGAATTGTAAACCCAGAGATGCTTTCTATTTACGACGAAATTCCAAAGGATTTATTAGAACACGTTGAGGATGTAATCCTAAACCGTCGTGATGATGCAACCGAAAGATTATTGGATTTTGCAGAGAATGTAAAAGGAGATGTAAAGAGTAATGAAAAAGCAGTTCAAGAATGGCGTTCGGGAACCGTTCAAGAACGAATTACACACTCACTTGTAAAAGGAGTCGATGCCTTTATAGAACTAGATGTTGAAGAAGCTCGATTGGCTGCTACAAAACCTATTGAAGTTATCGAAATTAACTTGATGACAGGAATGAATGTTGTAGGTGATTTGTTTGGTTCTGGTAAAATGTTTTTGCCACAAGTAGTAAAATCAGCGCGGGTGATGAAAAAAGCCGTGGCCTATTTGTTACCTTATATCGAAGCAAGCAAACAAGCGGGTGACAAGCAAGGAAATGGAAAAATCCTGATGGCAACCGTAAAAGGCGATGTGCATGATATTGGTAAAAATATTGTTAGCGTGGTGCTGGCGTGTAATAATTATGAAATAGTAGATTTGGGCGTAATGGTGCCACCTGAAAAAATTATTGCAGCTGCCATTGAGCACAACGTGGATATTATTGGATTAAGCGGATTAATCACGCCGTCACTGGACGAAATGGTATATCTCGCCAAAGAATTAGATAAACGAGGAATGAAAATTCCGGTAATGATTGGTGGAGCAACAACTTCTAGAGCACATACTGCCGTGAAAATTGCGCCTCAATATAGAGAAACGGTAATTCATGTAAACGATGCTTCGAGAGCCGTGACAGTGGCCGGAAGTTTATTAAACAAGGATAGAAAGATATACGCAAGCGATATTAGAGCGGAATATGATGCGTTTAGAGAAACATTTTTGAATCGTTCGCGTGATAAAAATTTCCTGACCATTGAGCAAGCACGTAAAAATAAATTGCAGTTGGATTGGGCCAATTTTACTCCTGTAAAACCAAATGTAATTGGAGAACAAACTATCGAAGTCGATTTGGATGTTTTGGTTCCTTATATTGACTGGACTCCATTTTTTAGAACATGGGAATTGTTCGGAAAATACCCTGCGATTTTAACGGATGAGGTAGTAGGAGAGCAAGCAACGTCTGTTTTTGCAGATGCACAAGAAATGTTGGAAGTTATTTTGAGAGAAAAGAAACTAACCGCTAAAGGAATTTACGGAATTTTCCCTGCGAATCAAATCAACGATGATGATATTGAATTGACTGATGAAAACGGAAAACCATTGCAGACATTCTTAACTTTACGTCAGCAATCACAAAAAACGAAAGGAGCTCCCAATATTGCATTGGCCGATTTTATTGCTCCAAAAGAAAGTGGAAAAGTTGATTATATGGGTGCATTTTGCGTAACCACCGGTTTTGGTGTGGATGAATGGGCAGCTGAATTCGAAAGAGATTTAGACGATTATAATTCAATTATGGTAAAAGCATTGGCGGATCGTTTTGCGGAAGCTTTCGCCGAATATTTGCACGAAAAAATTCGTAAAGAAATTTGGGGTTATTCGTCAGATGAAGCGTTGAGTACAGAGGCAATGATTGCTGAAGATTACAAAGGAATTCGTCCGGCACCAGGATATCCGGCTTGTCCTGACCATTTAGAAAAACCTACCATTTGGAAATTACTAAATGTAGAACAAGAAATAGGAGTGACTTTAACGGAAAGTATGGCGATGTGGCCGGCTTCTTCGGTATCTGGTTACTATTTTGGAAATCCGGAAAGTAAGTATTTTGGACTTGGAAAAATAAAAGAAGACCAAGTTATTGATTATGCCAAACGTAGAAGCGTTTCAACAGAAGTAGCCATGAAATGGTTGAACCCAAATATAGCAGATTAAAAAATAGTTTAAAGTTAAAGTTGTTCGAGAGAACCTTAAACCTTAAACTTCAAACTAAAGAAAATGAAAGTAACACAACATATAGAAGACGCAAAAGGTAGCACCTTATTCTCGTTTGAAATTATTCCGCCTCAAAAAGGCAAAAGCATTCAGGAATTATACGATAATATTGATCCGTTGATGGAGTTCAAACCGCCTTTTATAGACGTAACTACATCTCGCGAAGAATATATTTACGTTAATAAAGGTAATGGTTTATTAGAAAAAAAACTAACTAGAATGCGTCCTGGAACTCTTGGAATTTGTGCGTCTATCAAGCACAAGTATAACGTAGATACAGTTCCTCACGTGCTTTGCGGTGGGTTTACCAAAGAAGAAACCGAGTATTTATTGGTAGATTGTCACTATCTGGGAATTGATAATGTGATGGCGCTTCGTGGTGATGCAATGAAAGATGAACAATCTTTTGTGCCGAAAGAAGGAGGTAATGATTTTGCGGTTGATTTAGTTAAACAAATTAACCAATTGAATTGCGGAAAGTACTTGCATGATGTGATGGATATTGACAATAAAGCCAATTTTTGTATTGGAGTTGCAGGTTATCCAGAAAAACATTTGGAATCACCTTCATTAATTTCGGATTTAAAAAGACTGAAAGAAAAGGTAGAAGCAGGTGCTGATTATGTAGTAACCCAAATGTTTTTTGACAATGCAAAATATTTTGAGTTTGTTGCCAAAGCTAGAGAAATGGGAATTACAGTTCCTATTATTCCGGGTATCAAACCTATTGCTGTGCAAAGACATTTACAAGTATTGCCACAAATTTTCAGAATAGATTTGCCTGAAGATTTGATTCATGCAGTTGGTCAATGCAAAAATAATGCTGACATCAGACAAGTAGGAATCGAATGGGCTATTCAACAATCTTTAGAATTGAAAGCTGCCGGGGTTCCCGTGTTGCACTATTATTCTATGGGAAAATCAGAAAATATTCGACAAATAGCGAGTCAAGTTTTTTAATTGATACAATTTAAAAGGGCTGATTCTTCAGCCCTTTTTTTATATATAAAATCGAAACCAAATGAATCCAATCCTCCAACAAGATTTAAACGATATTGAAAAGATCCTTGAAATAGTAAAACAACAAGGAATTGATTTTCTAGATTCAATGGATAACGTTCCTACTTCTACTAAGAATTCTATAACTACGGATAGAAATCTAAACGATTCTGGTTTGGGAGCACTGTCAGCTTTGGAAGAATTTAACCAACGTTTAGCACCTTTGATGGTTTCGCAAGCTGGGCCAAGATATTGGGGCTTTGTAACTGGCGGAGCAACACCAGCATCTATTATTGGTGATTGGTTGACTACTATTTACGATCCAAATGCGCAAGCAACAAAAGCACAAGGTGGTGTTTCGGCTTTAATAGAAATTGAAACAATTAATTTGTTGTTGCAATTGTTAGAGTTACCAAAATCATTTTTAGGCGGATTTGTGACTGGAGCTACGATGTCTAATTTTACTTGTTTGGCGGTGGCGAGACAATGGTTCGGAAATCAATTAGGAAAAGATTTTGCAAAAAACGGAATTTCAGAACCTATAAACATTCTTACGGCTACGCCACATTCTTCGTCGGTAAAATGTTTGGCAATGTTAGGGATTGGAAGCCAGAATTTCACGAAAATAAAAACTATTGAAGGAAACCGTGAAGCGATAGATATTACCGATTTAGAAAAAAATATTGAAAGTCTAAATGGGAAACCATTCATTTTAATATCTAGTGCAGGAACGGTCAACACGGCTGATTTTGATGATTTCAATGCTATTACCAAACTGAAAGAAAAATACAATTTCTGGTGGCATGTTGATGCTGCTTTTGGAGGTTTTACCGCTTGTTCTCCAAAATATAAACACCTTGTAAACGGTTGGGAAAACGCCGACAGTATTACTATAGATTGTCATAAATGGTTAAATGTGCCTTATGAAAGCGCTTTTTATTTGGTAAAAGAAGAACATCAAAACTTGCAAATTGAAACCTTTCAAAATTCTAATGCACCATATTTAGGAAATCCGTTAGATAATTTTAGTTACCTTAATTTTTTACCTGAAAACTCAAGACGCTTAAAAGCTTTGCCGGTTTGGTTTTCATTATTGGCCTATGGCAAAAAAGGTTTTCAGGGTATTATTGAAAATAGCGTTACGATGGCATTGCAGTTTGACGATTTCATTACTCAAAACGAGAACTTCGAATTATTGGCCCCAACTCGCTTGAACAACGTATGCTTTACTTTGGCGGGAGACCACAATCAAGAAAAAGTCAATTTGTTTTTGTCGCATCTTAATGACAGAGGGAAAGTGTTTATGACGCCAACGGTTTACGAAAACCGAAAAGGAATTCGGGCTTCGTTTGTCAATTGGAGAACTAGTGAGAAGGATATACAAATTGCTGTGGAGGAAATGAAAACAAGTGTTTTGGAGCTAGGGATTGAGTAGATTTTAAATGTTCGTGTCAATTTTAGCACTAACATGTTATTCTGACGAAGGAGAAATCCCACGTGCTGAGATTCCTCCTTCGTTGATTGAAAAGTTAAAGGTTTTGTATTAAACGAGTTCTCTTTTTTATCTGAAAACTGAAAACTGTAACCTGATACTACTTCGTAATCTCCCTGAAAACAGCCTCCAAGTTTTTATTCTTCTGATTCAGTTGTAACGTTTTCAAACCATTTGCAGTAGCAAAATCAAAAACGGCTGGGCGCATGTCTTTGTCGGTTGTAAAGGTTAGTTCCCAGATCATGTCGTGTGTGTTTTTATAGGAAGTAAGATTTTCGATTTTAGCAATGGCTTGTTCTTCTATTTTATAATCAAATTCCACTTCGATAACTTGTTCCTTATCTTCAGAAATTAAGTTATCCAGTTTTTTATCGGCAACGATTTTACCGTTGTTGATGATGATCACGCGATCGCAAATCGCTTCGACTTCCTGCATGATGTGCGTAGAAAGAAAAACGGTTTTGTCTTTCCCTACATTTTTAATGACGTTACGAATTTCGATTAATTGGTTTGGGTCTAATCCTGTGGTGGGTTCATCAAGAATCAAAACATCGGGATTGTGCAATAAAGCATTGGCCAGTCCTACACGTTGGCGGTATCCTTTAGATAATTGACCTATTTTTTTATGACTTTCGGAACTTAAACCAGTCAGTTGAATTACTTCTTCGATTCGGGATTTAGCTACTTTATAGACATCGGCATTAAAAGCTAAATATTCTCTCACATACAAATCCAAATACAATGGATTGTGTTCGGGTAAATAACCAATAGAAAGTTGAACTGCTTTTTGTTGGCTGTTTACATCATGCCCATTTACTAATGCTGAACCTTCATCAGCATTGATATAGGTTGTCAATATTTTCATCAAAGTTGATTTTCCGGCTCCATTTGGACCTAAAAAACCAACAATTTCTCCTTTATTTACAGAAAATGAAATGTTATCCAGTGCTTTTTGGGCACCATAACTTTTGGATATGTTATTTACTTCTATTGACATGGAATTTTATTTGTTGCAAAAGTAAACAGAATAATCATTGATTTATTGTTTTTTGTAGTCCAATAAGTAAAAAGACCTTTGTCAAAGTTTACTAAGCAAGATGATATTCTCTTTTAGATTTATATATTTACCATAAACTATATGGATATGAATTTAAAAAATACACAATCGGGCAGTTTCTTAAAAAACTACAAAAGTATTTTATTGCTACTTGGAGGAATTCTGGTAGGAAGTATATTGGGTTTGGTTTTTGGAAAAGGAGTAGAAGTGATTAAACCTTTGGGAGATATATTTCTGAATTTATTGTTTACTGCAATTATTCCGCTGATATTTTTTACCATTTCATCCTCGATAGCCAGTTTAGAAAAGTCTGAGAAACTGGGGAGGTTATTTGTGATTGTAATTGGTGTGTTTTTAAGTACTGTGTTGATTTCAGCTATTTTGATGATTATTGGCGTATTGTTATTCCCTATTCAGCAAGATATCATCATTTCAAAAATTCCGTTAGAATCGATTCAAGCTAGTTCAGCAGGTTCACAAATTACACAATTGCTTACCGCTAATGATTTCTTCGAATTGTTATCTCGTAAGAATATGTTAGCACTTATCATATTCTCGTTTTTAATAGGATTTGCCAGTTTGCATTCGGGTGAAAAAGGAAAAGATTTCAGTCGGTTCTTGAATTCAGGAAACGAAGTGATGAAACAATTGCTGCATATGATTATGAAAACGGCTCCAATAGGTTTGGGTGCTTATTTTGCGTATCAGGTTGGGATTTTTGGCCCACAATTATTTGGTGCGTATGCAAAACCTTTGGGTCTTTATTATGCGGTTTGTGCTTTTTACTTTGTCGTGTTTTTTAGTTTGTATGCTTTTATTGCTGGAGGAAGAAAAGGACTGAATGTATTTTGGAAAAATAATATCACTCCATCATTAACTGCATTGGGGACCTGTAGCAGTATTGCCACAATTCCTGCAAATCTGGAAGGGGCAGAACACATGAATATTCCGAGTCATATCAGAAATGTAGTTATTCCCTTGGGAGCACCTTTGCATAAAGACGGTTCAAGTATGTCGTCAGTGATAAAGATTGCAGTTATTTTTGCCATGTTTGGTAAAGATTTTACGGATCCGCATACATTACTTTTAGCATTAGGAATTACTGTAATAGTTTCGGTTGTCGAAGGAGGAATTCCGAATGGTGGTTATATAGGGGAAATTTTGGCGATAACCGTTTATGGATTTCCAATGGAGCAAGCTTTGCCGGCGGCGATGATAGTAGGGACTTTAGTAGATCCTATGGCAACCTTATTAAATGCTAATGGCGACTTAGTTTCGGCGATGTTAGTGACCCGAATTGCGGAAGGAAAAAAATGGCTTTCGGTGAAAATAGCTGCTTAAATGTTATTTTGAATCAAAATTAAAGAAAAAGTCATTTTGAAATCTGTAATAAACAGTAATTTAAAAATCATTTGTTTAAGTATTTGGTAATAAAAAGGTTGTTTCACAAAGAATTCTTTTTTTGTTACATAAAATAATATTTTTTTTTTGGTCGGTTTGAAATAAGTCCTACATTTGCAGAGTAATTATTGAAAATAACACAACATACAATGTCTAATAACCGTTTTTATTTTAGCAACACTTATTATTTCTTCTTTAGGAAGTAAGGGATTGTGCTATGGTTATTTGAAAAACAACAAACAAATAAAACTAATATACAATCCTGATGAAAATCAGGATTTTTTTTTGAATAAAAATGAAATTAGCATAACAAAAAATCGGTAGAGCACGAATCAAAAATTATCAAAATTTCATTTTCAAATAAAAACAAATAGTAATTTCGAATGAGAACAAAGATTGCAATACAAGGTATAAAAGGCTGTTTCCATCATCAGGTAGCACAAGAATATTACTATCAGAATGTTGAGGTAGATGAGTGTTTGTCTTTTGAAGAATTGGTGGATAGTTTATTGTCCGGGAAATCAGATCAAGCGGTTATGGCTATAGAAAATTCTATTGCAGGACCAATTATTCCGAATTACGCTTTGATTGATAAAAATAATTTGCACATCATAGGAGAACATTATTTGGATATTCATCAAAATTTAATGGCGTTGAGAGGTCAAAAAATTGAAGATATTCAAGAAGTACATTCTCATCCTATGGCCTTATTACAATGTATGGAGTTTTTGAAAAAATATCCAAACATAAAATTAGTTGAAGATAAAGATACTGCTGAAACGGCCAGAAGAATACACCAAAATCAGTTGAAAGGAATTGCCGCAATTGCGAGCAAAACAGCTTCTGAAATGTATGAATTAGAAATTTTAGCGCCAGAAATTCAAACGATAAATAATAACATGACACGATTTGTTATTATTAAAAAGGAGAATTCATTTGTTGAAGAAAACGAAATAAACAGAGCTTCTATCAAATTTGAATTGGATCACAAACGCGGAAGTTTAGCGGCGGTTCTGAATGTAATGAGTGATTGTAAATTGAATTTAACTAAAATACAATCGTTACCAAAAATAGAAACTCCTTGGAAATATTCCTTTTTTGTGGATGTTACTTTCGAAAAATACGAAGATTATGCTAAAGCAAAAGCATTACTGACCATCATGGCAGAATACTTTAAAGTTTTAGGTGAATATAAAAATACAAAACCATGATTACTACAGCGAAACGTCTGGATATAATTGAAGAATACTATTTCTCCTCAAAATTGAGGGAAGTAAGACAATTGGCTTCTGAAGGGAAACCAATTATCAATATGGGAATTGGAAGTCCGGATTTACAGCCTTCACAAGCGGTTATAGATGCAGTAGTTCTTGCTATGCAAGAAGAAAATGCACATCAGTACCAAAGTTACCAAGGGTTGCCGGAATTGAGAAAAGGAATGGCTGATTTTTATCAGAACAACTTTCAGGTGGCGTTGAATCCAAATACTGAGATTTTGCCTTTGATGGGGTCCAAAGAAGGGATTATGCATATTTCACTGGCTTTCTTGAATGAAGGAGATCAGGTGCTGATTCCAAATCCAGGATATCCAACGTATACTTCGGTGACAAATTTAGTAGGGGCAGTACCCGTTTATTACGATTTAAAAGAAGTAAATAACTGGGAACCTGATTTTGAAGCTTTGGAAAAATTAGATTTATCGAAAGTGAAAATCATGTGGATTGGTTATCCGCACATGCCAACAGGAGTAAGAGGAAGTTTACAGTTGTTTGAAAAGTTGGTGGCTTTCGCCAAAAAACATCAGATATTATTAGTTAACGACAATCCGTACAGTTTTGTTTTGAATGACAATCCTATGAGTTTGTTGCAAGTAGAAGGCGCAAAAGACGTGGCTTTAGAATTGAATTCTTTGAGCAAGACTTTTAACATGGCGGGCTGGAGAGTCGGAATGGTTTTAGGAAATGCAGCTTGTATCGATGCGGTACTAAAAGTAAAAAGCAACATGGATAGCGGTATGTTTTACGGGATTCAAAAAGGGGCAATTGAAGCTTTGAAAAGTGACAAGACTTGGTTTGAATCGATGAATGCAATTTATAGAAAACGCAGAATTCTTACCGAACAACTAGCTGAGGAATTAGGATGTAAAGTTTATAAGGAAGGTGTTGGATTATTTGTTTGGGCAAAATTGCCTGACGGAATTACATCGGCGGAGAAATTTATTGATGAAATTTTATATGATAAATCTATTTTCATTACGCCGGGAACAATTTTTGGTTCTAATGGAGAAGGATACATCCGATTTGCACTTTGTGTAAAAGAGGAAAAAGTACAAGAGGCTATAGAAAGATTTAGGAATTAGGATTTTTTGATTTAGGAATTCAAATTAATCCTAATTCGAAAGTCCCAAATCCCAAATAATATAAAATATGAATATACACGTAATAGGAATAGGGTTGATTGGTGGTTCGATGGTATTGGACATTAAAACACTGTATCCGGAAGCCAAAATATATGGGATTGATAACAACGAAAGCCATTTGGCGGAAGCAATTGCTTTAGGAGTTGTTGATGCTGGTGCGACTTTTGATGATTTAAAAGAAGCAGATTTTGTAATCGTTTCTGTTCCGGTTGATGTTGCATTGACTGTTTTGCCAAAAGTATTGGATGTTATTGGTGATAGTACGATTGTTTTTGAAGTGGGCTCGACAAAGACGCCTATTTGCGAAGCGGTTGCCAATCATCCTAAGAGAAGAAATTTTATTGCAACACATCCTATTGCTGGGACGGAGTTCTCAGGACCATCGGCAGCGATAAAAGGATTGTTTCAAGGGAAAACGAATATCATTTGTGAGGTGGAGAAAACGACTTTCAAATTACAGGAAAAAGCGTTGCAACTTTTTACAGCTATGGGAATGAGAATTCGTTATATGGATCCAAAATCGCATGACAAACACATTGCTTATGTGTCGCACTTATCGCATATCAGTGCATTTATGCTTGGGAAAACGGTAATTAATAAAGAGAAAGACGAGCAGGATATTTTTGATATGGCAGGTTCTGGTTTTGAAAGTACAGTTCGTTTAGCCAAAAGTTCACCGGCAATGTGGACGCCTATTTTTAAACAAAACAGGAAACAAGTAGTAAAAACATTGGATGAATACATTTCTAATTTATTAAAGTTTAAGGAATTATTAGAAAAGGAAGATTACGATGCGATTTACAATGAAATGCAAAGTGTGAATAAAATAAAAGAAATATTAAACGGAATAAATATAAAAAAGTAATCAGCATTTATCCCGAAACTTAGGGAGCAGGTTACAGTTAAAGAGAACAACACAGAATAAAATAAAAAAAAGTAAAAATTAGAAAAGATGGAAAACAAGAAAGAAATGAGAAATTGGTTGAATGAATTCAATTTGACTCATCCATTTGTTATCGCAGGACCTTGTAGTGCTGAAACAGAAGAACAAGTATTGAAAATTGCACATGAATTGAAAGATTCAGATGTGAGTGTTTTTAGAGCAGGAATTTGGAAACCAAGAACACGTCCAGGAGGATTTGAAGGTGTTGGGGAAATAGGATTGAAATGGTTGCAAAAAGCAAAAGCAGAAACAGGTTTACTAATGGGAACTGAAGTAGCAACTGCTGCTCACTGTAAATTGGCTTTGGAACATGATATTGATGTGTTATGGGTTGGTGCTCGTACAACTGCAAATCCATTTGCGGTTCAAGAGATTGCTGATACATTAAAAGGTACTGATAAAATTGTATTGATTAAAAACCCTGTAAATCCAGATATGGCTTTATGGTTAGGTGGAGTAGAGCGTTTATATGCAGCTGGAATCAAGAATTTAGGAGTTATTCATAGAGGTTTTTCTACATACGAAAAAACAAAATACAGAAACATTCCAGAATGGCAGATTGCTATCGAATTGCAAAACAAATTCCCTGATTTACCATTAATCATTGATCCATCTCATATTACAGGAAACCGTGATATGATTCTTGAAGTGACTCAAGAAGCGTTGGATTTGAATTATGACGGTATGATTATCGAAACGCATACTGATCCAGACAATGCTTGGAGTGATGCAGCACAACAAGTAACACCTGACGCTTTGAAACAAATTTTCAAAGATTTGAAAGTGAGAAAACATGACGATGCATCGGATGAATTTACGAATAAAATGACAAAATTGAGAGCGAATATCGATGTTTTGGATGCTAATTTATTGGAATTGTTAGGAAAGCGTATGAAAGTTGCTGACGAAATTGGTCAAGTGAAAAAAGACGCAAACGTTGCAGTATTGCAAAACAATCGTTGGAATGAAATCCAAGAGAAAATGATTTTGGAAGGTGGAAAAAAAGGATTGACAGAAGAATTTATAGTTAAATTATTCAAAAACATCCACCAAGAAAGTATTGGTCACCAAGAAAAAATATTGAACTCTTAATTAGCTAAATAAGATTAATTATTTTTATTTATTAAAACCTACAATTTATTTGTAGGTTTTTTTTGTATTATTGTGTGAAATTTTAACAATCTAACCTTTAATTTTATGAAAAAACAATTACTACTTTTTTTTGCATTTTTTATGTTTTGTCTAACAGGCTATTCTCAATACAAAATTGAAAACATTGGGATTTCTTATGGTGAGGAAATCACAGAAGAAAAGGGAAAAATTATTAAAATTATTGGAGAAGCCAATAATAAAATTTACGCATTAGGTTTAAAAGGAAAAAAAGAATATTTCTTAAAAATTTTTTCGTCAAAGGAAATGAAGTTGTTATCTAATAAACCGATAGTTTTACCTGAGCTGGATGATAAAGAAATAGGTTTTGAGGAAATAACAATTTTAAATGATAGAATATATGTTATTGGAAGTGTTTATAAACGAAAAGAAAAAATTTTCAATCTAGTCGGAATCGAGTTTTCTGAAGATGGCGTTTTAAGTAATAAAATGGTGACCATGTTTGAATCTCAGGTAGCAAAAAGTTCAGACAGAGGAGGTTTCTATTTTAAACAATCTCCTGATGAAAATAAATTATTGGTTATGCATACTGCATTATTCGAAAAGGAAGATGCGATGAAATATGAAATTAAATTGTTTGACGATTCTTTGAATGTAAATTTTGCTACTGAAAATAAAGTGTCTTATGATGATTCCAAAAAAGATTACCAGTTTACAATTTCTGATTTTGATGTAAATTTTAAAAATGATGTATTCTTGATTGTAAATGAAGGATATAGAGATTCTAAAAAGAAAGAAAAGATTGAAAAATTTGAACTCCATATTTTTAAAAATGAAAATAAATATAAAAAAGAGGTTGTAAATATTGATGTAAAAGACAAGGAGATCATCAATTGTAAAATGTTGTCAACTAATAAAAACACATTGCAAATAGTTGGTTTTTACTCTAGTGTGAGAGAGAATGGTAAAGCGAATAAAGAGTTGAAAGGGGTATATAATGCTACTATAAATTTGGCTACTAACGTAAATGATAACCTTAAATTCAATGAATTTGACTATGAAACCAAAGTTAAATTACTTGGAGAGCGAAGAGCTAAAAAAGGAAAAGATGTTAAACCTTTATACGAGATTCATTCAATAATAGAAAAAAATGACGGTGGACTTATTGTTTTGTCGGAATATAGAATGGTTATTGTAGGACAAACACAAGGTTTTGGGCCACTAGGTTTTACCCCAATAACTTATATTACTAACGAAATGATTGTTACATGTCTAAAACCTGATGGATCTCTAGATTGGAGTAATGTGGTTGCAAAAGATCAATCGGCTGCGGTTACAGTATTGTCTTTAGGCTTTTTTGGTACAGGTGGAAACGGGAATTTTAATGTAAGTGCGGGTGTTTCTATTCCATTAACTGTTATGGGAAAAGGCCCAGAATATTTAAGTGGAATTCCAATTTATAAAGATGGACAATTGAATATCATTTTTAATGATAATAAAAAGAATAAGGGAATTACTGATATCGAAGAAATCAAATCATTGGGGAATTATAATAATTCAGTACCAACACTTTTTGTTTTTGATAATAAAGGGATAATAACAAGGAAGGATCCGGAAGAGGCTATAAAAAATGAATTGGTTATGAGGCCTGGAATTTTTTATAGAAAAAATGAAAAAGAATTTTTAATTTATGCTTCAAGGAAGTCCGAAGATAAATTAGGAAGAATGATTTTAAATTAAAAAAAAGCTGCCTGAATCAAGGCAGCTTTTTTTATAAACTTAACTCCTATCAATAAACGGGCATAAACTTTAAAATTTTATCTTTGCACCATGACAGGACTAGTATACAAATCTACAGGAAGTTGGTACACCGTAAAATCCGAACAAGGTGATTTTATCGAATGCCGTATGAAAGGGAAATTCCGAATAAAAGGAATCAAAAGCACCAATCCTATTGCTGTGGGTGATGTAGTGGATTATGAACTCGAGGAAACATCAGATACTGTTACGGGAACCATCCATAAAATTCACGACAGGAAGAACTATATCGTTCGAAAATCAGTGAATTTATCGCATCAAATGCATATTATTGCCTCAAATATTGATCGGGTTTTCTTGTTGGTTACCATAAATAATCCACCTACGACTTTTAATTTTATTGACCGTTTTCTGGTTACTGCCGAAGCGTATGGAATTGAAACGATATTGGTTTTTAATAAAATAGATACTTTTGACGATGCTACTCTTGATGAGCAATTGTATATGCAGCATGTATACCAAGAAATTGGATACAAATGTTTACGCGTTTCTTCTACTGAAATGAAAGGAATCGAAGAGTTGAAGGAAATGATGATTGGTAAAGTGAGTATGTTTTCAGGACACTCTGGAGTGGGAAAATCAACTTTGGTAAATGCAATGGAACCTTCTTTGCATCTAAAAACAAAAACAATTTCTGAAGCAAGTAAGCAGGGACAACACACGACGACTTTTGCAGAAATGTATGATTTATCATTTAATGCCAGAATCATCGATACGCCGGGTATCAAAGGTTTTGGGATTGTAGATATGGAAAAAGAAGAAGTGAGTGGTTATTTTCCTGAGTTTTTCAAATTGAAAGAACAGTGTAAGTTTAATAATTGCTTGCATAAAGAGGAACCGCATTGCGCCATTAAAGCTGCATTAGAAAGAGATGAAATTGCATGGTCCCGTTATAGAAGTTACCTTAAAATTCTCGAAGGTGACGATGAACATTATCGTACGGATATTCATAATGAAGACAGAATAATTAGTGATAAAACAAGAGAATAATAGAGACGCGATTTATCGCGTCTGTTTTTTATAGAATAAAAAAATGAAAGTTGTAATTCAAAGAGTCTCCTCCGCTTCTGTAACTATTGATGAAAAAATTGTTGCCAATATCCAAAAAGGCTTATTGGTTTTAGTTGGAATTGAAGATAGTGACACGCAAGAAGATAGTAACTGGTTGGTTGCTAAAATCGTAAACCTGCGAATTTTTGGAGATGAAAACAATGTGATGAATTTATCCGTAAAAGATATTGACGGTGATATAATTGTGGTAAGTCAGTTTACACTTCATGCTTCTACTAAAAAAGGCAATCGCCCTTCCTATATTAAAGCCTCAAAACCAGAAGTTGCCATTCCATTGTATGAAAATTTTGTAAAACGTCTGGAAATAGAGTTGGAGAAGAAAGTTCAAACAGGTGTTTTTGGTGCGGATATGAAGGTGCTTTTGTTAAATGATGGGCCTGTAACGATACAAATTGACAGTAAAAATAGAGAATAAATTTTTTTTGCCGAATTTTTCTTATAAATTTGAGAAAAATGTAATCTATGCAATTTAAATTTACTTGTTTTCTATTGTTGTTTTCTTCTACATTACTTCTTGCACAAAAAAGCGAATATAATACGCTATCTATCGCTGATAGCCTCAAAGAAAATGCAAATGCGGTAGTTCGTTTGAATCAAATTGATATTACTATTTCGTCTCAAAGGAATATGAATATCAAAACCAAAAGAGTAGTTACCGTTCTAAATGAAAAGGGCATTGGCGAAATTGAAGCGACAGAATACTATAGCAAAACGTCCTCAGTAAAAAATATAGAAGCATTAGTCTTTGATGGTTTTGGTATTGAAATTAAAAAAATAAAAAGGAAAGATTTCAAAGATCAAAGTGCAGTGAGCGGAAGTACGCTTTTCTCTGACGACCGTATTATTTATTTGGATTACACACCTATCCAATATCCCTTTACCATAATTTATGAAAGCGAAGTAGAAAGTTCAAACACTGCTTTTATTCCACAATGGTATCCCTTAAGTGATTACTTTGTAAGTGTTGAAAAAAGTGTTTTAAATGTAAATTATCCTTCTACTCTTGGTTTTAAAAAGATGGAATCTAATTTTTCTAATTTTAAAATTAATAAAACGGTAGATTCATCCACGCAACTTTCTTATACCGCCACTAATATTACTGCTCAAAAAGAAGAAGATTACAGTCCTGGGTTTACTACTATTTTTCCAAAAGTAATGATGGGTTTAGAAAATTTTCATCTTGAAAATGTAGATGGAAACGCTAAAACCTGGGCTACTTTCGGGCAATGGTATTCCGATAAAATTTTATCAGGAACAACCGAATTATCTGAAGAAACCAAATTAAAAATGAAAGCGCTTGTTGGGGACGAAAAAGATCCAATAAAGAAAGCAAAATTGATTTATAATTATGTGCAGCAAAAATCGCGATATGTAAATATCAGTATTGGAATCGGAGGGTGGAAACCAATGTTAGCTGCTGATGTTGATCGATTAGGATATGGTGACTGTAAAGCATTGACTAATTATACAAAAGCACTTCTTAATGCAGTTGATGTACCATCATACAATACTATTTTATACGGAAGTCCTCGCAAACGAAATATTGAGCCTGATTTTGTATCCATGCAAGGCAATCATATGATTTTATCGATTCCTAATGGGGATAATTATATTTGGCTGGAATGTACTAGTCAGGACACACCTTTTGGTTATCAAGGAACCTTTACTGACGATAGAGATGTTTTAATTATGAAGCCAGAAGGAGGAGAAATTGTGCGAACTAAAATTTATCAAGACAAAGACAATACCCAAATCAGTAAAGGAAAATTTTCTTTATCGCAAACGGGAAATTTTTTAGGGAAAATAATTATTGTCTCAGAAGGGTCACAATACAATCAAAAAGCAGCTATAGAGAATTTTCAGCCTACAGATAAAGAAGCGCATTATAAAAAATATTGGGATAATATCAATAATTTAAAAATTGATAAAATAACATTTACTAACGATAAGGAAAAGGTCAGTTTTACTGAAAATGCTGAAATTAGTGCCGTTAATTATGGAAGTGTTTCAGGAAATAAGATAATGTTTGTGGTCAATGGGTATAACCAAATTACAGGAAATGTAAAACGAATCCGAAATCGGAAAAATCCATTTGAAATTCAAAGAGGATATGTAGATGGAGATGAAATCGAGATTAGTTTGCCTTCAGGGTTTTCTATTGAATTTCTACCGAGTAATTTTGAATTGAAAACGAAGTTTGGAGAATACAAAACTGAAATCATCAAGAAAGATGCTGCTAATCTTGTTTATAAGCGTACCATGTTCTTGAAAAAAGGATTTTATTCTAACAAAGAGTACGATGAATACCGTCTTTTTATGGAACAGATTTCCAGAAATGACAATGCTAAAATTATTTTAACCAAAACCATGTAAAACTATGAAATGTAATGAACTAACCATTATTTTATTTTTCACTCTGTTTTTTTATAATGCTAATGCACAAGATTTTAAACTAGGGAAAGTTTCAATAGAAGAGCTTCAGCAAAAAGTTCATCCGAAAGACACGGCAGCTGTTGCAGCAATATTATTTAAAAAAGGAGAAACTAGTTTTGAATATTCAAATGATGCAGGTTTTACGGTAGTCACTAAAGTAGCTGTTCGTATAAAAATTTATAAAAAAGAAGGGTATGATTGGGCAAATCAAGAAATACATTTTAGAATAGGTTCTTCGAAAGAAAGTGTTGTTATTTCGGATGCTGTAACATATAATCTAGTAGCCGGAAAAATCGAAAAAACAAAATTAAAAAGTGAGGGAGCGTTTCAGGAAAATATAAATAAATATTGGGATAAAAAGAAAATCACAATGCCTAATGTAAAAGTGGGTTCTGTGATAGAGTACGAGTACAATGTTAAATCTTCAAATGTAGGCTCACTTAGAGATTGGAATTTTCAAACTAGTGTACCGGTCAATTATTCAGAATATAAGACTTTTGTACCCGAATATTTTATTTACAATAGTCAATTCAAAGGATTTATTACTCCAAAAATAACATCTGAAAGAAATAACAAACAAATATTTTTAAATAAAAAAGAGAAGGAATGTGATATATGTCCTTCATTAAATACTAATACCAAGTTTGATTACATAGAAACCAAAACGACTTATTTAGCGGAGAATTTACCAGCAATCAAAGAAGAAGCGTTTGTTAATAATATAAATAATTATGTAGCTAGTTTAGAGCAGGAGCTGTCTATGACGCATTATCCAAACGAGCCTATGAAACCTTTTTCATCGGATTGGAATGCGGTGGTGAAGACCATTTATGATTATGAAGATTTTGGACCTGAATTGAATAAAACCAGTTATTTTGAAGCGGATATAAAACCTATAATTGCAGGATTAGATACTCCGGAAGAAAAAATAACAGCACTATTAAATTATGTAAAAACTATTGTAAAATGGAATGATTACTATGGCTATTCTTGTAATGATGGAGTTAAAAAAGCCTATAAAGATAAAACAGGAAATGTAGCCGAAATCAATTTAATGTTAACGGCTATGTTGCGTTATGCTGGATTGATTGCGAATCCAGTTTTAGTTAGCACACGTTCTAATGGAATTGCAATTTTTCCTAATAGAACAGCTTTTAATTATGTTATTGCCGCAGTAGAAACTCCAAATGGATTGATATTATTGGATGCGTCGGATGCATTTTCGATACCAAACGTATTGCCTTTTAGAGCATTAAACTGGGAGGGAAGGTTGATACGAAAAGATGGTACATCCGAAGAGGTAGATTTAATGCCAAAAATCGCATCAAATAATACAGTAATGATGAATTATACAGTTGATGCCAATGGGCAAGTTTCAGGGAAATTAAGACGCCAGAGAACGGATCACAATGCTATGATTTTTAGGAAAAATATTGATAACATAAAAGATGATACTTATCTGGAAAAACTGGAAAATGATAATGAAAAGATAGAAATAAAAGAATATTCAAGAGTAAATGAAAAAGAGTTGAAATTACCTGTAACAGAAACCTTTTCTTTTTCAGGTTCTAATCTTTGTGAGGGAATTGGAGGCAAAATTTATATAAATCCAATGTTATTTCTTACAGAAGAACAAAACCCCTTCAAGCAAGAAAATAGAGAATATCCTATAGATTATGGATTTCCGTTTATTGATAAATACAGTATTAATATTCAAATTCCGGACGGATATAAAGTAGAAACAATTCCAGTGCCTACTGTTCTTAACATGCAGGATAATTTAGGTAGTTTTAAATTCATGACCAATTTATCTGAGAAAACAATTCAGTTAGTAATAACAAATCAAATAAATACACCGATTATTTCATCTGAATATTATTCAATGTTAAAAGAATACTATCAGGGCATGATCACAAAAGAAAACGAAAAAATAGTTCTAACAAAAATATAGTAGCATATGTCATTCAAAAAAACACTGTTTATCGTATTGTTTTTGGTTTCCTTTTCAAATGCCAAAGCACAAAATTTTGAATTGGGTAAAGTTTCGATTGCGGAATTAGAAGAAAAAGAACATCCTAAAGACCCTTCGGCAGTAGCGGCGATATTATTCAAAAAAGGAAAGATGAGTCTTGAATATACTAAAAATGAGGGTTTTGTAATGATAACTGAAGTGAAAACCAGGGTTAAGATTTATAAAAAAGAAGGATATGATTGGGCAAATCAAAAAGTGCGTTACTATTTAGGAAATAATTCTAAAGAGAATGTATCCTTTACGGATGCTGTAACATACAATTTACTGGATGGAAAAATTGAGAAAACGAAATTGAAAAGTGACGGAACATTTGATGAGACCATCAATAGATTTTGGGGGCAGAAAAAGATAACAATGCCAAATGTAAAAGAAGGGTCTGTAATAGAATTTCAGTATACAATTCGATCATTGAGTATTGGAATGCCGAGAGAGTATAGTTTCCAGACGACAATTCCGGTAAATTATTCAGAGTACAGGACTTTTATTCCACAATATTTTATTTATAATGCCAATCAAAAAGGATTTATTTTTCCAAAAGTAACGGTAGAGAAAAAACCAAAAACAATTAAATTTTTGGATATGGAAAGTAAACAAGCTGGAACAAGCTCTAGTAATGTCAATACATCATTTTATGAAAGTGCGCTAGAATACGAAGAAACCAGAACCACTTATTTGACAGAGAATTTACCGGCGATGAATGAAGAATCTTTTGTAAATAATATTGATAATTACACATCAAGTTTGGTGCAGGAATTATCAATGACACAATACCCTAATCAGCCTTTGAAACCCTATTCGACCGATTGGAAATCAGTAGTAAAGACAATTTATGAGTATGATGATTTTGGGCCAGAATTGGATAAAACAGGTTATTTTGAAGATGATATAAATGCTTTAATCAAAGGGTTGAATACCCAAGAAGAAAAAATAGAAGCTATTTTTAATTACGTTAAATCTAGTGTAAAATGGAATGATTATTATGGTTATTCTTGTAATGACGGTGTGAAAAAAGCATATAAAGATAAAACAGGAAATGTAGCCGAAATTAATCTTATGCTAGCTGCTATGCTGCGTTATGCTGGAATCAATGCTAATCCGGTATTGTTAAGTACACGCGCTAACGGAGTTGCATTATTTCCTAATAGAACAGCTTTTGATTATGTAATTGCAGCTGTAGAAATACAAGATGGTTTAGTTTTATTGGATGCAACTGAGAAGTATTCGTTACCTAATGTTTTGCCATTAAGAGATCTGAACTGGTTTGGGAGGCTAATTAGAAAAGATAGAACATCTGTAGAAGTAGACTTGACGCCAAAAATACTTTCGAAAGAAATCATAAATACTAGTTTTGTTATTAATAGTAATGGTGTTATTACCGGGAAAGTAAGAAAGCAACTTACCGATCATGAGGCGCTTTATTTTAGACAAAAAAACATAATAACTAGTAAAGATAATTACCTGGAAGAATTAGAAAACAAAAACAATGCTATTGAAATAACGGATTATGTTAGAGAAAATGATTTGAACTTGGCAAAGCCAATTCTTGAAACATATACTTTTAAAGATTCCAAAGATTTTGAAAGCATAAATGGAAAAATCTATATAGCTCCATTATTGTTTTTGTCAACTAAAGTAAATCCTTTTAAGCAGGAAGTAAGAGCATATCCAGTTGATTTTGGTTATCCTATAGAGAATAAGTATAATATTATGATAGAAATACCAGAAGGTTATGCTGTAGAATCTTTACCTGTTTCAATGAATATTGCTACGCCAGATAACATTGGAACATATAAATATGTTATTGGAGCTACTGGAAATAAAATCCAAATTTCAATTACTTCAGATATTAACACAGCAATAGTTCCAGCGGATTATTATACTGCTTTAAAAGAATTCTTTCAGAAAATGATTGACAAACAAAATGAAAAAATAGTACTTAAAAAAGTATAATTAAATGAAAATTGTTAAAGTTGCAATTTTTTTGTTTTTTGTTTTGTGTGTTACAAAAAGTAGTGCACAAAATTTTGAGTTAGGAAAAGTTTCTACTAAAGAACTCCTAGAAAAATTTCATGCTGAAGATTCTACTGCAGTTGCGGCCATTTTATTTAAAAAAGCAAGAACTTTTTTTAGTTATAATTCGACAAGTGGATTCACAGTAAATCATGAATACATCTACAGAATCAAAATTTATAAAAAAGAAGGACTTAGTTGGGCAAATTTTGAGGTTCCGTATTATGTTGGTTATGAAGAGATGAAAGATGAATCGGTTAAATTTTCAAATTGTGTAACTTATAATCTTGAAAATGGTAATATTGTTAAAACGAAATTAAACAATGAAGGCACTTTCAAAAAAAATGTGAATGAATATTGGAATGAAGCTTCCATTACTATGCCCAATGTTAAAGTGGGTTCCGTAATAGAGTTTAAGTATCTTTTAAAATCAGAAGCAATTGTTAAGTTTCCTAAATTTAAAATGCAATATGATATTCCGGTGAATTATGCCGAATATGAAACAGATATTCCGGAATATTTTATTTACAAACCAATTTTGACGGGCTATGTGAAGATTAAGGCAGAAGCAAAATATGTAAATGGTTCTCAGAGTTTCGAAAATAAATACAACCAATCGGCATCTATTAGTTACAAGCAAATTAACAGTGTTTATCTTGCTGAAAATATTCCTGCACTTAAAGAAGAGGAATATATTGACAATATTGAAAATTACAGATCGTCCATTTATAATGAATTAGAAAGAACGCGCTTTCCTGATCAACCAGTTAAAGATTATTCAATAACTTGGGAGGGAGTTGCTAAAACTATTTTTGAAAACGAAAGTTTCGGAAAAGAATTGAATGAACGTATGTATCTTATTCAGGATATTAAGATGATACTCAAAAGCGCTGTTTCTGAAGAGGAAAAATTAGATATCATTTTTAAATTTGTAAAATCAAAAATGAACTGGGATGGGGAATATGGTTTTTATACCCAAAAAGGAGTGAAAAAGGCATACGCTGATAAAACAGGAAATGTAGCCGAAATAAATTTTATTTTAATAGCAATGCTAAACTTTGCAGGGATAAATGCTAGTCCGGTTTTGATAAGTACGATAGAACATGGAGTTCCTGCATTTCCTAACAGGACAGTTTTTAATTATGTAATTGCTGCAGCTGAAATAGAAGGGAAGCAAATTCTATTAGATGCAACACATAAATATACTACACAGAATATTTTGCCATTGAATACCTTAAACGGGACAGGGCGACTTATTAAACCTGATGGAACATCACAAGAAGTTAATATGGTGCCAAATTTAGCATCAAATAAAAACTATAATTTAATGGTGAAAATTGATGATAAGGGGACTGTGTCTGGAAAGTTTAGGGCTCAAAAGAAGGATTATGAGGCGTATAGTTTTAGAGAAAAAAATACGCAAATCAATAAAGAAAATTATCTAGAAAAATTAGAAAATGATTTGGATGGAATCCAAATTAGTAACTATGTGATAGAAAATAAAGACACAGATTTCTCAAAACCTGTCTTGGAAACTTTTACTTTTACATCAGATAATCATTGTGAAACAATAGGTAATAAAATGTTTATTAATCCCATGTTGTTTTTTGCTTTAACGAAAAATCCATTTCTTCAGGAAAAAAGGATGATGCCAATTTATTTTGGTTATCCAAAGCAAGATAAATATAATATAAATATAGAAATCCCGGAAGGATATATAGTGGAATCTATTCCAAAAGCAATGAAAATTGCAACGGAAGATAAAATAGTATTATTTACAATTAATACAAAGGTTGAAGAAAATAGAATTCAAATCATAATTACAAGAGAAATTAATGCTGCCATTTTACCTGCAGATTATTATTATGATTTAAAAGAATTCTTTCAAAAAATTATCGATAAACAAAACGAAAAAATAGTACTTAAAAAACTATAATAATGAACTTAAAAAACTCCCAACTAGACGTAGATACTTGGATAAAAGAACATGGCGTTCGTTATTTCAATGAATTGACAAATATGGCTCAACTTACTGAAGAAGTAGGAGAAGTAGCCAGAATCATTGCTCGTCGTTACGGAGAACAATCCGAGAAAGAATCTGATAAAAATAAAGACCTTGGTGAAGAATTGGCCGATGTGGTTTTCGTGGTTTTATGTTTGGCCAATCAAACGGGAATCGATTTACAAGCTGCTTTCGACAAGAAAATGGATTTGAAATCCGTCCGTGACAAAGACCGTCACAAAAACAACGAAAAACTTAAATAATTTGTGAATTGTAAATTATGAATTGTGAATGAGTAGTGGTAAATTGCGTCCCTAAATTATTTGAGTTAAAAGCGAAAGCTATACCTCATAATTCATAACTCATAATTAAAAACATGAATTTACTGTTACAAACTTCCCATTCCAATTTACAAGCTCAAATTGCAGTTACCGGCTCAAAAAGTGAAACCAACCGACTATTATTGCTACAAGCGTTGTTTCCCAATATTACTTTGGCCAATACTTCTAATTCAGATGATAGTGAAGTAATGCAAAAAGCATTGAAAGGAAACGAGGAAATAGTAGATATTCATCATGCGGGAACAGCGATGCGTTTTCTAACTGCTTATTTTGCTGTTAACGAAGGTCGTGAAGTGGTATTAACAGGTTCGCAGCGAATGACTGAGCGTCCAATTAAAGTTTTGGTGGAAGCGTTAGAACAATTGGGTGCAAAAATCTCCTACGAGAAAGAAGTAGGTTATCCGCCTATTCGAATCAAAGGACAAAAAATTACTGCCTCTAAGGTTAACATTCCGGCAAATGTGAGCAGTCAATACATATCGGCATTGTCATTAGTGGCGCCAAAACTAGAAAATGGTATTGAAATCACTTTAGTTGGTGAAATCACTTCGGTTCCTTATATCAAAATGACTTTGGCTTTGCTGAATGATTTAGACATCAAAACCAGTTTTGAAGGAAATGTGATTACCGTTTACCCAAAACAAGAAGTAGAATCGAAAGTAATGACTGTAGAATCCGATTGGAGTTCTGCTTCTTACTTTTTTAGTTTGGCTGCTTTAGCAGATAACGCTGCTATTTCATTGACGAGTTATAAAGAAACTAGTTTGCAAGGAGATTCCGCTTTAGTTGAAATCTATAAGCAAATGGGTGTTGATACACATTTTGAAGAAAATAAAATGACGCTTACAAAACAAGCGGGCTTTATTCCTCAAACTGTAAATTTTGAACTTAACAATACACCTGATATTGCACAAACCATAGTAGTTACTTGCCTTGGATTAGGAATTGGGTGTCACCTTACCGGACTTCATACGTTGAAAATTAAAGAAACGGACAGGCTGGAAGCACTGCGAATTGAAATGACAAAACTCGGAGCGAATATCTCAGTTACCAATGACAGCTTGACGCTCGTGGCTTCAAATACTATTAATCATAATGTGCCAATCGCGACTTATAACGATCACAGAATGGCGATGGCATTTGCTCCTTTAGCTTTGAAAGTCCCAATAATCATCGAAAATGCAGAAGTAGTTTCAAAATCGTATCCTGATTTTTGGAATGATTTAAAAACGTTAGGCTTCGAAATTTTAGAAAAATAAGAGTTGTAAACACTAGTGAATCAGCAGCTTTTGAAAATAAAAGGCAAAACACTTGACAACGCCTATCTCACAATCGTATATTTGCAAACGATTTAGAATTTTGCTGTCCTGAGCGATGTTGATGGACCTAATTTATAAGTCATAACTCATAAATTTTTTAAATGAAATTATCACATTTTCAATTCGATTTACCTAAAGAACTTCTTGCCGAATATCCAGCTGAAAACAGAGACGAAGCTCGTCTAATGGTTATTGATCGTAAGAAGCAAACTATAGAACATAAAATGTTCAAAGATGTTATCGATTATTTTGATGACGGAGATGTTTTAATTCTGAATAATACTAAAGTTTTTCCAGCGCGTTTGTATGGAAATAAGGAAAAAACAGGAGCAAGAATCGAAGTTTTTTTACTTAGAGAATTAAATTCTGAGCAAAGACTTTGGGATGTTTTGGTAGATCCGGCTCGTAAAATCAGAATTGGAAACAAATTATATTTTGGAGATGACGACTCATTAGTTGCTGAGGTTATCGACAATACCACTTCTCGTGGTAGAACATTGCGTTTCCTTTATGACGGTTCTTATGAAGAATTCAGAAATAAATTAACGGAACTTGGAGAAACTCCAATCCCAAAATACATTTCAAGAGACGTAACTCCGGAAGATGCGGAACGTTACCAAACTATTTATGCTAAAGAAGAAGGAGCTGTTGCGGCACCAACTGCAGGATTGCACTTCTCTAAACATTTATTGAAAAAACTAGAAATCAAAGGTATAAAGTTTGCCGAAGTTACGCTTCACGTAGGTTTAGGAACTTTCAATCCAGTTGAGGTTGAAGATTTATCAAAACACAAAATGGATTCTGAGGAATTAAAAATTACTCAGGAAGCATGCGATATTGTTAATGATGCTAAAGTGAAAAAGAAACGTATTTGTGCTGTAGGAACTACTTCTATGCGTGCCGTAGAAAGTTCAGTTTCATCACAAAGTACGCTAAATCCTTTTGATGGTTGGACCAATAAATTTGTATTTCCTCCTCACGATTTCAGTATTGCGACGTGTATGATTACGAATTTCCACACACCAAAATCTACTCTATTAATGATGGTTTCAGCATTTTGCGGACATGATTTAATGAAAAGAGCGTATGCAGAAGCAATCAAAGAAGGATATAAATTCTATTCTTACGGTGATGCCATGATGATCATATAATCTGAATTCATTTCAATTCTAAATAACAAAATCTCGTCAGTAATGGCGAGATTTTTTTTGGGTGTGCCCTAAGGGTCGGGCTGTACGCTGTATCTTTATTTTCTTAAAGAAAGAAAATAAAGGATGCCGCTTCCATCCCTCACACAAAACAATTTCGGGATGATTCATGATTTGAATTCCTAGTTCACTTGATAAACCAGTTTTACGGTAATATTCGCTGTTTTATTTTTGGACTGCGTATTAAACGAACCGCCATAAGAAAAATCTTCAGATGAGTTTTGACCAGTAATTTGAAATACTCCCATATCTGATTTTTTTAAATTACCAAGATTTGCATCCGCATTTTCGGCAATGCTTTTAGCTCTAATACTTGCATCTTTTGTAGCTTCGGCAATCATTTTTATTTTCAACTCCGCTAATTTGGTGTAATAATATTCTGGAGGATTGGAGTAAAATTCTACTCCCGAATTAATTAATTCACTAGATTGTCTTGATATTTCTTCAATTTTATTCACTTCCTTAGATTGGATGCTCACACTTTGAGTCAATGTGAATCCTGTGAATATTTGTTGTTTAGTAGTTCCGTTTTCATTGAAAACAGTTTCGAAATCTTTATTAAAATTCACCGCCGAAAACACCATTTCAGTCGGAGCAATTCCTTTGCCTGACAAGTAGCTTTTGATTTTTTCTCTGTCGGCATCAAGTGAAGCATAAGCTTCTTTCAAAGTCGTACTTTTTTTGGAGAAAGAACCGCTCCAAACAATCAAATCCGAAACAAAATCCTTCTTCCCTAGACCAGTCACGCTTATAGTATCATTGTTCTTATTTCGATTCTGAAAAGCATTCGAAAATAAATATGCTGAAATCACAACTGCCAGCGAAATAATAATAACATTCAAATTGTTTTTAAGCATAGCTAAGATTTTATATTCAACCAAATATAATCAAATAACGAGTTTTTTTTTAATTCAGTATGCTATAGATGAATTATTTTTTCCTTCTCCAAAGCTTATTTTTAATCTATTATCTTTAAGTCTATCCTTTAAAAGGCTTTTATCTATCGGTCTTTTTTTATTACTTTTACCAAACAAAATACAAACAATGACTTTCGAAAATACCCTTGAATTTGCAAAACAACTCGATTTACAAGATCAGTTAAATAAATACCAAGATGAATTTATTTTTCCGCAGGTAAATGGAAAAAAAGTAATTTATTTTACAGGAAATTCACTGGGATTACAACCTAAGCGCACCAAAGCATACGTAGATGAGGTTATGAATGACTGGGGAAACCTTGCCGTTGAAGGTCATTTTTATGCACAAAAACCCTGGTGGGATTACCAAGAGCGATTTGCGAATCCGTTGAGTAAAATTGTTGGTGCCTTACCAAGTGAGGTAACTGTGATGAATACGTTGACGGTTAATCTTCATTTGTTGATGGTTTCCTTTTACCGACCTAATACAACCAGATATAAAATCATTTGTGAGGAAAAAGCGTTTCCTTCAGATCAATATATGTTTCAAAGTCAAGTGCATTTTCATGGGTATAAACCAGAAGATGCAATTATTGAAATCAAGCGTCGCGAAGGCGAACATAATATCCTCTTAGAAGATGTTTTGGCTAAAATTGAAGAAGTAGGAGAGGAGTTGGCTTTGGTTTTAATTGGCGGTGTCAACTATTACACAGGACAAGTTTTTGACATGAAAACTATAACTGCTGCAGGTCATAAAGCAGGAGCTTATGTAGGTTGGGATTTAGCTCACGCTGCAGGAAATATAAAATTAGAATTGCACGATTGGAACGTAGATTTTGCTGCTTGGTGCAGTTATAAGTATATGAATTCAGGACCTGGAAATGCTTCAGGATGTTTTATTCATGAAAAACACCACAATAATTCGGAGTTGCCAAGATTTGCCGGTTGGTGGGGGCACAATAAAGAACGTCGTTTCAAGATGGAACAAACTTTCGATCCCATTCATAGTGCAGATGGTTGGCAAATAAGTAATTTACCGGTACTTTCTTTAGCACCTTATTTGGCATCAGTAGAAATGTTTGATGAAATAGGAATGGAAGCTTTAATTCAAAAAAGAGATACAATCACTTCTTATTTAGAGTTTATTCTACTTGAGATAGACAAGGAAGTCGATAGTAGCTTCGAAATCATTACACCATCGAATCCTTCTGAAAGAGCGTCGCAATTATCAGTGTTGTTACATGGCGAAGGGCGAAGTTTATTTGACTATCTTATGGAAAATGGTGTGATAACGGATTGGCGGGAACCTAATGTTATTCGTTTGGCTCCGGTTCCATTATATACTTCTTTTGAGGATATGTATCACTTTGGTCAAATCTTGAAAGCAGGAATTTTAGGGTAACATTATCCTAAAATTATATAAAAAATAGTTTAAATTCTATAAGTTTTATTGGATGGTTTAAACGTTTCTTTGTAATATTAGAAATTATGAAAAATTTAAAATCATGAAAAATATATACATTATAATAGTGTCATTAGTTATTGTGTCTTGTCAAAATCAAGGAAAAATGGAGATTCAAAAAGCCAAACAGGCTACTGTGGATTCCATGAAAGTTGTAATAGAAAAACAAAGGGTTATCGATTCTATGCAAGTTGAAATAGCTAAAGTTGAAAATGCCAAGATAGAAACCCAAAAAGAAGTTGTTGTTGTAAATCATCAAGCAGCTGCTACGACTACCACAACAACCACAAAAAAGAAAGGTTGGAGCGGAGCTGCTAAAGGAGCTGTTATTGGAGCAGGAGTTGGAGCTGTTACAGGAGCAATTATTAGTAAGAAAAAAGGTCAGGGAGCAATAATTGGTGGTTTGGCAGGAGCAGGTGTTGGAGCTGGTACAGGCGCTATTATTGACGGAAGTAAAAAATAATAAATAAATTTTTATAAAAAAGAGTGTTTAAGTTCTAATCGAATTTAAACACTCTTTTTTATTTACTATCGTTGCAATTTTCGGTTATGTTATTTATTTAGAACCGAAAACAAATTTAAATACATAACCCATTTTTTGAAATCAGAAATACTTTTATTTGGTCACAACGGATAATCGAATGTTTTTTGTTTCTATTTTTTAAAAAATGAAGTAGTGGGAATTTCTTTTCGTGCATATTGAAAACGATCTACTAATTTGGGTAAACAATATCCGTCGAGTCCATTTAATGCCACAATGTTTCCTTTATCAATTTGTAACCAACCATCTTTGTGTTCCAATTCTTCTTCAAAAAATAAATTTTCGATAGAAGCAATGATGTGAATGGTATCATTTTCCTTGATATAATATTCATTTACATACTTGCAATACAATTGTACCGGGCTTCCTTTTACGAAAGGGATTTTAATATTATTTTTATATTCTTCTTCAAGATTGGTCTTGTCAAATTCAGAAATCCCCAATTCATAATTTGCCGAGGTATGATGCGCATCTTCAATCATATCCACCGTAATGTGATTCACGGTAAAATAGCCCGTTTCCCTTATATTTTTGTAGGTATCCCTTGGAACTGTTGTAGGCCTCATTATGAATCCAATTAATGCAGGATTGCTTCCTAAATGGGTTACGCTGCTAAAAATGGCTACGTTAGGTTTTCCATCAATAGATTTTGTGGCAAGTAAATTTGCTGATTTATATCCGGTGCAAGAATTGATTAAATTTAATCTTTCGATTTTCTCCATTTGGGAAATATCGTCTCTGGAAATATGCTTCATGTCTTTTTTAATTTGGAACAAATATAACTTTTTGTTTAATTAAATATAAAATAAATTAAACAAAATAATTATATTCAATATTTTAAAATCAAAAAGCTATCGAAAATAAATACTTTAAAATAACTTTCAAATCCTATATATTTGTTTATCAATTTATCCAAAAATGAAAAAGCTCAAAAAAGTCCTTCTGGTTTTACTTTCGTTAGTAGCGATTATAACAATAGCTTTAATTGGTTATGGGTTTTATCTAAAACCAAAATATGAAGGCGAATTGCAACTGAAAAATATTCAGAAAGAAACAACGGTGTATTTTGATGAATTTGGAGTGCCTCATATTTATGCTGCCACTACAAAGGATGCGATGGAAGCTTTAGGTTATGTTCATGCACAGGATCGATTGTGGCAAATGGAATTGATGCGACGCATTGCTCCGGGACGTTTGTCAGAAATATTTGGTTCAGTTGCGTTGAAAAATGATAAATTCTTTGCAGGACTTGGAATCGAAGAAGCTTCTTCAAAAGCGATTGCAGCTTTAGATAAAAATAGCCCAAGTTATCAATTGACTATGGCATATTTAGATGGAATTAATCAATATATCGATGAAGGAAAAACACCTATAGAGTTCAGTTTAGTAGGAGTGAAGAAAGAGAAGTTTACGATAAAAGATGTCTATAATATTTTTGGATATATGTCTTTTAGTTTTGCGATGGCTCAAAAATCAGATCCGTTATTGACCGATATTCGAAATAAATATGGAATGGAGTATCTCAAGGATTTTGGAATTGACGGCTCTTTTAATACCACACGTATAAAAAATGCCAAAGAAAAACCACAGGAATATGCCACTATTGCAAAATCGATAGCTTCGCTTTTAGATCAGTCGCCAATTCCTCCATTTGTAGGAAGTAATAGCTGGGTTATAGCACCAAAGAAAACTAAGAACGGTAAAGTTATTTTTGCCAATGATCCTCATATTGGGTTTTCGCAACCGGGAACTTGGTACGAAGCACATTTGGTAACGCCTGATTTTGAATTGTATGGTTGTTATTTGGCAGGAACTCCTTATCCTTTGTTAGGTCACAATCATGAATATGCGTATGGTTTGACGATGTTTGAAAACGATGATATTGATTTGTACCAAGAAGAGAATAATCCAACTGATGTGAATGCTTACAAAACACCAAATGGGTTCAGTCGCTATGAAATTAGAAAAAAAACTATAAAAGTAAAAGATTCTACTGATGTAGTTTTAAATATAAAAGTGACACGTCACGGTCCTATTGTGAATGATCTTATTGATGGTTTAAATAAAAAGAAACCCGTTGCGATGTCGTGGATTTATACACAACAGCCCATTCAGATTCTAGATGCGGTCTATATGCTTTCACACGCAAAAAGTAAAGCCGATTTTCACAAAGGAGTAGTTTTAATTGCTGCGCCGGGATTGAATGTAATGTATGGTGATGCCAAAGGGAATGTGGCTTGGTGGGCAACAGGGAAATTATACAAACACAATGTGGGGGTGAATACTAATTTTATTCTGGATGGAGCTAGTGGTAAAGACGATATTACCGAATATTTGGATTTCTCCAAAAATCCTTCAGCGGAAAATCCAGATTGGAATTATGTATATTCTGCGAATAATCAACCGGAACCAATAGACGGATTTTTATATCCGGGGTATTACCTGCCAGAAGACAGAGCCAAAAGAATCACCCAGTTATTAGACCTAAAATCCAATTGGGATAAGGAGTCTGTTAGTAAAATGATTTTCGATAATACTTCATTAGTAGCGCCACAAGTTCTTTTAAATTTATTTTCGAGTGTCAATTATAATGCACTTTCTAAAAATGAAAAAGAAGCCATTACTATTTTAAAATCTTGGAAAGGATCAAATAATCTTCATGATGTGGCTCCAACAATTTACAACAAATGGGTTTATTTTTATTTGAAAAACACTTTTGAAGACGAACTCGGTGAAACTGATTTCAAACAATTTCTTGAAACGCACATAATGAAACAAATTGTAGCGAAACAAATGGCTAATGAAAATTCACTTTGGTGGGATAATATTACCAGCAAAAGTGTTAAAGAAACTAGATCTCAAATTCTTTCACAATCGTTTAAGGAAGCTATTGTTTCATTAGAAAAACAATTAGGAAATTCAGTGCCAACTTGGACTTGGAATAAAGTTCATGTTTTAGAACATCAACATCCATTGGGCAAAGTGGCTGCATTACGAAGAATTTTCAATGTGGGACCTTTTGAAGTTCCAGGTTCTAATGAGGTAATCAACAATCAGTTTTTTGATTATACAGATGAAGCAAATTATGTTGTAAAAGGTGGGCCTTCAACGAGAAGAATTATTGATTTTTCGGATGTAGAAAACAGTTGGAGTATTCTGCCAACAGGACAATCAGGGAATCCACTGAGTTCGCATTACAGCGATCAAGCGGAACTTTACAATGCAGGAAAATTTAGAAAAATGAAACTGAATAAAGAGGAGATTGTTAGAACTTCAACAAAATTGGTCTTTGTTCCCTATAAAAATTAATAGTTTTAAAGTCCTTAGTCTAATAAAATCAGTAATTTTGCCTAACTTTTTATAAAAAATTAATGCAAACTCCCAAAAAAATAGCGGTTGTAGGTTCTGGATTAGTAGGATCTTTATTAGCTATTTACCTTCGCAAAGCTGGACATATAGTTCATGTTTATGATAGAAGTCCAGATATTAGACAAATTCAGTTTTCGGGACGTTCTATCAATTTAGCTATGTCTAACCGAGGTTGGAAAGCACTGGATGGAGTAGGAGTGGGTGATGCAGTGCGTGAGATTGCAATTCCTATGGATAAACGCGCCATTCATCTTGTGGACAAACTTAATTTTCAAAATTACGGACAAGAAGGGGAATCTATTTATTCGATTTCGAGAGGAACTTTAAATAGAAAAATGATCGATTTGGCGGAAGCCGCAGGAGCTCAATTCTTTTTTGAACATAAAATTTGGGATGTAACTTTAGATGATGCGACCCTGCATATTGGAGAAACTGAAAGAGGAGCTTGGCAAGAAAAAAAATACGATATGGTCTTTGGTGCTGATGGGGCTTTTTCTAGAATCCGTCACCGAATGCAACGTCAAAGCATGTTTGATTATTCACAAGAATTTCTGCCTATTGGATATAAGGAATTAAATATTCCTGCAAATCCTGGTGCCACACATAAATTAGACAAGAATTCTTTTCATATTTGGCCACGAGGCGAATACATGTTGATTGCATTACCTAATTTAGACGGTAGTTTTACGTGTACCTTGTTTATGCCTTTTGAAGGAGAAAATTCTTTTGCAGCATTAAAAGATCAAAAAGAGGTTGAAGCTTTTTTTGAAAAGAATTTGCCAGATACGATTGATGTAATTCCAAAATTGACAGAAGATTTTTTCAATAATCCAACAAGTACATTGGTAACCATGAAATGCTTTCCTTGGACTTATGAAGATAAAATTGCTTTAATTGGGGATGCCTGTCATGCAATTGTGCCATTTTATGGGCAGGGAATGAATGCGGGTTTTGAAGATATTTCAGTGCTATATGAAATGATTGAAATGTATGGTGATGATTGGAAAACTATTTTTTCGGAATATCAAAAATCGCGTAAACCAAATGCGGATGCAATAGCAGAACTTTCCTATCGTAATTTTATGGAGATGAGTTCTAAAACTGCTGATGAAAAATTCCTATTGCAAAAGAAAATCGAAAAATCCTTCTCGGATAAATACCCTGATAAATGGATTCCGCTTTATAGTAGAGTAACTTTTAGTGATCGTCCTTATGCTGAAGCTTTAGCAATTGGGGATTATCAAAATGCCATTATGGAGGAAGTTTTAAAAATGGAAAACATTGAAAATATTTGGAATAGCGAAGTAGTTGAGAATAAAATATTGGAATTATTGCAATAGTTTTTTAGAGCTATTTAAGGTCAGTTCGTTTCTAGTTAATCGCTGAAATCCCATCTCATTTTTTTAAACGAGATGGGATTTTTGTTTTAAACGAAGTGCATCAAATTCCTTATAAATAAAATTAAGTGAGGCATTCGAGACTACTTATTCCTCACGGTGTACTTTTGTGAAATCGAAAGCAGGTTTGCAAATGGCAATATATTCACACGGTTCATTAAAAGGATTAGAATATTGTACCCGAGTGTTTTTCTCAATTTTTATAGATTGACCAGCTTCAAGAATTACAATTTCATCTTCAATGATAAATTGCTTTTTTCCTTTTATAATATAGGTGTATTCTTCAAATTCGGGTGTTTGAAAGGGTTCGCTCCACTTGGGCGGTGCAATCATGTGTGCGATTGAAATTTCAGGATTGTTTGTGGTTGCGATTCCGTGATGCTCTTCAATTAATTTACCATCTGTTGTTGGAACTACAAATGGTGTTTTTTGGATAAAATATTTTTTCATTTTTTGAATTGATTTTTTGAAATATTTTTCAAGAAGTTTGATTGTAAAAGGGACTGTAGAGCTTATTTTTTGAACATTTTTGTTAAAATACCAAAAGCGCCTCTTATAAAAGTTGCACTAGTCAATACTTTCAAAACGGATTTTCCAACAACACTCGCAGTGCTTGGTCCACTATTTTCTTCTTTTTTAATTGTTTTTTCTTGTTCTTGTGCAGCAACTTCCTGTTCGACAACGGCTATTTTTTTATTGAGCATTTCGTAAGCGCTTTCACGATCAATAAGTTCACTGTATTTTTTTACCAGTTTTGATTTAGTGTTGATTTCTTGAATTTCACTTTCAGTTAAAATATCCATTCTGCTCATAGGTGCACGCATCATGGTCGCAGCAAGTGGAGTAGGAATTCCTTTTTCGTTCAATGCTGTAACCAATGCTTCTCCAATTCCAAGGCTAGTCAACACTTCATCTGTTTTGTAATATTCGGATGTAGGATAATTATCGGCTGTTTGCTTAATTGCCTGTCGATCATTGGCTGTAAAAGCCCTTAAAGCATGTTGTATTTTTAAACCTAATTGTGCCAAAACGCCACTTGGAATATCCATTGGATTTTGAGTAATAAAGTAAATCCCAATTCCTTTTGAACGGATTAATTTTATGATAGTTTCTATTTGTTCTAATAATGCTTTGCTGGCTTCATTAAATATTAAATGGGCTTCATCAATAAAAATTACTAATTCAGGTTGATCGGCATCTCCTTTTTCAGGCATTTGTTGGTATATTTCAGCCAATAAACTAAGCATGAATGTCGAAAATAATTTTGGCTTATCTTGAATATCTGTCAAACGAAGGATGTTGACATATCCTTTGCCATTTTCATCAATTCGCATCAAATCCTCAATATCAAAAGACATTTCTCCAAAAAATAAGTCAGCACCTTGTTGTTCTAACTCAATTATTTTTCTAAGAATAATTCCAGTGGTTGAAGTTGAAATTTTACCATAATCTGCCGTAATCTCGTCTTTTCCCTCTTCGGTTATATAATTGATTACTTTTTTGATGTCTTTAAGATCTAATAAAGGCATTTTATTGTCATCACAATATTTGAATATAACAGCAATAACGCCTGCTTGAGTGTCATTTAATGCTAATATTCTTGAGAATAGTACAGGACCAAATTCTGATACTGTTGCACGAAGGCGTACTCCATTTTGTTCAGACAAAGTCAGTAATTCAACTGGAAAGCTGGATACACTATATGGGATGTTAATTTTAGCCTGACGTTCGATAATAAAAGGTTTTTCCTCCCCTTCTTTTGCAATACCACTAAAATCACCTTTTATGTCCATCATCAATACTGGAATTCCAAAAGAGGACAATTGTTCTGAAAGGACCTGAATAGTTTTAGTTTTTCCTGTTCCAGTAGCTCCGGCAATTAAGCCATGGCGGTTCATTGTTTTTAATGGTATTTTTACATGTGCATCTGCTAAAGCCTCCCCGTCTAATATTGCTCCACCTAAAATAATGCTTTCTCCTTTCGAAATATAACCGTTTGTAATGTGTTGTGTAAAATCTTCTTTTCTGCTCATAATGGGGTCTAATTTAAATGATTTGCAAGGTAATAATTATTGTAATTTGTATAAATAAAGCGTTAACTGCAGTTTTCCTGCTTTTTTATTGTTAATAATAAAAAAAAATATTTTTAGCTGTTTCAATCTGGATATTGAAAAATTATCTCAATATGTCATAAAACATTATGTTTTTTTTTGTAAAATAACTGATTTACTTGTGAATTCTGATATAAATGCAAATTTTAAATTAACAAATTATTTTTCGGAATAAAATTAATTAGAATAAAATTAAAAAAAGTTTTTTTATTTAAACTAAAAATATAAATTTGCTCCACTACAAGTTTATTATAACTAAAGAATAAATTATTTAAAACTATTAAAATTAAAAAAAATGGCAAACGTTAAAAAAGAAAACGGTTCAAAAGGTGGAGGAATGATTTCAGGAATCATTATTGTAGCATGTGTTTTTGTTGGATGGATAGTATGGAATTTTATAATGGGTAATGGTGCTAATTTCGAGGGTGGAATTAATACAGGTCACCCACTACCAGGAAATTACTTGGCAATGGTTTATAAAGGAGGTCCTATTGTACCTATTTTATTAGGTTGTTTATTAATGGTTATTGTGTTTTCATTCGAGCGTTTTGCAGTTATTTCAAAAGCAGCTGGTAAAGGAAATCTTGATCAATTCATGAAAAGTGTACAAGGAAATATTACTACAGGTGATATTGATGGTGCTATCGCTTTATGTGACAAACAAAAAGGATCTGTTGCAAATGCAATTAAATCTGCTTTATTGAAATACCAAGATGTTAAAAAAGAAGGATTAGATAGTGAAGCTGCTGCTGAAACAATTCACAAAGAAATTGAAGAAGCTACTTCATTAGAAATGCCAATGTTAGAAAAACATATGACTATTCTTTCTACATTAGTTTCATTAGGAACTCTTGCAGGTTTGTTAGGAACAGTAACAGGGATGATTAAAGCGTTTGGTGCTTTGGCTTCAGCTGGAACTCCGGATCAAGCTGCACTTGCAAATGGTATCTCTGAAGCATTGATTAACACTGCAACGGGTATCTCTACTTCTGCATTAGCAATCGTTGCTTACAACTTTTTTACTTCTAAAATTGATACTTTGACTTATTCTATTGATGAGGCAGGTAATACAATTGTAAATACTTACAGACACTACAGAAGTACACAAAAATAATTAATAATTTAATTTATAAGAAAATAGTAATCTTGTAAAAGAGCTATTTTCTTATAAATATTAAAAAATATATTAATGGCTATAAAAATGTCCAAAAAAGCAGCGTCTATTGACATGACTGCTATGTGTGATGTGGCTTTTCTTTTGCTTACGTTCTTTATTTTGACCGCTACAGCTAAGATTCCAGAAGCATTGCCGGTAGATACGCCAGCTTCAACAGTTCAGTCTAAGTTGCCGGATTCGGATTTAGCAACCATTACTGTTGGAAAAGGGAAAGTGTTTTTTGACTTAAAAGGGAGAGAAGTTCGTAAAAGAACGCTTGAATTAATGGGTCAAAAATATGGTGTTGCATTTACAGAGGATGAATCATCAAAATTTGCTTTAATGGAAGGAATTGGAGTGCCAATTTCAAACCTAAAGCAGCTTATCTCTATGAAAACTGCAGAGCGAAGTAAAGAAGGTGTTCAGCCGGGAGTTCCTAAAGATTCTCTTGATAATCAATTGAAAGAGTGGATTTACAATGCTCGTATTGCAAATATTGAGGTCGATGATAAAGAATTGCAATTTGCTATAAAAGGAGATGCAAAGGAAGAATATCCTTCTATTAAAAAGGTAATGGATATTTTACAAGACCAAAAAATCAATAGCTTCAATCTAGTTACTGGTTTGAGAGCAAAAGATAAATAACTAAAAAAAATACACTAAAATGGCTGAATTAAATACCGGCGACGGTGGAGGCAAAAAAGGTGGAAAAGTAAGAAGTAAAAAGGCAAATTCAAAAGTAGATTTAACTGCTATGGTGGATTTGGCATTCTTATTGATTACATTCTTTATGCTTACTACTACGTTGTCTAAACCGCAATCGATGCCTTTGGGTTTGCCAGATAAAGAAGACGATAAAACTAAGGATAAACCAATTAAAGTTGATGAAAACCGTACAATGACTGTGTTATTAGGTGCTAATAACAAAATGACATATTACATGGGTTTATTGGCAACTCCAATTGCTGGTCCTAAAGAAATCTCTTATGGTAAAGAAGGTATTCGTAAAGAATTATTCAAGAGAAAAAAATCAGTATTAGAATATACCGGTAAGAAAGATAAAGGAATGATTGTAATTATCAAGCCAAGTAAAAAATCAAATTACCGTAATTTAGTAGATATTCTAGATGAAATGGCGATTGTTGATGTTCCAACATATGCAATTGTAAATGATTTTACTCCTGAGGAACAAAAATTGTTAGAAGGTAAATAAGATTTATCTTATTACTCAATAACCTAATAACTAAGAAAAATGAAATTAGATATATTCACAAACCAATGGCTTGATATTGTATTCGAAGGTCGTAATAAGGCCTATGGTGCTTATGAACTTAGAAAAACAAATACGAAGACTACGGTTAAAGCTCTTGTGCTTGGCGCAATTGTTTTCGCTCTTGCTGTTAGTGCGCCACTTATAATGAGTCTTATTCCTAATTCTTCAGATGATTCTGATACTTTAGATACTAAGATTACTACTGTAAAGTTGCCACCTAAGAAAGAAGAAGTAAAAAAAGATCTTCCACCACCTCCACCACCTCCTCCAAAAGTGGATCAAGTGAAATTTGTTAAGCCAGTTGTGGCTAAAGCAGATGAGGTTACAGAGGAACCACCAAAAATTGTTGAAATTAAAGACAAAAAATTAGGTGCAGAAACTATTAAAGGGGATCCAGATGCTGAATTATCTGTTGAACCAGTTGGAAACGGACCTAGTGCTGTAGTTGAAGAAGACAACCAAATCTACAATACAGCTGGTATCGAAGTTAAACCTGATTTTCCTGGTGGTATGGAGAAATTCTACAAGTATGTTGGTAATAATTACCAAACTCCTGAAGAAGAAGGTTTAAAAGGTAAAGTTTACGTTACTTTTGTTGTAGAAAAAGATGGTTCATTAACTGATATTAAAGTAATCAGAGATATTGGTTACGGTACAGGAAAAGAAGCAATCCGTGTTTTGAACAAATGTCCTAAATGGAATCCAGGAGAGCAAAATGGTAAAAAAGTAAGGGTGCTTTATTCTCTTCCAATTACTATTCAATCTGCTGAATAATGTTAAATAACATAGTAAATAATATTAAGAAGAAATCGCTTAAAGAGCGATTTCTTCTTGTTTTAGGAATTTTGTTTTTTCTAGTTTACCTTATTTTAGGTTTATTTGTTATCTTTATGAAGAATTTTCCTCTGGCAATTCAACCTAATTATAGGATTGCTTTTGGCGTATTACTTATTGTATATGCCTCTATTAGATTCTTCAGAATTATTAATGATAACAAAAACTAGATTATGAAAAATTATGCTAAAATTTCGTATTTTGTTTTTCTTGCAGTAATTGTATTTTTCTTAGCTTGTAACCAATCTAAAAGTTCAAAAGACAATGAAACTATACTGAAAGGTTCTGTTTCAATTTTTGTAGATGAAACTTTGACGCCTATTATTGAGGATCAGGTTTCTGTATTTGAAAGTAGATATGATGCTAAAATAAAACTTATTTCAAAATCTGAATCTGAAACTGTTAATTCATTGTTTAAGGAGAAAGCTGCAATAGCTATTTTGGCTAGAAATTTGACAACTGAAGAATTGAAGATTTTTGATCAAAGAAAAATTATTCCTAAAGTAACAATATTTGCTACAGATGCGATTGCACTGATTTCAAATAAGAACAATAAGGATACTATTATAGCGTTAAAAGATGTAATTGATTATATGCAAGGAAAAACTGTCCCATCGATTAAAGGGTTGGTTTTTGATAACCCAAATTCAAGTACAGTTCGATATATAAATTCTCTAGCTGGTTTAAATGCTATTCCAGAAAAAGGTGTTTTTTCATTTAAAACCAATGATGAAGTTATTAAATATGTTTCTGAAAATGCTGGAATGATTGGGATTGTAGGAGTTAATTGGCTTTCTCAACCAATGCCTGCGATGCAAAAATATATTGATAATGTAAATACGTTAAGTGTTAAAGGACTTAATACTGATAATTCATTTTCTCCTTCCCAAAATAATATAGCAGAAGGGAAATACCCTTTGGCACGCGATTTGTATATAATCAATTGTCAAGGATATTCAGGATTAGGAATGGGCTTTGCTTCATTTGTAGCCGGGGATATTGGACAAAGAGTAATTTTAAAATCTGGTTTGCTTCCTGTTCGTATTCCTGGCAGGAATATTACAATAAGGAATAAAATTGAAAATGATAAAAAATAAATTAACTACAATAAAGATGAATAAATTTAAAATTTTTAGTGTTGCTTTATTGGCTTCGGTAACCGTAAGTCAAGCGCAAGATTTGAATCCGGCCAAAAAAGCAATTGACGCAGAACAGTTTGATAGTGCAAAATCGATTTTAAAATCAATAGTAAGCTCTAAACCATCTAATGGGAGAGCTGCTTTCCTTTTAGGGAATGTATATCTTACTCAAAACATAGCAGATAGTGCTAAAATTTATTTTCAAAAAGGATTAACTGGTTCTGATGGAGCGAAACTTAATTATATTGGGTTAGGTCAATTAGACTTAGATAATGGAAATGTAGCAGCTGCTCAAGCAAATTTTGCATTGGCTGCGAAAGACATGAAAAAGAAAGATGTAGAAGAATATATCTACATTGGAAAAGCATATATGGCGGCTAATAAGCCTGATTATAAAAGTGCATTGTCTATTTTGACAAGAGCAAAAATTAACAATCCTCAAGATGCACAAGTTTTACTTGAACTTGGGAATGCTTTTTACGGAGATAAAAATCAGAATGAGGCATATGTTGCTTATCGTGATGCTTATCAAGCAGATCCTACTTTAATTAGAGCTAAAATGCAATTAGGTGTTTTGCTTAAAGGGGCAAAAGCCTATACTGAAGCAGTAAAAGCGTATGATAACGTAATTGCTACAAATGCAAGTTACGGACCGGTTTACCGTGAACTGGCCGAAACGTATTATTTATGGGGAAGAAATGAGCCATCTAAAGGTAAAGAGTACTTGCAAAAAGCATTAGGTTATTATGAAAAATACATGACTTTAACGGATTATTCGTTAGCCTCTCGTATGCGTCATGCAGACTTTTTAATCTTAGCGGGTGACTACAAAGCGTTAGAAGTTGAAGCTAATAAAATGAAAGAATTAGATAAAGTAAATCCTAGAATTTTACGTTATTTAGGTTTTGCTGCATATGAAAATGGAAATGTTGATGTTGCAATTCAATCGTTAGAAAGTTTTATTGCAAATCCTGCTAATAAAGTACTTGCTTTAGATTATCAATATTTAGGTTTTTCTAAAATCAAAAAAGCAATAAGTGCAGACGGTAAAACAGTTGATGCTACTCTTTTTAATAATGGTGTTTCAGATGTTAAGAAAGCGGTTGAAATGGAAATTTCCATCACTAATAATCTTGCTGATATTGGTAAAAAATTATACGAACAAAAATTATTCAAAGAAGCAGCTGCGATTTATGAAATAGCAACTACGAATAAAGAATCTAGAAATTACTTACTTGATAATTTCTATTTAGGAAACTCATTGTATTATGACAATACTAAAAAGGATGTTGTTAAGCCAGATCCTATTGCACTTCAAAAAGCGGATGTAGCTTTTGGAAATGTTATTGAAGCTTCACCATCTACTCAAGATGCTTATATCTTTAGAGCTAGAACTAATAGATTGCTTGAAAAAGATGACATGATGGTTAAGTATTATGAAGCTTATATCGCAGTTGTTACTGAAAAAGGTGCTGAAGAATTAGCTAAACCAGCAGTAAAAACTAAATTGATTGAATGTTATAATAATATGGCAGCTAGTTTCGCTAATACTGATAAAGTTAAAGCAAAAGAATATTTTAATAAAACACTTGCATTAGACCCTACAAATAATTATGCAACTGAATCATTGAAAACGTTAAAATAATTGTTTTTTAAATATATAGAAACCGATAACTTTAAAAAGTTATCGGTTTTTTGTGTATAATCGGTACTGATAATTAGTTGAGATTAGTAGTGTTTTCGCTCTGAATTAGGTGAAATGATCTAGCTAAAGGCTTTTATTGGTGATTTTCAGAAAGCATTTTCCAAATATCAAATTAACTCATTTTCTAATTAACTATCTTTGCCCTTTAAAATTAAATAATGTTATCAAAAGAAATACAATTAGAAGTTAATAAAGGCGCGATGCTTCCATTGATGGAAGAATTTTATACCATTCAAGGGGAAGGATTTCATACAGGAACAGCTGCATACTTTATTAGAATAGGTGGATGTGATGTTGGATGTCATTGGTGTGATGTTAAAGAAAGCTGGAATGCCGAATTGCATCCTCCAACAGGGATTGATTTGATTGTTTCAAATGCAAGTAAATATTCGGAGACTGTTGTAGTAACTGGTGGAGAACCTCTAATGTGGGATATGTCTTTGCTTACGCAAAAGCTAAAAGAAAATAACAGAAAAGTTCATATTGAAACTTCAGGGGCATATCCATTAACAGGGATCTGGGATTGGATTTGTTTGTCTCCAAAGAAAAATAAATTACCTACGGAAACTGTTTATGATAATGCACATGAGTTAAAAGTAATAATTTATAATAAACATGATTTTATTTTTGCTGAAGAGCAAGCTGAAAAAGTGAATAATAATGCTATTTTATTCCTGCAACCAGAATGGAGTAAAAAAGAAGAAATGACTCCGTTGATTGTAGATTATGTGATGAACAATCCGAAATGGCGTGTTTCTTTACAAACGCATAAATATCTGAATATTCCTTAAAAATTTAAAAACCCAAACTACAAATTGTAGTTTGGGTTTTTAAATTAAATATCTCTATAACTAGTTTTCGGAATGCTAACTTCTTGCAATCCGATTGCCTAGGAGCTTAGCCACAAAACTACCACACTTTCTGCTTTTTCAATTCGGTGATGTGAGCTAAGTGATGGTTTCCATGCCAAGCATAAGTTCCTATTATTTCCTTCAACTGAAATGCTGCGTTATGCTCAGGATGAATAAAGGATTTTTCTAAATCAGCTTCAGAAAGACTATTCATTAGATATGCCAAACGAAAGTGTAATCCTTCCAGGAAAGATAGCGTAGGCTGAATGGGCATTGTTAAATTATCATGCAATTCTGCCCAACGATCTTCATAATAAAATTTTATTACGGGTTTATCTTCAGTAAGAGTCCATTTAATCCTAATGAAACAATTCAGGTGGCTGTCTGCGCAATGGTGAATTACTTGACGAATCGTCCAACCGCCGTTACGATATGGCGTATCAAGTTGTTCCTCGGTTAAATGAATTACCTCTTTTTTTAATCGTTCTGGGAAATTTGCGATCTCTGCTATTTTATTAGTTAGATAATCGCTAGAATAGATTTCCGGTGCGATAAATTTCCCGATAGGATAACGTAATTTTTCTAATGCTGTATTTTCCATACTATAATTTATTTTTTTAAATCGAAAGTTTAGCTAAATAGTCATAATACTCCCCTTCAAGAACTAATTCGCATTGTAATCCATTGGCGAAAGCTGCATTTTGTAAGGTATTGTAATCCAGGTAAAGCCAAGGAAATTCCTCTTCTTTTTCTTTTTTATAGCGTATTGTAAAAGTCAATTCGCCATAATAGCCTTTACTAGGAATCCATTTTCCACCATCTTCATCATTATCAAACATATAAATAATATCTGAAGAATCAATAAGAATTTGTCCATTTGGATTAAGTAAGCTTTTTAGTTTCTGTAAAAAGTTAGTCGTTTCTTTTAGTGTTCCAAAAATGCCGGTGCCATTCATCAATAATAAAATAGTGTCAAATTTATTTTCAGGATTGTCAGAGTCTATTTCAAGAATATTTTGAACTTGAACATTTTTCAAACCTCTTAGTTGACAGGCTTCAACTGCATTTTTAGAAATGTCAATCGAACGGACATCAAAATTTTTTTCGTTTTGTAAATACAAACTATGACTTCCTGCACCACAACCTACATCTAGGATTTTACCTTTGGCAAGTTGTAAAGCTTTTTGTTCTAATTTTGGCATTTCATTATAAGAACGAAATAAATAGGCAACACTCATTTCGTCTTCTTCAGAAATTGAAGTTTCCGTTATTAAATCTTCCGGGGAATTATTGGTTTGAAAATCAAGTATGGCTTTGCCAAAAAGGTCTTTCATCTTTTTTGTTTAAAGTTTAAGGTTTCAGGATTCAAGTTTGTTACTTTTGTGGTTCCAACTTTAAATTTTAAACTTGAAACATATTTTAAACAATCTTCCTAAAGAAGCCAAAGATAAGCATATCGAAAATAAAAAGTATTTCGATAAGCTGAAAAAGAAGACACCAAAGAATTTGGATTACGTGATGCAGGATTTGCATGACGCCGAATTCAAGAAAACGGATTGTTTGAAGTGTGCCAATTGTTGTAAAACTACTGGGCCATTATTTACGGATGCGGATATTGAGCGTGTTTCAAAATATCTTAGACAAAAGCCACAGCAGTTTATCGAGCAATATTTGAGAATTGATGAAGACAGGGATTATGTGTTACAAAGTGTGCCGTGTACTTTTTTGGATAATGAAAATGCATGCATGATTTATGATGTTCGTCCAAAAGCGTGCAGAGAATTTCCACATACAGATAGAAAAAAGTTTCAACAAATTACAGATTTAACGTTAAAAAACGTAGCAATATGTCCAGCTGCTTTTAATATTGTAGAGGAAATGAAGAAAAAAATGCCTCTTTGAAAAATATTCTCGTCAAAAATAAATAAGTTAATCTTATTTCTTCTCGTCTCCCCCTCCTTTGTAGAGGGCTAAAATGAGGATTAATAAATCAAATATTTCGTTCTCATTTTTTTAAACTCAATTAAACCTTTCTCCCAGCTTTGTCTGATTTCATCTTCTGAAGTTCCATTTTCTATTTGCTGTTGCAGTTTTTTAGTTCCTGCTAATTTTGTAAAAAAGGGATTGAAAAATTTTGGTTTATCTGATGTGGTTTGATAGGCTTTAATTAACCATTTTAATTCCAGTCGATTTACTCTTGTATGTGTTGACAAATCTTCTCCGTAACATTCTATACCATTGTAAACTGGATTTTGAGCGCCGAAATTTGGTTTCGGAATAAAGCTAAAACCACTTTTTGGCAAATAAGGAGAACCATAAATCTGGAATTGTTTTTCGGTGCCACGACCCACACTAACATTTGTGCCTTCAAAAAGACATAAACTCGCATAAAGATTCACCGCTTGGTCATTTGGAAGATTCGGAGAAGGTTTAACAGGTAGGCTATAATTCATTTTTCGGTTGTAATTAATACATGGAATTACGGTCAGCTTACATTGTGCACCATTCTTCAGCCATTTTTCGCCATTTATAATTTTAGCATACTCGCCAATTGTCATTCCGTGAAGCAAAGGAATTGGATGCATGCCCACAAAACTTGAAAATGCTGTTTCTAAAATGGGTCCATCAACAATATTTCCGTTAGGATTCGGTCTGTCAAGAACTAAAAGCGGAATATTACTTTCAGCACAAGCTTCCATAATATAATGTAACGAAGAAATATAAGTATAAAATCGTGCGCCTACGTCTTGTAAATCAAAAAGCATAATATCAATATCAGCTAGTTGTTCTGATTTTGGTTTTTTATTATCTCCATAAAGAGAAATAATTGGCAGCCCAGTTTTAGAATCTTTACCGTCAATTACATGTTCGCCTGCATCAGCCGTTCCGCGAAAACCGTGTTCTGGTGCAAATATTTTTTGGATTACAATATTTTTTTCTAATAGAAAATCTACCAAATGAGTTTTGTTGGAGAGAATTCCTGTCTGGTTGGTTACAATTCCAATTTTCTTGTTCTTTAATAATGGGAGATAGTTTTCATAATTGTCGGCTCCAGTCTTTATTGCTGCGGATGAATTGTTTTTAGTTTTTTCTAAATCTGATTTTACATTTTCTCTTAAATCTGTTTTTCTAGCCGAACAGGAAGTCGAAATGATTATTAAGAAAATGAGGCAAAGAAATGTCTTGAAAAATGGTATCATATATAGGTTCAAATAAAATTAATGCCAATTAGTGTAATTCGTGTTTTAGCTGTATTTTTGGCACAAGCGACGCGAACTGGCGAAGCAAATCCAAATTAGAAATCGAATCAAATTGAATTTAGAATATTTTATAGCCAAACGACTTATAACTGCTAAAGATTATAAAAGTAGCATATCTGCGCCAATTATAAAAATTGCAATTTCGGCAATTGCCATTGGTATGATTATGATGATAGTTTCGGTAGCAACGGGAATTGGGTTGCAACAAAAAATCCGAGAAAAGGTTTCGGCTTTCAATGGACATATCATTATTTCGAATTACGATAACAATCAATCCGAAGTTACATTAGTTCCAATTTCTAAAAAACAGGATTTTTATCCAAAATTTACGGCTGTTCCCGGAGTAAGTCACATTCAGGCTATCGCTAGTAAAGCCGGAATCATCAGAACCGAAACTGCTTTTGAGGGAATCATCTTCAAGGGAGTTGGGAGCGATTATAGATGGGATAATATAAAGGAGTATCTAGTTTCCGGAAAGCTACCTGATTTCTCAAAAAACATCAATCAAGAAGTATTGATTTCGCAATTCCTTGCTAATAGATTGAATCTAAAAGTAGGGGATTCTTTCAATACATTCTTTATAAAAGAAAGCCAAAATCAATTACCTAACATCCGAAGATTTAAAATAACTGGGATTTTCAATTCTGGTTTTCAAGAATTCGATGCTACATATGTAATAGGTGATATTCGCCACATGCAGCGTATCAATAAGTGGGCGCCAGATCAAGTAGGTGCTTTCGAAGTTTTTGTAAATGATTTTGATAATATTAAGTCAATAGGGGAGCAAGTCTATGAACAAACGTCCTCAACACTTGATACAAAAACCATAATCGAAAAATACAGCTACATATTCGAGTGGCTTCAACTATTCGATTTCAATATCATCGTCATATTAGTAGTCATGATACTTGTAGCTACTATTAATATGGTCGTTGCGCTACTAGTATTAATACTCGAGCGAACCCAAATGATAGGAATACTAAAAGCATTAGGAGCCAATAATTGGTCTGTTCGGAAAATATTTCTATACAATGCCTTTTATCTTATCGTAAGAGGATTGTTTTGGGGCAATCTTATAGGAATCTCATTATTGTTAATTCAACAACAATTCGGGATAATTCAATTGAATCCCGAAAATTACTACGTAAATCAAGCGCCAGTCTATCTAAATTGGGGATATATAGTGTTGTTGAATTTACTCACGGTCACTATTTGTTTCTTAGTATTACTAATTCCTTCTTATATAATCACCAAAATTTCACCGGTCAAAGCAATACGGTTCGATTAAAATATCACTTGGGCGTTCCCCATTATGAAAAAAGAGGCAATTATCATTATGTGTAGTTGCCTCTTTTTTTATAATGTGTCGGGCTATCCACTGCAAGTCCTCGAAAAATTCCATTTCATTTCATTTTTCTGTGGGCTTTACGCTGCTATCCCTAACGCGGGTAGCGTTTCAATCGACTTTGTTATTTCGTCAAAGTAGAAATCTTCCTCACTCATATTAATATTGTGTCCTTGATATATAGGAGTGAAGCATCAGTTATTTCGAGTACCTATATATAATGTTGCCCATAGTTTTCACCAATAAAGTCGAGTTGCTTCTAATATTCCTGAAGCTTGCGCAGGGTGATAGAAAAAAAGTTTAGTTTCAAGACTCATGTTTTCAGTGGGTTAAAGTTTAAGTTAAGAAAACATTAAAAAAAGAGCTTAAAAAAGCTTGTAAAAGAGAATAAAGGAGCTACTTTTGCACCCGCAAACAAGTTCACCGAACACCAATTAGAATATAACTATAGTGAGGTAATGACGCAGAGGTTCTTTAATATACTGGCAAGTAAAACGAATTAAACAAGAAAATTTATTTTCTAAAAAAGATTCAGAAAAGCTTGTGAGATTAGAAAACGCTTACTACATTTGCACCCCGCAAAACAAGCGAAGTTCCTTGAAAGACTGATAAGAAAACGAGAAGAAA
>NZ_JSYM01000007.1 GCF_000812945.1 Flavobacterium sp. AED
GAAAACATTTTTAAAGTCTCCAAAAACTTTACTGTTACTCCTGGCTTTCGATTTGAATATTTAAGAAGTACTGCCAAAGGACATAAAGAAGTAGAAGGCGACATTCAAATTACAGATGAAGTTAGAAACAGAACTTTTGCATTAGCGGGGCTTGGATTGGAATTAAAACCTGGAAAAAACACCAGTATCTATGCCAATATTAGTCAAGCTTATCGCCCGATAGATTACAGCCAATTAGAACCTTTTGGAATCAGCTCTAAAATTGACCCCAATCTAAAAGATTCAAAAGGATTTAACAGTGATTTAGGCTACAGGGGTACCATTAGAAACTACCTGAATTTTGACATTGGTGGATTTTATATGGCCTATAACAAACGTATTGGCGTTACTTTGGCGACAGACCCTATCACTGGGGATTATTATTCTGTTAGAAAAAATATTGCCAATAGTGTACACCAAGGTCTCGAAAGTTATATCGAGTTTAATATTCTAAAATACTTCAATTCACAATCTAGTTTTGGTTTAAGTATTTTCAATTCCTTTGCCTACGTAGATGCAAAATACACCACAGGAGAATTTAAAGGAAAAAGAGTCGAAGCCGCCGCTAAAACTATAAATCGTGTGGGTTTAATTTTTAGCACTAGTAAATTATCGACTACTTTACAGGTTAATTCCGTTGGAGATGCTTATGGAGACGCTTCAAATGCAATGAGCAGCGAAGATCCGGTTGCGGGCTATATTCCAGCTTACACTGTTTTAGACTGGAGTGCTTCCTATAAATTAAATAATTTTGCAATCAAGTTAGGTGCCAATAATTTAACTGATAAATCATACTTTACCCGTAGAACAGATGAATATCCTGGACCGGGAATAATCCCTGCGGTAGGAAGAAGTTTTTATTTAGGTTTTACAGCTAAATTTTAATAAAAAAGACACAATTGTCTAGTCCTGAAAAAACCGATAGAGGATTAATAACAAAAAAAAACAATTTTTAAACAGTGGTAAGCAAAAGTTTACTGCTGTTTTTTTTGTTTTATAAGTCCTTATTTTAATTTGGTCTTGTAAATGCATTTGATTAGTGTCATTTAGATTTTATTTAAAAATCAGACTTAATAATAACAAATTAGCAGGTGCTTGCGTAAACTACCGCACCCATAGGTGGGGTAGTTTACGCAAGCACCTGCACCGCTTTCAACCGCCGAGCAATTGTTCTTACGCAGGAAGAACAATTGCTCGGCGGCGGGAGTCAGGCCACCAATATAGGCTGTGACCTGAAGTTGGCAAGATTAAGAAAGAAGCCTCTATATTCCGTCATACCTTCACGAAACAACTTCCATAGCAAAGATGCTCCCATATTGGCAAGAGTGGAATTAATAAACAAGTCCTGCTTTTCCAGTGCTTCAGCAAGGGAGCAACTCGGTTCTCTGTTATCAGTCTGTGCTTCTAATAGTTCCTTAAATTCATTCGTGACCATAGGAAGATTGGATACTGTCCTGTATAGATTGGAATTTGGCTGTTGGATTTCTTCTATTGTGGACAGTATACCTTGTCCTGTATTTCGGGCATTACCAATATCCAACCAGTACAGGGATTTATTGCGTTCCCAATTGCTGTGTACTGCACAATCCTGTAAGGCGGTTGCAATATCGAACCTTGCCGATACGGTATCCACACAGCTGATATAAATGTTTGCCCTGCCTTGGTTAGGCAGGGATTTTAAATTAACTGTGCTAAACTGCTCTGTTACCGCTTTCCAATTCGTTCCAAAAAAGCGATTGTTTCGGTTAATGAGTACCACGGATTTGGGCAGTCCCACCTCAGCATCAGCAAAGAGTTGTCGTCCCTGATTGGCTGTGGTTACAACATCATCATCGAATAGATTGACTTGTAGTCCTGCATGTCCCAAAGCAATAAGACTATGGTTCATTCTCGCAAGTTCCGTAAGCATTCTGCTTCCTGTTCCTCCCGCACCAATAAGGTTCACGGTAACAGGATTGGTTGGATTTATCAGGTAATTATCTGCGTAATGCATGGCTTTTTGCGTGTTCATGACAGTAGTTTTTTAATTGTTAAACTATTTTTAAGTAAGGATTTCATGGGAAACGGTTTTCCGCTACATACAAGGTTCTGCCAAAGTTGAATTATGTTTCCTTTTATGGGACTTGTATCTTCAATCAAATGACTGAAATAACTATTAAAAAAATACTGTTCCCACTCTTGTATGAATTCCTCTAAAAGACAATCCGCCTGTATGTTGACCGATACGGTACCCATGCAAACCTTACCATCAGCATATAAATTAAAAAAAGGCGCATGGTATAAGATAGTTTGTTCGTTTATTTCCATGTCTTTGTCCATTGCATAAATGTATAAGTTGCTTTTGGAGGCTTTCCATAGCAAGGGCGGTACAAATGCTTTGCCGTTTGTGATGGCTAAACTATCCACGAAAAATAAATTGACTTTTTGTGCAGGCGTGTACCAAATGGCATAACCATCATGCTCGGGATTGATGTACAGTACATTTTTAGGAAGCAATCCTGATGGTTTTAAAAATTTGCGCATGAGTTTGTCGGAAGTGTCCAAGGCATTGACGAGCTGATTACTTTCTTTTAGGTTTAAGGGGTGGGCATTTATGGGATAGCTATTTTTATCCATATCATAGGCTTCTACATAAATATTCTTATCAGCGGTATCTTTCTGATAAACTACAAAGGCTTTTATTGGGTGGTATAATGCTCCGAATTGTGTGGTTATATCTTTCATGGTGTATTATTTAAAAGGGTACATAGGTCGTTAATTAAAGGAAAAAGTCTGTATTCAAAATCCAATCCTTTGTTGGATGGTTGGTTTTCGGCATCATAGATTTGTAGTAAAGTCGGCTCTTCCATTTCGGAGCATTCATTGAATTCGTCATTGACCACACGGGCTATATTCTCGTACAGTAATCCATTGCTATCTGCTATGAAAGAAATGTACTGTTCTGCTTTGATGACTGTGTCATCATATTCAAATTCACGATTGGACGTATTCTGAAAAATAGTATAGTCAGGATATTCGAGCAGTAGTGCCAATGCTTTTTCTGCGACTGTAAGACAATCTTTTTCAAAGAAGGTTCTTGGTCTGTAACTCTCAGTTCGCTGTTTGAAATAATTCAGATGATAGAGGTTGTATATTTTACGGAGCATTACATCCCCATAATAAATAGCCTGATTAAATTCTGAAAGTGTACTATTGCTTTCCTCGGTTTCATCATTCTCAAAATCATCGATGAGCCATTCCTCCATACATTCATACTGATAAAAAAGATAACTACTGTTTTCCCTGTAATACGGAATCCCTGCAATATGGTACAAATAGGCAAATACAGATAACAATAGTTCTGCGGTTTGTTTGTGCTTCTTGTTTTGCAACAATCGGTACAACGGCAGTATAGGAATATAATACAATGTATTGCCTGTGTTATAGGTGTGATTGGTTGCTAGTTTTACCATACCGCTATTACCCTGTAAGATGGTGAGTTCAATGTCCTGTCCTGATTTTCTGAGTTGCTTTTGAACGTATGAATGCGTTAACAGGATATTGTACGGATAGGGTTTGTTTTCTACATCCATTATCTCAAAACCATACAACCCTGTCAGGATAGCAAGCGAATTAAAAAATTCCTTTTGTGTCTGTATGCTATTTGGTAATTTTTCGCTCTGTTCAAACAACGGTAAAAACTGCTGTTTTAGAAAACCATCGGTAAGAGTTCCAACGGTGCAGAATTGTTCCTGTACTTTTTTACTTCCTGTGCATCGGGCAATCTGTTTGCATTTTCTGCCCATGTGCCTAACTGCTCGTATAGTTTGCATAGCTTTTTGTTTTTAGGCAATCTGATACTGCCTGTTATAGTTTTCGTTTTCATGGTTTATCCTTTTGTGCCGATCTGTGATACAAATTTGTATTGCACCGCATCGTCATTTATAAAAGGCCCCTCAATGGTTGCCGTAGTTAAAATCGGATAGGTTTGTGCATAAAAGTTCAAAACCGCTTCGGGACTGAATGATGGTGAAGGGTCAGCGAGTTTAATATCCTGCTCCCTGTCCCTGAAAGTAAAAATGCGTACTAATGTGGTAGCTATTAACATGGTTCCTCTGTATTAGGGTCGTTGAAAAGGTCGATGGGAAATTTATCGGAGAGTTCCGCTTTGCGTTTATGAATGATGTCTTTGTATTCGGGATAGACATCCGCCTGTGGCACTTTCATCCACGCTTCCTTAAATTTACCTGCTGTTTCGAGTTCGTCAGCTTTCTTCATGCCTTCCTCATATTTTTTCTGCATTTCGGTTTTTTCTTTGCCTATCTTAAGAGCGTTGCCTTTTTCCATTTGTGAAGCGATTTTTGCTTGTTCCTTTTCTTTAAGGAACTGGTCCATATTGGCAAAAAGTTGTGCCGTTTCTTTAACAGGCTGTTCAATAGCCTCAAAAAATCCCTCGTCGAGTTCCTCTGCCGTACCTTTTAGCAAAATGGGCGGTACTTTTTTTCGGGCATCATCGCCGATGCTGTCATTAAAAAACAATACAGATACAATGAGTTTGTCTGTATCTTCTTTGGCTATGTTTATTTTCCAGTTTCCTGCTACCTGCAAGGTTAGAATAGATTTAAAAAAATTGGTTTCCATTGTTTTACAGTTTAGTTCGTTTTATGTCTAAATCATTAATTTTTACTAACTTCTCATAAAGGTCTTGCCAATACGCTTGCCGTTCTTGGTCAAACCGCTTAAAGGCTTTATCTGTATGGGCGAAATCTCTGAAATAGTCTGCCTGTTGCAAGGCTTCGGGTAAATTGGTAACGGTAATGTTTTTCCCGTATTTATCTGCTACTTGTATCATGGCGCAAGGATTTAAAAGGACAGGCAGGATGTGTGCCTGTCCTGATTGGTTAATTAAGAATTAAAGCGTCCGAACCTTTATTGGCAAACTCCAAACAAAGATTAAAAGCAGACTGTGTGCGGAGTTGTCCCGTGCCACCCATCAAAAGAGAGGTTAGTTTAGCTTCATCATCCTTATAATTTCTAACATTTTGAAAATACCCAGTCACGGAATTATACGCTCCGAACACCGTTCCTTTTGTCGTATCCATCAATTGTGTAGGATCACTCATGGCATATTCAAAAGCACTATCTACCATGTTGGTAAAGCAGGTTGAGAGTTCCTCTTCCCTGCCCTCCTGTATGGATTTCAGTACTTCCTTATTGGGAACTAGAGCAGACCGTATCAGTTTTTTTACTTCGCTGTCCGTAATGCGTACTTTTGTCCAATGGTTGAAAATGGTTTCCATCTGTGCCGATAACATGTCGGATATCCCCATAACTTTATGTGCCTGTTCCAAACGCTGTTTGGCATTGGAGGTATGACGAATGCGTACCGTATTGGTTTTGTTGTTCATTGCAGCATTAAGGGTATTGGCGCATACGATGCGAATTGGTGTAAATGCGGCGGTTATGCTTCCACTTCCATCATGTGAGGTGGTCAGAAACAAGTACTTTTCGATAAGGTCCTCATTTCCGACCCGAATATAGTCAGGCAGTTTTGCGGTTATAAATATGCGTTCCCCTTTGCCCAAAGCCCCTGCAGTTTCGTATAAAATCCCGTCACCGCCCACAATGCTGTCAAAAAAAGAAAAGGCATCCCTGTTCTGCACGATTTGATAGTCTTTACCCACCACACCCAACACGGCATCGTTGTCAGTACGTACGGTGCTGAAATAATTTGGTACTTCAATTTTGTTGTGAATGGTTTCTCCATCAATAATGGTTTCTCTCGAAGGTGTAAACAGTTTGCGTTTTTCTACCTCATAATCCAATCCTGCATGTTTGATTGCTTCTGCGCTCGTGGAATAGTCCTGAATGATTTGCCCCAAATTGTGCCAAGCTTTTTCCTTTACGCTGAAAAAACTGTGTTTTCCTGACTGCTCGTTGTAATTTATATTATGTGCCATGATATTAAAAATTTAAATGATTAGTATATTGTTTGGACTAAAAAGGCAAATCGTCTGCTGTTTCAGATTTATTCCCCTGTGCTATGGAAGACATTACACCGTTTTCTGTTTGCTCCGTTTTTTTTGCAAAAGCCAAAATTTTAATATTATTGGTGTGAAACGTAAGGCTACCTATAGGTTTTCCTTCGTGGTTGTTATACACATTCAACCCGATACGCCCAAATAATTGTACGAGTGCTCCTTTTTTGAGCCACTCAGCTGTCTTTGCATTTAACCAATAGGAACAATTGATATAGGTAACTACTTCCTTTACCTCGGTACTTCCTTTGGGTTTGTAATTGTCATTGATGGCGATACTAAAATTGACCACTTGTTTGTCGTTGCTCACTTTGTGAACGACTGAATTTGCTGTAATTCTGCCTGTGATTTCCATAATTTTAATTTTTAATGATTCCTATTATTTACTTTGTCTTTAACCCTCCATCCCGCAAAAAATATTTTCAAAACGAAAAAACGGGAAAAAAGAAAGCAAGAAATAAGTGGCCTAAGAATGCGGAGCGCTATAAGTCCCGAAGGGTGGCGCAGCCATTATGCGCGTGCAGCATACGACGGACACTATCTTAGCTGCCCTTTTAGTCCGTTTCGAGTGGAAATCTGATTAAATTTTTTTTAATTTTTTAAGCAAAAAAAAATCTGATATTCATAATATCAGATTAAGTGGTAAATGTTTTCGGAATGTGGGAATAAGCAAACTATTATTGATAGTTATCTAATAGCTCTAGTAGAAGAATATATTTTTCAAATTACAATATTTGCTTTGGATTAGGATCTTATCAAGTTTAGTAATTGTAGTGTGAGTTCATCAGGTAATCCATTGAAATATTTTACCAATACCTTCTGAAATACAGGATTGGTATTTTCAACATTTGCAAATAATGTCATGCATGATTGTAATTTCATGTCGTCAGGAGTTCCAAATATCTGTGTTACTGTTTTTCCTTTGAGATTTAATACTTCCTCAGCAATTTCAACCAAATGCTTACCCAGAATGGGATGCTGTAAGTATGCAGTGGCTTCATTCAAATCCTTGATTCCGTAATACTGTGCAGTCTCACTGGAGCCCAATCCTTTGATTTGAGGAAAGATATACCACATCCAATGGGTATCCTTTTTGCCTTTTTTGATTTCTGAAAGGGCTTTTAGGTACACCTGATTTTGTGCGTCTAAAAATTTGATTAATTCGTTGTTATTAGTCATTTTTCTATTTTAGGTGCTAGCGATAAACCCTATCACTAAATTAATACTTTATTTGTTATTTATTCAAGGATATTATATGTAATTTATTACAAATTATTGTTTATTTGCCTGAAAGTAAGGTTAATTCTGGGGAGGACCTGTTTAGCAGTTTTGGGAACCTGGTGCTCCCAGAAGCTATTTGTTGTTCCCGCCATTAGTAGTAAAGAGCCGTGATGCAAAGGGATTTCTATTTGTGGAACATCGTTGCGAAATTTATGACGTAAACGAAACATACGAGTTTCACCGAATGTAACCGATGCAATATTCATATTTTTATTGGTACTACGTGTCTTATCACTGTGCCATGCCACACCGTCTTTGCCATTCCGATAAAGATTAAGTAATACAGCATTAAATTTCATGTGCGTTTCATTTACAACGCGTTGGTTGATTGTACGCAATTCGGAAGGCCAATCTGGACAGTCTGGGTTAATTATATCTTCGTACCATGAGATCATCCGGGGTGCTGTTACCGTTTTGTCATACATAGGCATCTGATATTCATGCCATGGTGTGTTGTTGAGTAGGGTAGTGTAATAGTTATCTGATTCTTCCTTGGTGAAAAAATTATCATATAACATGAGTTCGGTATCTGGAAGGTCAAAGATTTTTTTTCCGCCAGTGCCTGATGTAAATATTTCTGTGTCATTGAAAAGTATCATTTTGAATAAGTGTTACTAGTTATCATGTATTCATTTTCTGCCTTGGTAAATTAATTTCATGCTCCTGAGGATATGGAGCCCGATGTGTCATGCTGATGTCTTCCCGAATATGTTCGTGAACTTTATATTGCCTGTCTTTGGTATTTGAATATCGGGGATCAGGAATAAAAGGCATTTTGGCCATTTTGGTAACAGTAATGGTAGGAAAGTGATAATCTACCTCAACATTTCCCAAGAGTAAATAACAGCCACCGCCTTGGAAAGGGTATTTTTCAAGACTATCCGTAAAGTGAGCAGTGTCGAAATATTCCCCTTCTATGTCTATCCAAGTGCCAAAATACATGGTACCTCTTTTGGTAGGCACGTGTTTTCGGGAAATCAGATAAGCGAGCATTTTTACAGTTTTTTTGTGGTGTTTTACCAAATCCTTTGCCATTACATCACCCTTGTATCTGGTCTGCAACAAATCGAAAGGGGAGCAGGACACAGGAAAACTTAACAATTCTATTTCATCAAAGGCATCTTCAAAAGGAGAGCGTTCCAATACAGGTAGCTTATACTCTTTGACCGGTTCTTGAAGTAACATCATGTTTCGGTTTTCGGGTTTGAAGTTTACCAGAATTAATCGAGCTATCACCAGCAATTGGTTTTTTGTCTTACCGGTAAAGTGAAATGCACCAATGAAAATTAGAATCTGGATTCCTTCAATTCCTATGGGGATTCGATTTATAAAATCTTCTAATGATTTGAATTCGCCATGTTCTTCACGCTCTGTAATTATAGCATGTGCAATTTTAGTTTCCAAACCTTCAAGGTGCATCAAACCTAGGTAGACATCGATACCATAAACTGTAGTTTCGTATTCACTCTTATTGACACATGGATTGTGTACGATAGCTCCAGACATTCGTGCCTCATGAACATAGACTTCAGTACGATAAAAACCACCCTGATTATTGATGACCGCCACCATAAATTCGATAGGATAATATACCTTCAAGTATAGGCTTTGGTAACTCTCCACGGCATAAGATGCGGAATGCGCCTTGCAGAAAGAGTATCCGGCGAAAGATTCAATCTGACGGTATATTTCTTCACTCAATTTTAAAGGATGCCCTTTTTGAACACAGGAGGCAAAGAAATTATCTTTCACTTTTTGCAATGCAGTTTTCGAACGGCCTTTGCCACTCATTGCCCGACGCAGAATATCACCATCAGCAGCTGGAAGTCCTCCATAATGCAAGGCAATCTTAATTACATCTTCCTGATAGACCATAATACCGTAGGTCTCGCCCAGCTGTTCTTTAAAAACATCATGGAAATACTCGAACTTGTCTGGATTATTATGACGGAATATATATTCTTTCATCATTCCTGATTGTGCGACACCCGGACGAATAATTGATGAAGCTGCCACAAGTGTTTTGTAGTTATCGCATTTAAGGCGACGGAGCAGTCCGCGCATGGCTGGGCTTTCAATGTAAAAGCATCCGATTGTTTTTCCGCGTTCTAAAAACGTATTGGCTTTGGCTTCATCTTTGGATAATGACGTATCTCTGATGTCTACTTTAATACCACGGTTCTTTTGAATCAGCTTTACGCTATCATCAATATGCCCAATACCACGCTGACTTAAAATATCGAACTTTTCAAAGCCAATATCCTCTGCAATATGCATATCGAAAAGAACAATAGGGAACCCTTTTGGAGGCATTTCCAGAACTGTATAATTGGTAATGGGCTCCTCCGAAATCAATATACCGCAAGAATGCATACTTCTCTGATTTGGGTATTTTTCGAGCATCATTCCGTATTCCTGAACGTACTTGACTACTGAATTTTTATCATGTAAAGCCATTGGGTTTTTAGCCAGCATATCCAATTCTTCCTTTGGCAAACCAAACACTTTTCCTACTTCCCGAAATATTGATCGGTACTTGAACTCTACATTGGTTCCACAGAAAGCCACATGATCAGCACCGTAGCGATTGAAAATATATTCGAGTATTGTATCGCGTTCTTTCCAGGACCAGTCGATATCAAAATCGGGTGGACTTTTACGATTCAGATTCAGAAAACGCTCAAAATACAAATCCAACTCAATAGGACAGATGTCTGTAATGCCAAGGCAATAACTCACAATACTGTTGGCACCGCTTCCACGACCGATATGTAAAAAACCCTGACTATTGCTGTATCGGATGATATCCCATGTTATTAAAAAATAGCCACTGAATTCCAATTCATCAATCACTTTCAATTCCTTTTCCACTCTGGCTTTTGCCTGAGGGTTATTGTTGCCGTATCTCCAAACAAGTCCTTGGTGTGCAAGGCTAGTAAGTAATGCCATATCACTCTTCCTGCTGTTGGTGTAAAACTTTTTATTTTTTGGGGTTTTGAAATCGAATTCAAAATTACATTCTTGAATTATTTTTTCGGTATTCGCCACTATCTCTGGGTACTCGTTATATTTTGCCAGTAGTTCTTCTAAAGGTTGCATCACTTCAGAAGTTTTGCAGTAGTCCTCTTCAGTAAGTTTGGATAAAATGATATTCGTATCGATAGCCCGAAGGATCTTATGCAGATTGAATTTTTTTTTTGTGCGGAATGTTACCGGTTGCAGAATAACCATTTTACTCTGTTTATTTTTCCATTCCTGTAGGTATAATTTAGTGAGCTGTTCTGGACGAATACCGATATATTCGTTTTCTTTTAAAACAGAGGGTACATTTGCAAATGGATAAATAATAAAAACATCTCTAAATTCAGGTGCTTCTAAAGGTAAAGTTGTATCCTCAAAATTATGTTTGGTCAGGAATCGGTTCATTTCTGCAAGACCTTCAACATTTTTGGCCAGACCTATATAACGTAATTTATGATTGCATCGAAATTCCATACCGACCAATGGTTTTATCCCAACCTCATTGCATGCTTTTATGAAATCGTAAATACCAGTAACCGTGTTGATGTCTGTCAATGCCATAGCTTTGACATTAGATGCAACAGCTTGTTGTATCAAGTCCATCAACGGGATAGTGCCGTAGCGCAGGGAGTGGAAGGAATGGCAGTTGAGATACATTATGAATTAGAATTTGCGTTTTAAAATTTCTGCTTTGTTGTTGGGCTTGAACGTTGCACCAGCGCATCGCATTACAGCATCAAAGCCATAACGGCTTTTCATTTTGTCCATGGCTTGATATAATGACAGCATTTCTTCTGTGTCCTCAAACATATTTATTTGGTATGTGCCTCTGACTAGTCCACTGAAACGAATTCCGATCAATCGGAGGCGCATGCGGCGCTGGTATAATTTATCAAATAAATCGGTAACATTTTTAGTCAGGATGTGATCGGCAGATGTATATTGTATTCGGCATTGTTTGGTTTCCGTATCAAAATTAGAATACCGTATCTTGATGACTACTGTTGAGGTGAGCCATTCTTCGGAACGTAGTTGAAAGGCCAATTTTTCGACCATACCGATAAGTATTGATTTCAGTTTTTGAATATCGATTGTATCCTGTGCAAAAGTATGTTCTGTTGAAATTGATTTCCGTTCCGTGTAGGGCTCCACTGGATTGTTGTCTATTCCGTTGGCTTTTTTCCATATTTCGATACCATTCTTACCAATCATTCGTTGCAGCACTTCCGTTGGCATTTCGGAAAGTGTCTGAATGGTACGAATACCAATTCTTGACAATAATTGAAATGTAACATCGCCCACCATAGGAATTTTTTGGATGGACAGTGGATTTAAGAATGGTTTTACCATGTGTTCCCGTATTTCCAAATTCCCCTTTGGTTTTCCTTCTCCAGTTGCAATTTTAGAAACGGTTTTGTTAACCGATAAAGCAAAACTTATTGGTAAACCAGTTTCATTAGTAACCGATTGTGCCAGCTCATTGGTCCATTTATACCCACCATAAAATTTATCCATGCCGGTAATATCGAGATAGAATTCATCGATGCTGGCTTTCTCCATTATTGGGGCTTTCTCTTCAATAACTTGAGTAACATCATGGGATAATTTAGAGTATAATTCCATATCGCCTTTCATCACTTTTGCCTGCGGGCAAAGCCGAAGCGCCATTTTAATTGGCATAGCGGAACGAACGCCGAACGTTCTTGCTTCATAAGAACATGAAGCCACTACGCCACGGTCACCACCACCAATGATCAAAGGGATACCTTCTAATTTTGAGTTGCCTAACCTTTCACAGGACACAAAAAACGTATCCAAATCCATATGTACAATTGCTCTTTCCATAGTCATCCCATTTTATACACTACAAAATTAGTACAGGTTGTAACAAAATTAATTATATTTGCTGTTACAAATTGTAACAAAATAAATATGTCTTTATTTTCAGACAACATCAGGAGCCTTAGGGTGAATAAAAAAATTTCGCAGGAAAAGCTCGCTGAAAGCCTTTTAATCACTCGGGGTCGGTACGTAAAATACGAAGACGGAAGCTCGGAAGCACCATATGAAATACTGAAGAAAATAGCGCATTATTATCATATCAGTATTGACCTGTTGCTTTCTGTGGACGTGCGGAAAATTCCGATGGATGATTTGTTGAAATTGGAAAATAACAGATTGGTACTGCCGATCACTGTTGATAAGGACGGGGAGAATTTTATTGAAGTCGTTACACAAAAAGTTAAAGCTGGCTACTTAAATGGTTATGCCGATCCTGAGTATATTGAAAGCCTGCAACATATTTCATTGCCTTTTTTGGGTCCAGGAAAGCACAGAGGGTTTCCAGTTGAAGGAGATTCGATGCCTCCTCATGAAGACGGTAGTATTATCGTCGGGCGTTATATTGAAAAATTGGGCGAAGTCATGGATGGCAAGACCTATATATTTATAACCAAAAGTGAGGGTATGGTGTATAAGCGACTGAATAAAAACAAGAAAAATGTACTGGTTGTAGAATCAGACAACCGTTTTTATCCCGCTTACGAAGTCAAGGCTTCGGATATTCTTGAAATTTGGGAATACGAGTGTAATATTGGGCGGAATGACAGGAAACAAGAAATCTCTGAATCTGTAAGTGTGAAAGATATGTTTTTGGAGTTGAAAAGGGATATTCTGGAAATTAAGGCAAAGACATTCAATTATAGATGATTGTTTATAGATGATTGTTGTCTATATTTTTATAGATCTATTAGTAGTAATTTTATTTGTAAAAATAAGTTTTTCAGAACCATTTAAAATTATAAATTTACACAGCTTGAACATTTTTAAGTAATCATAATAAATTTACAACTATGGGAGGAGAAACAATTTCAATTATCGCTAACATATGCGGTATACTTGGTTTTTTTATAAGTATTTTTGCAGCTTCAAAAGTAATTACTTTAACAAAAACAATTGGAGATAAAAATAGTCAATTCACATTAGGGAAAAAGAACAAGCAAAAGATAAGTACTGGTGACAAAAAATAATCAAAGTATTTTCGGGTTTAACAATAAACAAGAAATCACGCAATTAATTGTTGATGATAAATACATACATCGTTTAATATCACTACCAAATAATCCCGCTGATTTGAATAAATTGGTATTGCATATTTACAATGGTATTGTTGATAATGAAAACCAGTATGAGAGACGAAATTTGCCACCTGATATTGATGAAAAACTTGATTTTAATAATGTCCTTACATATCGATTTTTAATTGAGTCAAATTATAGTGAAAATGCTTATTATTTGGAAAATGCATATGATTCTTTAAATTCTGAAACGCCTGGAAGAAAGAAAGTTTTTTTGAATTATATAAATTCATTGTATTTACAAGTTTTGGGAGATTTATTAAAAAAAAATCAAGGAATGAAAAGGATGGAAATCGTAAATCAATTTGCTGATACAATTATTTCCGATGTAATTAGTTCTTTATTAATTAGTATTGCATCCAATACCAAAGAAATTTCACATTTAAGTTCAGAAAGTGTAAATTTAAATGTATTTACGATTGTTTGTCATGCATTTGTAGACTGCAAAGTTTTAGAAAATCCAAACAGCTAATGTTACTACCACAAGATGTTGCCCCAGAAAAAAGCCTTTATGTTATTGGAGGAAGAATTATAGAAACATTTAATTCTATTAATTTAAGAACTATTGACACAAAAACTTTATATACTTCTTATGTCTCAATGTTTAGACAACAAGATTTGAGTTTTAGCTATTTTTTATACGCTCTAGACTGGCTGTACATAATTGGCTTTGTAGAAATATATAACGATACAAAAATTAAAAGATGTTTCTAAAAAAGCTAGTTATAAATAGAAATGGAAAAATAATTAGAGATATTCCTTTTATAGAAAAAGGCTTAAATTTAATTGTTGATTCGACACCATTGAGAATAATGAATTCTGAATCAGGTAATAATGTTGGTAAAACTACATTTATTCGGGCAATTGATTTTTGTTTGGGCTCTAGCGGCAAAGATTTATATAAGGATAAAGAAACTGGAAATGACAATGAAGAAGTCAAAGATTTTTTATTCAAAGAAAATGTTGTTTTTGAATTAGAATTAATTACTAATGACAAAAAAATAATTAGATTAATAAGAAGTTTTAATTCCGAGAACGACCTTTTTATAGACAATGAGAAATACAGTGATTTAAAACGATATTGTTTTAAACTAAATGAGTTATTTTTTGGTATTCCTTCTACACAAACAAAAATCAGTTTTAGAACAATAATTAAAAAATTTGTTAGGTCAGATCAATATTCGGAAGCAAACTTATTGAAAGTCTTATCAACATTTAAAAATGATAATGATTACGAAGCAATGTATCTATATTTGTTCGGTTTTCCTGAACAAGATATCATTAGTAAAAGGTTAAATGTTTCTGCTGAGATAAAAAAATTGACTAGCCAACTTACTAAAATGAAAGGCAAAAGTAATTTGCCAAAATTAGAAAGCAGACTTACTCAAATCGATAAATCAATAGCTGAGCAGGAAAATATTATAAAAACTTTTAATCTTCCAAAAACATATGATGATTTATTGGAAAAATTGAAAGATGTAAAATCTGAGAGTGCTGAATTATCATCTCATATTGCTAATATAGACTTAAAATTAAGTTTAAGCTATAAAAGTAAGCAAGAATTGACAGAAAGTAAAAGTAAGATTGATCCGAACGTTATTAAAGGTTTATATGAAGAAGCAAAAGTTTTAATTCCACAAATTCAAAAAACTTTTGAAGAGGTTTTGAATTTTCACAACAAAATGGTTTATAATAAATTAAATTATGTTGAAAAGCATATAGAAAAATTATTAAAAGATAAAAATCAAAAAGAAAAACTTATAAAACCGATTTTACAAGAACAATCAAGAATCTTGTCATTGCTGGATAATAGTGGAAGTTTTGACGATTTAATAAAAGTGCGAGAAGAGCTAAATGAACTTTATACAGATAGAGGTAAAATTGTTGGTCAAATAGAAACTATCAAAGAGCTTTTAAAATCAATTGATGATAATGTTGACATTTTAGATGATTTAACCGAGGTTTTCAATACTTATCTGGAAGCACTTAATGAAAATATTCAGGAAATATTTAATAAATATTTTAAAAAGTATACTTTTTTAACTCACGGAGAACAAATCTATTTATTATATAATCCCGAATCTAGAAAATTTGAATTTGATAACATAAAAGGAAATGTTGGAGATGGTTATAAAAAAACTGATATTATTGCTCTGGATTTTGCATTTATTAATTATTTTGAAGAATTGGGCATAAATTTTCCGCGTTTCGTTGTTCATGACAAAATGGAGATAATTCATAAAAATCAAATACAAAAAATCTTTGAAATTGCAGATAATTTAAATGGACAATTTATTGTTTCTGTGTTAAAAGAAAGAATTATGTTTCTTGGACAAAAATATATTGAAGATCATACAATCCTCGAGCTGTCAGAAAATGATAAATTTTTTAGATTTTAGATTTAAATGATTAGTAGCTATAAAAAGTAATGGGTACATATAAATGCGAGAGAACAAAAGGGCATATCATTTTTTAATATAAATAGTACTATTTCAATATTTCATTTAACTTTTGCTTTAATAAATGCTTGTCTGGAAGCTGAATCTTATATTCAGTTACCATTGTTGGCGAAAGACTTCGGCTTAAGGCATATTCAACAACTGCATGATCCTGATCTTTGCATAACAATATTCCAATACTTGGGTTTTCATTTTGTTTTCTTACGTCTCGATCCAATGCTTCTAAATAAAAATTTAGCTGACCTAAATGTTCAGGTTTAAACTTATCTGATTTTAATTCAAATGCAACTAGACATTGTAAGCCTCTGTGATAAAACACCAGATCAATGTAAAAATCACTGTGACCCACCTGAACTTTGTACTCCTCACCAATAAATAAAAAATCTTTGCCTAATTCAAGTATAAAATTTTTCATTTGTTTGATTAAGCCTTTTTGTAAATCACTCTCGTTATACGACTCAGAAAGATTAAGAAAATCAAATATATAACTGTCTTTAAATGTGTTTGTGATATCAGGATGTAATTCTCTCATCACTGATGAGAGTTTTGTATTTCCTATAATAGTTCTTTCAAAAACACCACTGTTTATTTGTCTTTCTAACTCTCTTGAACTAAATTTTTCTTGACTCGAAAGCCTCAAATAAAATTCTTGTTCTTCGATTGACTTTGCCCTGCTCAAAATAATAAGGTTGTTTGTCCAGCTAATTTCCCTCAGCAGTGCTGAGAGTTTTGGAAATGCATTATAGGTCTGATAAAATTGCTTCATCCTCCAAAGATTCTTATCCGAAAAACCTTTTATTTCGGGTTCATTACTTTGTAAATATTCAGCTAATTCCTTAACAATAGACTGGCCCCATTCTGCGCTTTCAATACGATTATGGATGTATTGACCAATGTTCCAATAGAGATTGATCATTTCAGTATTGATGGCAGTAATTGCTTTTGATCTGGACTGCTTTATTAATTGAATAATATCGGTAAATTGTTCTTGTAGCATCATTTCTATGTTTTAAATTAAATCTTATTTTTTTACCACTAAATGAGCCTGTGCAGGATCATTTAAAAGTCGTTCCATTTCAGAATGGATAATCTCCTTGATATCCTGTTTTATTTGGAGATAGTTTCGTTGGACCATTGTGTTGTCAAGTTTACGTATTGCAGGTATCTCCTTATAATTGTCTTCCTCTTTTTTAAGCGCTTCATGATCATTCACAATTTCGCAGTGGAATGTTTTCAACTCAATTTTGCAATCGGGATCATCGGCTACCATACCTACAAATTCACCAGAACTAAGTCCGGAAATTTTGGAAGGAGGCACCGCAGATTCCAACTGTTTTGAGCGGCTAATTGAAGTATCTCCACTATTAATAGAAAGACTTTCCCTGTCCTGCATGATCTTTCCGAAACGCTCTGATAATTGTTTAGCTGTATCCCCGGTAACCTGTCCGCTGATGATGTTTCCGGTGATGTTCATGATCACATCGGCCTGCTCACGTCCATAGTCTTTACGCAACTGGCTGAAGTCCTGAATACCCAAACAAGTAGCTACCTTATTACTTCTAGCAGTAGCAATCAAACTATCCATATTGTTCAAATATATAGTCGGAAATTCATCGAATATCAGGCTGCTTTTCTGTTTGCCTTTTTGGTTGACCAACTTTACCAATCTGCTTACATAAAGTGATAATACAGCACCGTAAATTTGTATTTTCTGTGGATTATTCCCCATACATACAATTTTTGGTTCCTCCGGATTATTGATGTCCAATGTGAAATCATTACCTGATAAAACATAATACAATTGCGGAGAAGAAAGCCTCGCCATTGCGATTTTTGCCGAAGCGATTTGACCTTCCAATTGGTCCATTACATTATTGAGGTAGGCATTTACAAAAGGATTGATGAGTGCCTCAATTTCTTTTTCAGTTCTAAGCAAGGTAAACAAGCTATCATAGTCTGCTTGCATGAGTTCTATAACATGGGGAAGCGTACAAAATTCGCCGTCTTTATATTTTCTTAAATACCATATTATGGCTGAGAGAAAATTGATCGGTGATTCCACAAAAAAATCTCCCTGACGTTTGATCCATTCCCGATTTAATCCTAACAGAATGGTGCGTGCAGATTCAGAAGCATCGGTAATATCACTCATGGCTGAAGGCTCCAATGGATTGCATCGGTGTGTTCGGGTCAGGTCGTCAAAATTAATAACACAAAATTGTGGTGGTTTCGGATAAAGATGTTTGTATTTGAGCCAGGTATTATAAGCAATTTTGGAAAGGTCATCGAACTTAAAATCATAAATAAACATAGTAAAACCTTTGCGTATATGCTGGGTAATGACATGACGTATGACGAAATATGACTTACCAGAACCTGGAGTCCCCAGAACCATCAGAGCACGAAAGGGATTAATGATGTTTATCCAGCTGTTTCGCACCTTATCTTTTAAATGATATCTGGCTGGAAGGTTGATGGAATATTCATTCTCCAAAAGTCTTTCTTCTTGAGGAAAGGTCTCATTTTCGGTATTAAAAATATCCTTTTGATTGAGCCTGTTTTTTATAATACGCGAGAGCAAAGTACCTCCGGAAAGCACCAAAAGAAATCCAACTGAACTAATAGTTATATAAGCAATCGCTGCCTGTACTATTTCTATTTTCAGATATAATGAAAGATAGCTTATAAAGTAAATTAGGATACCCGTAATTATATAAGCAAAGGCCGTTTTATAATTCAGTTTTTCATCTTTACGTCCTTTAGCACCTATTAGGGAAATTATCAAAAAAAACAATGCAAAGATTTTGGATTTGTAAAAATTACTGAATAATCCTGTATGGTGAATGTTGCCCATAATTTTATCACTGAATCCACTAACAAGATGCCACTCCCGAAAGGCAGCGTAGCAGTAATAATAAAAATGAATCCCCAAAACAATGATGCTGATTAGTCTGGTCATGTCGAGTATCTTCCTCAATGCCTGTTCGTTTTCTCCGGTCTGCATAGCCATAATTTTAAATTTTATTGATTATTAGATTGTCCTCTTCTTTTTTTCTTTTTGCCTTTGAGTTGATACGGAACGTAATTAGCAGCCTGTTCGGATTGCGTAAGCATATCCAATAATTGCCCCCCTACTAAATCGGATCCAACTGATTTATTACTTTGAAAATCATCACCAAACGAAGTTGTATTGATTTTCGAATGAGTCGTTTGAGATGCAATTCCCTGTGATTTTTCACTATCTGAACTTCCCATTTTTTGTTCCACTGGGCTAATTGATTCACAGCGTTCCTGAATTGCTTTAGCACTGTATTGTTTGCCCAGCGTACTACCGTTAAAAACACATTTTGTGGTATGGTCTACATAAGTAATCCCATAAAGTAATCCTTCTGCATTTTTTCTAAAAACAGTATTGATTCCATCTTTTTCCAGTAGTTGCACCATTTCCGTAAGTGATATTTTCGTTCTTAAAAATGCCATATCAATAGCGTTTTTTACCCTTCTCCTATCGGAAATTTGACCAGTGGTGTTGGATGCAAATTTTCCTTCTAAAAATTTCAGGGTTGGCTTGTTGTAAAAGAGACTGGCCTTTATGGGTACACCGATAAGTTTGCCATTTTCATCCAGTATCCGGTACATTAATCCTTTTGTCTTAAACATTCTTGAATTTTCATTGCCTCTGTCTGCCAAAACATTGTATTGTTGTAACACTGCATTCAGCTCCGGAAGGCTGGTATATTTATACGATGAAAGCACCTGGGCCAATACATTTGCAATGGCTTTTTTGGATTCGTTTCGCCCATAGTGAATCTTTCCTGAGATGATAGGTTGGAGTTCAAAATCTTGATTATTTATACGTCCTTGCGCTTTAACAAGTCCAAAAAGTTCTTCGATTTCTTTTCGCGCTGGTTCAGATCGGTTTCGACCGATATTTTGCATGTCGATCCGCTTACCATCCCTCTCTACATTTATGGATACCAGATGGAGATGCGGATGCCCGGAATCGTGATGCTGGTATACCAGATAAGGTTGTTCTCCAAAACCTATTTTCTCCATATAAGTATCTGCAATAGTCATTAATTTTTCTTTGGAATAATTTTCCGAAAGATGAAAATTCAATGAGATATGTACACTGTTTCGCTTTACATTTTCATTTAATTCCAACTGTTTCAAAAAACGATTCAGTTTTATAGTACCGCTCATTTTATCCACATCAATTGGATAATTTCCGGCACCAACACACTCTGCTACACCCTCTTTTACTTTGTTTTCATTATAATAGAAAACCTTGTGGATTGAGTGTCCTGTTTTTATGATTGCAACCATTTTTCTGAGATTTTTTGGATGCATATTTTGATTTCATCAACCTTGTTCAAAAGGATTTTTTTATCTTGTTCAGAACTGATAATCCAGACTTTAAATTCAGGAATTTGGTCAAGGGTATGTAGTTTTTTTACCGCCTGATTAAAGTTGTTTCCGATGGCATTTAATTGCTTATATAGCAGCGTCATTTCACAGGTCATATCATCTAAAGATTGATTCCTGTAATTGGTGTTTATTGGTTTATTAAATAGGTGTTTACGAATGTAATCACTCAGCTTACGGCAAGTACTTGCTTTCCATTTACGTTCAATTTTCGCATACTCTTCGGGTGTAAACCGTAACCCAACAATGCGTGTTCTGCTTGAATTTTCTCTTTCCATCATCTCTCATTTTACTCATTAATTCAATTTGTTTCTTATCGGTATTCGTGAATTCGCTACATTTCATTTCATTATTATCAAACTCTTTTGATCCTTTCAGTGTCACTGCTAACGAGTCCCGAGTATAGAGCAGCAAGAATCTGTTGTTAAACAACAGGACATCTTGCCGATTGCAGGAACGTTGCAATCTTACAGCCACTTTAAATGTTTTTTAGATATTCCAGCATTTCTAAAATATTCAAAACTCAATTTCCCCACTTATAGCTCTTTTTATAATATGTAATATATTAATATTGGTATTTCAGCCATTCATAGGAACTATCAATTCAGTCATTAAATCTCGATGACTTATATAAAGGGGTATTTTATCATCACTTTCGGTAGTCAAGGAAAGTGCACACTCCTATAATTTAAAAACCATTGCAACCGGATAATTATAAGTCCAAATTTTACTCACCAATTTTCCATAAAAGGTAGTGCTCTTTCCAAGCAATAAAACAACTTTAAAACAACAAAATCCTGACTGTTTTTAGGAAGGTTTTTGGTTGTTCATTTTAAAGGGTAACAGTTGTCATTTAATACTTAAATGAAATCATCTTTCCAGAACTTTTTTATCTTTCCAGAACTTCCCTTTGACAAACCGCTTCTTTTGAAATAATTGTCAAATTTTATACTCTTGAAAATCATTTTTTAAACCATTTTTAATTGACACATTTTATATCCAATTCAAAGCACATTTCTGTAACTCTGTTTATCTAAAATCCTATCGTACATTTTAATGTTCAGCATTTAAATCAGATACAAAATTAAGTAAGTGGTATGGATTCTACCTATCATAGGTAAATTTTACCTATCAAAATTCATAAACGACTTTATACCTTTACAGAATAAATTATTAATTAAAAACGTGAAGATTATGACAACAAATGATGTGGCCAAGGTTTTTGATACTGTACTCAGTATCCCTGGAATGAATGACGTAGTGAAGATTGATTTGAAAATTTCACGAAAAAATGTGCTGTTATTAAACCATGTCATTGAACGTGGATTAGCTGCTAAAGACGATGATAAACCATCGATTCTCATGACAAGTGTTCCAGAAGAAAACCTTCAGGAATTAAAACTGTTTGGGGATGAGTGTTTACAAAAAGCCGGACTTATAGAACTCAATGAAAAATTGAAGACATTGAGCGAAACCGGGAAGTAATAACAAATTATATAAGAAGAAAATAGCTGGGTGCCAAATAAACAAATATTGTTTATTTGGCACTTTTTTTATTCGTCAATTTTATTCCAACGATGCTTTTTTAAAACTTTAACTAAAATTGCGGATTTTGACAAATTCATGCCGGATTTCGGTAACACGTTATCAAACAGACTATTGTAGTTTTGTTTCAGTTTCAATTCCAAATAATTAAATCATAAATAAAATGCTTTTTTTCATTTAATGGAATTTGAATACGATGCTAAAATTTATTGCCTCAATGCAGTAATAAAAATGGATAATAGTGTATAAAAATTATAATTATAGAAGTTCCTCAAACTAAAAATCAGACAAATGAACCAGATTAAAAACATAAGAAATACGTTGATGATTACAATTTGCTATCTAACGGCATTACTTTTTATTTATGCTGCTACAAGTAAAGGACTTGATTATGAAAATTTCATCATTCAATTGGGTCAATCACCATTACTTAGTGCATTTGCACGCTGGGTCTCCGTGACAGTACCATTGGCTGAAATAGCTTTGGCTCTTGGACTGTTTATTCCAAGACTACGATTCGTTTCATTATTAGGTTCTTTTACACTAATGGTAATGTTTACGGCCTACATCTACATTATCCTTAATTACAGTGCTTTCGTTCCTTGTTCATGCGGTGGTGTACTTGAAAAAATGACATGGAACCAGCACCTTATTTTTAACCTCCTATTTGTTGTGCTTATAGGAATAGCGATAATTTTTGTACCGATACAAAACACAAAAACAATTACAAATAAAAACCAATCATGAAAATTAAGAACAAGATAGTATTGATGTTTTTTTGCGCAATTGCTGGAACAGCTATAGTGATATTACTTTTTAATAGGTCTGAAAATATCATCCATTATGCAAATACATTTATCCGAAGATTTCCACAACATGTGGCGCAGGAAAAATATAAGGCAGATTTGGGATACAACTCCTACTATTTTGCAGGGAGTAGCAATGGAAAAATCTATTTAGGAAACAGCACTGCTCCTTTACAAGTAATGGAATTGGATACAGCTTTAACAAACCGAAAAACCTATAAGATAATTCCAAACAACAAAAAACTGCCCTTCCATACCCCTATGGTTAAAGTACTTGAGAATAACTTTTACCTATTTGAGGGAAATGTTCCTTATATATTTAAGGGAAATATTCATGACTGGAATGCAAAATTAGTTGTAAGCACCGGAAAATATTTTTCACATCTGGAGCCAATTGATAAAGACAACGTTGCGGTCCGCTTTATTGATCAGAAAACAGGAAAAAGTATCCTTGGTACAACAAGCCTCAGCCATCGTTTAGAGAACAATTCCGAAGAACTTCTCCAAACACAAATTGATGGAATTTTCGATGTAGATGGATCCTTGCATTTCGACAACAATAATAATCGCATTGTATATGTGTACCGTTACCGTAATCAGTATATAGTTGCTCATAAAAATCTCAAACTTGATTACAGAGGCAATACCATCGACACTATAAGCAAAGTACAAATTAAAGTAACGGAAGTGAAAAGCAAGAACATCAACACTTTTTCAAACCCTCCATTAATAGTCAACAAGATGAGTGCGGTAAGTGATAATTTACTGTATGTAAATTCCACTATATCCGGGCAATACGAAAGGGATCAACTATGGAAGGAAGCGAGCATCATTGATGTATATGATTTAAGGGACCATTCCTATAAATCAAGCTTTCCGATTTACAAGATAGGTAAATCTAGTATGAACAGTTTTATTGTAATGAATAGAAAACTGTATGCCATAATCGATGATAAAATTGTTTGCTACAAATTACTGAACTATTTAACAACTAGGGCAACACTAAAAAATGACAATTAATATTGAAAATATACTGCGCAGTATCAGGAGTACGATCGAAAACCTGTAACAGAGTAGATCATAAACATTAATACTTTTTATTATGAGAACAAATTTTAAAAAACTGATGATGCCTTTGGCAGTCGTTATTTTGGGATCGCTAGGAGCATTTGCAACAATGTCAATGGGTACTGTAAAAGCAGCACCGGGTGATCAGCGTGGTTACTTATTTGTGGATGCCCTGCATCCTTGTGTTCAGGACATCATGTGTAGTACCATTTTAAATGACATCTGCAAGACACCATCGTTGCAGACATTAAAAGGCAAAATAAATGAAAGTGATGCCTCTTGTCCACAAACACTTTACAAAAAAGTATAACGATCTTCGTTGTATTTTAAAAGTACGATGCGGTTAATCAATGATTAACCGCATCGCTTTTTAATGCAAATTCTATTCCGGACTACTCCAGTCTGGTTTGGGACAATCTTTAAGATAATGATTAAACCAATCCATAATTTTTGAACTCAGGTCAGCCTGACGAACCATATCCACAATAACATGGCCTTCTTTGGGATACCTCAGCATAACATGATTCTTTTTCAATCTTCTCATTGCCATATAGAAGGTCATGCTTTGTTCTGGATTGACTTGCTTATCAGAATCCCCTGTCCACGACAAAATCGGGGTTGAAAAATCACGGGCAAATGTAATAGCCGAATTTCTACTATAGCCTTCAGTATCTTCAAAAAGTGTCTTCCCCATGCGAAACTGTTGGTGTTCAAAACGCCATGCATCAGGTGTGCTGTAATTCCATCCCATTGAAAGATAAAAACTGCTCATATCAGAGACGCCGGCACCAGCTATAGCAGTCGCAAATAATTTCGTTTGCGAGGCAATAAAAAAAGTTTCATAACCTCCAAAGGACTGCCCAATCAGGCCTATTCTTCCAGAATCAATGCACCCCTTTGAAATAACAGCATTGGTGGCAGCAATCACACAATCTGCCGCTGAAACACCCGGATTACCAATGGTATAATTGATATCGGGATGCAGTACAAAGTATCCTTGGCTTGTTAGGTTTGAAGTATTGTACCCCGTTGTATTATACAAGGAGGGAGCAATGTAGGTATGCAGAGTGGCGCCTTGTTTTTCATAAATCCGCACAACCATTGGGTATTTTTTTTCAGGATGATAGTCAAAAGGATAAAATAAAACCCCTTTCAAAGACTCACCTGCACTATTTCGATAGGAGATTAATTCAGAATGCCCCCATGAATAATGCCTATGTTGCGGATTGCTTTTAAAAACAACATCATCTTTCCATTTATTGCCATGGGCAACTACAATTTGTGGTGGCAAATCATAATCTTCCTGCCTATAAATAAAGATATCCTTATTTTTAGCTTTTTTAAGTCTGCTTAGTTTCTTATCCCTAAAAGTCTTGATGTTTACCTTTCCATTTGGAGATAAAACGGCATAACCACTCTTGTCGTTGTCCTCGCTCTGGGCATCCAATAGAATAGCACTGGCAGGATAAATCTCTTTCCCTGTTTCGAAAAGCCACGATTGATCTATTGAACGAGCATTGCCAATGTCAGCAATACGAAAAATGATTCCCTCTTCCCTTCCCCTGGTCAGTCGTTTGCTCTCTTTACCATCTATTGAAAACGACCAGAGGTCAAATTGGTCATACAACACTAAGCTGTTACCATCTCCAGTCCAGCCTGCAAATCCGTAAGGACTTCTTGGTGCACTATAATCTCCTTCGTACGCAAGTGGTACTGTAGATGGCATCGTAATATGGGTCTTGTCGGCAAAATTATATACTTTCCATTCGTTTTCCCTAAAGTAGGCAACCGACTTTCCATTTGGCGAAAATACCAAAGCAGCATTTTCGAAAGGTACCTGACGTAAAAAAAGCGAGGCCTCTCCAGTAAGCAGATTGGTAACATAATAATCTGCTTCAGGCCTTTCCTTGTCACTCGGCAAATAAGGAAATACATCACTTGTGATAGCATACTGTTGATTTCCATTAAGCCTATAAACATCCTGCTTTCCTTTACCTGCAATCAGTATCCTCCCGCTAAGAGGTTCCCAAACACCCAATTTAGTATACCACTGTCTACCAGATTGCTTTAGATATGGATACAGGTTTGAATCTGATGCATTCCATACCTCAACATCTGATGCACGTTCCTTATTGCTGCTTTCCTCTTGATCCTTGAGCGTAAAAAAGACCCGCATCCCATCATCCGAAACAATAAGGGAAGAACTGCTATAGCCATTGAAATCAAATCCTTTAAGAGAACTATTTTGCGTCATGCTGAAACTATAACTTTTATCTTCGGGCACGGTATAGAAAAAAACTTCAGGCCCCGATGAACCAGTTTTTAGGATTGGCTGCCCTAAGAAAGCTACGGCATTGCTGTTAGGTTGCCAGACTGGATTGAAATAGGCATAGTTGCCTGATGCTATTATTTTCTTTTGAACTTTATGATCTAAAAAGGCCAACAATGTTACTTTCTTATTTCCACCGTCAGTATGGCAATACACAAAAGAGTTGCGATCTGGACTAATCATAAAGGAGCTGACACTTTTTATCGTTTCGATCACCGTACAATCTGAATCTAATACCTTTATGGTTGTTGTACCGTCTTCTTCATTGGAAGTAAGTAACAGAAAACCACCGTTGTCCGCAATCTGATAATTTCCAACACCTTCAATCTTCTTTTCCCTTCCATTCGTTAGGTTTGAAATTCCTATTTTTTTATCAGGAAGCATATAAACAAACGAGTTGCCGTTAAAAAATTGGCCATCATACCCTTTTGCAGCAGCCAAAACCTTTTTGCCTTTCAAATTCCTTACAAACAACGTATCATTCCCTGAATCATAGACCAATTGATACTGCACCCAATTCCCATTATCAGAAATACCCTCACGGATCATTTGGCTCCACTTACCATAGTCATCCTGTGTCAATAGCTTTACTTTCTTGACCTGCCCAAAAAGCGGGCAGGCAGAAAGAAAACAAATTAACCAAATCAAGATGAAATTTTTAATGTTATAGATCGACTCCATTAGTATCCTGAATTTTGAGGTTCCAAATTCGGGTTCAAATTTATTTCCGTTTCCGGAATTGGAAACAAGACGTCATTGGTATCCCAGCCGGGCTTTACAGCAGAAAGTACCGGATTAATCACTCCAAATCGTTTCAGGTCAAAAAAGCGATGACCAAATTCGGTAAACAGTTCTACCCTTCTTTCGCGCAAGATAGCCTGCAGGATTTCCTCCTGCGAAATGGCATTGGTATCAGCAAGTCCTGCAGTACTGCGGATGATATTCAAATCTTCCTTGGCTCCAATCAGGTCTCCTGCCTTAGCCCTGGCTTCCGCCCTGATCAGGTAAAGTTCTCCGATTCTGAAAATGATAGAAAATTCCATCGAGGTAGATGTGTTTTCCTTTTGTTTGTATTTATAGGGATGGTACCAAGTCTGGCTTCCGTTTGTCACTGCTTTGGTCCATGTTGCTTTACGAAGGTCGCCTGGCTCAAAACCCGACATCAATCCCATGCTGATAGCCGAAAGCGGGGGTGTTCCGCCAGTAAAAATAAAACTGGCACCTTCATAGGTGTTTCCTCCTGCATTTTCCGGACTTAGTTGCCATATCGTAGTGGTACTGCTATTCAGAAAGATTTTCGAAAGATCGCTTTCAAATACATACAGTTGCGTATTATTCAGCACAGCAGATGCAGCGTTTGAAGCTTCGTTCCACGATCCCTCATAAAGCGCTACACGGGCGAGCAAGGCCTGTGCCGTGTATTTATTGGGACGTGTTCGGTCTGCAACAACATAGTTTTCAGGCAACAGTAAGATGGCTGTTTCCAAATCAGCTTTTGCTTTGGCATAAACGTCAGCTAGGGCTGTTCTTGTAACATTGCTGTTCGTCTTATAATCCGTCGTGCTTACATACGGCACGGCTCCAAAAACATTGGCAAGGTAAAAATGGATCAGGCTTCGCACGAAGAGCGCTTCGCCCTTTAGCTGGTCTTTGTATTCCTGCGGAAGTGTCTTGGACAGCTCTACTCCTTCTATAATGGCATTCACGGAATAAATTTGATTGTAACTGCTGTCCCACAAGTTTTTTACATCAACATTTGCAGCGGTTAGCGAATTATTATAATACGATAAAGTGCCAAGATAGGATTCACCATAAAAATCGAGCTCATCACTATAGTTGCCCAGTACAACCGAAAGTCCATCAGCAGAACCGGTCAATAATCCGGCTCCTCTAATTTTTGCATAAACTTCTGTCATCGCAGCATCGGCAGTCGACTTTTCTTCAAAGACGCCATTGGAGATAAGCTGGTCACTGGGAAGATCAACTTCCACAAAGCTATCACAACCGTTCAGCAAGAAGCAAAGCATAAGCACATAGAGTGATAAAAAAAGAGGCTTTCTACAGGCATATATTGAAAGCTCTGAACAAATATTCCTACTATATTTTTTCATTTTCATAAGATTTAAGTTAAAAGGTGATTTGTAGCCCTGCACTAAAGACACGCAGTGGTGGTAGATAGCCTGTTGATTTGAATTCTGGATCGGCACCTGCATATCGGGTAAAAGTCAACAGGTTCTGTCCTTCGACAAATACTTTACAACGCATATCTTTTACAAACTGGAGAGGAAGATCATAGGAAAGTGAAATGTTTTTCAACCGTATATAGGACGCGTCAGTGATTGCCGCATCACTGCCGGCGTATCGGCTTGCCGCATTAGCCGCCTCACCATTTGCTCCTGTAGTATACATTTGGTGTGAGGCGATGTCCCCTGGCTGTTTCCAACTGTCAAGAACGTTTGTAGGTTGTTGCGACAGCATACCAGCTGGGGCAAAAAAAGCAGTAGCGTTGTAATTCTCCTGCTTCACAAACTGGAATAAAAAATCCAATTGCAGTTTTTTATAACGAAAACTATTTTGAAAGCCTCCAAAAAATTGGGGGTTAAAATCCTTTACCAGTGTTCGGTCGCCGCTAAAGGTTATTTTTCCATCGCCATCTCGGTCCGCAAAAGTATAGAGTCCCGTTGCGGGATCGACTCCAGTAAACTGATACACCTTTTTGATATTTAAGGGTTCTCCAATAGAATAAATATTTTTGTACGTCGAGGATTCAAGATCTGGAAAGGCAATCAGCTTGTTGCGCGAAACGGTGATGTTCAGGTTGCTTGTCCAATTGAAATCTTGGGTCTGTACAATAACAGTTCTCAAAGTCCCTTCAAATCCTTTATTCTCCACCGTAGCGGCCAGATTGGATTGTATCGAGGAGAATCCCGTTGTTCCTGGCAGTGGCATTCCTGCCAGTTGGTTCGAGGACCGATTCTTGTAACAACCAGCCGTAATAAAAATACGGTCGTTTAAGAACCCTGCTTCCACCGCAGCCTCTAGTTTTCGGTTGGTTTCCCACCCAAACGCCGGGTTAAAGAGTCTTGTAGGCTCCAACCCTATGACACCTCCATAGTTACTACCGGTAGAACCATAAGTGTCTAGGTATTGATAATCACCTATCTGGTCACTTCCTGTCACGCCATAGCTTGCCCTGATCTTGCCAAAGCTTACTATTTTGCTGTCCTTCAACATATCTTCACGTGAAAAAAGCCACGCTCCACCTATAGCACCAAAACTGGCAAACTGCTTGCCAGGTCCAAATCGGCTGGAGCCATCGCGTCTTCCCGTCAAGTTCATTATATACTTGCCGTTCCAGTTGAGGTTTATCCTTCCAAAAAAGGCTGCATAGCGGTATTCCTGCTCTTGACTCAGCAATATACTTTTTACCGAGGCTGAGGCAAGGTTATAGATAAGGCTGTTGCTTGAAAAGCCCTGTCCAAGGTCATCCCTCATTCTTCCTTGTTGCGATTGAAAGCTGCTTCCTGCCAATACGTCCAAGCCCAATTTCCCAAACTGCTCCTTGTAATTAAGTTGCGGTTCAATAATCCATGATTTACGGGACATCGTTCCAACTTTCAAAGCCGAATAAGAAGCTCCTACTCCATAGGCAGGATCATACTGTGTGGAAGGCAATGCGGCAGTTTCATTGTTATCGGTGGAAGTATAACCAAAATTCGACTTGATTTCAAAATTTTTACTGATCTGATACGATAATACTGAATTGGCAATCAGGTCGTAGGTTTTTGCCTCATATTCGCCTTCAAGGCTGCTCAACGGATTGATCCATGTGCTATTTTCCCAGTTCAGGCTCCCGTCTCCTTTATAGAGTGCAGGCGCATTGGGTGCTAAAGACAAAGCCGAGGTCATCAGATCCTCACGGGGTTGAAGGTTATGCTGTATCGTGTAGCCTACCGTAAAGATCGAATGGAAGCGTTTGTTTTCAGATTCATGGTTTACATTCAGGTTAAAATTGGCTTTCTTGTAATTGAAAGCACCAGGAAATACCGTTGTCTGTTTGTTAAAACTTCCGCTGGCAAGATACTGTGTACCAGCTGAACCTCCCGAAACAGAAGAAGACAGCGTAGTGATTTCACTAGTATTGCCTAGCAGTGTTTCCTGCCAGTCTGTATAGCGGTTCCTGTCCCAAGTGCCGTTCACATCGTAGGCATTGTTAGGTAAAGGACTGATACCGTCATTCGCAAAGGCTTGTTCACGCATGGCAAGATACTGTGGGGTATTCAGCAAATCCATAAATCGGGTAACAGTCCCCACTCCTTTTGAAACATTGGCGGTAAATTGCGTCCCACCCCTCTTGCCTTTCTTGGTGGTAATCAATACAACACCGTTGGCACCACGAGAACCATATATAGCCGTAGCATCAGCATCCTTCAATACTTCGATACTCTCAATCTGTTCGGGATTGATGCTGTTCAGCGGGCTTGGTTGCCCGGGCAGTATTGGAGATGCCTGCCCGCTTCCTATCGGATCGGTAGAATAAGGCACTCCGTCGATAATAAAAAGCGGGTTGTTGCCATTAGTTCGTACACTGTTCAATCCTCGTATCTGGATATCAAATCCCCCTCCGGGTACGCCAGTAGTCTGCGTAATACTCACACCAGCCATTCTGCCCTGCATAGCAGCAAGCACATTCGTTACAGGTTGTTTTTCAATATCCTTTGCCGTGATTTTCGCAATACTACCGGTGCGTTCGCTTTCTTTTACAGAATAATAACCCGCATTGATTTTGACTTCCTGTAGCGCAGTTGCGTCTTCCTGCATTTTAATATTGATTATAGAACGGCCTTCAACCGGAATCATAACGGTCCTAAAACCAATGTAAGTAAAAATAAGAATGTCGTTGGGTGATACCGTTATAGTGAATTTCCCGTCGAAGTCAGAAACGACCATTTTTTGCTGCCCTTTTACCGAAATGCTAACGCCCGGTAATGGGCTAGTGCCATCGCTTACAGTACCATTGATCTGAGATTGTTGTTGAGAAACGGAAAACCGCAAGGTGTTGCGAGCTAAAGCTGAGGTACAGCATAGGCATAAGCTAAAAATAAGCGGATACCAAAGTGCTCCCAACCCTTTGTTTAATGAATTAATTTTCATAATATTGGTTTGGTTAAATGAAATGCGAATTTTGTTTTGCTATGGCCTTCTATTCTGGTTTCGGGACGAGTTAGAAGGCCTTTTTCTTTAGTCTTAAAGTCATCCAATCGAATGCCTTAAAGTCTTTAGGGAGGGTGTTTTTACTATATCATAAGTGCATAGGTTTATGTGTTAGTTTATGATTATTAGATATTACCAAATAACCGGCACCTTTTATTAATAAATTTAAATTAACTAGGTGTTTTTTATTCAAAGGACCTTTCGGTGTTTCCCAGTAATCATACTATAATCCTGCATTTGGGCTTAGCAGTCGGAAAGGGCTGCTGTACCTGTTTTTACATCTTTAAAAACGGCCGTTTTATTTCGCAACCATAAAGCCAAAGGCATATAAGTGCTATTAATCCCACTATTAATACAACTTTTATTTGTTTGTAGTATTTCATTTTATCAATTTTTGGATGCTATAAAACCAGTTGTATAACCATTGAGATCTGGCGTAATGGTGGTATGAAAAAGGAAGATTGATTTTCAGGATCGACTCCTAACCCTTTATTTAATGAAATAATTTTCATGTGTTGTTTTTTATCGGTCATATAATTCGCAAATAGTTATTGATGCTTGCATCGCATTAGCGTTATGCTCATTTCATAATATCAGTATAGTTAAATGAAACGTTAGTTTTGTTAGCAATGGTCCTCTATACTACTTTCCAGACGAGTTAGAGGGTCTTTTTTTGTGCATTGCCGCGAAGGCATAAGCCTTTATTTTGTCATAGGCGAAGGGTTGCGGTTAGTTTATGTTTGATATGTACAACTAAATAACCTGCACCTTTTATTAACAAATTCAAATTAAATTAACTAGGTGTTTTTATTCAAAGGACCTTTCGGTGCAGGAGTTTATAGTTATGAATGACTTATATAATCATAGGAGTTTTTTTTTAAAATTTTTAGTCCCAATTTTTAGTTGCCGTTCGGTATAAACGTTCACTTCCAACTAAGAAATTATTTTTTATTTGATAAATACGCGGTTTGTTTTTCGGTTTAAAAACCCCTTTTGCTCCCCTTCCTGAAACAAACTCTAAAGATTTTAATATACCATTTGGAAAATAGAAATAAAGACAATACTTTTAAAGTGCGAGTTTAAAGAGAAAAAGCTTAAATCTAAGTGCCAAAAGCATTTTAGGCTTGGGTTGAGGTTAGATATATAAGGGATAATTATTTTATATAGTTCCCTTTTTTATCAAGGTGGAGTTAAACACATCAGTACTAAAAATTCTGATGGAGGAAGTGCTCTGGTAAAAGTACTTCTCGGTGTTTCTCTATCCTAACACAATGTTTATTTCAGTTTTGGGATAACAAAAGGCTGTTTGCCTTTAGCAAGTAGTTAAGGTGGTTTGATAACGGTTGTACATAAAAAAATCGTTCTCATAATTTATAGGTTTATGGAACGATGTATTTCGCAGAATGAAGAGTACTTGCAGAAAAAAGCAAGGAGCGGCCTCACACTTTAGACTCATGGGCGACCAAACCCGTCTTCTAAATCTTTCGATTTAAAAGTTATCTTCTAAAGCTAACGTGAGAACCGCTCGCATGCCGTATGCAAAAGTAAGAAACTTTTTGACATGGAGCGACTTCACGATACTCTCGAAGATAAAATTGGTCATTTTGAGTCGAGAAAACATCGTTTTAATTATGCCAAAAAAGGCTAATTGTCAATTCGCTAATACAAATATAAGAAAATATTTAAACCATGCAAATAAGTTTTAAAATAAAAACCAAATAACATTAAAAATATATAATTCTAATGACTCAACAGTTTAAAAAAGAAGAGAATAAAGCGCCAATATACAGAGTAAAACTCGGTGTAAAACTAAAGGAGATTAGACTTGAGAAAGGTTTTTCAATTAAAGATATAATTGATATGACGTGTATATCAAAAAGTAGTATTTTAAAGATCGAAAAAGGAGAAGCAAAAAATATCGATAATTACGTTGAGTATGCAAAAGCTGTAGAATATCCATTGGAGAATTTAGTAGATTTTAAAATCAAGTTAGAGCCTTTGAATCAATTATCTACCGAACGAAAAGAAGCAACCAAATTAACTGCAAAAATTCGTAAGCATATTGTAAATACTGCTTTTTTAATCGATGGTAAAACGATAGCTGAAATTAGAGATGAACTTATCAGAATAAATCAAATTGATAGTAAAGTTAAATCTACAGATATTGCTGGTGTTATGAGAAACCTTGCCGATGATGATGTGATTAAGAAAGAAAAACTAGGAAATAAGAATCTTTATTTGAAGATTTGAGAGATAATTTTAATCATTTACGGAAAATCATTATAAATAAATTATGCTTTATTAGCTGAACAAAGGAACCTCACGGAATAGTTAATTCAAAATCCACATAGCAGAAATAAAAAAACATCAGTGGAACTCGCTCTATTAAGAATAGGATTAGAAAAAAAATAATATTGGGAAAATTGAAAGAGGTCAAACTAATACAAGAGCTGAAGCTTTGTTTGACATAGATAAAGAATTAAATATCAATATCAAATCACTATTCAATTTTGAAGATAGACGTAAGTAATGAATAATTAGTAAAGATAGAAGAAAAGATGTATTAGCATCTTTTTTTTCGCATAATACTTTTTGTATAATGTGGTAAACTAAATATATAATTAAAATATTTTGTATGTTTGGTATAGCACAGTAACAAGTCATTTTGAGGAACTGGGCCAGCCTAATTCGGGTGGATTGGAGTTAATTTTCGGCTGGTATAAACAATTCAACGACAAGCATAAATACAACCAATTATGAAAGTAGCTTATCATTTTAATTGCAGTGACATTAAAGAACGATACGACAGTTTATTTTATGACATTGTTTTTCGTAAACTTCTAAGATTAAACGAGCCATTTATTTCTTCGAAAATACTTGTTGGAGACCTCTTAATTTATGAAATGATTACTGAGGCTGACAACCCTAGCGACTTTTTAAATTACTTATTTCAAATAAAGGACGATACATGGAAAAGAATAATAAGCGATAAAGTTAAATACTTTGTAGAAGACACCGTGTTTATTATCTGTTTTGAAACTATTCAAAAAGAAATCGCAATTAAACTAAACGAAGCACTTTTGACCGAAGAACGATATTTAGGTGCTTATGAAATTGACAATTCAGTTGAGCTACATTGGTGGTTGTATGGAGAATGTATCGGTCCGAGATTCAGAATTTTAAACAAGGATATAAACATTCTAGTTGACAACGATGAGATTGAAAGCCAAGAGTATGTAAAAGATATTGAAGGGCGACTAAAAAAGATCCCCTTTGATAATATTGACACTGAATTTTCAAATTATAGATACAGTTTATTGGACGATAAGCATAATTATGAAAATGCGAGGAGAACAACGGAATGGAAAAAAGGGACAGAATCAATATTTTCGACAATAACAGATGAAATAATAGCAAAATTAACGGATACTGCACCAGATTTGACAGACAAGCTTTGGTCAATTAATAACACTTTTTCAAATGCTCAAACAGGGGAACAATATGCACAAGCAATGACTTCTTGCAGAAGAGTTTTTGAATATGTAACAGATTGTTTATTTCCAGCGACAAACGACATTATTGACGGACATTCTCTAAAAAAAGATAAATATAAAAATAGACTTTTAGAGTTTGCGAAAAGAGAACTTAAAAGCGAAACGAATATTGATCTAATTGTAACAAATACAACATCTCTTTTTGAAGAATGGAACAAACTTTACGAATTATCAAACAAAGGAGTTCACTCTGAACCTCATAGACAAGAATGCAGACGTTGCATTATTAGAACGATTTTGCTTCTTGATGATTTAATTGCAATAAAACGGACACCATTTGAAGTAAATATTAAAACTTACAAATTTATTAATAACTTTAAGGATAAACATAATGCCAGCCGCTAACAGGCTTGGCTTGACTAAGGATTTAGTGGAATTAGCATTTTTTTTCATATTTTCGCTTAGCCGAAAATGCTCTGCTTATAAATCCACAAACCGCTTGAAGCGTGGGAACGTTACAGCAATAATTTAAACTCTTTAAGATAATAATAATCTATGGTAAACTACTTAAACATTTTAGAAAATCCACAAATAAACTTCGAGAAAACATTCGAAGTTATGCGTGATTTCAGGATGGGCGGTATTAATCCAACTATGTATGATGAATTTCTTAATACAGTCAAAAAGTTACCAAACATTCGAATGAGAGGTCCATTGGCTTATAATGTTTTTGACAAATTCAATTTAACAGATATTACACAAGATAATTTTACGGTTATTCAAAAAGAAGTCATGAAAAGAGGGATTAGGACAAGTAAAATATGTTGGCATCCCGAAGCAAGTCCTTCCATGTGTAAAGTTGATGGATCTGGTGAAATAATTGTAAGTGCGGCACATTCCATACAGAATAATGGAATTTTAAGTGAAATATCTGAAAATGGTATAGTCATGGGCTACACATTTAAAAAAGGAAAAATTGTAGGCGAAGAAGTTCAAAAGAACTTTGCATCAACTTTCTTAGGTTTTTGCAATATACACGATTCGATATTTTATCCTATAGAAACTGTTGGCTATTCAAATTCTCAAGAACAAAATTTTTTATTTGCTTATCGTGGTTTTGTTATTGCCAGTCATAAAAAAAGAGAAGTTTCAACTTCACAAAATTTTGAAGATCAATCTGTAATTGATATAATAGAAAATAAAAAAAAATTTGATAAAGCAATTCAACTTAAAGATTATTCTATTATTGAAAGTGAAGTATTTGAATTGCCACAATTTTATCCTATAGCAGCATCGTCATCATTCTATTTAGACTTTGATTTCGAGGGTAATTCTATTCCGCATTCAGACAGTAGAATGGAAAATGTGTTTGTAACTTTACTCCCTAAACAAAAAGAAAACAAAACATATTTTATTTTAAGTTATTTCCAACAAGATAAACAATTATATAAAAACTTAGGTGAACAACTACGAAAAAGAGATAATTTAAAATCGGATATAACAATGATTATTATAGCACATACAAACAATGTTTATTTTAATCCAGTTTACTATAAAACGTTCATTGAAGAAATTCAAGATATAATCCAAAAGATAGTATTTCAAACTCAAATGGATCATGGAGTCATTGACGGAAATAATAAAATTCAACATCAATTTTCTATGACTCCTGAAAATTACTTAACAAACCCTGATAAAATTAGTATATTCGGTTATTAGTAATTATTACTAGTAACAGCTAAGTTTTCGTTGCGTGCGCAGCACGAACAATGAAGGCTGGGTTGAATGAAACCGGAGCAATAACAAAGTAAAGTTCGTTTTGAGGTTTTTAGACGAACTGACGTTGCCTGCCATTTCAGGACAGACCAACAAATAAGAAATACAGTAAGCAAATTGACAGAAAGTTATGGATATAAAAAACAGCTTAACAGAAGACATCAACGAAATATTTCGTCTATATAAAATTGCCACAGACTTCCAGAAGACAAGGTTTACTGTGCATTGGCCTGAATTTGAAAGAAGTTTGGTCGAAACTGAAATTGCAGAGAATAGACAATGGAAAATATTAATAGATAATAAAATTGCTTGTGTTTGGGCAACAACATTTAACGACCCACAAATTTGGGAAGAAAGAAATAATGATCCTGCACTATATATTCACAGAATTGCAACAAATCCAGACTTTAGAGGACAAAATCTTGTCGGACACATAATAGAATGGGCAAAACAATATGCCTTTGACAATAAGAAAAAGTTTATTCGTATGGACACAGTTGGCGACAACCCAGGACTTATTAGTTACTATTCAAAATGTGGTTTTGACTTTTTGGGATTATTAAAACTTCAGAATACAGAAGGATTACCTGCACACTATGACAATGCAACTGTTAGTTTGTTTCAAATGACATTAAATTAATCAACATTGACGAACATGAAAAACTACCGCTAATAGCTAGAGTTCCGTTGCGTGCTCAGCACGAACAATGAAACTAGTATTGAATGGAACCAGAGGTAGTTTTATTAAGGTGCGGGTTGTGAAAATAGTTTTGTATGTTTGAAAAGCATAGTAAAAAATGTATTTTTTGTACAAAGCCAACCTAATTTGGGTGGATTGCAGTACTTTATGGCTGGTTTAAATAAGTTGGTGGTAATTTTATGACAAACCCAATCGAAATGATGAACAACAATTTTCAGAAACATCCGTCACAAGCGTTAATCAATTTGTACAATGAAAGAAATTTTCAAGGTGCAAATCCTAGTGATGCGAAAGTTTTGTTTGTTGGTAAAGATCCGAACTGGGCAATAAATATTGAGGAATCGTTAATATTCGACCTTGTTAAAGAATACTTGGCTGATGGAGTAAAGTTTTGGAAGAAGTATAACATTCATCATCCTTTTTTACACCCAAAATACGACGGCGAAGGTAAAAAGTATCATAACGCAATTTCAAGATTGAACCTTGAAAATAACCTCGCTGACAAAATATCTTTTATAGAAATCATAGGATTTCCGACAACAGGAATGTCGTCATTAAATTATAAACAATTCAATGAATATCTTTTATCTCCAGAAAACAAAAATCATCTGATAGAACTGGATAAACTACTGAATGATCCCGAGAAGCAAATTTTCTTATTTTGGGGATTAATAAATTATCTAAAATATATAAATCGGAAGACTGGATTGTTTTTAAAATTCGCCAATTTAGATAAGCAATCGATGAATAGAACAGATTTAAACAAAGTTGGGAATATTTATTTTCATAAGCATTTTTCAATGGGAATTAGTCCAGAAACATTACGGAAAATATCTATCGAAATAATCAATAAATTTAGTTAAAACTAACAGCAAGGTTTCGTTGCGTGCGTAGCACGAATAATGAAACCTGTGTTGGATCGAACCGAATGTAGTTGTAAAAAGAGAAATAATATTAGTTCAAATCTCATATGTTTACTTTCTAATTAATAAAAATAAGTTTGAACGGAGGTTTTTGTCCCGATGCTTCAGGAGAACTGACGTTAGAAACAGACTGTTCTCAAAACTTAAAAAAACATAATGGAAAAATACTTAAGACAATTAATTACATTAGAATTTGATGACAAAAAAGAAATTTTTAGTGGTTTTCTTATTGATTGGACTGAAGATTGGATTTTACTAAAAAACAATCCTGTTGATTTTATAATTGATGGCTATACGATTTTAAAAAATACAAATGTAAAGTCAATTATTCAAGACAAAGATCATGAATTCACAGAAAGAGTAATTAAACTGAAAGGTTTAAAAACAAGCGCAGAAGAAATAATTCCGCTTAAAGATTTGACTTCAATTATAAGTTTTCTAGTGAATAAATATGAGATTTTTCAAATTGCAAAAAAGTCAGATAAAGCGGTTTATCTCGGTAAACTAATAGAACTAAATGAAAAAGAACTGGTAATAGATTTTTTGGGACCCGAAGGGAAATTTGAGGGTGAAATGACTTTTAAGCAAAACAAAATAAGAGTTATAGAATTTGATACTGATTATATCAATTCTTTGAAACTAATCGTTGACGAAGAAAAGAAAAAGTAATTGTATGCAAACAGCCCTTAACCGTTTCCACAACGGCTCCAAAAATCTAAATTGATTAAAAAACAGCTGTATTACTAACAGAAAAAAATATAAAAAGGCATCAAAAATAGTTACCGCAGAAATAAAATATGTATTGGCTATGTATCAATCCTCTATACAAGTACTTTCAGATATACCAGATTGAGCGATACATTCTCTAGTATGAGCGTTATCCTCTAGTAAAAATTCATTTATGTAATATCTTAGATTTTTAAGAGAGTCTTTTTTTAATTCCTCAGTGTAATTATCCTTGTTTTTAGCTTCTAAAAATATAGAAATTATCTCTTGCGCGATTATCTCTTTTTTAATAGAATTTTTTTCAGAAAGTAGCTCAATTATTTTTTTTAAAAACCTGACTTTATTTGACATAATTAATTTTAAAAAGTTAAATCGAAATTAAGAAAAATAATTGGTAAATCACAAAAAAAGTAATGCCGACTATACAATAAACTCGGTAAAAAACTAAATCGGCATAAAATAAAAACAGCCCCATTTATTCCGATTTTCCGGAAAATTTTATGCGAGATTTATGATAAACTACAACGACTATACATCAAATAACCCCGATTGCGCTGATATACCACAATCGCTAGCGCAGTTTTTTAAACTGTGCCCACAACAGTGAGCAAATAATCATTGATTTTTTCAATCTACAATATGCGCTGGATTTTAATCTGATTGACCCAAATCTACTAAAACACTATCTACGAAGGATTTTTTTTGTACTCTAAGAACACTTTTTAAGGCTTTTTACCACTCCATTTTTGAAAAGCTAAATGAAACTTCTTTTTTCAAAAAGAAAAATAATTGTAGTTTAAATCACATATATTTACATTCAATTTAACAAAAATTAGCTCGTTTAGAGGTTTTAGATGTACTGACGTTAGTGGCGAGCTTTAACCGAAATCTTAAATATAAAATATGGACATCGATTGGACTGAAATAATTAAGTATACGTTGTCGATCATTGCGATATTAATCTCAGTTATTTCAGCGACAATTGCGTGGAAAAATACTCAAAAGCAAATTCGAGAAAATAAACTAGAAGAAATTGTATCTATTCTTTATAATTTTCATAGAATGTACAATAGAATGTTTTGGCTTTTAATTGATTTACAAAAAGAACTTGATCCCAAAAATCATGATAGTCTTGGATATGATTGGGATGAAGAAAAGAAAGTATTTTTTGAAAGTACAAAAGAATATATACCTAAAGATAATTTTAATAGACTTAGGATACTAGCAAATGCATATTTACCCAATAATAATGTAAAGTTCAGATTGATGGCTATTGGAGGTCTTTATTCTGAATTATTCATGGCTCTCGAAACAAGAAGTGATTATAATATAATAGAAAAGTATGAAGGTAAAATCCCAAAGCCTGGTGCCGTTAGTAACTTTATACTTTTAATAGAAAAAGATTTGATTAAAGAAATGAATTTGGGATTTGATGGAATGACAATTAGTCTATACAAAAAATATAAGGAGAAACATTTTTTAGTAGATATCGGAGTAAAAGAAAAATCTTAAGAGCCAGACACCAATAGCTACTAAAACGGATTTGGACAATTGACTTAATGGGAAACTGGTTTTGTATTTGGGAGTTTAGTGATAACCGAAAACTGAATCTTAATTTGGTCCAAAAATAGTTATATTACCGGACGTCGGCAGGAAGCTTAAAAAAAAGGGCATGAGACCAAGAAAAATCAAAAAAGGTGATATTGTTAGAGTTATATCAGCTGGAACCCCATTAGAACATATCTACATTATCCTAGAAGATCGATCAGACAATAATCATGTACAATGCTTTTCTGTTTGCAATTTAACGGGAAGCAATATACAAGTGGTGAACATACTTTCGATCTTACGGATTATGATTTACCTGAAAGTTGGTTTAAAACTAAGAAACCGAGAACATGTTTGCGGTGTAAAGATTTAGAATGCATTTATAGTCTTGATGTAAAAGAAAGACTTGGAAATATACTTAAGTCATATCCAAAACTATGGAGTGAGATTTGCAGAGCTTTTCATAATTGTACAATTTCTGAAAAATTTGAAAACGTTTGTGATTGCGAATACGAAATAATAGAAAAGGAGATAAATTTAGGCTTGACGACTGAATCAGATTGTGGTTGTGAAACATAGCAGTTTTACAAGATTGGGCCTTTTGTGGAATTATCGTTTTTGATCATAATTCCGTTCAACCAAAAATACTCTGCTATAAAGTCCCAAACATTGCAAAGCGTGGGAAAGTTGTGAGCTAGGTTATCCAAATACCGAAACATAAAACCAATAAAAATGGGTCAAGAGGAATACAATAAAATATGTCTATTATATCAAGTGTTAACAAAAAGATTTGATTTTAATCAAAACTACAATTATGACAAATGGTATAAATGCTATAATATTGAATTTTATGGAGTTAAAGGTAATTATCTTGAAGTTTTGAAAAGATTTGAAGATTTAACTCTTAGACATATATATACCTTGGAATATATAAGTTCAGTTCCTTTTTCAGACGAATATTTAGATGATATTCTTGTCAAAATAAGTGGTGATAAGGTTGGCGTACATCCTGAATTAGGATTAGTAACTCTGTATTTTTTAATTTATAGATTACAAGAAGGAATAAGTAACTTTTTACTATTATTAGAAACTATAAAAAATCAATATGTAGGTTTTATAAAAACAGATTATGATAATAGAATTTATAAAATGAAATTTTACGCATATGATGAATTTATACCACAGTTTGAAAATATTAAAGATTTTAAATTAATGTTCCATTTATTCTCAAAAACTAATTCTAACTATATGTCATTGAATTGGAATAACGAAGTTGAAATTGATGTATTTAAAATAAATAAGACTTTAGAAAGTTTACAAAATTTTAACTTTAAAAATCTTGATGCGATTTTGGTCAAGTAAAGACCAGCGATGAAGCCTTTGTTATACGGAACCGGTGCTAATTAAAAAGAAAAATAATTGCAGTTTAAATCCTGTATGTTTACTTTCTACTTAATAAATAAAGTTCGTTTAGAGATTTTTGTCCCGATGCTTCAGGAGAACTGACGTTAGAAACAGACTGTTCTCAAAACTAAAAAAACATAATGGAAAAATACTTAAGACAATTAATTACAATAGAATTTGATGACAAAAAAGAAATCTTTAGTGGTTTTCTTATTGATTGGACTGAAGATTGGATTTTATTAAAAAATAATCCTTTTGATTTTATAATTGATGGCTATACGATTTTAAAAAATACAAATGTAAAGTCAATTATTCAAGACAAGGATCATGAATTCACAGAAAGAGTAATTAAACTGAAAGGTTTAAAAACAAGCGCAGCCGAAATAATTCCGCTTAAAAATTTGTCTTCAATTACAAATTTTCTAGCGAATAAATATGAGATTTTTCAGATTACAAAAAAGTCAGACAAAGCTGTTTATCTCGGTAAACTCATAGAACTAAATGAGGAAGAACTGGTAATAGATTTTTTGGGAACCGAAGGGAAATTTGAGGGTGAAATGACTTTTAAGCAAAACAAAATAAGAGTTATAGAATTTGATACTGATTATATCAATTCTTTGAAACTAATTGTTGACGAAGAAAAGAAAAAGTAATTGTATGCAAACAGCCCGTAAGGGTTGCCACAACGGCTCCAAAAATCTAAATTGATTAAAAAATAGCTGTATTACTAACAGAAAAAAATATGAAAAGGCATCAAAAATAGTTACCGCAGAAATAAAATATTTATTGGTTATGTATCAATCCTCTAGACAAGTACTTTCAGATATACCAGATTGGGCTAAACATTCTCTAGTATAAGCGTTATCCTTTAATAAAAACTCATTTATGCAATATCTTAGATTTTTAATAGAGTCTTTTTTTAATTCCTCTGTATAACTAACCTTATTTTTAGCTTCTAAAAATACAGAAATTATCTCTTGCGCTATTATCTCTCTTTTAATAGAATTTTTTTCAGAAAGTAGCTCGATTATTTTTTTAATAAAAGTGGCTTTATTTGACATAATTAATTTAAAATGTAAAATCAAAATTAAGAAAAATAATTGGTAAATTACAAAAAAAGTAATGCCGACTGTACAACAAACTCAGTAAAAATCTAAATCGGCATAAAATAAAATAAAATAAAAATAAGCTCATTTATCCCGATTTTTTGGAAATTTTATGCGAGATTTATTTTTAACTTATATTCTATTTTGTTAATATTTGTGTTTAATAACATTTTGCTGGTACTCTCGTTAATATAGGAAGCAATTCGATTTTTGTCATAGATATAAAAAAGATGCTTTAAAATGAGGTGTTTTTTTGTTTTTACATTTTTTTTCTGATAATGTGGAAAACCAGAAAGGATTATAGAAATGGTTTTGTAGGTTTGGAGAATAAAACTCAGCCCCAGTTGAGTGTATACAATAAAAAATAAACAGATTTAATAAAAAAGAGAGAACCAATTTCTGGGCTCCCTCTCTTCTATCATTTTTTATCAGGAATTAGTCTCTTTCATGCCCATCCCCATGTTTACTTCCATGACCCTCATCATTGTCATAATCATCATTGTCATATTCTCTTCGATTATCACATTCTCTTCGATTATTATAATTTATTGATCTTTGTGGTCTGCCATGATAACCTCTGTAATATCTCATTCTATCATTATCAAAATTTCTATAAGGTCTAGAACCATGATAATCATTCAAAACCACTTTGTATCCATTGTATAGGTCATAATTTCTATACTCTCTAGGCAAATATCTTGATCGTATCCATCTTCCTTCATCAAAATAAATAAATTGAGTAGCTCTTATATCATAATAAGCTTCAACATCTGGCAAATAATAATAGTCTGCCTCCTCATATCCTACAGGACCCCAAGATGGCGGTGAACCTATGTTTAAACTTACTGAAATTTGTGCATGAATTGAGTTGGATGCAAAAAGGATTATTCCAGCAGCGATTAATTTTAATGTTCTCATTTTTGAATATTTAATTTAATGATTTTATATTAACTCTTTATATAAATACTTTTTTTGCAAAACCAACAACTGTGCCAGTATAAATTAGTTAACATTTAATTAAGATTTTTGCTTTAAAAAAAAGAGAAGCTACTTCGGCTTCTCTTTTTTTTTAAATTTTAATTAGTCCTTGTCATCCAAGTCTGTTTCTTGTTCAAGTAGCGATTTTATTTGCTCCCCTAAATCATGGTGTGCATCATCATTATCAGTACTGATTTCTATAACTCCATCGCCATCGGTATCCTGAAGTAGATTTTGATTGGCTAATGTTGTTAACTTTGCCATTAGAGCGTCCAGTTGTATTTTAATATTAAGAGTTACATCATTACTATTAACTGTAAAATCTTTAGTTGGATCTGCAAAATCCATTTTAAGTTCAGTATCCTCGCCACTCCAAATAATAAAGTTTTTACCATTTATAGTACCTTTAATTAAAAAAGTTTTACCTTCCATTTCGCCAGGCTGAATACTTTTTTCAAACTTAAACTTAATTTCCTCATATTTCGCATTTGGAACATTTACAGAAGTGATAAATTGAGACAAAGTTTTGTTAGGATCAAGGAGATCTAATAAAAAAGGGCCTACAAGTTTAATGTCCTCATGTATAGAATCCTCGTTATGCCTAACATCTTCTTCATCAGTTTCTAATTTAATATTTCCAATGTTAATCTTAAAGTCGGTGATAGTAACGGAAGATGCCACACGAGCTGTAGTGGAAGTCATGCCTGTTGCAGACACAGCAGATGCTTTCAATGTAACATTTCCATTAACCGAAGGGTTATCTGTACAAGAACTTGCCATTATGACCAGTAAAGCTAAAATTGATAGTTTTTTCATATTTTTCATTTTTTTAAAGGTTAAGTAATATATAATTAGCATTACTTAAATTAATTAAGTAATGCTTTTGGCGAACGATACAGATCCAGTCCAAAGAAGAAATGCATTTTATTTTTTTTGCTCATTTTCTCCAAATACAGAGCAAGCTCCTGTGAGCATTAATAGATAGAATAGCCCGGGAAATTACCCTTGTTTTTTTTACAGGAATTGTTATGCATTAGGAATACTATTGTTTTTATCATGCCCAGCAGCAGTTGCTTCATCTCCTTGGTTTAGGTCGGTAGAGGAATTAATTATTTCATTTATTTTGCCAAAGGAAATTTTTCCTTTATTTATTACTGCTGGAACTTTCAATAGGCGTTTCATTGGTGAAATCAGCATCAGCGTAATTAATATAAAAACCAATGCATCATTGCGGCCAATAGAACTTGAAGATAATGACATTAACCACAATAAGATTCCGATTATTGAGTATTGAAGCAAAGTCAACAATGCCTGCAGCATACTCTCGAACTGATTATTATGCATATTAGCCGTATATAACAGGTCGGACATTCCATTGAAACGTTGTTTAGTTGCTTCTTCCATACTTCTTTCCTTAATGGATTTATGCCGGTGAAAGCTTCTTGTTACGAAAGCCAATAATTTACTTCTCTCATTTCGGCTAGCAGTAATCATGTTTTTTTGTAATTTGGATATGATAAAAATGATAACTATAAAAATCGCTGTCATGATCAGTAGATAGATGGCAAGCAGATGATGGATTATCCAAAGTAATACAAAGCCCATCAACACAAAGCATCCATCCTTTATGGCACCCATAATTCCTTTTGTAAGGTAATTTTGAACACTCTTCATGTCATTGGAGTAACGCAGCAGGTATTTTCCAAAATGTTTTTCCTGAAATTTCTCCTGACTCCAGCTAATTTGTTTAGGGAAAATTTTTTCGCGGATGTGCTTTGCATACAATTCTCCTTGCTGGTAACTTATCCACCGCTCTAAAAATTCAAATAGTGTCCTTATCAGCAACAGAATAATAAATAGTAAAAAAAATGCATAAAGGGTATGAGGTTTGATACCAAATAGATGTAATAATCGTCCTTTACTGCTGTGAGAATGGAAATGAATTTTAAAAAATTCACCTATTGAAACAGTTACTAAAAAAGCGGCACAGCTTTGTATCAGTCCAATAAAAATATACAGGGATAGCGCAGGTTTTATGCTACTGAAATATGCTCTTTGCAGATTTTTATTTTCTGAGGTCATGTTTTTCATAAAGTGCTGTTTACTGGAGTATTTCTGATATAGTTTAAAGAGCTTTCAATAGATTCCTTTTGTTTTCTAATAAACTTTCATTGTATTTATGTAGTATCTCTACGCCATTAGCAGAAAGTTCTCCAAGATTAAGTACAGGTATCGTTGTATAGTTTTTTATTTCCTTTATCAATAAAGGACTGGCTGTAAACAATCCGCTTAAAACAAAAGGAGGCAGCCCCCATGAAGTTAAGCTATTCACTCCATTTATAGCTGCAAGGCTGTCAGTAGCCGAAAAAATAACACTATGAATTGTTTCTTTGAAACGGGGATTCGTTAGTAACATAATCGTTTCCCGTTGGTAAAGGCCATCTGCAATTTCTATTACCGTATAGTCTGGTCTAATTGCAATTACTTTTTGAAGAAGAGATTCATATAAATCAAACAACTCCGGTTCTTCGCAGAGATAAGTAGACGGGAAGCCAAAGTCACTGAAATCGGCAGTAATATCTGCACCAAGGTCGTAGTTTAAATCACAGTCTTTAGTATAGGCTGTTCCTGTAAGTTTAATATAAGCCACCTTATATCCTGAATTCTTTAACCCGTTTACCATATAGGCAGCGGAAGTAGTTTTTCCGCTATCCATTGAAGATCCCACTGACAAAATAACTTTAGTTGAGGTAGCGACAGCTCCTGTAAAGGATATCATGTTAGGTTGCTGATTCAGTTTAGTATTCATAACATTACCTCCCTTATCTTTGACAAGGCCAACTAACTTAATGGTGGTAGGGCCAATATCAATATAATTGTAATGCATACTATGCACAACGCCTACAATACCCCCTGCACCAAGGATATGTAATTCTTGATTGCATTTATCAGGCACATATCCTTCAAACTGAGCTGTAGCATATCTGTTGCCAAATGCAGCCATCATCAAATCAGAAGAAATAATCGTTGCATTTCTCTTATCTTCATCCTCGACAGTTTTATGTTTCCCTATTTTTATTATTTCAAATATGCCAACATCTCCCACTTTAGGGTGGTAATCAGTCAAAATAGTTTCATCGATATTGTAGTCTTTTATATCCTTGCAGATATAAGTCTTTTTAATTCGCTTTTTCATGAGATCTGTATTTTATAGGTTTGAATCCTCATTTGCTTTTGTTGTTTTTACTTTTTGACTTCTTTTTATAAAGTCAAAATTGAATGTTGCAGTTAATCCTAATACATTATAATTATTAAACGGACGAACAATTCTTCCACTAACAGGATTCTCCACATTAATTTTATGATAGTCATCTGAAAAAAGATTGAATTCTCGTTGCATCATACCATACAACGACACAGATAAGTTTTTGGTAATCTTAGAATTTAGATTTAATGATAATCGGCCTCGATGAAATCCATCAGGAGTTTGTTCAACAGCGAAATTGTCATTTTGGTCATAATATTTAATCGGGTTTCCTCCAATATTATAATACAAAGAGTATGAAATTGACGGTCGCAATCGCAAAAAGTCGAAGCGCTTTTTAGTTGTAAGCTTTGTAATATAAAGAATGCGATACTTGTAGTGAGTCTCTTTGGAAGAATGTAACTCACCTTGTACAGAATTTGACCAGACCAATATATCGGCTACTGGAACTTTATAAGTTGATCGGATTGTCAATCGATTAGCTCCATCTGAGGGAGAAAATCCTCCTATTATAACGCCACTGGATACTGAAAATCTCCTAGTAAAATCATAACCAATACCTAGTGATGATTGGTTGAATTCGCTTGCAAAGCCGTTACTGATATTATAGGACCGAAGATGGCCAATATTCACGTCCATTTTTTTTGAAAGGGACAGATTAAGTTGCACAGAATTCCAGTTTTTTAAATCATTCTGGGCATAACAAGAACTTATCGTAATGATAAGTAAAGCTAAAATTGATGCTTTTTTCATTTTTTTTTGGTTAAGTAATAAATAATTAGGGGCTTATAATTGATATTTTTTGAGAAATAATTTTTATAAATACATTTATGAAAATCGGTTCCCACAATTTAAGTAACTGATTAAGGTTTGTATTTGGTTATAATTAGTTCTTAGTAAAATAAAGATAATCAGTGTCTCCATTGCTACTGCTTTCGTTTTTCAGTCTAACGTTAGTAGTTGTATATTCCGTAATATTCCAATCGTCCTCTAATTCATCTAGTTTGCTATCATCAAATTTTAACAACAATACATCTTGACCACTATTTACAAAAGTTGACCAAGTTCCGCCAATAGTACTTGTTCCCTTTACAGCCAAAACAGTTCCATTAGAATTGAAAGAAAAATTATAACCATTGTAATTTGAAGTTTCATCAATAGTGTTAAATAAGTAAGAAACATGCCATGTTCCATCTGTCAAAATCGAAGTGAAATTCGGATTTCCTCCATTACCGGAATTAGTATTACAATCTTTTATACTATCTTCAATACTGTTTTCAAAATCAGAGTTGTTTCTAATTACAACATTTTGACCATTCAGGTTCGTAATAGAAACTGGATAGTTGATAGAAATAAACACATTACTGTCCATATTTTCTAAAAAGTTATATAAGTCTTTATCGTTTTGAACAGTATTAGTATTTGCAATTTGATTATTTGCATTATAAATATTAATCTTTATTGGGTAATTTATATGTATACAGTCAATTTCATCAAACCCATCATCTTCATCACAATGATCAATAATCTCCTTTAATTGATTTGAATTAGTAATCATTTGCGTATTGAAATTTTGATACTGAATTGTTATTGGATATATAAAGTTTACTATATCATCATCATTTGAAAAAGCATCTAATGCAGCTTGAACTGTTGTATAATCATTTTGGCTAGATATTGTAATTTGCTTTCCATTTACAATAACAATAACTGGTAGCTGAACATTAAAGCAACTAGAATTATCCAAAACGTTATCTTGAGAAGTAGCGTTTTGGGACACCCTAGAAATCAAATTCGTAAGAGGAGATACGGCCGTTAAGTTTTGAGTGGTATCTTGAATAATCAATATATCCTCATTTTGACAAGAAATAAAGACTATTGCCGTAAAACTCATTAATAAATATTTAATTGTTTTCATATGTAGCTACTATTTGTTTTTTAATGGGATATGGAATTGATGACTTTCGTATTGTTTTTTTGTGTCATCGAACTCCGTTTCGTGTTTCTTCATCGGTATTTGTATCGAGTTTCTATTATCATATTTCATATAAAAAAACTAGCGGTTTAATAATAAAACAGTTTACAGTAACATTACCCTACTAAAATTTAAAAATAAATTTACCTTTGTAAGGTAAAAAATTACGAAATAAATGACAATAAATTCATTATCAGAAACTTGCGATAAAATTATATTTTCAACCTTTTTCAAAAGTCATGCAAAGTCACTTCGCAATTTTCTGTTTTATAAGTATGGAAATAAAGATCAAGCTGACGATTTAACGCAGGAAGCTTTTATTAAACTCTGGCAAAACTGTGCTGCGGTCCCCATTGAAAAAGCGAAATCCTATATCTATATAATTGCCAATAATAATTCTCTTAACGAAATTGCGCATCAAAAAGTAGTTTTGGAATATGAAAAGAATTTTGCCGGTTTTGATAAAACAAATGAAAACCCGGAATTTATACTCGAAGAAAAACAATTCAAAAGCAAGCTCTTAAAATCAATTGAAAATTTAAATGAAACACAACGAGTTGCATTTTTGATGCACCGCATTGATGGTAAGAAATATAACGAAATTGCAGAAGAATTAAATATAAGTGTTAAAGCAGTTGAAAAGCGAATACATTTGGCTTTAGTCCAACTAAGAAAAGAAATTGATAGTATAAAGTAGGGTAAATTTGTTTTTACTTGTTTTAAACATAATAAGATTAATACAATGGAAGAGAATCACATTTTAGCAAAGTGGCTAAACAACGATTTGACAGAAGCCGAATTAGCTGAATTTAAAGCTAATCCTGATTATGAAAAATACGAAAAAATTAAAAACTATACAGCTCATTTAGAGGCGCCGGATTTTAATGAAGAGAAGATTTTAGAAAATACGATTAGTCATAAAAAGAATGCGCCTAAAGTTATTCCTTTATTCAAAAAATGGCTGTTTAAAGCAGCTGCTGTTTTAGTTATCGGGCTAGGAATTACATTTATGGTGCAAAATTTTGCGTCACAAACCCAATATGCGCCTAATGGTAAAAGAACCACTTTTTTGTTACCTGATAATTCCGAAGTAGTTTTGAATGCTGGTTCAGAAATTGAATATAAAAAATGGAATTGGAACAATAAAAGAAATCTTAAATTACAAGGTGAAGCTTATTTTAAAGTAGCAAAAGGCAAAAAATTTGAAGTTGCAACTGATCTTGGAAAGGTTGCTGTCCTTGGCACTCAATTTAATGTAAAAGTAAGAAAAAGTCGTTTTGATGTAACTTGTTTTGAAGGAAGGGTAAAAGTAAATTACAAAGAAAAAGAGGTAATTTTAACCCACGGGCAAAGTGTTACTTTTGAAAATGGAAAGCAGATAAATACAACCATTAATGCTTCTAAACCAGAATGGCTAGAAAATGCAATTACTTTTAATAAAGAAAATTTACCCAACCTGTTAGATGAAATTCAAAGGCAGTACAACATTTCTATTGAAGTGAAAGCAAAATATTCTGACGAACTATTTACTGGTAAAATTCCTATTGACAATCTTGATGTTGCTCTCCGAATTATTGCAACAACCTATCATTTAGAACCGAATAAAATTGCTCCAAACAAAATAATTTTTGAAGGAAAATAAATGTTTTTTAATAAGCGTATTTATATCTTATTTTTTTGCTTTGTTTTTGCCGTGAGTATAACAGCTCAAGACAGAAGCAAAGCAATTCCATTAAAAGATATTCTGCAATCCATAGAAAAACAACATCACGTTTATTTTAATTATATTGATAATGAAATAGTTGTTTTTAAAATTGTACCTCCAAAAAAATCTTTGTCCTTGAACAAGAAGATTAATTATCTTCAAAAAAAAACCAATCTATTCTTTGAAAATATAGACAATAAATCCATTACTATTTTTAGCAATAATGCATTAGATACAAAAAATATATGTGGATATGTATTTTCGAAAGAAGATAATTCTCCACTGGAAAATGTGAATATTAGGTTTGAAAATGGTGTTGGTACCTCAACCAATAAAAAAGGATATTTTGAACTAAAAAAAGAAAACTTAACTGATTTGTTAGTTAGTTGTATTGGATTTACCACTAAAAAAATTTCTGTATCTGATTTACAAAATAAAAATTCCCAAAAAATTTATATTGAAGTTGAAGTTTCTAAACTAAATAATATAATAACTAATCATTTTTTAACCCCTGGAATTTCAAAAAAAAATGATGGGACATTTGAAATAAAACCAAAGAGACTCGGAATTTTACCCGGTTTAATTGAATCCGATGTTTTACAAACCATGTTGCAAATTCCCGGTATTTATAGTACAGATGAAAGCATTTCGAGTATTAATGTGAGAGGTGGCACCCATGATCAAAATTTATTTTTGTGGAATGGAATAAAAATGTATCAAACTGGACATTTCTTCGGATTAATTTCAGCGTTCAATCCTAATTTAGCCCATACTATCTCTATAACTAAAAACGGAAGTTCAGCTTTTTTTGGAGAAAGTGTATCGAGTGTTGTGGATATTTCCTCTAATCCCAATAAATTTGAAAAAAACAGTTTTGGTGCAGGAATAAATATGATTAATGCAGATATTTATTCAAAGTTTAATATCACTAAAAAAGGTTTCTTGGAAATTTCCGGAAGAAAATCTATAGCCGATCTAGTAAAAACACCTACCTATGAAGAATATTATAATAAGGCTTTTCAAAACACAAGTATCACTAATTTTTCCAATAATCAAAATGTTGATTATACAAGTGACGAGAAATTTAATTTTTACGACATTACGGTTAAATATTTTCAAAATATTGGACGAAAAGATCATCTTATTTTAGATTTTATAACTATAAATGACCAACTTAAAGTTTTTCAAAGCACTCGAATTAATACTATAATTCAGTCGGAAAATAATATTTTATACCAAAAAAATTACGGAGGCAATCTTTCATGGAAACGAAACTGGAATGCAAAAAACAGCAGTAATATCAATGTTTACAGTTCGTTCTATGAACTTGATGCAAAAAAAAATAAAATACAGGATAACCAAACTGTAAAGCAGGAAAACAAAGTGTTAGACAATGGTTTTAAACTTGAGAATAGTCATATAATCAATTCAAAATTTACTTTTAATAATGGATATCAATTAAACGAAATTGGCACTATAAATTTAGATGAAGTAAATAGCCCAATATATTACAGAAGAATTAAAGAAGTTCTGCGAACTCATGCGCTCATAGTTGAAGGAAAATTTAACGATACTTTATCCAAAATATATTTTAATACAGGATTGCGATTAAATTATATAGAGAAATTTAAAAAATTCCTTTTTGAACCAAGATTACAGTTTAATTATGCTATTACCAAACATTTTAATTTAGAAGTATTAGGTGAATTCAAAAGTCAAAATTGTTATCAGATTATTGATCTGCAGAAAGATTATTTTGGAATAGAAAAAAGACGATGGATATTGGCAAACAACACTACGATGCCTATTCAAAAAAGTAAACAAGCATCAATTAGTTTATCTTATATCAAAAATAATTGGTTATTTACTTTGGAAAATTTTTATAAAAAAGTAACTGGAATTAATAGCTCAAGCCAAGGATTTCAAAACCAATTAGAATTTGTAAAAACTAATGGTGATTATGAAGTCTTAGGAGTTGAAGTGCTAGTTCAAAAAAAAATAAATCATTTCATTACTTGGTTGAGTTATACTTATAACAATAATAATTATCACTTTCCGGATTTAGAGCAACCTGTGTTTTCAAACAACTTTAAATTAGATCAAATTATCTCTTGGGCTGGAATCTATGAAAGAAAAAATCTAAAAATAGCATTGGGTTCAAAATGGTATTCTGGAAAACCCGAGACAACTCCTATGAGTTCAGCAATAAATTACAGTAATTCCTCAAATCCAAAAATTGATTATAATACCCCTAATAATAAAGTTCTGGATGATTTTTTTCAAGTTAATTTTTCTACAACATACAAATGGGAAAGCTTGAATGAAATTCAATATAAACTGGGTTTCTCTTTATTGAATGTATTTAATCGGAAAAATGAAATTAATGAATATTATAGAATAAATACGATTACAAATTCTATTGAAGATGTAAAAATTTTTTCACTTCGACGAACTCCAAATTTAAGTTTTAGAATAACTTATTAAACCATTTTCATAACATTTAATAAATTCATTAGTTAACAATCGGTATAAATAAATGTAAATTAGTTTTAAAAAAAAAGCTCTGTCTGCAAGTGCATTTCAGGGCTTTAAAACAAAAAATAAAAAATGTACTATACTTTAACTGACATTAATTCATCATAATTTTATAATCATCGCCCAGAAAGTAACATATTTTATTAATTTGGTTTTTACCAGGAAAAGCCTTTGTAGAACAACACGAAAACATCACTCGTTTAGGAATTCGTTAAAATGTAAATCTCAATAAAGACACTGTCCTGAAAAGTGTTTAAGTTAATATTTAAATAATCCAATACTAGAGATTCCAATTTTCAATTATAATTTATTGCTCTTTTAAAAGCTCCTCAATAAAATATGATGTTGGCATCTTGGCTCTGGAAAAAAAAGCAGTAGCAAAACGTTGTGTGCTACTAAACCCAACTTCTTCTGCTAGTGCTTTATTTGTATAATTTCTCAACATCTTATCTTCTTTCAATAAGACAATCAAATAATCCACTTTTAGGTCATTGAGATAATCTACAAATTTTTTATCTCGGTAATGGGATATTATTTTTGAAATATACCTTGTGTTTGAATCAAAGGCTACTGCAAGCTTTGTCAGAGTCAAATCTTTTTCCAGAAATTTTTTATCCTTTTCAAATTTCTCCAATTGCTTTAAGACCGCTGCTACCGTGTCTTGATTTATGTCTTCAATACCATTGGCAATGTTTTTGGATTCAACTTTAGTAATAGCTTCACTTTTTTTCATCAATTCATCGAATCTTTGTTTATAGACTCTCTTGTTTCTAATATGTCTATAGATTAGAAATAATACAGATAAGAATAAAAAGACTATTACACCTGTAAAAATGAAATCGTTATACTTTCTTTTAGCTAGTAAGTTTTCGATTTTTTTCTTCTGTGTAAGCAGTTCTTTAGTGTCGTATTCTTTGTGGATTCTTCCAGATACATACCTGTATCTGCTATTTAGGACACTATCCACTTTAAGTAGTTTTTCAATATAATACAGTTGACGATCCGGATTGCTTTTGGATTTAAAGTAGCTGATTAATAATTCATAATTATTGCGAAGATCAGGACGAATGTATCCTTTATCATTAAAAATGGCATCTACTTTTTTGAAATACAGTACCGCCATTTGGGGATTCTTAAGGTCCCAATAACTTTTTCCAATATAAAAATACCCAACAGCTTCATTTGCAAAATCCTTGTTTTTAAGTATGTTTGGTAGCGAATAGGTTATTTTTTTAATCGCTACGGCATAATTGCCTCGAAAATACTGATTAACTCCTTCCGAGTAATTGAAGTACCCCTCCATTTCATCATTATTGAGTCTTCGCCCTTCTGCAATGCCCATCTCGTTTGTGTCTGTACATAACCCATAATTGCCAATGCGATTATAACACAAACCAAGTGAATGAAGAGAATTTAAATAACCTCTGGAATCTTCTTTTTCAAAATAACCAATGCATTCCCTAAACAAAGAAATCGCCTCATCATAAAACCCAAGATAGTATTTAATGTGTGCAATATTGTATTTCGTCTTATAGATCAAATACTTGTCATTGGTTTGGGAAATATAATTATTTGCGATAAGATAATTATCTAAAGCATAGTTATGCTTTTTCTGGGCATAGTATACGATTCCCTTTGACAGATAGGCTGAGCCTATCAAAGCATTGTCCCTCGATTTCTTCGCTGTATAGATCATACTGTCAGCATACACCAGCTTTAAATTTTCTGGTGAGCGACGTAAATAATTTTTATAACCATTTACGATCTCCTGCGAATTTTTTTCTGATTTAGCTTTCGATAAAAAGGATTGAAGGTAAAGTGTCTCTTTAACAGGATCATTTTCTGATTCCTTTATCCGTTCAAAGAGATAATCATAATCCTTATTTCGAATCGTGTCAGGAATTTTAAAATGGATTTCCTGCGCGCAAATTTGATCTCCCCAGCAAAGGAAGAGTAAAAACAGATACTTTTTAATCATAGGTCAAATTAAAATGAGGGACAATTTCTTCGGAAAAACCTTTTTTGGAGCCAAGTAATCGGCTTATTAAAGAGCCTTAGGATATTTTGCTAGAAATTACCTCAAATATAACATAAACAATTAATAATGAGCGAATTTTTGTCAGAAAACAGGGTATGGATTTTCAGAAAATCCATACCATAAATTATGAAAATCCATACACAATGTGTTGCGGGGTTGAAATTCGACTTCTAGATTTGCCTCGAATTCAAAAGCAAAAACATTTAGCATCGTGCTAAATTAAAGTTCTGCTTACCCGGGTGAAATGAACTGACTATAAAAGTAGTCGGACACATTTAACACATTTCAATCATGAAAAACATTTCATTAGGATTAGTGATTTTACTATTACTAATCGTCTCTTGTACCACTGACTCTATTGATAATACTGAAAGTATTAATGGCGAGGTTAGCAGCAAGAAATCAGAAAAATCAGCACGTTTGGTGCAAAATTTGACCCCAGAAAACCCGGCAAACATATATGACCTTGCGGGTAAGTTACATAATGACATCCTTGATATTTATTTGGCAGGTAATTATCAGTACAATACAATTGCACAAATCAGCCAACAAGTCGAAGCCATCGCAGCTGAGAATAATGATTTAATGCTCTTAAACGTAGGAACAAATCTGCCCATTAATCTTGAAGTAATACAAGAAATCGTAAATAATCCTCAGGTCAAACTAGATGAGGCTATTGCAAACTCTACAATGACAAACACAGCAAAAGGAAGTCTTTCCAGTTTTATGAACGATGTACTTTTAGTGGAAAGCAATTCCTATGAGGAAATTTATCAATTCATAATTTCATATGAATCATCCGTGATGACTAATCCTCAATTTAATAACGAGGATAAGAGAATTATCCTCACCACTTCATCTATAGTCAGGTATTCAGTCTATTATGATCTGCCTCGTAAAGATGAAGATTGGGACTCCTCTGTTGGTCATCGTGTCGGAGGACTTAGTGGTGCCATCGATAATTCATCTACTGGGGTAATCAGGTCACTTGTAGCAGGGATTATGATAAATAATCTTGTAACGGAGTGATAATGCACCGCATCCTACTCATTGAAAAGGAAATAATATGCACGTTTAGCGTGTTTTTGATTCTCTTCAATCTCGTTAGTCTTTATTTCATCGTAGATCTATTATCCTACGATGAAATGATTGACTACCTCACAAATGGCGAGATAAAAAGTAGTAACCCACGGAAAATCGCCTACTTATTTTTTGTGAGTGGTATGTCAAATTTACTTTTTGTTTCAGTCTCATTGATGGCCGGATTACTTTCTAAGCAGTCTCTCAAGCCACTTAAACCAAAGTAAAGTTTATTTAACTGATTGCAATTATAATTCTATAAACGAGTATTGTTTTGGTAAGTAAAAATTCAAAATATCGTCATCTAGGTTTGCAAATCTGCATTTTTGAAAGCTTTACATCTAAAATAGCTTTTAGCGAGCTACTCATGCTGGATCGTTTTTCTATACTGATCGTAAATTCGGGTTCTTTATCTATACGAATAAATGATAGAGAAGTTACTGTCAACAAAAATGAGCTGTTAGTGGTTCCAATGCGAAGTTCATATGAAATTTTGATTATGAGCGACCAATTGCAAATTTGCCTGCTATCATTCACACCAGAGTTTGCTTTTGAGAATAGCATTAGGAGACCTCATATTGGATATTTTGAATTTTTTATTACCAAATTATCTTCCAAAATCTTTCTCAAGAATAAAGATGTGGTATTACTTACTGATCTGTTTAAATTACTTAATAGTAAAGTACTGCGTTCCAGTATCCATATTTTTAAAAATGAGACAATCCTTTTTAGTTTTAATCTGTTACTGTATGAATTAGCAGGAATGTATCACAGATCCTCTTGGTATATACCCGTAAAACACACAAAAAAGGAAAAACTGGTCATGCAATTTATTACGATTTTAGAAATGAATTGCAGAAAACAACATAGTGTAAAATTCTATGCAGATACTTTACTGGTTACGACAGACCACCTTAGTAAAACTGTCAAACAAGTTACCCAGAAAACTGCGAAACAATTTATTGAGCAGGCCATTGTTCTGGAAGCAAAAATTTTGCTTCAAAACAACCATTTAACCATTTTATATATTACAGAAGAATTGCAATTCAGCAATTCTTCTTTTTTTAGTACTTTTTTTAAAAGGCATACTTCCCTATCCCCTTCTGAATATCGTTTAAGATTAAATTTCCATTGAATACTATGTAATACATGTTTTGATCGGGTTAGAAATGTTCTATAAGCATTGATTTAGAGTACTGTCGATCTACGATCGAGAGAAAGATTTACTAAGTAAAAGTAAAAAACATGACTCAAACCTATCTTTTAGAGTGGCTGGATTCGGTGGTGACATCGACCCTTAATCCAAGAAAAAACGATGTTAATCAAATTACGTCAGTTCAGTCAAAAACGATTATTGAAAAAGCCACCCAAGAAACACAATTGATCCAGTCACAAATTACAATTCAGATTTTCTCTCTGACCAAAGAAAAGCAAATTAAGGTACTTGTTGGTAATTATCATTCGGCCTTAATAATCCTTTTGGATAATTTAATAGCAAATAATAATGCTATTAATCTTGAAACTGATGACCTCAAAGAGGTTACAGACACTTTACTTTCATGTCTGGACGAACTACTCACATTCGTTGAATCGAGATTCGACAACTTTTTAAGTCTGGATTCCAGAATGCCTGTTACCTACCTTGCCATTTCAAAAAAGAAAATAAAACAAAAGTTAGACAAACTAAAAAACAGTTTGATTTCTAATGCTCATGATGAAAAAGTTATTGATATTGTTTTTGATAACCTCTATTCTTTCGCCAACTCTAAAAAGAATAAAAAGGTCACTTTCCGGCAAGTGATGTACAGAAAGCAATTAATAAAAGAATTAGAATCTTTGAAAACACTAAAGAAAGAAGAAAATACCCCTTCTACATTAGAAGCCCTTTTGATTTATATGAACTTTAATAGCCGAACTTTTATCGGTTATTTTACACAGTCTATAACTGACAAAATCAGCACTTATGAAACTCCCATTGAAAAGATGGAGAACTTGTTGTTTTATATCAAAGAATTCAATCAGATCCACAGCAAAGATGGAGTGAACTTAAATCCACATCACCAAGATTTGAAAAAAGTTTTAAGCGATTGGTTCAAACAAGAAATTATTTTTCTTGAAAAACAACAGCATCTTTCCCTTACTCCATTGCAGAGTCTGAGCAAAAAACCATATAAAAGTACTTTGGTCAATAGAACCGAGGATAAAATTTTATGCAGATTATCAACCGATCAGACCGCACTTATCCTACGCGCTTCGAATGAGTTAAAAATTCTCATCTCGAAATCCATGAACCAGGTCTTCAAAACAATAGTCCCCTATTTGTCTACACCTAATAAAAGTATCCTTTCTTACGATTCCATGCGCAGCAAATCGTATGTGGCTGAAGAGCGGGATAAGGAATTGGCTATTGAAGCACTACAGCACATCATAAAAAAAATACAGTCGTATTAATGCCTTTCTAAATTAATGCACGATTCATTTATTTCCTATCAAATTCAAACTTGTTTGAAGAAACTAAATTGGCTATTCTCGTTGTTAAATAGAAGTTCTAAAATTTTATTTTGCTCTTTTTCAAAAAAAACACCCCTTGCTAGGTACCGATTTTTCTGAGAGTCCAAGGGGTCCAGCTTGGGGTTCAACAAAAAGTTGGACTTGTGACGATTTGTTGTCTATCGTTTCTTTGCCCTGTAATGATGAACATCCGGATTTGGAAAATTTTCCATTAAACGGATTTCAAAGAACTAATGTGGAACGATAAAATGAAGAAAGTATGTTTACAAACATTTCATGGGGCAATTATATAGTTGTAGTTGTCCTGCTGTTGGCAAGTTGGTATTTATTTGTTGGATTACGATTTTATTTTGATGACATCAAAGAAATCGTGACAGGAAAGCGGAAACTTCAATTCCGCACATTAGGAAACACAAATTACCAAGAACCTCAATCCGAATTAAATTATCTGGATTTTGAAATTACTACATCGGAATCGGAATCGGAACCTTCCGGATCGGATACTATTTTCCAGGAAGTAGATGCGCTGGTGAAACGATTAAAAAAGGTAATTACCGATGCGACTCAAAGAAAGCTGGTAAAACAGGAATTCGAGAATCATATGCGATTAGCTCTCACAGCATATCCTTTGTTAAGGGATTCTCCTTACCGCTCCTCGGTCGATGAATTGATTGTTTCTGAATGCCAAAAACAGGGATCTATCCTTTTGAGTCAGCAGGAGGTGGAAGCCTTATGGGATGAAAAAAGCTAATACAAGATTGCGGAGGAAATGCCCCTGTCCGTCTCATGCGGTATGGTTTTAGGTGACAGGAAAGAGGTATTGAGACAGTGGCGAAACCTCCGCTTTTTTATTTAATTATTTGAATTTTAAAATAATGTGTTATGAAAAAGTGTTCCTTGAATTTTAGAAAATTTACCCAACAAAAAATGGGTGCTGTCACTACCGTTTTGGTAGTGCTAAGCATTAGTTATCATGCCTATGCCCAAGACGGCGTTGCAGGAATTAATGAGGCCAATCAACTGGTGCGAAGCTACTTTGATGCAGGGACCGAACTAATGTATGCTGTTGGTGCCATATTGGGATTAATCGGTGCCGTCAAGGTATATCAAAAATGGAATGCGGGTGATCCTGATACCGGGAAAGTGGCTGCCGCCTGGTTTGGAAGTTGCGTTTTTCTGGTTGTTGTGGCCACGGTAATACAATCCTTCTTTGGTATTTAAACTCATAACAATCATGTCAAATAGTGTATATCAGATCAACAAAGGAATTAACCAAAGTATCGAATTTAAAGGGTTAAAAGCACAATACATATGGTATTTTGGTGGAGGTGTCATTGTTCTTATGATTCTGTTTGCTGCCATGTACATTGCAGGTTTGCCCTCAATAGTCTGCTTAGGAATTATTGGCGTTTCAGGGGCACTATGGGTTTTAAAAATATACAAGATGAGCCAGAAATACGGAGAACATGGTATGATGAAAGCTTTGGCAAAACGACAGGTTCCTAAAGCGATCAAGTTCCAAAGCAGGAAAATTTTCAAAATGCAAAAATAACATTTTGTTAAAATTACTAACAGGTAAATAAAAATGTAGATGGAAAAGATGATAGATGATATTTTACCGATTATGGATGTTGAGCATGATTGCATACTGTCCAAACAGGGTGACGTAACCGTAGTATTCAAGGCAGAGTTGCCTGAGATATTTACCTTGTCGGATCAGGAGTATGAAGCATTCCACCAAACTTGGCTGAAGGCAATAAAATTACTTCCTAAGTTCAGTGTATTCCATAAACAGGATTGGTTTATCGACAGCAAGTTTCAACCGGACTTTACCAATGAGGACAATAGTTTCCTGACCCGTAGTAGTGAGCGTTTTTTTAATGAACGTCCCTTTCTGGATCATTCGTGCTACATTTTCCTGACCAAAAAACCGGCAGGAAGAAAATCATCCAGTTCCTTATTTTCTAATTTACTCAGGAGTTCAATAGTTCCGGAAGAAACATTAAAAGCGCAACTACGTCAGGAATTTACTGACAGTACCGGACAATTTGCAAGAATCTTAGAAGACAGTGGTTTTGTAAAATTGAAACGCCTTGGAAATGATGAACTCCGAAGCCACAGCAGAAAGATTGGGATTATAGAACGGTACTGCTTTCTTTCTGAAAAAGAAAATTCGTTTGTTTTTAAGGATATCGCTTTCAATGATGGCCTACAGGTTGGCGACAAACATTGCCAAATTTATACACTGGGTGATGCAGCTGACTTGCCTGCACTTTGCGGTTCCAGAATTAACTATGACCGATATTCCACGGATAAGACCAAGTTTAGTATCGGTTTTGCCTCAACGCTGGGTCAATTGCTTTCCTGTAACCACATTTACAACCAGTATATTTTTATAGAGGATTTCCAAAAAACATTGCAGAAACTGGAAAGCAAAAGATTGCGATTACAGTCCTTGTCCGCTTATAGCAGAGAAAATCTGATTGCACGTGATGCCACTAATGATTTTCTTAATGAGGCTATTAGCCAGCAACGGTTACCTGTCAAGGCACATTTTAATGTATTGGTCTGGACTGACGATAAAGAAGAATTAAAAGACCTGAAGAATAAAGTTTCTTCCGCACTGGCGCAGATGGATGCGACCGCTAAACAGGAAACTGCAGGTGCTGCACAAATTTTTTGGGCGGGCATTCCAGGAAACTCGGCAGACTTTCCAATGAATGACACCTTTGATACGTTCGCAGAACAAGCCACCTGCTTTCTGAATTTAGAAACGGGTTACCGTTCTTCCCTTAGTCCAATTGGAATCCGACTAGGAGACCGTTTGACGGGAAAACCAGTTCATGTGGATATCAGTGATGAACCAGTTAAGATGGGGATTTGTACCAATCGAAACAAATTTATTCTGGGACCTTCGGGTAGCGGAAAATCCTTTTTCACCAATCATATGGTCAGAAGCTACTATGAGCAGGGAACACATATTGTTCTTGTTGATGTCGGCCACAGCTATAAAGGATTGTGCGATATGGTGGGTGGTTATTATTTCACTTATGATGAAAAAAATCCGATCCGGTTCAACCCATTCTATATCAGTGAGGGCGACACACTGGATACAGAGAAAAAAGAAAGTATCAAAACATTGCTACTGGCTTTATGGAAAAAGGACAATGAAACATTCAATAGAAGTGAATATGTGGCATTATCCAATGCGTTACAACTCTATTATGAAAAGCTCGACGCCAATCCCGATTTGTTTCCCTGCTTCAATACTTTTTACGATTTTCTGAAAGGCGATTTTGTGGAAATATTGGAAGGAGACAAGGTTAAGGAAAAGGATTTTGATGTGAACAATTTTCTTTATGTACTTCGCCCCTATTATCAGGGAGGTGAATTTGATTACCTGCTCAATGCTACCGAAAATCTGGAACTATTGAAAGAACGATTTATTGTATTTGAACTGGATAACATTAAAGATCATCCGATACTTTTTCCAGTCGTAACTATCATCATTATGGAGGTTTTCATCAGTAAGATGCGCAAGCTTAAAGGTGTCCGTAAAATGATTCTTATTGAAGAAGCCTGGAAAGCTATTGCTAAGGAAGGTATGGCAGAGTATATAAAATATTTATTTAAGACAGTACGAAAGTTCTTTGGCGAGGCAATAGTGGTTACACAAGAAGTGGAAGATATTATTTCTTCACCGGTAGTAAAACAGGCCATTATCAATAACAGCGACTGCAAGATACTGTTAGATCAAAGTAAGTATCAAAATAAATTCGAACAGATTCAGGAATTGTTAGGACTTACGGAAAAAGAAAAAGCATTGGTGCTTTCGGTAAACAAAGCCAATGATCCTGATAAAAAATACAAGGAAGTATTTATTTCCTTGGGTGGAATACAATCTAAAGTATATCGCACCGAAGTATCCCTTGAAGAATACCTCGCCTACACCACCGAAGAAACTGAAAAAGTAAAAGTGCAAGCTTACGCTAAAAAATTTGATGGCGACATCAAAAAAGGGATAGCGGCACTGGCTAATGATTTGCGGGCGCAAGCTTGAGTATGAAAGTTGAATAACATCGTAGAATAAATAAGAAACGCACACTAAAATACAGAATTATGAAAGCAAAGAAAAAAATGATGATTTGCCTGCTGTGCCTGTTACTCCTAAGCGCTCCTGCAAGACCGGCGGCAACCGTTGCGGCTTTTCCAATAATTGGATTGATTAAAGAGGCATTAACGAAAGTCATATTAGCAATTGATCTGCGAATCCAGAGGCTGCAAAACAAAACGATATGGTTGCAGAATGCCCAGAAGAAATTAGAGAATACGCTCTCCAAATTAAAACTGGATGAGATATCAAATTGGACCCAGAAGCAAAAAGACTTATACAAAAATTACTATGATGAACTGATGAAGGTCAAATCCATCATTACCTACTACCAGCGCATCAGGGACATCACCCAAAAGCAGGTACGTCTTGTGCATGAGTACGAAAGGACTTGGAGCCTATTTCAGCAAGACAATCATTTTAATATGGACGAATTGGTCTATATGAAAAAAGTATACTCAGGCATATTGAATGAAAGCATAAAAAACATTGATCAGATCTTTTTAATCCTTGATTCATTTAGCACACAGATGAGCGATGCCAAAAGACTTGAAATCATCAATGTCGCAGCGGATCATATTGATGCCAACTACGATGATCTTATGTTGTTCAATAGGCAAAATGTACTCTTAAGCCTGCAGAGAGCGAAAACGAAAAACGATGTGAATGCTGTAAAGAAGTTCTACGGAATTACCAATTAAAAATCTAAAGTCATGAAAAAAATAGTGCTGTTGCTGCTCTTTGCAGGATTCTTAAATGGAAATAGTTACGCACAGGCAAAACAAAGAGAAGCACTCCTGAAACAAATTGCCGCCCTGAAAATCTACATTGACTATGCTCAAAAAGGGTACTCCGTTGCTAAAAAAGGACTCAATACCATAGGAGATTTCAAACATGGCGAATTTAATCTTCACACCGATTATTTCAATTCGCTCAAAACAGTTAACCCGAAAATAAAAAAGTATGCAAGGGTAGCTGAAATTATTTTCCTTCAGGCAAAAATTATAAAAAGTTACGGTAGTATTTATCGGCAAGTTCAAGAGGATGATTTATTCCACGGGGATGAAGTGGATTATATCAAACGGGTATTCGATCGTCTAATTGAAAATTGTAACGACAATTTAGAGGAACTCATCACAATTGTAACAGACGGGCAGCTCGAAATGAAAGATGATGAGCGAATGAAACGAATCGATGCAATCTATGAGAACATGCTGGAAAACCACACTTTTTGTGAGAGTTTCAGTAATCAAACCAGATTGATGTCCCTCTCAAGGACTACCGATACTAAAGAGGTAAAAACTAGCCGTGCCTTGCGTGGCATTAACACTGATTTACCATGAAAAAAATACTAATTATAGGAATTGTGCTTGTTGGTTTGTTGTTACCGTTGAAAGTAACAGCCCAAGCACAGGAAATGCAGCAATTGATTTTAAACATAGAAAAGCTTGCCCAATTCAGGCAGATTCTCAAGGATATGAAAAAGGGCTATGAAATTCTTAATGGCGGTTATAATACAGTTAAAAAAATATCTCAGGGAAACTTTAGCCTTCATGAAACATTCCTTGATGCGCTCATTCAGGTAAGTCCAACGATTCGAAATTACAGACGTGTTGGTGATATCGCCAACTATCAGGTGCTTTTGGTAAAGGAATACAAGGCTGCATTTGATCGTTTCAGAAACAGTGGGAATTTCAATCCCGATGAGATTGCCTATCTCGAAAGGGTGTACAATAATCTTTTTAAGCAGAGCCTTAGAAATATTGACGAGCTCACCTCTGTCATTACCGCTAACAAAATGCGAATGTCCGATGATGAACGACTGGCATCCATTGACAAAATTTATGCTGATATGCAGGATAAGCTTTTGTTTCTGCGAAGCTTCAATAACAACACTTCAGTACTGGCGATACAGCGTGCAAAAGAGCGTAATGATGTGAATGCGATGCGTAGCATCTACAAGGTAAATAACTAAATACTCACTAACATGGTAAAGATAAATAAGGGGGCATTATTTGCTATCCTAGGAATCGCATTGCCTTTTACGAGCCAAGCACAAGGGATGGCAGATGATATGAATAGTCTGCATAGTGTATTGGAACAATTGTATGACGAGATGATGCCTTTATGTAACAACCTTTTGGGAGTTGGACAGGGAATCGCTGGCTTTGCGGCCATCTGGTATATTGCCTCCAGGGTTTGGAGGCATATCGCCAGTGCGGAACCGATAGACTTTTATCCCCTTTTCCGTCCTTTTGTTATCGGATTCTGCATTATGATTTTTCCTTCGGTTTTGTACATGATTAATGGCGTGATGAAACCTACCGTTATAGCAACTGCCGCAATGGTAGAGGGATCGAACAAAGCTATTGAAGTACTACTTCGACAAAAAGAAGATGCACTCAAGAGTACCGATCCCTGGAAGATGTATGTTGGTGCAGATGGAAGCGGTGACCGTGATAAATGGGATAAATACACGCATGACGATGCGAATCCTAGCACTGAAGGAGTATTTGCCAGCATTGGGAACGACATCAAATTTGCCATGTCCAAGGCTTCCTATAATTTTCGCAATTCAGTCAAGGAATGGATGAGTGAAGTATTACGGGTTCTTTTTGAAGCCGCCTCGCTTTGTATCGATACACTTCGGACTTTTCAATTGGTGGTGCTATCTATTTTAGGTCCACTCGTTTTTGGCATATCGGTTTTCGATGGTTTCCAACATACGCTGACCGTCTGGCTGGCACGCTATATTAATATTTACCTATGGCTGCCAGTGGCCAATATTTTTGGCAGTATCATCGGTAAGATTCAGGAGAAGATGCTAAAGATTGACATAGCACAGGCCAATGATTATGGGGATACCTTCTTTAGCAGGACGGATATCGCGTATCTGGTATTTATGATTATCGGTATCGTGGGCTATTTTACTGTTCCCTCAGTTGCTAATTACATTGTTCACGCAGGCGGCGGCGGAGCTTTAGGCCAAAAAGTGACCAGTATTTTCAGTAACTCCACAAATTCAGCGGTTAACACCGCATCTGCTGGTGCAGGAATGGTAGTGGATGCGATGGGCAATGCCGCTGGCCGCATGTCCCAAAGTATGTCTGGTTTAGGTACTTCGGCTCCTTACTTCAAGGATAAGGACAGCTACATGGGCGATAAGTTAAAAGGCAATTCATAATCCTTAAAAAGAGAATATCATGTTTAGCAAAATGAAAAATATTGACACCGCCTTTCGGTATGTTCGCGGCTTTACTATGTTAGTGATAGCTGGTTGTATCGTAATCTGCTGCTTCGCCCTTTACAAGAGTTTCAGTTTAGTATCACAAATGCAGAATAAGATCTATATACTGGCTAATGGAAAAGCGCTGGAAGCCTATGCTTCGGACAGGAAAGATAATATACCCGTTGAAGCACGAGATCATGTAAAGACCTTTCATAAGTTATTCTTTACCCTTGACCCGGACGATAAAGTAATCAAAAGTAACGTAACAAAGGCACTTTATCTTGCTGATGACAGTGCCAAACGGATATATGATGATTTAAAAGAAAATGGGTATTACGCTGGTATCATATCAGGTAATATCAGCCAGACCATACAGGTGGACAGCGTGACAATTGACATTAATACCTATCCCTATCAATTCCGGTGTTATGCTATCCAAAATATCACCAGAACGACCAGCATTGCATACCGAAACTTGATAACGGAAGGGAATCTTCGCAATGTATCTCGTAGTGATAACAATCCACATGGATTTTTGATCGAACGGTGGAACACAATCGAAAATCGTGATTTAAGTACCGAAAACAGAAAATAATAAAACTACAAATCATGAAATTCACCTTTAAAAAAAACAGTAAAAATTGTCCTGCTGAGGCAGATAGTTTCAGGAGTAGTTTATTACAAAGATTTGATGAAGCGAATCTTCGGTTACAATATAAGTGCGCCCACTGGTTAGAGCGTAAAACAGCATATTTATCACGTAAAAGTTGGATTACTATCCTATTCTGTTTTACAGTGTTTACCGGCGGTTATAGCATTTACCTGATTGTGAATAGCCTTTCAGGGAATACAACTAAAAACATAACTATAACTCCGATTACCAAACCAACCAATGCGGTACCATTTGAAGAAAAATCCATCCAGTTAAATACTGCCATTAGTAAAACCGAATTTGAAAAAATTGTGTGCTTTCGTAGGTACATAGATAGCCTCGGTCGCAGTCCTACAGGAAAAAAACTGTATGACAGTATTCTGCACTATCGCCCCAGACTTCTGGACAGTATCACCATAGTAGAACATTATTATTACTCACAATTTAAAAATTAATATCATGGAACAAAAAACAAAATCATTAAAAATGTTAAGACAACGCAAGCTGTTAGTTGTATTACCGCTACTAGTTCTCCCATTTATAACCGTTATGTTTTGGGCATTGGGTGGTGGAAAAATGGAGGCTGCAAATACACAAGCAGTAGAAAAAAAGGGTTTCAATATAAAGCTCCCCGACGCGAATCTGAAGGAAGGACTCCCATTGGATAAGATGAATTATTATGATCAGGCAACCCTTGACTCTATAAAGCTTGATGAACTCATCAAAAAAGACCCCAATTATTTGAGTCAATCTTTTCAGATAGATTCAACTGAAGATAGTAATGAGGTTACTTTTAGAAAAGGAAGTACGGGTTTAAATACATCGGTGTATCGTGATCCGAACGAAGAAAAAGTGCATCAAAAATTGGAAGCATTACAGAAGGTGATAAATACGCCAGTAGTATCTCCAGTACAAAATCGGGATTATACTAAATATACAAAATCAAATGAGACCTCAATGCATTCCAATGATGTTGACAAACTGGAACAAATGATGCAATCCATGAACGGTCAAAGTGGTGATCAGGATCCCGAATTACAACAGCTCAGCGGAATGCTCGAAAACATCCTTGATATTCAACATCCAGACAGGGTACAGGAAAAATTAAGAAAAGCCTCGGAACAGCAACGAGGACAGGTATTTGCCATCACTACTAAAACCAAGGAAGATAATATTTTTTCATTGCAAAGTACTTCGGTAAATACTACTGCCTTTGCTAGACAATCCGGACACAATGGATTTTATTCTTTGGATGAACTGGCAAGTCCTGACTACACACAAAATGCGGTGGAAGCTGTCATCCTTGAAACCCAGACTATTGTAAATGGTTCAACAGTTAAGTTGCGACTTTCTAATGATATTTTTATAAATGGAATAAAAATTCCAAAGGACAATTTTCTTTTTGGTACAGCTTCTCTAAAAGGAGAAAGACTGGCAATTAAGATAAACAGTCTAAGATACAACAACTCCCTATTTCCTGTTGACTTGTCCGTATATGATATAGATGGACTCAGTGGTATCTATATTCCAGGCGCAATCAACCGTGATGTGGCCAAAGTATCTGCTGACCGTTCTATGCAAACGCTCGGTGTTGCAAGCCTTGATGATTCTTGGGGAGCGCAGGCGGCGGGAGCTGGAATTGAGGCCGCTAAAAGTCTTCTGAGTAAAAAAGTAAAACTAGTCAAAGTGGTTGTAAAGGCCGGCTATATGGTACTGCTTCGTGATGAAAATCAGAAACAAAAAGATTCCAATTAAAAACTAAAAATTATAAATATGAAAAATTTTAATCTATTGGCGATGGGGTATCTATTACTTCTTACCATCAGTGCATTTGCACAACAAACAGACAAAAACCGTCTATCTAAAATTGACCCTGATTCTTTAACAATAGCCTATTCAAAAACGACCAATATCGTATTTCCTTATGCTATTAAAAGTGTTGACAGGGGAAGTCAGGATATACTAGTGCAGAAAGCGAAAGGTCTTGAAAATATGCTGATGATTAAGGCAGCCCAGAAAGGATTTTTTCAGACCAACCTTACTGTGGTCACCGCCGATGGTAAATTATATTCTTTCGTCCTAAACTATGATGAGAAATCGCCACAATTGAATCTCACCGTGAATAAGATCAAATCGGAAGGTCAGGAAATTCATTTTTCGTCTGAAACTGGAAACGAAGAGGATGTTCAAGAGTATTCCAAATTGGCTTTTTATGACAAGAAAAAGATACGAGGTGAAAAGGAAAATAACTATGATATTGATTTTCAACTTAACGGAATTTATATACGTGATGATGTTATGTATTACAGGATAAAAGTGACGAACAATTCTAAAATCAATTATGATGTTGACCAACTTCGCTTTTTTATTCGTGATACTAAAAAAGTGAAACGAACTGCTTCACAGGAAATCGAAATTACACCAATCTACATTCTAAATAATGTAGTTAAAATTGACGGGGAAGCGGAAAACACATTTGTATTTGCGCTTCCAAAATTTACGATTCCAGAGAAAAAATACCTTGCCATACAGCTAATGGAAAAAAATGGTGGCAGACATGTGGAATTGCATGTTAAAAATAAAAAGCTGATAAAGGTCACCGTATTGCCGAAACTATAAATTATTAATCATTTAAAGAATTTAGTCATGAACGAGAAAAATTTTGAATACTTAAAAGACCAGGTTAAGTACACCGGTTTCGGTGAAGGACTGGAAAGTGAATTAAAAGCAAAAATGCAAAAAGAGGAACCAAATTTCACTTTGAACCATAATGCACAATACGGTAATGATACCACTATGGCAACATTGAATTTTAAAAAATCAGATCAAAGCGATATGTATTTTTTTAATTCCTACAAGGTGGAATTGCAAAAGGAGAATTCCAAGGAAGCTCTGGAACAAACCTTTTATATCAATAAAGGCAGTAACATTACCATGAAAGAAGCTTTTAATCTTATGGAGGGAAGATCCGTAAACAAAGACCTTACCAATAAAGAAGGAGAAATATACAACGCTTGGGTGCAGATGGATTTTAAACAAGCCGATACTAACGGAAACTTTAAGTTAAACCAATACCATCAGAATTATGGTTATGATCTTGAGGCAACATTGGCTAAACATCCAATCAAGGAACTGGAAAATCCTAAGTATAAAGAGGATCTGATTGATTCCATGAAAAAAGGAAACCTGCAATCTGCTACTTTCTTAAAAGAAGGCAATGAGTTGAAACAATATATTGAAGCTAGTCCACAATTCAAAACTATCAATGTGTATGACGGTAATATGCAACGAATTGACAATCGTCATTCCAAAGAGGAAAAGCAGTCCGAAGTCGAAAAAGCTTCGGTTAAACAGGACAGCAAAAAGCAAAACCAGATTGCTGACGACGACGGCTCAGAAGTACCAAAGGAAGCTAAGAAAAGAAGGAAAAGCCAGTCTAATTCCATGTAGCAGAAAGGGTAATAAACAAAGTATGGGTATAAGTTGATAAACTAACATTTAATGGAAACACTAAAACCTTTATCCGATTTCTTTAAGGCGATAAAAAAAGATTATCGTATCAGCGTCACGCATATTGGTATCTATGCTTCGTTGCTTCAATTCAGGCTGGATAAGGGCTTTATTAATCCAATTCAAGTGTACAGTTATGAAATTATGGAGATAGCAATGATTTCTTCACCAAAAACATATCATAAATGTATGAATGAACTAAATGAGTATGGCTACATCAAGTATTTGCCAACCCGAAACAGAAACCAGAGGAGCACGATTTATTTCCATATATAAGCAATTGAATCAATCAAAGTAAAAATTAGTAAAGCCCGTTCGCGGGTATTTACTATACATAGCTTGAAAAAATCTAGACTAACCTCATCGATTTTGATATAACAAATGCAAAGACAATAAAGTTTAATGCATTTAAAAAATAAAAGTATGGAACAATATGTAAATACTAGAGAAGCAATGGTGATCTTAGGAATAAGAAGTCAAACCACAATCGGGAAATATGAAACAGATGGAAAGATTAAAGTATACAGACCCTTTAGTAATAGAAAAAGATATAAGGTCAGTGAATTATTAAAAATTCAATGTAAAAAATAGCGTAAACCCTATCGTCTGCACACAAATATTTTTGATAGTGGCGAAATGAGCATTACCCATGTAGAAAATAGAACAAGGGCAAAACAAGTTTTCGAAAATTTCTACTATTATTTTTTTTATTCTTCATGCAGGAAGAAAGTAGAACAATGTCAATCAGGTTGTAAAAAAGATGCACACACTGCAACAAATTCCTGAATTAAGGGAATGGATTATACGTTATGAAATAGAGAAACAAATCTTTAAAAATAAGATAGATTTGATTGAAAGACAACTTCTAGAATCACAGACAAATGGTTTCAATCATAAAAACAAGCCATTCAATCCGCAGTATTTTAAACTACAATGAGAACAAAGAGAAAGCTGGTATAGCGGAGTGTATACTACCCTGTTGATGTAGACAAGATGAGTGATGCCATAAAACTAAATCGCTTTGTCAAGCGACTGGAATTAAACGAAAATGCAAAGCGTAATAGCATCTATATTTCCCTCAATTTTGACCCATCAGAAAACCATTCGAAAGAAAAAATGATGGCTATTACCAATACCTATATGGAAAAAATCGGCTTCGGAAAACAACCCTATTTGGTGTATCAGCATTACGCCGCTGGACACCCACACCTGCACGTAGTCTCAATATATATATTGAGTCGGCAAACGAATTGACCTACACCATTTGGGCATAAGAAGATCAGAGCCCGCAAGAAAGGAAATTGAAGAATTATTTGGGCTAATGAAAGGATAAGGACGAAAAAATAAAGAGGAAATTAATTTACAGCCTATTTCAATGGGCAAAGTTTGCTATGGAAGGATTAAATCTAAGAAAGCGTTAACCAATGTTTCAAATAAAGTGCCGAATGAATACAAGTATTCGAGTCTTGCAGAACTTAATGTGGTGCTAAAACAGTGTAATGTTTTGGCTGACCGTGGCAGTGAAAATTCAAAAATATTTTTGGCAAAGGATTAATGTATCGAATATTAGACGAACAAGGTAAACCAATTGGTGTTCCAATCAAAGCGAGTGATTTTTACTTTAAGCCGACTTTGAAATTTTTAGAGAAAAAATTTATAGGCAATCAAATTAGAAGACCTCTTGACAAAACACGAGTAAAAAATGCCATTGATACGGCACTGTTAAGAGAGCAAGCCATGCCAATAACCGAACTAGCAAGACGATTGGAAAAGAGAAGGCATTCATACTGTGTTTAGAAGAAGCACTGAAGGGCAGCTTTATGGCAAAACATATATTGACCATCTAACAAGAAATGTTTATAATGGTAGCAGCTTGGGAAAAGCATACAGTGCAAAATCGATTGAAGAACGTTGCGGACTAAAGGTTGCTGGTGAAGAAAAAAGAAATCAGATACATGAAAAACTCCCTTCCAAAGAATCATTGATTGATGACCTTCAACTTCAAAAAGATACACTTACTATTCCTGATTTGGTGAAAGCATTGGATATACTTATGCAAGCTGAATATTCTCCCAACTATTTATCGAATCAATTGAAAACAAAAGAAATAAGAAAAAGAGAAGAAGGCTTTAACAAACCAATCTGGTGGTGCTGCCATCATTCCATCAGGGTCAATAAAATAAACTGGATTATTAAGAGCAAACGTATATGGATTAAATCTTCTTGATTTCTCCGCCAACGGGTCAATATTCATCCAACGCCACAAAGCAGGGTCATAATTACGTGCTCCATAGTTATACAACCCAAGCCCCAGATCGTCTTGCAGCTCTTTTCTGTTGTACTTATACTTATAGGGTTCTGTAAACCTTTTCTATAGTAGACAACCCCTTTATAAAAAATCTAAATTATAAGAAAGTCCGCTTACATTTTTCAATAATACGAAAGTAGATTTAGTTTAATTATTTTCCTAATAAAATAATCAGCTTATTTATCCCAAAAAAAAGCCCTCATTTCTGAGAGCTTATATTTATTTTGGATTAATGATCTATAATGAAAAAGGTTTTTACCCTTAAAATCTTCAGGTTTTCAATGTAGTTTATGTTTACGCAAGTATTTTTAATATGAGCGTTTCAACCCATACTCTGAATCTTGGACACTTTTCCATCATAGCTTCAATGCCAACCATAATTGAAATAGCATCTCCATCGATAACTTTTTCATACTTTTCACCTTGCTTGTCTAAAATTGCAATTATCCTTTTAGATGGTGCAGTAACAGGACTGTCATTAATATCTTCCGGAGTTTCATACCTAAGAGCAATTTCTTTTAACTCTCTAAGCACTCTTGAATTATCATATTGAAATTCAAAACCTTCATTAGAAGAGAAAAGTAATGCCTCAAATTCATGTAACTGAATATAAGGAATAAAATTTCTCGTATTAATTCCCTTAAGGGCTAAATCCTCTTTGAGTGCGTCCTCCAATATTACTACACCAACCTTTGAATTCGGCTGGTCTATTTTTGCCTCTTTATATTTTGGATAACTATGTCCCTCCACAATACCATAATAGTCAAAGAATGTAGTAACAATTTTTTCTTTATCAGCAAGATGGTTTCTAAGCTCCGGAAGTAATTTCGAATATTTGACAATACCGCCCCCAGAATGCTTGATAGGTGTAATCTCAATATATACATTCTCAACTTTAGATTGTATGTATGGCACTAAGATCGAATAAAAGACTCTAACTTCCGTTTGTCCTTCAACTATAATGTGTACTCTTTTCATCTTAATATGGCTGTCCTTTAATTATGTTTTTCAGCCAAAGATCTCCCAATGTAAAATCGGACAACCAGCCTTCTAAATTTTCTTTTTCCAGTCTGTTAAAAACAGATTGCCCGTCCACTCTGTCAACAGTAATTATATTGTCAGGTTCAAAATTCCCTACCAGATTCACTGACTGGGTTGATATAATAATTTGACTTTTTGCAGATGCTTTTTTTATTAATCCTGCAAGAGTATTTATTGCAACAGGATGTAAACCGAGTTCAGGTTCATCAATAATTATTACTTCTGGCATATTAGGTTGCATTAAAAGAGTAGCTAAGGCAATAAATCGCAAAGTTCCGTCAGAAAAATGTGATGCATTGAACAGAATATCAGGATGATTAATTTCAGTCCACTCTAAATTAATTCTACTCTCATTCAACCTATCAGGCTGTAATTGAAACCTTTCAAAGTATGGAGCAACAGATTTAACTATATATTCTATTCTTCTAAAATGTTTTTCATGTACTTCCTGTAAAAAATATAAAAATGATGCCAAATTTCCTCCATCTTCTCTTAAGGCAATATTATCATTTAGATCAGCAGGCGTCCTAAGAGATGAAGAATCACTCGTATCGTGAAAATGATATATTTTGAAACTAGATAAATATCTACTTATATAAGTAGACATACTGCCCTTAGTGGTTCTTAATTTACTTTCCTTAGAATTTCTGCTAATATTTTTAGGAAACCAAGTATTAATATATGAAAATTGAGAACCTTTCTCACTATTAAAAGATCCTGTCTCATCTGCCAATATTAAACTGTTACTTTCTGTCGGCTGTAAAGTGAAGCTGTAAGCATTTATGTTATCAAATTCAAGTCTTCCTTTTATTTCATTAGTATTTTTACTTCCAAAATGCAAAAGAGTTTCTGCCCCCTTTCTTATTGAATAATTTTCAAGTCTCTCCTCATAAATATTATTTACCATCTTAAAAAAAGATATGAAATTTGATTTCCCTACCCCATTCGAACCTATTAAAACATTAATAGGATCTAACGAAAAACTGGCTTCCTTTATGGATTTGTAACCGTCTATATGAATATAATTTATCATTTTTTTTCTGATTATTATTCTAGTACTACTTTCTTTATCCTTAAATTGAATATAACAAAAATTAGACTTATTGGATTTTCGTACTAAAACAAATGGAATTTTAAGCGAATGTAGCTTAAAAGTGTTAATTTTCAAAAAAACTTAATAATACTTTAGCACTACTATAATCACAAACTGGGAAAATAACGATTAATCATTTCCCGTTGCTGGGAACTATTCTGTATCCTGAATTTAATGAGATCAGTATGGCTTCAGAAAATTATAGTAGATTGGTACTTCTAGTTGACCATATTAACGATTTAAGATTACTTGATAAAATTAAATTGAAAGAATTAGATCAGAAAAGGGTACAGCAACACTTTGAAAAAGTCAATTTAGAATTACAACAATCTTTTCAAAATATATTGGATTCATTAGTAATGTGGATGAATATGTTCCCATTCGATGAAACAACTTACATTAATAATGAAGAAGAGCAAGAGTATTTTAAAGCTATGATGAATATAAAAGATAATATATTCCCAGAACCTAAAGGAGAGGAAGAGGATTATCAAGTTTTAATCAATTTAGAGATGATATCTAAATGGGTGGAAAGACTAAAAACATGTACCGAAAGCTGGGGGATTTTATTAATCTTATTGCATGGCAAGTATATTAATAAATATAAAAACATTTCCTTAAATTGATTATGAACTACATCAGAAATCATTACAATGCCTTGATATTTGACATATTATCCATTTAGTTAATAAAAGCTGGCTTTTTGGAATCAGCTATAGAATCTTTTACAAAAGCATCTCTAATCCTTTTATTACCATTACATGCAGTATCATCGAATAATTCTTCGAATTTAAAAATTCTAATTTCACTTTGTGTTGGTTTTCCTCTCCAATCTTTTGAGAATTTATGACATTCAGCAAAAATATATTTATCATTGGCATATAGTATTTCAAACTCGTTTGTATCGTAAACTTTTTCAACCTTACAGATTAAATTGTCTACATTCTTCAATTCACTTGGCATCATGAAAACATCATGAAATTTAACTAAAAGAAATATCAACATTGTAGCTTGTACAGTCATAAAGGCATACCAAGCATTTGAAATAATTGGCTTAAAATATTTTACGGATATAATTTGTATACAATGTGTTACAGATTCTTTTAAAAAGCCATATGCTAACAAGGAAATTATAATATTTATTGGAAGATAAATAAGTAAATTAAAAATATTCTCAATATTATTGGCAATGAATATATTAAAATAAATTACTGCTATGCTACACGCAAAAAATAGCATTAGAAATAAGATTGCGTGGTAAATATTACCTTCCTTTACATTTGATTCATCATCAACTTCATCACCCTTGTTATATTTTTCTAATACCCAGATTAAAAAAAGAAGGGAAAAAACAAATATTAGTAGAAATAACAATATCAATAAACCATCGGGTATAATTTGGGTTACAGAAAAAAATCTTATAAAAGAAAATGATATTCTTGACAGCTCAATTATTTGCCATAAACCGCCCAATATAGCTGGAAGAATAATAATTAAGCTTAAATATTTATTAACAATGTCTAATAATTTTTTTACATCCATTTTTTCATAAAACTATACCTGTTCAACTTTATAATCTTTGTCAACAAATCTAATAAAAATACCTAAACCAGATTATTCATCTGATATTAGGTTTTACTTTAACTCAACTAGATTTATACTTTATTGGTTCGTTGCTGAATTTTGAAACACTTTTATTATAATAAAACCATGTCTTTATGGTTTTCATATCCCATCTGATACATTACCAAATAAGTTTGATGTAATAAAAAAACCACTTCGATTTGAAATGGTTTTTTTGTTGTTTTCTATTTACAAACTAATCTTATTATTAGGTTTCCTATAATATTTTGGAAACAATTTAGCAACAGTATATCTAGCAAAAAATGTAGTGTCATTTATAAGCTGATTTGTAACTTCTTTTATTTTTAAAGATTTAATATTCGTAGAATCGCAAAGTATATATCTATCAGTATTAAAATTGTAATAACATATAAAACCCGTACCTTCTAAATAATAACTATCAAAAGAAGTTTCCGAATTACTCATTTCCGAATAATGAAAAACCTTATATTGTCTTTCTTTTCCTATGTATGTTTTTGTATTTATCAATATAACTTCTTTATTCGAAAAAGGCATATAATAAGAGCCTTCCTTGATTTTTATAGCTAATGTGTCTAAAGAATGCGTGAGCTTTTTTTTTCCTAAAAAGTATCTATAAATACCTTTGCTATCAAACTCTTTTTGATTAAAATTAAACACGGACTTATTATTAACAAAAACATTTATAGAGTCATATGCTTTTAATTTTGTAGATATTAAAACATAAGCATTATTCTTAATATTACTGTTTTTGCTGTTGTAAAGATTAAAATAAAATGTTTCTACATTTTTTGTTTTAAGATTATCACAACTAAACATAAAAAGAACAATTGTAAAAATTGATAAAATCCTTTTCATTTTTTTTCTTTTAATTTTTTCCTCCGTTATAATTCCACATCATTTGGTTAAGTTGCCCTGTAGTATAAAATCGACCAAAAGTTGAATTTGCTTCTTGAATACCTTTAGAAGCATCAGTCGGCCAACTTGTATTGTTACCATTATTGTATAAAACTTGACTATGTTGCCAATGAGATTTATATCCACTAGGCTTGTAAAGTATATTACTATTATCAAATTTTCTATTATCCATAAAGTCTTTAGCAGATAAATCAGCGTGCAGTAATGTTTCGTGAAATGCCGTTATTGTTCTACTAAATATCCATCTAGACATATTATTTGCAGAAGTTACTGCATTAGGACTTCGATAATCATAAACTTTATTGTCTTGAGCATCGACTCTTTCAAATGTATTCAGAGCAACAGTTATAGTGTTTTTACCATCATCAGATGTTTCTCCATTAGCTGGAGTACCATTTTCATCATCTTCGCGCATTGTGGTAAATTCTAGATTCAACCCAGCTTTATCGTATTTCCCATCTTTATCGAAAGTTTGTCCAAAAACAGTTTGTCCTTTACTTGCAAATTGAGATAAAAATTTTCTTCCAGCTTTTGTTCCTGCAAAAAGGGTCATTGTTTTATTAAGAGCCCAATTTTGTGTAATAGATCTATCAATACTGATTGAATCTCCTTTTATATCAATAAACCTGATAGGATTGTTAACACAATATTGATACGGATTAACATCATAGTACTTCTCACTAAATCTATCCATATTAAAAAATCTGCCCAAAGCTGAATCGTAATTTCTCATACCGTAATCATAGACATTAAGCCCCAGCTCGTCCTGCAGCTCCTTCCCGTTGTACTTATACTTATAGGCTTTTACAAAATTTTGCTAATCCTAATTTGCATGATTGCCAATGATTCTATAATTCAAAGAACTTTCTTCGTTACTAAAATAGAGGTAATCTTGTAATAATCCTAACGAATAGAAAACAAAAAAACCTATCAAATTAATGATAGGTTCATGATGCTAACGTTTTAAAAGTCCTTCGATTCAAATAGTCGAAATTTTACTTTTTAGTAGAACTTTTAGAAGGTTTCAAAGAGGGTGTATTCCCAGGTGTACTTTTGTTGTCACGCTGACGTTGGTCAGGTTTTCCTGTTGAATCTGCTATTCTTTTTGGTCCTGTTTTAAGTGCCATAATTCAAATTTTTTGGTTAATTACATATCTCAAATATAGTGAATTTTCAAATAGGAAAATAACGATTTATCAACTCCCGTTGTTGAAAACTATCCACTTTGAAATATTTCTCAGTAGTCCCAGGCCATTTGTGTCCTGCTAGTTTCTGAACCTGCTCCAAAGGGATTTTCTTTTCGTTGAGCCAATTGCAAATAACACTCATGCGGATGGTTCTTGGGTTGAGGTTTCTATCTGGAAACAATGATTTCAATGGCTCAATAATTGCGTGGATTCCATCAACTGACATGGGTGTTCCTAGTTTACTCAGTAGCAATTTATCCGTATCGCATCGTAGTAATTCAGGTCTTACATCGTTTATATACTTAGAGAAAACTATCATTTGTTTATTGAGTAACTCTAAGGTTCTGCGGTTCTGGTTAGTTGAAGCTTTGATGTAAATAGTTCCTGCATCCAAATCGATATCTTTGACTTTCAGTTCTGCAAGTTCCTCGCTGGTTAATCCTTGATAGATGAGTAATGATAGTAACACGCTGTTTCTAGAATCTAAGTACTGATAGCGGTTTTCACGGGTCAATATCAGTTTCAGTTCTTCACTGCTAAACAAATCCTGCACCTGCACACTTTGATTTTGTTTGTTTTTAATGGTTAGCTGTTTACAGGGGTGTTCGTTTCTAAGTCCTACCATCACTAAAAAATCATAATATTTCTTGATTGCTGATAGGATTCTGACTCTGCACTGGATGTTGCTGTTTTTTCGACTGACCTCTTCCATGTAGCTCACAATATTTTGAAACGTGTATCGCTTAGCTTTGGGATCGGTCACCAAAAAATGATTGATAGTGTAGAGATAACTTTCTGCTGTTTTGTTGGAGAGGTTTTCTTTGAGATATAATTCTAAGGATAATTTTGTCATAGATACTTTTAAAATGAGACTACTGGTTTTCTTTTCTTGTTTTTGATAGCGTATAAGTAGGTGGTGTTTATCTGTGAATGTCCTAGAAAACCTCTGATAAACTCAATCCCTGCGTTATTCTCTCCTAAGTGGAACGCAATGCTATGACGTAAACAATGGAGCGTTATTTCCTTTTGAATGAGTTCGTATTTGTGGGTTTGCGCTATCATTCTTTTGAGAATTTCATTTAGTTGTTCTCCACTGGTTCGCTTTCCTTTGGCATTCACAAACAAAGCATCTTCAAGAACTGTTTTTCCTACTAGCAATTGATACCGCTCTTCAATGATGTATTTTTTCAGATATTCAATGACTTTATCACTCATGGGAACTTCACGTCTTTTGTTTCCTTTTCCTTTACGGTCAATGAGCATTCCTGAGCTGAGTTGAATATCCTTTACATCCAAAGCTTCTATTTCGGAGCGTCTGAGACCACAACCGTACGCCACCGATAACAAAGCTCGTTCCTGTTCGCTCTGACAATGCTCATACACCGTTTTGATTTCTTCAACACTTAAAATATTTCTTGATTTTTGATTTGCATTGCTATAACTTGGAATAAAAAAGCCTTTGTCAATGGATTTGTTTTCTAGTAAATTCAGAACAAACAATCCCAAAGCAAACAGATGAAATTTGATAGTTTTTTCAGCTAGTGTCCCAGTTCCTCGGTGTTTGGGTCTAGCAATTAAATACTCAAAATAGCTTACGGATTCTTTACTGGTAACGGTTCTTATTTTGGTAATTTGGAGAATTTTGGACACAAAAAAACGAGGGGTTTAGCCTCGTTCTTTGGATTGCAATAATTTTTGAAACTCTGAAAATTCAACATCGGTCAAATCTTCCATTTTAAAACTGATAGGGTATTTTAGCGGTTCGGATAGTAGTATCCGTTTCAACTGAGAAAGTTTAAGTCTAATTCTCATTACTTGCGGTACTAGAACTATTATTGATAAAATCCCAATCTTCTCCACTTAGTCCATCTTTGGACATGTAGAACAATCCTGCTTTGTATTTGTCATAACTACTTACATCGGTTCTATCGTAGTTGAAGTATTCTTGAATATAGGTTACAATTTGCTCATGTAACCTTTTATCTTCAATATGGATAACAAAATGATTGTGATAACCTTTTCTATTGGTGAACGGTTCAGTAGTGAAAAATAGTCTTAACTCTGTTGAAGTACCATGTTTTTCATTCAGATAATCATAAAGTCCGTGCATCTGTTTAAAACAGCTGGTCTTGTTGCGTTCCAATTTGTAGGCTACCGTAAAGAAAAAACTCCAGTCCATCTGCCAGAAAGTATGCTGTAAACTCTCTTTATCTGCCAGACAATCGATAAGGTTTCTCATGGACTGGTTTTCTTGTCTTAGGATTTTGTTCTCATCGAACATAATTTCGCTGTCAAAATATCTGGCGTGGTCAGTAGGAAAAAATCGTTTTCCATTTGTAAACTTTGTTTCAGCAAATAAATCTTCATTCTTCTTATAGAATCGGTAAATAGTGCTTTTGCTTGATTTTGTACTTTTTATAAATTCTTTTATTTTTTCATATTTCATTTTCTAGATTCGTTAATATCATGTTATTGGTTAGATACAAGAACTCCATACAAGGGAGTTAATCAAGCATCTTTACAATAAATACTATCAAACTTTCAAAAGTGTAGCCTTTTGGCACTTTTTTTTGAAAATATTTTTTTTACTGGGAAAATAAGTGTTCCAAAATGAGACAGTGAAATTATGAATCCTGAGAATTGGGATATTTTCACTTATCACACCGTAGGCGTGGACGGAATATGTGTACAATCTGTATGGTCGGGGAAGTAACTTGAATGACTAAATCGAGGAATTTAGCATTGAAATAGCCTATACGGGGAGGAGGTAGGGTCTTGAAGCCTAGTCTGTAATTCTTTCCAGGTTTACCAGCGATTGCAGGCTAATCTGGGTACGCATTTTAGTCTTTTGGTACGTTTTAGATAGCTATAATTGGTATTATAGAAAGCCAAAAGCCACTCCGTTATCGAAGTGGCTCTTTGTTTTAATCACGTTACAAACACTACCTTTTGTATTCTAAAATTAAAAAATACTCTTTAAAACGAGACCTATATGAATTATTTCTAAATAGACAAAAATAAACCACACCGTAAAGAATAAATTACTTTGTAAATCGAATGTTCTCCTCTTACATTAAAAACACATTTCATCCCTTCTTTTGAAATAATTAAATCATCAAAATTCCATATAGATATTTCTTTTTTCTTAATATTAATTATCACAATAGCTCTTCTTTGGGCAGAATTATCAGCATGTGGAAAATAAAATTCACCTATATAACACTCTCCATAATTTTTAATTACTCTCTTTTTTAATAAAAATTGAAAATTCCCTTTATAAAAATCACTTTCTTCAAATTCTAAAAAATGTGTATTATTTAAAAAATTTCGGTAATACTTTTCTTTTGAAAGTTGCTTTTTATCAATACTATCAATATATAAATACTGTACATTGGTATTTAAAAAATCGTTATCATCTATATTAACGCTTTTTAAAGTGCATCTTTTAATTGTTTTTAGCTTTACTATACTATTATTTATAACAAAAACTGAATCCTGTTGCTCTAAAACATTATCTTTTTCTAAATCAATCTTTTGAGAATAAACACAATGATTATTCTCAATAAAAAGACTCAATAACATAAAAGACAATATAACTATTTTATTTCTTTTCCCCATGTTTAATAATTTGAAGGTGTTGGTTTTATAGAAGCATCTCTCATTTTTAATACGTTTCCATAATTAGCAGCTCCGCCACCATTATATCTCTTACTTGCATTATCCCAAGTACTCCCTCCATTCCATATTGTATTCCCTTTTGTTGTTAAAAGGCCTTTTTGGTACATTAACCCAATGCCTGCTTTTATACTTTGTTCAGGAGTTGCACCTCCTCCTTTCGTTAATCCAAATTGCAGTTTATGATTTCCCCAATCATTTGATTTTTCACTATAATATACATTTGCTTGCATAATATCAGATTTAGAATCATTTCTATCTTTAGGATTCCTATCAGATGTCCCCATAGTACTTTCTTGCATAATTGTCGATTTTACTAATGTCGGATTTAAATCTGGAACCGAACAAGCATCATCAATAGACTTACCATTTGAATGGAGAGGAGTTATACCATTATCTTTATTGATATTAAAAATAGCAGTTTCAGCAGCTATATTATAATCATATTCTTGATACTTAGCACCAGTTGTGTTCGTACCACTTTTACTAACAATAACATTTGGCATTTGAGCTTCTACTTTCGAACCATCATCTTTTTGAATATAAGTTTTAAAAACGGTCTTAGATTCAACTCTTGCTATTTCTTTCCCTTCCATATTAAACGTTACTATATCATCTGGTGTCATCCCATCTGGGTCAGTAAAACGCATTGGATTATTAAAAGCATAGTTGTAAGGACTATGTCTTCTCATTTTTTCTGCCATTGGGTCAATATTAATCCAACGTCCCAAAGCAGGGTCATAATTCCTAGCTCCGTAGTCGTACATGTTAAGCCCCAACTCGTCCTGCAGTTCTTTCCCGTTGTACTTATACTTATATGTGCTTGGTAAACCATCATTATACCCTTTATGCTTGAACCCAAAAGGATAATAATTGTTTTCTTCCACTATTCGAAGCTTGGCTGGAGTGACCGGATTCTGCTCGTAGCTCAATCGTATGTTCCCCAAATGGTCGGTGTAATTGTAAACATAACTATAAACTCCCGCTGTATTTTTTACATACCCCTCGGCTGTTGGGATAAACAATAATAACCCCGTATAACCTCTACTGGGTCTGCCGCAAAAATCTTGTTTAGTTTCATATTGAAATCCTCCTATATATTCTGTAATTAAAGCGCCACAACTACCAGCAGTAAACGATTTACTAATTTTCACTCCATTTGCATTATAAATATATACAATTTTTTGTCCTGTACCAAATGTTATTTTTAAAGGTAAATTCAAATGATTATAAGTTATTCCTGTGATGTTCTTGTTTTTATCGATGAACAAGTTACCGTTAGTATCATAGCCATAATCGTCCCCTACTTTGTTAACGTCATTAAGACCGCTAGTGTTGTTAGAATTGTCCAAAACATTCAATAACTTATTAGTATTTGTTTCGTAAGTATAAGCCAAATTATCAATGCCATTTGCTGGCAATGCTCCGTCAATATCTCCATTTCTTAACAATGTTTTTATGTTCCCATTTTTATCATAGGTCAAATTCTCATCATATGATTTAGGTAAAGGGTCTATATTACCAGGCTTTTGATAAGTAGCATCTTTTAGTCGGTTTAGATTATCGTATTTATAACCGTAAGCACGAACAAAACCACCGTCTGAACCTGAACTCCAAAAGGTTTCAGTAATATTACCATTGTAAAGTGAATTGGCAACTGTTGCATCTCCTTCCACTTTATTGTAATTTATCTTAAAAGCAAATAAATCTCTAGGATCAGTATCTTGCTGTAGAGCTGCTGTTTTGTTAATTTCGGTAAGCCAGCCACGGATGTTATAGGCATAATCTATTTTTTGCAAAAAAGATGCTTCTGTATTTCCTACTTTTTTAGCAACAAGCTGTCCTAAATCATCATACGTATTTGAAGCTAAAAGCTGAGGAATTCCAGTTGTACCAATCTGGTGTGTATGACTAAGTAATCTGTCTTGTGCAGAATACGTAAAAGAGTCTTTTATATATAATTCTGTATTACCTATGAGTCGTTTGTGTTTAGTTTCTGTAAATTGAAGCTGCCCTGAAAAAGCATCTAGGTTACTATCAATTTGCGTGTAACCACCTAAAAAGTTGGTAGTGAAATTTCGAATAGGTCTGGCCTTGGTATCATACAAAATATAACTACTTTCTCCTGTTGTTGTTGCTAAAATAGTTAAAGTACGGACCCAAGAGCCTGTTGGTAATCCTTTTGGTTTTATCGTGTTGTTATAATAAACTGGAGCCGCATAGGATATTGCTGGCGTAAAAGCCTGAAAATTATAATCGTCGTAATAGTTTATGGTTAATAATTTGAAAGTTATTGGCACAACTGCATTGGTATAATACGCTGTAATGGCATCTATTGTGTTTGCTGTTGTTTGCTTGGTTTCACTTATGGTTGTTAAACCATTCATTATATTTTGTTTCGAAAATCTATCCGCACTTGTAACAGTTAAAGATTGCTCCCAACCTGTGTAAACAGGTCTATTAAAAACATCATACTTGGTAATCAACCATCCTACAGTCTCAATTGGAGAATCACTAAAGGGAGAAAATACAGGTCCAATAGCGACAGGCCTGTCTAATTTATCATAAACTATAAACTCCCATTGTTTACCCGGTAGTTTTTTTGCTGCAAGACGATTGCGATAATCGTATTTGTACTGGTAGCATAAATTGTCTAAAACAGCTGCTGTAATTGCAGCATCTGCTTTGGGAGGAATTACATAAGTCAAATTTCCATAAATATCATATACATAATAGGTGTCATGGTTTACACCCGATTCATAGGCTCTCTTTAAAACTACTTGCCCTTCTTTATTTTTGAATTCAACCGTTGAGCCTTTAGATTCAATAGGAGTCGCTTCTGTGTTTTCATCATAAGTAATTGTTTTATACAATTGGTTGATATCATAAAAAACGGTGCCTGTATCGTTTAGCAATATTACATCATACAACCCTGTCATAGCATTCCATGTAGTGCTTGCTCCAAAACGTTTCACTTCAGTTGCCGAAGTATTAGTTTGATAATCCAGTTTTATTTCATGTCCTGTACCTAAAGCCCAGTCTGTTCCTGGAGCTGCCTGCTTCATCACTCTGCTAAACGGCGAAGCTTCAAGAAGTTTTTGACTAAAGGGGTTTTGACCAACATATGAAGGATAATTCATAACATCTATCAAAGCATTGGTTTCATAGTCCAACCCAATAGTGCTTTGGGTTGTATAAGGCAAATAATCTTTAGATTGACGGCCAAACCCATCATATTCTATAGGAGTAACGATATTCCTCCCACTTCCTGATTGCTTACTGGCAATTTGTTGTTTTGGTCTACCGAGTCCATCGAAATAAGTGATATTCTGAATCGCCTCACTAATAGTTGGTGCAGCAATACTAGTAGCTGTTGCAATTTTATAAGTGGTAGTCTTTATGTAATTTTCAGTTTGTGTTTGACCAATAACCATCATTGGGAACAAAACTAAAAGGAATAGAATCTTTTTCATAGAGTTTTAGTTTTACGGTTTATAATGGTATTCGTTTTCAGTTAATACATTACCGTTTTTATCTTTTACATTTTGCAACCTACCATATCCATCATAGCTATATATTATTTTATCTCCTTTAGCATCGGTTATGGTACTAACACCAACAAGAGGTTTGTAAGTATAGGTCGTTACAATGGCACTTGTCATTTCTGAAGCATTTCTTAAATTATCTAAAGCAAGGAGTAAATTAGCCTCTGTATCTGTGTTCGAAAGCATTTGTAGATTGGCAACATACGCAGTTACTTGGCTATAAGTAGTATTCTCAATCTTTGCAATAGGCAGGGTTTTATTATAGCCCCAAATAATAACAGTTGACATGCCTCCCTCGGAAGTGTATTGCAATAGTGTACCATTGGTATCATATTGATCATAAGTGATTTTTTTCTCTAATTGGTCTGGAACTACACTCCCTTTCTTCCCATAGATAAATTGGGGCAATAATAACGTTTGACCCGAGACCGTCGATGGAAAAACGTTATATTTTGTTGTTTGTTCAGATAGTTTTTCTGCACCCTTAAATGTTTCAGTCTTCAAAGGTAAACCAATCATATTTCTAACAATAAACTCATTTCTAAATGGTTCATTTACCATCTCTGTATCTTGAGGGTAGAAATATTTCGTTTCGATTAAATCACTATTCAATGATGTAGAATTTTTAATGGAGGTTAATTCAATGTTACTTGGTGTATTATTATATAGATATTCTTCTTTCTGTTCTACAACATTACCTTGAAAATAATTCTTTGTGATCTTTGATTTTAATTTATCAAATCCAGTATAAATTTTAAAATAAGGTATTTTTAACTCAATAGGTTGATTCAGATTAATAGGATTAGTTGAATAAAAACTAGAATTTTCGTATGTATATTTATTTAAATTATATGAAATAGCAGAAACATTGTCATAAGCATTTGGATATATAACTCCATTTGGATACATATGTTTTGAAAGACCTGCCTCAGGTGCACATAATTCATTTTTATCCATGAGTTCATAATTTATTTCGTCTACAAATCCCATATTCTGCTCTACGTAATCGCCATAATATTTATAAATCTCCTCTTTTACTACAGTATTTGCACTAAAAGATGCTTTTTTAATTAATTTACCTCTTTGCCATTCTTTTGGTTCAAATTCTCGTAAATAGTCAAATTCAGGCATATCAGAAAGTAGAGGCTCAAAAAAACTAAAATAATTATCTTCTTTAATTTGATCTCCATTTGAATTATCATAATCTATTTGACTAACTTTTGAATAACCTACATTTGAGCCACTTGTTTTATACAAGGGAAGAATTGAGGATGAGGAAAACTTAACCACAAGTTTAGAATTATAAACAGTATAAGATCCCTGACCAGAATTAATAACAACAGCACTTTTTTCGCTAGCATTTTCACCATATGAAGGTGCATTTACTGCTCTACCCGAAGTCAAATTATTATCATCTAAATAAAAAAATTTTGTGATATATTTTACGTCATTTAAGTTACTACTATTATAGGTTTTGATATCTTTAATTCTTAAGCCTCCAACAAAAATTTCATCTCTTACTTTACGTCTGTATTTAATTTTAAAACTGGTACTGTGTGGATAATTATAACTACTTGGATCTGAAAGTAAATAATTTTGGACAATAACTGTCTTCAATCTATATATTCCAATTGGAAATTTAACTTTACTATTAATTATACCTGTTGCATTCTGACTTTTAGATATTGTTCCCAAATAACTAAAAATTGTATAGGTTCCGTTATCTTGTTTCTTTTCTATATAAAATGATATATTATTATACTCTACATTAATATTTGAATAATTGGGGACCTGAAAAGGTAAATTTGATTTTATCAGTAAATTTAATTCACCGGGTCTCATATCAGTATCATTAGCATTAACTTCAAAAAGCGAACTGTAAAAAACTTTATTAAAAGTATTTACTTCATTGGGTAAAGGATAGAAGTAATTTAAATTATAACCAGAAATATTTAAAGAATATTCTTTTATATCGAATTGATCATTTAATATGTTTTTATAAAAGTAATTTGTCATTGTACCCGGTAGAACCTTATGATTTTCATAATTATAATATTTAACTCCTCCCTCAGGAAACCTAACACTTTTTAATGAAAATGTTTTTGTATAAAGGGTATCTATATCTCTATTAAATCCTACTCCACTTTCTACATTAAAACTAGGTATCAAATTTTTTGGTAATAAAGTTACATTTGCGTCCTTCCCATTAAAATATCCCCAATGATCTTGAGCTTTAGAATATTTAGATGGAATTTTATCGAATTGATAGTAATCAAAATTATAATTCTCAACAATAGTATTGTTTGTGTCATAAAATTTTACAGCGTCAAGCTTTAATCTTTTATTAACGGCATCATTAGTCCCAAAGAGATTAATGTTGGCATTAAAATAACTTTGAACTAACTCAATTTTTTTTATTAAATTATTTGAATTGTCGAGAATTCTAATTTCCTGTAATCTTTTAGAGCCTGTCTGCAAATCAACTCTGTCGCCATATATAAACGATATCTTTCCATTTGAAAAACTAATTTCAGAAACTAATTTTTCTTTATTATTGGTTTTGTTACTCTCAGTACTGGATACTAATTCATTATATACCGACGAACCTGGTATATGGGTGACAGTAGAAGATAAATTTGTAAATAAATTGTAATTAGCAGAAATATAATTGTAAACAATTTCTTTGCCTTTAGGAGAAGTTATTTTCTTCAATTGCCATGATTGATCAAACGGAAAACCCAAAAATTCACTAATTGCGGATCTACCATCTTTTCCTAAAATTAAAGAAAATCCATTAGGAAGTTTAATATTAAAATTATCAAAGAAATTTATTCCTTGTGATACACCAAGCTCATAATTAATACTTATATCATCTAATGGAAATGTAATGAATTTAGTAAATTGTTGGCTGTACATAAATTTACCACTATGTCCAAATAAACTATAATAAAACTCATCTGGACGACTATCAGCAGGAGTGTAATTTGTAGTTATATTATTTCCACATCTAAATGCCTTATCATAGAAAGCTACTCTGTTTGTATAAGGAGCTGCACATGCAACATAATTGCCTTGATTATTTGGAACCAATGTTTCTTTTAATGAACCGATCCCCAATTCAGCATTGTAAGGTTTACTAATAAAATAACGCTCATCTGGCAATCCATGATTGTTTCTAGATATTTGTCCACCAATATTTAAACTCCATCCCAATCCAACAGAAGTTGCTTCTTCTTCAACTTTAATTCCTCCTGTACTATATGAAATAGAAATGGGTACCTCCATCCCATCCAAATTAATTACATATAAAGGAACATCTATAGATGGTTGTCCTGTGTATAGAGAGACATTATTCTGTAACCTTTTTTTAAACTGGTAAGCTTCGGGCGGTAAAGGTATATTGTTATCATATTCAGTCGATTTTTGTGCATGTAAGCAAAAATTTATTAATATAACTATTATTACAAATTTAATTTTCATCTTTTACAAATTGTTATTTTTTCTTAATTACCTTAATCCCATCGCTCTGTACATTCGTTTTAATGTTTACTACATAAACCCCATCAGGATAACGGCTTAAATCAATGGGTATGGTTCTACTTGTAATACTAAACTGTTGTAGAATACGACCTGCCATATCAACTAAGGTTGCCGTACCACTCTCAAATTCATAACCTACAATAATATTAGTAAAAGTGACCGCAGGGTTGGGGATGGCTTCAACTGTTGCTCTCTCTTCTATTGTTTTTTTCTTGTCTTTGAGTTTTACTACCCAAAAATCATTACTCCCAATTGCCGAATTTTTATCTCCTGAAGATTTAGCGTTAGAAGTACCTGTTAACAAATAGCCTCCATCACGAGTTTCTATTAATTTCCTCAAAATATCTTCCCCTGAACTTCCGACAGTTTTACTCCACAAAATTTCCCCTTTCTCATTAATTTTTAGTGCGATATAATCGTTGATGCCTTCTTTATCTGTTTTGACAAATTTTGTTTGAAAATTAGTATTTTCGCTTTGCGCATAACCTCCTATCAAGAATGTATGGTCTTTGTTTTCTACCAAAGATGTCAATATATCCACTTTCCCAAAATCATAGGTCTCACTCCAAACAATAGCTCCTTTATCATCCATTTTCAAGACCCAATAATCTGTACCACTACTTACCATTCCTCCCATTGCCGTTAGTGGGCTTGTACTATTAGAATTTCCACCCGCTAGATAACCTCCGTCTTCCGTTTGATGGATTACATACAATTCGTTATCTCCGTCCCCCCCATAAGTTCTTTGCCATTCTATGGCACCTTTATCGTCAATTTTTACAATCCAATAGTCTCCAATTCCGATATTAGCATCTGTTTTATCTCCTGATTGCGGGGAATTAGAATAACCACCTAAAATATACCCTCCGTCTTTAGTTTGCTCCATGCTACGAAGGAGGTCCGTATATTCTCCTCCATAGGTTTTTTGCCATTGAACAACTCCTTCTTTATCTAATTTCACAATCCAATAATCCATATTACCACAGCTTTTTTCAGACTTGCCATACAAATCGGGTTTAGCATCTAATGAACTTTTATCATTAGGATTATTCTTTTTAATTGAAGGATTAGAACTAGACGATCCGCCTAATATATAGCCCCCATCACTAGTTTGAAAAGCAGTCATTAGCTCATCTTGTCCACTGCCCCCAATTGTCTTTTGCCATTGCTCTTCTCCTTTAGCATCTAGTTTGACGATCCAAAAATCAGTAACGCCTTTACAACTATCTTTTTTTTGAAAATCATTGGGTGAATTGGAAGTTCCAGCTAAAATAAAACCACCGTCTTTTGTGTTTTTAATACTTTGGAGTAAGTCAAACCCACTTCCTCCTAAACTTTTTTGCCAATCGAGATCCCCTTTTTCATTCATTTTCCACACCCAATAATCTAAATCTCCATGATTTTCCTCCGTTTTATTTCCGGTTTTATTAGACAAGGAACTTCCTGCTAATATGAATCCATAGTCAGCTGTAGGTTGGGCATCAAAAAGATAATCGGCATGTTTGCCGCCATATGATTTTTCCCAAAGAATATCTTGGGATTGGGCGAGCAATGAATAAAGGAATAATAGTAGAAGTAATTTTATTCTCATATACAAGTAATTTTATTTTAATCTCTTATTTATAATCAACCCTATATCATCGTTTATTTTTAATATTAACATCACAACGAAAACTTCGCAATATTAAAGATGTTTTCTTCTTTCCACAATACCCACTTTTAATGATTTTTAAGAAAAATATGATAAATTTAAATTGCTCAAAATTTGATTTATTAATATGGGCTATTCCCGCTATTCTGCTAAATATGGAAAACATAGGCACAAGTTAGATAGTAGAAGAAAAGTTGTATTAATATGTTTTAAGAACAATAGTCTATAATATAATGCTTGATAAACATTTTACATTAAAATTATGCTTGGAGGCTACCCTGTGGACACGGATTTTTATACAATTAGAATTGAATACAGATTTGACGGATTATCACAGGTTCTTTTCATTATAACATGAAAAAGCAAAATTATTATGGTACTTCGGGACACGATTTTTTTAATTAGAATAAAAAAAAGAACAAATTTAAATCTGTGTTAATTTGTTCAATCCATGTTATCCATGTTCTATTTTCAGATGAGTTCAAAAGGTAGGTTTAAGGCTATCTTTTTTTGTTTGTTGCAAATAAACTATCTTTGCAAAAGTATAATTGACCTCTATTTTAAATTAGAGACCAAATTAGAGACCAATCCTTTTTACAATACATTAAAAGCTTGATTTTAAGCACTATTACATCATGAATTACCTATCCGTAGAAAATATATCCAAATCATTTGGCGAAAGAACCTTATTTGACAACATCTCATTTGGAATCAATAAAGACCAAAAAATTGCCTTCATAGCCAAAAACGGCTCTGGAAAAACGACTATTATGAGTATTATTAATGGTCTTGACGAACCAGATACCGGACAAGTGGTTTTGAGAAAAGGCATAAAAATGGCTTTCCTTTCGCAAAACAACAACTTGCAAGACGAATTGACGATTGAAGAAAGTATTTTCGCTTCGGATAATGAGACTTTGAAAGTCATTGAAGCCTATGAAAAAGCATTAGAAAATCCTGAGGATGAAGAAGCATACCAAAAAGCTTTTGACGGAATGGATCAGCACAATGCGTGGGATTTTGAAACGCAGTACAAGCAAATTTTGTTCAAACTGAAGTTAGAAGATTTTAAACTAAAAGTGAAGAATCTTTCTGGTGGACAGAAAAAAAGACTTTCACTGGCTATCATTTTGATTAATCGTCCAGATTTATTGATTTTGGATGAACCTACGAATCACTTGGATTTAGAGATGATTGAATGGCTGGAAAGTTATTTTGCCAAAGAAAACATTACGTTGTTTATGGTGACGCACGACCGTTTCTTTTTGGAACGCGTTTGTAACGAAATCATCGAATTAGACAACGGTAAATTATACCAATACAAAGGAAATTACTCTTATTATTTAGAGAAAAAAGAGGAACGCATCGCATCCGAAAATTCGAGCGTGGATAAAGCGCAAAACCTTTTTGTAAAAGAATTGGAATGGATGCGTCGTCAGCCAAAAGCGAGAACGACAAAATCGAAATCGCGTCAGGATGATTTTTATGACATTAAGGAAAAAGCGCAAAGCCGTCGTCGTGAAAATAAAGTAGAGCTGGAAATCAACATGGAACGTATGGGAAGCAAGATTATTGAGCTTCACAAAATTTCCAAAAAATTCAAGGATCATGTGATCATGGATAATTTCAGTTTTGATTTTCAACGTGGGGAACGCATTGGAATCATTGGAAAAAATGGAACCGGAAAATCAACTTTCTTGAATTTATTAACTGGAACTTTACCGCTTGATGGTGGAAAAGTAGTAATTGGTGAAACGATAAAAGTAGGTTACTATACGCAAAGCGGAATTAACCCAAAACCGGGTCAACGTGTGATTGACGTGATTAAGGAATACGGAGAATTTATTCCGTTGATGAAAGGGAAATTGATTTCGGCTTCCCAATTACTGGAGCGTTTCTTGTTTGATTCTAAAAAACAATATGATTTTGTCGATAGATTGAGTGGAGGAGAGTTGAAACGTTTGTACTTGTGTACGGTTTTGATTCAGAATCCAAACTTCTTGATTCTGGATGAACCAACAAATGATTTGGATATCGTAACGCTGAATGTTCTGGAAAGCTTCCTTTTGGATTATCCGGGTTGTCTTTTAGTGGTTTCTCACGACAGGTATTTCATGGATAAAATTGTAGATCACTTATTCATTTTTAGAGGTGATGGTGTGGTGGAAGATTTCCCTGGAAATTATTCTGATTTCAGAGCCTATGAAGACAGTGCTGATGTCGCTCAAAAAGAGGAAAACAAAGCCGATAAGAAAGACTGGAAACAAAACAATCCAACCGGAAACCTGACGTTCAACGAGCAAAAAGAATTTCAAAAAACAGAACGAGAAATAAAAGATTTAGAAATTCAGAAAACAACTATCGAGCAATTATTCTCCGATGGAAAAATTGCCGAAGGCGATATTGAAAAGAAAGCCAACGAATTGAAAAACATCATTAATAAAATTGAAGAGAGAGAAGAACGATGGTTTGAGCTAAGTGCTAAGATAGAGGGATAAACCTCTAACCCTTAAGGGGAATAAAGAACTACGCATTTTATATTTTTACAACCCAGCTCTGCTAAGTATACAATAGTTCTTGATTACGCTGCGCAAACGTCTCTGACTTTGCGCCCATAACAATGAGCAAAAAAATAACAATAAAAAAACCACAACAAAATCAAATTCTGTTGTGGTTTTTTATTTATAAACTTATACCCTTTATAAATGGTTTATGCCATAAACAAGGTCTTCTTGTGGTAGTTGTATAAAATCGAATTGTAAAGGGTTCCTTTAGGCGCTACTGTTTCTGAAGAAGCATCAAACTTGATACCGTTGTGTTTACGGAACAAGTAAATTTCTTTTAGACAATTAGACAAACTCTTATGAATGAATGTCCTAAAAGTTGGCAATTGCTTGTCCCCTACCAATAAATCAATTTGGTAATTCGAACTTGTTTTCGATATATTGTTTCCGATGATTTTTATAGTAAATTTTGTCGGAATTCCGTTTTGTTCCCCTTTATACTCTATTACCATAGTATTTAAAATTAAAATGTGGTTAAATTAGATAATGTTTTAAACTTTTATATTTATTGAATTCTATATTAAAGATACTAATATAAAGAAAACTGCATAATAACAGCCCCTAAATTATTAATTTACAACAAAACTAATTAATAAAACGGTTTTGAACCTAATTTAAAACTCTAAAAATTTCATAAATTATTGAGTAGTCCTGATTTACAATCCGTGTCGGTAAAGCAAGCAAACAAAAAACCACAACAGAATTAGATTTTGTTGTGGTTTTTAATTTTATAAATGAATAATTTCTACCAAGGAATAGGATTGTAATCTTTCAAAAATTTCCCACACCAATGTTTTCCTGTATTAATACCGTCAAACAAAGGATCCATAACCCTTGCAGCACCATCCACAATGTCTAATGGCGGTTGAAAATCTTCTTCTTCCTGTTTTCTTTTGGCTAATTCTGCTGGATCTTCGTCGGTTACCCAACCCGTATCTACGGCATTCATAAAAATTCCGTCTTTTGCCAAAGTTCCTGATGAGGTATGCGTCAGCATATTCAAAGCTGCTTTGGCCATATTGGTATGCGGATGGCGGTCTTCTTTAAAAAAGCGATGAAACTTTCCTTCCATAGCCGATACATTAATAATGTGCTTTTGTCCCGTGTTGTTTTTCTTCATTACTTCCGAAAGGCGGTTACACAGTACAAATGGAGCCACCGAATTCACCAACTGCACTTCAATCATTTCCGTCGTTTCTATTTGTCCCAATCGCAAACGCCAGCTGTTGGTTTTTCTTAAATCTACTTGCTGCAAATCGGCATCGAGTTCTCCTTCCGGGAAAACTTCATTCGCCACCAGCGCATTATCAAACGAATACGGAATCTGGGATAATTTGGCGGAAGCCCGCAACCCAATTCCCGGTTCTGGTCCATGCCAAGTCACCGGCATATTTTGATTTGAAGAAACTCCTGAGGTCAACACTTTTAATTCATCCAAACAATTGGTATGATCCAGTAATAATTCTTGTGCTTGTTGGGGTAAAGAAGCTATAGGAAGTTCCTCGTTTTCCATTAAATGGGTATAGAATCCGGCGGGACGTCTCACAGTTTGTGCCGCATTATTGATTAAGATATCCAATCGTTCGTATTTTTGCTCAATGAAATTGCAAAAAATTTCCACACTGGGAATGTGTCGTAAATCCAAACCGTGAATTTTTAAGCGATGTCCCCAATCCATGAAATCATCCTCCTTAGAAAAACGCAATGCTGAATCCACCGGAAAACGAGTAGTAGCAATAACTGTTGCTCCGCCACGCAACAGCATCAACGTAATGTGATAGCCTATTTTTAGACGAGAACCTGTAATAACCGCTACTTGTCCATTTACGTCTGCAGTTTGAAAACGTTTCGCGTAATTAAAATCGCCACAATCGGTACACATTGTGTCATAAAAATGGTGCATTTTAGTAAACTCCGTTTTACATACGTAACAATTTCTTGGCGTTTCCAATTCTAATTGTTCTTTGAGAGCGAGATGGTTCATTGCCAATAATTTTGGCGCCACAAAAATACTCGCTTCACGAGCATGACGAATTCCGGTTTCCTTACGGGCAGTTCGGTCGCGCTTTTCCATTTTCCTTTTGACAGCTAACTTTCCGTCTTTTTTTCTACGGGAAAGTTCGTCACGATCCGGTCTGGAAAACATTCCAGCCGCTTTGATTAAGGCCGTTCGTTGTTCTTTTGGGATATCAAATATTTGGTCTGTATCGGTATTCAATTGTGCCAAAATAGCGATGCATCGGTCAATTTCTTCCGAGCTTATGGCAATCTTATTTTCTATTGCTGATGTTATCATTATATAAAACAGGCATTTTTATTAGCAAAAATACCAAGGGTGCAAATATACTATTTAAAGTGAATAGTATTTAGGAAGAAGCAATTCGTGTAATACCTGAATTATTACTAACCTGAGTTCGACTATTATAGTATTGATTTTCAAAACCGTTTATAATCCTACAAGGTCAAAAAAAGACCTTGTAGAAAAACCAGCTAACCGAAAATTAATGATAAACAGCTTATTATTAGTAAAACAACAATCGTATTCAAGTTCCTAATTACAAAGGCATACACTTTCAGAATTAACCGTGTTTAGTCAGTAAGGGAATTAAACTTTTAAAATATTTTCCCTTTTGAATCTGCGTGAATCTGCCAAATCTGCGTGTCTATATTTTTCACGCAGATTATTCACTCCGCACTAATTGCTCCTTTTTCGTACCTTCGCCCCTACTTTGCAAATGTTTCTATGTTATTCCAAATAAAATCGTACTTACAATTCCTTTGGCACTCAAAAAATGAGCATGCGGTACATTCGCCATTTGTGTTTACTTTATTGACCAAATGTTTTTATGATAAAAAGTCAAAACCCGAATATGCTGTTTTAAAGAATTACAGAAAATCGCTTTTAGAAAACAGCAATACCATTGAAGTCACTGATTTTGGTGCAGGTTCGAAAGTTTTCAAATCGAATACAAGAGTAATTTCCAAGATTGCAAAAACTGCTGGAATTTCTCCAAAACGTGCCGAATTATTATTTAGAATCACGAATTATTTACTGCCTGACCCGAGCGATAGTGAACAGGCGAAGCAATCTATTTTAGAGATTGGTAGTTCATTAGGATTAGCGACTTCCGCGCTTTCTTTAGGTAATTTAAAAGCAAAAATAATCACTTTAGAAGGTTGTCCGGAAACAGCCAATCAATGTCAATTGCAATTGCAAAAGTTCAATATCAATAATGTGGAATTAGTAATAACGGAATTCGGCGAATATTTACAATCCCAAAATCTAATATCTAATATCTTCAATCTAATATATATAGACGGTAATCACTCCAAAAAAGCCACACTGGAATATTTCGAATTATTACTTCCAACGATTACCAACGAAACCGTTTGGATTTTCGATGACATTCATTGGTCCCCAGAAATGGAAGAAGCTTGGAAAATCATCCAAAAACATCCAAAAGTGACTGTTACGATTGATACGTTTCAATGGGGATTGGTATTTTTTAGAAGAGAACAGCCCAAAGAACATTTTGTGATTCGGATTTAGATTTTGTATATTTAATCTTCAAAACAACACCACATGGACGTCAAACAAATTTTTGAGAATAATCGCAATTGGATTGTCAAACAACTTCAATCTGACGAAAATTATTTTGATAAACTATCCGAAGGACAATCTCCTGAATTTCTTTATGTTGGTTGTTCTGACAGCCGTGTTTCTGCCGAAGAACTCATGGGCTTACAACCAGGACAGGTTTTTGTACATCGAAACATTGCCAATATGGTTCCTAATACGGACCTTAACTCCATGTCAGTTATTAATTATGCTGTAGTACATCTAAAAGTAAATCATATTGTCGTTTGTGGACATTATGGTTGTGGCGGTGTACTTGCAGCCATGCAACAATCTGATTTGGGTATCTTAAATCCTTGGCTAAGAAACATTCGTGATGTGTACCGAATACACAGGAAAGAACTGAACTCCATAACAAATGAAGGAGAAAGATATAAAAGGCTGGTGGAATTGAATGTGCAGGAACAATGCATCAATATCATCAAAACTGCCGAAGTTCAAAAAGCGAACAGCGAACGCAATTTAAAAGTTTATGGATGGATTTTTGACATCCATACCGGTACACTAATTGACCTGAAAATAGACTTTGATGAAATATTGAAGGATATTAAAGCAATTTACAAAATAGTAACCTAATGACTGTTTGTTAAAAAAAAATTAACGATAAACTAATCTAATTCAAGATATCGTTTTTAGAATCAATATTAGAAAAATCAAACATAAAAAAAATGACAGCCATTGCTGACTGTCATTTCTAAATTTGAATTAGTAACTTCCTTATTCTTTAGCTCTTTTCATTTCTCCTGATTTTGCTCCCATTCTATTCAATGTATACATTGGCGCAAATTTCAATTTTAAACCAGCAATTTTTCTGTTGTCTGCAGACGAAAGTCCTTCTTTTTCAACAGTATTTTTTCTACTGTCCAATGCTTCGTACATTAATTTAACTTCATCCCAGTCTTCACGAGAATATTTGTCTTTATTGTCTTCAACAGCATGCACAAATTGTTGGTAAACTCTATGAATATTAGCCGCATTTACCCAGTCAAAATTCATGTCATCTCCTATTTTTCCTTCTCCAAACAAAGCATTTCTTAGTTGTTGTTTTGGATTTGCAACCGCAGTAACTTTTTGTTCAGCTGCTTTTTCAGCTTCAACTTTAGCTTTCAAAGCTTCATATTTTGCATTAGCGGCATCAAGACGTTCTTGCATTTTTACATTATCTTTCATATTAGTCAAAGCCGCCTGTGCTTCTCCATTTCTTATTTGATATGTCGCTTCAATTCCTTGCCAATTTTCTTTAGCATCTTTAGCCGCAACATTACCTAATGAATCTACATACATTACATAAGTGTCAACTGTTTTCTCTGCTTGTTCCGCTTTTTCATCTTTACAAGAGGTAAATCCTAAAGCGATTACCGCTAATCCTAACAACAATTTTGTATTTTCCATAATTACTTGATTTGATTAAATATTACATCCACAAATATAATTAGCATTATAGCATATTCAATAAAAAACCAAAAATTATGAAATAAATCAAATTAATTGTGATATAAAAAATAAAAAAATGTGAATTATATAAATTATTACCAAAATAGTATAAACTATAAAAAAGCAATTATGCGTATCAAAAATAGCATTTGAAGTAAAAAAACAATTATTACAATTATATAAACCATTTTGCTGTTTTAAATTGAGCCCAAAAATGTAACAATTTTAAAAAAACTGCTACTTATTAATAATTCAAAAGTCTTTTGTACTTTTAAAATCTAATTTAATAGTTCCCTAAGCAATGCTCAAGGGTAAAAATCAAAAATACCAATGGCGAACCCGTTAATAAAAATAACCAATATCAAACGAGATTTTGTACTCGGAAACGAAATCGTTTATGTACTTAAAGGCATTGATTTACAAATAAATAAAGGGGAATATGTTGCATTAATGGGACCATCAGGATCTGGAAAATCAACTTTAATGAATTTATTAGGTTGTTTGGACACACCAACTTCAGGGAGTTATATTCTGAACGGAAAAGATGTCAGCCAGATGAAAGATGATGAATTAGCCGAAATTCGCAATAAAGAAATTGGTTTCGTTTTCCAAACTTTTAACCTTTTACCAAGAACAACTGCACTAGATAATGTGGCTTTACCCATGATTTACGCAGGATTTTCTAAATCCGAGAGAAATGCCCGAGCTACTGAAGTATTGGAGCAGGTAAATCTTGCCGATAGAATGGATCATCAACCCAACCAACTTTCGGGTGGACAACGCCAGCGTGTGGCAATTGCCCGTGCTTTGGTCAACAAACCGTCCATCATCCTTGCTGATGAGCCAACAGGAAATTTAGACAGTAAAACATCTGTGGAGATTATGAAGCTTTTTGGCGACATTCACGCTAATGGTAATACCGTGATTTTAGTAACTCACGAAGAGGAAATTGCAGCTTACGCCCATAGAATTATCCGTTTAAGAGATGGACTTATAGAAAGTGATACTACTAAATAGTTTTTTTAGGAGCTATTCCGGCTATTCGCTTGTATCTCTTTCATGTGATTCTTCCTTCGTCTGAATCACATAAAGAGGATACCGCTGCTATCCGGGCTAGGGAATCCCACTAAAAATGCTATATAAAATTCCAAATAACATCTGCAACCAAAATGAAAATTGCTTTACTGACCTGCGAAAAACTTCCTGATTTAACTCCCGAAGATCAAAAATTAATTCCTGCATTAGCAAAACATAACATAGAAGCCAAAGCGGCAATTTGGAGTGACAAAACCATCAATTGGAATGATTTCGACTATTTAATTTTTCGCAATACCTGGGATTATTTCGAAAAAGAAACCGAGTTTACTATTTGGCTCGACCAAATAGAAAAATTAGGAATTAAAACGCTTAACCCCATTGGAGTAATCAAGCAAAATATACATAAGTTTTATTTGCGTGAAATGGAAAAGCAAGGAATCACAATTCTTCCCACAGTTTTCATAGATAAAACAGACAATCTTAATCTTACAGAACGCATTCCCTCCCATTGGGAAAAAGCAGTTATAAAACCGGCATTTTCTGCGGGTTCCTATCTCACCGAAGTTTTTGAAATAACGGATATTCCAAAAATAAACGAACAATACAAAACGATCGCTTCAGAGAAAGAATTGCTTTTACAGGAATTCATGCCCCAAATTCAAACATTAGGCGAAACCTCTTTTATCTTTTTTAATAAAAAATTCTCCCATTGTGTCAATAAAAAACCTGTAGACGGGGATTTTAGAGTACAATCCCAATTTGGAGGAAAATACAATTTGGTTCAACCAAGTCAGGAGCTTATTGAAAAAGCACAAAAAATTACGGAAACATTCCCAGAGAATTTACTGTATGCCAGAGTGGACGGAATAGTAATCGAAAATGATTTGTACGTAATGGAAATTGAATGCATCGAACCCGATTTGTATTTCAATCTCAGCGAAGGTTCACTGGAACGATTTGTAACAGCAATAGTGGAATTAATACCCTAAATTTGTTCTTTTAAAATCAAATAAACGGTAGATGAAAGTATATACAAAAACTGGAGATAAAGGAACAACAGCACTTTTTGGTGGAACCAGAGTCCCAAAAGACCATGCCCGAATAGAAAGTTATGGCACCGTTGACGAATTGAATTCCTATATCGGTTTAATTCGGGACCAGGAAATGAATAGCCATTACAAAGAAATCCTTATAGAAATTCAAGACCGATTATTTACCGTTGGCGCCATATTGGCTACGCCTCCCGAAAAAGAGGTGATGAAAAACGGCGAATTGCGTTTAAAAAAACTAGGGATAATCGAGTCCGATATTGAATTATTGGAAAATGAAATTGACGCTATGGAAGAAGCATTGCCACCAATGACTCATTTTGTACTTCCTGGCGGGCATACAACTGTGTCATATTGTCATATAGCACGTTGCGTTTGTCGCAGAGCAGAGCGTTTAGCAGTACATTTAAGCCACAATGAACCCGTTGCTGAAATCGCAATTAAATACCTGAACCGACTTTCTGACTATCTTTTTGTGTTGGCACGAAAGTTGTCTCATGATTTGAACGCTGCGGAAGTTCAATGGATTCCAAGGAAATAAGATTTTTGATATCAGATTAACGATTTTTGATATCAGATTTTTTTAAACTTAAAGATTCATATTTATAGATTGAATAATATTGATTAAAAAGATTTAAATACCAACTTTTTTAAATCAAAAATCGTTAATCTTAAATCAAAAATCAGCAATAAATAAAACGTTCTTAACTTTAACTAAAAATAAATGATTTTTTACTTGTCTTTTTCAGTAAAAAATTTATTTTTGCACAAAACTAAATCGACAACAGATGTATTGGACATTAGAATTAGCATCCTATTTAAGTGATGCCCCGTGGCCTGCTAACAAAGACGAACTTATTGACTACGCTATTAGAGCAGGAGCTCCATTAGAAGTAGTAGAAAACCTTCAATCTATAGAGGATGAAGGCGAGATATATGAATCAATGGAAGAAATTTGGCCAGATTATCCTACAGACGAAGATTATCTTTGGAATGAGGATGAATATTAAAAAGTAAACCAAGAAAAAGTCTCAAAAGAGGCTTTTTTTTTGTTTAAATTTACACAATTACACAAATAGAAATAAAAACATATTATGAGTTTTATAAACAGTATCATTAAAGTCTTTGTTGGAGATAAATCTCAAAAAGATGTAAAAGCTTTACAGCCTTATCTTAACAAAATCAAAACTTTTGAAAATCCTCTAATGGCATTATCCAATGATGAACTTAGAGCGCGTACCGCATTTTTCAAAGACAAAATAAAACAAGCCCGTTCTGAAAAAGATGCGAAAATTAACGCATTAAAACAGGAAGTGGAAAGCATTGAAGACATTGATAAAAGAGAGGATATTTATATCGCTATTGATGCGCTGGAAAAAGAAGCTTACGAAATTTCGGAGAAAACGTTAATGGAAATTCTTCCAGAAGCATTTGCCGTAGTAAAAGAAACCGCTAGACGATTTAAAGACAACACTCAAATCGTTGTAACTGCAACTGCAAAAGACCGTGAGTTTTCAGCAACAAAAAGCTACATCACTTTAGATGGTGACAATGCAATTTGGGCTAATTCATGGAGTGCAGCCGGTAAAGAAATTACTTGGGACATGATTCACTATGACGTACAGTTAATAGGCGGAATGGTTTTACATGAAGGAAAAGTAGCTGAAATGCAAACGGGTGAAGGAAAAACATTAGTAGCAACCTTGCCTCTTTATTTAAATGCTTTGACTGGAAACGGGGTACATTTAGTAACGGTGAATGATTACTTGGCAAAACGTGATAGTACATGGAAAGCTCCTTTATTCGAATTTCATGGCTTAACTGTTGAATGTATTGACAATTACCAACCAAGTTCTGAAGGAAGAAAAAAAGCATACAATGCTGACATCACTTACGGAACGAATAATGAATTTGGTTTTGACTACCTAAGAGATAACATGGCACATACGCCAGATGAATTAGTTCAAAGAAAACACAATTACGCCATTGTCGATGAGGTCGATTCTGTTTTGATTGATGATGCAAGAACACCATTGATTATTTCAGGACCAGTTCCACAAGGAGATCGTCATGAGTTCATGGAAATGAAACCAAAAATTGAAAACTTAGTTAGTTTACAACGTCAGTTGGCTAACGGTTTCTTATCTGAAGCTAAAAAATTAATCAAAGAAGGAAATACTAAAGAAGGTGGATTCTTATTGTTAAGAGCATACAGAAGTTTACCTAAAAACAAAGCTTTAATTAAATTTTTGAGTGAAGAAGGAATCAAACAATTGCTTCAAAAAACCGAAAATCAATACATGCAGGACAACAATCGCGAAATGCACAAGATTGATGAAGCGTTGTATTTTGTAATTGAAGAAAAAAACAACCAAGTTGAATTGACTGATAACGGAATTAAATTCCTTTCAGGAGATACAGATGCTGATTTTTTCGTACTTCCGGATATTGGAACCGAGATTGCAGCTATCGAAAAGAAAAAACTGGATAAAGACGCAGAAGCGGAAGAAAAAGAAAGATTATTCCAAGATTTCGGAATTAAAAGTGAGCGTATTCACACTTTGACTCAACTTTTGAAAGCCTACTCTTTATTCGAAAAAGATGTAGAATATGTAATCATGGACAATAAAATCATGATTGTTGATGAACAGACAGGTCGTATCATGGATGGTCGTCGTTATTCTGATGGATTGCACCAAGCAATTGAAGCCAAAGAAAATGTAAAAATTGAAGCTGCAACACAAACATTTGCAACAGTAACTTTACAAAACTATTTCAGAATGTACAGCAAATTAGGCGGTATGACTGGAACAGCAGTAACTGAAGCGGGTGAGTTATGGCAAATATACAAACTGGATGTGGTAGAAATTCCTACTAACAGAGGAATGGCACGAAAAGACAAAGAGGATTTTATTTATAAAACTACTCGTGAGAAATTCAATGCCGTAATTGAGGATGTAACCCAATTATCAAATGCGGGAAGACCAGTATTAATTGGAACAACTTCTGTAGAGATTTCGGAATTATTAAGCCGAATGCTAAAAATGAGAGGTGTTGCGCACAATGTATTGAATGCAAAAATGCACAAACAAGAAGCTCAAATCGTTGAGGAAGCAGGAAAATCTGGTGTTGTGACGATTGCTACTAACATGGCTGGTCGTGGTACCGATATCAAATTATCTGCCGAAGTAAAAGCGGCCGGTGGATTAGCGATTGTAGGAACAGAACGTCACGATTCACGTCGTGTTGACCGTCAGTTACGTGGTCGTGCAGGTCGTCAAGGTGACCCGGGAAGTTCTCAGTTCTATGTTTCTCTTGAAGACAACCTAATGCGTTTGTTTGGTTCTGAAAGAGTAGCAAAAGTGATGGACAGAATGGGATTGCAGGAAGGCGAAGTGATTCAGCATTCTATGATGACAAAATCTATCGAACGTGCTCAGAAAAAAGTAGAAGAAAACAACTTTGGTGTTCGTAAACGTTTATTGGAATATGATGATGTTATGAATGCACAACGTGAAGTGGTTTACAAACGTCGTCGTCATGCATTGTTTGGAGAGCGTTTGAAATTGGATATTGCTAACATGCTTTACGATACTTGCGAATTAATTGTTGACGAAAATAAAGCCACAAATAATTTCAAGAACTTTGAATTCGAATTAATTCGTTATTTCTCTATCACTTCTCCGGTTACCGAAAGTGAGTTTGTGAAATTAACTGAAATGGAATTAACAGGTAAAGTATATAAAGCAACATTAGAATTTTATACCGAGAAAACAGAAAGAAGTGCAAGAGAAGCTTTCCCTATCATAAAAGATGTTTACGAAGATAAAAACAATCAATTTGAGCGTATCGTAGTTCCATTCACTGATGGAATCAAAACCTTAAATGTGGTTACCGATTTGAAAAAAGCGTACGAAACTCAAGGGGCGCAACTTGTTGCTGATTTTGAGAAAAACATCACTTTGTCTATTGTTGATGAGGCTTGGAAAAAACACTTACGCAAAATGGACGAGTTGAAACAATCCGTTCAATTAGCCGTTCACGAACAAAAAGATCCATTGCTTATTTACAAACTGGAAGCATTCAATTTGTTTAGAGGAATGCTTGACAATGTAAATAAAGAAGTTATTTCATTCTTGTTCAAAGGTGATTTACCGGCTCAAGAGAATCAAAAAATTCAGGAAGCAAAAGAAGTTCGTCAGAAAGAAGATTATAAATTGAGTAAAGACGAAATTCCAAATAGCGAAAATATAAATCGTGAAGCGGGAGAAACGCAACAACGACAGGTAACGGAAACTATCGTGAGAGATATGCCAAAAATCAATCGTAATGACAACGTTACAATTCAAAACGTGGCTAACGGACAAACGCAAGAAATGAAATTCAAAAAAGCCGAAAGCTTAATCGCATCAGGTCAATGGGTTATTGTTAACTAATAACCGTTCCATTTCTCTATAAAATTAAATTCCCCAATTACGAAAGTAGTTGGGGAATTTTTTTTATCCTGAATTCATTTCAGGAGCCGTTCCCGCCCTACGCTGCAAGCTATTTGGTTTCAAACCCTTTTTCTAGCCGCTGTCAGGAGCTTCCTTTGGTCGCTCTGCCACCACCAGGAAAAAGTGGTTTTCAACTGGCATAGGCTTTCCACTACTGTCAGGGCTAGGGATTTTGTGATAAATAACTCCGTTTACGGTTTCCCGTAATAATCCTGCAATCAAAGAATATATATTTGAAAACAATTAATTACTAATTCCTATTTATAAGATTTTTCAGCGATTAATTTATATATTTGAAAATAAATAAAGTCTGACGTTTATCAGACCTATCTTTCCTATTTTGGGGTGATAGGTCTGATATCGTTAGTAGTATATACTAGTTGGCGGTAATATTGCCAAACGAAAAGGAGAATATATAATTTAAAAATATGCTTAACGAAACTGAATTTTCTCAAGAATTTGCTAAATGCTTAATTCAAAAAGTCGCAGGCTTAAAAATATTTTCTGTAAATGGTCTTGAAATTCAAACAGAATTCGAAAACTCGAATAAATACAAACATTTTCTCAACAATTGTTACTCGGAATATTTACGAAAACCAGAAGATATTGAGGAAATCTTTGAAAAGTATTTAAATACGACTGATAGTTTATACAAACCAAAAGAAACTTTAAAAATCAGTGATGTTTTACCTGTAATTAAAGATGAGAGATTTATTCAAAGTATAATTGAAATAAATCCAGATTTTGAAAAAAACCATACTTACGAAAAGTATAATGAAGATCTATATATTTTTTATGTTGAAGACACAGAAACAAATATAAATTATTTGAAACAAGAAGATTTTGAGAAACTAAATGTCAAACTAGAAGAACTGCGAAAAATTGCCATTCAAAATTTATCAAACTCAGTCGAAATTGAGAAACACGGAGAAAATGGTTTTTACATATTACTAGCAGACGGCAATTATGAATCAAGTTTGATTTTACTTGACATTTGGTATAAAGAAAACTTTGATGTAAACGGAGAAATTGTGATTGGAATCCCTTCTCGTGATTTATTAATTATTACAGGCAAAAATGACAGTCAAAATTTAGATAGGATCAGTAAAAAAATAATTGAAATTAATGAAAATGGTGACCATTTAGTTTCTAATAAATTGTTTGAATATCGAAACGGAAAATTTGAAACTATATAAAAATACTACCGCCAACAGCTACTACAACGGATTTGGGCATTGGGCTTAATGGAAAAATGGTTTTGTATTTGGGATGAATTGGCAAATCCGAAGATAAGGCTTAATTTAGTCCCAAACCCGCTGTAGTACCAGAACGTTACCTGCAATTGCAAAAAAGCTGAAACGACAAATAACAATTAAAAAATATATGAGTTGTATTTTAAGAATCGAAGGAGATAATTTTAAAGTTCACGAGTTTTTAAAACAAACAAATCTTCAACCTTATATTGCTTATTTAAAAGGCGATGAACTTGGTTTTACAAGAAGTGGAATAAATACATATCAGATTAACGGTTGCTCATTCGATTTAAGCAAGGCTGATTTTGATAGGTTTGATATACAAAAAAAAGATGCATTGAATTTTTTAGAAATGCATTTTGAAAAATTAAAATTGCTTCCTGAATATGGTTTACTAATAGATGAAGTTCCAATTATTGACTTTGGCATTTTCACAAGAATGTTTGATGTTACAGTACAATCCGACTATTTAGAACCCAAATTATTGAAACTTGCAGGAGAATTAAATTTCGGAATTGAAATTAGTCAATATATTCAATCTGAAAATGAGGAAATATAGTAAAGCACCTGCAGGTAACACACGCTACAAACAATTTGGGCAATTGGCTTAATGGAAAGTTGGTTTTGTATTTGGGATAATTTGGCAAATCCAAAACCGTGCCGACTACGATAAGCTCTTAATCAAAAGATAATATTAGATGTGATTGCTTCGTTCCTCGCAACAACTCAGTTAACCGTTAAAATCTAGTTTTAGCGTTCGTTTACGCTACTTCGGGTTCTCCTCAAAATACCGTTCTTCTATTCTTTTAATATCTTTTATGGAATTCTTGGCCCAAGCTAATCTTTTTACTAAAATTTCCTCTTCGGATAAATGCCAATCGATGTTTGAATTGCGCAATCGATTCGTCAAGTTTTGAATAATTATCGCAGCTGAAACCGAGATATTCAAGCTCTCTGTAAAACCAACCATGGGAATTTTTAGAAAACCATCAGCACGTTGTAAAATTTCTTCTGACAACCCGTCTCTTTCAGTTCCAAAAAACAAAGCGCTTGGTTTCGAAATATCAAAATCGTCCATCAAACAATCATTCTCGTGAGGGGTTGTGGCTATGATTTGATATCCTTTAGCTTTCAAAGTATCAACACAGTTCGTAATGCTGTCGAAGGTATTGATATCAACCCATTTTTGAGCGCCCATCGCAATTTCCTTATCGATACTTTTTCCGTACCGTTGCTCAATCACATTCAATTCCTGAATTCCAAAAATCTCGCAACTGCGCATTACCGCACTCGTATTGTGCATCTGGAAAATATCTTCTACGGCAATGGTAAAATGATTGGTTCTGTTTTCCAATACTTTTAGAAATTTTTCTTTGCGGTTATCAGTCAGAATATTTTCAAGAAAATTAAGATAATCGATATCAATCATTGTGGGTTATTTTTTTGGCAAAAATACTAAAAAAGAGTAGTTTTATCTCTTAATGCATTTTACAAATGAAAAAGAAATTAGTGGTATTGACTGGCGCTGGTATTAGTGCTGAAAGTGGCATAAAAACTTTTAGAGATAGCGACGGACTTTGGGAAGGGCATAACGTTATGGATGTTGCAACTCCGGAAGGCTGGCATAAAAATCCCGCTTTAGTGCTGGATTTTTATAATCAAAGACGAAAACAACTCAAAGAAGTAGAACCAAACTTAGGTCATCAAATTTTAGCAGAATTAGAAAATGAATTTGAGGTGTACATTATTACCCAAAACGTTGATGATTTACATGAACGTGCCGGAAGTTCCAATGTGTTGCATCTTCATGGTGAATTATTGAAAGTCAGAAGTACGAAAAACCCAAATTATATTCTGGATTGGCAAGATGATTTAAATTTTGGTGATTTAGATGATAACAAAAATCAATTGCGTCCCCATATTGTTTGGTTTGGCGAAGAAGTTCCTGCACTTGATGAAGCTATAACAATTACTCAAAGTGCGGATTATTTTGCGGTGATCGGTACGTCTTTACAAGTATATCCTGCGGCAGGATTAATCGATTTCACCGCCCGTGAAACACCCATTTTTTATATTGATCCAAAACCTATAAAAATCCCAAATCTCAGAAATCCACTGGATGTAATTCCTGAAGTGGCCTCTGAAGGCATGAAAACACTAAAAAAGAAGCTAATCGGACTTATTTAAAAACCATTCGTTTTCTATTTTGTCACGAAAGGTTTATATTTGTGCTTTTCCAATAAATAACACGACAATGACTACTTTAAACGAATTGAATGCTATTTCTCCTATTGATGGAAGATATAGAAGTAAAACCCTTTCTCTAGCTCCATTTTTCTCTGAAGAAGCTTTAATCAAATACCGCGTATTAGTTGAAATTGAATATTTTATTGCTTTGTGCGAAGTTCCTTTACCACAACTAAAAAACGTAAACCCGAATTTATTCGAAAGTTTACGCGACATTTATAAAAATTTCTCTACCGAAGATGCTCTTTGGATAAAAGAAACCGAAAAAGTGACCAATCACGATGTAAAAGCGGTAGAATATTTCATTAAAGACGCTTTTGAGAAATTAGGTTTATCTGAATATAAAGAGTTTATCCACTTTGGATTGACTTCTCAAGATATTAATAACACTGCTATTCCGCTTTCTACAAAAGAAGCTTTCGAGAAAGTGTACATGCCTTCTTTGATTACTTTAACTTCAAAATTGAAAGATTTAAGTATTGAATGGAAGGACATTCCTATGCTTGCCCGTACACATGGCCAACCGGCTTCCCCAACTCGTTTGGGTAAAGAAATTGGTGTTTTTGTAGAACGTTTAGAAGAACAAATGCGTTTGTTGTTTAATGTTCCTTTTGCGGCTAAATTTGGTGGAGCAACAGGAAATTACAACGCACATCATGTGGCTTATCCACAAATTGACTGGAGAAAATTCGGAGGAAAATTCGTTGAAGAAAATCTTGGTTTACACCACTCCTTCCCGACTACACAAATTGAACATTACGATCATTTCGCTGCATTTTTTGATGCTTTGAAAAGAATAAATACCATCATCATTGATTTAGACAGAGATATCTGGACGTATGTTTCGATGGAATATTTCAAACAAAAAATCAAAGCGGGAGAAATTGGTTCTTCAGCGATGCCACACAAAGTTAACCCAATTGATTTTGAAAATTCAGAAGGGAATTTAGGAATTGCAAATGCAATTTTCGAACATTTATCTGCTAAATTACCTTTGTCAAGATTACAACGCGATTTAACTGACAGTACGGTTTTGAGAAATATTGGTGTACCAATGGGACATACGATAATCGCTTTTGAAGCTACTTTGAAAGGATTAAATAAATTGTTATTGAACGAACCAAAATTCCACGAAGATTTAGAGAAAAACTGGGCAGTTGTTGCTGAAGCGATTCAAACTATTTTACGTCGCGAAGCGTATCCTAATCCTTATGAAGCATTAAAAGGTTTAACCAGAACCAATGAAGCAATTGACAAAAATGCAATTCATGGTTTTATAGCTACCTTAGATGTTTCGGATGCAATTAAAGCCGAATTAATGCAAATCACTCCAAGTAATTTCTTAGGGATTTAAACAAAAAAACATATAAAGTGCAAAGTAATAAGAACAAAAAACTTTTTAAATTCATATTACTTTGTACTTTTTTTTTATTTTCTTGTGAGAATAAAAACACTTCTCAAAAAAACAATCTTAAAGAGATAAATCCTGGAGTTGTAATCTCATTCGACGATACAAGTGTCAATGAATGGTATCAAGCAGACAAAATATTACGCCAATATTCTTGGAAAGCTACTTTTTGTGTTTCTAAAATAAATACACTACGTCATTCTGAAATAAAGGAACTCTTGGAATTGCAAAAAGAGGGACATGAAATTGCTGGACATGGTTTCCATCATTTTGATGCTCCTAAATTTGTTGCCAAAAATGGAATTGAAGCCTACATCAATCAGGAAATAAATCCGATGCTTGCTATCATGCATTTTTATTCCATAAAAGTAACTTCATTTGCCTATCCATTTGGATTTAGAAATGCAACTATAGATGCTGCTCTTTTAAAAAAATTTAAAATTATTAGAGGAACAACCTACGGTGCAGAAGATCCTTTTTTCCAAAAATGCTATTTCAATAACTCAAAATTAGTCCTCGGAATAGGTATTGATACGGATCATCCCAATTTCAGTATTCCTTATCTTATAAAATTATTAGATTATGCTAAACGAAAGCACAAAATTCTAATATTGTTTGGTCATATCCCTGTAATGAATGTTACGGCCAATTATCAGACCAAAATGGAAACATTACAACTGATTTGCAATTATGTCAAACAACATAATATGACCTTTTATACTTTATCTGAATTGAATGATTTAAAATAAAATATCATTACATTACAACAGCAAAAAGTATTAATTTTATAAAAACTCAAATATTTCTGGCTAAATAGCCCAGACTGGAGTGAAAAGCCTTGAGAAAATAAAGTTATTTTTTCTTGTACTTACAGAGCGACCAAAGGAAGCTCCTGTAAGTGCAATAGAAAAAAAAAATTATGAACGAAAGCTTGAAACGTAAGGCTGGAATAGCTCCTAAAAATAAAAATCTATGAGTACAGTAGCAGCAGTAGCGGAAGCATCACATCACTTGAAGCCATTAATAAGCGATTTAGGACTGATCCTCATGACAGCAGGGGTTGCCGTTTTATTGTTTAAAAAAATTAAGCAACCACTGGTTTTGGGATATTTGATTGCTGGATTTTTAGCAGGAAATCATTTTGATTTTTTTCCATCGGTGAATGATATTAAAAGTGTGGAGGTCTGGGCAGAAATTGGGGTGATCTTTTTATTATTCAGTTTGGGACTGGAATTCAGTTTTAAGAAATTGATGAAAGTAGGCGGAACAGCTTCTATTACCGCGATTACTCAAATTTTCACGATGGTATTAGTTGGTTTTATCGTAGGCCAATGGATGGATTGGTCGAAAATGGATAGTATCTTTTTAGGCGTTATTCTTTCGATTTCATCAACGACAATCATTCTCAAAACATTTGACGAATTAGGCGTAAAAGCACAAAAGTTTGCCGGAATAGTAATAGGCTCGCTCATTGTTCAGGATATAATTGCCATTTTGATGATGGTGTTACTTTCGACTGTTGCAGTGAGTCAGCAATTTTCGGGCAGTGAATTATTTCAATCTGTTTTAAAATTAGTGTTTTTCTTAACGATCTGGTTTGTTGGTGGTATCTTTTTTATTCCAACTTTACTCAAAAGAGCAAAACATTTATTATCCGATGAAATGTTGCTTATTATTTCGCTTGCCTTATGTTTAATGATGGTAATTTTGGCAGCTGATGTTGGTTTTTCACCTGCTCTTGGTGCCTTTATTATGGGTTCCATCATTGCCGAAACAACTCAAGCGGAACATATTGAACATTTAGTGAAGCCCGTTAAGGATTTATTTGGAGCTATATTTTTTGTATCTGTAGGGATGTTAATCAATCCGCAAACTTTATATGCCCATGCGATTCCTGTACTGATTTTGACAGTCGTTACTATTTTTGGTCAATCAATAAGCTCTACAATTGGGGCATTACTTTCCGGGCAACCTTTAAAACAATCCGTGCAGACGGGAATGAGTTTGTCACAAATTGGTGAGTTTTCTTTTATCATAGCCACATTAGGAATGACACTGAATGTAACTAGTTCTTTCTTGTATCCTATAGTGGTGGCAGTTTCGGCGGTGACAACATTTACCACGCCATTTATGATAAAATTATCTACTCCTTTTTCAGAATTTCTAGCAAAAAAGTTACCTAGAAGATGGATCAAAAGAATTGAGCGTTATAGTGCGAATGCCCAAGCCATTAAATCAGTTAGCAATTGGCAAATTGTAATCAACGCTTATATTGTTCAAGTCGTCGTTTACTCCGTAATTATATTTGCCGCCATTTTACTTTCGTCAAAATATCTTTTACCAATGGTTACTGATTTTAAATTTGGTAATGCTATAGGCGCACTAATTACTTTGGTGGTACTTTCTCCTTTTTTATGGGCACTGTCATTACGCCGTGTCGCAGTAAATGAAGTGGCAATCTTGCTTGAAGAACGAAAGTATCGTGGTCCAATCTTGATGATGTTTTTATTACGACTGCTCCTTACTATCTTTTTTATTGGATTTTTATTAAATATTTTCTTCTCTCCTGTTATTGCTTTCATCACGTTGATTGTAGCTTTGGCCGTTTATTTTGTTTTCCAAAAAAGATTAAATGCACAATATCATAAAATTGAAAATCATTTCTTAAAAAATCTGAATGCCCGAGAAATCACTAAAGCCAAGAGAAGCAGAAGCGACTTATCACCTTGGGATGGACACATGACTTTTTTCGATATTGCGACAGAGTCAAATATTGCTGGAAAGACATTGGAAGAACTGAAAATCAGAGAGCAAATTGGGATAAATATTGCGTTTATCAAAAGAGGGGATATTATGATCAATATTCCAAATAAAAATGAGCGTATATTTCCTGGCGATGAAATTTGTGTGATAGGAACTGATACACAGGTAGCAGCATTTAAATCCTATTTAGACCAACATGAAATTGATGTTCCTAATGAAGTTAAGGAAGCTGAAATTGTGTTACGACAAATAGAATTAAAAAATGAAGCGTTCATAGGAAAAAGCATCCGTCAATCACAATTACGAGAAAAAACCAGTGGACTGATTGTAGGAATAGAAAAAAAAGGAAACCGAATTCTCAATCCGGAATCCAATATTATTCTTGAAAAAAATGATATCCTTTGGATTGTAGGCGATAAAAAATTATTAGCCGATTTGGTACATGAATAGGAATAAAAAAAGTGCAAGAAATGAATCTTGCACTTTTTTTTTATTTTTATCTACAGACTATTTTATCTAGAATAGTTCGGAGCTTCTTTAGTAATCGTTACATTATGAGGATGACTTTCGTTGATTCCACTTGCAGTAATACGAACAAAACGACCCGTATCTTGTAAAGTAGGAATATCTTTTGACCCACAATATCCCATTCCGGCACGAAGACCACCAATGAATTGTTGCATACTTTCGTTCAATTCTCCTTTGTAAGGTACACGACCTACAATTCCTTCTGGTACCAGTTTCTTAACATCATCTTCCACATCTTGAAAATAACGATCTTTAGATCCTTCTTGCATCGCTTCAACAGAACCCATTCCACGATATGATTTGAATTTTCTTCCTTCGAAAATAATGGTTTCTCCTGGAGATTCCATTGTTCCTGCTAGTAACGAACCTAACATCACACAATCAGCACCTGCAGCAATCGCTTTAGGAATATCACCTGTGTAACGAATTCCACCATCAGCAATTACGGGAACTCCAGTACCTTTAATCGCTGCAGCCACTTCAAGTACTGCAGAAAATTGTGGAAAACCAACACCCGCAACAATACGAGTAGTACAAATAGAACCTGGTCCTATTCCTACTTTCACACCATCGGCACCATTCTCAACAAGATATTTGGCTGCTTCGGGAGTGGCAATATTACCAACAATAACGTCTAAGTTAGGGAATTTAGCTTTCACTAATTTTAGTACATCTACAACTCCTTTTGTATGTCCGTGAGCGGTATCGATTATAACTGCATCTACTCCGGCATTAACTAAAGCAGTAGCTCTTTCAACTGCATCTGCAGTAACACCTAATGCAGCAGCAACACGTAAACGTCCGTATTTGTCTTTGTTTGCATTTGGTTTTTGAGTTAATTTGGTAATATCTCTAAACGTAATTAGACCAACTAATTTATAATCCGTATTTACTACTGGAAGTTTTTCGATTTTATACCCTTGTAAAACTACTTCAGCTTGTTCAAGAGAAGTACCTTCGGCAACTGTGACCAAGTTTTCACTTGTCATTACCTCAACGATAGGTCTGGCATTGTTTTTTTCGAAACGTAAATCTCTATTGGTAACAATACCTTTTAATATTTTATTTTCATCGACAATTGGAATACCTCCAATTCCGAATTCTTTCATTGCATTTTTAGCATCGGCTACTGTCGAAGTCAATGGCAAAGTCACTGGATCAATAATCATCCCTGACTCAGCTCTTTTTACTTTACGAACTTTTGCAGCTTGTTGCTCAATAGTCATGTTTTTATGTAAAACACCAATGCCTCCTTCTTGCGCCATAGCAATTGCCATTGCACTTTCAGTAACAGTATCCATAGCAGCAGATACAATAGGAACGTTAAGTGTTATGTTTCTTGAAAATTTTGATTGGATACTCACTTCGCGTGGAAGAACATTTGAGTAATTAGGAACTAATAGTACATCATCGTAAGTTAATCCTTCACCGATAATCTTAGAATTGTGTGCGATCATTGCAATTTGTAGTTGTAGTTAAATTGCGTGCAAATATAGACAATCTTAAGCAAAAAAACGATAGTTTTTTATATTAAATGATTAAATTGCATAATAGCGCATTATTTCTGTGACTAGCTACTGCATTTGTTTACAATCTATAAATTTGATTCATTTCTTTTCATGACAGATATTAAACAACAATTAAAAGGATTTTCCAATGATGAAGTCATCCAATCAAGAGCGAAGTATGGTTCTAATTCCATAGCGCATCAGGATAAAAATAATTTCTTCACTTCTTTAATCGAAATGGTTAAAGAGCCCATGTTTTTGTTGCTTGTGACTGCAACCAGCATCTATTTCATCACAGGAGATTTTGGAAATGGAATTTTCATGGCTGTAGCTATACTAATCGTTTCTACTATTTCACTGTATCAGGAATCAAAAAGTAGAAACGCAATTGAAGCACTAAAAAAGTTATCACAACCCAAAAGCAAAGTCATTCGCAATAGCGAAATTATGGAAATTCCAAGTGAAGAAATTGTCTTGGGAGATTTGATTCAAACGGAAGAAGGCACCTTTATCCCTGCCGATGGAATCATTATACAATCCAATGATTTTTCTGTAAACGAATCCATCCTTACAGGTGAATCGCTTGCCGTTTTTAAAAATGAAACCTCAGAAAACAAACAAGTATTTCTGGGAACAATTGCCACTAGCGGTTTAGCAATTTGTAAAGTAACAGCTATTGGTAACCAAACTAAACTGGGTAAAATAGGCAAAAGCCTGGAAACAATTATAGAAGAAAAAACGCCTTTGCAATTGCAAATCGGGAACTTTGTAAAAAAAATGTCATTTATAGGATTAGTCATTTTTGGTATTGTTTGGGCGATTAATTATTATAACTCCAACGCTATTTTAGACAGCCTATTGAAAGCATTAACCTTAGCAATGAGCATTATTCCTGAAGAAATTCCAGTTGCTTTCACCACCTTTATGGCTCTGGGCGCCTGGCGGTTGATGAACATGGGTATTATAGCAAAACAGACAAAAACTGTGGAAACCTTGGGCAGTGCCACCGTAATTTGTACCGATAAAACAGGAACCATAACCGAAAACAAAATGAGTCTGGCGCAATGGTATACATTTTCATCGAATGAAATTTCAAATTCAAAAAAAGTTCTAAATAGTGAAGAGCAAGAATTATTAACGCTCTCGATGTGGGCCAGTGAGCCAATTCCGTTTGACGCAATGGAAATTGCATTGCATGAAGCGTATTCAAAATTAGAAATTCCCGATGACCGACCTAATTTCAAATTAATCCATGAATATCCATTGAGTGGAAAGCCTCCCATGATGACTCATGTTTTTGAAAATAAAAAAGGAACAAGAATTATTGCCTCCAAAGGTGCTCCGGAAGCATTGATTGCATGTGCTAATTTATCCGAAAAAGAAACACAACAAATTCTTACTGCCATGACAACTATGGCTAAAGAAGGATTCCGTGTTCTAGGAGTTGGCGTTGCTGAATTTACAGGAACAGACTATCCAAAAAAACAGCAGGATTTTTCATTTCATTTTAAAGGCTTAGTTGCTTTTTACGATCCTCCAAAAGAAAATATAAAAACGGTTTTTGAAACATTTTATAAAGCAGGCATTCAGGTAAAAATAGTTACGGGTGATAATGCAGAGACAACTGCCACAATTGCTAAACAAATTGGTTTTCAAAACGCAGAAAAAACATTGAATGGAGATGAATTAATGGCAATGGATGAAGCAATGCTAAAAGAAAAAGTAATGGAAACCACCGTTTTCACAAGAATGTTTCCTGAAGCTAAACTCAAAATTATAAAAGCACTGAAAGATAATAATCAAATTGTAGCCATGACAGGTGATGGAGTAAACGATGGCCCTGCTCTAAAATCAGCTCACATAGGAATTGCCATGGGTAAAAAAGGAACCGAAATTGCCAAACAAGCTGCCAATCTTATCCTCATTGATGATGACTTATCTAAAATGATTGACGCCATTGCAATGGGTAGAAAAATATATAGTAATCTAAAAAAAGCAATACAATACATTATTTCAATACACATTCCAATCATCATGATTGTCTTTATTCCTTTGGCATTGGGATGGATTTACCCAAATATTTTTTCGCCGGTTCATGTTATTTTTCTGGAGATAATTATGGGTCCAACCTGTTCTATCATTTATGAAAATGAACCAATGGAGCGCAATTTGATGTTACTCAAACCAAGACCTTTTACCACTACCTTTTTCAACCTTAAAGAGATTGCCATTAGTATTATTCAAGGTATAACAATCACTATTGGGCTTTTATTCGTCTATCAGTATTGTGCAACTGATAATTGCTCAGAAAGCGTGACAAGAACTACCGTTTTCTTAACTTTAATAGCTTCTAATATTTTCTTGACACTTACTAATCGTTCCTTTTATTATTCCATATTTACAACTTTAGGCTATAAAAACAATTTAGTTCTACTGATTATTGGTTTGACAATTCTAATCACTGCTTTATTGCTGTTTGTTCCCTTATTTGCCCATTTTTTCCAGTTCGAAAGTGTTTCTGGTTTACAAATGGGACTGAGTATTTTAGTGGGATTTGTTTCGGTACTTTGGATAGAAATTTACAAATGGTTTAAAAGAAGAAGCCATCAGTAATTATATATCAATAAGGCTCATTACTGTCTTTAAAAATAATGTTTAATCCAAATTGAAAAGAAATACTATTGGCTTTTGCCAAATCATGATATTCTAACAGGTTATCTGCAAGAACATATAAATTGAGCTTTCCAAACTGGCCAGACAATCCCAAACCTATATTTTTATAAGAATATGAATCTAATGTATACGTTGCTTTCATTTGCAAAGAATTTAAAATACGTCTTCTATAATAGGTGGTGAAAGCCATAAAAGGTGTCCTTGGAGTAGACATAATAAATAATTGAGCACCCACAGCATTTTTATATTCAGACTCAGTGCCGTCACAATTACAATCTTTACTTCTCGCATCATCAAATGAATATTGGACAGAAGAATTAAACTTCGCGGGACGCCAAGTAGTATATTTAGCATATAAAGTATCCAATGGAATTGCATCTTTAAATTCCTGGTATATATTTCCTGAAGAACTCCCATTAGCAAACTTAGGAGTTATTCCTTCGTATTTATAATATCCTTTATACGTGAAAGTTTCCACATCTTTAGAATGCTTTATAAATCCAACATCAACAATACTTGCCGTAAACTGAATATTTTTTTTAGGATAATACGTAAGTCCGGCATCGAAACCAAGCCCTAAATCACCTCCAAAAAAAGCTTTTTTAGTGATGTCTTTTACTATATCACCTGAATAATCTTTCTCAGTATATTTTGAAATTCCAGAGGTATTGAGTTCTAAATTAGAAGAAATAACTTGTTCATAAATCCCATTATTCGAAGGAATCGTATAAATATATCCTGAATTTTTAGTTGAAGTAGCATTAAAAGCACTGGAATAAATCTTTCCTCTTACCCCAACAATTAAATTCTCATTTATATTTTTATGAAATCCGACATGAAGAACCGAAAGCATTTCAGCCTTAACATTCAAATCGCCCAAATTAAAGGCTTTTCCTAAATAATTACTATTTCCGTCCAAAGCTAATATCGCTAAATCTTTAGGCATATAACTCAGAAAATCAAATTCCTGATACATTCCAAAGGAAATATAAGAGTTACTTTGCCAATCGCCTACTTTGAAACCTCCATTAAATAATTCTATCTGCTCATTGATTGTTGCTTTATCTTTTCTGGTGGTGGAAAATACAACATTCCGCAATTTGACATTAAAATCAACTCCATCATTGGCAAACAAATCATAGGCTGAGAATCCGCTGGAGCCTACATTAGCCGAAATTCCAGATAATAACGGAACTCCAAAATATCCTTTATATTTCACATCAGAACCCGGATTAGTCATCAAAGACTGAGGAATTGAAGTAAAATTATATAAAATTTGTTTGTTTTGGGAAATAGATTTAAATGATATAAATAGAACAAAAAGGAAGATTATTTTTCTCATTGTATAACTAAATAAGCAGTTACACTTGAACGTAATATTATGCTTCCTGTACTATTCTCAGTCAATAAAGGTCCTGGAGACATCCTGAGGATGAAAGCAATTTTAGTGGTTCTTTTCAATAAATCAAGTTTAGCATTTGCAAACACATCGGTTTTAGTTACCAAATTTTTAACTCCCGTGTAAGCAGGTATAACAAAATTAGTAAAATAAAGAGGCTGATCATTTTTGTCCAAATACACTAAGTCTAAAGTGTAAGCTCTATTTATAGTATTATTGATTTCAAAAAAGAAATCAACTCTTGCTAAATTATTTTTAAAAAAAGCATCATTAAAAACATCAACGGTAGGGGTATCAATAGTTACAGTTTGTTCCACTCCATTAGTTACAAATTTATTTGCAGGAACATCAAAATAAGCCAAATTAGCAACAACAACAGGTTCTAATTTCAAATCATTTGCCTGATTAAAATCAAGATTACTCGAACATGAAAAAGAAAATAACACCAAAATTAGTGTTCCTAAAATTCTATTGAAAGCCAGTAGTTTCATTCTATTTATTTATTAAAATCAACCTCATAATTACTAAACTATCAACGCACCAAAGTGCTACTTATTATTATTGTTATTCCTATTCTAAAAGCTATCTTTTTCTAATGAAATTCCCCAAACAACTTAGAAGCTTCATTATAAGCACTTTCAAAACTCATAGGACTTGTATTGGTATTTTCTTTTTGTGACGTAAAATAAGACAATAATTTCTCTGTGGGCATATTTCCTGTTAAGTCATCCGTTGCCATTGGACATCCACCAAAACCTTGGACTGCTCCATCAAAACGTCTACAACCTGCTTTATAAGCTGCATCAATTTTCTCAAACCATTTATCAGGCGTGGTATGAAGATGGGCCCCAAACTCTATTTTGGGATATTTAGGAATTAAATTCGAAAATAAATAGGAGATTACATCTGGCGTCGAACTTCCCACCGTATCCGAAAGTGAAAGGATTTTAACTCCCATATCAGATAATTTTTGGGTCCACTCCCCTACTATTTCAGTGTTCCAAGGATCTCCATACGGATTTCCAAAACCCATAGAAAGATAAGCCACCACTTCTTTATTGCTTTTGTCAGCAATATCAAGAATTTCTTGTAACGTGATTAAAGATTCTGCTATTGTTTTGTGCGTATTTCGCATTTGGAAATTCTCTGAAATCGAAAAAGGAAAACCTAAATAGTGGATTTCTGGATGAACAGAAGCTAGAGCTGCCCCTTGTGTATTGGCAATAATCGCAAGAAGTTTACTTCTGGTTTGAGACAAATCAAGTTGTGCCAAAACTGCTGCGGTATCCTGCATTTGCGGAATCGCTTTTGGTGAAACAAAACTCCCAAAATCTATGGAATCAAATCCTACACGCAATAACGATTGTATATAAGATACTTTTCGCTCAGTAGGAATAAATTGCTTAATGCCTTGCATGGCATCGCGTGGACATTCTATAATTTTTATTGGCTCCATAGAAATCCAAAGATAGAAAAACAATTATGAATTTTAAATTATGAATTTTAAATTTCACTAAATTGATAGTATTACGTCTTTTGGTAATAATTAAAAAAAGCACACAATTTGGCACTATTAAAAACCTATAATCGCTCTAAAATCTTTTTGTTTATTGCTTTTACTAATGCTGGACCTTCATAAATAAAACCAGTATATAATTGTACTAAACACGCTCCTGCTTCCAGTTTTTCTATGGCATCGTCAGCAGAATGGATTCCTCCAACTCCAATAATCGGGAAGGCTTTATTGCTTTTTTGAGATAAAAATCGGATTACTTCAGTAGAACGATTTGTCAATGGTTTCCCTGATAATCCACCCATTTCTGCTTTGTTTTCGGATTGTAATCCTTCTCTTGAAATCGTTGTATTAGTCGCAATAACTCCTGCGATTTTAGTTTCCTTGATAATATCTATAATATCCAACAATTGCTCATCGGTTAAATCAGGAGCAATTTTTAGGAGAATTGGCTTTTGCTTTGGCTTAGCCAAATTTTTATTTTGCAAAGTTTGTAATAATTGTGTCAACGGTTCCTTGTCTTGCAGAGCGCGAAGATTTGGTGTATTTGGAGAACTAACATTCACCACAAAATAGTCCACATAATCATACAACGCATCAAAACAAATTTCGTAATCTGAAGTTGCTTCTTCGTTTGGCGTTAGTTTATTTTTTCCAATATTTCCGCCTATTAAAACATCTTTATTGCTTTTTAATCGTTCTACCGCTTCCTGAACACCGCCATTATTAAATCCCATTCTGTTGATAATCGCGCTATCAGCTTTTAGACGAAACAAACGCTTTTTAGGGTTCCCTTCTTGTCCTTTTGGAGTAAGAGTTCCTATTTCGATAAAACCAAAACCAAAGTTGGACAATTCTTTATACAACTTGGCATCTTTATCAAAACCAGCAGCTAACCCTACCGGATTTTTAAATTTTAATCCAAAAACTTCAGTTTCTAATCTTGGGTCATTTACTTCGTAAAGCGATTTAAAAACAAATGAAAATCCTGGAACTTTAGACAAGAAACGAATCAATGAAAAAGTAAAATAATGAACCTTTTCTGGATCAAAACAAAAAAGTATCGGGCGAATAAGTAATTTATACATGGTTATTGTGTTGGTGGTGCAAAAATAGGACTATCTATTCGATAATTAAAAATTTGGAAAATAATTTTACAAATCATTTCAATTAACTTGAAACAAGGATTTATGTAGACTGATATGTTTTCAACTTTTACAAAAAAAAGTAATTTATATTTTTCTTGATTTAAATCCAATAGAATAACAATAATCATCAAATTTCATAGCATCTTAATTCCAAATTAAAACATTACTAACGATAAAATTTAAACAAAAAAAGAAACCGAAATTATAAAGATCTATTTTCGGTTTCTAAACTCAAAAAAAATAAATGCTTTTCTAAATACTTAGAACAACATTTATTTTTTTTCCATTTTCATTTTTTCCTTTTCCATTTTTTCTTTTTCCATTTTCATTTTATCCTTCATCATCATTCCATTCATATCCATCATGTCTCCATTTTTCAGCATCATCTTTTTACCATTTTTCATTTTAACTTTACCATTAGGATAAACAATAGAGCCATCAGACAAAGTCATTTCTTTAGACAAAAGCATTTTTTTATCATTTTTCATTACCATCATCTTACCATCTTTCATCATTAAATAGTCTTTTTCTTGTACTATTTTCAGATCATGCATCTTTAAATTATGCATTTTTGAATTCATAGCCATACTCCCCAAAGAGAATATAAGGACTGCTAACAAAACGAACGAATTTTTCATAATTATCTGATTTTTAAATGTTTATAACACTAAAATTACAAAAAAATTATTTACTTAAATAAACAATATCATAATTTATATTAAAAAAAAATCTATTAAATAGCTAATCTAATTGAAAAACATCCTAAAAAAGAGATAGCACCTCATCGTTTCATTCATTTAAAAAATTTATAAATCCCTTTTTTAATTGCTCAAAGTAAAAAAGATAATATTGTAAAATTTAAAGAATATGAAATTATACACTTTCTCCTATATATTGAACTATTTTTTGTAAGATGAATCACAATTTTAAAATATCTGATGATAATTGGGAAAGTGTGCTTACAAAAATTATCACTATAATTAATTCGTCCTTAAAATTCATAAATAAACGATAAGTTCCTAATATAAAAATATTAAAGTCTGTAAAATCATATATATTTACTCAGAATTAATTTCAATCAAATACTTTATAATGATAAGTAATTAATCTATAAAATATCAAAAATATATACTAAACTAAATTCATGAGTATGCTTAATCATAAAAACTGGCACGAAAAACACATTGAAACATTAGGCTTTGGAAGCCGTTTAGCAGATTCAGTTGCAAAAGGAATGGGGTCCTGGAAATTCATTATTATTCAAACCATTTTAGTTGTGCTTTGGATGGTATTAAATCTGATTGGATTCATGTATCACTGGGATGTATATCCATTTATTTTACTAAACCTTCTTTTTTCTACACAAGCAGCCTATGCAGCTCCTATTATTATGATGTCACAAAACAGACAAAATGATAGAGACAGAGTTCAAGCGCAAGCAGATTACCAAACTAATATAGATGCAAAACTGGAAATTGAAGCTTTGACTATAAAATTGAATAAACTAGAGGTCGAGAAATTAGATGTAATCATTACGATGTTGGAAGAAATGAAGAAAAATTCTATCCAATAAAATCTAAAATATAATAAAGTAATTTAAGCAAAAATATAGATTTTATAATCCTTAATAAACCATGTGATTTCTTCATTTATTATGTTAAGTATTCCATTAAATCTTCTGTTTTTAGCATATTAATTTCAGGTTTTTTTAATAGAAATAAAGAAAACACAAACTCTTATCAATAAAATGATTCTCTAAATAAGCAGTATATTTGTATCTCATTAAAAAACACTTTATGCAACATATTATTGACCGTTTCATTGGTTATGTAACTATAGATACTGAATCTGATCCCAACTCAGAAACTACGCCAAGCACTGAAAAACAATGGAATTTAGCCAATAAACTGGTTGAGGAATTGAAAGCTATTGGAATGCAAGACGTGGCAATTGATGACAAAGCCTATATCATGGCTACTTTGCCAAGTAATGTCGCACATGAAGTGCCTGTCATTGGGTTTATTTCTCACTTTGATACTTCTCCTGATTTTAGCGGTGCCAATGTAAAACCACAAATTGTTTCTAATTATGATGGTAAAGACGTTGTATTAAATGCCGATAAAAATATTGTATTATCGCCTAGTTATTTTAAAGATTTGTTGCTTTATAAAGGACAAACTTTAATTACTACTGACGGAACAACATTGCTGGGAGCTGATGACAAAGCCGGAATTACCGAGATCGTTACCGCAATGGAATTCCTTATCCAAAATCCAGATATCAAACACGGAAAAATTAGAATTGGTTTTACACCAGATGAAGAAATTGGCCGTGGTGCGCACCACTTTGACGTGGATAAATTTGGAGCAGATTGGGCATACACTATGGATGGCAGCCAAGTTGGCGAATTAGAATATGAAAATTTTAATGCGGCTGGTGCCAAAATCATTTTCAAAGGGAAAAGTGTTCATCCCGGTTACGCCAAAGGGAAAATGATAAACTCCATGTTGATCGCCAACGATTTTATAAATGAATTACCAAAAGATGAAACACCTCAAAAAACAAGAGGTTATGAAGGTTTTTTCCATGTGCATCATTTAACAGGAAGCATTGAAGAAACGGTTTTGGAACTTATCATTCGGGATCATAACAAGAAAAAATTTGAGAAACGCAAAGAATTAATTGAGAAAATTACTCGAAAAATCAACAAGAAATTTGCGAAACAATTTGGTGAAGACATAGTTATTGCTGAGATAAAAGACCAATATTACAATATGAAAGAAAAGGTTTTACCGGTAAAACATATTGTCGATATTGCAGAAAAAGCGATGAGAGAACTGGATATAAAACCACTTATAAAAGCGATTCGTGGCGGAACAGATGGTTCACAATTATCGTACAAAGGATTACCTTGTCCTAATATTTTTGCTGGCGGACATAATTTTCACGGAAAATACGAATATGTTCCTGTAGAAAGTATGCAAAAAGCAGTTAACGTAATTGTAAAAATTGCCGAATTGACTGCAGCAGGTGATTTTACTAAAACAGAAGAAATAGCTAAAAACAAAAAATAATTGGAACCACTAAAAACCAATACACACATTTGGGATAAAAACGATAATTGGTCAGAAGAATTGGAATTTCTGAAATCAATTATTGCTCAAACAGAACTAATCGAAACCACGAAATGGGGCGGTTGCGTTTATGTGCTGCATGGTAAGAATGTACTAGGAATTGGGGGATTCAAAAACTATTTTGCGATTTGGTTTTTTAATGGTGTTTTCCTGAAGGATGAAAAACAAGTTTTGGTTAATGCACAAGAAGGTGTTACCAAATCTTTGCGACAATGGCGGTTTTCATCCCAAGATGAAGTCGATAAAAAAGCAGTTTTACATTATATTCATGAAGCCATAGAAAATGAAAAACAAGGGAAGCAACTTAAACCTGAAAAAGGAAAAAGTATCGTTTCAGAACTTTTACAAAAGGAATTAGATGCTGATGTGAATTTAGCGGAAGCATTTTTAAAATTCTCTCCTTACAAACAAAAGGAATTTGTAGAATATATTGAAACCGCAAAACGAGAAGAAACTAAACGTTCCAGAATCGAAAAAATAAAACCAATGCTATTAGCAAACATTGGTTTAAATGATAAATACCGATAAAATTAAATCCCAATTCTGAAGTATCAGGTTGGGATTTTTTTATTCAACCTCATCAGAATCACTTCGTAATACCTCTATACGAGATTTGTTTCAGAACTGCTCTTTAAAGCTTTTGAAAAAGAAAACATACTAATTTAAACTTCCTTTCTTGAGTACTATTTGCTCAAAATTATTTATTTTTTTGCTAACTATACTGAAAAACTTAACATTAGCCAGTCTATTAAATCACTATATTTACTTACAGGCACTTTACAATTTATTAATACCAGAATAACTATTGGTTTAATTGCATAAAAATAATACTAACACTATAAATTATGACACAAAAGAAAGAAGCGGAAACTGCTCCAGTATCCCCAGCAAAACCTGAAATTGATAAGCCAGTTAGAGCTCGAAGAACAAAAGTCATTAAAACTGTAGCGGAACCCGTTGATATTACAGAACCGGTAATTGAAGAAATCATAACGGAAACTATAGAAATTTCGGCTATTAGTCTAGAGGATAATAGTGCCGTTTCAAATAAGAAAAAAAGTAAAAACGAGACTAAAAAGAAAGTAAAAATGAAAGATAAAGACAAGAAAAAAGCTAAAAAAGCTGAAGCGAAAGAAAAAGCAAAACAAAAAGCGAAAGCAAAAGCAAAAAAGGCAAAAAAAGCCAAAAAGGATAAAGCTAAGAAGGCAAAAGTCAAAGCAAAGATAAAAGCTAAAAAAGCCAAAGCAAAATCTAAAAAAGCAAAGAAAGCGAAGAAGAATAAAAAATAACCCTATTATTTTTCATAAAAAAAGTCCCAACACGAAAAAACGATTGGGACTTTTTTTACTTCATTAAAGCAAAATTATTTTTTGCTCAAAGCAGCACTCATTTCCATAGAAATAGAAGAACGCTCCATTTTTAGCTTTCCTGACATTGTTTCAATAACTACAGTAGTATCTGCTAACTCAGAAACTTTTCCGTGAAGACCACTTTTTGTTATGATTTTATCGCCTACTTTCAAAGTGCTTTCAAATTCTTTTTCGTTTTTAGCTCTTTTTTGTTGTGGTCTGATCATGAAGAAATAGATTACCACAAACATTAATAGAAACGGCGCAAATTGAGTTAATTGTCCCATAATTTTAATTCTCTTTTTTTTATTTATAAATATTACATTAAACCACGACCGGCTTTAATAATTTTTTTACTGGCCTCCAGTTCTTTTACTAAATTATCTAAAATTCCGTTGATAAAAATACTACTTTTTGGTGTAGAATATTCTTTGGCAACTTCTAAATATTCATTTAAAGTAACTTTTACAGGAATTGATGGAAATTTCAAAAATTCACAAATTGCCATTTTAAGAATAATGGTATCAATTTCGGCAATTCTATCACTATCCCAGTTTGGTGTTTTGTCAATATATTCTTTAGCTAATTCCGTTTCGTTTAAGACTGTTTTTCGGAACAAATCCTTAACAAAGTCTTTGTCCTCATTGTCTTTGTACAATTTTGGAACCCTGAAATTATCATCCTCACCAGATTTGATGGCTTTTAATTGTTTGATGATATGCGTATTCACTAATGGAATATCATCAACCCAAGTCAGCTTATCATCTTCTAAATATTCGTATAATTTTTCGTTCGGAACAATTACATCCATGAACAAATCAACAATAAATTGTCTGTCTTCTTCAAATGTATTAGTTGAGTCACTCATGTATTTAGCATACAATTTACTTGCCTTTATATCATTAAGAAGCAATAAAATATAATCGTCGTTTAAAGTCCAATTATTGATTTTACGATTTTCCAGTGCAATATTTAGTGAATTATTTTCGGAAAGAATTTGAAAAATTTGATTTTTGATGAATTTTTCGTTGGGCTTACGCTCCTCAGGAGTTGCAAGATGTTTCAGACTCGATTTATGTAAAAAGATAGTTTCTGTTTTACAAATTTCAATCAGTGAAGAAAGCATTATAAGGTATAAATCTTGAATATTGTCGATACTGTAAAAAAGGAATTTTTCTTCTTTCTCCAGATTATCTGAACCGCTTTGATGCATCGCATAAATGGACTGCATGACTTTAACGCGTATGTGTCTTCTATTTACCACCTTGTAAGAACTTTTATTAATTAGTCTGCAAAAATAAGAATTTCATTTTTTAAAATAAAATTAAAACGCTAAAAAAAGCTTTTGGTTCTAATTTAGATTATCCTATAAGAAAACAGTCGCAGAATTCAGTTATAATTTCCGGTTATACCCGAAGACTGTCACTGTAAACTGCGACTGTATATTAAAAACTAAAACTACTTCTTACTATTTTCTATCTTTCTTTGATCAATTCTATTTTGGGCAATCGTCAAAGCTGCATGGTGTGTCGTCATATTGTTTGCAATAGCAAAATCAATAATTTCTAATGTAGTATTGTAAATATTTTCTGTTTTACGCATGATTTCAGCTTTGTCATAATGAGCTAATTCCGCATACACATTGATAATTCCACCAGCATTAATCAAGAAATCCGGTGCATAAAGAATTCCTCGTTCCTGCAAAATTGCTCCGTGAATATTCTCATTTGCTAATTGGTTATTAGCCGCTCCGGCAATTACTTTTGCTTTAATTTTATGTACCGTTGCATCATTTATAGTTGCACCCATAGCACAAGGCGCATAAATATCAACATCGGCACTGTATAAATCATCACCAGTAAATATTTTTGCATTGTACTTCGCTCCTACTTCATACAATCTTTCTTCATTAATATCAGTTATTGTTACTAGCGCTCCTTCTTTGGTCAAATAATCCACCAAAGTTTCCCCAACATGACCTATTCCTTGCACCAATACTTTTTTACCATCTAAAACATCAGTGCCAAATTGATGCTTCGCCGCTGCTTTCATTCCTAAATATACGCCATAAGCCGTAACAGGAGATGGATTTCCAGATCCGCCTCTTTCTTCAGAAATCCCAGTAACATAAGGTGTAACATCTCTTACGATATCCATATCCCTAGTTTCCATTCCTACATCTTCGGCAGTAATATATCTTCCGCTTAGAGAATGAACGAATTCTCCAAACTTACGCATCAATTCAGGTGTCTTTTGGGTTTTGGCATCGCCAATGATAACAGCTTTACCTCCACCAATATTCAATCCTGTTATAGCCGCTTTATAAGTCATACCACGAGAAAGTCGCAATACATCGTTTAGTGCTTCCCATTCATTAGCATAATTATACATACGCGTACCACCTAAAGCAGGACCCATAACCGAATTATGAATACCAATAATTGCTTTTAAACCTGTATCTTTGTCGTTGCAAAATACAATTTGTTCATGATCGTCAAATGAAAGTTGACCAAAAACGGGATCCATTTTTTGAAGTTCCTTTCCAGTTGTGAAAGCTGCATTCATAAGCATTAATTTTTATAGTGATAAATTACGAATTCGTCAAAAAGACAAATCAAATTTACATAAAAAATAAACATATCCTAATATACACACGTTAAATTATCAATATCACAATTTCAAGAAGCAGGCGATTAATTTTCAGTAATATCAAAAATTGATTATTAATCAAAAAATAAATCTTTTTCAACACAGAATATCTTAAAAAAATGAAAGAATTACGTTATTTAAATAAATATTTCATTAAATATAAATACAGCTTTTCCCTTGGTATTTTATTTACAATTATTGCACAAATATTTTCTTTGTTTACGCCAAAATTGATTAGCAAATCATTTAAAGCAATTGAAGCATTCTCAAAAGACAAATCCGTTACAGCTGATGTCATCCAACAGGAATTAGTTTCAAACATTTTACTGATTATTGCGACCACCATTATCGCTGGTTTTCTTACCTTTTTGATGAGACAAACCCTTATTGTGATGTCAAGACATATTGAGTTTGACTTAAAAAACGAAGTTTTTAGACAATATGAAAACTTGTCACAAAATTTCTATAAGCAAAACCGAACCGGTGATTTGATGAACCGTATCAGTGAGGATGTATCCAAAGTAAGAATGTACGTGGGACCAGCCGTAATGTATACGATAAATACTTTTATCCGTTTTGCAATTGTAATTGGCTATATGTACAATGTATCACCACGATTGACATTGTATACTATTCTTCCTTTACCGGTTTTATCGTATTGCATCTTCAAATTAAGTTCGGAAATCAATAAAAGAAGTACTATTTTCCAGCAATATCTGTCGAAAGTTTCCAGTTTTTCACAAGAAATATTTTCTGGAATCCGAGTAATTAAGGCATATTCGTTAGAAGACCAACATCAAAACAACATGATCGATTTGGCAAACGAAAGTAAAAGCAAAAGTTTAGATTTAGCAAAAGTGCAGTCTTTATTCGGTCCTTTAATGTTGGCTCTAATAGGAATAAGCAACTTAGTTGTGATTTATTTTGGTGGTATAATGTATATAAATGGGACTATAAAAAGTATTGGAACCATCGCAGAATTCATTTTGTATGTCAATATGCTAACGTGGCCGGTTGCTTCATTAGGATGGGTTTCGTCAATGGTCCAAGAGGCCGAAGCTTCCCAAAAGCGTCTTAATGAATTCCTGAAAATCGAACCGGAAATAAAAAATAAAAACCCCAATAAATCTATTATTGAAGGTACTATTTCATTCGAAAATGTGAGCTATACGTATGAAGACACGAATATAGAAGCCTTAAAAAATGTTTCTTTTAAAGTAAAAAAAGGAGAAACGTTGGCGATTCTTGGAAAAACAGGATCTGGAAAATCGACTATTTCTTCTTTAATCTCTCGCTTGTATGAAGTTACAGACGGGCGAATATCAGTTGATGGAAATGAAATAAGTACTTTGAACCTATATGATTTAAGAAACAGCATTGGAATTGTTCCGCAAGATGCCTTCTTATTTTCGGATAGTATCAAGAACAACATCAAATTTGGGAAAGAAAATGCAACTGATGAGGAAGTTGAAACTGCTGCAAAAAATGCAGTGGTACATGACAATATCATTGGTTTCAACAAACAATACGACACTATTCTTGGTGAACGCGGAATCACTCTATCAGGTGGACAAAAACAACGCGTTTCTATAGCGCGAGCCATTATTAAAAACCCGGAAATTTTACTTTTTGATGATTGTTTATCAGCAGTTGATACCGAAACTGAAGAAGCTATTTTGAACAACTTGTATGAAATTTGTAAGGACAAAACCACGATTATTGTTAGCCATAGAGTCTCATCAGCTAAAAATGCTGATAATATTATCATCCTTGAAGACGGAAAAATTATTCAACAAGGTTCTCATAATCAATTGATAAATCAAGAAGGGTATTATGCATCACTTTATTTAAAACAACTTTCAGAAAAAGAATTACTATAATTGTTGTATAATAAATAAATTTTTATGATTTTTGATTGCTATTAAATAAAAAAATTGACAGAAAGGATTATGAGAGAAAATGACATGTTAGAAAAAGAAGAGATATTTTCTAAAGTTTTACGTGCTGGAAGAAGAACCTATTTCTTTGATGTGAGAGCTACAAAAGCTGATGATTATTACATAACGATTACCGAAAGTAAAAAATTCACCGAAGAAGACGGATCGTTTCATTTTAAGAAACACAAGATTTATTTATACAAAGAAGACTTTGCTGCTTTTGCAGAAATTCTTGGCGAAATGACTTCTTACGTTTTGAACCACAAAGGCGAAGAAGTAATCTCTGAAAGACACCAAAAAGATTTCAAAAAAGAATACGCATCGGACAAAACAGATGATGACGAAATTTTACCACAAACATCAACTTTTACCGATATAGAATTTGATGACATTTAATTCTTAGTTACCAATTTACAAAACTAAAAAGTCCAAAAGTCTTATGATTTTTGGACTTTTTTTGTACATTTAAAAAAATAAACGACCCTTAAAATTATTGAACCATATAACACATCAACAAAAAATGAAGAAAAAATTCACACTTTTTATGACTACTTTAATTGTAATGTCAAGCACTTTATATGCGCAAACACCTTTAAAAGAGTACGAAGCTGGACACGTTTTTCATATTGGTTTACCAGAATATATGGGAAAAACGATAGGATTGAATAACTCCGCAACAATCCAGTATAAAAGTGAAGTCAAAGATGTATATGGTTTCGTAATAGAAGATAATAAAGAAGAACTAAAATTAGCCGAACTAAACTACTCCTCTATCAACGAATTTTATGAAGGTTTTATAAAAGACTTTCTAACAGATGAAGACGACAGAATAATTTCACAACCATTATATAAAAAAAACGGGGATATTAATTTTGTTGAATCTGACGTGACTTACTACGATAAAGAAGCGAAAATTAACATTTATTATTTAGTGGGAATAGTTGAAACAAAATCTGCTTATTATAAAGTATTATCTTGGTCAGCAGCTGAAAACAAAGATAAATTTAAAGCAGACTTTCAAAAAATAGTATACAGCTTAAAAGACTAAAATAAGATTCAAAAAAAAATCAAAATGAAGAAAATTTTCCTTTCCCTTTTTATATTCCTATTTGGTATTACAGTTTCTGCCCAAAAACTAGAATACACTACAAAATCAAACATTCCATACTATAGCGATGCGATAAACAAAACAGATACCTACATTAACGAACGATGCCTTCTCGATATTTATTATCCAAAAAACAGCAGTGGTTTTGCAACTGTAGTTTGGTTTCATGGAGGCGGATTAACTTCGGGTAGCAAAGAACTTCCTGAAGGACTTAAAGACAAAGGTATTTGTGTAGTTTCCGTAAATTATCGTTTGTCCCCAAAAGTAAATTCTCCAAAATATATTGAAGATGCAGCAGCAGCGGTAGCATGGGTTTTTAAAAATATAAACACGTTTGGTGGTGATAATTCTTTGATTTTTATTTCCGGACATTCTGCTGGTGGATACCTTGCAAGTATGATTAGTTTAGACAAAAAATGGTTATTGGCTGATGGAATAGACGCCAACAAAATTGCAGGAATCATTCCATTAAGTGGTCAGGCCATTACCCATTTTGAAATAAGAAAAGAAAGAGGTATCCCTGAAACACAACCTGTAATAGACGAGCTTGCACCACTGTTTCATGTTCGTGCCGATGCTCCTCCTCTATTATTAATAACTGGTGACCGTGAATTAGAAATGTTAGGCCGTTATGAAGAAAACGCCTATTTAATGCGAATGATGAAAATTGCTGGCCATAAGGAGACAAAGCTCTACGAATTAGATGGTTTTGGTCACAACATGACAGAACCTGCTTTTCCTTTAGTTATAAAGGAAATACAAAGAATTGTCAATGAGAAAAAAAATACAAAAAAATAATTTTGAAACAACTAAGAGCAAAGTTTAAAAACCTAACGGTTCTTTGCTTTTTTTATCTTTTAAAAGCAGAAAATTTACCAAACCTCAACAAGGATATTCCCATGAGTATCAAAATTCAGTCCTAACGAATTTCTTTAAACTATTATTCTATTTCAGTTCCTTACTTTCAATATCGAAAATTATATCCATAAAATCATTAACTTTGAGAATCAATTGAAAATCAAAACTTTCAATTGATTATTTTTTTAAATAAACTATTCTCGTCCAAGTTTATCTCAATTATCCGCTATTACATTTAGCAAAAAAAGTCCGATTGCTTTTCTAATTTATAGTTTAAAAAATTAGTCTTTATGCAAACTTCTACAACAGATAATTTTTGGCAATATGACCCGAACTATTGGTTTCAAAAACTAAACAGTAGCGAAAAAGGTTTATCCAAAACAGTAGCTGATAAAATTCTGTTAGAATCCGGAGAACACAAAATAAACAAATCTATTTTAAAAAAGGATTTTTTCCTTTTCATAGGACAATTTAAAAGCCCTTTGATGTTACTGCTTATTGGAGCTGTCATACTATCAGCCTTTCTTGGTGACACCTCCGATGTTTTTATAATACTCTTTATCGTTTTGTCTACCGGTTTTCTTAGTTTTTTCCAAGAAAGAAATGCTGGTCGTTTTGTAGCTGCTTTACAATCAATGATTGCATTAAAAAGCAGTATTTTGAGAGATGGAAAACAACAGGAAATCCTTTCTTCTACCATTGTTCCCGGGGATATTATTTTCTTGAAAGCCGGGGATATGTTACCCGCCGATTGTCTAATTATTGAAGCCAATGAATTACATGCCAATGAAGCCAGCTTAACCGGAGAATCCTATCCAACAGCAAAAATAGCAGGAATAGTGGATGTAAAAACGGAACTAACCAAAAGAACAAACTGCCTCTGGGAAGGAACAAATATAGTCAGTGGTACAGCTAAAGCAGTAGTAATAAATACCGGAAGCAAAACCATTTTTGGCGCCATTGCAAAAAGTGCTTCCACTACAGTAGAAACTAAATTTGAAAAAGGCATCAAAGACTTTGGTTATTTTTTAATGAAAATAACATTAGTACTATCAATATTCATACTGATTGTCAATTTATTAAATCACAAAAGCGCTATTGAATCTGCTTTATTTGCTTTGGCTTTAGCCGTAGGAATGGCGCCTGAATTACTTCCTGCCATCACCACAATCGCAATGAGCGCAGGCGCTAAAAGAATGTTAGATAAGAAAGTAATCGTAAAAAAACTGGCTTCTATTCAAAACTTAGGAGAAGTCAATTTATTGTGTACTGATAAAACTGGCACCATTACAGAAGGTGCAATTATAGTAGCTGGAACCGTTGATGGTTTGGGTACCGAAAATGAATTTGTAAAAGAATTAGCCTATTGGAATGCTTATTTTGAAACAGGTTATGCCAATCCAATTGATGAAGCCATAAAAAAGCTTCAAATAGAAACAAAGGCTAATCCAACAAAATTAGGCGAGATTCCTTATGATTTTATACGCAAAAGATTAAGCATCGCTATTATTACCGACGCAAATAAACTATTGATTAGTAAAGGCGCGTTTAACAATATCATAAGTATTTGTACTACGGTGAGATTGAGCAATGGAATTGTTGAAGATATTGAAAAGCACAAAGCCGAAATTGAAAACAAATATGAAGAATTTGGAATCAAAGGATTGCGAAGCATCGGTATCTGTTACAAAAACATCAATTCCAATGCTATTGTAAAAGAAGATGAAACCTCCATGATTTTTGCTGGTTTTATTTTACTTGAAGATCCAGTTAAAATGGGTATTATAGAAACAATTGAGGAATTAAAAAAACTACAAGTACACCTGAAAATAATATCTGGAGATAATAAAAATGTAGCCCAATCCATCGCTTTAAAAATTGGAATCATTAACCCTATTGTAATGACAGGACAAGAACTTTTCAGTACAAGTCCGGAAGCATTAAAACATGTAGTAGGAAAAACACACATTTTTGCCGAAGTAGAGCCACAACAAAAAGAACATATTATTCAGGCTTTGAGAAAAACATATACACTTGCCTATGTGGGTGACGGAATTAATGATGTATCTGCTTTAACAGCTGCCGATATTGGAATATCTGTAGAAAATGCTGTTGATGTAGCCCGAGAAGCTGCCGATTTTGTATTAATGGAAAAAGATTTAGCGGTTATTATAGATGGCATTAAAGAAGGACGAAAAACTTTTGCCAATACTTTAAAATACATTTTTATAAACACAGGATCTACTTTTGGAAATATGTTCAGCGTTGCGATTGCCTCCCTTTTATTACCATTTCTACCTATGTTACCCAAACAAATTTTATTAACTAATTTCATAACTGATTTTCCTTATCTCACCATTGCATCTGATAATGTTGATCAAGAACAATTGAACAAACCCGGAAAATGGAATTTAAAATTCATTAGAAATTACATGATTATTTTTGGGATTCACAGTTCACTTTTTGATGTCATTACCTTTCTAATTCTTTTTTATGTTTTAAAAGTAAAAGAATCTGCCTTTCAAACTGCTTGGTTTGTAGAATCCATCCTTACTGAATTATTCATCCTGTTTATAATACGAACACATAAAAACTTCTTTAAAAGCAAACCAGGAAAATATCTTTTTATTTTGAGCATATTGGGGCTACTAATTACAATCATACTTCCTTACCTTCCTATCGCAACTACAATAGGATTATCGCCAATTCCTTTTCTCAATATGGGTATTATGTTACTAATAGTTTTAATCTATATCATTACAGCTGACCTTTTAAAAGTTTGGTTTTTCAAAAAGTACGTACGAACTTAATATTGAATATAGCCTTAAAGTAATTAATATTGCTATGAACAACTGATGTTCAACTTGCATTTTCCTAAACGAACTGTGATTTTTATTTCCAAAAAAGAATTTTTATTTCGATTAAATTGTATATTTTTATTCCAAAATAGTTGTTCTAAATACTTCATTTTTTTAGATGAACTTATATTAGTTATATATTCAGAATGGAAATAAAATTATTAGTAATCCCAGGCTTGGGTGATTCAGGAGAAAAACATTGGCAAAGCTACTGGCTCAAAAAATATAAAAATGCTACTAAGGTAATTCAAGACAATTGGGACGAACCTCAACGCGAAGATTGGCTTTCAAAACTAAACGAAGCGATACTAAAACTGGATAAGCCCACTATTTTGGTTGCACACAGTCTTGCCGTTTCTTTGGTAATGCATTGGGTTTCTTTAAATAATAATCCTAATATAATTGGTGCTTTACTGGTTGCACCTGCAGATGTCGATTCCCCTGAGCACACACCAGAGAAAATTTGGAATTTTTCACCAATACCATTGACTAAATTAGATTTCCCTTCCATAGTGGTAACTAGCGAAAATGATCCATATATAGCTGTACAAAGAGCGGAATATTTTGCTGAAATGTGGGGAAGTGATTTTATAAATATTGGTCAAAAAGGACATATCAATTCCGAATCAAATCTCGAATTTTGGGAAGAAGGACAAATGCTATTGCAACAATTAATTGATAAAATTAATAATTAATTTTATCACCCGATTCGCAATCCATTTTCAATTTTAAAATCAGGAGCTAATAAAATAACATCTCCTTCATCACCTACTGCTCCTAAGACCAAGCATTCGCTCATGAATTTCCCAATTTGTTTTTTAGGAAAATTGACCACAGCAATAATTTGTCGGTTTTTCAATTCTTCCTTTTGATAGCGTTTCGTTATTTGCGCCGATGTTTTTCTAATTCCGATTGCAGAACCAAAATCTATTGTTAACTGATAGGCGGGTTTCCTAGCTTCGGGAAAATCATTTACTTCTAGGATAGTTCCCACGCGCATTTCTACTCTTTCAAATTCAGACCAAGTTAATTCCATAAATTTATTTTCGTTTTAAAGTCAATTTTCAATGACACTATTTTACAAACGAAATTTACTATTTTCTGTTTAGAAACAATCCTTTTTTCATAACTTTAAAGTTTAAAATCTAAAAAAACTTCACAACTTTTAAAAAGAGCGCTTTTAAAACTTAAACTCCAGAAAACATAAATGTCTAAAACTGCTTCAAAAATGATTCCGCTTGGAACTGTTGCTCCTGAATTTCATTTGAAAGATACTAATTCTAATGAATGGTTTTCTTTTGCAGATTTAAAAGGCGAAAAAGGTACCTTAGTACTATTCATGTGTAATCACTGTCCGTTTGTACGCCATGTCATTGAAGAAATCGTAATGATTGCTAATGATTATCGTGTTCAGGGAATTGGGATAATCGCTATTTCAAGTAATGATATTTCACAATATCCTCAAGATGCACCGGAGTTGATGACTGAATTTGCTTTCGAAAACAAAATGGAATTTCCTTATTTATATGACGAGACACAAGAGGTTGCTAAAGTATACGATGCGGCATGCACTCCAGATTTTTTCTTGTTTGACAACCAAAATAAATTAGTATATCGCGGTCAATTGGATGACAGCCGACCTGGAAATGGAATTCCTCTTAGTGGCAATGATTTGCGAGGTGCGATTGATGGTGTGATTTACAATCGAATAATTAATCCGAATCAAAAACCAAGTATTGGTTGTAATATAAAATGGAAATAAATCTAATTTAAAAAAAGTATATTGACTTTCACCAACATACTTTTTTAAAAAAAAAATTGTAAAAACAAAAATATTACAATTGAGAAGATATATAATTTGAAATACTAGCCATTTTAACATCGTCAAGATGCGCTTTCACTTGCATTCTTGTTAAGATGGGCTGCCAATTTTCCTTACTATATGCAGTTGGAGCATATAATTGATGGCATCTGGCACAACTATTTTCATATAAATTTTTTCCTTCAACCAGTTCTGGCGAAAGTACGGTTGTTTTCGCTACTTCTGTTGGAGCAGTTTGTACCGCTACCGTTTTAGAAGCGCACGAAAATAAAACTACTGCAAGTGCTGCTGCTGCTACTATTTTTGATTTCATAATTAGTTCTTTAGAATAACAAATATAAAAAAAACCCAATAACAATAAAGTTTATTGGGTTTTAAATTTTATACTAGAATAAAGACTATTTTACGTCCATTAATTCTACGTCAAAAATCAACGTAGCATTTGGTGGAATTGCTCCTCCAGCACCACGAGATCCATAGCCTAAATGAGCAGGAATCACGAAACGTGCTTTGTCACCTACGCGCAACAAGGCAATTCCTTCATCCCAACCTTCAATAACGTTTCCTCTTCCTAATGGGAATTCGATTGGTTTTTTACGAGGGTATGAACTATCAAACACTTTACCATCTGGAAGTTGCCCTGTATAATGTACTGAAACCGTTTTTCCATTTTCTGCTTTTTTACCTTCTCCTCTTTGGATGAATTGGTAACGCAAGCCACTTTCTGTTTTTTCAAAACCAGCCGCTAACTTTTCCATTTCAGCTTCAGCCTCTGCTTTTAAAGCTGCGTCACGTTTGTTACGTGAACCTTTAAAAGTAATAAAAGCTTCAATTGCATTCCAATTTTTAGCTTCTTCCCCTTCTCTGATAATTTCCAAAGATTCCAAAACATCCCCTTGAGCAACTGCATCAACAACATCCTGTCCTTCTACTACATGTCCAAAAACAGTATGTTTGTTATCCAACCATTCTGTTGGAATGTGTGTAATGTAAAATTGAGAACCGTTTGTTCCAGGTCCTGAATTAGCCATAGCCAAAACTCCCGGACGGTTGTGTTTCAAACTTGGGTGAAATTCATCGTCAAATTTATATCCCGGATCTCCAGTTCCTGTCCCTTGTGGACAACCACCTTGAATCATGAAATCAGGAATTACTCTGTGAAATTTTAATCCATCATAAAATTTAACCCCTTGTGGTTTTACTTTATTTTCTAAGTTTCCCTCAGCCAATCCTACGAAGTTCCCCACTGTTCCTGGAGTCAAATCGTGTGTTAGTTTTACTAAAATAGCACCTCTAGTGGTGTTGAATTTAGCATATATTCCATTTTCCATTTTTGTATAATTTTTATTGAAGGGCAAATTTACGAAATTAATTTTAAAAAGGGAATTGAGGGATTCGTTGATTTGGTTATTTGAAAGTTTGCGGATTAAACAGGAATGCAATTTAGAAAATATTTCAAACTTAATAACTTCTTTAAAACCTCTTAATTCCAAAAAACCCTAGCCCAGATTGAAACGGCATCCTTTCCTTGCTTCCTTTAAGCAAGGAAAGATATAGTGAAAAGCTGGAAATAGCTCCTGAAAAAAAACTTTGTACCTTTGCGCTTTAAAACTAAGATTCAAAATTATGCGCATTGATATTGTAACTGTTCTCCCAGAATTATTGCGAAGTCCATTTGAGGCTTCGATTATGAAACGTGCCATCGATAAAGGATTGGTGGAAGTTTATTTTCATAATCTACGGGATTACACGACCAACAGACAGAAAAGTGTGGATGATTACCCTTATGGGGGTGGTGCAGGAATGGTGATGACGGTACAGCCTATTGATGCATGCATTACGCATTTGAAAAGTGAGAGAACCTACGACGAAATCATTTATATGTCGCCAGACGGGGAAACCCTAAACCAGAAAATGGCGAACACGATGTCGATGTATGAAAATATTATTATCCTTTGCGGTCATTATAAAGGTGTGGATCAACGGGTACGTGACCATTTCATTACAAAGGAAATCTCGATTGGTGATTATGTATTGTCTGGTGGAGAATTGGGTGCTTTGGTATTATCGGATGCTTTAATCCGATTGATTCCGGGTGTTTTGAGTGATGAAACCTCAGCATTAACTGATAGTTTTCAAGATGGATTATTGTCAGGACCTATTTACACAAGACCTGCTGATTATAACGGATGGAAAGTTCCTGATGTTTTGACCAGCGGAAATTTTGCCAAAATTGATAAATGGCGTGAAGATATGGCGTATGAACATACTAAGAATCGAAGACCGGATTTACTGGAGGAGTAAAAAATCAGTTTAAATTTTGAGGTTTAAAGTTGGTATTCAACAACTTCTAAACTTTAAACAAGAAAAACTTTAAATTTTAAACTTTTTTATTTACTTTTGCGCCCACATTAGGTTAACCTCTGGCGAGATCCGTGAATGTTGATTTAATAAAAACCATAATTAAAAAATTATCATGGCAGATTTAATGAAATTCGTTCAAGACGAATTAGTAGCTAGAAAAGATTTTCCTGTTTTTGGAGCTGGTGATACTATCACAGTTTACTACGAAATTAGAGAGGGTGAAAAAACTAGAACACAGTTTTTTAAAGGAGTTGTTATTCAAAGAAGAGGTTCTGCTAATACAGAAACTTTTACAATTCGTAAAATGTCAGGTGCTATTGGAGTTGAGCGTATCTTCCCAGTAAACTTACCAGCTTTACAAAAAATTGAAATCAACAAAAAAGGTGCAGTTCGTAGAGCTAGAATTTTCTACTTTAGAGAACTTACTGGTAAAAAAGCTAAAATTAAAGACAAAAGAAGATAGTCAACTATCTCTTTACTATAAAAAAGTCCCAACAATGTTGGGGCTTTTTTTTTGCTGATTTTTCCCCTCATAAATTCCTAATTTAGGATTATAGAACCTATAAAACTAACAAATTAAGAATAACAAGTTAGTAATCTAAAAATTCGCATTTTTCTATATAAAATGCGCCTGCTATTACATCTGATTTTCATATATTTGTCCGCCTTATTTCAAGTGAAAGACCTTACTTAAGCTACATTTAACCGTGATTCGATTATAAAAATACAAAAATGACACAGAAATCAAAAATTTTTTACACCCTTACTGATGAAGCGCCTTTGTTGGCAACCTATTCATTTCTACCTATTGTACAAGCATTTACATCAACTTCTGACATTGAAATTGAAACTAGAGATATCTCTTTAGCCGGAAGAATTTTAGCAAACTTTCCTGAATTTTTGAATGAAGATCAAAAAACGGGAGATGCTTTATTAGAACTTGGACAATTAGCTACAACTCCAGAAGCAAACATTATAAAATTACCAAATGTTTCGGCATCTGTCCCTCAATTAAAAGCGGCTATTGCTGAATTACAATCTCATGGTTATAATTTGCCAGACTTCCCTGAAGAACCACAAAACGAAGCGGAGAAAACAATCAAAGCTAAATATTCTAAAATTTTAGGTTCTGCCGTAAATCCTGTTTTACGTGAAGGAAACTCTGACCGTAGAGCTCCTAAAGCAGTTAAAAATTACGCTAAAGCAAACCCACATTCAATGGGAGCTTGGACATCTGACTCAAAAACACAAGTAGCTTCTATGGAAAGCGGTGATTTTTACGGAAGTGAAAAATCAATCACAGTTGCTGATGCTACTGATGTGAAAATAGAATTTGTTGGTAAAGATGGTTCAACTACTGTTTTGAAAGCAAGCACTCCATTAAAAGCAGGAGAAATAATCGATAGTTCTGTTATGAACTTGAATGCTTTGAAAAGTTTTGTTGCTAAAACAATCAAAGAAGCTAAAAAACAAAATGTTTTACTTTCAGTTCACCTGAAAGCTACGATGATGAAAGTTTCTGATCCAATTATTTTTGGAGCTATCGTAGAAGTTTATTTCGCCGCTGTTTTCGAAAAATACGCTGCTTTATTCAATGAATTGAATATTGACACTAGAAATGGTTTAGGTGATGTATATGCAAAAATTGCAGGACATCCTATGCAGGCTGAAGTGGAAGCTGCAATAAACCAAGCAATAGAAAACGGACCAGCATTGGCTATGGTAAATTCTGAAAAAGGGATTACCAATCTTCATGTTCCTTCGGATGTAATTGTTGATGCTTCAATGCCAGCAATGATTCGTACTTCGGGACAAATGTATAATAAGGACGGAAAACAACAAGATACTATTGCCATTATCCCAGACAGATGCTATTCTGGAATTTATACAGCAACAATTGATTTTTGTAAAAAACATGGTGCTTTTGACCCAACAACTATGGGAAGTGTGCCAAACGTAGGTTTGATGGCACAAAAAGCCGAAGAATACGGTTCTCATGACAAAACATTCCAAATGAATGCAGACGGTGTTGTACGTGTTGTAGATACTAATGGAAACATTCTAATGGAACAAGCAGTTGAAGCAAAAGACATTTTCAGAATGTGTCAGGCAAAAGATGCTCCGATTCAAGACTGGGTTAAATTAGCTGTTAATAGAGCTCGTTTATCAAATACTCCAGCTGTTTTTTGGTTAGACGAAAACAGAGCACATGATAGAGAGTTAATCGAAAAAGTAACAAAATATTTAAAAGATTACGATACAACAGCTTTAGACATCCGCATTCTTAATCCAATTGAAGCAACTGACTTCACATTAGAAAGAATTATTAAAGGACTAGATACAATTTCTGTAACAGGAAACGTATTGCGTGATTACTTAACTGACTTATTTCCTATTTTGGAAGTAGGAACATCAGCTAAAATGCTATCTATCGTTCCATTGATGAATGGTGGAGGTTTGTTTGAAACAGGTGCCGGTGGATCAGCTCCAAAACATGTCGAACAATTCATACAAGAAGGTTATTTACGTTGGGATTCTCTAGGTGAGTTTTTGGCTTTGGGTGCTTCATTAGAACACCTAGGACAAACATTAAACAATGCAAAAGCAATTATTTTAGCTGAAACTCTTGATGTAGCTACGGAGAAATTCTTGGCAAATGATAAATCTCCATCTCGTAAAATTGGTGAAATTGACAATCGTGGTTCTCATTTTTACTTGGCAATGTATTGGGCAGAAGCATTAGCGTCACAAGATAAAAATGCAGAATTGAAAGCTATCTTTACTCCTATTGCAACGGAATTTGCAGCAAATGAAGCAAAAATCAATGCAGAGTTAATTGGAGCACAAGGAAAACCTCAAGCCATTGGTGGTCATTACCAACCAAATCCTGAATTGACTGAAAAAGCAATGCGTCCTAGCGAAACATTCAATACTATTTTAGATAAAATTACAGCTTTGAAAACTGCTTAATTTATCTCAGTTTATATATTTAAAAGACAACTCGAAAGGGTTGTCTTTTTTTATGCTCGTTTGTGTATTTTATAGCTCTTAAACTCTTGGAGACGAACAAAAAATTAAGTCTCTTTTATTCAGTAATTGAGAAGTAAACTGGAGCAGCCGACAAATAAATCGTTATTTAAATAAGCAATTTGGACTTTCCCTAAAAGCTAATAGCTCGATTTTACGTTTTAGATTAAATTCTATTCGAATTAGGTTTCCGAATACTTACCATCATTCAGCAAGTTATTCAAAAATAAAACTGAAATGTCTACTTTGGAGTTTAGACAGTCATTCAATTGATTTGTAATGCTTTTTTTGCCAAATGACAAATTCTTTAAAAAAAACTTTGATTACCTTTCAACCATGAAAGCATTTATAGAATACCTACTGCAGTTTGGAAATTTAAACCAACAACAAATTGACCTAATTTCAAATAAAGCGACTGAATTAAGCCTTCAGAAAGATGAGTATTTTTCGGAAGCAGGAAAAATTTCTCGACAAGTTGGCTTTGTTTTAGAAGGCATAACCCGAGTTTGCTACTACAACAATAAAGGCGAAGAAATAACTAAATATTTCATCGAAGAGAACAATCTTGTTGTGGATTTTGAGAGTTTTGACAATGAGATTTGTTCATCAGCTTATGTCCAAGCTATTACTGATTGCAAGCTGATTGTTTTTTCAAAAAAAGATTGGCAAGAACTGCTAGATACGATCGTTGGTTGGGATACAGTTGTACATAAAATCATTTCAAAAGCATTGATGCAAAAAGTATCAAGAAGAAGCCCATTGGTTACTGAAGATGCGACAGAACGCTATTTGAAGTTTCTGGAAATATATCCCAATGTAGTCAACCGTGTTCCACTTTCTTATATCGGTTCTTATTTAGGCATCACCCAGTCTTCATTGAGCAGAATTAGAAAAAACATTCGATAAATTGCTTTTTGCCAAATGGCAAATGATTTCGTTTTTAAACGTTGCAATTTTGCTTCATTAATTTTAAAATGATAAAAATGAAGACCGTATTAATTACCGGAGCCAACAGAAGCATTGGTTTGGAAACAGCAAAACAACTTTCAAAAAAAGGTTTGTTTGTTTATTTAGGAACTCGTGACCTTGAAAAAGGTGAAGTAGTTGTAAAAGAATTAACCGAAAATGGATTTCAAAACATCAAGGCAATACAAATTGATGTTACTAATCTTGATTCTATTTTGTCTGCCAAAAAGACCATCGAAAAAGAGCAAGGCAAATTGGATATTTTAATCAATAATGCCGGAATTCTTGGAACAAATCCGCAACAAGCATCAGATACCTCGATTGAAGACATTCAAAAAGTATTTGACATTAATTTCTTTGGTGTAATACAAGTGACACAAACCTTTTTAGAATTGCTCAAAAAATCCGAAAGCCCTAGAATCAGCAATATTACTTCGGGATTGGGTTCGTTGACCTTACACAGCGACCCAAATTGGAAATACTATCCGTTTAAAACGGCAAGCTACGGAACCTCAAAGGCCGCTTTGAACGCCTATACTATTGTATTGGCTTACGAACTCAAAGAATTACCTTTTAAAGTAAATGTGATTGACCCAGGTTACACAGCAACCGATTTTAATCACCATAGCGGCCCAGGAACAGTAGAAAGTGCGGCTACTTTCATTATCAAGCATACGCTAACTGACGAGAATGGACCTACAGGAAAATTTTTTAGCAACGATATTGAAGACGAAACCGAAATAAGTCCTTGGTAAAAAAAGCAATATCAAATTGTATTGGCAATAAGACGAATTGATATTAAATGCTCAACATAATTTCTTTTGTTGAGCATTACTTATATTTAGCATGGTATTCCAAACTTATACTACTTTTTCATTTTTAGAATTTTGACCAGTGTTTAATTAATTCAGCACCTATATTTTTTTATTCATAAATAAGCGAACATTCATTTATAATTACTACTTTTGCTTCGTTAATAAAAAATGTTATGCGAACAAGAGATACAAACAAAGAAGAAATAGTAAAACAGAAAGCCATAGAAATGCTGGTAAAGCTTGGAATTGAAGGTTTTGGAATGAATCGATTGGCAAAAGAAAGTGGTGTATCAGTAGCTACTTTATACATTTATTACGCCGATAAAGACGACTTGATAAAAAAAATCGGGATAGAAATTGGGCAAAATTTCTTTAGTGAAATGGTTAAAGACTTTTCGGCAGCTATGCCTTTTAAAGAGGGTTTACGCAAACAATGGGAAAACAGAGCACGATTTGCATTAAAATATCCTTTGAATGTTGCTTGTTGGGAACTCCTGAGTCATTCCAGTTATAGAGACTATATTTTGGAAGAAAGCTTATCCGATTTCAAAATCATAATGGGTAACTTTTTTAAAAATGCTATTGCAAAAAAAGAATTACTTCCCATATCCGTAGAAGTATTTTGGAGTGTTGCCTATGGGCCACTTTATTCTTTATTACGTTTTGAAAACGAAGGGAAAAATTTTGGAGGAGGACCTTTTAAACTCACTCAAAAAACAACTGATGAAGCATTTGAATTGGTACTAAAAGCATTAACACCTTAAAACCAATATAACTATGAAAAACCATTTAGAGAACATATTGGTCTTTGCAACCAATATAAAAACCGAAAGCGATAAGCAAAAAATAAGGAGTGTATTAGATGAACATTCAGAGATTCACCAATGGAATATTGACCAAGAAGATATTGATTGTGTTTTACGAATCGTAAGCGAAACTTTATCAGAAAGGCAAATAATACAACTCATAGGCAACCAAAACTTCAAATGTACAGCATTAGAATAAGCAAAAGAAAATGAACGAAAAAGAACTACAATCAACATCATTAACTGGCTATCAAAAATTTGCAATTTTTATTTTAGCCATAACACAATTTACCGTAATACTTGATTTTATGGTAATGTCTCCATTGGGTGATATCTTAATGAAATCATTAAATCTAAAACCATCCCATTTTGGTTTAGTCGTATCTGCCTATGCTTTTAGTGCAGGAATTTCAGGGCTTCTTACTGCCGGTTTTGCAGATAAATTCGACCGTAAAAAACTACTATTATTCTTTTATGTTGGTTTTATTGCCGGAACCATTTTATGCGGTTTAGTTACTTCCTATGCACTACTTGTTGCAGCCAGAATCGTTACAGGTTTGTTTGGTGGAGTTATAGGTTCCATATCAATGGCCATTGTTGCTGATTTATTTACAACTCATCAGCGAGGCCGAGTAATGGGATTTATTCAAATGGGATTTGGAGCAAGTCAGATTTTAGGAATCCCTATTGGTTTATATCTTGCCAATACTTGGGGTTGGCACGCACCATTTTTATGGGTAGCGGGAATGGCTGCTATTGTGGCTCTTCTAATTGCAGTTAAACTAAAACCAATCAATAAACATCTTGGCATCAAACAAGAAAAATCCCCATTTACTCATTTAACACATACTATAGCAAAAAAAGATTATAGGATTGGTTTCACTTCTACTGCATTACTTTCAATAGGTGGCTTTATGATGATGCCTTTCGGTAGCGCTTTTGCAATCAATAATTTGCATATCACACAACATCAATTACCTATTATATTCATGATTGCTGGATTATCTACATTGGTTGCCATGCCATTAATTGGAAAATTAAGCGACAAAATTGATAAGTTCAAAATATTTGTATATGCCTCTATATGGTCAATAGTAATGATCGCAATTTATACTAATCTTGGAGTTACTCCGCTTTGGTTAGTCGCCATTTTAAATGTGCTTATGATGATGGGAATAATGAGCCGCATGGTACCTTCGACAGCTTTATCAACATCGATACCAGTAATGCAAGACAGAGGAGCATTTATGAGTATAAATTCATCTTTGCAGCAAATAGCTGGTGGTATTGCAGCTGCGTTTGCAGGAACTATTGTTGTCCAAAAAGATAAATTTAGCCCATTAGAACATTATAATACATTAGGAATTATAATTATTATCATTTCAATTCTTTCAATATTTTTTCTATTTCGAGTTGATAAACTTGTAAAAAAGAAAGCCGAAGAAAAACTACAAAGCATTCCTAATAGTGAGGAAATCTAGGTTTTATAGGGAAAATTGAAAAATAAAATTCTGAATGAACTAAAAATTGGATTGCCATTTAAAATTAAACAACTTAGTAAAATTAATTCCTTTTCGATTGGTATTACCTTTATAATTAATGTAATTTGTATTTCAAAACCCTAAAGATGATTTCAAAAAGAATTGGCACATTCCTGCTTTTATTTTTCATAGCCATAAATTCCTTTTCACAAGACACAGAACCGGCGAAACAAAAATTTACACTTAGCGGAACTATTATTGATGCCAATAGCAATGAAACATTAATTGGCGTAAACGTTGTTATCCCAGAATTAAAAACTGGTGTAACTACCAATGAATATGGCTTTTACTCTATTACTGTACCAAAAGGAAATTACAGTGTTCAAATCACCTATTTAGGATATCAAACTATTGAGGAATCAATAAATTTAGACTTAAACACAAAGAATAATTTTAAATTATCAAGTAATGAAACCGCTTTAAAAGAAGTAGTCATTATTGATACTAAAACTAAAACTGATATTCGGAAACCGGAAATGAGTGTCAATAAACTCTCTATTTCGGCTATTAAGAAAATGCCGGTAGTACTTGGCGAAGTGGATGTTCTCAAATCCATTTTATTACTTCCCGGAGTTACTAATGCCGGCGAAGGCGCGTCCGGATTTAATGTTCGCGGCGGCGGCGCTGACCAAAATTTAATTCTGTTGGACGAAGCAACCATATTTAACTCCTCTCATGTTTTTGGTTTTTTCTCCGTTTTCAATCCGGATGCTATAAAGGATTTAAAGTTATACAAAGGTGGAATCCCGGCTCGTTTTGGAGGAAGAGCTTCTTCGGTTTTGGATATTTATCAAAAGGACGGTAACAGTAAAGGATTTCATGTCAATGGAGGAATTGGATTAATCTCCAGTAGAATTTTGGCCGAAGGACCAATAGTAAAAGACAAAGGTTCTTTCCTCATTGGAGGACGAAGTTCGTATGCCCATTTATTCTTGAAACTATCCAAAGATCAAAAAGACAACTCCGCTTATTTTTATGACTTAAATACCAAGTTGAGTTATAAATTGACCCCAAATAACAACTTATATTTATCGGGATATTTTGGAAGAGATGTTTTTAGCCTAAGCAAAAGCTTTACTAATATTTACGGAAACTCCACTTTAAACTTACGATGGAATCATTTATTTTCAGATAAATTATTTTCGAATTTATCGTTAATCTATAGTGACTATTATTATGGATTGGATTTGGATTTTGTAGGTTTCAAATGGGATTCTGGCATCAAGAATTATAATATCAAATACGATTTCAAGAATTACATTTCCGATAAATTCAAATTGAATTACGGCGTAAGTGCTATTTATTATGATTTTAATCCGGGAACCATCAGACCTTCTGATTTAAATTCTGGAATTAATTTTGATCAATTGGATAAAAAATATGCATTCGAACCCGCTTTATATATGAATGCGGACCAGGAAATTTCGAAAAAAATCGCTCTTTCTTATGGGCTTCGTTACAGTATGTTTTACCGTTTAGGGCAATCTACCGTAAACATTTATGCTGATAATAATCCTGTCACCTTCAATCCGGATTTACAGATTTATGAAAAAGCCACTCCTATAGGCACAAAATTCTATGGAAAAAATAAAGCCATTCAGAGTTATAATAATCTGGAACCTCGTTTTTCTTTTGCCTATCAAATCAATGAAAATCAATCTGTAAAAGCAAGCTACAACCGAATGGTACAATATTTACAATTGATTTCCAATACGTCCTCTCCTACTCCACTTGACGTGTGGACGCCTAGTGATAATTTTATAAAACCCCAAATTGCAGATCAAGTGGCTTTAGGATACTTTAAAAACCTAAAAGATGGAATTTATTCTTTGGAAGTAGAAACCTATTATAAAAAAGTAAAAAATAGATTGGATTATATTGACGGTGCAAATCTAATTGCAAATAAAGCAATCGAACAAGTGATTTTAAATGGGGAATTAAGATCTTACGGCTTGGAAATCATGTTCCGTAAAAACGAAGGCAAATTAAACGGTTGGATTTCCTATACTTTATCTAAATCTGAACAACAAACACCAGGAAGAACGTCAATTGAAACAGGAATCAACAATGGGAATTGGTACAATTCTGTTTATGATAAATTGCATAATATTGCGATTACCAGTTCTTATAATTTAAACGAAAAATGGTCTTTTGGAGCTAACTTTGCGTTACAAACCGGACAGCCTGTAACCTATCCGAATGGGCAATATGAATACTTAGGAATAACCGTTCCCAGTTATGGATTGAGAAACGAAAACCGACTACCGGCTTATCATCATCTGGATATTGCTGCAACATTGACGCCACGCAAAAATAGCGACCGAAACTGGAAAGGAGAATGGGTTTTTAGCATTTACAATTTGTATAACCGAAAAAATGCCGCTTCAATCAATTTTAGACAAAATACAGATACCGGTATTAATGAGGCTGTAAAAACGTCCATTTTTGGAGTAGTTCCTGCAGTTAGTTATAACTTCAAATTTTAAAGATTATGAGAAAAATAATATATTTTTTAGGGATTACAGTTGCACTTTTTTTAAATAGTTGCCAAGATGTTGTTCCAATAGATTTAAATACCGCACCGCCGAAACTGGTTATTGAGGCATCCATAAATTGGAAAAAAGGAACCGATGGAAATCAACAAAAAATAAAATTAACCACAACCACTGATTATTACAGCAGTGTGATTCCTAAAGTTTCTGGAGCCACTGTCACTATTAAAAACAGTTCAAATATCATTTTTAGTTTTATCGAATCGGCAAATAAAGGAGAATACTTTTGCAATAATTTCATTCCTGTCCTAAATGAATCGTACACATTAACGGTTATTAATGACGGTGCAACGTACACAGCTACTGAAACATTAAAATCAGTAGCGCCAATAACTGAAATCATTCAAAATAACGAAGGAGGTTTTACAGGTAAGGATATAGAAATCAAATCCTATTATACGGATCCGGCTAACGAACCTAATTATTATTTGTACAAATACATTTATTCCAATCAGATTAAATCTAATTTTTACGTAGACCTAGATGAGTTTTTTGATGGAAATAAATTCTTCAGTATTTCCCAAAATGAAGATTTAAAAGCCGGTGATTTAATCCAAATCAGCCATTACGGAATTTCAAAATCCTACTACAATTACCTCAACGTTTTAGTAAGTATCGCAGGGAATAACGGCGGAAGTCCGTTTCAATCCCCACCCGCAACGGTAAGAGGAAATATAATCAACACCACAAATCCAACAAATTATCCTTTGGGTTATTTTTCACTTAGCGAGGTTGACATTAAAAACTATACCATTGAATAATTAGGAGCCAATCCAGCTATCCATTACAAACAAAACAGGTTCTAAACAGTTTTCTAGCCAGTATAAGGAGCTTCCTTTGGTCGCTCTTCTACTGACACAAAACTAAAGTTTAGAACCTGTTTTGTTTTTCATTCTTATCTGGGCTATTTCCGTAAGGGGCAAAATGATAACTTTTAGTTACTTTTACATCATAAATTTTAAATAAGCAATCCTAAATATAAAATCTTCATGTCCTCACATCACATCGTTCGCGACGACCAAGAACCGGCTTTAATAATTGCCAATGGCGCAGCTTGTAATTCAGAATTATTAGGACAATTGTTAGAATGGTCTCCTTTAGTAATTGTATTGGATTCAGCCATGGAAAGAGTCATGGAATTAGACATAAAAGTGGATGTTCTTTTAGGGGATTTTGATAGAGGATTTAATCCGGAACAATACCAAACTTCACAATATCCTATTGAAATAATCCACACCCCAGACCAAAATAAAACCGATTTAGAAAAAGCTTTTGATTATTTAATTCATCGTAAAATCCCGGCTGTAAATGTCGTTTGGGCAACAGGAAAAAGAGCCGATCATACCATTACCAATCTTACGAATATTGTTCGATATAGAAATTTATTGAAAATTGTAATTTTAGACGACCATTCGAAAATATTTTTATTACCAAACAAATTCGAAAAATGGTACACTGCAAATACTCCCATTTCGTTAATACCCATTGGGCATGTTACTGGAATACATTCTGACAATTTATTTTATCCATTAAAAGACGACAGCCTAACTATTGGATATAGAACCGGAAGCAGCAATCATGTCATAAAAGATGGCATCGTCACAATTGAACACAGTGCAGGTGATTTATTAATGATGGAATGTATGGATTGATGATAAAAAAACGTTCTACACCATTTACTCTAATTTGACAAGAAAAGATTGACTATCTTTGCGCCGAAATGGAAAAAATAAAACAAACAGCGATTACCGAAAAAACGAATTTACATCCTAGAAATCTAGATCGATTTGGATACGATTTTGAACAATTAATCAAAAATTGTCCTGAATTAAAGGCTTTTGTTTCTGTCAATGAGCACAATATAGAAACCATTGATTTTAGTAATCCCGAAGCCGTAAAGTCGCTAAACAAAGCCTTACTGGTAACTCATTACGGGATCCAAGATTGGGATATTCCTAAAAATTACCTTTGCCCACCCATTCCCGGTAGAGCAGATTACATTCATTATATCGCTGATTTATTAGCTTCAAGCAATAACGCAATTATCCCTGAAGGAGAAACGGTTCAAGGTTTAGATATTGGTATAGGCGCCAACTGTATTTATCCAATAATAGGAAATTCGACTTACGGATGGAGCTTTGTAGGAACCGATATTGATGAAAAAGCAATCCAAAATTGCAAAAAAATCATCCAGGACAATCCAAATCTTATGGATGCCATAAGCCTGCAATTACAAACTGAAAGTCGCTTTATTTTTAAAAACATAATTACACCCGAGGATAAATTTACTTTTACTATTTGTAATCCTCCCTTTCATAATTCAAAAGAAGAGGCTACAAAATCTTCCATAAGAAAAATCAACAATCTAGAAAATACCAGAACTAAAAATCCTGTATTGAATTTTGGTGGTCAAAATACTGAATTATGGTGTGAAGGCGGCGAAATAGGTTTCCTGACTCAAATGATTTACGAAAGTGCCAAATATCCTATGAACTGTTTGTGGTTTACTACTTTGGTTTCCAAAAAAGAGAATTTATCCAGTATTTATAAAACATTAAACAAAGTTAGCGCAGTTGAAGTAAAAACAATTGATATGGCTCAAGGCCAAAAAACAAGCCGAATTGTAGCCTGGACTTTTTTGAGCGAAGCACAACAGAAAGCCTGGAAATTTTAGAATTAAAAAGCACTTTTAAATACTTTTAAATCATTCCAAACGATAATACTCATTACTTATTGGCATGTTGTTTTTCGTTATTCACAAAATTGTTTATTTAAATGGAGCATCAATAAAAAGCTTCTATTATTAAATCAATAATTAAACTTCTAAAAAAAATATTTCCAGAAAAAAATATATAAATATTTGCGAAAAATCGAATTTCTTTATATTTTCAAGCCTACAAATGAATTTTTGCATATTTTTACGTAAGTTTGCTAAGAAAATCATAGATAATCAATAGGATACTCTTTTACGATTCATCAAATTATTAGCAAAAAAACATTCATTTTTAAATAGAAAAACATTCAAAAGGAAGAAAAAAGAACCTCTTTATTATCCTTTTTTATAGCAATTCAAATGTTATTTAGCATTAAAAAAATGAACTAATCCAAACTAAATTGTGAAAAGGCAACTACTACATACCGAAACACAAGATGACTCCATACTTTGGAGCAATCTAAAAAAAGGGGATGAAAAAGCTTTTTCAATACTTTTTAAAAAGCATTATTCCCATTTAGTTCGTTATGGAAATTCATTTATTCCATTTCCTGAAAAGGTGCAGGATTGCGTACAAGATGTTTTTACAGATATTTGGGTTTATAGAAATAAACTAAATGATTCAGTGGTAGTAAAAGCATACTTACTAGCAAGTGTTCGTAAACGAATCACACGATTACAAGAACGTGATCGTATTTTTCGTGTAAGTACTTCCATAGATTCCATTAAATTTTTATTTGATTTTTCTATAGAACATCATCTCATTGCAGACGAGATAACTGCTGACAAAGTTTCACGTCTCAATCAACTAATCAATAATTTGCCTTCTCGCCAAAAAGAAGCCTTATATCTTCGCTACAACCAGGAACTTACTGTAGATCAAATAGCACATACGCTTGATATTAATTATCAATCAGCAAACAATCTTTTACATCGTGCTTTATTATGCCTGCGCAAAGATTGGAAAGGAAGTATTTCCCTTATTTTCCTGCTATTATCAACTGTCTTTTAGGTTTCAAAAAATAAAATCAAAAAAAATTAGAATTTAGTGAGTATCCAGTAAAAAAACTGTCCTCTATATAATTGTAACCTTTTTTTTTGATGCAACACCGTAACAATTATACTGAAATAGAAGACTTTTTAGCCGATGAATCATTCCATCTATGGGTGTGTTTCAAAGACGACCAACAAAACTGGGAAGAATGGACTTTAGAAAACTCCAGTCGTGCTAAATTGGTAGAAGAAGCCCGTTTATGGCTGTTAGCAATGAAAACTCCTGATACTGACTTATCTTCTGAGGCCGTTCAAAACGCATTAGAAGCTACTTGGATGAAAATTGAAACAAAAGAAGAAAATAAAAATGCAGTAGCACAACCAGTTCTTAAACTTTGGAAAAACCAATGGTTTAGAAAAGTAGCTGCTATTTTAGTTATAGGTCTTTTATCCGGCTGGTTTTACAACCAACATTTTGGTGCTAAAAATTCGACACTTACCTACAATGAACTGATCAATGAAAATGATGAGGGTCTGGTTGAGCAAACTAATAATTCAGACAAACCCCAAATAATAACATTATCAGATGGTAGTTCTGTATTATTACAACCCAATAGTAAGTTGAGTTATCCAAAAATATTTGTGGGTAATGAGAGAAAGGTTTACTTATCTGGTGAAGGTTTTTTTGAAATCAGTAAAAATCCTCAGAAACCATTTTTTGTCTTTGCTAATGAAATTGTCACTAAAGTAGTTGGAACTAGTTTTAAAATAAAAGCATACGCTAATCAGCCAAATATAGAAGTGGTAGTTCGTACCGGTAAAGTTAAGGTAAGATCAAACCAGTTAATCGCAAACGCAAAAGACGAATTGATTGTATTATTACCCAATCAAGCCTTACGATTCGTGCGTAAAAATTTAATTTTTAATAAAATTACAGATATAACGCAAGATGAATCTTTAAGTCATTCTACGAGCAATATTGAACAATTGCGATTTGAATTTACAGATATTCCTGTTGCCCAAATTTTCAAAACTATTGAGCAAGCTTATTTGGTGAAAATTGATTTTCCTCAGGAAAAATTAAAAGACTGTTATCTTACCACATCGTTGGGAGACCAACCTTTACCAGAAAAACTCAAAATTATCTGTAAAAGTCTTGGGAACAATAGCAGTTATGAAATGAATGGAAACCAAATAATTATTATATCAGATGGATGCAACTAACCCTAATTAGCCTATGAATTAAAGTACTTAAACAAAAAAGCGCCGAAAATGCTGTAACATTCCCGACGCCTTGAATTAAATCAATTACCTCTCTGTAAAGAGTAATTGTTGCGTTCTCAATAACCAAACAAAAGAATATTAACAAACACAAACCAAAATTATGAAAAAAACCGTCCTTAAACAACGATTACTCTTTCGAATCATGAAAATAACCTTATTTCAATTTGTTTTAGCCCTTGTTTTTTCAAGCGTTACAATAGCGAATAATATCAGAGGACAAAGAAAATTGGATACAAAGGTAACTATTACCCTAACCGATTTAAACTTAGATACCGCGTTAACTAAACTTGAAAAATTGGCAAATGTGAAATTTTCGTATAATTCGAGAATGACACAATTTAATCAAAAAGTGAGTGTTTCTGCTAATAATGAAGCGTTATCAAGTGTACTTACCCGTATTTTAAAACCACTTAAAATTAATTATACTGAAGTAAGCAATCAAATTGTTTTACAAAAGGAAGGAATTCTAAAAGTGGGCATGAATGGAGACCTTATGTCGACACTAAATGAAAATATAGCTGCTGAAATTATTAAAGGCCGTGTAGTTGATGATGGTGGTCAACCTTTACCAGGTGTAACAATTCTTGTAAAAGGAACTACAAAAGGAACTACGACTGATGCAGATGGAAATTATACTATCACTGCTCAAATGGGTGATGTTTTACAATTTTCTTATGTAGGTTTAGAAACTAAATCAGTAACTGTAACTGGAAACATTGTAAATGTAACTTTAACAGGAAGCGGTGAAACATTGCAAGATGTTGTTGTAATAGGTTCCCGTAATCCTACCAGAACGGTAACAGAATCTGCTGTGCCAATTGATGTAATCAGCATGAAAGAGATTGCTTCACAAGGTCCTCAAGTTAACTTAAATCAAATTTTGAACATGGTTGCACCATCGTTTACATCAAACACTACTACTGTAGCTGATGGAACGGATCACATTGACCCTGCACAATTAAGAGGTTTAGGACCAGATCAAGTATTGGTATTGGTTAACGGAAAAAGAAGACATACTTCTTCTTTAGTAAATATTAATGGATCCCCAGGACGAGGATCTGTAGGAACGGATTTAAATGCAATTCCTGCTTTTGCTATCGAAAAAATCGAAGTATTAAGAGACGGAGCTTCCGCACAATATGGTTCTGATGCTATTGCAGGTGTAATCAATATTAATGTAAAGAAAAACACCAATAAATTAGATGTTGCCCTTTTTGGAGGAGGAAATCTTTCAAAAGGCGCTAATGACCACGATGGCGGTATTGATGGTGGTAATTACCAATTAGACTTAAACTACGGAACAGGTCTTGGTAAAGAGAAAAGTTTTATTAATGCAACAGCCAGTTTTCAACTTAGAGATGCTACAAGCAGAGCAAAAGATGTGACTGGTAATTTATTCAATGCCTATAACGCAGTTGAACAAAGAGCTGCAGAAGCTGGAACAAATATTAATGCTCTTTTTGGAAACATTAATAATACTCCAAATACGGCACAAATACTTTCAAGTATTAAAACGTACGCTCCACAAGTAGGTTATTTTACAACGGCACAACAAACTGCTATAACTGGAGCTACGACTATTTCTCAAATGCAAACAGCATTAAATTTTGATGCCACTGCAGGAGAATTAGCTTATAGAAGTCTTGAAAGAAAAGATTTCAATATGAGAGTGGGACAATCTTCTTTGAAAAGCGCACAATTCTTTTTGAACGCTGCTTATCCAATCAATGATAAATTAGAAGTGTATGCTTTTGGCGGAACTAGTTATAGAACCGGGGAAGCTGCCGGTTTTTACAGAAAACCAAATCAAGCTAGATCATATACCGGTTTATATCCAAATGGATTTTTGCCAGAAATTCATTCTACAATCGGCGATGTATCTGTAGCTGCTGGTCTTAGAGGTCTTTTATTCGAAAATTGGAATTTTGATTTAAGTAATACTTTTGGGAAAAACACTTTTGACTATAATATCGAAAACACAGTTAATGCTTCCTTAAGAGAAAAATCTGCTACTCAATTTGATGCCGGTGGCTTAGGTTTCTCTCAAAACACAACCAATTTTGATATCAACAGAAAATTTGATGTATTAAAAGGATTAAACGTTGCATTTGGTGCAGAATACAGACATGAAAACTTCACTATCAATGCAGGTGAGCCAGATTCATATAACCTATATGATATCAATGGAGCTGTAGTTACCGGGACAACTCCTGCTAACATTAAAGTTACTGACTTTTATGGGGCTACAAGACCAGGTGGAGCACAAGTATTCCCAGGTTTCAGACCAGCAAATGCTATTGACAAAGGACGTAACAGTTATGCCGTTTATACTGATTTAGAATTAGATCTTACTGACAAATGGTTAGTTAACGGAGCAGTTCGTTTTGAGAATTATTCTGATTTTGGAAACACGACTAATTTCAAAGTTGCATCTCGTTATAAATTAACAGATAACATCAATTTACGTGGTGCTGTTTCAACTGGATTTAGAGCGCCATCATTACACCAAATCTATTTTAATTCAACAGCTACACAATTCGTAGGTGGTGTACCATTTGAAGTTGGAACATTCAGTAATGACTCTCCAGTAGCAAAAGCTTTGGGAATTCCAACATTAAAACAAGAAGAATCTAAAAGTGCCAGTATTGGATTTACTGCAAAAATACCTGCTGCCAATCTTACTTTAACTGCCGATGCTTATATTGTAAAAATTAATGACAGAGTAGTTCTTACCGATCAATTTACTTCTAATGCTGTTACAAAACCTTACTTTGATGCCGCTGGAGCAACTGCTGCAACTTTCTTTGCTAATGCAATTGACACGGAATCAAAAGGAATTGATGTTGTAATTAGCCATAAAATAAGTTTAGGTGAAGGTCTATCTTTAAAAACTGATTTGTCTGGTACCATTTCTAATACCCAAAAAGTAGGCGACATCCATGCATCACCTATATTAGAAGCAGCAGGTCAGATAAACAGATACTATTCTGAATCTTCAAGAATTTATCTTCAAGAAGCAGTGCCAAGAGTAAAAGCTAATTTAACGAATTCACTTTCTTACAAAAAATTCGATTTCTTCTTGAGAAACGTTTATTTTGGTAAAGTAACTGACCCGAACATTGCTGATGCAAATAATGATGGAACTATCAATGCTATTGTTGTAAATAATCAAGCAGTTGAAAACGAACACCCAGTATGGGCGGCGAAAATCATTACTGATTTGTCTGTAGGATTTAAAATTACTAGTGCAACAAAAATTGTTATAGGAGCTAATAACATTTTTGATATTTATCCAACTTTCAATTTAGGACCTCAAACAATTGCAAAAAGAGCTTCAGGAGTTGATGCTAATGGAGCTGTTATTTATTCAACAACTACATCTTCAAACAATTCAATCGATTTGTCTAATGCAAATCAATTTGTATATTCAAGAAACACATCTCAATTTGGTCAAAACGGTCGTTTTGTTTTTGCCAGATTAAGCTTCAGCTTCTAGAAAAACATTTTATATTATGGGAAAGCCATCAACAAATAGTTGATGGCTTTTTTTTGGCTAAAACTTTGGTAAAAAAAGAATCCAAACTTTGTACCTTTGTTCCTCTTAACCTTTGTCCGTGTTTTAAATGAATTTCCAAGTAGTATCTGATTACCAGCCTAAGGGCGACCAACCTCAAGCGATTGAAAAATTGACTCAGGGGATTATTGATGGTGATAAATTCCAAACTTTATTAGGAGTTACCGGATCTGGAAAAACATTTACCGTAGCCAATGTGATTCAGGAAGTACAAAGACCAACATTAGTTTTGGCACACAATAAAACTTTGGCAGCTCAATTGTATTCGGAATTCAAACAATTCTTCCCGAATAATGCCGTGGAATATTTCGTTTCTTATTACGATTATTACCAGCCCGAAGCTTTCATGCCCGTAACCGGCGTTTTCATTGAAAAAGATTTATCTATCAATGAAGAACTGGAAAAAATGCGAATGTCAACCACTGCTTCGTTACTTTCAGGACGAAGAGATATTTTAGTAGTGGCATCGGTTTCTTGTTTGTATGGTATTGGAAATCCGATAGAATTTCAGAAAAACTTGATTCCAATTGAGAAAGGACAAATCATCTCCCGAACCAAATTATTGCATCAACTGGTGCAAAGTTTATATTCCAGAACTGAAGCCGATTTTAATCCCGGAAGTTTCAGAATAAAAGGTGATACAGTAGATGTTTATCCTAGTTATGCGGATGAGGCGTATCGAGTTCATTTCTTTGGTGATGAAATCGAAGAAATTGAAAGTTTCGACACAAAGAATTCTAAAGTCCTTGAAAAATTTGACAAACTGACGATTTATCCTGCTAATATGTTTGTGACTTCGCCAGATGTTTTGCAAGGTGCAATCTGGGAAATCCAACAGGATTTGGTAAAACAGGTCGATTATTTCAAGGAAATAGGAAAACATTTGGAAGCAAAACGACTGGAAGAACGCACCAATTTTGATTTGGAAATGATTCGCGAACTCGGTTATTGCTCCGGAATTGAAAATTATTCCCGTTATCTTGACGGTCGTTTACCCGGAACTAGACCATTTTGTTTATTAGATTATTTCCCTAAAGATTATTTGATGGTGGTGGACGAAAGTCACGTAACGCTTTCTCAAGTTAGTGCCATGTATGGAGGAGACAGAAGTCGAAAAGAAAATTTAGTGGAATATGGTTTCCGACTTCCGGCAGCGATGGACAATCGTCCTTTGAAGTTTGAAGAATTCGAAGCGATGCAAAACCAAGTGATTTATGTTTCGGCAACGCCAGCCGATTATGAATTGCAAAAAACCGAAGGTGTCGTTGTGGAACAGGTAATTCGTCCTACAGGATTATTGGATCCCATTATTGAAATCCGACCAAGTTTAAACCAAATTGATGATTTAATTGAAGAAATTCAGGTTCGAGCCGAAATTGATGAACGTGTATTAGTGACTACTTTAACCAAAAGAATGGCGGAAGAATTAGCTAAATATTTAACCAAAGTCAATATTCGTTGCCGTTATATTCACTCTGAAGTAGACACATTGGAACGAATCGAAATCATGCAAGATTTACGAAAAGGAATTTTTGATGTGCTAATTGGTGTGAATTTACTTCGTGAAGGTTTGGATTTACCCGAAGTTTCATTGGTGGCAATTTTAGATGCAGACAAAGAAGGTTTTTTACGAAGTCATCGTTCGCTTACGCAAACAATTGGTCGTGCAGCAAGAAACCTGAACGGAAAAGCAATTATGTACGCTGATAAAATTACGGCAAGCATGCAAAAAACCATTGACGAAACTAATTATCGCAGAACAAAACAAATTAATTACAATACTCTAAATAATTTGGTTCCTCAAGCCTTAAATAAAAAGATAGAAAGTGCTTTTACAAAAAATCCTTTGGCAGATTATGAATTAGGCTATACTCTTTCAACTGCAGCCGAACCCGTTACAGAATATTTATCAAAACCAGATATTGAAAAACGCATACGCGAAAAACGTAAATCAATGGAAAAAGCGGCAAAAGAATTAGACTTTATGCAGGCCGCAAAATTACGTGATGAAATAAAAGTATTGCAAGGACAATTAACTTAATTCTGTTGTTCCTGAAAAACATTCAATAAAACTTCACCTTTAATAATTGCATTTGGCGCTTCCTTCATTAACTTAAGAATGCGTTTAGTTGCCTCTGGATTAAGTCCCATGTCAATTGCTATCTGTTGGATAGCGACAGTTTCTTTTTTGTGCAAAATGCCATCGCAATGCATTAACAAAGCCAGTCTGTAAAATTGTTGGATGCGTTGAAACTCCGATTTAATGGGCAGTTTTGGTAATTCTTGATGAAACAAATCATTGAATCCTCCTTTTTCTATATTTAGTTCATTGGCAACAATAAACAAAAAATCGTATTCTCTCTTATGCAATTGTCCGTCAACAGTAGAAAAAGCAATCATCTCTAAAAGTAAGCTTCTTTTTTCCTCGTAAGTATCCATGAAATTATTATTTTTAGCTAAAATATTGATTTTTTTAAATAAAAACACAAAATACCAATAATGATTCAACAGCTTAAGTTAATTCTTATTATACTACTTTTTGCGACAGTAAAAAATTTCGCTCAACAAAGCACCGCATCAAAACAAGTTTCTACTTTTACTATAGAGGCCCCACAACTTAAAACGTCAAAGAAAATCTGGGTATATCTCCCTAAAAATTACTTAAATTCCAAAAAGAAATATTCCGTGATATACATGCACGATGCACAAAATCTATTTGATGCTAAAACATCCTATAGCGGTGAATGGAATATCGATGAAAAACTGGACAGTCTTAATGCACAAGTTATCGTTATAGGAATCGAACATGGAAACGACAAACGTTTAGAAGAATTAACTCCTTTTAAAAACGAAAAATATGGTGGTGGAAAAGCAACTGATTATTTAGAATTCATTGTAAAAACGTTGAAGCCTAAAATTGACGAAACCTATAGAACCAAACGGGAGAAGAGAAATACCATAATTATGGGAAGTTCTTTGGGTGGTTTGACTTCCTTTTACGCTACTTTAAAATATCCTGAAGTGTTTGGTAAAGCAGGTATTTTTTCGCCCGCTTTTTGGATTAACCGCAAAGAAATTTTCGAATTAGAAGAGAAAAACAAAAAACAAAAAACGAAATATTATTTCCTTTGCGGAGATAAAGAAGGTGACGATGATTCTATGATTGTTGACCTCAATAAAATGGAATACCTAATTAACACTAAACGGTGTTATTGCCTCAATTTGAATGAAAAGAAAATCGTAAAAGGAGGACAACACAATGAAAAGTTATGGCGCGATGGTTTTGTGAAAGCAGTTTTATGGCTCGGTTATTAATTTAAAAAATAAATACATTAATTTTAAGTACTAAATCAGATTCAAATGGAACTAATCTTAAGAGAATACAACCTTAAATTAAAACATACCTTCACGATTTCAAGAGAATCGATTGACTTTCAACCTTCATTGATTGTAGAATTAAAGAGCGAGGGATTTTCAGGTTTTGGAGAAGCAACATCTAATCCATATTATAAGACAACCGTTCCAATGATGATACAGGATTTAGAAAAAATTCGTTCTGTAATTGAAACTACAACAAATGAAACACCGGAAGAATTTTGGGCAAAAATTCATCGGTATTTAAAAGATGATATGTTTGCTTTGTGCGCTTTGGATATGGCGTATACTGATTTGTATGCTCGTAAAAAAGGAAAGAAATTGTACGAGTTATGGAATTACAACATCGATAAAAATCCATTGACCGATTATACCATTGGTATAGCTTCCATAGAAAAAATGGTGGAAAAAATGAAGGAATTGCCTTGGCCGATTTATAAAATAAAACTGGGCACCAAAGAAGATATTGCCATTGTTACTGAACTTCGAAAACATACGAATGCCATTTTTAGAATTGATGCCAATTGTGGTTGGGGCGTGGAAGAAACCATAAATAATGCAGTCGAGTTAAAAAAACTAGGCGTAGAATTTTTGGAACAACCCATGAAAGCAGACAATTGGGAAGGACACAAGGAAGTTTTCAAACATTCTGTTTTACCAATAATTGCTGACGAAAGTTGCATTATAGAAGAAGATGTGGCTAAATGTCACCATCATTTTCATGGCGTAAATGTCAAATTAGTGAAATGTGGCGGACTAACTCCCGGTAGACGAATGATTGAGGAAGCCAAGAAATTAGGTTTAAAAACGATGGTGGGCTGCATGACAGAATCAACTGTAGGGATTTCTGCAATTGCTCATTTATTGCCACAATTGGATTATGTGGATATGGATGGGGCTTTGCTTTTGGCAGAAGATATTGCAACTGGTGTAACAATAGATTTTGGAAAAATAAGCTATTCAGACTTAAATGGTACGGGTGTAACTTTAATTTAATTTTAAATGAAAGTCAACCAATTTCCAGATCGAATAATAGAAATCAACAATGAAGACTATTTGTATTTTGGCGGAACAGCCTATTTAGGTTTACCAACGCATCCTGAATTCCAAAAGCTTCTCATCAAAAATATTTCACAATGGGGAACGGCTTACGGAAGTTCCAGAAGTGCCAACATTCAACTGACTGCTTACGAAAATGGAGAACGTTTTTTAGCTAATTATATCAAGGCAGATGCTGTTCTTACCGTTTCCTCCGGTATGTTGGCGGGAAAATTAGTAATAGAGTCATTAATACCTCAAACCGATTACTTTTTTCATTTTCCAGATACGCATACTGCTATCAAAGCGGCAAACAGTCTTCCTTTTTTTATTGGAGAAAAATTAAATCCTCGTTTACTGGATACCGTAACTGAAAAATTTACGATTCTGACCGATGCGGTTCCTTCTTTTCATATAGAACCAATCGATCTTTCAGTTCTAAATTTAATTCCGTCCCATAAAGAAATTACTTTGGTTGTAGATGAATCCCATTCGCTTGGAATTATGGGTACGAATGGTTGCGGGATTTTTTCGAATATTGATCTTCCCAATATTAAAAGAAAAATCATGCTATCCTCTTTAGGTAAAGCCTTTGGATTGACAGGAGGTGTAATTGCTAGCGATTCTGAATTTATTAATCAGATGGCAGCTCACGATACTTTTGTTTCCAGTGCCGGAATGAACGCTGCATTTGTACAAACTATGGCTGACGCATCAGCAATTTATTTGCAACAGCATCAAAAATTAAAAGACAATTTAAACTATATAGATACTCATTTAATTAAAAATAAAGTAGTTCATTTTGATCCAAATTACCCCTTAATTTATCCGGAAATCGAAGGAATAAATGAAATTTTCACTTCGAATAACATTATTGTAACTAATTTTAAATACCCAACAGACACCAGAGATTTAAATCGAATTGTAATTACTGCCAATCACAAAAAAGAAGATTTGGATAAAGTAATTCACATTCTGAACCAAAACCAATTCTAAATCTAAAATTGTGGTGCAATTGCTTTTTAACCGTACCTTTGTAAAAAATTAGAATATGATGACAAACAACGATATCTTTAAAAAACTTCGCGTAGCTTTAATGTTGCGTGACGATCAAATAGTTGAAATATTAGAATTAGTAGATTTTAGAATCACTAAATCAGAATTGGGTGCTTTTTTCCGTGATGAAAAACATGAGAATTATATGGAATGTGGTGACCAAGTGTTACGCAATTTCTTAAACGCTTTAGTAATTCACTTGCGTGGAACTAAAGAAAATCCAAAAAATCCAAACGATGTTTTAGCTAAACACAAAGCTCAAATTCCTGTAAAAGAAGGAGCTTCAGAAAGAGCTGAATTTAAAGCGAAGCCAAGAGACGAAGAAAAATCAAGAGGTGACGAAAGTCCTTCAAAATCAAAACCTGCTGCTAAGAAACCATTCAAAAAACAATTTTCAAAAGGGAATCCAAAAATTCAAGTAGTCGAGAAAGTGAAATTTAATTTCGGTAAGAATAAAAAATCATAAGTAGTGCAATCTGTGCACTTCTACTAAATTAAACTAAAAAATCCTGAACGAGAGTTCAGGATTTTTTTTATATCTTTAAAAATGTCTCATCAAAAAAACTTTAAGAACTACAGCTTAACATAGAACATCCCACTTTATCTCTAGCCCAATCAGGTCTTTTAGCAAACCATTTTTGAAAATTTGGTTGTTCATCATAGGGATTTTTAAGCATTTCAAATAGTTCATTTAGTAAAGAATAATTTCCCTTATCTGCATCTTCAATACACAATTGTGCCATATAATTTCGCAATACATATTTCGGATTTACTCTATTCATTTGCTCTTTTCTTTCGGTATCCAACAGCGTTTCTTCATTGATTCGAATACTATAATTTTCAAACCAGTCGTGCCAATCTTTCAAGATAGTTTCATTCAAATCCTTTTCGTTATAGAAGGCATCTTTTATTTTATTGAAAGCTGTTATTGCTGTATCCTCTTTAGTAACAGTACTTAGATTTCTAAAGAAAATCGTCATATCAGTTTCTACCAATTGAAGCAGTTGTGTTAAACTTTCAATTAAGATTGCATCAGTTTCTTTTTTGATTTGGAAACCGAGTTTATTTTGCATCATATTCAAATACTTCTTTTCGTAATCAAGACTAAAAGCATCCAAAATAGTTTCAAGAGGTTTAGCATCCTGAATCAAAGGATACAAAGCGTTAGCCAATTGATACAAATTCCACAGCGCAATTTCAGGCTGATTACCAAAACGGTATCTTTTATGCTGTCTATCGGTTGTATTGGGTGTCCAGTTGGGATCGTAATCTTCCAACCAACCGTACGGCCCGTAATCAATAGTGATACCATGAATGGACATGTTGTCGGTATTCATAACACCATGAACAAAACCTATACGTTGCCAGTGCACAATCATATTCAGTGTAGTCTGGGCAACTTCATGAAAAAAGTCCAGATATTTCCCAACACCTTCTCCTTGAATATGAGGAAAATGATGTTTGATGGTGAAATCAGCTAATAATTTGAGATTAACATAGTCTTTTCGAGAAGAAAACAATTCAAAGCTACCAAAACGGATAAAAGAAGGAGCTACTCTACAAACAATTGCTCCTTTTTCGTAGGCAGGATTTCCATTATACAATACATCCCGTAGTACTTGATCGCCAGAAAGCATTAGCGAAAGCGAACGTGTTGTAGGAACACCTAAATAATGCATCGCTTCGGCACACAAATGCTCTCGAATGGAAGAACGCAAAACCGCAAAACCATCTGCTGTTCGGGAATATGGTGTAGGCCCTGCTCCTTTCAGTTGCAAAGTGTACGTCTTATTGTCGTCATGAATAACTTCGGTTAAATTGATGGCACGGCCGTCTCCTAATTGCCCAGCCCAATTCCCAAATTGATGTCCGGCATAACACAATGCAAAGGGCTTAGTTTCCGGATAAACGGTGCTTCCTGAAAAAGTATTTAAAAAATCAGTTGAAAGTATATCTTCATGAGAAAGACCAATAGCATTTGCTACTTCATTTGAAGCATGAATTAGTGAAGGATTTGAAGGTTTTTTAGGTAGTACAAACGAATAACAAGCTTGCTGTACCTGTCTCGGCGTATTGCTTTCACTTGGGTCAGCAGGTAACTCGGCAGTAAAATTATTTTGTATATGAAGTTTCATTTCGTAACAGATTAATATAAACTAGAAATAATTAAGACTAGCACAATGTAAAGGTATTCGATACCGTACATATAATTGAATTCTTATGATAACTTTATTTTATAACCAAAGTAATTTTATTTATAAACACTAAAAGCGCAATTTATAGTATCATCAACAGTATAAATTTATTACATAAAAAAAATCCTGAGCTTTCACTCAGGATTTTTTAATATATAATAATTTTCTAATTAAGAAAGTGCTGCTTTTACTTGATCCGCTGCTTCTTGAAATTCAACAGCAGATAAAATTGGCATTCCTGAATTATCAATTAATTCTTTTGCGATAGCTGCATTTGTACCTTGTAAACGAACAATGATTGGCACTTTAATTGCATCACCCATATTTTTGTAAGCATCAACAACTCCTTGCGCCACACGGTCACAACGAACGATTCCTCCAAAAATATTAATCAAAATTGCTTTTACGTTTTGATCTTTTAAGATAATACGGAAAGCCGTTTCAACACGTTTTGCATCAGCAGTTCCACCTACGTCAAGGAAGTTAGCAGGCTCAAAACCAGCATACTTAATTAAATCCATAGTTGCCATAGCTAAACCAGCTCCGTTCACCATACATCCTACTGTACCGTCAAGATCAACATAGTTTAAACCTACTTCTTTTGCTTCAACTTCGATTGGATTTTCCTCACGAACGTCACGCATATCAGCATATTTCTTTTGTCTGTATAAAGCATTATCATCGATATTTACTTTAGCATCTACAGCCATAATTTTATTATCAGATGTTTTCAAAACCGGGTTGATTTCAAACATCGAAGCATCAGAACCAATATATGCATTGTATAAAGAATCGATGAATTTCACCATTTCTTTAAAAGCATTACCTGAAAGACCTAAGTTAAAAGCAATTCTTCTTGCTTGAAAACCTTGTAATCCAACAGAAGGATCAACTTCTTCGGTAAAAATTAAATGTGGTGTGTGTTCTGCAACTTCTTCAATATCCATTCCACCTTCAGTAGAATACATAATCATGTTACGACCTGTTGCTCTATTCAATAAAACAGAAACATAAAACTCAGAAGTTTCACTTTCGCCAGGATAATAAACATCTTCAGCAATTAAAACTTTATGTACTTTTTTACCTTCTGCAGAAGTTTGAGGTGTTACCAATTGCATTCCAATGATTTGTTCTGCAATTTCTTCTACTTGTTGTAAATTTTTGGCAAGCTTAACTCCACCACCTTTTCCACGTCCACCTGCATGAACTTGGGCTTTTACTACATACCAACTTGTACCAGTTTCTGTAGTTAATTGTTTTGCAGCAGCAACAGCTTCTACTGGACTATTAGCAACGATTCCGCGTTGAATGCGAACCCCGTAGCTAGCTAAAATCTCTTTTCCTTGATATTCGTGTATGTTCATAATATAGAATTTGTCTGGATTCTGAATTTATTTCAGAATAAAAGTGGCACAAAAATAGCAAAATTAAACTTAACTACTATTTTTTTTTATTAAATGTAGCCCCTAAATTTGTACATTTCAAGGTATTCATTGAGCGAAGCAAAAAATATAAAAAATAACAAACATTTTGTTATAATTCTAAAACAAAAATCATCAGTAAAACAATTCTCTCAAAATTATTGCCTTATGACCTTTTAATCCGTTTTCTTTTTATCGAAAAATCAATTCAAATGTATTTAAATACAATTATTGTGATTTATCGCACCTTTTTCTACTATTACTGTAAAAATACGCTCATTTTGGCTTTTGTATTCATTATATGTTACTAAATCTTTAATTTTGTAAAAAAAATATTAAGCATGAAAGTTAAAGAACAAGGCCTTTATTTGCCCGAATTTGAACATGATAATTGTGGCGCAGGATTTATTTGTAATTTGAATGGAATTAAGTCTAATGATATTATTCATAAAGCACTTGATATCTTAATAAAGCTAGAGCATCGTGGAGCTGTAAGTGCAGATGGAAGAACAGGAGATGGAGCTGGAATATTATTTGATATCCCACATATCTTTTTTAAAAAAGTATGTGATTTTGAAATCCCAGAAGCAAGACAATATGCAGTAGGAATGGTTTTTATGCCAAAAAGCATAAACCAAGTAGCTTTTTGTAAAACAACTTTTGAGGATTCTATACGCAATCAAAATTTAGAAATTCTAGGATGGAGAGATGTTCCTGTAGATGTTTCTAATTTAGGACAAATTGCAGCTGAAAAAGAACCAACCGTAAAACAAGTATTTGTTGGTAAAAACGGATTGGACCTTACAGAACAACAATTTAACGCCAAAATGTTTGCTGCAAGAAAAATTGCAGAACATACAATAAGAAATTCAAGAACTTCAGAAAGTCATATGTTCTATTTTTCTAGTTTTTCAACAACTACCATTATATATAAAGGTTTGTTGATGCCAGAAGACATTAGCCGTTATTACACAGATTTATCTGATACTGATTTAGTTACCAGATTAGCTTTGGTTCACCAACGTTTTTCAACAAATACATTTCCTTCATGGGAATTAGCACAACCATTTAGATACATGTGTCATAATGGAGAAATCAATACCCTTCGTGGTAACATTAGCAGAATGCGTGCTCGTGAAGAATTGATGCAAAGTGATGTATTTGGCGATGATTTGAAAAAATTATTCCCTATTATATTAGAAGGAAAATCGGATTCAGCTTCTATGGATATGGTTGTCGAGTTGTTATTAATGACTGGACGTTCTTTACCAGAAGCAATGATGATGGTTGTTCCTGAAGCTTGGGAAAAACACCAGACCATGTCGGAAGACAAAAAAGCATTTTACGAGTATAATGCTTGTATCATGGAGCCTTGGGATGGTCCAGCTTCTATACCTTTTACAGATGGTAACGTTATTGGAGCCTTATTAGATAGAAATGGTTTGAGACCATCTCGTTATACACTTACAAAAAGTGGTTTCGTAATTATGTCTTCAGAAATTGGTGTTCTTGACATCAAACCGGAAGATGTAGTGCAACATGGTCGTTTAGAGCCAGGAAAAATGTTTTTGGTTGACATGAACGAAGGTAGAATCATTGAAGATGATGAGATCAAAAATTCAGTAGTTACCAAACGTCCATACAAAAAATGGTTAGATGAGAATTTATTGCAATTAGCTCAAATTCCTTATACTAATAATCCAATACCAACCGAAAAAATAGACTTTGCTACTAGACAACGTTTATTTGGTTATACAATTGAGGATTTAAAAACAATCATAAACCCTATGGGAGCTCAAGGTAACGAAGCCTTAAGTTCTATGGGTAACGATACTCCATTAGCGGTTTTATCAGATCAACCACAATTATTATACAACTACTTCAAACAATTATTTGCTCAGGTTACCAACCCACCATTGGATGGTATTCGTGAAGAAATCATTACTGATATCAGCTTGGCAATTGGAGGAGATTTTAATATTTTTGATATTGAGCCTAAACATTGTAAGAAATTAAAAATCCAAAATCCAGTTATTTCAAATGAGGATTTAGATAAAATAAGAAATATTGATCATGCTGATTTCAAATCGGTGACTATTTCTACTTTATACGATATCGAAAAAGGAGTAAATGGATTAGAACGCGCTTTGGAAAGAGCAGTTCAAGCTACTTTTAAAGCAGTTTCAGAAGGTTGTAATATTGTAATCATTTCTGATAGAGGTGTGAGCGAAAAAATGGCTCCAATACCTATGTTATTGGCTTGTTCTTATATTCATCATTCACTAAATATTCTAAAAGTTCGTTCGAAATTTGGAATCATAATTGAATCTGCTGAACCACGTGAACCACATCATTTTGCATTATTATTTGGTTATGGCGCAAGTGCAATAAATCCTTATATGGTAAATGAGATTATTCATGACCAAGTTAATGAAGGTTTTATTACTGGTGTAAAAGCAGATTATGCGATTAAAAATTATAATAAAGCGATTGCAAAAGGAATCCTTAAAATCATGAATAAGATTGGTATCTCAACTTTACATTCGTATAGAGCTGCTCAAATTTTTGAAATTTTAGGATTAAATAAAACATTCACTTCTAAATATTTCCCTTATACCCCTTCTAGAATTGAAGGAATTGGTCTAATGGAAGTAGAAAAAGAAATCAAAAAAAGATATCAAAAAGCTTTCCCAAATTCAAAAGTGGCCAATTTATTGTCACTTGAAATTGGAGGAATCTACAGATGGAGAAGAACCGGGGAAAAACACATGTTCAACCCAACAACTATTTCTAAGTTACAACAGGCAGTTAGATTAAATAGCCCAGAAAGTTATAAGGAATACTCCAATATGGTCAATGACCAAAGTAAAAACCTAATGACTATTAGAGGTTTATTTGAATTCAATAATTTAGATCCAATTTCTATTGACGAAGTAGAACCTTGGACAGAAATTGTGAAAAAATTCAAAACTGGAGCCATGTCTTATGGATCTATTAGTCAGGAAGCCCACGAAAACTTGGCAATTGCCATGAATAGAATTGGTGGAAAAAGTAATTCTGGAGAAGGTGGAGAAGATCCTAAACGTTTCCAAAAAGACTTAAATGGTGATTCTAGAAATAGTGCAATTAAACAAGTTGCTTCTGGAAGATTTGGAGTGTCTATCAACTATTTGACAAATGCCAGAGAGATTCAAATAAAAATGGCTCAAGGTGCAAAACCTGGAGAAGGTGGACAATTACCAGGAGAGAAAGTAGTGCCTTGGATTGCTGCTGTAAGAAATTCAACTCCTTATGTTGGACTAATTTCGCCTCCGCCACATCACGATATTTACTCTATTGAAGATTTATCACAATTGATTTTCGATTTAAAAAATGCCAATCGTGAAGCACGTATTAACGTTAAGTTAGTTTCTGAAGTTGGTGTTGGAACAATCGCTGCCGGTGTTGCTAAAGCAAAAGCTGATGTGATCTTGATTTCAGGATACGATGGAGGTACTGGTGCTGCACCATTAACTTCACTACAACATACAGGTATTCCTTGGGAACTTGGACTTGCCGAAGCACAACAAACTTTAATCTTAAATGATTTAAGAAGTCGTGTAGTTTTAGAATGTGACGGACAATTAAAAACAGGACGTGATGTAGCTATCGCTGCTTTACTTGGAGCTGAAGAATTTGGTTTTGCAACAGCACCGTTAGTAGCGTCTGGTTGTATCATGATGAGAGCTTGCCACTTGAACACCTGTCCAGTTGGTATCGCTACTCAAGATCCAGAATTGAGAAAAAATTTCAAAGGGACTCCAGAGCATATCATCAACTTCATGTATTTTATTGCTGAGGAGTTAAGAGAAATCATGGCGCAATTAGGATTTAGAACACTAAAAGAAATGGTGGGACAATCTCAAAAATTGAATGTCAACAAAGCTATTAAACATTATAAAGCAAGTGGATTAGATTTATCTACCATTTTATATAAACCAGAAAAAGCTAAAGTTGTTCCAAATCATAATACAACAACACAAGATCATGCTTTAGATAATGTACTTGATTTTGAAATTATAAAAGCAGCTATTCCTTCTATTTATAGAAAAGAAAAAACAAGAGTTACTTTTGATATCAAAAACACGGATCGTTCTGTTGGTGCAATATTAAGTAATGAAATTTCAAAAATATATGGTGCACAAGGTTTACCGGAAGACACGATATTAGTAGATTTTGAAGGTTCTGCCGGACAAAGTTTTGGTGCTTTTGCAACAAACGGTCTGTCATTCAAAATTCATGGAAACTGTAATGATTATTTAGGAAAAGGACTTTCAGGTGGTAAATTAATTATCAAAGTCCCTCCTACTGCAACATTCAAACCAGAAGAAAATATTATCATTGGTAACGTTGCACTTTATGGAGCAATTACTGGTGAAGCTTATATCAATGGTATGGCTGGAGAACGTTTCTGTGTTAGAAATTCTGGAGCAACAGCAGTTGTTGAAGGAATTGGAGATCATGGATGCGAATATATGACTGGAGGTACTGTTGTAGTTCTGGGGAAAACTGGAAGAAATTTTGCTGCTGGTATGAGTGGTGGTATTGCTTATGTTTTTGATCCAAATAAAAAATTCGATGCTACTGTGTGTAATATGGAAATGGTTGCTTTTGAAACATTAGAAGAAGAGGATATAACTAAACTGAGACGTTTAATTAAAAATCATTCTATGTATACAAATAGTCCATTGGCAAAAAGAATTTTGGCTGATTGGGAAAATCAACAAAAACACTTTATAAAAGTAATGCCAACTGATTACAAAAAAGCATTGAAAAGATTAGCAGAAGAAAAGAAAATTGAAGAACTAATAGCATAGTCATGGGTAAGATAGGTGGATTTAAAGAATATAGTAGAACTGACGAAAATAATATAGCTGTTGTAGAACGTGTATCAAACTATAATGAGTTTACAATTCCGTTAGCAAAAGATAAAATAAAAGAACAAGGATCAAGATGTATGGATTGTGGTATTCCTTTTTGCCACAGTGCTTGTCCGTTAGGAAATTTAATTCCTGATTTTAATGACATGGTACATCAAGAGGAATGGGAAAGTGCATTGGAGATTTTGCAATCAACAAACAATTTCCCTGAATTCACAGGAAGATTATGTCCTGCTCCATGTGAAAAATCATGTGTATTAGGTATAATCAGTGAACCAGTAGCTATTGAAAATATTGAAAAAAATATTATCGAAAGAGGTTTCGCAGAAGGATGGATAAAACCACAAATTCCAGCGACAAGAACAGGCAAAAAGGTAGCTGTCATAGGCTCTGGTCCTGCTGGTTTAGCGGCTGCACAACAATTAAATCGTGCAGGACATACCGTTACCGTTTTTGAAAGAGACAATGCAATTGGTGGATTATTACGTTATGGAATTCCTAATTTTAAATTAGAAAAAGGAATTATCGATAGACGTGTTGCTGTTTTAGAAGCAGAAGGGATTGTATTTAAAACCAATGTAAACGTTGGTGTAAATTTCAGTATTGAAGAATTAAATTCTTTTGATTCAATCGTATTATGTGGCGGTGCAACTGAAAGAAGAAGCTTACCTACAAAAGGAATTGAAAGCAAAGGAGTTGTTCAGGCAATGGACTTTTTAACCCAACAAACTAAAGTATTATACGGAGAATCAATTCAGGATCAAATCAAAGCAACCGGTAAAGATGTTATCGTTATTGGTGGTGGAGATACTGGATCGGATTGTGTTGGAACTTCAAACAGACACGGTGCAAAATCGGTTACTAATTTTGAGATTTTACCAAAACCACCAGTTGGAAGAAGTGAAACTACTCCTTGGCCATTTTGGCCATTACAATTAAAAACATCCTCTTCTCATGAAGAAGGTTGTGACAGAAACTGGTTAATCAATACCAAAGAATTCATTTCTAATGAAAAAGGAGAATTAACAGGATTGAAAACCGTTGAAGTAGCTTGGAAAATGACACCAGGACAAAGACCAGAATTGATAGAAAAAGAAGGCTCAGAAAAAATATGGCCTTGTGATTTAGCTTTATTAGCACTTGGATTTACAGGTCCTGAGAAAACATTAAGTGATCAATTAGGATTGGAAGTAGACTTTAGAAGCAACTATAAAGCAAATAATTATCAAACAAATGTTCCTCATATATTTACTGCCGGTGACATGAGAAGAGGTCAATCCCTAATTGTTTGGGCAATATCTGAAGGTCGTGAAGCTGCTAGAGAAGTAGATAATTATTTAATGGGTTTCACAAATTTACCAACTAAAGGTAACGGTGATTTACCTAGTTTATAAAAAAAAGTAATTTTACAAAATCCCTTGATAAATTAATTATCAAGGGATTTTTATTTTCTTAAAAGTTATAAAAAACAAAAAAATCACATTAAATGTTTAAAATATAACATTTTGTTATATTTTGTTAAAATCAATGCTTTTATTTGTTTGTATTGATAAAGAATAATAAATTTGCCTAAAAATAGAATCAAAATGCAAGGAAAAGACTTATTACAATTAGCAGAACAATTCGGCAGTCCGTTATATGTTTACGACGCTGAAAAAATACAATCTCAATACAATAGATTAACAAAAGCTTTTTCAAAAGTAGATAAGTTACGTATTAATTATGCAATGAAGGCACTTTCAAATGTAGCTATCCTTCAATTACTAAAAGAAATGGGATCTGGTTTAGACACTGTATCTATTCAAGAAGTATTACTAGGACTTCATGCAGGATATGAGCCTGAAAAAATATTCTATACCCCAAATGGAGTTTCTTTGGAAGAAATTGAAGAAGTTTCTGCTATGGGAGTACAAATTAACATAGATAATTTATCCATTTTAGAACAATTTGGTACAAAATATCCATCTGTACCAGTTTGTATCCGTATAAATCCTCACGTAATGGCGGGTGGTAATGCAAATATATCTGTCGGTCATATTGATAGTAAGTTTGGTATTTCCGTTCACCAATTACCACATTTGGTTCGTATTGTTGAAAATACAAAAATGAATATTGTAGGTATTCACATGCATACAGGTTCCGATATTCTTGACATAGAAGTGTTTTTATATGCAGCTGAAATCTTATTTGATGCCGCAAAAAACTTCAAGAATCTTGAATTTTTGGATTTTGGAAGTGGTTTTAAAGTACCTTACAAAAAAGATGATATCGAAACTGATATTGAAGAATTAGGCAAAAAACTTTCCAAAAGATTCAATGCTTTTTGTACAGAATACGGTAAAGAATTAACATTAATATTTGAACCAGGGAAATTTTTAGTAAGTGAAGCTGGTTTCTTTTTAGCTAAAGTTAATGTGGTAAAACAGACTACATCAACTGTTTTTGCAGGAATAGATAGTGGTTTTAATCACTTAATTCGACCAATGTTTTATGGCTCACAACATCATATTGAAAATATATCACACCCAAAAGGAAAAGAGCGTTTCTATTCTGTTGTAGGATACATTTGTGAAACTGATACTTTTGCAAATAATAGAAGAATATCCGAAATAAAAGAAGGTGATATTTTATGTTTTAGAAATGCAGGAGCCTATTGTTTTTCTATGGCATCTAATTATAATTCAAGATACAAACCAGCAGAAGTATTGTGGATGAAAGGCGAAGGGCATTTAATAAGAGCACATGAAACCTTTGAAGATTTATTAAAAAATCAAATTCCATTACCAATAGTTGCAACTGTTTAAATAAAAATTAAAATCCCATCTCCGTTTTAAACATGAGATGGGATTTTTTATTAAACGTAATAATTAAAATTTACTTATTTTCTAAAACTTCTTCCAAAACATTAGCTTCAGTTCCATTTGGAAAAGGAATTTTTATTTTTTGAGCAATAGTAGGTGCAATTTGTGTTATATATTTTTTAGCAAATGATTCACCATGCTTAACATGCCAACCATAGAAGAGCACTGGTACATGTGTATCGTAGCTATATGGTGTTCCATGTGATGTTCCAGTCCCTTGATATTCTATATAGGCAGCTTTATCAAGAATAACAAGATCTCCATCTTGTGTTGGATCATATCCTTTTGTTATAAAATTAAGATAATAATCATTTCCGGTAGAACCAAGAATTTCTTCTTCAGTATAGACTCTTTTAACTTGCTCTTGGGTCATCAAATAGTCTTTAAAAGACTGTTTTACTTTATTCAAATCAAACCCTTTAGACTTAATAATATCTTTATTAAAGAAAAGATTAAAATTAGAATAATTCAAAACTAAATCCTCTCCAAAAGTAGCGATAGAAAAATCTTTTAATCCTTTAATAATATCTTTTGGATTAATGCTTTTTACGTTGTATCTATTATCTCTAAGATAGTTCGCATTTTCAGCTCCTGCATGATCTGCAGTGAGAAAAAGCAAATAATTATCTTTTCCTACCGTTTTGTCTAAATAAACTAAAAACTCAGCGATTGTCTGATCTAAACGTAAATAAGTATCTTGTAACTCAATAGATCTTGGTCCAAGTAAGTGACCTACATAATCCGTAGAAGAAAAACTTACTGTCAAAAAATCGGTGATATTATCTTTCCCTAATTCTTCTTTTTCAATGGCTTTCATTGCAAATTCTGCCAAAAGGTTATTACCAAATGGGGTAGAACGTATTATTCCTGCATCATTTTTATCATACATATCTTTTAAATTATATGGAAATACAGGTGCAATACTATTGTACAATTTTCCTTCATAAGGATTATCATCGGGGAGGCTTTCGTTATAAGTTGCTACAGGTTTGAATAAATTCCAACCTTTAGTTATATAAGGCATGTATCTTTTTTCCTGATTGAATTGTGTAACCCAATCCGGTAATGCTGAACCATAAAAAGAACTGGAAATAAAAGCTCCGGTTTTACTGAACCAAAAAGCCCAATTAGCAAAATGTCCCGCAGGCAAAATGGCTCCACGATCCTTCAAGCTCATTCCAATAACTTTTCCTTTAAAATTTGTAGCTAATCGTAATTCATCAGTAATGGTTGTGCTTTGCAAATTCTTAGGAGACATTTCTCCCTCTTTGGCTGTACCATCTCCAATTGTTTTTACTGACGCATCGTCCGTACAATACATCTCTTTACCTAGACTTCTGCTAAACCATTCATTTCCTACAATTCCGTGTGTAGAAGGAGTAGTACCAGTATAAATAGAGGCATGCCCCGGAGCTGTATAAGTAGGCATATAATTATAATGCATATTTTGGAAAGTATATCCATTACTCATTAATCTTTTAAAACCATTAGGAGAAAAATCATCCGAAAAACGATATAAATATTCCATCTTCATTTGATCTACAACAATACCAACAACTAATTTAGGTCGATCTTGAGCCTGCATATTTAGAGACATGATAAATGTCAAAAACAAAATATTTTTTTTCATATTGTAATTTTATATAGTTCAACAAAAATACAATTTAATGCTATAAAATAAGTCTGAACCAGAACTTAAGCATAATAAATTAATCTTTATTTAACTCATTCAAAATGGACTTTTGTCACTAATTCTCCTTCAGCATCCCTAAAAAAGCTATAAAGCAAAAAAAATCCTATTCAAATAAATGAATAGGATTCTTCAAAGAAAGGCGACGACATACTCTCCCACATAACTGCAGTACCATCTGCGCAGGCGGGCTTAACTACTCTGTTCGGGATGGGAAGAGGTGAGCCCCGCCGCAATAACCACCTTAAGAGGTTATAATTGCTTTGGGCAATTA
>NZ_JSYM01000008.1 GCF_000812945.1 Flavobacterium sp. AED
CTCAATACCGGACTCAATACCGGAGCAGTTTTATCTTGAATTTTTATTGTTTGAATTGCTTTAGAAAAATTACCACAAGCATCTGTAACGGTCCATGTTCTTGTAATTACTTTATTGCTTGTACATGGACTGGCTGGGGTTAAACAAATACTGTTAAAATCGATGCTTCCATTTACATTTGCTTGTTTTCTTGAATAAATAAACCAAGTACCATTCATTGGTCCAGTAAGATTTTCAAAACTTGATACATAAGAAGTTAACCCAGTGATTATGTTTGGTGAGGTAGTTCCACCGTTTGGAGTCATATTTTGATTTATTCCGTCTTGAATAAAATTAGCATTATTCCATTGAGTATAACCAGAGCTATTTGGATAAAATACAGGTAAATATAATTCTTGTGAACTCGATGTAGCATCATCACAATTTCCACCTGTACAATATGGACCAACTAATATCACTCCTTGTCCGCTAGGAGAAACTAAAGTGAATTCAGCTCTTCCTTTTCCTTGATTTGTTTCAAAGGATAAAGCGATTTTTTCAATATTACTTGCTGATAAATCATCAAATCCAGTAACAGTAAATGGGAAATAATTTCCAAGTCCAGCATTTATGGATCCGTTGTTTTCTGTAACTCCAAAACATTCTGTATCGATATAAGTTGTTTTTGGATTAGAATCGCATGTATCATTTATGTTAGTTACATTACCAGTTATAGTTGGGTTAGTATTAGCAATACAATTCTCACCACTATTTAGTGTAATGTTTGCTGGTGGTGTAAAAGTTGGTGCAGTATTGTCTTGAACTGTAATGGTTTGTGTTATTGTTGTACTATGATTATCACTTTCATCAGTTGCATCCCAAGTGATTGTTCTACTGTAAGCTCCTGAACAAGCGCCTGGAGTTGTTATATCAGATAGTATATTGACAGTAGCTGTTGAGCAATTATCAGTAGCTGTAGGAGTAGTGAATACTGGAGTTGCAGGACAATTGATCGTTGTGTTAGTACCAGTTGTAGTTATTGAAGGAGGTGTAATATCATCCACAATTCCAGTGATCGTACCAGAACAATTATCGGTAGTTGCAGGAACAGTAGCGGTAGCGGTACATTGTCCGATTACATTAGCCAAAACAGGCACTTCGGGTTTGGTGGTATCTGTAATGACAACATTTTGTGTAGCGGTAGAAAAATTTCCAACCGCATCAGTGAAGGTCCATGTAATAACATGAGTTCCCTGAGTAGAATAGGTTAAAGCATCTGATGTTGTCCCAGTGATTGTCCCAGAACAATTATCGGTAGTTGCAGGAACAGTAGCGGTAGCGGTACATTGTCCGATTACATTAGCCAAAACAGGCACTTAAAACAGGCACTACCGGTTTGGTGGTATCCTGAATTTTAATAGTTTGTGTAGCACTTCCAACGTTATTACAGGCATCAGTTACTCTGAAAGTTCTTGTAATGATTATTGGCATGGTTCCGCTTTGTGTATCTTGATAAGTAATACTTGAAATAGTTGAAGTATCAACATATGAACCTCCAATTGAATTAAAAGTAGAAGGAGAGATTGTTACTTGTGAGGTTGAGAAAGCCAATAAACCAGCACCAACCAAATATGATGCACTACATCCTTCAATTGTTGTATTTGTAGGAGCAGTTACAACTGGATTTATAGAATCCCCTCCATTAATCGTTACTGAAAGTTGTTTGGTACAACCATTACTATCAGTCACTGTTACTGTGTAAATACCTCCAGTAAGCCCGCTAATATTTTGAGTTGTAGCTCCATTACTCCATGAATAGGTATATCCAGGAGTTCCTCCAGTTGGATCATTTAAAATTATTGAGCCATTTGATCCTCCACCACAGCCAACATTGGTAGGTGTAGCACCATTTAGCATTAATTCAGTTGGATTAGCAACTGTTACTGTAAATGTATTGGTAAGACCCAGAGAGTCAGTCACTTTTAATTTAGCCACATATCCTAAAGCATTATAAGAGTATGTCCATGATGGATTAGGAAGTGAGGAATCAGTAAAAATTCCATCATTATTTAAATCCCAAGCATACGTGTATGCAGGAGTACCACCATTAGTAGTTGAAGTAAAATTGACTGTTATATTATTACTAACTTTACAGGCTTTGTATGAAAACTGAACTGCAAGAGGTTTTTTAATGGTAGTATTCCCAGGTAATTCACATTGAGATGAACTATAAGTACTGCAATTATAAGAGGATAATTGAGTTGAATTACCCCCAGTTTTCCAAACAACTAATATTTTTTTTAGTTCTAATTCTTGTCCACATGTCCATGTAAATGGTCCGTAAATTAATCTTTGCCCATTTCCAGGATTGATATCTCCTAAATAAGAATTAATTTGAATAGTCTGAGTAGAAGGGTTTCCCCCTGTACTATAAGAAGTAATAGCTATGTCTGCAAATAATCGACCATTATTAGGAGTATTATTTGCATTTGAAGTATAATTGAGCATTACATATAGTTGCTGTGAAGTTCCAACTGTACAAGTTGTGGTGTTCATTGGAACACCATTTACATCTGTAAGACTGAGGAATACATCTTTTAATGTAAAATTGTTAGAGGTACAATTAAAAGCATCCAGATAATAATTTGGTGCGGTACCACATAATCTTAAATCAGGATGATTAGTATCGAATTGGGAATATATATTACCAACAAACATAAATAAAGTTAGCAAAAGAAGGGTAATTTTTGTTTTCATACAATCAATTTTAATTAATTATTACTAAAGTTAATTTTGTGGTATTTGATATATAAAAAATAGACTTTTTTGTTAAAAAGAAAAAATAAAAACTTAAAGAATCGCTTAGTTTTAAAAACAATATATAAACACAGGTTTTCTTACAATATAAATGCATTAAACATTTTTTTAATTTTTTTTAATCAGTTTTAACTTGTAAATTATTAATTAACACTTTTTAATTAATAATTAAATAAATTTTAAATTATAAGTTTAAAATTTAAATTAATTCTAAATTTTTCATAGTTTATAGCTTTGTTCTTGATTTAAACTATTCTTTTTCCTTGATAACCTTTTATATCTTAACGTATTTAAAAACACATTTTTACGATATAAAATTAAAATTACAAAGAATTAGTAATATTGATTTTTTTTTTCTGTCAATAACCTAAATACTCGTTTAAATGTAGTTTTTTTAAGAAAAAATTAAATTTTCATATTAAAATTTTAACAATTGTTTTATTTTTTAAATAGCGAGAAACTTTAATAATGATAATAGTTTAACTTAAAAAAAGCTTCTGTTTAAAACGAATAAACCTCGAAAGTGAAACTTTCGAGGTTTATAATTATTAAATATGGATTTAAGTTGAAATCTGAAAATATACTTACAAGGCCGTAATAATAAATTCACTTCGTCTGTTCATTTGATGTTCTTCCTCGGTACATTTTACACCATCAGCACATTTATTTACGAGTTGTGTTTCACCGAATCCTTTTCCGGTTAATCTGCTTGAATCAACACCATTTTTGATTAACCAGTTTATGGTAGACTTAGCTCTTCTGTCAGATAAAGCTTCATTATATTTGAATGTTTGTCTGCTATCTGTATGGGATCTTATATCAAGTTTCATAGTTGGATTTTGATTTAAAACATCTAATATTTTTTCTAAATCCAAAGCGGCTTCAGTTCTAATATTAGATTTATCTAAATCAAAGTAAATCATTTTTATACCAAAACATTTACCTAAATCATCGCCAATGGTAACTTTACATTTTCCTTTTTCCAATGCTATTGGTAAGTATGTTTTTCCTTTATCGTTAGCAATAGTGATTTTTTGTTCTTTGGTGGTGTATTCTGGTTTTTCAGCTCTTACATTATAGGTTTTTCCACATTCAACAGTAAAAGAATAATTTCCTTTTGCATCAGAAGTAGTAGTGCTTACCAAATTAAATTGGCTGTCGTATAAGGTAACTTTCGCATCTGAAAGTAATTCTGCTGTAGTTAAATCAGTAATTTCACCATATAAAAGTTGCTCACAAGTAAGTCTTTTGGTTTCTAAGAATTTATAAATATCATCGTATCCTTGTCCACCATCTCTATTGGAGCTAAAAAAACCTCTTCTTGATTTTGTATCTATTAAATAAGCAAAATCATCTTTAGGCGAATTAACATTTTCTCCTACATTTTGCACTTCACTGAAACTTCCGTCAGTATTTATTTTGGATACAAAAACATCTAATCCTCCAAGACCGGGATGCCCGTCAGAGGCAAAATAAATTTCATTTTCATCATTTACAAAAGGGAAGGTTTCTCTTCCTTCCGTATTGATTTTATTTCCTAAGTTTTCTGGTGTTCCAAAAGTCCCATCATCATTTATTTTCACCTTGAATAAATCAGACTGCCCTAATGTTCCGGGCATATCTGAAGCAAAATATAATGTCTTCCCATCAGGGCTTAATGCTGGATGTGCTGTACTGTAATTATTACTGTCAAAAGACAGTTCAGTTACATTAGTCCATTTATCATTTTCTAAACTGGCTTTGTATATTTTTATTAAAGTAATTTTATTTCCATCTTTACCTTTTTTACCATCAAGATAATTGTTTCGTGTAAAATACATGGTTTTACCATCATTAGTAAATACAGGAGTAGATTCATGGAATTTAGAATTTATAGTCGCACCAAACTTTTTAGGTATACCTGGAGTCATGTTATCGCCTAAATCAGCAGAGTATAAATTAGTAAAATGCTGATCGGTCCAAGCATGTTTTCTTTGTCCTAAACTACCAGTATCTCTAGCTGAAGCAAATACTATTTTGTTTAAATATACTGTAGTTCCGTAATCAGAATATTTTGAATTGATACCTGCATCTTCCACTTGATATCTTCCAGAATTAGCTTTAATGGCTTCTAAATAATTGGTGTTTTGCTTGAAAAGTTTTCCTCTATTGTCGTTTCCTAATTTTTGATTGAATAATTCCAGCATTTCATTGGCTTTGTCATTTTGGCCAATAGATCTCAAAGATTGCGCATAACGATAGTAATATTCCGGTTCTAAATCATTGGTATTCATAGCAAATAATTCCCCATACCATTTAGCTGCTTTATCCAACTCGGCATTGAAGTAATAGGCATTTCCCAATTTTTTAAACAAATCAGTTGATTTATACCCTTTTTCAGCCACTCTCTCATAGGTTTTTATAGCATCTACATAGGCATAGTTGTCATACTTTTTATCAGCTGTAGCCAATTTTGCTTTTTGGGAATAAGTATTAAAAGAAAAAATACTTATTATTGTTATGTATAGGAGTATTTTATTTTTCATAATAATTATTTTTAGAAGAATCTTGGAGTTGTAATTTTGTTATTATTTTTGAATAATTCATAGCGCAAGAATATCTCATGTGACCCGGAATTATAATGTTTTAAATTGGTTGTTTCATGGTCATAACCATATCCTATATACATTCCATCCGAAACCTGAAATCCAGCCATGGCACTTATTGCGGCACTCCATCTGTAAGCTACTCCCACCACAAACTTGTTATTGAACATGAAATTTCCTGATACATCAACTTGAAGTGGAGCACCTCCTACGACTTTTGTCAATAATGCGGGTTTGAATTTTATGTAATCATTCATATCAAATACATAACCTGCAATTAAGTAATAATTAATTTTCTCTTTAAAAATAGCTACTTCATTATCATCATACCGATTGCTTTCTATGAAATTAGGTATTGAAAATCCTACATAAGCCTTGTCTGAATGTAAATAAACCCCTGCACCAATATTTGGTGTGAATTTATTATTGAAATCATGTATACTAGGGTCATTGTCAACAGGATTTAATCGGTTGACATCCAAATTAAAAAAATTAGCTGTTGCTTTGATTCCAAATGAAAGTTTAAAAGTTTCTGAAGTAGGAATAGTATATGATAAATCAGTTGAAATCGTATTCTCAGTTGTAGGACCAATTCTGTCATTTATAATGGATACTCCTAAACCTAAATTACTTCCATTTAGGGGCGTATTGATCGATACTGCATTAGTAACTGGAGCACCATCAAGTCCTACCCATTGTGTACGATGTAGCGCAAAAATACTCAGAGCACCTCTAGATCCTGCATAGGCAGGATTCATATTGATGGTGTTGTACATGTATTGAGTAAATTGAGCATCTTGTTGCGCAAAACTTACAAAGGCTGTAAAGATCAAAGCGAAAGAAAATATTTTTGTTTTCATAGTAGATACTTATTATTTTAAATTATCTATCAAATTTATTTTTGATTGTTTTGATAAAATTATTTAAGGTTTGTTATTCAAGAAAAAGGGCAATTTGTATTAATTATACCTGAGGACAAAATGCCCTCAGGTATTAAATTTAATTATTTAGTTAGATATAAATATCCGTCTTTTTTATTGGTTACAGATTTTCCATTACCATCAATAGAGGTATAGTTTAAG
>NZ_JSYM01000009.1 GCF_000812945.1 Flavobacterium sp. AED
ATTTACTTTGATTTAGATAAATCTAATATTAGAACTGAAGCCGCTTTGGATTTAGAAAAAATATTAGATGTTTTAAATCAAAATCCAACTATGAAACTTGATATAAGATCCCATACAGATAGCAGACAAACATTCAAATATAATGAAGCTTTATCTGACAGAAGAGCTAAATCTACCATAAACTGGTTAATCAAAAATGGTGTTGATTCAAGCAGATTAACCGGAAAAGGATATGGTGAAACACAACTCGTAAATAAATGTGCAGATGGTGTAAAATGTACCGAGGAAGAACATCAAATGAACAGACGAAGTGAATTTATTATTACGGCCTTGTAAAAAATTAACTAAAAGAAAAATAGAGCTATATTATTGAGCTAAAATTAGTATAACCATAACCCTAAAAGTAAATACTTTTGGGGTTTTTAATTTTAAATATTAATAGCATATTTAAACTATCATTTTTTAAAATTCTTAGTTAAAAAACATATCAATAAATACTTTTTTATTAATTAATTATAATTCTATGATAAATATAATTGCTAAAAATTTAAAATTATTTATTGACACTCTATTAAACTACAAAACAAACGTTAAAATTTCTGAACAATAAAATTGTTTTTTTTATTAAGAATATACATTTAAACGAGTATTTAGGTTATTGGTAGAAAAAAAAAATCAATATTACTAAATATTTATAACTTTGATATAATATAAGGATTATAATTATTTGAGAACCTAAATCAAATAATTATTTACGAGGAGAAGTTTATTTTAACCCCAAAAAAAGAGAACTTTCATCCCTGAAAAATTTAGAAATAATCTAAATTTTTAGACTGTTAATTTTTGAAATAATTTATTAATTCAAAAAGTATTGGACAATATTTCACAAATTGAACTTATTTAAATAAATTTAAAAATATACCTTTTTAAATAATTTAAATACTTAAAAAATTCAAACAAATATAAATTGAATTAAAAATTCAATTGTTTGATAAATCACAATCATTTTATTTTTAATTAAACAGTTGAAATAATATGAAAAAAAACTTCAGCTACAGTAAAATTTAGGCCTTTTAATATGCTTATATTTTAATTTCTAATTAGAAAAGATCCACAGTAATTATATACTATTTAGATAAACTTAAATATTTCTATATAATATAATTAAACTTAAAATAATACCACAAAATCAATTTTAAAAATGATAAATTAAAATTTGATTGTATGAATGCAAAAATTACTTTCTATCTATTAGATTTCTTCAAGTTTATGAGTAATCTAAGTTTTCGATTTGATGGTCTGGTGTATTGGAATAACCTTAGTCAAATTGAATCTTTAATCGATATTTATTTTAATCAAATAATTAACTTTTTAAGTGCATTTACAATAAATATTTCTTCTAATCTTATTATGAATGAATGTTCGTTGAGAAAGATTCATCCATCAATTCGCAAGCAACGTTCTAAAATGAATTTTGCTATTTACAAACATTTCATTTTCTAACGATTTAAAACAAATCAATATGAAATCAACTTTTACTAATTCGACAAGAATATTTTCTATTTTTTTATTAAGTTTTTTATGTTTTCCAACAGTAATACTTGCACAAATTGGTCCAGGTACAGCACCCGTTAATTCGCCAACCGGTGGATTCAATATTGACGGAACACTTATTGCAAATACAGCTGTAGGAGATTGGACGGACGGAACAGGTACAGGTGGATTTGTACTTGCAAATTCAGGAGTACCTTTAAATTCAGGAATTACTTATCATTTATATGATCCCTATAACAACTCAACTGACAATATATTTGGAGGAGGGGACAAAGTGAGTGATAATCCAAATAATATGACTTGGGTGTCAGGTACTGCAAATAATAAAACCGACATGAATAATGCATTAATTCATTTAACGACAGATAGTAATGGAAATGTATGGGTTATTTTTGCTGCCGATCGTTTAAGTAATAGCGGTAATGCTTATGTTGATTTTGAATTTCTTCAAACTGCTATGACAAAAACTAGTAGCGGTTTTGCAACTACAGCTCCTGCCTCAACTGGAGGACGAACTGCAGGAGATTTTTTATTGACAGTATACTTTGAAAGCGGTGTTGCTAAATTTGATATTCAACGATGGGAATTTAATGGAAGTATATGGGAATACAAAACCTATTTTGCATCACTTCTACCCAACTCAGTATACGCAGCTGGAAATTCAACTACTGTTCCAGTACCTTTTCAGGCATTTGGAGTTAATAACTATCTTCAAAATACATTTATTGAATCTGCAGTGAATTTAACAGAAGTATTAGGGGCTATTGACCCATGTGTAAGTCTTAAAATAAAAACAGTTTTTGTTAAATCTAAAACTTCTACATCCCCATCTGCAGCTATTAAGGACTTTTTTGATCCACTTCCTATCGATAACCTCACTCTTGGAAGTTCTGACGCGGGAGATGATGATACTGTTTGCGCAGGATCTTCATATATGCTTCAAGGATCAGCTGTTCCTAGTGATGGTTATACTGTTATATCTAAAACTTGGTCTGTAGTAAGTGGATCCGCAACTATCGCTGATCCAACTGATTTACATTCAAACGTAAGTATAACCGGAAGTTCTGCGACATTTCGACTTACTGTAGTAACGGGGCCAATAGTGGGCTCAGGATCACAATGTACAGTATCTGACGATGTGGTTATAACAGTAAATCAGCCATTAACATGTTCTATCACTGGTTCAAATGGTCCGTTATGTCCTTCCTCCTCTTCTAATATTTATTCAGCCCCAACCAGCGCAACTTACTCCTGGAGTATTTCTGGAAATGGTTCAATAGCAGGAGATTCCAATTCTCAAACTGTATCGGTAACTGCAGGTCCTGGTTGCAATACAACATTTATTTTATCCTCAACAATTACAGATTCACATGGCTGTATTTCAACTTGTACAAAAACAGTTTCTGTTGTAGATGATACTTTACCGATAATCAGTACTTCAGCGGGTACGCTGGATCACACACTTCAATGTAATAATACTGCAGGAATAGCTTCCGCATTAGCCGAATCTCCTTCAGCCACGGATAATTGCACAGTAAATCCAACTAAAAATTTAGTAAGTGATGTAACCACTGCTGATGCGAATTGTGCCAATGCCTATGTAAGAGTACGTACTTGGAACTTCAGTGATGGTTGTGGAAATACCAGTGCCAACTTTGTGCAAACAATTACCGTTATTGACAATACAGTTCCGGTAATTAGCACTACTCTAGGTTCTCTTAACCATACTTTACAATGCAATAATACTGCAGGAATTGCTTCTGCACTGGCCGAATCACCTTCAGCTACGGATAATTGCACGGTAAATCCAACCAAGAATTTAGTAAGTGATGTAACCACTGCTGATGCGAATTGTGCCAATGCCTATGTAAGAGTGCGTACTTGGAACTTCAGCGATGGTTGCGGAAATACCAGCGCCAACTTTGTACAAACCATTACAATTATTGACAATACAGTTCCGGTAATCAGCACTTTCGCAGGTTCACTCAATCACACTTTACAATGTAATAATACTGCAGGAATTGCTTCAGCACTGGCCGAATCACCTTCAGCTACGGATAATTGCACGGTAAATCCAACTAAAAATTTAGTTAGTGATGTAACCAATGCTGATGCGAATTGTACCAATGCCTATGTGAGAGTGCGTACTTGGAACTTCAGTGATGGTTGCGGAAATACCAGTACCAACTTTGTGCAAACTATCACCGTTATTGACAATACAGTTCCGGTAATCAGCACTTCCGCAGGTTCACTCAATCACACTTTACAATG
>NZ_JSYM01000010.1 GCF_000812945.1 Flavobacterium sp. AED
TTTCTTACATACAATGTATAATCTGCAGGTGCCAATCCTGTAAAGGTATTCGATGACTGATACGTTATTCCATCCAAACTATATTCAACGCCAGATTGGGTTGCTATCGCTATACTTCCTGATGGAGTTCCACAAGTTGGTTGTACGACACTGGTACTTGTTGGTACAACTGGAGGAGTTGGAATTGCATTAATTATAATAGGATCTACTGAAGAAAGAACACAAGAATTATCTAATTTATTTCTTACATATATTGTATAATTTCCCTGAGTTAATCCCGAAAACTCATTAGAATTTTGATAAGCTACACCATCTATACTATATTCTACACCCGGCTGTGCCGATATAACAATTGTCCCTGATTGTAAAGCACATGTAGGTTGTATTACACTAGCAGTTGTTGGAATAGAAACAAAATTCATCATAATATTTGCCTCAGAATAACAAGGTGTTAATGCAGCTGAGGAAACCACAACTGGATTTGGATCTTTCAAATTATAATCTACTGAACCAATCCCATAATCTAAATTACTACTTCTTTCTGGACTTAAAAAAGAATTGGTAACCGTTTGACTACCATCTTCTTTATCATTCATAGTTAATCCAAAAAACTTAATATCCCCTGTTGTATAACCAATAAGAGATTTTAAAACTTCAACTTCAAAACCAAGATTATAATCATTAATTCCAACATTATTTTTATTAACACCCATTACTGCTGAAGGCAGGCCTGTAGAAGCACTTCCCAAATAAGTTTTAATAGAAGTACCCGTCTTTAATTCGACAACATTTGCATAATAATTAGTTTCTCCAGCATCTGTAGAAATAACTAAACAATAATCCGCTTGAAAATACGAATCGAATGTACTTGGATTATTATTAAAAAGGTTAAAAGATCGAACTAAAGGATCTGAATTTGCCTCATCACCATAATTTGACATATTAAATCCTCCAGGTTTTGTATCAAGAAACAACAATAAACTTCTATTATTTAGAACTTTACCCGCAATACCTAAAACCAATTTATCTTCGGAAGCACTAATTTTTAATGAATTAATATAGCCCGTCGAAGCATTAGTAGACAATGGTGCTGAAAGAAAATTATCTTCCAAAGCTCCTGTTCCATATGTTTTTTCAGTAATAGCTCCATCCATACTTACCTGATATCTTGTTCTCACTCTTACAACTTGTCCATCAGTTAGAAGATTAGTTGTAAAAATTTTACTTGTAGACATAGATTGCACAACAACCCCATCAACTGAGAATTCAAATAAATCAGCTCCACCTGATGCCGTAAAAGTAACAGATGTTCCCAAACATAGTGGACTTGAGGTATTATTAACCGGAGAAGCCGATAAAGTAACCGCAGGAGGTGTGAAATAAATTGATGCTACAACTGGTACACGCGTACTGGTATCACTTCCTAATCGACTGCGCACATAATACGTTTTAGTCGTAATAATACTTGGACTATAGACATTACCTGTAAATATTGGACTCGCTGAAGTTTGAGATGCGAACCACTCTATAGTTTCAGAACTACTATTTCCGAAGGCGTAAACATTAACCTGCGACGGGCTAATTCCGTCTCCACAAGAACTTCCTGCAATAGTAGAAGGAGGGGATAAAAGAGCAGTAACTTTTGAACTCCTTGAGGTCTTTTTATATTTTTTTATTGTATCCGAAGGAATAATTGTAGTTATTAATTCCAAATTTGTATTATGGATATTTACAACATCTGCCAAATTTTCTGCAATTAATTTATTCCCCAATAACAAATGAAATAGTAAAAATAAAAGTAATTTATTTTTCATAAAATGAATTTTGTCGTTAATATATAATTACTAATAGTTATAACTAAATGATTAATAATTTAAAAAAAATAAAAGTAGGAATTTATTCCCAGTGATTTAATTAATTTTTAATAAAATTTTAACTAAATTATCAACATCTGACCTAATATTTACATCGAAATACAATTGTAAACAAATCATCAAAACACAAATAACTAATTATCTATCAATAAATTATATTTTATATGAGTTGTTTTGAAATGGTCTAAATCTATTTGATATAATTAAAAAATATACTTAAAGAATACTAATAGTTATAATTGATACAAACTAAATTTGGATTAATTATAAAAATTTTGGTGAAATATTAAAAGGAAATATTTGTATTTCCCAATCAGACGCAAGATTCGCAAAGCGCACTTCTTAAGTTATTATAAACGATAATCATTGAATATTTTTAGCTAATTCCTAAAAAAACCCAGATCAACTCCAAGAGACCATCATTATGAAAAACTAAGCTCAAAAGGATTCTTTGATGAGATTAGAATTTAAGAACAAACTAAACTCTTATCACACAGAATTTTGTTTTTTTTAAAAGAAATCAATAAGTTCCAAAGCTAATACTTGCTATACTATTGACTCTTTCTATGGTATTGGTGGTAAAAAACAGCAACGTCAAAACAAGGATTTCTTAAGCAATTACTAACCCGAAGCCGTTATTTTCTATATAAAAAGAAATCGTCGGAAAACAAAATAGACCGTGCTGTGATATTGTTTGAACTATTCCCTTAAATTGAAAAAGCATACAATTTAGCGCAAGATTTAAGAAATATCTTTGAGAAAACAACCGATAAAATTATTAGCCTTTCAAAGTTGGCCAAATGGTATGAAAAAGTAAATCAATCCAGTTTCAAATTCTTCAATGCAAACTTAAAATCGATAATGAATAATTATTAAACTATTTTGATAATAGAAGTACAAATGCTTCAGCAGAATCTTTTAATACCAAAATTAAAGCATTTAGAAGCCAATTTAGAGGAGTGAGAAAGATTGATTTCTTTTTATTCAGATTATCCTCATTCTGTCTAATATCCAACTTTTGGGATTTATCCACTAATCATTCATTATACAAAAAAGCTATAAAGCAAAAAATCCTATTCAAATAAATGAATAGGATTTAATAGAATCTGAAACGAGTTCAGATTAAAGAAAGGCGACGACATACTCTCCCACATAACTGCAGTACCATCTGCGCAGGCGGGCTTAACTACTCTGTTCGGGATGGGAAGAGGTGAGCCCCGCCGCAATAACCACCT
>NZ_JSYM01000011.1 GCF_000812945.1 Flavobacterium sp. AED
TAACCACTGCTGATGCGAATTGTGCCAATGCCTATGTGAGAGTGCGTACTTGGAACTTCAGTGATGGCTGTGGAAATACCAGTGCCAACTTTGTGCAAACTATCACGGTTATTGACAATACGGTTCCAGTAATAACTACTACTGCAGGTTCTCTTAACCATACCTTACAATGTAACAATACTGCAGGAATAGCTTCCGCACTTGCTGAATCACCTTCAGCTACGGATAATTGTACGGTAAATCCAACCAAAAATTTGGTAAGTGATGTAACCACTGCTGATGCTAATTGTGCCAATGCATATGTGAGAGTGCGTACTTGGAACTTCAGCGATGGCTGTGGAAATACCAGTGTCAACTTTGTGCAAACAATTACGGTGATAGACAATACACCACCAACTTTTAATGAATCATTACCAGCTAACATAACCGTAGAATGTAATGCAATTCCTGTTGCTAAAATATTGACTGCTACTGATAATTGTGGCATTGCAGCAGTGAGCTTTTTAGAGACACAAACTGCTGGAACTTGTACAGGATCTTCTACTATTTTAAGAACTTGGACTGCCACCGATGCTTGTTTAAATAAAACGTCATATACCCAAACAATAAAAGTTCAGGATACAACTCCCCCTACTTTTACTCCACCAGCTAGCATAACACTTATTAGTAATGAAAATTGTTTTGCAGACACCACTACAACTTCAACTGGTTCTGTAACAAATATCCAAGATAACTGTGATTCAAATCCAACAGCTACTTTTGTAGATCATGATTGTTTTGGAAATTCAGATATTACATCAATAAATACTGGAAATGGCAATTATTTCCCATTCACAGTTTCAGGTTTTGATGATATAACGGCTAGTAATATCGAAAAACTTGCTTTGGCATTTGAAACAAATCAGGGAAAAGGTAGAGTCGAATTTACTTTAGTTTCGCCAAGTGGACAAGGAATTGTTTTAGTTGCTCCATATTGTTCTGGAGGAAATTGTGATACCTCAACACCAAGTGATCCAGAATTATATTTACCTGTTTTTTATCCTAATAGCTCTTCTTATCCAAAATGGGATAACAACAATCCTATACAAACTGATGTAATTCAAAACTTCACTCCATATGGAGCCCTTTCTTCTACTAATAGTATCATTGGCTTGAATTCATATGTGTCAAGCTTTGAAGAACTTACCGGAAACATGAATGGAAATTGGTTTATTTATGCAAGAAAAGATGGAACTGAACTTGGTACTATTGAATTCAAAAGTGTTTGTTTAACTCCTGCAGGTTTATGTAAAAATAATAAAGTGATTGTTAGACATTGGTCTGTTAGTGATGCTTGTAAAAACACTGTAGGATTTGATCAGGTAATTAAAATAATTGATACTACTGCTCCAACTTGGACTACTGAATCTTCAGCTTTAAACACAACTATTGAATGTAATAATACCGAAGCTTTGGCTGCAGCTCAATTAGTATTCCCTATAGCTAAAGACAATTGTGATTTAGATGTTTCCAATATTACAAAAATAAGTGGTCAATTTATGGCTTCTGAAGGATGTGCAAATGCTGGAACTTATACTAACACTTGGACCGTAAAAGATGATTGTGGAAATACTTCCGAAGTATTCACGCAAGTAATAACTATCGAAGATACCACTGCTCCAACTTGGTCTACCGAAGCAACTGCTTTAAACAAAACCATTGAATGTAGTGATACAGAAGCATTGGCTACAGCTCAAGGATTAATTCCAACAGCTACTGATTTATGTGACGCTGATGTAACCAATATTACTAAAGTAATTGGTCAATTTGTAGCTTCTGAAGGATGTGTCAATGCTGGAACTTATACCAATACTTGGACCGTAAAAGATGATTGTGGAAACTCTTCCGAAATATTTACTCAAGTAATTACTATCCAAGATACCACTGCGCCAACTATTACTGTTACTGCTTCAAATATAACTGTTGAGTGTGATGGTCAAGGAAATCAAAATTCCATTGCTGATTGGTTAACGAATAATGGAGGAGCAATTGCTACTGATAATTGTTCTGATGTAACTTGGTCTAACAACTTTAATGCACTTTTGAACGATTGTTCAGCTGCAGTAACTGTAATCTTTACCGCAAAAGATGCCTGTGGAAATAGTTCCTCAACATCAGCTACATTTAGTGTCAAAGATACCAATGCTCCTATTGCTCCTGTAGCTCCCGAAAATCTGACAGTGGCTTGTGCAACTGATGTTCCTCCTATAACTTCACTTACAGCTACTGATAATTGTAATGGTGAAATCACTGTTCAAGGAATTGATACAACTGTTCAAGGTGACTGTCCTAATTCGTTTATTATTACTAGAACTTGGACATTTACCGATGCTTGTAGTAACTCATCTTATAGTTCACAAACTATCAATGTAGTCGATACTACTGCTCCGGTTATTGCTATTCTTCCCGAAGTTTCAACTATTTCTTGTCCTGCAACACCTGAGTTTACTCAAGCAACTGCTACTGACGAATGTGGTTCTACTTTCACTTTGACTTCTGAAGATGCAACCACTAATGGTGCATGTGCTGGTTCCTATTCTGTAACCAGAACTTGGACTGCAACTGATGCTTGTGGAAAT
>NZ_JSYM01000012.1 GCF_000812945.1 Flavobacterium sp. AED
GTCAAAAAAAACAGGCGGGTCTAGTCCCAAATAGTCATCTCCTAAAAAATCTTCATTGTCAATTAGAATTCTAACTTCATTGTCATTGGATTCTGGACTTGGTAATATTTTTAATGAAAGTCTGTTCATTGTTTTTTTGTTCTTTCGGTCTGTAAAATTGCCACTAACGTTCTGGCGCTTGGCGTGGTTGGGGACTAAAGATGCGAGATTTTTCGGTTAAACACAAATTTTCCAAATACAAAACCATTTTTAAATTCAGCCTAAAACCCCAATCTCGCCAAACGGCTGTTAGGCGGGGGTTGTTTAGGCGAAATTATCATTAAACCGCAAATTTTTCACGCTTCTGTTTTTCAAGTTTCTGTTTTTCAGATTCCAACTTTCACGTTTCCGCTTTTCAAGTTTCTACTTTTCAGATTCCAACTTTCACGCTTCTGCTTTTCAAGTTTCTGCTTTTCACGTTCTGCTTTTCAGATTTCCCCTTATAAATTCCAACTTTCACGTTTCTGCATTGTAAACTTCTTGCGGAAACCAATTTATTTTCTAATTGTTTTCATCTGCGTAATTTCGTCACAACTCACGCCTAACGTTCTGGTACTACAGCGGGTTTGGGACTAAGTTAAGCCCATTCTTCGGATTTGCCAAATCATCCCAAATACAAAACCAACTTTCCATTAAGCCTATTGCCCAAATCCGTTGTAGTAGCTGTTACCTGCCGTTTCATTCACCCAATATTTTTCCTCCTCTTTGCGATTTAAAAGTTCCATTTTTTATAAGTTCCGTTATAGCTTTTGAAACAATTACGTTAGAAAGTCCTAATTCTTTCGCAGTTCGCTTATGTTGATTTTTTTGCCAAGGTTGCTCAGGAAGTTTAAGCCTTATCTTTTCTATTAAGTGTTTGTCCAAAAGAATTGGTTTGTTGGAATTTTGATTAGATATTTTTGATACAATTATTGCTTTAATTTTACTTCTTTTAATTTCCGTTTCAACTATTGCAGTATATGCCAAAATTTGCATTGCAGTTCCTGAGAGATAAAAAGTTGGTTTTTCAGCACTATGAAAGACTTTTCTATCGAAAATATTATTAAACATACACAATGCATCTCCTGCCCAAAATTCATAATTAGATTCAAATATAGGCGTTGTTTTTTTAGTAAACTCTACTTCAATTTGACATTTTGCTTCAGGCTTTTTATTGTTTTTTTGCGTTGAAAAATTTTCCTTAGACCGATTTTTAACTTGTTCTAAAATTTCTTCAGAAAATTTTTTAAAATCTTCAAAACAGTTTTCAAGATAAAAATTCTCGACTGTAATGTTATGTCCTTGATAGTTATATTTATCTCTATAAAATTGATCAGTTTTCCCTAGACGATGAACTAAAAGATGTCTTCGTTGATGGTATTCCTCCATAATTTTGAATCCAGGGTAAATATTTGCAATATCAATTTTTAATGTTTTGTTATAATATTTTACAATTTCATTAAAGCCACCGCTTGAAAGCCTCCTCAATTCTTTAGAGATAACGAGATTATAAATATCGGCTGTAGATTTTATTGAAAGCAAGTCCGATTGTCTAAATTCTAAAATAATATTTTCCTTTTTAAATGGTTCTTTGTGAGAAATAAATATTTCACGGATTTGATCGATTAAAAAAACTTCTAAAGCAGAAACAAAACGAACAAATACAATTTCTGCTAAATTTTTTTGATTTTCACTTACTACTCCTTTAAGTTTACTTTTGTAAAAAGTTGGAGGATTTACTTCTATGTCAAGTTCGATTAAATTATCTTTCTTTTTTCGCCATTGATACAAAAAATAGTCAGTTTGGTCGTAAGCATATAAGCTCGACTTGTAAAAATTAATTAGTTTATTTAACTCGCTAATAAATTGTTGATGTGTTCTCATTTTTTTTAGAAATGGCAGGTAACGTTCTGGTACTACAGCGGGTTTGGGACTAAATTAAGCCCTATTTTCGGATTTGCCAAAACATTCAAATACAAAACTAACTTTCCATTAAGCCTATTGCCCAAATCCGTTGTAGTAGCTGTTAGTGGCAGTTTTTATTTTAATTCGTTGTTTAAAAAATGTTTTGC
>NZ_JSYM01000013.1 GCF_000812945.1 Flavobacterium sp. AED
ATTTTTGAAGTTTTTTTTTGGAAATTTTTATTCCCAATTTCTTCTCGTTTTCTTATCAGTCTTTCAAGGAACTTCGCTTGTTTTGCGGGGTGCAAATGTAGTAAGCGTTTTCTAATCTCACAAGCTTTTCTGAATCTTTTTTAGAAAATAAATTTTCTTGTTTAATTCGTATTACTTGCCAGTATATTAAAGAACCTCTGCGTCATTGCGGGTGCAAAAGTAACCCCTTTATTCCCTTTTACAAGCTTTTTTAAACACTTTTTTTAATGTTTTCTTAACTTAAACTTTAACTCACTGAAAACATGAGTCTTGAAACTAAACTTTTTTTCTATCACCCCTTCTTATTCTTTAGAAAAGCTATGAAAATAGACAGTATTAGCCATAGGTATTATAATACAAATAGACTTTTTTTTAGATTGTTATTTTCTCATACTCCTAAATATCCAGATTTATTACCTTTCTGAACGGTTTGAAGCTTGCTACAATAGTTATTAATGCTAGTCAAAATGCTACATATTACATAATACAAACTAATAATTAATAAACAACTCAACTGCCCGCTTTACTGATAGCAGCTAAAGCTCACAGAAAATGGAATGAAATGGAGTTTTTTTGAGAACTTGAAGCGCACAACCTAACCCATTATAAAAATAGACAACTACTCAATTGGAGAATTATCCATTTTTAGACAAGATCTAAAAGTTGCAGCGAAATATTAAAAAGAAGATATTTACATTTCCAAATCAGCTACAAAGTGAAGATTTCTATATCGAACTCATCAAGTTATTATTACCGGAGATAAACGTTGAATATTTTGAGTTAGCCTCTTATAAAAAAATCAGGAATTTTACGTTTGTATCTAAAAGAGATTAATTCGATTCCTAAAGAATCCTTACAATCTAAATTAAGATCAAAAGGATTCTTTGACAAGATAACTGTTCCAGATTTCCTCATTGATAAACACCAAGCATATCTTCGCATTACTCATAGAAGATAGCTTAATGAAGTCACTAGGAAAGTCCTATTTAGAGATTGGAATTTAGTAGCAGACGGGACTCGGACAACACATGAGTTAGTCTTTAAAAAAAATAGATTCTATATCAAATAACTGTAACGCTATTCCCTATTTCTACGGACTTACCAGCAAAAAACCTCAACACCAATATAAAGATTTCCTAAGTAATTTCACAGCCTGAGATCAAACATCATACCCAAACAAGATCTTATTTTACATAAAACTTAGACAAACTAATCTATGCTTAATCTTTATTTAACTCATTCAAAATGGACTTTTGTCACTAATTCTCCTTCAGCATCCCTAAAAAAGCTATAAAGCAAAAAAACCTATTCAAATAAATGAATAGGATTTAATAGAATCTGAAACGAGTTCAGATTAAAGAAAGGCGACGACATACTCTCCCACATAACTGCAGTACCATCTGCGCAGGCGGGCTTAACTACTCTGTTCGGGATGGGAAGAGGTGAGCCCCGCCGCAATAACCACCTTAAGAGG
>NZ_JSYM01000014.1 GCF_000812945.1 Flavobacterium sp. AED
GCTCCTGTAGTGACTTTCGAAGAAGTTAGAACTGACGGAAATTGTGCCAGCAACTATACGCTAACCAGAACTTGGACTGCAACAGATGTTTGTGGAAACACTGCTTCTAAAACACAAGTAATTACCGTTAAAGATAAAACTGCTCCGGTATTGAGCGAGGCTCCTGCCGATGCAACAGCAGAATGTTCTGCAGTTCCTGCTGCAGCTACATTAACTGCCACTGATAATTGTGATGCTGCTCCTGTAGTGACTTTCGAAGAAATTAGAACTGACGGAAATTGTGCCAGCAACTATACGCTAACCAGAACTTGGACTGCAACAGATGTTTGTGGAAACACTGCTTCTAAAACACAAGTAATTACTGTTCAAGATAAAACTGCTCCGGTTATTGCTACTCTTCCAGAAACTTCAACTATATCTTGTCCTGTAACACCTGTGTTTACTCAAGCAACTGCTACTGACGAATGTGGTTCATCTGTGACTTTGACTTCTGAAGATGTGATAACAAACGGTCAGTGTGCTGGTTCCTATTCTATAACCAGAACTTGGACTGCAACTGATGCTTGTGGAAATGCTGCTACAGCTTCACAAACTATTAATGTAATTGATACAACTGCTCCGGTTATTGCAACATTACCTGAAGCTTCAATTGTCTCTTGTTCTGCTGTGCCAACTTTCGCCACAGCTACTGCAACTGACGAATGTGGTTCATCTGTAACTTTGACTTCTGAAGATGTAACAACTAACGGTCAGTGTGCTGGTTCCTATTCTATAACCAGAACTTGGACTGCGACTGATGCTTGCGGAAACAGTTCTAGAGCTTCACAAACTATTAATGTAATTGATACCGTAGGTCCAACTACAGCAACAGCTTTTACATCAACTATCGATGTGAATTGTGATGCAATTCCAACTAAACCTGAACTGGTTTTTGTAGATAATTGTTCCGCAGTTTCTCCAGCTGTATTTACTGAAAACATTATTAACAGAACCGAAAATTCTTATTCTATTGTAAGAAAATGGTTGGTGGCTGATGCCTGTGGAAATGCATCTGAATTTATACAAATCATTAATGTTACTATTGCCAATAATATTGTGACAATAAATAGCTCAATTTGTAATGATGGAGAAATTACAACTACTAACCTAAGTGATGTATTACCAGCGGGAACTCCTACAAACGGAACCTGGATTGATGTAAATAATTCGGGTGGTTTACAAGGAAGCATACTTAATGCTTCTGGACTTTCTGTCAAAGATTATATTTTTGAATATAAAATTAACGATGCAACTTGTCCAAGAACTATAAGAGTTGTCATGACCGTGAATACTGGTTGTGCTGGTATTGTATTAGCCTGTGGAACAATATTAGTTCATAATGCTATCTCACCAAATGGTGACGGAATTAATGAAAAATTCATAATCGATAATATTGACGATACTATTTGTTATCCAGATAATACCGTTGAAATTTATAACCGTTGGGGAGTATTGGTTTTTGAAACTAAAGGATATAATAATACAAGTAATGCTTTTGACGGTACTTCACATGGTAGAGTAACAGTTAGTGAACCGACAGGCTTACCTACCGGAACCTACTTTTATATCTTAAACTATACCTCTATTGATGGTAATGGAAAATCTGTAACCAATAAAAAAGACGGATATTTATATATAGTGAATAATTAAATTTAATACCTGAGGGCATTTTGTCCTCAGGTATAATTAATACAAATTGCCCTTTTTCTTGAATAACAAACCTTAAATAATTTTATCAAAACAATCAAAAATAAATTTGATAGATAATTTAAAATAATAAGTATCTACTATGAAAACAAAAATATTTTCTT
>NZ_JSYM01000015.1 GCF_000812945.1 Flavobacterium sp. AED
CACGGTCATGACAACTCTTATAGTTCTTGGACAAGTTGCATCGTTAATTTTATATTCAAAAATATAATCTTTGACAGAAAGTCCAGAAGCATTAAGTATGCTTCCTTGTAAACCACCCGAATTATTTACATCAATCCAGGTTCCGTTTGTAGGAGTTCCCGCTGGTAATAAGTCACTTAGGTTAGTAGTTGTAATTTCTCCATCATTACAAATTGAGCTATTTATTGTCACAATATTATTGGCAATAGTAACATTTAATGTTATTGTAGCAGTATTACAATTGTTAGGATTTAATTTTTCACAAATTTGATATGTTAGTACATATGAACCACTAGCTATTCCACTTAGTACATTGATATTTCCTATATTATCTAATGTGATATTTGAGTTCTCTCCTGAAACTAATGAAAAGTTTATTACTTCTGATATAATTGAATTTCCATTCAAAGTATCATTTGCGAATATATTACCAACTACGCCAAATTCACTACAATTAGTAATTGAATACATATCATCATTAGCATCAATAACAGGAGCAGCAACAACAATAGTAATTGTAGCTGTATCACAATTGGTAGGGTTCAACACTTCACAAATAGTGTAATTTACAGTATAACTTCCCGCTGGTGTGTTTGGTGCTACATGCTACATTAACAGTTCCATCAGGATTTATAGTCAATGGTCCGTTTGGTGTAGAGCTTAATACTACATCCGTAGGATTAACAGGCGATCCATTTAATGTATCGTTAGTGAAAACGTTCACTCCTGAATTCCCTCCAGTCATTCCATTTACAGGAATTGTATTGGTATCTGCTACAGCATGAATTTCTTTTGGAGTAATGGTCAAGGTTGCATCGGTAGCAGCAACGGTATAGTTTGGATTAGCGCCCAAAGTCACGGCAATCGGATAGTCACCCACATTGGAGAACTGGGAAGCGGTAGTTGCCAAAGTATAGTTGATGGTATCTCCATTCACCGCACCACTAACAATAGCGGTAAGTGTAGGATTAACGTCCCCGTATACTTTAGATTTATCATCCGCCACTACAGTCACATTCAGTGCTTTTGGTGTAATGGTCAAGGTTGCATCGGTAGCAGCAACGGTATAGTTTGGATTAGCGCCCAAAGTCACGGCAATCGGATAGTCACCCACATTGGAGAACTGGGAAGCGGTAGTTGCCAAAGTATAGTTGATGGTATCTCCATTCACCGCACCACTAACAATAGCGGTAAGTTCAGG